>NZ_JABZEO010000029.1 GCF_013385175.1 Allochromatium humboldtianum | reverse complement strand
CGCTTAAAGTGAGGCTTGAGCAAGAAGTCGATGCCGCGCGCCGTATCGAGATCATCGAGCAGGAACTCTGTCCACCCGAACCCCAACTGCTTGACACATGCGTTCTACAGAATCTTGACTGGGTCGACCGCCGGATTGCGTCGGAGGGTTCCATTACGTGGGATGACGAAGCAGTCGCCGACCTCACGGAGAGGTATGGCGGTGAATTAGCGAACGACCTCATAGACCTCGGCATTCTGTACAAGGAATTCGAGGATCGTTCTGGCTATCCCTGGCTGGTTTCCCGGGCTGCCCAAGGGGAAGCGAGTCTCGCCGATGGAGTCAAAGGCATGAGGCTCTTATCGCTGCTTGGCTTCTTTCGTGGCCACCATGATGACTGGTCCGACGAAGTCTATCCTGGTATCGCGAAGGGACTGTTGTTCGCTCGTCGACGCATTCGGGTGTCGCCGCTGCTGCTCCGTGGGTTAGGCGTGACGTCTATGGACGAGATCCATTCCGCAACAGGCCCGCTGTCATTTCTTCCGGATGAGGGTGACAGGATGGTTGCCGCTGAGGCCTTGATCGCGAACGTCCCGGTCTTTTTGACAACAGACCGGCGAACATTTTGGAAGCACCGCATTGAACTCGATGCCTTTGGGTTGGCGGTTATGCGCCCGACAGAACTGCTCAAACTGTACGAACCGTACTGGCAAGCGCTTGACGAAGAGTTCATGCGGCGTAGTGCCATGGCGGCGATGAAATCGAAAGATCCAACCGCGGGAACATGTTTGAGAGAAAGAGGATGATATGGCGCTGACCATTGGCGAGACGACCCAGCAACTCCACCGCGCTCTGCGCGACTACATCGAGGCCACGTACCATGTGAGCCATCCGACGCTTGTCGTTCAGCGCAGCGCGCTTCTTGACCAGATCGGCGTCATCCACCAGCGCCCGTACCTAGAGAGCACACCACGCTACAAGCCGGGAAAGAAGTTCGCAGAACTCGGCCTTCCGGCAGCGGCGCTCGACATCTTTACGTCGGTCTCGGCGCCTCAGGGCGATCTCGGGCTGCTGATCCACAACCCGCCCTACCAGCACCAAGCACTCTCGACACAGCTTTCACTCGTCGAAGGGCACAGCCTCGTGGTGATGACCGGCACCGGCTCGGGAAAGACCGAGTGCTTCCTCTTGCCAATCCTCGGCAAACTCGCCACCGAAGCCAAGGCCAAGGGTAAGGAGTTCGGCGAGACTAGCGCCGTGCGCGCGATGGTGCTCTATCCGATGAACGCACTCGTCAACGATCAACTCGGACGCCTCCGGCTGCTGCTGGGCGATCCGCGCATCGTCCAGCGCTTCGTCGGCTGGTCCGGGCGCCCCGCCTGCTTCGCGCGCTACACCAGTCGCACGCTGTACCCCGGCGTTCGTGACAAGGACAAAGACCAAGACCGCCTGAAGCCGATCGGGAAGTACTACGTGAAGGCTCTTGAGGTCGCTTCGGGCCCTCCGTCTCCGGAGCAAGCGGCGGCCACGCACCTCGTGGACGAACTGAAGGAGCGCGGCAAGTGGCCAGCGAAGCCTGATCTCGCGGCGTGGTACGGCAAGGGTCGCTGGCTCGACAAGAACGGCGACTTTAAGCGCTGCATCACCCTCCCGGAGGACCCTGAACTCGTCACGCGCCACGAGGTCCACGCAGCGCCGCCCGATGTGCTCGTCACGAACTACTCGATGCTCGAGTACATGCTGATGCGCCCGCTCGAGCGGCCTATCTTCGATCGCACGCGCGAATGGCTGGAGAAGAACCCTGACGAACGCTTCCTCCTTGTCATCGATGAGGCCCACCTCTATCGAGGTGCGCAGGGCGCCGAGGTGGCGCTGCTCATCCGGCGCCTGCGCACACGGCTCGGCATCCCGCCAGAGCGCCTTCAGGTGATCTGCACGAGCGCCAGTTTCAAGGACGCGGACTACGCCGTCGACTTCGGCGCGCAGCTCACCGGCAAGGATCCCGCCGACTTCCACAAGGTGCAGGGTGACCTCCTCGAGCGGCCCGGCGCCGCGAAGGGGACGGCTGCGGACGCCACTGCCCTTGATGCATTTGACCTCAACGACTTCTACGAGGCCACCAACGATCCTGACCGCGTCAAGGTGATCGAGAGCTTCCTCAAGTATCGTGGGATTGCGCCGCCGTGGGACTTACAGCCCTCACTGTACAAGGCCTTAGAGTCGTTCGGTCCGATGTCGAGGCTTGTCAACTCGACAATGAAGGAGGCGCAGCCGGTCGACGAACTAGGCGCTAGGCTCTTCGAGGCGGGCGTCGCGGCAGACGTCGCCGCTCGAGCGGTGACAAACCTCATCGCGCTGGGCAGCGTGGCGCGCAGGGACCCGACGGAGCCAGGCCTGCTGCCGTGTCGCGTCCACTCGTTCTACCGTGGTCTCGCGGGCCTCTGGGTCTGCATGGACCCGAACTGCACCAGCCTCCCGGTGGCTCAGCGTGGAGGCCCTGCGGGCAAACTCTACAGCCAACCGCGCGACACGTGTGACTGCGGGGCCCGAGTGCTGGAACTGTTCACATGCCGGAACTGCGGGACCGCGCACGCTCGCGCGTACACCAACAATGTCGATAACCCGGACTTTCTCTGGGCGGAGCCCGGTGGCGCGTTTCGAACGTTGGCTGGATTCGTCGATGAGATATCTCCGCTCGACATTCTCCTCGAGAAGCCCGTCTTCAATGACTTGGCGGAACCCGCTGAGTATGACCTGATCACTGGCCGGCTGAACCCGCAGAAGCTCGGAACACGGAATAGGAAGGTCTACATCCGAGCGGGGCGGACCCAGCCCGTGACGGACGATGAGCCGCAGGATGCGAACCCGGGCGAGTTCCGGCCCTGCGCCGTATGCGGAGAGCGCGCGGCGTTTGGGCGCACGTCCGTCCAGGATCACCAGACTAAGGGCGACCAGCCATTCCAAGCGCTCATCGCGAAGCAGATCCAAGTGCAGCCCCCGAGCCCAGTGCCCGCGACCCGCCTCGCGCCGCTGCGCGGGCGCAAGGTCCTCATCTTCTCTGACTCGCGACAGACGGCGGCGCGCCTCGCACCGAACCTGCAGACCTACTCGACGCAGGACGCGATCCGCCCCCTCATCGTCGCGGGCTACGAGCGGCTGTCGAATACGGCCGCGATCGCCCCGTACCTCTCGCTCGACGACCTGTACTTCGGCGTGCTCATCGCAGCGAAGGAGTTGGGCGTAAGGCTCCGGCCAGAGCTAAAGGCGGGCGAGAGCTTCCAGGACGAACTCGACGTGGACGCCGCCATCAAGAGCGGGGCGCTGACGAACCCTGCGGCGTTGATGCCGCTCTGGGGCAAGTTGCGCGCATCGCGACCACCGGAGTCGTTGCTGCGCGCGATCGTGAACTCACTGGGCGACCGATACTACGGCCTCGAAGCGCTCGCGATCGCGTCGCTCCGGGAGCGCGGCGACCACACGACATGGGTCGAGGCGCTGCCGGACATCCCTGGCTTCGCGACCACGCCAGAGCAGAAGCTGGCAACCGCGCGCTCATGGATGCGGTGCTGGGGCCGCGCCGGCCTGTGGATGA
Organism: Allochromatium humboldtianum; assembly: GCF_013385175.1. GTDB lineage: Bacteria > Pseudomonadota > Gammaproteobacteria > Chromatiales > Chromatiaceae > Thermochromatium > Thermochromatium humboldtianum. The sequence continues at coordinate 18,353 of NZ_JABZEO010000029.1, read as the reverse complement.
GCCAGATGCCGCCCGCGTGGCGCAACTCGAGCCGGCAGTACCAGGCGCGCTCGGGCAAGTTCGACGAGATGGACCGGCTCATCGCGGACAAGCCCGCGCGAACGTTCTTCAACAAGGAGTGGCTACCCAAGCTGCTTCAGCGCTTCGGAGAGCAGGTCGCGCCGAACAAGTTCTACCTGAAGGGCAGCGAACTCTCGCTCTACGTCGGCGGTCCATGGGCGTACTGTCAGTCGTGCAAGACGGCGCAGCGCCCGTTCCCCGGGCGCACGACCTGCGTGAACTGCGGCCAGCCCACCGCGACGGCAATCGATCCGAACACCGACAAGGTCTTCGTCGCGCGTAAGGGCTACTACCGCGCGAGCACCGTCGATGCCCTGAAGGTCCCGCCGTCGCCGCCGATGGCGCTCATCGCCGCGGAGCACACCGCCCAGCTCAACACTGCGCAGGCCGACGAGGTCTTCTCGAAGGCGGAGGAGCACGAGTTGCTCTTCCAAGACGTGGACCTCGGCAACGACGGGACCGGCCATGATCGGCCGGCCATCGACGTGCTCTCCTGTACGACGACGATGGAGGTCGGTATCGACATTGGATCGCTCTCGGGTGTGTCGCTGCGGAACATGCCGCCGGCGCGCGCGAACTACCAGCAGCGCGCGGGTCGCGCCGGTCGTCGAGGGAACGCCGTTGCGACCGTCACGGCCTTCGGCAGCGCGGACAGCCATGACGAGCACTACTTCTCGAACCCCGACCAGATGATCCGCGGCGCAGTCGACGATCCGCTCCTCACGCTCGACAACGCCGAGATCATCCGACGGCACGTCACCGCATACCTGCTGCAGCGCTACCACCAGGACAAACTGCCCACCATCAACCCTGAGGAGCAGCCGCACCTCTTCGCGGTGCTCGGCACCGTGGCTGACTTCAAGAAGTCCGCGAAGGTGCTCAACCGATGGGACCTGAAGAAGTGGCTCGAGGCGAACGAGGAGAGCCTGCGCGCTGAGGTCGACGCTTGGCTCCCGCAGCAGTTCTCGGCTGCAGAACGGAAGCGCCTCCTCGACGAACTTGTGCCAAAAACGATGCAGCCGATCGACGCGGCGATCGAGTTCGAGCCTCCGGCAAGCGCGGCAGCGTCTGCGCCGGCAGCCGCGCCCGCTCCCGGCGCCGCAGAGGACGCGTCTACGGCTGCGAGCGCAGACACCGCGCTCGAGGCGCCTGATGAGGCGGGCGAGGAGAAGCCGGGGCGTGACCCAGCCTCCGAAAACCTGCTCGACCGGCTTCTCTACCGGGGTGTTCTCCCTCGCTACGCGTTCCCGACCGACGTCGCCACGTTCCACGTGTTCGACCCCGTCAACTCGACGATGTATCGGCCCGCTTTTCAGTTCACGCCTTCACAGGGCCTCACCATCGCGCTCTCGCAGTACGCGCCCGGCAAGGAGGTCTGGATCGGCAACAAGCTCTGGACCTCCGAGGCAATCTACTCGCCGATGCGCGATGACCGATACCGCGCCTGGCTGGGACGGCGGCTCTACTACGAGTGCAGTTTGTGCCACTATGCGAAGACCACGACCTTCGAGGATGGCTCGCGTGGCGAGACCAAGGACTGCGAGGCGTGCGGTGGCGTGGGTACCTTTGGCCCTGCCACGCAGTGGCTCCGCCCGCCTGGCTTCGCGCACCCTGTGGGCAAGCCGGAGGGCACCTCGCCCGACGACATGCCCGCGAAGAGCTACGCAACCCGCGCGAAGTTGACGGCGCCGACCCCCGCGGACGCCTCGAAGTGGAAGCAATTAAACGAGCGCCTCCGGGTCCACCACACGCGGCAGCACCTGCTCGTAACGAACCGAGGTCCGCGGGAGGAGGGCTACACGTACTGCACCAAGTGCGGGCTCATCGAGCCCACTGCGAACCCAAAGGGCACCGTCGCGGCGGCGCACCGAAAACCGTATCCGGACATCAAGGAGCCGATGTGCCCCGGAGGAGGCGCGACGAAGGGCTTGGTCCTCGGTACGGACTTCATCACTGACGTCTTGCTCGTCGCGATCCGCGTCGACGCGCCTATCACGCTCGTGCCCGGCGTGCTCGCGACCGACGTCGCGCTGCGCACGATCTGCGAGGCGGTGACCAAGGCAGCGTGCGCGCGGCTTGAGTTGGAGGCGAACGAACTTCAAGCCGAGTACCGCCCAGCGCTCACGCCAGAGGGCCGCGCGGGGCTTGAGTCGGAGATCTACATCTACGACACACTGCCCGGCGGCGCCGGCTTCGCGAAGCGCGTTGGGGATATCGGGCTCCCGATCTTCGAGGACGCGCTCAAGCTTCTTGAGGTGTGCCCGGACAACTGTGACCGTTCCTGCTACCGCTGCCTTCGCAGCTACAAGAACAAGTTCGAGCACGACCTCCTCGACCGCCATCTCGGGGCGAGTTTGCTGCGGTTCATCCTCAACAACTCGGCCCCGACGCTGAGCCCGGATCGCGTCGCGCACTCGACCAACCTCCTGTTCGAGGACCTCGATCGGCAGGACATCGAAGGGCTCACACTCGAGCGCGACAAGAAGATCTCGGTCGCGGGCCTCGGCGACGTCATTGCGCCTATCCTCGTGACGAACGCGAGCGGCACGCAGTTCGCCATTGGGCTGCATGGTCCGCTGACGCCGAACGAACCGACGGACGCGGACCTCAAGGACATCATGGAGTACGCGACGTCGCTGACCGTCCACCTCGAGGATGAATTGGTCGTGCGGCGCAACCTCCCGTTTGCCACGCAGAAGCTCATCGAAAAGCTCGGCTGAGGAGTCCCGGTGAGCACGAACGAGAAGACGCACTGGCGCGTCGTCACACCGGCAACGTGGCCCGCTCCACCGGCCGAGATGAGCGTGTCGACGTACGCGGAGATCGAGGAGTGCCCACGGCGCTGGGCGCTCAGCTCTGCCGAGTATCCGGAGCTTTGGGGCGGGCAAGGCTACCCGCCGAAGCTCCAAGTCTCTGCGCTGGCGGGCAGCGTCGTCCACTTGGCGCTCGAGATCATCATGAAGCAGCTTATGCGAGCGGGCGTGCCTTCGCTGAGCGACCCGAGCGCGCCGCAGGTGCTGCGGGAACTCGGCGGATACACGCGCTTCGTGGAGGAGTGCGTCGAGCGCATCCTCAAACGCTATATCGACAACCCGCGCGCAGGCGCGTTGATGGAGCACGCACAGCGGGCCCTGCGCGGCCAAGTGCCGACGCTTCGAGCGCGCGTACAGTCGATGCTGAGTCGACTTCGGTTGCCGAATAGTGCTCCGCCAGCACCTGCCGCGTCAGCGCCGAAGTCGGGCGGACCACCGCCACGGCTCCCGCTCGTGAACGGGATCTACCCCGAGGTAGAGGTCCACGCGAAGAGCATCGGGTGGAAGGGGAAGATCGATCTCCTTGTTCTCGGCGACAACGCGTGCGAGATCACCGACTTCAAGACCGGCGCGACTGACGAGGCGCACAAGTTTCAGGTCCGCGCGTACGCCGTGATGTGGCGGCTCGACGACGAACTGAACCCGTCGGGGCGCGTAGTGGATCGGCTCGTGCTCGCGTACGAGCACCAGGATGTCGACGTCGCACCGCCGAGCGCGTCGGAGATTGATGGGTTCGGTCGTGAACTCCTCGCGCGCCGGCAAGGAGCGGAAGCTGCGTTGGCCGCGCATCCTCCTTCGGCACACCCGAACACCGAGACGTGTCGTTATTGCGGGGTGCGCCAACTCTGCGACGCGTATTGGACCGGTGCCACGCAGGTGGTCTCGGATGACGGACGCTTCGGCGATGTCGAGTTGAAGATCACCGGGCGTCACGGCCCGACGAGTTGGGACGCTGTAGTCGTGCGCGCGCGTGATCTACCAGCGAAGACGCCCGCACTGCTGCGGCTCCAACAGCACGACGAGTTCAAGGAGGGCACCCGGGTGCGCGTGCTCGACGGCGCGCTTGCCCATGACTCAGAAGACGATGCTGCTCCCGCCATCGTCACGCTTGGTGTGCTCAGCGAGGCATACTACGAACCGCTTGGCGATCAAAATGAACTTCTGGGGTGTTGACTGAACGGGAAAGATAACGGTTGGCTCAGGAAATCCAGATCATTGATCCGAGCTATCTCACGCCCTGCTGTTGGCCCGGTTGTTGGCAGAGCGGGGAGCCTACGATAATTCTAGGGGAAAGCTCGCATTTCCCCAGGAGGGGGGCATGAATCAGCAGACGCAGCCATCACCAAGAGAGCATCATTTCTACGTTGCGATAGCCAAGTTCCTTTTCCACCATCCGGAGCATGGCGTTGTATCAGTGCGGGACCCGATCAAGGTCAAGGACGCCGAGCGGTACTGGCTCAGCCCCCTCATACTCTATGGATTGACCGTTGCCGGGTTGCCCATTCGGTGGATGACCTTTACCCCGGTCGATCAGCCCAGGGCCTTCCGGGATGTTCTTTTGGATGCGTGGCGTAACGCCGAGGGCTTGCGTGGCCGACCGGACATTCTGCGGATCAACCGCCACCTCGCGACAGCCAGCCCTGAACTGGCACGGGATATGGCGGAAATCGGAGTCCAGGTCGAGGTCGCCGATGCCAAGGAGAAATCCCTTCCGGCTTCCCTGCGCTCAGCCCAGGACTCCAGCCGGTGGCTGCTGAGGAAGCACGACGGAAAAGACCAGTCTCTTACCGGGTCCATCCAGGCCCTTTGCCGGGACGCTCAAAATGACCACGATTTTCGTGTCAGGGATGGTCACAGAGGTGTGAACAGCCGCGAGGTCGAGGACAGAATCCAGCAGTGGCTGGCCTTACCGGCGCAAGTACCGGTGCCAACAATGACAGGTGGGCTCGACTGGGAACCCGGTCCATGGATGTCGTCCTGGGAGACCTCTCTGCCGCCCGATCAGCCCCGTTATTTCAACCTCGACAGGTTCGATGGCAGGACTTGGCTGGTGACAGGTGAGAAGGCACCGAAGGACATCGTTGAGGATGATGATTTCTGGGCCGACAGTGACTATGACAACGCAGCCGAAATCGCCAAGAACCTCGTGGCGTGCTGGCCCAATTCGCCTGCAGACGTTGCCAAGTGTGCAGGGATCACCCTGCGGGAACTTCAATGGTTCACCTCGGGAAAGGCTCCCCTGGACCGACATGCACGCTTTGACCTGGAAGACTTGCTCGGCATCGAATACGACGAACGCATGGGTAGTTATGTAGGGGCCGGGCCTTATGTCCTGGTGGCCCACAAGCCCCAGGCCATCAAGGAGGTCTACGAAACCATTTCCAAAGGCGGAGACGCACGTCCCTGTGAGATTGTCCCTCGCCAGGGAGCCGCAGACCCAAGCTGGCGATACGTGTTGATCAATACGTATGGAGAGCCACCGAGCATTGTGATGGCACCTCGCGGAGCAAATATCACGGAGCGTCTTCCGGACTTGCTTATGAATTATGACGGCATCAGGACTGTCGCTCCGGAGTTCTACCGGGATGTCGTTTCTACCTGCGCCCGGGCCTGCCGCGAACCTGCCGTCAACATCCGGGAGATGAAAGACTTTGCGAAACGCTACGAAGCGCACTGGGCAGATTGCGCCTGGCAGCCGGAGTGATCTACATATACTTCTTGAACGTCGCCGCCGCAATGCACACCACCACCCCCAACAGCACCGCGCTGGGCAGCAGGATCAACAGCGGGTTCACGCTGACCGGCAGTGCCAAGTAAGTCACCCACGGCAGCACGGCCAGCGGGATCAGGCTGGCCCTGGCGCGGTGATAGATGAACCCCGATTCGCGGCCCGCACCGAAGCGGCGGATGTCCCGGCGCACCAGCCCGTCCACGAGGCCGACGAAGGCGGCCATCAGGAACAGCGGCAGGGTCAGGCACAGCACCAGCAGCCGCACGAGGAAGACCAGCGTCGTGTAGGCCGCCGCGATCAGGTAGCTCTCCACGTTCACGTAGACCAAGCCGATGTAGTAGCGGAAATCCTTGGTCGGGCGATGGCTGCCGGCGCTGGCTTGCGCCGAGGCGTCGCGTATCCAGTCCAGTAGGCCGCTTTTCACGAACAGCCAGTCGTAGCCCTGCTCGACCAGCCGGTGCGCGGTGCGCCCCGGCTCCTGCACCAGCGCGCTGCGCGTGAAATGCGTGGAGAGCTGATCCAACTCGTAGTGCAGCATGCCCTGCGCGTGGCGCCAGCCCTGCTCGGGCCAGAAGAAGTGCATGCCGACGCATTCGATCAGGATGCACAGCAGCAGCGCGCCGCACAGCACGCCGAAGAAGCGGAACGGCAGCGTGACCAGGCCGGCGATCAGCCCCTGCTGTCGTTGCTGCTGGCGCTGGGCCGCGACGGCCGGATCGCTCATGCTTCGGCTTCTTCAGCGGCGGCCATCTGCTTGAAGTCGTCCAGCAGGTCGTCGGGCAGCGCCTTGTCCTGCAGGCCGGGGATGCCTTGGTTCTCCCACCAGTCTCCTGCCTCGACGTAGTGCTGCCGCATGTAGCCGGCCAGCTCCTGCAGATCCTTCGGCATGGCTTCGTCGGGGTCGGGTGCCGGCAGCGGCATGCGGACTTTCCAGAGGTTGCCGCCCTCGATCAGCGCGAAGCATTGCCCCTTGGGCAGCGCCACGACATGCGCGGGCTCGATCAATGGCACGCTGGTCGTGCTGATGCGGTCCAGGGTGTTGGACGTGAAGGCGGTATTGCCGTGCGGGTCTGAGCTGTCGGTGGCGCCGCTCATCAGTGCGGTGGCGTACACCTCGACCTTGGGCAGTTGCCGCGTCAGCAACTCGGCGGTGGCCGTCTCGCGCACGCGCAGCATGAACAGATTGTTGAAGTTCCCGACCACCTGGCCGGCCTTGGCACGGTTGCCGATGCGGGCCTCGATGTCGCTCAAGGTCTGCGTGTAGGCCGTCACCTGCACGCCGGCACCGCCGCCCTTGTTGACCATCGGAATGAACTCGTCGCCCATGAGTTCATTGAATTCGTCGGCATGGACGTTGATCGGAATCTTGGCGCTCACCGCGGCGCCGGGCAGCCCGTCGTCGATGCCGAACTTGTAGATGTGCCCGGCGACCGAGACCAGATCGCTGAACATCGAGTTGCCCACCGCCGCCGCGACTTCGGCGTCGGACAGCGCATCCAGCCCCACGTAGACCACCGCACGTTTGCGGATGACCTGCATCCAGTCGAAGATCGGCCGCGGGTCGGACAGGTCGGAATAGTTCGGTGCGAGTAGTTGCGCGATCTTGCCGGTGGTGAGCTTCTCCAGCAGCGGCAGCAGCGAAGCGACGATCTTGTCGAAGTACGTCCGGTCGTAGCGCACGGCGCTGCGCAGGCCGTCGAGCACCGGGTCATAGATGCGCACCTGGGACAGGTACTGTTCGAGGGCCACCACGCGCTTCTCGCGCCCGATCATGTTGCGCGGGATGTTCTTGTCGTTCAGCTTCGCTTCGAACTGGACGATGACCTCCCAGGCCTTCGGCTCGTTCCTGGCGAAGTAGTGCTGGGCGTACTCGATGAACAGCGCGTCGATGTTGATGACGTGGCGCTGGATCAGCAGGTAGTCCGGCCGCTGCCCCAGTTCGACCAAGGCACGCGCGATGATGTTGACGAAGCGTCAGGCGAACTCGCGGAACGCGGCGCTGTTGCCTTCGCCCGAGAGCTGTCCGGCGATGCGCGTGGCCACCTCGGAGATCCGCCCGAACCGGCCCACGGCGTTGTAGCGCGCCGAGATGTCCGGCCAGCCCAGATGGAAGACGTAGAACTCGCCTTCGCGCCCGGCGCGCTTGGCCTCGACGTACATGCGCTTCAACAGGTCCGCATCGCCCTTGGGGTCGAAGACGATCACCACCTCGTGCTCGCCGCAGACCTTGCGGCGGATGTCCTGGGTGATGAACAACTCGGCCAGCCGCGTCTTGCCCACGCGCGTGGTGCCCAGCACCAGGGTGTGGCCGACGCGCTCGCCCAGCGGCAGGGTGACGTCGACCTCGTGCGGCTCGATGCCATGCAGGCGCGGCATTCCGCCGACCGGCGGCAGCGGTCGCGCCGGGTTGAGCGGGCTGTCCCAGGCCAGCGCGCGCGCCAGCGTCGAGACGGGAAACGGCGCGAACTCAAGCTGCTCCTCCAGCCGCCGGGCGGCCCGGTAGATCGCCGTCGGCTCGACATAGCGGCGGAACTCCGGCCGGTAGGTCTGCATCAGCCGGTGCGTGTGTCGCTGCTCCCAGCGAAAGCCCCGGCCGACGAACAGCCGTTGCTGACTCACCGGCACGTCGCGGCTGGTCATCACGTAGTGCGGCAGGCGGCGGATGTTGCGGCGATAGCGCAGGATCACCCAGGCATCGCGCAGGCGAATCGCGCCGAAGGTCAGGAAGGCCAGCGCCGAGCCCAGGCCGAGCAGCGGGTTCAGTGCGAGTGACCACGGTGCCACCAGGCACAGAATCGCGGCGCCGGTGCAGACCGCCACGGTATAAAGCTCCACCGCTGGCCGCAGCAGAACCTCGACCGCATGCGGTTGGGCCATTTGAGCACCTACGGCTCGATGCCGGTGGACGTGATGAGCGCCGGGTAGTGGCGCAGGCCAAGGCGCTGGGTCAGGTCATCGCCGGAGGCCGGCGAGAGGGTCAGGCCGGGAGCCAGCCTGCGCAGCGCCGTCAGCGCGGCCATCGACTCCACGTTGATCACCAGGCCCACGGCCTGCAGCTCGCGCAGTGTCGCCTGCCGCTGCCGCAGCCAGGCGCGCGAACGCTCGTCGTCGCCGATCAGGAACAGCGCCGTCAGGCCCGGCGCCCGGATGACGCGGCGCTGCACCTCGCCCGGCGACAGTTGCGTCGAGCGCACCGGCAGCATGGCGGCTTCGGCGTCGGCCGAATTGCCCACGCGAGGGGCCGGCATCGAGGCCGGCGGTGCGGCCTGATCCGGCCGGGGATTCAGGGACTGGTAGTACGGCAGCGCGGAGGTGCCGCCGCGGTCTTCGACGACGATCAGCGGCGCGGAGACGGTCTGGGCGAAGACGGCGGTCGTGGACAGCAGCCCGATGGCGGCGATGAGGACGATGTGGTTCATGGCGTGGTGACCTGGAGGGTTGGAACGGGAACGCCGGGGTCGAGCACGCGGGTCAGGTGCCGGTGCACACTGCGCCGGTAGCGCGCCGCTGGTGCCCCGCCGGCGGGCCGGTGGTAGCGGCCGATGGCAAGCAGCCAGTCCTCGCCCGGCGTGTGCTGTTCGCGCAGGATTTCCGCGGCGATGGCGAGGTTGCGGTACGGGTCCAGCAGTTCGCAGGGCTGCGTGTAGCGATGCGCGTGGTAGCCGAGATTGATCTGGCCGAGGCCGGCGTCGATGCGATTGGCCGGCGTGTGGGCGAGCGCCCGGTGCAGCCCCGCACAGGCTTTGGCGCGGGTGGCGTATCGCTGTGGCGTGCCGGCGACGTTGAGCGTCCACGGCCAGGGGATCAGGCGCCCGCGCAGCATGGCGCCGCTCTCCTGCAGGGCCACGGCGTACAGGACCGGCGACGGCACGCCCGCTTGATGTGCGGCGATCTGGTAGGCCGGCGGCGGCACTTCCCGGGCAGGTACGCTCGTGGCCTGGACGCCCAGCATGAGCACCAGCGCTGCCCGCGCGGCTATTGCCGCTGCCATTGGCCGTTCACCTCGCGCACCACGGCCGGCAGGTCGCCGGGCAAGCCAAGAGACAGCCAGCGCCCGGCATCGTGATTGAGCGTGATCGTGCGTGCCCGCACCCGGGCGGGATCGATTCCGGCCCGGGTCGCCCATTGGCGGATGCGGGCATCGTCCTGGCGGCTGCCGACCATGTAGAGGTCGAACACCAGCCCCGCGGCCTGCATCTGCCGCACGCGTTGGTCGCATGCCGGGCACTCCGCCTTGACGAAGACCGCCAGCCGCCCGGAGCCGGTGTTGCCGGCACCCTGCGCCTTGGCGCCGGGCAGGCTCACACGCGGCTGGCCGGGAAACAGGCGCTGCCAGGCCGCATCGTAGGCCCGCTGGTAGGCCAGCATCTTCTCGACGCGGCGGGCCTCGACCCGAACCTGCAGTTCGGCGTAGCGCCTGCGCTCCTCTTCCGAGCGGGCCTCGATGCCCAGTGCAGTGAGCGGATCGAGGTTGGGCGAGTGGATGCCGAGTGGTCCCTGCATGATCCGCCGGTAGCGTGTCCACTCCTCGCCGTTCAGGCCCCAGTCGCGGGCGGAACGCTCGTCGAGCAGGGCCTCGGTCGAGGCCCTCGCCTGACTCGCGATGTTCCGCGAGTCGCGGACGTCCTCCTGCTGTTGCGCCCACCCGGCGGTGCCGATGGTGGCGAGCAGGGCGACGAGGAGGCCGCAGCGCATGCCCATGGTTACTTCTCCAACTGAACCGGGATGCGCCGAAGTCGCCCGTCCATCCGGAAGACGCCGCCGGTGGCTTCGATGGCGTCCAGTTTCCAACCGGCCTCGGTGTCGCCCTGGCGCAGCAGGCGTACCCGTGGCAGGTCGGTGGCACCCTTGGGCGAGATGGCGAGATATCGTTCGCCGCCGCGCAATTCGACGCCGACGACGTCGAACGGCGGTTCGGGTGGCGTGGTCTCGACCGGCGGGGCTGGGCGAGGGCGAGGCGCGGCTGTGGGCGCAGGCGAACGGAGCCTGCCGAGCCTGGCCTCGATTCGCTGCACGCGCTCCAGAAGCGCGCGCGACTCGGCGGCCTGGTCCACGTGGACCTGCGCGGCTTCGAACTCGTCGAGGCGCTGCCGCAGGCTCTGGATATCCGCTCCCGGGTTGGCCTGGTTCACCGCGTCAAGTCCGCGCTCTGCTGCGGCGACCCTCTGTTCGAGGGTGGCCATGTGCTCGGTCATGTGTTCGATCTGCCCGGTGCGCGTCGTCTCGTGTACCCGGTCGGAAAGCCTGCTCAGGCCCACGCTGTTCACTGCTGTCACAAGGCTGAGGATGCCAGCCCAGGCGGCGGCGATGCGCGTCCAGGAAGCGCGGCGCGGTGTCGAGAGGGATGCCTCGGCGTTCATGGCAGCACCCCATGGGATGTCGCCGGCGAGTCCGAATCCTCCGCCCGCAGCGGCTTCAGGGGCTCGTCGGGGGACGGCGCCTCGGATGCCCCGGCAACGGGCCTCCGACGATGGTGAAGGCAGACTTCCCGGTTGGAGTCGTCAACCGCGAGATCCCAGGCCGGGCCGGCCAGGACCAGCAAGGCATCGCGCAGAAGCAGCGGCCCGAGACGCCTGTGCGCCGCCGGCAGCGGCGAGGTGAAGAGCACCCCGGTCCCGGCCGTGGCGTCGCACAGCCGATATCCGGAATGGAGCAGGACATACCGCATCGCGTCGCCCACCGACGCGTTCGCGTCCGACGGGATGGTAACGTCGATGACCTGCCGCATCAGGTCGCGCTGCGGTATTTCCGGAACGAGTTCCACCAGGGTGTAGCGGCCGTACCTGACGACCGGCACCGGATTGCCCGGCGGCTTGTTCTGGTCCGACGCCACGTTGGCGCTGGCCGTCCCATCGGGTTTCCCATTCGTTGTCGCGCAGCCTGCCGACAAACCGGCCAGCAGACAGACAATGGCAAGATGAGACAGAATCCGAATGCGAGCGGGAGGCATGGAGAACTCCGGTGAGTGATATGCGCTCACCATGACAGGCCCCGCCCTGCGGGGCAGTCACAAATGCGGATTCTCCCGCCTCCTTATTTGTCATCATTGATGACGAAATCAACGCGCGGAGCCGAACACGATACGTAAATGGGAGAAGCGAATGCGTTACGCCACCAAGAGGTCAGACCTGATCGGTATGCCGATAGGCTGAAACGGAATCGTGCCGCGGAATGGCACGACCATTCGACGGGGCCACGGATGCAATCACGCTTATTGGCAGTCCGTGGCTGCCGATGGCTTGCCTTGGAATGAGTTCGTTGCCTACGCTCCGGCTGGCAGGGTAAACTAGTCCATCAGCCAGTCCAGAGACTGGTTTGGGTTTCGGAAAATCGATTTAGACTCAACAACCTTGGAGTCGGATTCGATTCCCTTCACCCGCTCCAATCCGCTCTCGCTTGGATCCTTGAACTCCGAGCGCTTCCGATCCTCCCCGACCGTCCCGTTCGCGATCAACCATGACCCAGTCACCGGAGGAGTTTGCATCCATCGTGCTGGACTGGTTCGACCGGCACGGTCGCCATGACCTGCCCTGGCAGCACGATCCCACGCCCTATCGGGTCTGGGTCTCCGAGATCATGCTGCAACAGACGCAGGTCAGCGTGGTCATCCCTTATTTCGAGCGCTTCATGGCGTCCTTTCCGACGCTTGCGGATCTGGCGGCAGCCGAACTCGATGCCGTGCTGGCGCATTGGTCGGGGCTGGGTTACTACGCGCGAGGACGCAATCTGCATCGCGCGGCGGTGCTGATCCGGGAGCGGCATGGCGGCGTCTTTCCCGAGGACTTCGCGGCGGTCGAGAGTCTGCCGGGCATCGGGCGCTCGACGGCCGGGGCCATTCTGTCGCTGGCGTGCGGGCAGCGTCATCCGATCCTCGACGGCAACGTCAAGCGGGTGCTGGCGCGCGTCTTCGGCGTCGACGGCTGGCCGGGACAGAGCGCGGTGCTGGCCGAGCTCTGGCGGCTCGCCGAGCGCTGTACGCCTCGGGTGCGCGCGGGCGCCTACAATCAGGGAATGATGGATCTCGGGGCCACGCTCTGTACCCGCGCGCGGCCGGATTGTGCGCGTTGCCCGCTCGCTGGGCGCTGTGTCGCTCAGCTCCAGGGACGACAACGCGAGCTGCCGGCGCCGCGTCCGCGCAAGGAACTGCCGACGCGCGCCACCACCCTACTCGCCATCCTCGATCCGGCCGGCGAGATCCTGCTCGAACGGCGTCCGCCGACCGGCATCTGGGGCGGACTCTGGAGTCTGCCCGAGACCGATGTCACGGCCTCTGACGTCGCGTCGATCGCCGATTGGTGCCTGGATCGGTTCGGCGTTCGACCCGAGTGGGTTGAAAGGCTCGCCGAGCGCCGTCATACCTTCAGTCACTATCATCTCAGAATCGAACTGGCCCGAATCAAACTTGAGGCCTATCCGTCGCGGGTTCAGGACGGCGTCGGTTGGTGCTGGAGTCCACTGGTTCGGGTTGGCGAACTCGGGCTACCCGCGCCTGTCGCTCGGATCCTCGCCGATCTGAATCGTGCCTGAAGCCCGAATCCGGCACGGTCGGTCCTGGCCTGTTTCGACGCCGAGTGCTGAACGCTGTCTTGAGTGAGGAACTGATGCCCATGAGCCGTACCGTCCACTGCATCAAACTCGGCCGCGAGGCCGAGGGACTCGACCGCCCCACATACCCCGGCGAGCTGGGCCGGCGCATCTTCGAGCAGGTCTCCAAACCCGCCTGGCAGGACTGGCTGCGCCATCAGACCATGCTCATCAATGAAAATCGCCTCAGCCCGATGGATCCCAAGGCGCGCCGGTTCCTCGAAGAACAGATGGAGCGCTATTTCTTCGGCGAAGGGGCCGAGACGCCGTCCGGCTATACGCCGCCCTCGGCCTGAGGGCGACTGATCCGGACCAGCCGCGTCAAGGCGAATTTTCCGGTCCGATAGTCGACAGACGTCTTCAACACCCCGGATCTTCCGAGAGCATCTCGGCCTGACTGCGCAGATAGGCGCCGGCGCGATAGAGTCCGACCAGGGTCTTGCCGTCGGTGATGGTGCCGTCGTCGCACCAGTCGAGCGCCTGACTCAGCGGCATCCAGTGGATCTCGATCACCTCGCCATGCTCGTGGGCGTGCGGCAGTTCGGTCAGACCGCGCCCCAGCCACAGATGGATGACCTCGTCGAAGATGCCGGGCGAGCTGTACATCGGACCGAGATCGATCCAGTCGTCGGCCTGCAGGCCAGCCTCCTCGGCCAGCTCGCGGCGCGCGGTCGACAGCGGGGTCTCGCCCGGATCGAGTCGGCCCGCCGGCAGCTCCCAGATCCAGCCCCTGGCCGCGTGACGGAATTGACGCAGCAGACAGACGCGCTCCTGCTCGTCGAGCGCCACGGCCGCCGCGCCGCCCGGATGGCGCACCATCTCCAGGTCGACCTGACTGCCGCCGGGGAGTTCGACTGTCTCGACGGCTACGTCGATGACCTTGCCCTGATAGATCGGTTCGCGTTTCAGGATGTCGCCTTCACTCATTTCAGAGTCTCCTCGATGCGCGCGATTCGGAGTCGCGGGGCATCTCTCGTGTCGTGAGGGGGTTACACTAGTCTCCCCGCGCGGATTCGACAAGATCGGGGGCGCGATTCGAGGGCGGTTCGGGCCATGCAGTCACGCAACCGTCATCGATCGTCAATAAAATCGACCGTCTTTCAGCGGTCCTGTTACAGCGCGGACCGTGCTGTTCCATTTCAGTCTTCAGGTCCATTCCCCATGACCACCATTCTTGTCATCGATGACGAGCCAGACATCCGCGAGGTGATGCGGTTCGCGCTCGAGAGTTCGGACTTCCGCGTCATGGAGGCCGGTCACGCCGACGAGGCGCGCAAGCTATTGAGCGCCGAGACTCCGGATCTCATCCTGCTCGACTGGATGCTGCCCGGACGCTCCGGGCTGGAGCTGGCCCAGCAGCTCAAGCAGAGCCCCAAGACCAAGTCGATCCCGATCATCATGGTCAGCGCGCGCGGCGAGGAAGAGGATCGGGTCAAGGGACTCGACACCGGCGCCGACGACTATATCGCCAAGCCCTTCTCACCGCGCGAGATGGTGGCGCGCGTCAAGGCGGTGCTGCGGCGCGCCAAACCGGACGAGGCCACCGACGAGATCGAGATCGGCGGTCTGGTGATGGACAATCTCGGGCATCGGGTCACGGCCGAAGGCCGCCCGATCGAGGTCGCGCCGACCGAATACCGGCTGCTGCACTTCTTCATGACCCATGCCGACCGCGCCTTCAGCCGCTCGCAACTGCTCGATCAGGTCTGGGGCGATCAGGTCTATGTCGAAGAGCGCACCGTCGACGTGCATGTGCGTCGTCTGCGCAAGGCGCTGGAGCCGACCGGACATGACCGGCTGCTGCAAACCGTGCGCGGCGTCGGCTATCGTTTCTCGGACAAGACTTGAGCGGCGCGCGCTATCGGCTGGCGTCGGTGCGGGGCGATCTGGGACGGGCCCTGCTGCTCGATCTCGGGTTGCTGCTGGCGCCGGTCGCGCTGGGCCTGCTCATCACCGAATTCGGCGTCGATCCGGCCTGGATCTGGCCCTGGATCCTGCTCCCGCCCCTGCTGCGTCATCCCTGGCTGTTGATCCGGCTCGCGCTCCTGATCCGGCGCCGGCATCGGCTCGCCCCGCCCTTCCCGCTCGGACTCTGGGGCGAGGTCTATCGCGGGATCGCACGTTATCAGCAACGCGGGCGCAAGAGCCGCAAGCGTCAGATCCGCTTCAGCCGGCGGTTTCGCGAGGCGGCCAATGCGGTGCCCGACGCCCTGGTCATCCTCGACAAACAGCATCGCGTCGAATGGGCCAATCCGGCGGCGACCAAGCTGATGAACATCCGCTGGCCCGAGGACGACCGGCGTCCCTTCACCGAGATCCTGACCCAGCCCGAGATCCTGCCCTTCATCGAGGCGGGCGAATACATGCGTCCGCTCGACATCGCCCCCGAGCACAACCGCGCCATCATGCTCTCGCTGCGCATCACGCCCTTCGGCGAGCGCAAGAAGCAACGGCTGGTGGTCGGGCGCGACATCACCAAGATCTATCATCTCAACATGATCCGGCGCGACTTCGTGGCCAACGCCTCGCATGAGTTGCGCACGCCCCTGACCGTGATCGCCGGCTTCCTGGAGACCCTGCTCGACGCGCCCGGCACCCCGGCCCAACATCGACGTCCGCTGACCCTGATGCGCAACCAGACCGATCGCATGTGCTCGATCATCGAGGATCTGCTGACGCTCTCGCGGCTGGAGATGCGCGAGAGTTCCGAGGAGCAGGAATCCGTGGACGTCCCTGACGAGCTGCATCTGATCCTGCAGGAGGCGCAGGCGCTGAGCAATGGCCGGCATGATTTCGAGAGCCGGGTCGACGAAACACTGCTGCTGCTCGGCAGTCCGCCCGAACTGCGCAGCGCCTTCTCCAACCTGGTCTTCAACGCCGTCAAGCACACGCCCGACGGCACGCACATCCAGGTCGTCTGGCAGCGTGGGATCGATGGAGTCGAGTTCAGCGTCAGCGACGA
The DNA here is from genome assembly GCF_013385175.1 of Allochromatium humboldtianum. Lineage (GTDB taxonomy): Bacteria > Pseudomonadota > Gammaproteobacteria > Chromatiales > Chromatiaceae > Thermochromatium > Thermochromatium humboldtianum. The sequence continues at coordinate 2,203 of NZ_JABZEO010000029.1, read as the reverse complement.
CGGTCCGGGCATTCCGCCCGAGCACCTGCCGCGCCTGACCGAGCGCTTCTATCGCGTCGACCGCGCGCGCTCGCGCGAATCGGGCGGAACGGGTCTGGGTCTGGCCATCGTCAAGCATGTGCTCAACCGGCACGATGGACGGCTCAGGATCACCAGCGAGCTTGGACGCGGCTCGCGCTTCGTCTGCCGCTTTCCGGGCAAACGCGCCCTGATCCGGGACGATCGCGACGCGATTCCGGTCGATGAGCTTCAGATAAGGGAAAGTGCGCACCTGAACCGGTCGTAGACCAAATCGGCATGGGGCGTCTGGAACCGGCCTGTCTCACTTGAGGTATGACCGCAAGACGCTGACCACCTGTTCGAGATCCTCGCGCCGCTCCTCGGGCGTGCGATCCTCCGCGTGCAGGTGGTCGCGCAGATGCCCCTCCAGCACCTGCGCCATCAGTCCATTGACAGCGCCGCGAATCGCGGCGATCTGCTGGAGCACGGCCGAGCACTCGCCCTCCTGTTCGAGCGCGCGCTCCAGGGCGGCGGCCTGACCCTGAATCCGGCGCACGCGCGCGAGCAGGGCGTTTTTCTCCTTGACGGTATGCGGCATGATGTTCGTCTTGCTGTGATTTAGGGTACAGGGGTACAGTATAGGCGATGATCAACATCGAGGTCGCCCATGATGCAAGACACCGCCGAGCTTGAACGCTGGCAACACTCCCACGTCTTCGACGAAGGCAATCCGCTCGCCGAGCGCAATACGCGCTGGGTGGTGTGGCTGACAGCCACCATGATGGTCGCCGAGATCGCCGGCGGCTGGCTCTTCAACTCCATGGCGCTGCTCGCCGACGGCTGGCACATGAGTTCGCATGCGTTCGCGCTCGGACTCTCGGTGCTGGCCTATTGGGCCGCGCGCCGGTTCGCGCAGGATCCGCGCTTCGCCTTCGGCACCTGGAAGATCGAGATCCTCGGCGGCTATACCAGTGCGCTCTTTCTGGTGGTCGTCGCCGGATTCATGGTGTACCACTCCGTCGAGCGACTGCTGGCGCCCATGCCGATCCACTACGATCAGGCGATCGGCATCGCCGTGCTGGGTCTGGTAGTGAATCTGGTCTGCGCCTGGCTACTCAAGGACGGACATGGGCACCACCACCATCATCATCACGATGGACATGGCCGCCATGACCACCATCACGACCTGAATCTGCGCGCCGCCTATCTGCACGTCCTGGCGGACGCGGCGACCTCGCTGTTTGCCATCGTGGCGCTGTTCGGCGGCAAGCTGTGGGGCGCGGCCTGGCTCGATCCGGTCATGGGCCTCGTTGGGGCCGCGCTGGTGTCGATCTGGGCCTATGGGCTGTTGCGCGATACCAGCCGGGTGCTCATCGACGCCGAGATGGATCGCCCCGTGGTGGCCGAAGTCCGCGAGGTGGTAGCGGAGCTGCCGATCGAGGCCGCGATCGCCGATCTGCATGTGTGGCGGGTCGGCCGGGACAAGTACGCCTGCCTCCTTTCACTGGTGGTGACGGAGGCGCTGGAGCCGGACGTAGTCCGGCAGGCGCTGAGCATTCACGAGGAACTGGTCCACATCACCGTGGAAGTCAATCGTCACTCTGGCCGCAGTGTCATACAGACCAAACCCTGATCGTCGGCCAGACTGCGACCGCCCTCGCCCATCTCACCTGACTGGCCGACTTCAAGCCGATGACACAGGACGCCGTTCCTTTCGTGAGTTGACAACACGAACGGCCGTGCCGAATCTGGTGTTCAGGAGGCCTCAGCCGAGGGCCGACATCGGAACACGCCGCTCATCATCGTCATCGGACGAAACAGCGGAATCAGACGACCGCGAACCCTGGAACGCCAGATTGACGCGATCGCGCAGTTCCTTGCCTGGCTTGAAATGCGGGACGTATTTGGCGGCCAGGGCGACCGACTCACCCGTCTTGGGATTGCGTCCGATGCGCGGCGGGCGGTAGTGCAGCGAGAAACTGCCGAATCCCCGGATCTCGATCCGTTCTCCGGTAGCGAGCGCTGTGCTCATGCGTTCGAGGATCTTTCTGACCGCCTCCTCGACGTCTTTATAAGGGAGATGGTCCTGGTCGGCGGCCAGAATGTCGATCAGCTCCGATTTCGTCATGGGGCGACTCCTGGAAAAATCGATCGGGGGCCCCCCCGGGGCGGCGCGGCCCCCCCCACCACATGGTGTAGAGGC
>NZ_JABZEO010000028.1 GCF_013385175.1 Allochromatium humboldtianum | reverse complement strand
ACCACGCCAGGTTGTTGAGACTGTTGGCGATATCCGGATGCCCCTCGGGTAGGGCCTGTTGTCGGATCGCCAGCGCCTCGCGGTAGAGCGGCTCGGCTTCGCCGGGTCGACCGGTGGTCCGAAGCAACACTGCTAGGTTGTTGAGGCTGGTAGCGATGTAGGGATGTCCCTCAGGCAGGGACTTCCTAACAATCGCCAGCACCTCGCGGTAGAGTGGTTCGGCCTCGGCGGTGCGACCGGTGGTCGCCAGCAACCCTGCCAGGTTGTTAAGGCTGTTAGCGATGTCTGGATGCCCCTCAGCCAGGGCCTGCTGCCGGATCGCCAGCGCCTCACGGTAGAGCGGCTCGGCCTCGGCAGTGCGACCTGTGGTCTCCAGCAACACTGCCAGGTTGTTGAGGCAGGCGGCGATGTCGGGATGTTCCTCGGGTAGGGACATCCTAACAATCGCCAGCGCCTCGCGGTAGAGTGATTCGGCCTCGGCGTAGCGACCGGTGGTATCCAGCAACCCTGCCAAGTTGTTAAGGCTTTTGGCAATGTCGGGATGCCCCTCGGGCAGGGACTTCCTAACAATTGCCAGCGCCTCGCGGTAGAGCGGCTCGGCTTCGCCGTAGCGGCCGGTGGTATTTAGCAACGTCGCCAGACTGTCGAGGCTGTTGGCAATGTCGGGATGCCCCTCGGGTAGCGCCTTCTTGTAAACCGCTAGCGCCTCACGGTAGAGCGACTCTGCCTCGCCGTAGCGACTGGTGGCCTGAAGCAACCACGCCAGGTTGTTGAAGCTTTGGGCAATGTCCGGATGTGCCTCGGGCAGGATATGCTTTCGAATCGCCAGCGCCTCACGGTAGAACGGCTCGGCTTCGCCATAGCGACCGCTGGTATACAGTAATACTGCCAGATTGTTGAGGCTTACGGCGATGTCGGGATGCCCCTCAGGCAGGGCCTGCTGCCGGATCGCCAATGCCTCGCGAAAGAGCAACTCCGCCTCGGTGTAGTGGCCGGTGGTTTTGAGTAATACTGCCAGGTCGTTGAGGCTTCCGGCGATGTCGGGATGCCCCTCAGGCAGGGCCTGCTGCCGGATCGCCAATGCCTCGCGAAAGAGTGGCTTGGCTTCACCGTAGCGTGCAATCTGTTGATACATCACAGCGGCCTGATTGAGCTCCGCCGCTAGATCCAGCATCCGGGGCCGCCCGCTGGCCCGTTCTGCCTCGGCACTCCGAAGATATGCCTCAGCCGCTTCCAGAAAGCGTTCAGCCTGACGCAACTCCTCACCCTGTGCCCAGGCTTCATCGGCCAGACGATATTGCTCTTGAATTCGCTGTTTTTCCGTCAGATCTGCCAGGGAAGCGGTTTCGACCCAAGCCCTTTCTTCCTGACTCGCTTCCACCTGCCAGCCCCGCTCAATGAACAGATCGAAGTCGGCCAGTGGCCCTGTTTCGAGACTGTCCTCATCCGGGATCAACGGAATCATTTTCTCATACCAGCCATGCGCGGTTTCGCGATCTCCCTGTAACAGATAGGCGTGGCCAAGGTTGAGATTCCAGGTGAAGTCGTCCGGCGCCAAGTCCACCGCCCGCTGACTGGCTGTCTGAGCCGCCGCGAAATCGCCCTGGAGGATCAGGTGCCAGCTAAGGTTGCCCCAGGCATCCGCAAACTCCGGCTTCAGCTCAGTTATCCGGCGCAGATCAGCGATGGCAGCGTCATCGCGCTTCAAATCGCCCAGGATCTCACTGCGCAACCAGTAGTTCGACGCATCATCTGGAAAACGGGCGATGGCCTCAGTCAGGAGATCGAGGGCTTGGTCCGCCTGACCCGCTTCAAAACGCTCCCACGCACGCTGACGCAGTGTGGCCGCATCCGGTGTTTGGGAGGCCGCCGTCCAGGGATCCTGTCCTGATGGCTCTGCGTTATCCGGCACGGCCGCAGGCGGTGTCGCCGCCTCCTGCGCACGGGCCGCACTCCCCAGGTCGCCAAGCAGAATCAAGACTAAAATCCATGACAACTTGCGTCGCTGCATGGCGAACATCTCCTATCTGTTCAGTCGTCTCAGTCAAGGCAGCTTCATGTCAGGGATGATTTCCGGACCAGGTTTTCCACCATCAGCAAATATGATGGAACCATTCCAGCGAACAGGGGCCAATCCGTGCGGACCGACCCCTGTCGGTTAAGAGATCACCGGATTTTAGTTCGTGATAATCCGATAGCTATTCGCTTTTGAACCCAGGTTACTGATCTCCAGCCGGAAAGGTCCGGTCCATAACGGTTTCCAACGCAGCGCACAGGTCGAAGTCCCATCTGTATCGCTGACGATCAAGTTGCCGTTTTGGTCATAAACAGAGCAATCGATATCGGTATGGCTCCCTGCCAAAACACCGATAATGGCCACCTCGCCACCTTTGAATTTGAGGTTGCGGAAAATATCTATTGTATTCCCGCGTACACGGTCATTATGCACTATGGGTCCACCAACCTTTCCCTTGGTGACAGTGCGCGTGGCCGTCTCGTCAATCAACGCCACGATCTCCGCTCGACCGCCCGATTGCTCACGAGCCTGCTTCAGCAGATCTTCAACGGTGATGGATGCCTCAGACGCATCATCATCAGTACCACCCTCTTTCTGCGCCGTAGATGGACTTGTCGGTTGATCCTGAATCATGCGCGCAGCAACCACCATACCCAAGGCGTCATTGTTCGATTGGGCATAAGCCGCCAACTGGTTCGCCAGCAGCAGGTTGTCCACCGCCTGTGCCGTCTCACTGGGCTGGGCCTTCGTCGAATCGCGATTTGGATCCTTGGATTCTTCGGCCAGCGCCGCGCCGGACACGAGGCCGGCTGCCAGCAGGGCGATGAACAGGGGGTTCAGTTTCAGTGCTTTCATTGAGAGGATTCCTTCGTTTGCAGGCGTGGTTGTATCAGTCCAAATTGAGTCCAGCTGTTGCGATGATTTGATCGGCCTATGATCGCATAGTGTGTATCCTCGCGGCGTTTTTGATGGTGGCTATGGATTCTGAGAGAGAAGACGGACAAAGCCCCGTGATTGAACACCCGGCTGTAAAAAGATTTTTCGGCCCGGCATCAGGGGGCGGCGACCGCTGGATCCTTGTTCACTTCAAATGAGAGCCATTGGCTGTACCAACTCCCGGTATTGAAGGACGCCGCCGCGCGGACGCCGTCGAGATTAGCGCTCAATAGCTGTTCCAGCGGGTTGTCGGTACCCGTGGATGTTCCGCGTGTCGTTCGCTGATAGCCATCCTGCTCCAGCAAATAGGGGTTGATCTGGCTCTCGGTGATCAGGATCAACTGACCATGCGTGCCGCTTGTGTCCAGTAACACGGCGATCTGTTCGTCGTGCAGCGAAAGTTGCTCCTCGGGTTTCAGCCGGGCACTGTCGGCCAGCATACCGCGAGCAGGGAAGACCACCTCGATGGCCCCGCTGGGACTGACATCTAGCACATAGACATACCGTTCGCGCCGACCACGATTCTGGAACGTGAAACTAAGCAGATCACCGGCGCTCCAGGTGTGCGTCCGCAGGCTGTCGAACGGCAATGTGTCCGGACGCCGCCGATAGCCGAGAGCCTCGTCCTCACTGAGCCGGATGCATTGGGGATCGAACTCCGGGCAGCGGTCATAGGCGATCAGCCCGATATCGACCGATCCGGACCCGCCACTGTCCTGTGTCAGTTGGCTGAGCGCCCGGATCTGGCGATATTTCGTCAGATTCTCGCGAAGCGCGGCCAATCCAGCGTCCGGATCAGCCATCCCGATGCGGAAGGCGTCATGCAGGAGCCGCTCGCCGGGCGTCAGTACCCAGACCTCGGGCGGTGAGTCCTCTGTCTCGTCCGGAAGACTGTTTCGCCCCTTGGGGCCAATCGAATACAGGAGTTTGGATTCAGCGTCGCAGATCTGCGAGACAAGCACCGTCTGATTACTGGAGACACCATCGCAGCGCTGTGGCCGCAACAGGGCGACTACCAGATCGGCCTGACTCTGATCGGAGACCCACTCATAGCCACTCCTGTTCTCGGTCGCGCTCAAGGATGGGAACAGGGTTTGGAGACGGGTGCCCAGAGGTGAGTCCAAGAGGGCCGGCGAGGCAAGGAAGAAGAGTTTCAGCGGACCCGTGACATAGGCGCGCGCCGTCTCGGTCAGGAAATCGCCGCGTTGCACCGTCCCCTGGAGCACCCGCGCTTCGCTCCAGGTGGCGAAGGATTGGGTGATCTCCAACTCGGCGGGAACCTCACCGGTACTGGCGAATCGCGATCCTGGGTTCACGCCTGATAGCCGACCGGCATCAAGGGTCACTGTGGTGCCGGCGCCCTCCCGAGGCGCTCGCACCTCACGCACCATCACAGCCGGTCGTGGATCGACCGTGCCGCCGAGAATCGCGCGTCCCAGTGCCGGCCCCTCGCTTTGCGGATGCTGACTATTGCCATGGGTGCGACTCACCCCGTCCGCCGCGCGCGTAAACACCTGCGCCCAGGTCTCGCCCGCTCTGACGCTTTGCAGGGCTTGCGCCCAGTGCCAGGTAAACACCCCATGAGGCTGCTGATCGTCGGTCTTGAATTCGTGGGCGCTTTGGTCGGCGCGGGCGGCATAGATCAGTGCTGCATTCCGGAACTGATAGGGCGTTTCAACCTGCCCGCGTCGCGGGTGATTGGGTTGGTCGTCGAGGGGGGCGGCTCGTGTCACCAGCGCCTGGGTGCCTCGGGTGTTGGTCGCGGCATGGCAGCTATCGGCGACGTAGATTAGCTCGCCGGCCCGTTCGTCGATGGGCTTGAGCCACTGATTGAGTTCGTCGTCGAGGACATCGAAGCGATCCAGATCCGACTCCGCCCGCCCGGGCGCACGGGCGCCATAACTCACCACGGTCTGATAGGCGCCGTCACGTTTGTGGCCGTCGGCATCGGGGAGATAGGAGCCATGTCCGGAGTAATGGATATAGACGAAGTCCCCCGGCTGAACCTGCTGCGCCAGTGATCGGAACGCCTGCTCAATGTTCCGGTGAGTGGCTTCGGCATCACGCAGGACTTGGATGCGATCAGGCGTGAAGCCCAGGCGACTTTGGAGTACCGACTCGATCAAGGCGATGTCGTTCTGGGTACCGGGCAAGTCGTGCAGATTTTGGGCGCCGCCAGCGGAGTATTGACTGATACCGATCAATAAAGCATGACGCTCCGCCCAACCGGGTGAACTGATCGGCAGCAGTAACAACAGTATGAAGATGGTGTGGGCGTAGCGCTTCCTTGGGGGACGATAGCGAGATGTCATGGCGCTTCCTCACGCGATGCAAACAATCTGAATAAAAAACTCAGAAATAACCCCGTTTTTGGTCTGACAGCTTAGCGCACCTGGATAGTAACCTCATGGTGAAAGGCGTTCCACAGTTTTAGCCATCGGTCTGATCCGCCGGACGGCACCCCAGTCACCGGGCGGCTCGACCGGGATATGGCGCATCATTTCACTCTGAAACAGCTCGCTGATCGGGTCTGCGGCCTGATCCAGTCCAGCAAGAAACGCTGTGCGCAGTTGGGCCAGCGAGCTTCCTGCTTTGTGTAACTCCAGGTCGAGCCAGGCACCTGCTTGCGGCTCCCAGAGAAAGGCCTGAAGTTCGTTTATCATCAGCTCCTGGTTATCCGGATCGTATCCGAGGAGCGCGAACCCCCTCGTGATCGCGCTTTGCTCGTCCGAGCGGCGCGAGGCCCAAAAATGCCGGCAGTACGCGCGATACCTGGGATTCGTGAAGTATTCGCCGTGACTGAGTTCATGGCGCAGGGTGGTGAGCCGTTCGAAGGGCGATAAATGCGAGGGCGACGGTGTCGAACTGGCGGCGGCCAGCGTGATCACGGCCTGTCCTGGACGCGCGGCGCGCCAGGTGCCATCTTCCGACGATTCCAGCAGGCCCAGCCCCTGAAGCAGGGTTCGCAGATCCTGTTCAGCTGCATTGAGGGGTACGCTGTCGCGATGCGCTAGAGAAAAAAACTTAGCCAGATCTTCGATCTGATAATCGTGACCAAGGAAGTAGCGGCCGGCATCACCCTGGCTTGTCCGAGCGATCTGTTCAACCATCTCGGCCTCGGTCAGGATCCGGTCGCGGGATGTCGTCGTGCGTTCGATCAGGGTGGCGACCCGGTTGAGCGCGGCACCCTGGATGCCAAGGTTTGGGAAATCGAAAATCCAAAGGTTTGGATTGCGCTGTAATCGATGCAACTGCGTACCGGCGAATGTTCGTCCCAGGATGTCGATGGGCGGTTGAACCGTCTCCCATTCCGCAGTCCACTGCGCTTCCAGGTGTGCCGGCGATTCAATGACCGACACCTGTTCCGGCGTCGCCTGAGTGGCAGTCAGAGGTGGTACATCACTGATGCCCATGTCATATCACCGACTTGGGTTGGTTGCCGAAATGAGCGCTGTGTCGGCTGGGCTGGATTGCGTTTCGGTTTTTCATCGCCTGTGTCCTGTCGTGAATGTCGGGGAAAGCGAGCCTGTGGTGCAGGCGCTCGCTGGATAAAGACGGACAAGACAGGCAGGTTTGACACGGCGTACGGGATCGGATGGAGGTGCTTACTGCGACGAGCGACGCCTGGTATGCGGTAGCTTTGGCGGGCGCCCTCCTGTCCTACAGGCGGCATTCTGGCTGGGACGCGCTACAGCAAGATGTGGTGCAGTCCAAGGACCGCGCAGATGTGGCTCCCAGTCCGGCCATTTCCCAATCGCTGCGGCGAGCACGCGCGCGGTGCGCCAGTAATCGTAGCGCGTGCCGGCGGCCAATCCGGCCGTGCCGTGCTCCAGGGCGTAGCGCAGATGCTTGGCCCGGTACTGGTAGGGCTCGCGGACACCAAAGCGCTCGGTAATCCAGTCATGTAGGCGTTGCGCACGCCGGATGTGTTGCTGCACGCTCCGGTGACTGCCGGGTTGAGCTCGTCGCAGCAGAACCTCGATCCGCATGCTCAGCGCCCTCCGATGTAGGCGGCCACCACATCGAGACGCCCATGCCCCAGCTCCTCGGCGATGACTTGGCGCGCCGACCGGTCACTCTCACGCTCCGTCGCCGTCGGCCGCTGTCCGGACACCACGGGGGAGGCGCGTCCCGTCAGCGTCTGATAGCGGCTACAGGCATAGGCGGCGCGGGCATCGTGATAGCCTGGCAGGCCATGCGCCTGGAGGATCTCCCGCGCACGGTTCAGCTCGGACTCACGCGCGATGGCCAGCTGGGCATAGGTCTCGTGCGGCGCGATCAGATTGGGCGAGCCGGCCGGGCGCGTGGCCAGCGCGCTCGCCAGCGTCTCGCGGCCTTGGTCCGTCATCGGCACCCAGCGCGGCGCATCGCGCCCACCCTTGGTACCGTCTTGGACGTTCACCGCCCCGTGGCGCTCAGCCTCCCAGCTCCAGCGCCCCAGATCCGCCTTCACCGCCTCCTCGCGGCGGACCCCGAAATCCCGCGCCAACTCCAGCACCGCCGCCGCGCGTCCCAAACCGGCGGCTCTGAGTGCCGTCGCCGCTTGACTGACCCGCGCTCGGTCGAGACTGCCGGGAGCCTGGGTGCGAACCTGTGAGCGCCGGCCAACCGCCTGAGCCGGCGAGAGGCGAACCCGATCGTCACCGCGCAACGCGGCGAGCGTCACGTTCACCGTCGAGATCAGATTCTGGCCGTACTGGACGCTGATCGCCTGATCCTGGACCCGGCTGGCGACATGCGCCGCATAGCGCTCGAGCGTCGCCTGTTGATCAACGCGGGCCAGATCCCGAATCCCCTGCGCCTTGGCCCAGTGCGCGAACTGGTTCCAGCGATCGCTGTGGGCCGCGACCGAGCCATAGTGACCATCGGCGTAATAGGCGCGCAGCGCCTCGCGTCCGGCGTAAGCGAGCTGCTTGCCGAACCCGAAATTGCGCGCACTGGCGTACTTTCCCATCCCGATCGCTCCGAACCCTGCCGATTTTCAGACCCGCACAGTCCCGCTGACACTGGTAAGTGATGACCTTGAAGCCCAAGGCTAGGCGTGCGGTTGGCCGTTTAATGTCGTGCCGGACATCGAGACCGTTACGCGGATTCGCGGAGGTGGTCTTGACCTCGAGGCGCTCTCACCCGGTCGCAGTGAGCGGGGGACCGTCGCGCCGCCTGGCGGCCGGGCGCGGTGGAGCGTGCGGTTGAATCGGTGTTGGCGAAAGCGATGCAGACCGGCCTGGGATGCCTCCCCTGGTGGCCCGACGTGGGCCGCCTACAGGCGTTCGCGGGTTTTGGTGCGGAGTTTTGGTGCCTGGGAACAGCGGTTGCGGCCTGTCAGGACGTGGGTTGCGTGCCGGCGGTCTTTGTGGACAAAGACCGCCGCGGCCAGCGGGGTGATTGAGGCGCGATGGCGTGCCACAGCCTGGAGCACCTGTCGGCGCGTGGTCCGAGCCGGTCGGACGCAGATGACTTCGGTGGTGGCCAGCGGAGAATGAACCGCCGCTGATCGACCGGAGGTGGTCGCGGAATGGTTTGAAACCCGCAGGCGCAGGTAGCCCGGAGCACTCCAGACAGTTTGGCCTGGATCAAACGTCGTCGACGACGCGGTTGGGAGCCTGATCGATCAGGCTTCGGTGGTGCGTGGGTGCTTGTGGATCGCCCCCACCGGCGATGGACCCAGGCCTCAGGCGGGATCACCGTCTGTGGGGCTGGGGACGTGCAGCGATTTCATCGTAGACGGCGCGGGTGCATTCGTCAATTGTGGCCGCCTTGATGCGCTCCGGGCCAGCCTGTCCGACATGGCCCAGACGTGACCGTCGTCATGACCGACGGATGACCGACGGATGACCGACGGATGACCCACGGATGTCCCACGGATGACCGTGATGACCGGTCGGTGTCCGTAACGGTCAGTGGGGCCAGGCATCGCGTCATGCGGTGAAACTTGCCCCGGAGCGAAGGGTCTATTCGCGCGTGAGCTCCGCCTCTGGAGTCCTGTCTGATCCGCCTTGCCGATGGAGAGGCCATCATGTCGCTCGATTCCCCGTCCTCGCTGTCCACCCTGTTCGTTAGTCTCCGTACCACCTCAGGCTTTCCGCACAATGGCGAACTCCTGGAGATCGCCGTTCTCCATGAAGACGGCCGCTGGCTGTTTGAGAGTCTGGTTCGACCTCAGTGGCATACCGAATGGCCGGACGCCGCCGCCAAGCACGGTATCAAGCCCGCCGATGTCCAGGAGGCCCCGACCATTGATAGTCTGTTGCCGCTGATCGCCCCGGTGCTACAGGGCCAGCGAGTGGTAATTTTCAATGCTCCCGTCGAGGCGTGCAGTCCAGGTCTGACCCGTGTCCTGGCGGGCGTGGCCGAGATTCGGTGCCTGATGCGCGAGTTTGCACCGGTCTATGGTGAGTGGAACACCCGTCGAGGCGCCTATCGCTGGAAGGGGCTGGCGACGGCGGCGTATCACGTCGGCTTCAACTGGCCGCCCGGACCCCGTCAGGCGCGGCATGAATGTCTGGCCACTCAGGCCGTGTGGCGCTATCTGCTCGATACGGCCCAGCCCGCCATGGCCCAGTCGGCCTAAGCGACAACACCCGAGCCGTGCGTCCAGCCTCGGACGCACGGCGCGTATCGGCTCACATCCCCTCAATCTCCGTCCCTTCAAGCCACGCACACTGTAAAATCGCCGGCGACTCCAGCACTTTCGGGTGCCGGAGCGTTCAGGTCGGCGCCAAGGCACGCCGATGACGCCCCTGCCAAGGGAATCTGAGGGACAACGGAGCCGGAGGAGTGCCATGAACGCGACACCAATCCTCACCGAAGCCGATACCTGCCGGGAACTGGTCACGCCCAAACTGCTCGCCGCCGGTTGGGGCGAGGCGCCGCACGGCATCGGCGAGCAACGCACCTTCACCAACGGTCGCCTCATCGTCACCGGCGGTCGAGTACGGCGGGGCCGACAGCGGCGGGCGGATTATCTGCTGTACGTTCGGCGCGACTTTCCGCTGGCGGTGGTGGAATCCAAGGGCGTCGGCCAGCCCGCCGAGTCCGGCGTGCAACAGGCACGCGACTACGCCGAAATGCTCGGTCTGAAATTCGCCTATGCCACCAATGGCCGCCGGATCATCGAGATCGACTACATCCAGGGCACCGAGCGCGAGGTCGAACGCTTCGCCACGCCCGCAGAGCTCTGGCAGCGCTTGCAGACCGCCATCACGCTCCCGGAGGCCGCCGCGCCCCATCTGCTGGAGCCATTCAATCTGGTCTCCGGCAAGATCCCGCGCTACTACCAGCAGATCACCATCCATCGTGTGATCGAGGCCATCCTGCTCGGACGCACCCGGATACTGGGCACGCTGGCCACCGGCACGGGCAAGACCTGCGTGGCCTTCCAGGTCTGCTGGATTCTGTGGAACAGCCGCTGGAATCGCACCGGCGAATACCGCCGTCCCAAGATCCTGTTCCTGGCCGATCGCAACATCCTCGTCGACGATCCCATGGCCAGGATGTTCGCGCCCTTCGGCGACGCCCGCCACAAGATCGCCGGCGGCGATGTCAGCCAGGGCCGCGAGATGTACTTCGGGCTCTACCAGTCGCTGTCGACGACGGCCGAAGACGTCTTCCGCCAGTACCGGCGCGACTTCTTCGACCTCATCGTCATCGATGAATGCCATCGCGGCTCCAGCCGTGACGACAGCCGCTGGCGGGCCGTGCTCGACTACTTCGCGCCGGCCGTGCAGTTCGGCATGACCGCCACGCCCTTGCGCGAGGAGTCGCGCGACACCTACGCCTATTTCGGCGCCCCGGTCTACACCTACAGCCTGCGCCAGGGCATCGAGGACGGATTCCTCGCGCCCTATCGCGTCCACCGCGTCATCACCACCATCGACGCCGCCGGTTGGCGGCCCTCGAAGGACGAACTGGACCGCTACGGTCGCCCCGTCCCGGATGAGGAATACCAGACCAAGGACTTCGAGCGTGTAGTGGCGCTGCGTGCCCGGACTCAGGCCATCGCCAAGCACTTGACGGACTTCTTGAGGGGGACCGACCGCTTCGCCAAGACGCTCGTTTTCTGTGTCGATCAGGAGCATGCCGCCGAGATGCGTCAGGCGCTGCTCAACCTCAACAGCGATCTGGTCCGCGACTATCCCGACTACGTCTGCCGCGTCACCGCCGACGAGGGGGCCATCGGCCTGACGCATCTGGCGCACTTCCAGGACGTCGACCGGCCCACGCCCGTGATCCTGACCACCTCGCAACTGTTGACCACCGGGGTCGATGCCGAGATGGTCAAGAACGTGGTCCTGGCGCGGGTGGTGGGTTCACGCTCGGAGTTCAAGCAGATCATCGGACGCGGCACGCGCCTGAAGGTCGACTATGGCAAGGAATACTTCAACATCATCGACTTCACGGGCACCGCCACCCGTCACTTCGCCGACCCGGACTTCGATGGCGATCCGGCGCAGATCGAGGAAGTGACGATCGACGACGCCGGCGCCACGCTGGCTCAGGTGGATGCAACGCCGGCCAGCGTCGAGGAGCCGGTGACGGAGTACCTGAACGACCCGTCGGCGGAGCCGGGCGAGATCCTCACCGATCCCCCCGTGGAACCCCGTAAGTTCTATGTCGACGGCGGCGAAGTCGAGGTGATCGGCCATCTGGTCTACGACCTCGATCCTGACGGCAAGAAGCTCCAGGTGGTGCGCTACACCGACTACTCGGGACGGGCCGTGCGCACCCTCTTTGCCGATCGCGACGCGCTGCAGTCGGCCTGGGCCAGTCCCGACACCCGCCAGGTGGTGTTGCAGGCACTCACCGAGCGCGGCATCGGGTTCGAAGAGCTGGCCGCCGGGGCCAACCAGCCCGAGGCCGACCCCTTCGACCTGCTGTGCCATCTGGCCTGGAACGCCCCCTTGCTCACCCGGCGTCAGCGCGCCGAGCAGGCCCGAGGCGCCACCCAGGATCTGTTCAGCCGCTATGGCGACACCGCCCGCGAGATCCTGAGCCTGCTGCTCGACAGCTACATCGAGCGTGGCCTCACCCAGTTCAACACCCTGTCCGAGCTGATGAAGGTGCAGCCCTTCGACCGCTTCGGCACCCCCGCCGAGATCGCCGCCCGGCACTTCGGCGGCATCCAGCCGTTCAAGGAAGCCGTTTCGCGTCTGCAAACGGCCCTCTACCAATAACGAGACCCGATTGAATGCCCGTCACGGACACCAAGCCGCGCGCCAGACGCGCCAAAGCCCCCCTGACCACCCGCGAGAACCTGTCGGCGCTGATCGGCACAGCGCGCAAGATCCTGCGCAAGGACAAGGGACTCAATGGCGACGTCGATCGTCTGCCGCTCCTCACCTGGGTGATGTTCCTGAAATTTCTCGACGACCTGGAACTCGTCCACGCTCAAGAGGCCGAGCTGGATGGACGCCGTTATGTCCCAATCATCGAGCCGCCCTACCGCTGGCGTGACTGGGCGGCGCGCGAGGACGGCATTACCGGCGACGAGTTGCTGGCCTTCATCAACCAGGACGAGTGCCGCCGCGCCGACGGCACGCGGGGCGCGGGTCTATTTGCCTATCTGCGTGGCCTGGGCGGACGCGGCGAGAAGGGCAGCCAGCGTGAGGTCATCGCCAACGTCTTCCGGGGCGTGCAGAACCGCATGGTCAGCGGCTATCTGCTGCGTGACATCCTCAACAAGATCAACGGCATCCATTTCAGCAGCAGCGAGGAGATTCACACCCTCTCGCATCTCTACGAATCCATGCTGCGCGAGATGCGCGATGCCGCCGGCGATTCGGGCGAGTTCTACACCCCGCGCCCGGTGGTGCGCTTCATGGTCCAGGTCAGTGACCCGCGTCTGGGCGAGACGGTGCTCGATCCCGCCTGCGGCACCGGCGGCTTTCTGGTCGAAGCCTATGACCATCTGGCCACCCAGGTGACGACCCCCGAGCAGCGCCGCCGCCTGCAACGCCACACCCTGTTCGGGCAGGAGGCCAAGCCGCTGCCCTACATGCTGGCCCAGATGAATCTGCTCCTGCATGGTCTGGAGGCGCCGCACATCGACTACGGCAATACTCTGGACCAGCGCATCGCCGAGATCGGCCACAGCGAGCGGGTGGATCTGATCCTCACCAATCCGCCCTTCGGCGGTGAGGAGGAGAGCGGCATCAAGGCCAACTTCCCGGCCAACATGCAGACCGCCGAGACCGCGCTGCTGTTTCTCCAGTACATCATGCGCAAGCTGCGTGTGGCCGGACACGGCACCGAGCGCGGTGGACGTGCCGCTGTAGTCGTGCCCAACGGCACCTTGTTCGGGGATGGCGTCTGCGCGTTGATCAAGGAGGAACTGCTCAAGGAGTTTCGGCTGCACACCATCGTGCGCCTGCCGCAGGGCGTCTTTGCGCCCTACACCGACATCCCGGCCAATCTGCTGTTCTTCGAGCGCGGCGGACCGACGGCGGACATCTGGTACTACGAGTTGCCCGTGCCCGAGGGGCGCAAGAAATACAGCAAGACCGCCCCCTTGCCCTTCGACGCCTTCCGGCCGCTGCTCGACTGGTGGTCGCAGCGCGAGGAAGGCCCGCAGGCGTGGAAGGTCGACTTTGCGGCCCGGCACGCCCAGGCGCTCCAGCAGGCACGTCCTCACTGGGACCGGGCCGAGGCCGAGCGGTCCAAGGCCCTGGCCTTGGGGCGGCCGATCCGCGAACTGGAGCAGGCGATCAGTGTGGCCGGCAACGGCGAGAAACCGGCGCGGCAGGCCGAGTTGCGTGAACTCCGGGTCCGGCAGCAGGCGCATGAAGCCGCCGCCAAGAGCGCGCAGGCCGATGGCGATGCGCTCTATTGGCCGATCTACAACCTGGATCTCAAAAATCCGCACGCGGTTCAAGGGCTGGAACATGCCGATCCACGCGAGCTGATCGCGACCATGCGGGCGCACGAAGCCGAGGTGCAGCGCTTGCTGGCCGAGATCGAGACCCTGGTCGGCGAGGTTGCGTCATGAGCGATCCGGTCAAGCCCGGCATGGATTACGACGGACTGCATGGTGATCTGGTTCGGCTGCTGGATAGCGCCCGCCGTTCGGCGGCGCGTAGCGTCAACGCGCTCATGACTGCTACCTATTGGGAGATCGGGCGACGCATCGTCGAGTTCGAGCAGGCGGGTGCGTCGCGCGCCGAGTATGGCGAGGAATTGATCAAGCGTTTGGGGCATGACCTCAGTGGCCAGTTCGGGCGGGGTTTTGGCTGGCGTAACCTGGCCCAGATGCGTGCTTTCTACCTGAGTTGGCCCGTCGAACGCATTTTGCAGACAGTGTCTGCAAAATCGGCCGTGCCCGACATCGGCCAGACACCGTCTGACGCCGTGTCAGTCACGCACGGGATTCAGGCCGCACCGCGACAGGCTGTTGATCTGGGCACCCTGGCTCAGGCCTTTCCGCTGCCTTGGTCCGCCTATGTCCGGCTGCTCTCGGTCAAGAGTGAGTCGGCGCGTCGTTTCTACGAGACCGAGACGCTGCGTTGTGGCTGGACGGTGCGTCAACTCGACCGTCAGATCAACAGCCAGTTTTATGAGCGCGTGGCGCTGTCCCGGAACAAGGCGGCGATGCTGAGCCGCGCCGAGTCGCCGGAGCCGGTTGACGCCCTCTCGCCGGAGGAGGCGATCAAAGATCCGTTCGTTCTGGAGTTTCTCGCCCTCAAGGATGAGTACTCGGAGTCCGAGCTGGAGGAGGCGCTGATCCAGCATCTGGCCGACTTTCTGCTGGAACTGGGCGATGACTTCGCCTTCGTGGGACGCCAGCGGCGACTGCGCCTGGATGACAGCTGGTTCCGCGTCGATCTGCTGTTCTTCCATCGGGGGCTGCGCTGCCTGCTGGTCATCGACCTCAAGGTCGGGAGGTTCAGCTATGCCGATGCCGGACAGATGCACCTCTATCTCAATTACGCCCGTGAACACTGGATGAAGCCCGGCGAGAATCCGCCGGTGGGGCTCATCCTCTGTGCCGCGAAGGGAGCGGCCGAGGCCCGCTATGCCTTGGAGGGATTACCGAACAAGATTCTGGCGGCTGAGTATCAGACCGTGTTGCCGGATGCCGAGGTGTTGGCCGAGGAGATACGCAAGACCCAGCGGGCGCTGGAATTGAAGCGACTGGGGATGTCCAGTGCGGTGGAGGAGGGGGAATGAAGGCTTGGCCGAAGGTGGCGTTGGGTGAGCTACTGCGTCGTGCTGATGAGACGGTGCTGATTGATCCAGAGCAGGAATATCACGAAGTCACCATCAAGCTCTGGGGCAAGGGTGTCGTCAGTCGTGGCATGGTGCGGGGCAGCGATGTGGTCGCCGTGCGACGCATGGTGCGCGCCAATCAACTCATTCTGTCGAAAATCGATGCGCGTAACGGTGCTATCGGCATGGTTCCGGCGGAGCTGGATGGGGCTATCGTCAGCCAGGATTTCCCGTCTTTCGAGTTCCAGGACATCGAGCGTTGCGATCCGGCGTTCATGGGCTGGCTCGTGCGTGCCGCTCCTTTCGTCGAGCTATGCAAGGCAGCGAGTGAAGGCACCACGAACCGGGTTCGTATCAAGGAGGAGCGCTTTCTGGCGCAGCAGATTTCCTTGCCGCCACTGACCGAACAGCAGGCTCTCGTCCGTCGCCTCGATACCCTGGCCGACAGGGTGCGGCAGGTCAATGCGCATCTCGACGCTATCGAGCAGGGTATCGGGGCAATGTTGCTGAGCCTGCATCACAGGTTTGCGGACAATCGCGTCCGGCGTCTTGGCGACATCCTTGATCTTCACGAAGACCCTGTGCGGGTGACGCCTGACTGCGAATATCCGCAAGTTGGGGTGCGGGGATTTGGTGGGGGGCTATTCGCAAAACCAGCTGTGATGGGGACAGAGACCTCCTACAAGGCTTTCAACCGTCTCTACGCCGATGCATTGGTCTTGAGCCAAGTGAAGGGGTGGGAGGGAGCCATTGCACTTTGTCCGCCTGAGCTTGAGGGCATGTTTGTCTCCCCAGAATACCGGACCTTTCGATGTCGTCCCGATGAATCCTGCCCTGGATATCTTGGGGAGTTGATGAGAACGCCTTGGTTTTGGTCGCTGCTTCAGGAGGCGACTCGCGGGGTTGGCGCACGACGTGAAAGAACACGCCCCGAGCAATTTCTGAATATCGAATTGCCCATGCCAAAACTAGAAGATCAGCGCAAAGCATTGAATATCCTGTCGCGGCAGACGCAATTGACTGCCCATCATACCGTCATCCGCAATGCCAACGACGCCCTGATTCCCGCCACCCTGGAGCGTCTGTTTGCGGCGGATCATGGATGAGGTCGACCCCGTCGGCCTGCTCGCGCAAACCCAGCACCGACCGTCCAACGGCAAACTGGGAACACTGGTAACGAGAAATTTCGCCATTGCAATCAGCGGCTTGAAGGGCAGGCGGCGCATTTTTGCAGTCCGCGCTGGGAACAGACGTGGGAACGCCCCGGATCGCCTGGGGAGCGGCGTGTTCCCAGTCCGGTTCCCACGGCGCCCCCGAAAGTGCAGCTGACCCAACCAGATTTTGATGTTCAAAATCAGCGGCTTATCCGGCTGTTCTCACTGTTCCCAGTGTCTGACGACTCCCCCTCCTGAGTTGAACAGGCCCCTGAAGCGTCGTGAGGCCCGATTCCCACACCGCTAGTGCTCACGGTTCGCCTCAGGCCGCTCCAATGCCTGGAGTAGAACGACCAGCACCGAGGCCGTGTGCTGGCCAATGCGCACCTTGCGGGTGGTGCGGTCGACCTGCTTGTCACCACGCTGTTCGCTGTTGCCCGGCTGCAGAAAGCCCCGATCCAGGAGTTGACGCTTGAGGGCGGCCGGACGCAGCGTGAGCGGGGTGTCGATGCGCTTGGAGGCGCTGTAGACCGCCTCCAGCGTTGGCGTCGGCAGCAGGTAGAGTTCCTGCTTGCCGGCATTGACCCACCCGATGTGCGGGCCGCCCGGCCCCTCGCGCGTCCAGCCGAGTCGTTCCGCCTCTGTCGACGGCCGATGGTCGGCCATATCACGCACATGGACGGCGCCCGAAAGCAGCAGATCGGTGAGAATGGCCATGAAGGTATCGGCCGGCTGGGCGTGGGCAATCCGCCGCTCGTGCTCCTTGGCCAGGGCCAGGATGATCGATTGCGCCCGGCACAGGTCGGCATAGGAGTGCTCGGACGTGATGACGCCCGACGCACGCCAGTGATCCAGCGCCAGACTGTAGCCCAGCAGCAGATAGGCCGCCTGATCGGGTGTGCGCCCCTGAAGCCCCGCCTGCAAACCCAGACCACGCCAGACCTCCCACTCGGCCTTGAGTTCATCGACACGCGCGGAGAAATCGCCCGCCAGGGTCTGGAGATAATCGGCCATGGCACGGGCCAGTACCCCCTGCTGGGCCAGGGCCTGAATCTCGCTCAGTCGCGCCAGATCCACCTGACCGGGACGCAGCGCCACGCCAAACAGCCGGGCCTGGAGACTCTCACCGGTCGGCCACTGCTCGGCCGTGCACAGGGCCAGGGCACGCGGCTTGCGTTCGTTCTGGAGCCGGATATCGGCGGTCAGGCGTCCGCGTCCGGCACGATTGCCGATGCCCCGGATGATGGTGGCCACCGTCTTGTCGAGCCGCGCCTGTTCGCTGGCCGAGGGTTGCGGGGCGTAGTCGTCGATGACCGCCAGGGTGTCGGCCAGCAGGAACAGCTTGAGCCCGATGGCATTGGGCGTGTCCAGCCAACTGGCCGCCAGCCGGGTTCGATCGATGCCGGCCCCGAAATGAGCCGTCATGAGTGCCGCCAGGGTGCTTTTCAGACTGCGGCTTGGCCCCTCCAGCCAGAGCGCGAAGTCGACCCCGAGCGACTGACTCAGCGGTGCCAGATAGACGGCAGCGATCAAAGGGATGGCGATCTCGGGCGGGGCCACCTGCGCGCTCGCCGCACTGGCGGCGGCCGCCGCGTGACGTTCGTCCGCCGAGGCACTGGGCGCCGGCAATCGATACAGCGCCCCCAACTCGCCCAGATCCACCTCGATGCCGCTGACGGCGCCCTGGGCCCCGATCACCGCACCGGCGGACAGATAGCGCCAGGCCCCCGCGAGCCGGCGCCACCCGGTATGGGTGAACAGTGTGCGCATCGTCACCGGCGGCTCCCCCTGATGCGATAGCAACTGGATGGCGTATTTCAGGTGGTCCTTGGCGCCCTGGCCAGGATGAATCAGGGTCATGGTGCCCCAATGCCGCGCCGGCCAGTCCATACGCGTGAACTGATCCAGCGTCAGGGTGATGGCGGGCAGCGTCCGACCGGACAGACTCCCGGCCAGGGTCAGGGTGCGTGTCTGCTCCTGCCCGTCGTCACGGATGACCTCCTCTTGGATGACGGCTGTGAAGTTGGCCAGTTGCTGCTGGATCGGCTCACCGCCTTGACTGCGGGTCACGCGAAAGGTGCCCTGATCCGTGATGAGATAGGTTCTGGGGATCGCCTCGGCCTGGGGGTGCCGCTGTCGATCGCCTGTGGTCGGACGGGCGTGCCACTCCGGCGGCAGTGGTCCCTGAATGTCGGCCAGGGCGCCGAGCAACTGCGCCTGCAAGGCTTGACGCTGGGCGTCACTGAGCCCTGGCGGCGCCAGGCCATCCCAGGCGATCCGCTGCCCGGCCAGCTGGGCCTGAAGCCAATCGGCGGCTCCGGCGCCCTTGAGTGCGGGTGTTCCGGACGGTGGACGCCGCAGGCAACGACAGGCCGGACCAATCTGCTGCGCAACCTGGGCCGCATACTGCTGCCCAGCGGCATCCTGATCCGGCCAGATCAGGATGTGCCGCCCCTGGGCGGACGCTTGGCGCACGGGCTCCCAGTCCGCGCGTCCCGCCGACTGGCTCCCGCCCAGCGACGTCAGGGCGCAGAGTCCAAGCGCCTGCAACGCCGCTGCGTCCTTTTCACCCTCGGTGACGAAGATCGCGCCGGGACGATCGAGCGTATCCAGTCCAAACAACGGACGTGGTTCCGCCGGCGCTCCGGCGGCCCAGGCGCCGGTCGCGGTGCGTTTGAAGAAGGGGATCATCATCTTGCGGCCGTTGGCACACTCGTAGCGCACGACATGGCCAAGCGGCGTGCCCCCGTCGCTTGGGCGATAGGCCCAGACATGCGTGCAGTGCGCGACCTCACCCTGGTCGCGATCCCGCCAGGTGGCCGGTGGCTGCCAGGCCGCTGAGTGTCCGGCCTCATCATCGACCGCGTGCGGCGGCACGGCGTGCAAGGCGGCGCTCATGACCCATCGCCTTCGGCCAGGAGAAACCGGTGCGCCAGATCGCGCAGACTCTCCTGGAACGACAGTCCGGTATAGGCCTGGTGAAAGGCGAGGATGTCTCCGCCCTTGGCGCCACAGGCGAAGCAGCAGTAGGCGCCGGTGTCGAGCTGGAGGCGGAAGTTGCCTCGATGGCGATCGGCATGGAAAGGGCACAGTCCGCCGTCGACCCAGCCCGTGCGCGGCGTCGCGGGTCGATCAGGGAGCATCCGGGCGTAATAGAGCGAGGCGGGTAGGGCGGCCTTGAGCACAGCGGCCGTGAGTCGGCTCATCGTCAGTCCTCTTGTCATCATTCCCAGGTCAGCGATGCAATGACCACGGCCAATGGAGGGTATCGACGCGCGCTGGTCATTCACTGCAGCGAGCGAATGACGCCGCCGGCGCGCCACCAGGACCGTCGTCGGGCGGGATGTCCAACATCAGGCCAGTGATCTGGCGCTGATCAATGACAGGCGTGAATGCGCGAACCGGTTCAGAAACACCCGCGTGATCGCGGCGAATGACGGGGTGTGATTCAGGACGCCAATCATCACGCCTGTCGCCGGCATCAGCCGGATGTATTCGTATGAACCTGTTTGGCCAGCCAATCTTCAAGGGCCAGGATGTCATAGCGAACGGCACGCCCAAGCTTCAGGAACGCTGGGCCGGTCCCCCGGACGCGCCATTGTTGCAGGGTTCGGAAGCTGATACCGAGTTCAGCGGCGGCCTCGCGTTCAGTGAGGCGGCGACGGATCGGGGCGGCGGATGACGGTTGCATGAGAACCTCGTCGGACAGATCGGAATAGAGTGATTCAACAACACGCCGGCGCCTTGATAAACCTCAGGCCTGCCAATGCCAGTTTGATGCAGAAAAGACGTCCGCCGGGAATATCAACGGCGATCGGTTCTTTTCTGTCTGGCACGAGTCAGGCGTATGGAAATCAAGTGCGCATCAATGGCTCGCGTATTGCCGAAGACCGACGTAGCCTATAGCGCCGTGAGGGATTTGTCCGCAAACAACGGTGCATTGCTGAGTGCACCGTTTACGGTTGTGCGGGTTGAAGACTTGTGTTAATCGCTATTGATCGCCGCTCGAATCCGACTGTCGATCCTGTGGATCATTGGGGACACTTTCTGGCGCTACTATCGTTGGTGCGAACCCAGCTACATCCATGATCCTGGCACCATGTTGCTCCAAGGCCGCGCGTACTGAATCCTCACCGAAACGGGCATAGATGGCCGTCGTTTTCGTGTCGGAGTGATTCAAAACCTTACCGATCAGGTGCAGGGAGTTTCCTGATTGCGCCAGCCAGCTTCCAACCGTGCGCCGGAGGTCATGCAGGCGAACATCGTCAATGGCCGGTGGGAGTTCCAGACCTTCAGCGGCCGCTGCGGCTCGGATCGCATCAAGCGGTGGGGTCGGAGTAAACTTCTTCGGAGCGTTGCGATGTTGGGTGCGTGCATACGCTTCGGTCAGGCGATCGATCAGCGCCGCGGCGCGTGGATCTTCGCGCCAGGCCGCCAGCGTCGCTGCCGTTTTCACCCGCGCCCACGGTTTTTCGATGTTGATCAAATGGGAGGCTGTCTGCGCCTTCTCGGCCGCGTTTGCCGTCCGGGGGCCTCGGCCTGGCAGGATGTACGGGTTGCCGGCAACGCGAGGAATTGAGCGCAGCAAGGCCAGCGCCGGTCCCGACAGAGGCACATAAAAGACCTTGCCGTTTTTCGTGTCGTCGAGCTTCAGCTCCCCGCGATCCCAATCGACACGATCCCAGCGAGCGGCCAGGAGTTCGCTCTTGCGCGCGCCGGTCAAGAGATACAGCCACAATGCCGCGCGTGCGATGGCATTGGCCTCTTGGTCGATCGCTTCAGCCAGGCGGGGTAACTCGGCCGGCGTCAGCCAGCGGTCGCGCTTGGTTTCCTTGAACAGGGTGATGTCGCGCGCTGGGTTGGGGTGATCCTGTGAAACAAAGCCCCAGCGCCGGGCCAGATCAAACATGGTAGACAGCAGGTTAACGACCCGATTCGCCTCGTAGTGGGCGGTCGCACCGATCTTGGCATGCAGCTTGGCGACATCCTCACGGGTCAGGGCCTTGACCTTCAAGGCACCCCAGCGGGGCAGGATGTGCTTGTTGATGCGTCGCTGATCTTCTTGGCCGGTCTTTTTCGTGCTGGCGTGTCGGTCCAGATAGGCCGCACACAGATCCGCTAGGGTCTCGCCGCGTCTCTCTTTCTCACGGTCCGCCAGAGGATCCGAGCCCTCGGTCTCGACCTTGGCCAGTTCTGCGCGCGCGGCCTTACGGGCTTGGTCCAGGGTGAGAACGCCATAGGTGCCGATGGTCATCATCCGCTTGCGACCAGCCACACGGTACGACAGGACGAAAGATTTCGCGCCGCTTGGGAAAATACGGCAGCCAAACCCAGGCACCTCATCGTCCCACAGGACATAGCGTGCGTTGTTCGTCCCCTGGTAGACGGTCGAATCGATGGTGCGTTTGGTCAGCTTCATAGGAACCGCCCTCTTGATTCTGAGTCACCATAGAGTCACCAGGAAGCGTGGTTTTAGGTGGTGACTCATCGCAAAGGATAGCACAGAGGTTCGGTCTAAGCGGCTGTAATATAAAAGACTATCGTAGTCGGTAGGAATGGGTTCTTGTTATTGCCGACTGAATGGGGTTCAGGTGGTCGGAGGTTCAAATCCTCTCGCCCCGACCAATAAAA
>NZ_JABZEO010000027.1 GCF_013385175.1 Allochromatium humboldtianum | reverse complement strand
GGGGGCCCCCCCCCCCGGGGGGCGCCCCCCCCCCCCCCCCCCCCCCCCCCGGACGCTCGTCCGTTGTTAGACGCAGCCGGTCGGCTTGGGCAGGCCGGCGAAACGGCACGCCTGCTTGGCCGGACCATAGGGGAAGAGGCCGTAGAGATACTTGCTGTTGCCCTTGTCCTTGCCGAGCTTCTTGCCGACAGCCTTGGTCAGGACGCGCACGGCGGGAGCGATCTGATACTCCTCGTAGTACTCACGCAGGAAGTTGATGATGTCCCAGTGCTCGTCGGTCAGCTCCAGGTTGTCCTGCTTGGCCATGACCGTGGCGACTTCCGGTTCCCAATCGTTCAGATTGGCCAGATAGCCTTCTTCATCCACGGCCAGTTGCTTGCCATTGACATCGATCGTATCCGCCATTGGGGGATGCTCCTCTGTTGGGTTCGTTCAGAAATTGAAAACTTACAACCAGGCCTGGACGGTGTCGCACTCGGTCGTCAGATCGACGAAGCCGGCGTAGTCCACGACGCTGATCCCTGGAATGACGCGCTCGTCACTAAAACCCCGTGCCTTGAGGTCGGGGCCGAGCACGTACAGCTTGAGCTTGCCGAGCGCCTCAGTCACTTGGGACTCGACGCTGGTTCCCGCGAGCGCGGCATAGATGCCGTCCTCGAACAGCAGGACGCTCGCACCCTCGGTGGCAAACTTCAGGCAGGATTCTAGCGAATTGCGCTCGAAGGGTGACTTGTTGACGGTATGCAGAATGCTCATTTCACCCTCCCTTTAGAAGCTGAAGATCGCGTCGGACTCGTTCATCAGCTCGCTGACGCGGGCTGAGTCGATGACCTCGACGATGTTGTCGAACTCTTCCTCGGTCTCCATGTCCTCGTAGGCGATCTCGACCAGATCGTCCTGGGTCAGTCCGCGCGCTTCCAGCGAGGCGCGGTCGACATAGATGCGACGCACCTCGTAGTCGCCCAGGGTGCGGTAGGTCGGGGAGAAGTTCTTCATCCCGATGCCCTTGGTGTCCTGGCCCCTGGTGAGCTGGTAGACCCCGTCGTCGAGGAACAGGACGCACACGTCCTGATCGAAGGCGGCGCCGATGAGCACGACTTCCAGGGCTTCCCACGCATAGATGGTGCCGTAGGGCGCCTTGCGATTGAGGTACATGAATTTCTTCACGACTTCCGACATGTTGGCGCTCCCTCAGTCACCGAAGACGACGAGACGGTCGGCCTGGATCGCCGCCTCGACCAGTTGTCCGAGTCCGGAGATGCGGAACTTGGGATGGATGTTGGTCGCGTCCTTGCCGTTGCGGGTCATCTCGCCCTCGTCGACGATGCCGC
Organism: Allochromatium humboldtianum; assembly: GCF_013385175.1. Classification (GTDB taxonomy): domain Bacteria; phylum Pseudomonadota; class Gammaproteobacteria; order Chromatiales; family Chromatiaceae; genus Thermochromatium; species Thermochromatium humboldtianum. The sequence continues at coordinate 21,192 of NZ_JABZEO010000027.1, read as the reverse complement.
GCCGCTGCGCGGCGGCGACACAGACGACCATGTCCAGATCGTACTGTTCGGCCAGCTCGGCCCAGCGGTTGACGATGTGACGGTCGTCCTGCGGCGGCGTGGTCAGACGGGTCGAGTTGTTGACGCCGTCGTGATAGAAGAAGACCCGGAAGATCTCGTGCCCCTTCTCCAGCGCGGCCTTGGCGAACTGATAGGCCGAGTCGGACGCCTGATGCTGATAGGGCCCCTCGTTGATCTGAAGCGCGAACTTCATGTAGACCTCATGGATGTCCAAATCAGGTCATCGCGATACCGGGCGGACCGGCGCGAAACGCGCGTCCGACCCGAGGCGATGGATTATCGTTCGATCATGGCGCGCCCGCCTTCCGCCGGACGCGCCCTCCCCCTGCCGCTCCGGATCAGAACCGGATGTAGGACGAGCTGTTGAAGCTCGCGCGCGCGCCGCGCCAGGTATCGATGTGATACTTGGTGAAGGGCAGCTCGACTTCCTCGAAGAAGCGCGGCCAGCCGATGCGCTCGATCCACTCGTTGATGCGCTCCCAGTCCTTCGCGCCTTCCTTGTACGCCTTAAGGATGCGTTTGACGATGGCGGTCGCTTCCGGCCAACGCGGCGGATTGTTCGGGATGCCGGCGGCGACCAGCTTCTGGAAGGTCGGTTTGCCACGCGCGTTGGAGTGGTTGCCGCCGACCCAGATGGCCAGCTTGGAGTGCTCGGCGTCGTTGATCTGCATCGGCGGACAGGGCGGATAGCAGGCGCCGCAGCAGATGCACTTGCGCTCGTCGACTTCGAGCGACGGCTTGCCGTTGACCATCGCCGGGCGGATGGCCGCCACCGGGCAGCGCGCCACGACCGAGGGACGTTCGCAGACGTTGGCGACCAGATCATGATTGATCTTCGGCGGCTTGGTGTGCTGGACGTTGATCGCGATGTCACCCTGACCGCCGCAGTTGATCTGGCAGCAGGAGGTGGTGATGTGCACGCGGTTGGGCATGCGGGCGTTGCGGAACTCGTCGATGAGTTCGTCCATCATCGACTTGACCACGCCCGAGGCATCGGTGCCGGGGATGTCGCAGTGCAGCCAGCCCTGGGTGTGCGAGATCATGGCCACCGAGTTCTGGGTGCCGCCGACGACGAAGCCGGCGCCTTCCAGCGCGTCGATCAGCGGCTGGACCTTGGACTCGTCGCTGACCAGATACTCGATGTTCGAGCGAATGGTGAAGTGGACATAGCCGTCGGCGAACTCATCGCCGATGTCGCACAGCTTGCGCAGCGTGAAGACGTCGAGGATGCGCTGGGTGCCGGCCTTGACCGTCCAGATCTTGTCGCCGCTGTAGGCCACATGCAGCAGCACGCCCGGACGCGGATGCTCGTGATACTTCCACATGCCGAAATTCTTGCGCATCACCGGATGCATGTACTGCCAGGGGTCCGGACAGCCGGACTCGATGGGCTCACGCATTTCCGCCATGGACTGATCCTCCAGTGTTTCGATTCTTGGGGAGTACGATGGGGTCGGCGCCGCTCAGCGACCGGCCTCGGCCTGACGCGCGAACCATTCCTCGGCCGCCTCGTCCCAGCCATCCATGCGGATGTAGGAACTCTGGCGCGGGTGGCTCAGCATGTTTGGGTCCGGCTCGATGCCGATGCCTTCCAGGAAGTTGGCCAGACCGATGCGCTCGATCATCTCGCCGCAACGCTCGTGCTCCAGACCGTTCTCGGCCCAGAAGTCGATGATGGTCTCGGCCAGCTCGACCAGCGACTCGTAGTCTTCCTCGGTCTCCAGCTTCTTGAACGGCACGACCACGGTGCCCATCAGGTCGCCGATCTTGAGGGTGCGCTTGCCCCCGATCAGGATGGTGACGCCCTTGTCGTCGCCGGGATGCAGCGCCTTGGGCATGACGTTCAGACAGTGCATGCAGCGCACGCAGTCGCGGTTGTTGACGTCGAGGGTGTCGTCGTCGTTGAGCGACAGCGCCTTGGTCGGGCAGCGGGTGATGACGTTGTCGATGTAGTACTGACGGCCCTTGTCGGCGATGTAGGCCTTGACTTCGGCCTGATCGACCTTCATGTCGTCACGCCAGGTGCCGAGAACGGCGAAGTCCGAGCGCTCGATGGCGTTCTGGCAGTCGTTGGGGCAGCCGGAGACCTTGAACTTGAACTTGTAGGGCAGCGCCGGACGGTGCACATCGTCGGTGAAGTTGTTGACCAGCAGCCGATGGGCCTTGAGCTCATTGGTGCAGGACATCTCGCAGCGCGCCGAGCCGACACAGGACATGGCGGTACGCACGCAGGGACCGGCGCCGCCGAGATCCCAGCCGTAGTCGTTGATCTCGTCGAAGAAATTCTGGGTGTTCGGGGTATCGACACCGATGAACATGATGTTGCCGGTCTGGCCGTGGAAGGTGACCAGACCCGAGCCGTACTTCTCCCAGGTATCGGCGAGCTGGCGCAGCATGGCGGTGGTGTAGTGGTTGCCTGCCGGCGGCTGGACGCGGACGGTGTGGAACTCCTTGGAGCTGGGGAAGACCTTGCCGACCTCGGAGAAGCGCGGAATGATGCCGCCGCCATAGCCGAACACCGACACGGTACCGCCCTTCCAGTAGCCCTTGCGGGTCTCGTAGGAGTGTTCGAGCTGACCGAGCAGGTCGTTGGTGACAGCATTGATGCGCGCGTCCGGGTGCTGGTCGCGCAGACGCTTGATGCCGGAGATGAAGCTGGGCCAGGGACCGGTCTCGAGCTGGTCGAGCATCGGGGTCGCGTGCTTGTCGATAGCCATTGCGCGGTCTCTCCTATCGATATAACCAGGAACGGATATGGTTTTGGGCGCGTGCCTGGAGCCGCCGCCGGCAGAGCAGCGGGACCATGCATCGCGTCGGGTCTGTGTGTGGAGCCGGTGGTACCGACACGCTCAGCGGGCGTATCGAGCCGGACCCTCAACCCCATCGGCGTTCGCTAATGTACCCATGGACGGGTTGGACGCCCATTCCACGATCGGGGGGGATACCCCCTCTACCCTCTATCCCCTTCGAGATATACACCGGCGCCTGGCGTTCGCGGCGGACGATCCGGCGCGGCGGCTGGATTTCCGAAAAATCCTACAGGTCGGCACGCCGGTAAGTCAATAAACTCTAATATTAGAGTTTTCTGAAATTTTGGCGTCATCGAATCAGGCGGCTCAGCCTCCTGACGCCGGAGCCTTGTGTTGCGAACAGTCGCGGCACGGTTGTTTTCGAGTCCGGACGCCTGCACATTCTCCGACACACAGGTCTCGGGCAGACGCCGACGACGGGCGTATTCCGAACCCTTCGATCCACACGGACACACAGATGCTCAAGCTCAGCGAAATCCTGGTTGCCAACCAAGACATCGAATCCTTCGATGAACTCATCCCGCTCGTCCAGGCCGTGGCGCGTTCCGGCGAGCGCTTCTTCCGCATGGACGTCAAGCCGCCCTACCCGGACACGCCGGAGAACTGGGAGGACCGACTCGAGGCCGCCTTCAGCGGCCTGCTGCGCTGATTCCAAGATCCTAACGACCAGCAGGGTTTCTCACGCCATGAACACCATGAAGTCATTCGACCCCTTCGCCATCCGACTGCCGGACACTGCCGCCGATTCCGTCTTCAACTCCGGCAGTGAATTCGCGGCATTGGAGTCGCATCTTCAGGTGCTCAACGAACGACTCGCGGCCATCGAACGCGGCAGCGGTTCGGCGCATGAGCTGGCTGATCTGCGCTTGCAGGTCGCACGGACCCTGGTCAATCTGGAGCGTGGAGTGGAAGCCTGGCCGCTGGCGCGTGCCGCCTTCGATCACTTCATCGAATGGGATCAGTTCGAGTCGGCGGCCGATGCCTGTGACGTGCTGTTCCAGTCCGAGCAGCCCGGTTCGGTCGCCGCGCTCGGGCAGGGGATCTGGCTGGCCGTCACCTGCCCCATCGATCCGGAGCTGACCATCGAGCTGCTCAATCATGTCATCGACGAGACGCCGGACGACGCCGATGGCGCGGCGGTGGCGGCGACCACGGCGCTGTTCCTGGCCGATGTGCGCGCCGAGGGACGCCATCGCGAGGATCTGATGTTCTTCACCACCCAGTTGCTCGGCACAGTGGCGCGGCGACACAGTCAGATCGAGACGCCCGAGCAGCTCGATCACTGGATGGAGCGGCTGGAACTGAAGGAGCCTGAGAAGTTTTTGGTACGTCTGCGCAATGTCGTCGATGTGCTGGTCCAGGACGACTGGTGGTTCGACCGCGAGGCGCTTCAGCGGCGCCTGCCCTATTGATCCATCCCTGATCCCAAGGATTCCGAGACCGACCGAATGTTCTGGAACGAAGACGAACCGACCGACGCACTCCGACTGCTGGACGATATCGTCGATCTGCTGTTTGCGATCGACTGCAAGCGTCTGCCGGTCGACCATGCCTACGCCCTGTCGAGCGCGGTGCGCGCTCTGGTGCCCTGGTTCGATGAGGAACCGCGCCTGGGCGTGCATACCATCCATGTCGCCGGATCGCAGAACGGCTGGGAGCGGCCCGAGCACTCGCCCGAGGCGCTGATCATGGTCTCGCGCCGCACCAAGCTGACGATTCGCGTCCCGAGTGCGCGGGCGGACGATCTGGCGTCGCGGCTCCAGGGGCGGCGGATCGATGTCAGTGGTCAGCCGTTGACGATCGGCGCGGCCAAGCCGAAGCCGCTGAGTCAGGAGACGACGATCTTTGCGCGTTATCTGGCGGCGGCCCCCAGTGCCGATGCCGAGGCGTTCGCCGACGAATCGCGCTTTCTCGAAGCCGCCGCGCAAGCGCTCGGCGCACTCGACATCCGCGTGCGCAAGGCGCTCTGCGGCAAGGCTGCGACCCTGCATACGCCTGACGGCCCGATTCATACCCGCGCCCTCATGCTCGCCGGACTGACGCGCGAGGAATCGATGCGGCTCCAGCGTGAGGGGCTGGGGCCGCATCGCTCGCTCGGCTGTGGTCTCTTCATACCGCACAAGGGCATCGATCCAGTGAAGAGTCCGACCTGAATCATTCACCTCGCCGTAAAAAATATGACGATCTAATGACCTTTTTTTGACAAACTGGCACCCCCTCGCGTACCCGGCTCATCGGCCGGGCGGCGCCAATCCAGTTTCGTCAACCACAGTCATGTGATCTCATGAAGACCACCAACCCGATCGCCGCCCTGTTCGGCCGCTCACCCTTTGGGCCGACGCAGGAACACATGCGGCTCGTCCAATCCGCCGTCGTCCAGCTTCCGGCACTCGTCGAGGCGCTGGGCACGGCCGACGCCTCCGACATCACCTCACGCCAGGACGCCATCCGCGCGCCCGTCCCCCAGGCCAGCGCACTCGCGCGCGAGATCCGGCTGCACCTGCCGCGCAGTCTGTTCATGCCGGTCGACCGGCGCGATCTGCTCGAACTGCTCGACCGTCAGGAATGGATCGGGCGTGAAGTCCGTGCCATCGCCGACCTGCCGTTGCAGCACGCCATGCGTCTCCCGACGGAACTCCACACGGCGCTACTCAACCTGACCCGGAGCGCTACCGCGACCTGTCAGCAAGCCACTGCCATCGTCGACGAGATCGACGAACTCATCGAGACCGGCTTTCGCGGCCCGGAAGCCACCCGCGTCGAGACCATGATCCAGACCCTCGATCGGCTCGCCGCTGAGACCGACGCGCAGTTGCCGGTACTGGCGCGTGACCTCTTCACGCCGATCGACGATGCAAACCAGGGCGACGCCCTGCCCCCCGCCACGCTGCAACTCATGCACCAGCTCGTGCGCGCGCTCGGCGAGCTCGCCAACCGCGCTGCCCGCATCGGCGATCACCTGCTGCCGCTCATCGCGCGCTGAAGTCCGGGAGAGAAGAGCGTGGAAATCATCAATGAATGGGGATCGGTGTTCCTGATCCTGGCCATCGTCTTTGGCCTCTACATGACCTGGGGCATCGGCGCCAACGATGTGGCCAATGCCATGGGCACCTCGGTCGGCTCGGGGGCCATCACCGTGCGGCAGGCGATCCTGATCGCGGCCGTCTGCGAGTTCATCGGCGCCTTCGTCGCCGGCGGCGATGTCACCGAAACCATCCGCAACGGCATCATCGATGCCGAGACGCTGGACGGTCGGCCCGAACTCCTGGTCTACGGCATGCTCGCCTCGCTGCTGGCCGCCGGCATCTGGCTCATGATCGCCTCGGCGCGCGGCTGGCCGGTCTCGACCACGCATTCGATCGTCGGCGCCATCGTCGGCTTCGCAGTCGCCGGGATCGGGCTGCATGCCGTGCACTGGGAGATGATCGGCCAGATCGCCGCCAGTTGGGTGATCTCACCGCTGCTGGGTGGTCTGGCGGCGCTGCTGATCATGCTGAGCATCCGCTGGCTGATCCTCAACGCCGAGAACCCCTTCCGTCAGGCCAAGCGCTGGGGGCCGGTCTATGTCTTCTTCGTCGGCTGGATCGTGAGTCTGGTGTCGCTGTTCAAGGGACTCAAGCATTTGAATTTGCACCTGACGACCGTCGAGAGCCTGATCGCGGCGACCGTCTTCGGCCTCGTGACCGGACTCATCGGCAAGGTGCTCATCGATCGCGTCAAGCTCGACGAGAAGGCCGACCGTGCCTTCCATTTCGCCAGCGTCGAGAAGGTCTTCACGCCGATGATGATCTTCACCGCCTGCGCCATGGCCTTCGCGCACGGCTCCAACGACGTGGCCAACGGCATCGGCCCCATGGCGGCCGTGGTCTCGGTGATCCAGTCGGGCGGCGCCGTGGCCCAGAAGGCGCAACTGCCGCTGTGGATCCTGCTGCTCGGCGGCGTCGGCATCGTAGTCGGACTGGCGACTCTGGGCTATCGCGTCATGCAGACCATCGGCACCAAGATCACCGAACTGACACCCACGCGCGGCTTCTCGGCCACGCTGGCCGCCGCCGCTGTGGTGGTGCTGGCGTCCAAGACCGGGCTGCCGGTCTCGACCACCCATATCGCCGTGGGCGCGGTCATGGGCGTGGGCCTGTCGCGCGGGATCGCGGCGCTGGATCTGCGCGTCATCGGCAACATCGTGGTCTCCTGGCTGATCACGCTGCCGGCTGGGGCCGTGCTGGCGGCGGCGTTCTTCTATCTGTTCAAGTTCAGCTTCTCTTGAACGAACGGCTGAAGCACTCTGCCTATCCCTTCGTCGCGAGCGAGCCGGTCACGGATCTGGTCGAGACCCGTGGCGTGTCCCTGTCGCGCGGCGTGCGTTTCGGCCAGATCCTGGTGACGGGGCCGCCGGGGTCGGGCAAGTCGACGCTCATCCGGCGGCTCGGCGGCTGGCCCGAGGAGGGCTATGTCGATCTGACCCGTGACGGCTGGTGGCGCGCCCGGTCGCTGGCGCTGCGTCCGCGCGAGGTCCATTTCGGGCTGCCCTTCGTCGGCGAACCGCGCGCGCTGGCGCTGTTCGATCCGGAATGGCTGCGTCGCTGGCGTGAACTGCAACTGGAGCCAGAGCGTATCCGCCTGCCGCCGCCCAAGCGCCATCCCTGGTCGACCGACTGGCGCGCACGTCTGGACTTCGAGTTCCTGCTGCCGTCGCCCGACACCATCGTCGTACTGCGCCGGGCGCGGGCGCGCTGGGGCACGCATCCGATCGACGCCAGCATCGACCCGGAGCAGATTCGCGCCCAGGTCATGCTCTACAGCCAGGTGGCGCTGTATTTCCAGCGACAGGGTATGATCGTCCATCTGCGCGAACAGGCCGACCGGCCACCACGGCGAATCCACGACCATGGCCAAACCCAAACGACTTGCCCGTAAGAGTCTCCTCAAACGCTTCCGCGAGCTGCTCCAGGGCATGGATGCCTGCGAGGACGTGGACCTGAAGGACGCTCTGCGTCTGGGCGGGGACAAGATCCGGGTGCCGGCGCCGGCCCTGCCGCTGAGCATCCGGCTCGGCGGCGAGGATGGCTATCCGCTGCATCTCTATCCGGAGCCGCGCTTCGAGGAAGACGGCACGCTGATGTATTCCGGCGACTATCTGCTGGTCGATCCCGACAGCTATTTCCAGGACATCAGCGGCTTTCTGCGTCTCGATCAGGGCGAGACCCTGACCCTGGGGCGCGGCGATCCGCTTCAGCGGCTGCTGTTGCGCTATCCCAAGTCGGTCGCCGAGCGGCATCTGCGTCTGAAGCTCTCGGCCAAGGGGCTGGCGTTCAAGAACAAGTCCGAGCAGGCCGGAGTCTGTCTGGCTCCGCTCACGCGCGAGGACTGGGTCGAGCGTCTGGCACAGCAGCGTCTGCGCGCGCTCGACCGGCTGGTCGAGGCGCTCGGCGGGCCGATCGAGCCGCTGGAGTCAGGCGCCGCACTCGCCCTGATCGACGAAGTCAATGCGCTGATGCGCGACGAACCCTATCGTGTCCCCAACGCTCAGGGTCGCAACAGCGGGCTGCTGGCCCTGCCCGATCGACCGCGTCCGATCTTCGTCGGCGACCTGCACGCCCGACTCGATAACCTGCTGGTGATCCTGACTCAGGGCGCCTTCCTCGACGCACTCATCGACGGCAGCGCCCTGCTCATCCTGCTCGGCGATGCGGTCCAGTCCGATGCGTCCGGCCAGGAGGCCGAGATGGACGGCTCCATGCTGATGATGGATCTGATCTTCCGGCTCAAGCGACGCTTTCCCGAGCGCGTCTTCTATCTGCGCGGCAATCACGACAGTTTCTCTGACGAACTCAGCAAGTCCGGCGTTCCCCAGGGATTGTTGTGGGAGCAGGCGCTGATCGAACGGCGCGGAATGCGCTATCGTGAGGCCATGCAAACCTTCTACGATCGTCTGCCCTATGTCGCCGCCTCCTCGGGCTATCTGGCCTGTCATGCCGGGCCGCCGCTCGGCAAGCTCAGCTGGGAAGCCCTGGTCGACATCGAGCGTCATCCCAAGCTCGCCCATCAGCTCACCCATGTGCGGCTACGCCAGTCCGGTCGCGCCAACGGCTATGGCTATGGCCCCGGTGATCTGGCACGCCTGCGCAAGCGGCTCGGCGTCAAGCGCGAGGCGCCGGTCATCGTTGGCCATACCCCACCGCGCCACACCCAGACCTGCTGGATGAACGCCGGCGGCATCCCCAACCACCATATCGTCTATGGCTCCCATCCGGACTGGATCGGCGTCATCACTCGCCCCGAGAAACGTCTGGTGCCCCTGATCTATCCGAGCGAACCCATGCTCAGCGTCTACAACCGGCGCGCACACGCCGCCCAGTCGAGCGAGGACGCCCATGGATGAATCGATGATCGACTGGTGGACGATGAGCGTCGGACTCTTCGGCGGGCTGGCGCTCTTCCTCTACGGCATGGAACAGATGGCCACCGCGCTCAAGGCCGCCGCCGGCGAGCGCATGAAGGACATCCTGGCGCGCCTGACCACCAATCGCTTCATGGGCGCGCTCACCGGGGCCTTCGTCACCGCCGTCATCAATTCCTCCTCGATCACCACGGTGCTGGTGGTCGGCTTCATCAGTGCCGGACTGCTGTCGCTGTCGCAGTCGGTCGGCATCATCATGGGGGCCAACATCGGCTCGACCGTCACCGCCCAGCTGATCGCCTTCCAGCTCGACAACATGGCGCTGTTGATGATCGGATTCGGCTTCGTGCTGCTGGTGGCCATCAAGCGCGAGGCGGCACGCCACTACGGCGGCATGATCATGGGGCTGGGGCTGGTCTTCCTCGGCATGACGCTCATGAGCGAGGCCATGGCGCCGCTACGCGACTACGAGCCGTTTCTCGACTTCATGGCTACCCTGCGCAATCCCGTGCTCGCCATCCTGATCGCGGCGCTGTTCACCGGCTTGATACAATCCTCGGCGGCTACCATGGGTATCGCCATCGTCATGGCCAGTCAGGGATTCATGGATCTGGAGACAGGCATCGCGCTCGCCTTCGGGGCCAACATCGGCACCTGCGTCACCGCCATGCTCGCCTCGATCGGCAAGCCGCGCGAAGCGGTGCGCGCGGCCCTGGTGCATGTGATCTTCAACATCGCCGGCGTCCTGGTGTGGTTCGGCTTCATCGGCCATCTGGCCGAGTGGGTGCAGCTGATCTCACCGACGCGGCCCGATCTCACGGGACAGGCCCGGCTGGCCGCCGAGGTGCCGCGTCAGATCGCCAACGCGCATACGCTCTTCAACATTGCCAACACCCTGCTGTTCATCGGGCTGACCAGCCAGCTCGCACGTCTGGTCGAATGGCTGGTGCCGGACAAGCCGGAGGGCGAGGAAGCCTTCATCGTCCGGCCGCGCTATCTCGACGAGGAGCTGCTGACCACGCCTTCGCTGGCGCTCGACCGGGTGCGGCTGGAGATCCTGCACATGGGCGACAGCGTGCGCGAGATGATGCAGTCGATCATGCCGGCCATCCTCGGCGGCAACCGCCAGACACTGCGCGAGATCGAGCTGATGGACAACGATGTCGACAGCCTCCATGCCGAGATCGTCAGCTATCTCGGCAAGATCAGCCGCCAGAGCCTGACCGAACATCAGACACGCGAGCTGATGTCGCTGCTCGCCGCCGCCAACGATCTGGAGAACATCGGCGATCTGATCGAGACTAATCTCGTCGTCCTCGGACGCGAGCGCATCGACCAGGGCGTCTCGGTCAGCGAACCGACGCGCGAGGTGCTGCTGAACTTCCATCGTGCCGTCAGTCGCGCGCTCGGCACCGCGCTGCAAGCCGTGGCGCAGAACAACGAGATCGCCGCGCGCACCGTCACGGCCATGAAGAGCGAGATCAGCGCCATCGCCGATTCGGCCGCCGCGCACGAAGCCCGGCGTCTGGTCGCCGAGGAACCCAAGCGCATCCCGGCCTATACGCTGGAGATCGACATCATCGAAAAGCTCCAGCGCATCTATTATTTCGCCAAGCGCATGGCCAAGACGGTCGAGGCCGATACCCAGGCCGAAAACGCTTGAGCCTCAATCCAAGACGCGGCTTCGCACGGAGACAATCGGATGCAAACGGGTTTCGGCATCTACGCCAAGATCGCCCACGACATCATCGCCGGCAAGGCCAGCCTGCCGAACCTGCCCGACGCGGCACTGCGCATCCGCCGCGCCATGCAGGATCCCGACTGCGATCTGGCGCGCATGGAGAGCATCATCAAGACCGATGCCGGACTCTCCGGCTATCTGATCCAGATGGCCAACAGTCCGATGTATCGCGGCTGGTTCGCGACCAAGGATCTCAAGCGCGCACTCTCGCTGTTCGGCATGGAGATGACGCGCAACCTCTGTCTGGGCTATTCGTTGCGCGCCATGTTCCGCGCGCGCGATCCGCAGCTCAAGGCACTGCTGACGGATCACTGGAAGCGCAGCGCGCATCGCGCCGCCTTCTGCGCCGTGCTGGCCGGACAGGTACGGCGCATCAGCCCCGATCGAGCCCTGCTCGCCGGTCTGTTGCAGGAGATCGGGATGCCGCTGCTCTATATGCGGCTGGAGAACAACCCCGAAGCGTTGAGTAACCCCGAGATCCTCCAGGATCTGGAGGAGACCTTCTGCGCCAATATCAGTCTGACGCTGCTGGCCTCCTGGGGTCTGGACGCGGAGTTGCAGGAGGTGGCGCGCAGCCGTCACGACTGGTCGCGCGAGCATCGCGGCCGGGCCGATCTGGCCGATGTGGTGATGCTGGTCAATCTGCACGAACTGCGGCTGGAGAACGATCCGACGCGCTGTCTGCCTGAGATGCAGAGTCTGCCGGCTTACGAGAAGGTCGATCCGGGGCCGGTCAGTGAACGGGGGACGCTGGTGGTGCTCGACGAGTCGGTCGACATCGCTGAGATCGAGGCGACCATGACGGGGTGAGCGCTCCTTTGGCCCCCTCTGCCGCCGGGGAGAGGGCTTTTGAGTCAGGGCCAGTCGCGATAGGGATGCCAGGCGAGGTTGACGTTGAAGTAACGCGGATCGTCCGAGACCTCGGCTCCGAGCCAGTCGGGGCGCTCGAACGCCTCGTCGACCGTCGTCAGTTCCAACTCGGCCAGTACCAAACCGGCATTGGCGCCGGCGAAGACGTCCAGCTCCCAGACATGCCCTGCATGAGGCACGCGATAACGGGTCTTCTCGACCAGCGGTGAGACGGCCAGTTCGCGCAGCAAGGTCTCGGCATCCTCGACCGGGATCGGATATTCGAACTCCAGTCGGCTGATGCCCCGGCTCGCGCCCTTGAGGGTCAGCCGGGCCGTTTCGCCGTGGATACGCACGCGCACGGTGGTGCGTGCATCCTCGGTCAGATACCCCTGGACGAGGCGCGTCTCGTCCTCGACCTGATCGCGCCAGCCCTCGCCGACGACCAGGAATTTGCGCTCGATCTCGACGCCCATGGGGTCAGAGCGCCCGATCGGCGACCAGGATGCCATCCTCGTCGCAATAGATGTGATCGCCCGGCGCGAAGCGCACACCCGCGAAGGTCACGGGAATGTCGCGCTGCCCCTCGCCGCGCCGCTCACTCTTGCGCGGGATGCTCGCCAGCGCCTTGACCCCGAGCGGCATCTGGCCGATCTCGACCGTATCGCGCACACAGCCGAAGAGCACCACACCCGCCCAGCCCTGCTCGACCGCGCTCGCGGCGATCAGATCGCCGAGCATGGCGCAGCGGCGCGAGCCGCCGGCATCGACCACCAGCACCCGTCCCGCGCCCGGCTCGGCGAGCGTGGATTTCACGAACGAATTGTCCTCGAAGCACTTGACCGTGACGATGGGGCCATGAAAGCGCGACATCCCGCCAAAATCGCGGAAGATCGGCTCACAAGTCTGAAGTTCGTCACCGTATCGGTCGTAGAGGTCGGCAGTCTTGAAGGTCATGAGCGGCTCACTGAAGGTTGGATGTCGATCGAATCCGTTTAGAGTACTGATCATCGACGTGTTTGAGAACTGATGAGGTTGGACGATCCGATCCGGAGCGGGGATGTTTGCACATTGCTTGGAACAGGAGGCGCAAGCCCCCAAATGATTAAGATCCAAGTATTTGCACCCATGCGCGGGTCGGTTATCCTTCCGGAACTTCAGATCAAGTCGCCATGTCTCACAGATCCGGCAACCTTTTCATAACCAAAGCAAGCAATCACACGACAGGAGTGAATTTCGATATGGCCAATCCGGGCATTTCCATCCTCAAGACCACAGATGCGGCGGTCGCAGCCAATAAGGTTCTGAAGAACACCTATTTGCTGCTCTCGGCCACGCTCGGCTTCAGCGCCCTGACCGCCATGCTCTCGATCGTGCTGGCCATGCCCTCCTGGGTCTACATGGCGGCGGTCATCGTCTCCATGGTGCTGGGCATGTTCGTGCTGCCGCGCACGGCCAACTCGGCCGCCGGCATCGGCGTCATCTTCCTGATCACCGGTCTGCTCGGCTTCGGGCTCGGCGCCATCCTGACCATGTATCTGGCCCTGCCGCACGGTCCGCAGACCGTGGGTCTGGCCTTCGGCGGCACGGCGGCGATCTTCCTGGGTCTGTCGGGCTATGCGCTGTCGAGCAAGCGTGACTTCAGCTTCATGGGCGGCTTCATCTTCGCCGGCATGATGGTGGTCATGATCGCTGTGATCGCCAACATCTTCCTGCAGATCCCGGCGCTGTCGCTGGCCATCTCCTCGGTCATCATCCTGCTGATGAGCGGCTTCATCCTGTTCGACACCAGCCGGATCGCGCGTGGCGAGGAGACCAACTACATCATGGCCACCTATGGCCTGTATCTGAGCATCTTCAACATCTTCGTCAGCCTGTTGCAGATCCTCGGCATCATGGGCGGCGACGACTGATCCGCTCGCTGATCGTTCGTCCGCGAATCTTTCGCGTCCATACAGCCCCGGCCTCGTGCCGGGGTTTTCGTTTCACGTCGACCGACGAGGTGTCCAATGGAACTCTTTCTGAAGATCACCGCCGCCATCCTGTTCGGGATGATGCTGTTCTTCCTGTGGCCGGTATACAAGAACTGGCAGGAGAACGGCCCCAAGGCGCAGAAGGGCGACTGGGCGGCGGCCATTCTGCCGCTCGGGGCGGTCGTGGCGTTCGTCGTGCTGCTGGTGCTGGCGGTGCGATGATGGCCGGAGGCCGAGCTGTGGTAGAGTAGCGCGCTCGTTCGTCAGGAGGATTCACACCATGCCAATCAGGCTCGAACGCTCGAACATCCGGGGATTCTCGATCGTCGTACTGACCTCGGCCCTGCTTCTGCTGGCCGGCTGTCAGTTCAATCCGCTCAAGCCCAAGCCGAACGCCCCGACCACGAGCGCCGCGCCGGAGAGCGCCTGCGCCGCCAACTGCGATCTGGCCAGGACGCAATGCGAGGAGCGGCAGCGGCTGCGCGAACAGCTCTGTCAGGAGCAGGCGACACGTCTCCAGAACGACGCCACGCCCTGCAATACTACGACCAATCCGCTCTGCCCCCAGCCCACGGCCTGTCTGGGTGAGGATATGGGCCTCTGCAGCACGCAGCACGCTGAGTGCCTGTCGCGCTGCGCTAAGGCGCCTTCCGAACCTGCCGAAGCCGAACCGGCTCCGGCGCCCGCCGCAGATCGAGCCGAGTCCTGATGGCCTGGGTCTATCTGTTCGTCGCCGGCCTCTTCGAATGGGGCTGGCCGGTCGGGCTCAAGCTGGGCCTGACCGACAGCGGGCTGCATTGGGGCTGGATCCTGTTCGCCGTGCTCTGCATGATCGCCAGCGGCGCCCTGCTGCTGATCGCCCAGAAGACCATCCCCATGGGGACCGCCTATGCGGTCTGGACCGGCATCGGCGCCACGGGAACCTTCGTGCTCGGCATCCTGCTCTTCGGCGAGCCGGCCACGCTCGCGCGTATCTTCTTCGTCGGACTCATCGTGGTCGGCATTCTCGGACTCAAGCTGGCGTCTGATTGAGCCGCTGCCGACGCAGGTCAGACCGCATCGACCAGAGGTTCGTCATCGTTCCGGCTCGTCTTGGCCTTGCGACGCGGCAGGACCGGCACTTCGTCGTCGACCTCGATCACCCGCAGGGCGCGCTCCTCGGCGGCGAGCCGCTTGGCGGCGATCGTCTTTTCCTGACGCGCCCGCACCGTATAACCGAGCGCCGCGCCGCCGGCACCCGCCAGGGTGGCCAATCCCAGCGTCATGAACTGAGCCAGCATCATGGCCACGCCGACACCAAAGGTACCGCCCACCACCAGGCCGGCCTTGAGGCTCACGCCGGCCGAGGCGCGTTTTCTGGCCTTGGCCACCAGATCGGCCGCCTCGCGCGTGGCTTTGACACGCTGCTGCTCGGCGCGCACGCGGATCTTCTCGCGCTCCTTGGAATGCCGCTCACTGACCCGCGAGACCACCCGATGCCGGTCGGCCGAGACGATGGTGTTGAACCAGAGCGCCACCATCACCGCGATGACCCCGCCCAGGAGCGCGAACAGCGGCCAGGTCGTCATCCAGTCGGTGTGGAGTGCGGTATAGATCAGCAGGACCGTGACCCCTTGCAGCAGCAGGATCCCGATCAGGAAACGGATGAAACTACCGAGACCAAAGGGAATGATGTTCATGTTCCGGATAAAGTCAGTGTGTTGGGTCGAGGATGAACCGGCCTCAGATCAGGAAGATCCAGCGCTTGCCGTCCGTCTCGCCGCGACCCGAGCCGCTCGCGGATCGCGATTGCGGCGACAGTTCGAGCAGACGCCGGCGCAGCGCCGAGAGACTTTCGGGACGCTCGCGCATTTCGGGCGGGATGTCGCGATCATAGGCATCGACGAGGTTGTAGAGATGCTCAGGGCCGAGACCGGACAGATCCGCGACCAGGCGTGGGGCCTCGCCGTCCAGGGGCAGAAGACTCGGCTCCAGCCCGGACACCAGGAAGGGACCGGCGCCGCGCTCGATCCGCGCGGCCAGACGCGCCTGTCCGCGCTGACGCAGGAGTTCGCCGAGCCGGCGGCGCATCAGGTCCGAGAGATCCACGGCGGCCAGATCCATGAGCGGCGCCGTCGGCGAGCGGCCGGCCCGGATCGGGACGAGGAAGACATGCGCCTCGGTGCTCGGTTCCTCGGTTGCGCCGGGCGTGACCACATAGGTCTCGATCATCCTGAAGAGTTCACTGTGACGTGCCAGAGCATCTCCGCTCGCCCGCTCGAAGCCGGCCCCGAGCAGTACGAAGGTATAGAGACCATAGCCCGGCAAGGCGTCCTCGTAGAGTCGGTTGAGCGCGATGTCGGTGACGAGCTGAACGCTCTGTCCCGCCGAGGGGAAATAGAGCATCCCGTAGCCCACGCCATCCGCTTCGGCGTCAAAGGCGTCCATGTCCGGCTCTGAGGCGCCTGATCGATCCGCATCACGGTCGGGTCGCGGCATCGTCGGCTTTGAAGCCGCGACTGGAGACGAAGCTGCCGACTCCGCCGTCGACGCGGGCCGTTCGAGTGTCGCGCCAGACTGGGACGTCGGCGGAACCACGGGCGACGTCCCGGCGCACCCGGTGAGCGCCAACAGCACCAGGAGCGGCCATCCAGCCATCTGAAACGAGCGAGCGCGAGGAGCGAATATCATGCAGAGGACGCCAGACTGTCGAAAGCGTCTCATGATACAGACCGGCGCGTTCAAAATCCCGACCGCTCGCTGACGACCTCGACCACGGCGGCACAGAGTCGCGTCAGTTCCGCGTCCGAGATCACATAGGGCGGCATCAGATAGACCAGACGCCCGAAGGGCCGCACCCAGACGCCCGCCTCGACCAGACGGCGCTGGATCTCACGCATCGGCACTGGGTGCTCCATCTCGACCACGCCGATGCCGCCGAGCACCCGGACCTCGGCCACGCCCGGCAGACCCCGGCAGGGCGCGAGTCCGTCCGCCAGACCGCGTTCGAGACGTTGGATATTGGCCGCCCAGTCCTGCGACAGCAGCAATTCGATACTGGCATTGGCGATGGCGCAGGCGAGCGGATTGCCCATGAAGGTCGGGCCATGCATGAAGACGCCCGGCTCGCCCGAGGAGATCCCGTGCGCGACCCGCCGGCTGGCGAGCGTCGCGGCCAGCGTCAGATAGCCGCCGGTCAACGCCTTGCCCAGGGTCAGGATGTCCGGTGCGATCCCGGCATGCTCGCAGGCGAACAGCCGCCCGGTCCGTCCGAATCCGGTGGCGATCTCGTCGGCGATCAGGAGCACATCGAACTGGTCGCAGAGCTCGCGCACCCGACGCAGATACTCGGCGCTATAGAAACGCATCCCGCCCGCGCCCTGGACGATCGGCTCCAGGATCACGGCGGCGAGTTCATGCCGGTGGCGCTCGATCAGCCCGGCGAAGGGCGCGATGTCGGCATCCGTGCAGGGGTCGCCGAAACGACAGACCGGCGCCGGAGCGAAGATCTGCTGCGGCAGCACGCGGTTGAACAGATGATGCATCCCCGTGACCGGATCGCACACCGACATGGCGTTGAAGGTGTCGCCGTGATAGCCCGAGCGGATGGTCAACAGGCGATGGCGCTCGGGCCGTCCGGACGAGATCCAGAACTGGAGTGCCATCTTGATCGCGACCTCAACCGCGACAGAGCCCGAGTCGCACAGAAAGACGTACTGGAGCGGCTCGGGCGTCAGTTCGACCAGCGAGCGCACCAGACGCATCGCCGGCTCATGGGTCAGACCGCCGAACATCACATGCGCCATCCGGTCGAGCTGATCGCGCGCCGCCCGGTTCAGCACCGGATGGTTGTAGCCATGGATGGCGCACCACCAGGAGGCCATGCCATCGATCAGGACGCGCCCGTCCATGAGTTCGATCTCGCAACCACGCGCTGAGCGCACCGGATAGACCGGGTCGCGATCCAGGGTCGAGGTATAGGGATGCCAAGCGTGCGCCTGGTCGATGGCGAGGATGTCGTCAGGATCCATCGAGCAGGGTCATTGTTTGGCGATGGATTTCACGATCGACTTCATGTCGTTCGCATAGGTGTTTTCGGCGCCCGGCTCGCCCCAGTACATCAGGACAAACAGGTTCTCACCGTCGGGCGAGAAGAAATCCACGGACACGATCAAGGGCTCACCCTCTTCGCGATCGACACCGGAGCCGGTCAACTCGATGAAAGTCATCCCTCCCAGTTCAAAGCTGTCGGAACTCTTGAGTTTGAAGTCCTTGATCCATTCGTCGATGATCTCGTCGACCTCGCCGGCGGCCTGTTCGAGCAGGGATTCGCCAACCCCCTCCAGATCCTCGTGATCCAAGGCCCAGAGATTGATTTCGATCGCCTCGTCGGGCGTCTTGGCGGTGAGTGTGTCGTCCTCGACCTCGGTCTCCCAGTGATCGGGAAACGTGATCGAGAAGACCGGGTCATCGACTGGATAGGTGAAGTTCTGACCAGCCTGAGCGGACCAGGGCAGGGACAAGCCCAGGCACAGCGAACCAAGCAGGAGTGCGAGCTTTTTCATCTTTGTAACCACTGATGTATTCGTCGTGATGGATACGGCTATACTCGGTCCTGATCGAGGGGTCGATGGTGCCTGACGGGCCGAGCGCCGCCCGGCTGAATACCCTCGATGCCGCGCGCCTCGCCCTAGAAGGTTGGAGTGTTACGCCATGGCGCGCTCAGACTAGCCGTTTATTTCGATCGACTCAACCAGGTCAAGCCATGCAAAAATCCATACTGCTTCCGGCCGGTTTGTTCATGATCTTCGTTCAGGCCCATGCAGCCGAGGGTCCGGCCGCTCCACCGGCGATGCCGAGCACGCAACCGGCGAGCGCGCCGATTGAAGTGCCTGCCCCTGCAGCGAAGACGACGCCCTCACTCAGTGGCCCATGGTCGTCCACCCTCGTCGACGAGATCGTCCTCGAACAATCGGGCAACCAGATCACGGGGCGTTATTCCTACATGGACGATGACGACGTCACCCAGGAGGGACGTATCGAGGCAACCATCGATGGCCAGAAGATCCGCGGGAAATGGTGGGAGCGTCCCAAGGTGGGGGGCGGCGAGGAAAGTCGCGGCGACCTGGAGTGGAAGATCCTGGACGATGGCAAGGCGCTGATGGGTTGGTACCGTGACGAGGGCGACGAGGAACGACAGGACTGGAACCTGACCCGCTAGGATCAAGCCTCAGAAGACCGCCCTGCGGGCGCACGGATACCTCCTGGAGTTCGCCGAGGGGATCCGCGAAGCTGGCGACCGCCCTGCGGGCGCACGGATACCTCACCTCGAAACCGCACCCATGTCCATGGTTCCGCATGCGTGCGGTTCAGAGGTCGCTGCGACTGTCGATCTCGCTCAGCGACACGCCGCGCAGGATGTCCTTGAGGATCTCGCGGCAGGCCGCTTCGTGCTCGGACTCCTTGCCGCGCCGCGCATCACTGAAGAAACGCGCCAGTTCGCGCTGATCCTGTGAGTCCAGCGCCTCGGTGAACCCCTTGGGACGGATCTCGCGGTCCGGCACCCGGTTCGGATCGTCCTCGTCGGCGGCTTGGCGCCCATGCGCCCAGTTCATGGCGCGCGCGCTGTAGAGCACGGCCCGGTCGAGCAGCACGAAGGGAAAGCGCGGATTGGAGACCGGGCCGATGGTGTAGACGTGCGTGTTGGGTGCGCGCTCGATGTCGAGCTTGGCCAGCGCCTTGCCGCCGACCACGCCCAGAACGCCGCCGACCACCCCCCCGAAGAAGGCGCCCGCGCCGAGCGAATGCCCGGCCGTCGCCAGATCGATGGTGGCGCCCGAGGCCGCGCCCGCTGCCATGCCGACCACTGCCAGTTGACGGCGCGAGAGTCCGAGCGCCTGGCCGACGTCCTCCGAGAGCAGATCCTGACTCAGCACCGAATCGGGCGGCAGGTTCCAGACGTTGTGCCGGAAGTTGGCGCGGATGTGCTCCTGGGCCTCGACCTCCAGCCGGCGCAGACCGTCCTCGAACTCGGCCGTGATCTCGGCCTTGACCCGGTCGCGACCGCTCTGAAAGATGACCTTGCCGCTCTTGACCGTCTTCGACACCTTGTAGCTCAGTGCCTGCTTGAGCAGGTCGAGGATGGTGCCCACGGCCTGATCGGTGCGTCGCTCCCAGTCGTGGGCGAAGGCGTCGATGGCCTCCTCGACCATCGGCTCCCAGCGCTGATCGATGCTCTTGAGCGCGTTCAGCAGCCGCATGCGTTCGTCATAGGTCGCGCGATGGGCGTTGAACTCGCGCACCGAGTTGAACGCCTTGCTCAGGGCATCGCGCCACTGATTCATGTAGCGATCCTGCTTGCTCAGATTGTTGAGGATCGCCATGCGCGGGCGGCCCGTGAGCCGCAGCAGCTCGATCTCGACCCGATCCTTCTCCTTGATGCGCTTGGAGCCGTCGACCACCAGGATGATGCCGGCCCCTTGGGCGACCGGCTCCATCAGGGCGATGTCGTGGGCATAGAGCGGATCGTTGCGATAGGTCTCGACGAAGGCGTGCGCCAGATCCGGGGTGTCCTCGTGGGCCTGGAACCATTCCAGGATCGCATTGGGATTCTGGAAACCGGGCGTATCGATGAACTCGATGACCTTGCGTCCATCGATCACCACCGGATAGACGTCGGATTTGGTGGTGGTCCCGGCGCGCTTGTCGATCGCGATCCGGTCGTTCTCGGTCAGGGTCGCGACCACGGAGGACTTGCCCGCGTTCGGGTGTCCCATGATCGCCAGGCGTGGAATCTTCGCCGCCATCAGTCTGCTCCATCCTCGGTGGGCGGGGTCAACATCTCCAGACGCAGATAGGGGTCGGCCATCTGGTCGATCTTGGACTGCCAGTCGCGATAGTCGAAGGCGCGCAGCGTGGGCAGACGGTCGTCGTCGTCCGGATCGCCGACCAGGGCCAGGAGCATCTGGGCCTGGGGACCGGCGGCGGCGCGCAGCTCGCGCAGGAAGACCAGGTTCTCGGTGATCGGCGGCTGGGAGCCGTCCTGGATCACGGCGATTCGGGGCGGCGGCGCGTGCCAGTCGCCGTCCTCGATCATGGCCAGGGCGCGCGCCGTCATCTGGCTGCCGGCGCCGAAGGTCGCCTGGGCGCCCACGCGCCAGCCGCTGAGATCGCGCAGCAGTTCTTCCAGGCGCGGGCGATCCTCGGGTTCGAGCACGTCGTCGATGTCGACATGGATCAGCAACAGGCAGGCGTCCGGGCTGTACTCGGTCGCGCCGTCACGCGGGGCGACTGGAGCCTGAACGAACGGCTCAGGCTCAGGCTCAGGCTCAGGCTCAGGCTCAGGCTCAGGCTCAGGCTCAGGCTCAGGCTCAGGCTCAG
>NZ_JABZEO010000026.1 GCF_013385175.1 Allochromatium humboldtianum | reverse complement strand
GTGGTCTGGTCAACGTCGGAGCTTGCTTTCACAAGCTCCCGCCTTCAGGCGGGGGTCGTTGACTGAAGTTTACGGAGGCTTGTTATTGGCAACGACTTAATTATATATATATTCAAGATGATGTCAACAGGAAACCTTCATCGCGCCTCGTCGAGGCCTCTTCGCCTCAATACGTTCAGCGGCAACCAGGGATTGCCGTCCGGCCCGCTGGATGCTCTCCGGAATGGCTGCGCGGCATCGACGCGCACGCCGAGCGGGCGTGTCGCGCGGATGCCTCGCTCGCACCCGTTGCGTTCTATTGGTGGCAGTCCTGGTGCCGGCAGCATGGCTCTTGGTTGACCGCCTCCCCTAGCCTGTCCAGCTACCTTGGCGCGAGAAACCCGGTCCAGGCGGAGAGCATAGCTTTATACGACCAAAATATTTGGGTTGAAATAATTTTAAAGAAATATAGGATCCGATTCCAGACAACACCAACACAAGGAGCGCGTCTGCATGTTTCATCGCTTGTACGAACTGGCACGTTGTCTACCTGAGCGTGCGGGCTGGGAGCGTCTCAACGAGGGGATGCCCGACCTCTACGATCGTGGCCTGGCGCTGTGCTTCGGTCCGGCGGGTGAGTGGCGCGGTGTGCGCACCTACCAGGGCAGTCAGGGCGTTCTATACCGCTCAGGGCCACCCAATGGCACGGATTTCACGCCCTGCTGCAAGCTGGCCGGAAACACGGCCAATCGTCTGGCCGGTGCGGTGGCGGTGTGCGCCGAGGCTCCGGAGTTCAGTGACGAGCAACGTGATTGGCTGAGCGCTTCGTTAGAGACCTTTCACACCAGCCAGAACGACATCTGGGCCGAGGTCGAAACCGCCCGCCGGCAAGCCGGCATCGACGACAAGACCCATCGTGGCTATGTCTACTGGGCCGATGAGTTGATGCGTCCGGTGCATGGCTGGCCCGAGATGCGCGAGAGGCTGGTGCGCCAGGTCACGGAGTCCTTCGCCGACAAGGGCGGAGCGCGCGATGATGGCTGTTGCGCGGTGTGTGGTCGCGAATCGGTACGGGTCTATGGCAACTATGCGGTGCTCGCCTGCTACAACCTCAACAATCCCGGCAGCATCGCCGGCGGTTTTCGCGCCAACGCCGCGCATCGAAACTTTCCGGTCTGTGGCGACTGCGCCCTGAGCATCGCCGATACCTTCACGTTCGCCAATACATATCTGGCCAGCCGCATGGCCGGTCAGACCTATCTGATCCTGCCCTATAGCAACTCGGATGAGGTCCGCGAGCAGCTGCGCGCCCGGCTCAGCCGGCAACCACAACGCTACAGTCTGGGCCAGGCGCGTGATCTGGTGGCCGACGAGTGGGAATTGCTCCATGAGTTCGGCGACCAGGGCGACCAACTCGCGCTCGCGCTTATCTTCTACCGTCAGCAGAACGCGGCTTGGCGCGTACAGGCCGAGGTGCAGCACCTGCTGCCAAGCCGCTTACATGAATTGCATGACGCCGCGCGCCGTATCGAGCGAGCACCGGATCTGATCGCCATCAGCAAAAAGGACGAGCAGCCGGTGCGCATCAGTGCCTTGACCTTCAAGACCTTTGCCGGCGGCAGTGACAACGCCAGTGAGGAAACACTGCGCGATTGGTTGGCGGCGCTGTTTGCCGGCGAGTCGATCGCGCGGCGCTACCTGCTGCACGCGCTGGTTGCACGGCTGATCGACACCGGCAAGCGCAATCCATCCCTGCTGCATTGGATGACCCGTCACGCCTGGGGCCTATACCGCTACGCCCGTCACGTCCGCTTCATTCTCGACGACTCCATGGAGGCGCTTCCCGCCATGTCCGATGCCATCCCCAACAGTCCCTATGGGAACTATGTGCGCGAGCACGCCGACTTCTTCCGCCGCCCCGAGCTGGTGGTGGCCTTTCTCACTGGCTGCTACGCCGCCCAAGTCACATCGGTGCAGCGTCAGGAGCGTGGGGCCGATCCCTTCGCCAAGAAATTCGTTGGCCGTGTGCTCACCCGTCAGCATCTCCAGCGACTCTACCGCGAGGGCCATGCCAAGCTCGCGCAGTACGGCAAACTGGGCTATGTGATCGCCGGACTCGATCCGGATCTGGCCAATGCCTGGGTCGTCGGCGGCGATACCTGGGCCATCAGCGATGAGGAGGCCACCTTCGCCTTCACCATCGGCTACAGCCTGGCGTATCGCATCGGCCAACTGGCGCGTGAGGCTGGAGCTGCCGCGCCGGCCCCCTCACTGGACGCGGCCTGACGCGCGCCTCCAATCACAGACCATCCGACACTGAAACGACGCCTCCCACGTCAAGGAGACTGACACCATGACCGCCATCGCCAATCGCCACGAAATCCTCTTTCTCTACGAGGCTCGCGACTGCAACCCCAACGGCGACCCGCTCGACGAGAATCGTCCGCGCACCGATCCCGAGACCGGTGTGGCCACGGTCAGCGATGTGCGCCTCAAGCGCACCGTGCGTGACTATCTGCTGAGTCTGGAACCGGATGTCGCGACGCGACTGGCCGCCGGACAGGAAATCCTCATTCGCGACACACTCAAGGCGGATGGTCATCTCGCCGAAGGCAAGGATCGCGCGGAGCAATTCCTCGACGCTGCCGCCAAGGGCAAGAAGGGCGAGGCCAAGCGTCAGGCATTGGAGGAGGCCGTCACGCGCGGCTGTATCGATGCACGCCTGTTCGGTGCCACCCTGCCGCTGGGCAAGGCCGAACCCTCGCTGCAACTGACCGGCCCCGTGCAGTTCTCGGCTTTCAACCGCTCGCTGCATCGCGTCAGTCCCACCCTGGTGCAGCAGACCGCCGCCTATGCCGGCAACGCGGCGGCTAACCAGAAATCCTTCGCCGAGCGCTGGTTGTTACCCTATGCGCTGATCGCGGCCTATGGCGTGGCCAACGAGGTCGCCGCACGCAGCACGGGCCTGACTGAAGACGATCTGGGGCGACTGTTCGCGGGACTGTGGCAGGGCACGGCCGCACTCAACACCCACTCCAAGCTCGGGCATGATCCGCTGCTCTTGGTGGTGGCCGACTACCAGCCTGGCTACCGGCTCGGGGCGCTGACCCAGCGGCTCGCGCTCGCCAATCAGCGTATCGAGGATACGGCACTGCGCTCAACCCAGGACTTCGAACTGGAGGTCACGGCGCTGCTCGACGCCTGGCGCGTCTATCCGCGTTTGCGCGGTCTGCGGATCATGCAGGACAGCCGTCTGCGATGTCGGGCCGGCGAGCAGATCGGCGACTTCATGGCGCTGGCTCGTGCCGCCGGGCTGACTGTCACGGCGCTGGATCTGTAGCCATGCGTACCCTAGTCTTCGACGTCGGCGGTGAGTATGGGCTGTTCAAAAAGCCCTACTCGCCCATGAGTCCGGTGAGCTATCCGTTACCGCCGCCCCCGGCGGTGCTCGGCATGCTCGGCGCGCTGCTCGGGATCGGCAAAGACGACTATCACCGCCGTCTGGGCTGGGATCGGGTACGGGTGGCGGTTGCGCCGCGCGCGCCGTTGCGGACCTTTCGCGCCGCGCTCAACCTGCTCCAGACCAAGGACGGCACCGATGGGTACTTCCGCCCGCGCGCCGGACAGAATACCCATACCCAGGTGCCCTGCGTCTTTCTGCGCGAGCCGCGTTTTCGACTGCTGGTGGCCGGCCTCGACAGCCTCCTGGCCGACGAGCTCGCCGAATCGCTACGCGATGGTTACTCGCGCTACACGGTCACGCTCGGTCTGGCCAACTGTCCGGCCGATCTGGCCTGGGTTGGTGAATGGGAGATCGAGGCGCTGGCGGCCGGCGAACAGGCGGTCGATACGGCGGTGCCGCTCATCGAGGGAGTACGTGTCCACTATGAGGAGGGGCGGCGCTATCAGCGTCTGCGTCTTCCGGCGGTCATGGACGAGGCCCGCGTGGTGCGGCGCTATCAGGAAATCGTACTCGCCGAGGATGGCCAGCCCATTCGTGTCACGGCCCCTCAAGGAGTCCTGCATCATGCCGGAACCGACTGTCTGGCCTTTCTCTGAGTGCGAGGCGCATCCGGGCGATGCGCTCGCCGCGCATCTGGAGCGCGTGGCCGAGCGCGCGGCGTTGAGTATTGCGACCGGCGCCCGTCCTGAAATCGAGGCCATCGCCTTCGTGGCAGGGCTTTTTCACGATCTCGGCAAGGCCACGCCCTGGTTTCAGCGCTATCTGCGCGGGACGGGGCGGCGCTCGGCGCTGAGCCAGCACGGTGACATCGGCGCGCTGCTCGCCTGGTGGTACAGCGCGGAACTCGACTGGCCCCTGTGGCAACGGCTGGCCCTATTCAGCGCGGTGCGCCGCCACCATGGCGCGCTGCGCATTCAGGACTGGCCGATGCTGCTGGAACAGAGCCGTGCCGAGTTTCGTGATCCGGAGAGTCCGTTGCGCACTCAAATCCAGGCGCTCGATGGGATGGGGATCGCGGCTTGGTTGGCGGAAGTCGCCGCACGTCATCCTGAGCGTTCGCTTATCACGACGCCCGAAACACCGACCCTGGAGCGGGTCGAGTCCCGGTTGCGCGGGCGCGACGTCGGCGGATCGAAGCTGCGCCACGCCTATCGCGACCTCGATGAAGCCCTGGCAACGCTGGCCGGTTTTGGGGCGCTGCTGGCCGTGGATAAGACCGATGCGGCCCTGCGGGGCGCGAGCCTGGAGCGTCAGGCACTTCCCGTCGACGCGGTGACAGGCTACAAGGCCAAAGTTCTGGCCGGTCAAGACGCTGTTACAGGGCCGACCGTGACGCTCAATCAGCGACGTGAGCGCATCGCCGATACCCTCAGTGCAACCTGGTTGGCCCATCTCGACCAGCCGCTCCTGACCTTTACCGCCCCGACCGGGGCGGGCAAGACGCTGAGTATCCTGCATGGGGCGCTTCAGGTGCGCGCGCGGCTGACCGAGCGTCATGGAGGGATGCCGCGCCTGATCTACTGTCTGCCCTTCACGTCCGTGATCGATCAGAACCATGCCGTGCTCCGGGCCGTGCTGCGTACGGTTGCCCCTGATCTCGCTGACCGCGAGGATGTGCTGCTCAAACACCACCATCTGAGCGAGAGCCGCTTTCGCACTGAGGACACCGAGCATGAAGCGGATGGCGCCGGTCAGCTGCTTACCGAGACTTGGCAGAGCGAGATCGTGGTGACGACCTTTCATCAGCTGCTGCATAGCCTACTCAGTACGCGCAACGCCAACCTCAAGCGAGCCGGTCAGCTCACCGGGGCGCTCATCCTGCTTGACGAGGTTCAGGCGCTGCCGCTGCGCTATTGGGAGGCGCTACGGCAGATCTTCATGACACTGGCGCGGGTCGGCGATGCGCGGATCGTGCTGCTCACCGCGACCCGACCGCTGATTTTTCAGCCTGGTGATGCCGTCGAGCTGCTGCCCGATCATGGCGAACACTTCCGGGCGCTGAATCGAACGCGCCTGCACCTGCATCACCGCGAGCCACTGACAGTCGCGGCCTTTGCTGCACGCCTGATCGCAGAATTGGGGCACGCTGAGCGTCCGACGTTGATCATCGTCAATCGCCGCCGCGCCGTGCGTGAGCTGTTCGATGCCCTCGCCGAGGCACTGCCCGAACGTCCGTTGGTTGCGCTCTCGACCCATCTGACGCCGCGCGACCGGCGCGCGCGTATCCGCTTGATCCAGCGTCTGCAACGTCGGGGGCTGCCGGTCATCGTCGTCAGTACCCAGCTCGTTGAGGCTGGGGTCGATCTGAGCTTTCCGGTGGTGCATCGCGATTGTGCCCCGCTCGATGCCATCATCCAGTCCGCCGGACGGTGCAATCGTCACGGCGAGATGGGCGAAGGACTCGGCGAAGTGCATCTGTGGCAACTCATGACCACACCGAGCGATGCGCGTGCGCTGGAACCGCTGTGGACGCGCGTCTATGACCGTCCGCTGATAGAAGTGACGCTTGAGGTGTTGGGCGAGGCGGAGCATTGGGATGAGTGCGACTTTCTCGACCTGAGTGAACGCTATTTTTTGGGCTGCCGGGCGCGCCAGGATCAGCAGCGGGTCGATGAGCAGCTTGCACGCGGTGATCTGGCTGCAATCGAGCGCGAGTTTCGGCTCATCGAGGAGATTCCCAATGTCTCGCTGTTCATCCGCCGCACCGAGCGCGACCGGCGTTTGTGGGACGCCTATCGGGTACTGTACGACGATCCGATGCTCAAGCCCGCCGAACAGGAACAGCGTTTTCGCCCCTGGCGGCGCGCTTTCATGGAGCGCGTCATCCAGATTCCGGTCCGTTCAGGCTCCGATCTGGAGCGCAACGAAGTCAACCTCCTCGATGCCGGCCCGGAGACTTACGACCGCGCGGCTGGATTCGTCGACCTGCCACCTGCCGAGGCTACATGCATTCTCTAGCCAAGATCCCTTGCGCCCAAGTCGAACTGACCTGGGACCGCGAAGTTTCGGGCGCGCCCGGTCAACGCGCGCGCCAGTTGCGTGGCGCATTGGCCACGGCGTTTCACGGCGATCCGCTGTTCCATCAACATGATCCGGAAACCGGCAAGGCGCTGTATCGCTATCCGCGCATTCAATATCGTTGGCATGAAGGGCGTGGAGTGGTGATCGGATGGGCCGAAGCGGCTCAGCGGCTGCTCGACCGGCCGTGGCTCGATCTAAACCTTGAACTGGGTGAGGAGACCGTAACGATCGGTGATGCCGCGCTGACCCTGAATCATGGACAGTTCGCCGTAAGCGAACGGTTGGAGCCTTATCGTCTCCGTACTCCGGTATTATTGTTCAACCAGGAAAACTATCGGCGCTACCAACAGATGGATGAGCGCGCTCAACGTCATGAGCGTAATCGGCTGTTGGTGGCGCAACTGCTGACGGCGCTGCGCGGGCTGGACGTGACTTTTCCCGAGCGGCTGTATGCGACATTCACACGGATACATCAAAGCCCCAGTCGCTATAAAAGCCAGAATCTGCTTGGACTCGGTGGCGAACTCGCCTGCAATCTCATGTTGCCGGATGGCTTCGCCTTCGGTCATGCAGTCAGTCACGGGTATGGCTGGCTGACGCGCTAAAAAGTTTTGTTCTTTAACAATTTAAGAATTTATAACGCCCACCACAACTGATCGAGGCGCGACAACATGGATCTGATTCTCACGACCTTCGGCACCTACCTTCACCGCCAGGGCGAGATGTTCCTCGTCAAGGTCAAGGAGCAGAAACAGGAAGTCTCCGCACGCAAGGTGCGCTCCATTCTGATCACGACCGGAGCTTCCCTTTCGACGGATGCCATTCAACTGGCCATCGAGAAGAACATCGACATCATTTTTCTCGATGCGGTCGGTCAGCCTTATGGGCGCGTCTGGCACGGGCGGCCCGGTTCGACGACGGCCATTCGTCGCGAGCAGTTGCGAATCGCCGATACCGAACAGGGACTGAAGCTGGCTTTGGGCTGGATGGTGCGCAAGCTGGACAATCAGATCGAGTTCTTGCGTGGGGCGCGTCAGCGCCGCTCGCGCCTGTCGGCACAACTGACCGAAAAGATTGAGGCGCTGGGTGCTTCGCGTGTGTCGCTGGAGGCGGTCAGCGGGGCGCTCGACGAGGTGCGTGGAACCATCATGGGCGTCGAAGGGCGTGCCGGGCGGACGTATTGGGAAGCCGTGAACCTGATGCTGCCCGAGGCGTTTCGGTTCAAGGAACGCTCGCGCAATCCGGCCAAGGATGAGTTTAACTGTCTGCTCAATTATGCCTATGGTGTGCTCTATGGCACGGTTGAGCGAGCTTGCATTCTGGCCGGCCTGGATCCCTATGTGGGTTTCATCCACACCGACCATTATCAGAAGAAATCCCTGGTGTTCGACCTGATCGAGTGCTACCGCATCTGGGCGGATGAAACCGTGATTGCTCTGTTTGCCGCTCGCAAGGTCAAACAGACGCAGTTCGACAAGTTGGAGAACGGTCTGCGGCTCAACAAAGAGGGCAAAGCGGTGCTGATGGAATCCTTTGGGGCGCATCTCGATGAGGGCATCCGCTATCGTAACCGTAACATTAAGCGTCGCGATACCGTGCAGCTCGATTGCCATCATCTGGCCAATGGCTGGATCGGGAGGATCAGCGATGAAGACGACTGAAACGCTGGTGTGGATCATCTATGACATTGTTCTGGACAAACCGCGGACCAAGGTAGCCAAGTGCTGTAAAGAAGCGGGGTTGTATCGGGTGCAGAAGTCAGTCTTTCTTGGCACGATCGCCCGAAACCGTCTCGACGAGTTGCAACTGGAGATCGAAGCGCTGACGGATCCGGATGATGATTCGGTTTATATCTTTCCGATGTGCGATGAAGATTTCCGCAAGGTCAGGCTGTTAGGTCAAGCTTTCGATAAAAAACTGGTCACGGATGAAGTACGGGCTTTGTTCGTATGAGTGATTGGAATCTGGACACCGAACGCACGCCAATGCTCACACCATCGGAGGTGCTCGAGCACATCTATTGCCCACGATTTACCTGGTTCATGAACGTGCAGCAAATTCCGCAGCACGAGGAATCTCGCTTCAAGGTGCTCAAGGGACGTGAAGTGCATCGGCGGCGTGCGACCGAGAATCGTGACTATCTGCGTCGGAAGATCGGCGCCGTCAAACGCGAGATCGAGGTGTACCTAGCCTCGCCGTCGTTGCACTTGCGCGGCATCGTCGATGAGGTGCTTTGGCTCAAGGATGGGACGATGGCACCACTTGACTATAAATACACCGAGGCACGAGATCAGGTTTTCAAGACCCATGAGACACAGGTGACGCTTTACGGTATGTTGATCGAAGCTGTCTACAAAAAGCCGGTACAGCGTGGATATGTGGCCTATGTGCGCGATGGCAGTCAGCTCCAAGAGGTTGCGATTACAGAAGCCGCCAAGCAGGAGATGCGCTGTCTTGTGGAGCAGATTTTCGCTATCATCCGAACCGGTCGGCTTCCCGCACGAGCGTCTTCGCGCTTACGTTGCGAAGACTGTTGCTACAAAAATATTTGCGTCTAGCCACCTGGCTTTCGTAACTATTTGATCTATTGTAATAAAAAAGCATTTTTCGATGCAGGCAACGACTAAAAAAGTCATTTCGAGGCAACTTCTATGGGCAAAATTCTCAAAAAGACAGTATCTGAAAAAATGTATGATTTTGATCGAAGAGGTTTTTTGGTGAATATGCAGCCGCAATAGACAATCCACTACAACAGGGATTGAAACGTAACGAACTAGGAGGCCTCGCCGCCAGAGATCGTGCCGCAATAGACAATCCACTACAACAGGGATTGAAACCTGATACCGCTCGACCTGATATTGGGTGCCGACGATGGCCGCAATAGACAATCCACTACAACAGGGATTGAAACCGTGATAACGATACCGGCACCTTGCGCAACTCACGTCGCCGCAATAGACAATCCACTACAACAGGGATTGAAACAGCGTTACGCCAAGCGCGTCCATGCCTGTTCCGGTGGCCGCAATAGACAATCCACTACAACAGGGATTGAAACTTAGCATAGATCCGCGCATAGCTGAAAGCTCGGATAGGCCGCAATAGACAATCCACTACAACAGGGATTGAAACACAGCTTGCTACAAATGCCCCCGCGTCTGCTGAGTGGCCGCAATAGACAATCCACTACAACAGGGATTGAAACCTGATGCTTTCAAAGGCAGGCATCAGCTCCAGATCTGCCGCAATAGACAATCCACTACAACAGGGATTGAAACTAAATATTACTTTTCGCATTCTCAGGCTAAAGGCGCGCCGCAATAGACAATCCACTACAACAGGGATTGAAACTCTCTGGAAGTCCTGGCGCTGGAAAAACAGCTTATGTCGCCGCAATAGACAATCCACTACAACAGGGATTGAAACATATTTCGAATATTCAAGAGAAGGGGACTACAGCGAGCCGCAATAGACAATCCACTACAACAGGGATTGAAACAAGAAATGACTGCACCAGCACCAGCACCGGCACCAGGCCGCAATAGACAATCCACTACAACAGGGATTGAAACCATATTGGGACGCGACCCTCGAAAACGGCCTCTGACGCCGCAATAGACAATCCACTACAACAAGGTTTGAAACAAATACTTTCAGAGAAAGTGTGGCGAATTAAATTCGACCACAAAAAAATCCAACACAACAAGGATTATGATGCGCAAAGAGACCGGAGTGTCATCGTCGCTCAGGAGGCGTGGCGGGACTCCCAGTCG
Organism: Allochromatium humboldtianum; assembly: GCF_013385175.1. Taxonomy (GTDB): domain Bacteria; phylum Pseudomonadota; class Gammaproteobacteria; order Chromatiales; family Chromatiaceae; genus Thermochromatium; species Thermochromatium humboldtianum. The sequence continues at coordinate 13,335 of NZ_JABZEO010000026.1, read as the reverse complement.
CCCACACGCCCTCGCGACGTGACAACCTTTAGGCCCGGCTTCGTCCCACTCCGAGAACGGCTTCGGCTCGATGCGCCTTCGCCATTCTCTGCGCGAATGACTGTACGGTGTATCGGATGCGCTTTGCCTACTCGCCGGGACTACCGGCCCCGCGCTTCGCGCTTCCATGGCCGGCAGCGGGTGATCCAGATCCAGGCTGGTGCGCTGCTGTCCTTGATCCAGCGGCGTTTGCACGCCCCAAACCGGATCCGGCCATGCAAACGTGGTGGCTGGCCGTGCAAACCGAGGGAGTCGTGTGGCGGCGAGACAGCGAACACCTGTTTTTTGGGGCGGCTGGTTGGGGAGTCTAATTTTGCAACTTCCAACACTGCAATGTATAGATTCGGGTCTTTTCTACCCAGGCAGGAAGCGGTAGACTTCGCTCTGCCCGCTCGCTTGACGCGGCGGGTCAATCGATCGGGACTTGAAGCCTGTGGAGCGGACACTGACGACGAGCCAAGAGTGGTGCCCGTGCCGAAGCAGGAAAGGCGCGTTCGCGAGGACCGCCCGGCCAGGAATCCGTATCCTGGGAATCCCCGCCCCTCACAGGGCGGGGAGGATGCCCAAAACGGCAGACACAGAAACACAAAGGCCCACCGAAGTGGGCCTTTAACGAAACAGTTTAGTGAACAGTTCTCGATTGTTTGGCGACGGTCAGAACTGCGCACTTACCGCACCAAGCGGCCAAAGCTTGTTCTGGCATTATTGTGGCGATAGAACGCGCAAAATGCAAGACCCCGAGCGCTTTGGCTGGAGATTTAGGCCAACATGCGCACAAAAAACGAATCCCAGATCACAACGGCCATCACGCTCTTAACGCGGACAGACGGTAAGCCGGCCGGCAAGACGTTCGATGAACTCGGCAAGCATGTTGCCGAACATTTCGGCGCTTATCACGCCAACACTGTCACACTTAGCGCTCCAACAGCGGTTGAACTGCTCGAACGCTACAGCGATCTGGTATCGCACCTGACGATCGAACAAGCGCTCATCCTTGGACACGCTCCAAATCTTCCGACTGAGTACGAGATCCGCCCCGCCAAGTCGCTGCGCGACCCAAACGGCATCAACTGGGTCAACGGAAAGCCGACTATCGCGCGGCTGAAGCCGCATTTCACGCCCGCTCGCATCCTGCTGCTCGACTTCGACCCGGATCCGCGGATGCCGGAGGCCTGGCGTGCGCTCGGCGAACAGGATCGCTGGGATTTATTGGCCGACGCACTGCCCGAGTTTTCGGGCGCTGCGCGCTGGACGATTCCCAGCGGTTCGGGACGGGTACTGGATGCCGCCGGACGCCACGTCTCGCCCGGTCCGCTTGGCTCGCACACTTATATCGTTACAACGACCGATCTCAGCACAAACGATATGGATGCTGCGCGTGTCGCACTGGAGGTCCGGCTCTGGGCGGCCGGACTCGGCTACATGGTTGAGTCAAAAGCCGGTGCGGCTCTCAAACGAACGCTATTCGACTCGGTCGTCTGGGTCACGGGACGAGAAGTGTTCGATGGCCCGCCGTGTGTCAAGCCCCCGTTTCAACTCGCTCCTTTAACATCGTCCATCCATGCGGGTAGCGCGGTTGAGATCGTGACATCGATTGCGGTCAATGAACGCCTGGCGTTTGAGCAAACCACGGGCGCACGGATCATCGAAAACACCTCCGCCCCCTCCTCAGCCGGCCTGCCCCCAAAAAAGAAAAAGGCCACGAACGATCCGATCCCCGTATCAATCCGCCCCCGAATTTCAATCGAAAACCACGATTTGTTGAGAATCGACACAACCGTCGTCACAGAAAAAGGCCCGATGACCATCCGCGCCTTTCTCGACGCTGGGTATGATCGTTTGCGATGTCAGGCGACATTCCGAGAGTCCACAAGCTGGGCCGGAATTCTGCGTCGCGCGCGGCACGGCGCGTTTTTGTATGACGTTGGAACTGGCACGACGTATCGGATGGGTAGCGAGCCGAACGCACTGACCGGCGATCTGCTCTTGGATCTCAAGAAACTCGGACGCGAACATGCAGCAAACGCTCAAGGTACTGCTCGGGCCATTTTGTGGCGGCATCACTGGCGTTGTCCGACTCAGGTTCCATGGAAAAAACTGATTACCTCGATCTGTACTGCACACCCGGCTGTCGATGAACGCGACATCAACGACCTTGGAGTCTATCTCGCACAAAAAGCGTATCAGACCGCTATTGCCTCCGTCATTCTCAACGGTCAGGAACTGCCACGATCAGTGATCGTGCATTACGCTCAGGACATCGACGCCGTTCGCGTCGGCATCAATGCAATTGGTGGTGGCGTACACCTATGTAAAGCAACGCACGGAGCCGGGAAAACCGAGCATTTGCTCAAACCCATCGCGTTGCAGCGCAACGGCGTTATTGCAATTGCTCCTCGGGTTTCTCTAGTGTCCGATCTAGCCACCCGTTGTAATCTCGCACACTATCAAATGACGGATTCTGATCCGGATCTCGCACTCTGCATCAACAGCCTCATCAATCCAAAATATTCTACTTCCATCAATCAGGCTCGCGCCGTATTGATCGATGAGATTGCGCGTATCACACGCGATTGCCATGACCAACACTCGACACTCAAAAAAGAGGCGAACAACGTCTGGAATCAGCTGACGTGTTTAATGCAAACAGCAGATATCGCCGTTGGCGTAGATGCCGATCTGGCCACATCAGACGTCCGGATGCTGGCCGGTTCCATCCCTGTTCCGATCCATCTTTGGATCGTGCATGATACGCCTACCGACCTTCGCGGAACTTTCCAGTCTGTAGAGGTTGTCCTGAAAAAGATCGATGAAGCATTAGCCGCCGGTATTCCATCGATGATCACAGCAGATTCGGCCAAGCTGATTGCTGGATTGGCCGATGAACTGCGCGGACGTTATCCACATCTGCGTATTTTGGATATTCACAATTTTGAGGCGTTGGCTACAAAAGGCACCCCGGAAGCCCTGGGATTTCTCAAAGACATCAATGCGAATGCTGGTCAATGGGATGTTGTACTATTCTCGCCGACAGTCGAAAGCGGGGTCAGTCTAAGCGTAGCGCATTTTCAACGACATTTTGCATTCTATTACGGAACGGTTGAACCTAACGCTTTCAATCAAATGTTGCGTCGCGATAGAACAGCACGTCATTGGGATATTGCCATTCAGGGTACGGGTATGAACAGTCGCCCCGATACGTATCTTGAAGTCCTTAATGGGCTGCAAGCTGCACAAAGGCGGCTCGTCGAACTCGATAACGGGACTTTTTCGATCGAACCCGCCACTCCGTATGATCTCGATTGCTGTCGGGTGATCGCCGCATCGAATGCAGCGCGCAACAGCTACGCAAGAAACCTTTGGTATCTTCTCAAGCATCGTGGCTGGAAAATAGAGCGCGGATCGTTCGACAAGGACGAGAACGGCAAGAAATTACGGAACGCCGCGGCGCTCGCCGTCGATATCGCAAAAAATTTCGCTATTTGCAAAGCGGAGGATTTGCCAAAAGAAGAACTTGAAAAACTCAGCGAAGCCTACTCACTCACTCCCGAACAAGCGGCGGCCGTGGCGCGGGCGCAGGTGCGTGAAACCACCGGAACGCCCCAGGGCGAGCTTGATTCGAAGCATGTTGATGTCTGGCAAGACGGAAAGCTGGACAGCCAAAACCGTTTGTTTGCGGCCTTGACAGCGACAGCGCAACCGTCAGACCGCGATCGCAAGGAAGCCGAAGCCAAGCTTCCGATCGCCCTGCGTTCGTTCGATGCAGCCCGCACCGAAGCCGTCCAGACGCTCTTTAAAGTTCTGGGTTTGGATCCGGAGACCGGTCAGGGGATGGTGACGGAGAAGTCGGCGCTTCAGGCCTACAATACCCTCAAGGATACCGATCAGGGACGCGCGTTGAGTCACTTTGGGATCGCCCGCCTGGATCGCGTGCCAACTTACCCTGTACGCTGGGTCAATGATGTACTGGGAAAACTCGGGCTTTATCTGGACTGCGTGGCACGCCGGGGCGCGGGCGGTCGCAAGGGGCGCACATACGCGATCGGGCACAAGGTAAAAGTGAACCAGGATGGCCGCTTGGTCTTGCCTGGTTGGAATCTGATGTGTGCCATAAGAGCACGGCGACTGAGTGCCACATCTGTTTAAAGACCCCTAACAACCGGACGTGGCATCATCGTCCTGTCTGACCGAAATCGGGGAAATTGTATGCCCATCGCGAACAACGCAGAATACAGCCAGCCAACGATGCCTGTCGAAACACTGACAAAAAACGAATCAGAATCGCAGACCCCGGATCTGGCAAAGCACTTCCCTAAATGTTTCAACCTGAATAGTCCGCGTCCGCTGAAAATCGGCATCCACTTCGATATTCGAGCAGAATTGGAGGCACAGGGGTATAGTTTCCGCAAGATCCGGCAGGCTGTGACCTACTACTGTCAGCGCCCAGCGTATATGAAGACACTGGTCGTCGGTGCCGAGCGCATCGACCACAGAGGCGAGCCGGCCGGAACGATTACCGAAAAGGAAGTTGAGATTGCCAAGGCGCAGATCAAGGTACTGTGGAAGAAGTACAAGGCCAGAAAAGCGGCACGAGCGGCGCTTAACGGCGAAAAAAAAACACGTCCTCAAAAGTCAGTGAAAAAGGCGCTTTTGGAGGATGCTCCGCTGACCGAGGAGAACATCGTTTCCGGTCGATTGGAACTGACAGTGAAGTTTTCCGAAATCCCGGATCCCCTGCCGGTCACAGGAGGCGTAAAAATCGGTCTTCCGACCCAGGACGCCCTGGTGGTCGCTACGCTTTCATCAAAGTCCTGGAAAAAGATTACGAAGGCTCAAGGCGAATGGAGCGAGTGGCGGGCGGTGCTGACGGGGCAGCTGGGAACCAAGGCGGTCGCCAATGATCAGGCGCTTCTGGTTTTGGAGAATCCGGGGCTTCAGGTATTCGAGTCGCGTCCTCGATAAATGAAATGGCTTGAATAACTCGTTTCGTGGACAGCCGAGTAGGCTGCTTAAAGATGCATCAACGCCCACTCCATCGGCACGTTCCAACGGACAGCCGCATAGGCTTCTTTTTGTCCCACAACTCCTCCTGAACCCAGCATTCCGCCGGGGATTTGAGAGGAAGTCACCAATGAGCACGTATCTCGCTGTCGGCACCCGGATCCGGTCCAAGACCACTGTGCAAGACGAGGGCGACGAAGGCCCTCGCTTCGGGCCGGCCGGAACCGAAGGTAAGATCGAGGCGGTCTTTCCTGATCAGGAGTTTTGCTACGCGGTCGCCTTCGACATCGGCGTCTGCGGTTTCTATTCGCCGTCCGAGGTCGAGAGCGATCTGGAGGTTCTCGGTCCGGCCGAGGACACGATCCACGTTCTCGTAGCGGAGCGTGACGGCGTCGATAACCGCTCGATCGTTTTCGAGCAGTACGTCGATCGAAGCTCCTTGGAACAGGTTCGAGCGTTCCAGGCCGGACTGGGCGACCGGTTTGGCAAAACGCGGATCGCCAAGCTCGTCTTCGTTGACTGACGAGTCTCCCACCCCCACTAAGCGATGCTTGGTGGGGGTTCCTTTTTTTGCGACCACAGTAGAAAACCCACCAAGCCATAGGCCAGGTGGGTCGGGGTCAATCAGTTAAACTGGGGGAAAAGCCGCCAGTGTGACGGGCGTTCGCCGTCTTTCCAGTCACAGGGCGTCAGCGATAGGTATTCCATCCACTGATCGCTTTCTGGGTCATAGACGACCGCGTTGTAGTAGACACTCCAGGAGACTTCTCCAGGGCTGACGCCCTGCTCCCAGGCCACGACGAGCGGCTGATTGGCCGGCGGCGGGCATTCGGCAATCGGTTTCCAGTCAGTCTCGACTGGAATGTCCTCCTCAATTGTGTCCCCATCCTCCGTTCCCACGTGGACGATGCGCAGGTTGTTCGCATCGCCCCACTCAGGCTCGAACTGAATCTCCTGGCCATCCCAGTGGCCGTTCCAGAACACCTGGCGGGCGGCGCGTTTCCAGTCTTTGAGGCTGGTTTTTTCATCCATCTTGATGATGGCGTGGGCGGTGATGTCTTTGCTGATCGTGATTTCAAGCATGCTGCTTCTCCAAATCCCCAGCGGGATGCCGAGGTTCAGCAGGAGTTGTCGGGCACGAAAAAACCCCTAACAGCATGGCTGAAAGGGGCTTAGGGGAGATGTCTGAAGGCGCAGAGCGCTCGACAGACTCAAGTCAGCAACCGTAAAACGGTGCCGACGTCGAAACTTAGGCTAGACAGAAGTCATCGCCCTCCTGGAGGAAGCGAACGCTTCCGTTTGACAGATGCACCGCCCAGAGACGGTGAGCAATGCGGCGTGCAAACACGACGCCCGCATCGAAAACGGCCTGAGCCCCGGCGCTCAGGGCCTTGACGTCACGATCGCGACCTTCGACAGAAATCCGCATGGGATCTTCTCCTCAAATGCCAGGCGGGATGCCTTGGCTTCGGGAGGATTTGTCGGGCAAGAAAAACCCCCTGGCAGCAAGGCTGACAGGGGTGTGGGAGCGCACAACACGCTCAAGGCCATCGTGCCTTCAATTGGTCCGGGCGCAAGATCCCGGTGTCAGCCACTGCTCGCCGACGTCGACGTAGTTCATCTCGATCCCAGCTTCAAATAAGGCTTCCAGGAACGCGCTGTCGAACTGTTCTGCCGTCACCGTTGCCGGGACAGCAAACTCAACCTGATGGAGCTTACCGTCGCCATACTGAAAAAATCCGGCATGGACGATCGCTCGCTCCTGGCTAGTCTGCTCGACGCCAATTTCCAGGTGATCCTTGACATCCTCCCCGCCCTAAAGGACGGGGATTCCCAGGGTACGGCTCCCTGGCCGGACGGTCCTCGCGAACCGTCTTTCCTGCTTCAATGCGGGATGACTCGTAGACCGGCCACCCTCACCGTTCCGCCGTCAGTGCCCGCTCCACAGGCTTTAAGTCCCGGAACGTCCTCCGGTATTCAAAACTCACTCATACTAAAATTTAGCACATAAAACTCAACATGCCAAGCCCATCGAAGCGCTATCCTTCCCCGCCCTGAAGGACGGGGTTTGACGCGCAGTTTGATCAAACAGCCGGCGGCGATCAAGGCTCTAACAAACAGGCGATCCTTTTGTGCCGACGTGGCCCCAACGGGAGCGGGAAACTCCACATGGATCGTCTGACCGTCGCACTGAAGATAGCCGGCGTAGACGACCTCTTGTCGAGTGAGGATCGGGCAGTATTCCAGCCCGTCGGCTGTCCAGAAGGTTCGCTCACCGAGCTTTGGAACGGGATAGTCCTGCTCCATTGCGAGTTCGACGAGCATCTCCATTCTGTGTACGTCCTGGTCCAGTTCGTCGTCCATGACCGGCGTATCAAGCGCCGGGTGGTGGTCGGCGGTGGTGTCGTTGCAGCTTTCTTGGTACATGAGGGACTCCCCTTTTGCTGTCGTTGCAGATCGACTCCCTGGAAAAAAGCCAGGGTCCAGAGGGGATTGTCGGGCAAGAAAAAACCCCGGAATCTCAAGGAGAAACCGGGGCGGGGGGGCGGCTAAATCCAGGCGAGGAGTTCGCCGAGTTGCCGCGCGGCAGGATCGTGTTCGTCAAACGCGATCATCGGGAGTTGATACCCGTGCTCTTCAGCCTGCTCAATGGCCAGCTGATAGTGCTCGCCGTGAGCGTGCTGCTCGGCCGTGACCGAGAGTGTGCAGGGGAAAAACTCCGGCTCGCCACTGGAGTTCATGCCGAGCACAATGACCTTTACAACGGTCGGCCCGTGATGAGCGTCTAGCGCAACCCATCGCGCATCAGGCACGGCGGCCAACGGCCGCAAAAACTCCGTATGCTCAAACCGGGTGGCAGACTCCAGATCGTTGACCCATCCAAGATCGTTCGACCACCACCCATCCTCTGAGTCAGCCCGAATGACGTAAAGCGTGCTCATTGGTCCTGCCCTCCGCACAGACCCGACCCAGATAGGGTTGGCTTTCCGGTAACGCATCCAGCGCTTCGGCTTGCGTCTCGAGCAGGTGCTCGAGCCATTCCAGCTGGGCTATCTGGCGCCGCGCGTCATTCAGCGGCAGTCCGGTATGATTGCCCCAGACAACTTCGCCCGCATGACGCGCGATCAGTGTTAGCAGTGCCGTCACGGAATGGCCCTCGACGGTTTCCAGTTCCAGATCGCCGTAGGTGACATCGTTTCCTTCACCCTCAAAAAACGCATCTGGATCGTCAGCGTTCTCGAACATCGCCCGTGCGGCCGCTTCACTCTCGGCCGGGATACGGAAGATGTCATAGGTCTTGACGGAACGTGCAAAAATGAAGTCAGGCATACGACTGTCCTCTCAAAGTCCCCAGCGGAATGCCGAGGTTCGAGGGGAGTTGTGGGGCACGAAAAAAACCCCGAATCCAAAGGATCCGGGGCCGTTGTGGGTCAGATATAGATCGGCGTGATACCGATCGCTCGCAGTTGCTCATCCGTGGCCTGGGTGAGAACCACCGGAGCGTCAGGCACCGGATCAGGAACAGCCGGCTTCAGATCGGAGCAAGGGCCGATGACAGTCCCGGTCGGCAGTCGTTGAAGGATGGTGAAGTCCCAACTGTCTGCGGGCGCGTCTGGGCTGGATCGAATTTCGTCAAACCCCATGCCTATCCACCGCTGGATGCGTTCTCGCGCTTCTGAGCGACTGGTGACACCAGGGTCCACGCTTCTGGACTCAAAGCGACAGACACGCCTGTCGCCGCCATAAAACACCCCTTGGCTGAAGATCCACCAGTGTGCGCCGAATGAACCAATGGCCATCAGCTGCCCATCACTCTGGCGGACGAACATTCGCCCACGAAACACCTCTCCACCTTCGTGTACCTGGATCATCATGCGTTTTCTCCGTTGAAAGACCAGCAGAAGGCTGGCGTCATGGAGAGTTGGCGGGCACGAAAAACCCCAGTCCCAAAGGGACCGGGGCGGGGGATGTGTCTCAGGACACGATTTCGATCGGGGACGCGGACGCCACGATCGACTCAATGAACACGCAGACACCGTGTTCCAGCTTCAGGCTTTCGCGTTGCACGTCAGCGTCGGGTTCATCAGCCCACATCTCGTCCTCAAAGGCGCGGATCGCGTGGAGTTTCGTGCGGGCCGTTAAAGTTAAGGTCGTACTTGCATCATCGCCCGGAATGCTTCCGGTGATCGCCCAGTAGCGTTCCGGGATGTCGGCCAGCGGTGTGCAGGCCAGGATTCGGCCTTCAGGGTAGGCGTTTTGCGCCTGCTCAATGGCGTGCGCCAGGTCGTCGGCATCGCAATCGAACGCGATGGCCAGCAGGTTGCCCGGTTGTTCCAGGAGCGAGAGGCGATATTCGATCATGGTACTTTCCTCGTGTTGTCCCCAGCCCAATGCTGAGTTTCGAGAGGAATTGCGGGGCACGAAAAAACCCCGACACTCAAAGAGCATCGGGGCGGTTTGGTCGATCAATCGATGAGGTCGAAGATATCCAGCTGGCCCTTGGCCGTGGACTCCATCTCCTCATCCTCCATGTCGGCCGAATCGATCGGCTCGACAGGTGCAGGCCATGACTCCGGCATCATCTCCAGAGCCGCGACCGACGGTTCCGGCATCGGTTCCAGCATGGCCTGCACATTCAGGCCTTTGGCCTCCAGATGCAGGCCGATCGCCTGACCGAGCCAGGCACGGGCCTCATCTCCACCCTCCCCCGCTTGCCCGTAGGCATGTAACGGATGGGGAGAGCGACGCGGAGCCTGCTCCCGAAAGAGCGTTGTGACCTGGGAACGAATGGCCTTGTCGAATTTCTCGGCCTGTTCATACTGCAACCAGAAGTCCTTGCTGACGCGCGTCTCCTGCGGCGGCAGCCACTGGCGGTGACGTCCGACCAGGAGATTGAGACGTTCGATCAGCTTCTTGTCCCGAGGGAAGAAGTGGATCGTGCCGATCCCCGGATAGTAGCGCACATCGAAGTAGGAACTGCTTAGACGTTCCCCATGCTTCAAGCGTTGATAGTGCCGGCTGAAAACGTCGACCAACCCGATCGGCGATTCCATCTTGCCATCGAGCATCGCAAACACCCGGTCGAAGTCGGCCAGCAAGCGCTGGCTCTCCCACGGCAACGACATCCGAAAGCCATGATCGGAATGTCCCGGCAGGATAAAGCGGGTCGTCTTGATCCGCATTCCGGCCGTCCGGTGCTTGTCGTTGGACTTCCAGCCCATGTAGAACACCGTATTGTCCGAATGGTAGCGCGTGATCGTGTCAAACACCTCGCAGGCCATGTCGATCTGGATCTGCCCTTGGTTCTGTGCCAGTCCCAGGAGGAATCCATAGATGTTTTCCGCCGTGAACTCCAACGCCTTGATCTCCTCAAAACGCGATTCGATCTCCTGCTGGACTCTCGTCGAGGTCCGGGACAGCACCTGTGTCGAACTCAAAATGCCCGCCCAGGCCCGGTCCTTGAGATTGTCATAGCGTTTGGCCAAGTCATTGCGAACACTGTCCGCCGTGATCGGCGTCGAGTAATCGCTCGGCGCATCCCCCCGTCGTTGCGACAAGGTATCCCCCAGCCGTTTGGCATACCGTGAGGCCCGCGCCTCGGCCAGAACCGCCTTGCGCGCCGATTCCACAGCGGCGTTGAAGGCCAACACCGCGTTCTCGATCACGGAGTTTCCTCACCACTGGTTCGATCCCGAATCAGATCCTCCAGAACCGCATCGGCCAGTTCCGACGCATCGGCTTCCTTGCGCAGGTAGACCAGGGCGACGTCCACGTCCGCTTGGCGCTCGGCTTCCGGCGTGGAAAACGCTCCTTCGATGAACTCGACCTCACCGTGCTTCTCGATCAACGAGACCAGCCGCTGGCGATCCCGACAGAAGGGATTACGCACAGTTTCGGCGTTGATGATGGCCACGACTTCGCCATCCCACAGAATGTCCCAGGCTTTCAGGACATGCGCCGCCCCTTGGGCAAAGGGCGGATTCATGATGATGTGGGAGTAGTGCGCTCCGGCGCTGAACTTCAGAAAGTCCACGCCCACAACCTTGAACCCCTCTTCGCGTAGAACGGGGTGTTTATCCAAATCGATCTCGATGCAATCGACAGGGATATCACGACGCCAGCGGTAGTAGTCACGGGGAGCGGCTTTGGCCAGATCACCGTGGCCGGCACTGGGCTCCAGAACTCGCACGAACTCACTGTTTTGGAACTTCGCCCAAGCGCGTTCAGCGAGTGATCTGGGGGTCGGATAGAACTGAAAGTCGTTCATTTGGAGATTCCTCTCGTCAAATCCCCAGCAACAGGCTGAGGTTCGAGAGGATTTGCCAGGCACGAAAAAACCCCGGCTCCCATGGGGAGCTCGGGGCGGTTTGGATCGGCTCGTGTTCAGGCCGCCTGGAGTTGCGCGGCCTGGCTCCTTGAGCAAGGCACTTCTCGGAAAAGAAGTCGTTCGCGATGCTCGGCCTGTTTGCCGGCGTTGAAGCAGGACAGCGGACGATGGTAGCCCATGACGCGCGTCCACACTTCGCACGGAGTGCGTTCTTCATCGCGGAGTTGGGGTTGGTTGAGGGTCATAAGGGAAGTCATTGTTGAAAATCCTCTTACGCAAACATGGACCCCAGGCTCCGACGTGGAGCCTGTGGCGGAACGTGGCGGGTCAAAAATGTCGAACGCCCGGATCGGGTCGTGACCTTTTGTTGTGCCCAATAGCGCTCACAGACTCGAACAGCCTGCCGGCACAGTTCAGTACCGAACATGGAGATATGGCATTGCTCACGATCAATGCGCAGTTCAGCCGCTAGCCAGGCGTAGGCCTCGGTGCGCGTCAAGCGACCGGTTTTCCAGATCGGATCGAAGACGTCATGCGCCTGGATCCGTGCCTGTCGGGTTTCAGCATCCGCGAGAACTCCCAACGGTTTGGTTGTTCCGGAATGACAGCCGACCCAGGCGTTGCACGGTGCGCACAAATAGAAGTGCCGGGCATGCAGATCGGGACGGAACGGATAGATGAGCGAACCGTCGACCAGCTGAGCCTGTTCGCCACAGTGGGGACAGACAACGCGCTGACCTTTCATTTTGCGTCGCTGTGCCTTGCGCTCGGCTCGAGCGCGCTTGCGTTCGGCGCGCTCGTGCTGATCGGCCTCATAGGCGACTTGGTTCCATCGCCGCTGTTTCTTCTTGGCAACACTGGCAATCATGACATTCTCCTGTTCTCGAGGGTTTCCGACGAAATGCCGGACTTCGAGGGGAGTTGTGTGGCAAGAAAAAACCCCGGCTCCATGGGAGAGCGCGAGGTGTTGAGATCGATCAACATCGAGCTTCATCGGTTTCTCCGCAAATAGCTGGATACCCAGGCGATGCGCCGGGCTACGACCAGATTTGCGGGACACGAAAGGGCGGTGCCGGACGCCGGCCTAAAAAACGGACTTTTTTGCCTCGCAACTCCCCTCGAACCTCGGTATTTCGCCGGGGACAATGCGAGGAACTGGCGATGAAACAGAAAGAACTGCTCGAACTCATTGAGCGGGCGATCAAAGCGCAGGAACAATTCCTGACGGACGTTGCCCAGCAGGACAACCCTCAAATCCAAATGATGGTGCAGGTGGTTCGGGGGCGTCTGGACGCGCTCAAATGCACGAAAGATGCTCTGAAAGGAAATGCTGTCGCCCTCAAGATCCTGGGCGAAGGAGCGCACCCATGAAGACGAAGTTGATCGGAGTCGACAAGGCTTTCGCCGTGGGTGAGCGTTTCGGGCTGGATGACAACGGTCAGTTCGAACTGCTGACGTTGCTCTACGAGCGTCATGGGGAAGCGCCATGGCCGGAATCGCTCGTGGCCAGAAACGCGACACGGATGCTGTGTCAGAACCAGCAAAAAAGCCAACAGCAGGCCTTTGAGCGGTTGTTGGCGGCCAACGGGGATGAGGCGGTCGGCCTAGAATTGCGCCACCACACGCTCGAGCAGTGGGCGGCCATCTTTCCAGATGCCAGCGAGCCAGGTCGCTTCCGACACCAGTATTTCGACGCGCGGGGATTCTTTTCCCACGGCACGTTCGATACGGCTCAGGCGGCGCTTAAAGCGGCGATCCGAGAGGGGTTTTGCGTGCTGGATCCGGGTGTCCTGGATCGTCTGTCGCAGACGCCCGAGTGGGCCTCTGGCCTGATCGCACTGGAAGCCGTCCAGCGGCATAACGCGGATATCTGGGAGCGCCGTCAGGCCGCCCTACTCTCCACGATCTAACCCACACCCCGCTGAGCCATGCTTGGCGGGGGTTCTTTTTTTGTCCGACAACTTCGA
>NZ_JABZEO010000025.1 GCF_013385175.1 Allochromatium humboldtianum | reverse complement strand
TTAGACTGTTTGGAGGACTGGCGAATCCCAGAGAGATCTTCCAGGCGAATCCCAGCCTCCAGTCGTTGAGCCAACGCGACCACTTCACGGCTGATGCAGTGATTGATATGGGTGACGATGCGCCGCTCGCGCGACTCCAGTTTCCTGACCGCCCGATGTTTACCGCGTTTCTGGAGTCGCGTACGCCGTTGGGCGTAGACGCGCCGCACATGACGAATGCGCGCCGCTTTCCAGAACACCACGGGACCATCCGGCGTGGCCGCTACAACGGGAATATTCTGCCCCCGGTCGATCCCGATCCAGCGGTCGGTCTCTGTGGCATCGGGAACGTCCATCGACACCGAGAGACAAGCTGACCAGATCCCTTTTTGGGAACGCACCAGTTTCAGACTTCCCGCTTTGGCCCGACCATCGAGCACCGCCTCCAGCCACGCCTGGTGGGAGGCCATATGCACCTCCAGCGGTACGCGCTTTTTGACGCCGCGCACCAGGCCAAATCCGAGGCTGAAGGTCTCGCCGACCCGATGCAGTGTCCAATTTTGGTTATTGGTCTCCAGCGGTAGCCGCCGGAAATGTTTGACCTGCGTGCGGGCGTTGGCATTGCGGATGGTCTGGTTGATCCACGCCGAGCCGATGTCGATGTGGGCAAACGCCTTGGAGGTCAAGGCGCGTCGTTCGGCTTTGGGGAGGGCGAGGATCTGATTGGCGACCTCGGTATTGAGTTGCTGCAACTGCTCAAACTGCTCCATCTTGGCCTGATTGAGCCGCAGGAACGGAAGCTTGAGTGTTTTGGTGAGCGTCGCCATACTGAAAGAATAAAGAATCTTGCAAGACCGTGCAAGATAGTCCCTGAGTCGGCTCAAGGCCCACTCAGGGACGCGCTATCCATCCACGTCCTGAAGGACGGGGCTTTTCGCGCAAGACGGCACTAACAGTTAAAAAAGAAACCCACCAAGCATGGCCTGGTGGGTTTGGGATCATTTCGTTGGAGGAAGCGCTTAAATCGTCGCTTCTTCAGGGGATGGCACGGTCTCTTTCTTTACGATGTAGAGCCAACGCGCGACTTCGTTGCGCGTAAATTCCCTCCGCAATCCGTTCTCGAAAACGATCGTGTAGCGGTCGTCCTCCAATCCCTCAACGACACCGCGCGCCCAAGCCGGCGTGTCGATCTCGCCCTCGAGCGCGATCGTTGGCCGCACTTCGGTCCCTTCCGGGATGCGCTGGAAGTAGATCGATCGCGCCCCGTGCATGCAATGACCGCATTGCATGTAGGACTCGGCATCGAAGTGCCAGTCCGTATCGCGGGCTGGCGTAGTCTCGAAATTTTCCTCATCCGGATCCTGGTGCAGGTCGCACATGACCTGGACCTCGACCTGAAGCTGATCAGTCCTCCCACACATGGGGCAGATGTAGTCGTAGGCGTTCTGGCTGCTGCTCATGGCAGTCTCCTCTCAAGTCCCCGGCGGAATGCCGAGGTTCGAGAGGAGTTGTGGGGCAAGAAAAGCGCGGGGCGGGTTCATCCCCGCGTGCACGGGGCGTAGTCTTCGACAAGATCCTTGAGAAGCGAAAAAAGCTGCTTGGCGGCTTGTTTTTCGCTCTCGCTCAGAGATTCTGGCTCGACGCCCTCTTCGAGCCGGATTTTTAGCTCTTGCATGACCTGAAGCGCATTTTCAAATTGGCAGTAACGCATGGAAGCTGGCATTAAATGACCCCCAGGTAATTGAAATTTCCGGATGGCGACTTTTGTTGTATTTTCTGCATGGTCTGATACAGTTTTTTAATGGCTTCATGCGCGGCCAGAAAATCTGGATCATCGTAACGCTCCGCTAAATCGGTCATGCGTCCATGCAGTGTCGCTAAAAATGATAGATATTTGGCTTTCGCGGCTCATGCATCATTTTTTTTCGGTAAGACCGCGCGTCCAATAGGCATTGCGACCAGAACCAACGCAACAAATTGCGCCACTCTGTTGCTGCTTACGGAGAACAAAATTGATTGCGTTAAAGCTGATCCCAGGGCATGACTGAACGAGATCGCGTATCGTAAATTGGCAGGAGGGTCGAGATAGCAAATAATCGATGTTTTTAATCACGGCTTGCTCTTGATTGGCTCTCGATAAAGAGCCTTTGACTTTGAGCATACAGGTTTGAAAATCGTCATATGCCAACTCCATTATAGAGAGCATATAATTGATATATGACCAAGGATTATGTTTTGCCTCATCCCACCCCTGAGAACTCACTTGCAAGGTTTCATAATAACGATCCTGAATCAGTTCAATCCGAAGATCAAGACTAATGTAGCGCCCGACATCGTAGCCAAGCTGTAGGCTTTGGAGTAACCACAACAATCTTGATACGCGCGAATTGCCTTTTCTGAACGGATGAATGCAAAAAAAATCGAGATTAAAGGCGGCAGCGGCGAGTAATGGAGGCATTGATCGATCCTCGAGACAGCAGTTCCAGTCATCGAATAATCGATTCATAGCCACCACGACTCGCTCGACCGGAACAGCTGGATTTATTCCCCAACCGATCAGCGGACGGTCGTCCGATCGATATTGGCCACTATCATCGATGTTTTTGCATGCGAGCGCATGTAGCTGGCAAATTGTTTCATGGTTAATAGGTAAATTTTTAGCATTTTCATAGATAAATTTTATGGCATCACAATAGCTAATAACATCTTCTTCATCAGAATCGAGAACGCGCGGACGTGAAACAGCGCTTAAACGCTTGAGACTATTTTGGGGTAACGTAACTCCATCGAGACGACACGATGCGAGACTGCTATCCAGAAAAATCGATTTACACATTCTGCGGAGTTGAGCGTTGGGTTTCGTGGCATAGAGTTCTTGCTTGCCGCAAAACACACCAAGATCATGCAGGCTCAATGCGGCGACTTTATCCCAGCAACTATTCTCAGCAAGAAGGCTCAATGTCGTTTTTTTCATAATTAAAGCTCCGGCAGCTTTTCAACAATCCACACGCTTTCCAGACTCACACGCACAATGCGCTTGATCAGATCCACGATATAGCGCGGTTCCTCTGACCAATCGTTCGGATTGTTTTTGATTCCGCTGGCCTTGTCGACCGTGACGGCGTAACGCTCCATAATCCATTCAATCGCCGATTTGCCGTTGACAACATAGTCGTAGGCTTCAAGCGGAATATCGCGCAGAATCAGATTGGCGTTGTAGACGATGACGCTTTTGTCTGGTTTGCCGTTTTTCTTCCCAAAAGCCATTTTCGTGACGCGGTAGAAAGTCTCCGGCGTGATGTCCATCGCCTTCTTTTCTTCGGTCAGCGGATAGGGTTTGACCGTCTCGTACTCCAGGTGCCATGTCCCAAGCTCACGGCCAGCACGGCTGAACACCCAGAAGTCTCCGGCGAAGGGAATGCGCGGGAGCATCTTCTTGAGATCCGCCGCAAAGCGCGTCTTGTACTCAGGCGAATGCAGGATGCCGTAGACATACCAGAAGATGTCTTCCTTGGTGATGGTCTGGTCCTGGTAGTGGTCACGAAAGGCAGTCAGCGCCCAATCGGTGATGGCATCATGGCGGATGTAACCATGTTCGTCCGGGGCGTCGCTGGACGCGAACATATCGCCTTGTGCCTTGATCTCTGCCTGTTCCTCAACCTTTTCGTACCAGTAGAGGGGGAAGCATTGACCGGTGTCGGTTAGGTGCATGTTCGGTAACTGGTTGGTGGCGAGCACCGAAAAGCCCTTGCGGTCGGCAACTCCGGTACAGGAAATCACGATGTTTTCGTGTTCAGGCGTCGGGAAGAGCCGAGGCATTTGGTAGACCATCTCGTTGAAGGCGCGGCTGAAATATAGCCACTGCCGATTGAACGGACGGTACATGCTTGGGACGATGGCACTGTCCTTGAATTGATGGCGCTTCCCTTTGGTCGCGTCTGCTTTCAGTGCGCGCGTCCAACTGATCCGCTTCGGATCGGGATCGATCAGATCCCCGATGTCTGGCCGCTGCTTCTTGGTCTTACCGGTGCAGATAGCCTCATATCGATCCACCTCATTGCTGTAGGTTTGGATCAAGCGGCGCATGTTGTGGCCGACCTGTTCACGTGAATAGCTGTACGTCCACGGATCACGGTTGGTAACGAGACCGAGCGAATAGATGGAGAAGAGGACGTCGCTCTCGGATTTGTCTTTGCTTCCAAGCGTGATGAAGTTGTCAAACGCCGGATCACGCTGATTGATCCAATCGCCCTCGGCATTGGGTGTGAGTCCTTGCCATTTGATCCCTTCGATACTGCCGAAGTCCTCAATGATGGTCAGCTTGTTCTCTCGGGTCAGGTAATCGCCAATGTTATGATAGTGCAGGCGGCAGGGGGCGGCATGGGCCGGGTCTTTGACCAGGATGGTGATCGCGACCGGGGTGCGGGAGCCCGAATCGAAAATACCGCCACCTTCCCTTTGACGCTCCTCGCCAGACGTGCGAGCGTCGCCGCGCAAATTGAAGACATAGAGATCACTGAAATCATTGGTCAGGCACTTGCGCAGCCCGTCCATGTTATTCGCGTCCAGAAACGATCCATTGGTCACAAAGGCCACGATGCCCTTGTCGGCGATCCGATCCGAGGCCCAGCGAATGGCACGGATGTAGGAGTCGTACAGGTTCTTGACCAGCTTCGCGCGCGATTGCGCGGCGTAGGTCTCGCGGATGCGCTCGTCCAGCGTCGGGTAGGCCAGATTCTTGTTGTTGTCGTTCTCGCTCTCTTGCTGCGCCGAATATGGTGGATTCCCCAAGATCACCCGAATATTCTGCTGCTTCTGGTGATTGACGCGCTCGCTGTTCTCGGGCAGCACGATCTGATCTATCGCATCGCGCGTCTCGGTCATCTGGAAGGTATCGGTCAGAACGATGCCCTCGAACGGCTTATGGGTGCCGGTGAGCGCGTGGTAGGTCATCTCAATGTTGATGGCAGCGATGTAGTAGGCCAGCAACACGAGTTCGTTGGCGTGCAGTTCCTGGGCGTACTTGCGCGGAAGATCCTCGGGGGAGATCAAGCCCAACTGGAGCAGGCGCACCATGAAGGTGCCGGTGCCGGTGAACGGATCCAGGATCTGGACGCCGGGTTCGCTGAGACGGCTGTTGAAGTGGCGTTGGAGTGCGGCATCTGCGCTGCGGATGATGAAGTCGACCACTTCCAGGGGGGTGTAGACGATCCCCAGGCGCTCGGCCATGCGCGGGAAAGCGTTGTTGAAGAAAGTGTCGTAGAGATTGCGGATAATGTCCTGGCGCGACTTGTCGCTTTTGGCCAAGCTGACGCGATCACGAATGTTGGCATAGAACGCCTCCAGATCCTCGGTCTCGCTGCTGACGACGCGATCGTCCATGATCTCCAGCACCGCCTGCATCGCTTTTGAGACCGGGTTGTGCTGGGTGAAGGAATAGCCCTCAAACAGCGCCTCGAACACCGGGCGGGTGATGACATGCTGGGCCAGCATCTCAAGGGCTTCCGCCTCGGTGACGGCCGGATTGAGGTTGTCACGCAGTCCGTTGAGGAAATCATCGAAGGCCCGACGGGCTTCGGGACGCTGTAACAGATCACGAATGCGCGCAATCAGTCGCTCGGCAATCTGGGCTACGCCTTTTGCCCACTCGCTCCAGTATTCGCGGTCGCCGAGCTTCTTGGGGATGGCGGCATAGACGGCTTCGCTGACATCCTCAATAGAGAGCGTGGGCAAGTCGAGCGGCACATTGCCGCCCTCCCCTCCGCGCTCACCGCCACCGGTCCCCCGGCGACCTGGATCGCCGATGACCTTGATCTTGCGCCGGAACTCCGCTTCGTCGACCAGGGACTCATCATGCGCCCGCAGCGCCTTGATGACCTTCCAGATGCCCTTGAACTGGGGATCGCTCTCGATGTAGCTGTTGTAGTTGCTGACCTTGGAGGAAGGGATGCACACCGGCAGGATGATGTAGCCGTAGCGTTTCCGATCCGCCTTGCGCATCACGCGCCCGACCGACTGCACGATGTCGACGATGGATTCACGGGTGTCAAAAAAGATCACCGCATCCAGAGCCGGCACATCGATGCCCTCGGACAGGCAGCGGGCATTGGACAGGATGCGGCAGCTGTTCTCGCCGGGGTTCTCGCGCAACCAGTTGAGCGCTTCCAGGCGCACCAGCGCGTTCATCCCGCCATCCACATGGTCCAGCTGACAACGCACCATGCCCGTCTCCAGATCGTCAGTGTGGGCGTTCTGGTAGAGTTCGACCAGCTGACCGAAGGTCTGGGTGGTGAGCTTGGAATCCTTGATGGTCTTGGAGAAGGCGACGGCCCGGCGCATCGGCGCCAGGTCTTCTGAGGCCGATTCCTGCTGGCCATCCTCGTCGATCAGGGTCAGGCCGCGTTTTGAAAGCCCCTTCCAGCTACCAATGATCTTGGTGGCAAAGTTGATGTTGATCGCCTTCTTCTCATCGAGCTTGTAGGCACTGTTGTAGTCGTTAGCGAGCGCCGTCATGCGGGTCTCATCCACCGCCACGATCAGCACTTTGTATTCCGAGAGCAGATCCAAATCGACCGCCTTGCCGAACCCGAGCCGGTAGAACTCGGGGCCAAAGACGGTCTCGTCATCCATGGAAAACAGCACAGCGGCCTGTTCGCCGGCCTTGTTTTTTGAGGACTCGGCATAGATGCGCGGGGTAGCCGTCATATAGAGCCGCTTGGCTCCGCGAACGATGTCGTTGTGGTGGACCTTGACGAACTCGGAGTGGTCATCCTCAGCCAGGGTCAGGCCCGTGGTCCGGTGCGCCTCGTCACAGATGATCAGATCGAACTCCCCGAGTCCCAGGCGCTGGGCATCGGCGACCACCTGGATCGATTGGTAGGTGGAAAAGACCACCGTGCGACGATCCCGCGTCAGGGCGTGGGCGGCCTCGGCGAGCTTTCGGGCGTCAGTCGTCGCGGGATAGGCCAGATCGTGCGTGCGCAGGTCTTCATCGTCCTTGCCGACCTTGGTGTCCGAGCACACGACCAGGGCATGAATCGGAGCCAGCGCCTCGGCCGTCCACTCACGCAAGGTCTGCGAGACCAGCGAGATCGAGGGGGCCAGGAACAGGATCCGTCCGCCCGGCGACACCTGCCCCTCGGCCAAGCGCAGCGCGGTGAAGGTCTTACCGGTGCCGCAGGCCATGATGCAGCGACCCCGATCGGCGGTGAGAAATCCGCTGCGAATCGCTCGGTAAGCGTGCCGCTGATGCGCACGCCGCCGCTTTTTGCGCTTGAGCCGGATGTCCTGGATCCGCGACAAACTGAAGCGACTCCAGTCGATCGGGCTGTCGGCCAGATCCTTGAACGCCAGGCGCACGGTGGGGATGTCCTGGTTGGCCAGTGCCTCTTCAGCGTGCTTGCCCCATTTGTCGGTTGTGCTGACGATCATGCGACGAGCAAAGCGCTGCTCCCCATCCGCTGTCGCAAAGTGCTTGCCTGAAGCGGTAAAAAACGAATCGATGTCGGATTTTTTCAGAGAATGATCGGGATTGTAGAATTTACATTGAATTGCCCAATAGTCCCCGGTTGCCCGTTCACGGGTCACGATATCGATTCCAACATCGACGCTCCAGCGATCCGGCCATTCCGACCACAGCCAAACGCTATCAAACAAATCCGCATATTGCGGATCGGTCATTAAATAGTTCGCAATCAGCCGCTCAAACAAATCGCCCTTGTCGCGATTGTTACGCGCCGCCTCGGTAAACGCATTCAAAAGATCCTGAAAGGCAGAAATGTTTGATTCAGACATGAGCCGCTTCCTTTATTGCATTTGCAATTCGCTTTTTAGGATTATCCAGCATTATTGCAGATTTTTTTTGTCCGTCAACTCCTATTGAACCTGGCGCATGGGCGCTGGGATTGACGTCCAATGCGGACGATGAGGAAATTGACATGACGCAAGAAATTCAGTTAGCGGCCGAAGTATGGGAAGAATGCAGAAAAGCCTATTCGGCGCATCGTTTTTTAGAACAACAGTCGAAAGACAAGCCCTGCGGCGTTGCTACCTTTGAATATCAGGGCTATCTCTATACCGTTTTTGGCGTGTGCCATGGACCTTACGGCAACCCTGTATGGGGCCGAATCATGGCCTATCGGCTTGTGCCGGAAGCGACCTTCAACGGTGAAACGACATTCGTCTATCACGACGAAGACGCCATCGCCGCCGGCCGCCGTGCGCGTGGCGACCACACGGGACTCATCGTCCTGGTGAAAGGGACGCGCATGGTCTGCGAGAAAGCCGTCAGTTTTCGGCGCGGATTACCAACGACGAGGCCCATATCGCGGCAGGAGGCCGAGCGGCATGAACAGCAGTCGCAAGGTATGGGCTGGAGAGCACACTTCTGGAAAGGGATCCACCCATCCTGGAAATCCCTACAGGGACATCCAGTGGCGCTGTATGAGAAGCAGGAAGAGCGGCTCGCTATGCTTCTCTGGAAGCATGGACGTCACGTTGAGGAGCTACCGTTGAGCGATGATCTCGAACTCGATCCGCTCGAATCGGTCTCGTCGGCATTGAATGATGAGGCGCTGATTCAGCGTCGACAGCCGATGGCCAGAGTTCCTATGGAGCAGCTGGCCTTGTTTTAGTCCACAACCCCATCAATGCCTTGCTTTGATGGGGTTTTCTTTTTTGCCCGAAATAGCACACTAAAGTTTGCCCACCTCGACATCGGCTCGGCGTGGATCAACCAGACCATCCGCAATGCCAACGCCCGCACGCCGATCAAACATTTCCGGCGGCTACCACTAGAGACCAATAACCAGAATTGGACACTGCATCGGGTCGGCGAGACCTTCAGCCTCGGATTTGGCCTGGTGCGCGGCGTCAAAAAGCGCGTACCGCTGGAGGTGCATATGGCCTCCCACCAGGCGTGGCTGGAGGCGGTGCTCGATGGTCGAGCCAAAGCGGGAAGTCTGAAACTGGTGCGCTCCAAAAAAGGGATCTGGTCAGCCTGTCTCTCGGTGTCGATGGAGGTTCCCGACGCCACAGAGACCGGGCGCTGGATCGGGATCGACCGGGGGCAGAATATTCCCGTTGTGGCCGCTACGCCGGCTGGTCCCGTGGTGTTCTGGAAAGCGGCGCGCATCCGTCATCAGTCTTGCGCGAGAAACCCCGTCCTTCAGGGCGGGGAGGGATAGCGCACCGCGCGTAGCGCGGTTAGGCCGCCCGTCTCGCATCCTCCATTTTTGGTTTAGGTTGGAAGGTGTAGCCATAGCCGTCAGCACGTTGAAGGAGACGACAATGGCGGTAGGAGATCCCCTGAACGGTTCCGGCCTGGGTCTGGATGTTGAACGATCCCGTTTGGCGCACCGCCACGCGCCCGACATGCACACCAGCTTTCTTGCCCGTGGGCACCTCGGCGCGCACCCAATCGCCGGTCTGGAAGCCGTGGATGCGCTTTTCACGCATGAGATAGCCGCGCGGAAAGCCGTTGTTGGACGTGCGCGTGCGGCTGTAGGCCCCGCGTCCGGTGGCGCGGATGGCCAGGACCGGGCGGTTCCAGTCGCGCACCTGATCGACAGCGCCGACACAGAGCGCATCAAGGGCATGGGTTTTGGGGATGTCCAGGCGCGTGCGGTTGTACTTGGTGCGTCCGCCCGAGGCGGTCTCGACGGGAAGCCCTGTCGCTGTCAGGGCCGCAAACAGCGCCCAGCGCGTGGCATTGACGGCGGCGGCATCCTGGAGCGGCGCTTTGGCTTGGGCCTGGATCTGGTGCAAAAGCACCGTTTGGCGTTGCAGAAAGTCCTCAATGGATCGGTTCCCCTTGCGCTGATTGCAGGCTCGGCAGGCGAGCGTCAGGTTCGAGACCCGATCCGAGCCGCCCCGCGAGCGTGGAACGATGTGCTCGATCTCCAGTGGCACGTGCGTCGCGCCACAATAGGCACAGGTCCGGCGCCACTTCTCCAGCAGGTATTCACGGACTTCGTAACCGGCCAGTTCGCCCTGTTGGTACTCCACACCGGAGATCTCCGGGTTCTGGAGCGCCTGAGTATCGAAACGCACCAATTCCTGACTGAGGGCGGTGATCGGGGCGAGCCGGTGCAGGCGCTGCACCCAGTTGACGGTGGTGTCGAGCCGATGCTGCAACGACGGTGGTAGCCAACCGTCGCGGCGGGTGCGATTCAGAAAACGCGGCGCCCGGTAGCGCGTCTTCCGAGACCGGCGTGCCCGGCGATAGTGACGCCGACTCGTCAGCGCCTCCCGGATCGCCTGGCCGCGATGCACGAGTTCCCCAAACCACAGACCATGCTCCAGGCGCTCGACCGCGCCCGTGTCCGCATCGCAGGTTTCGGATTCGCGTACCAGAGCCAGCCCCGTGACGCGACTGCCTGGATCGAGCTTCAGGCGCAGTGGTTGAACCGCGCCGCCGATCCGGTCCTTCAGGCGAATAGTAAAGGGGGCCAGACGCACCACCACCGCCCGTCCGCGCTCCAGTAACAGCCGCGCGCGTTTCTCCGTGCACGGCATCAGCGGCGTCTTCTGTCTGTCGAGAACGAATACAGCCATCGGTCTGTTCCAAAACTCGCCCTTACGGGCCTGGTGACGGAGCCTCGCGGCTCGCTCCCCTCGGGAATGTCTGCAACCGGCTCCCGCCGCGCGGCGGCGACCCGAACCTTCGACGCTTTACCTTTCGCCTGCATGGTCCGGGTCTTCGAGAGTCCGAGGCTGAGGAAGCACCTCGGAGTCGGTCTGTGCGACCTGTTGCAAACGCAGCGGGTTTTCACCGCTGTCCCTGGTCAACCCAGCTCTTTCAAGCTCCGGCCTTCAGGCCGGGGTAGTTGACGCTCATTGAAATACATATAGATGACGATTCCGAGAAAACGACTGATTTCCGGCATATTTCTTGAGTTCCTGTTTTTGCGCCTAATGAATTAGGTTAAGCATCTCTTTTGGCACGCATTTCAGAAAAATTACCACGCTGCCTGCTGGTCCCAAATCTTTAGCCGCATTTTCGGCAAGCAAGGCTTGCTGGTTATGTTGGATTACCAACAAAATTCCTACGCTGCTGTGTGCAGTCGCTTTAGAACCGCTTTTTAGGCCAATATTTACGCGATTGATGCGGCTCCTTTTTCACTGCTTCCTACAGCAATCAGAAAATCCGGCTCTAGCCCATTCTCTTCTCCCTACCACTATGCAGACACATACGCGTATGATTGTGGCGCGACGCCACTTGCCAGGAACTCGCTTAAATCCTTTGGTTTTTTATATCTTTTCACTGTTTTTACTTCGATGGCATGCCCAACATCTCTACCCCGAAAGTAATCAGAAAAGAATTCTTTCGTAATACCCGAAAACTCTTTAGTCTTTTCCCATAAAGAATCCGGGTGATCGCTGTGAACATTTTTAATTGAAAACTCCCCTACCACTTTCCCTATTGGTTTAGTAGCATAAATAATGACCGTACGCACACGAACATCTTGATGTACTCGTCTCCGAAACTCATACCTTTTGGTTCCATCCAAAATCCTGTTTGCATAATCAGGTTTAATTGACAACAAGACTTTCATCTAACCCTCCTGCGCACAATACAGACCTAAACTGCTCCACGGACAGCTTCATAAAACCCCAATATCCATCAGCATCAAATCCCATTCCCTCTATCATCTTGCCTCGCGTAACCCGCTTAGGTAACGCAAAGTTGTATGTAAATCGAATAACATGCGGATAACGCTTTACTTCCCAAAATCGATTTAGCTCATGCTGCTCAAAAACGCTATAAGGCAAACAATACGCTATAAAATCATCTCTTGATGGAAATGAATGTATGCTCTTGTATTCCTCGACGAGACACACTGATGTCGCTACCGAACGATAGTGAGCAGACCCTGAGCGATCAGATGTGCGATAAATCAAAACGATATCACCGGCCCTCAGATTTTCCATTCCGTGCATTGCAGACAAATATACCTTATCATGCCAAATTTGCAAGGTTTTAAGCGCCATGCTTGCGGCGCAGCCGCTCCCAGGCCTCCTCCCAGCTTTCCCCCGGCTGGGCGTGCTGCTGAACGTACTCGCGCGTAAGCGTGGGCTTGGGCTTGGCTGGAGAATCTGCCTGAGTCTCGGGCTTCGACTCAGCCTTGGGGCCGAAGGTGAAGATCAGTGCCTCGACCACGCGCCCGCGTTTGCGCTGTTCCCATTTCACCCAGAGATCGCTGTGAGCGTTGATCTGCTCAACGGCCGGCTCAATGACGAAACGCTTCAGATCCCGAATGCTGGTGTACTTGTCCTGGAGATCGAAACGCTCGCGTAGCCACTCCACCAGAACCTCGCGGGAGCCGGCCGCTCGCCACTGGATGAGCAACTCGTAGAACCGAATCGCGTAGATCGAGGTCATCCGCGCCACATGGATCAGCTGGTACTGGGCAAACTCACGCCGCAGATGCGAGATGAACGGCAGGATACCGGGAGCGAAGAACAGCGATACCTCTCCGCGAGAACCATCGAAGTCGACTGTCGATACCCAGCGCGTCAGCGTGTAGTCCTTGTTTGGATCGATGGCATCTGGCCGATGCACAATCACCGAGCGTCCGTACAAGCGCTCGGCCGCATCGCGCAGCAGTTCGTAGGCCTGCTTGCGGGGTACGGCGAAGGCGCTGGCGAGGTCGTCAGTGGTGATTGTGTGAGAAATTCCGGCACCCAACTCCTGGCGGCTGTCGATCTTGGCGATCACCAGCAACAACAGGCGCTGCTCGGCTAGGGTCAGGTGGTATGTGGCCTCGATGAGGCTGTTGGTCTTCGAGACCACGAGATGCTTGGCATTTTTTGGCACGCTGGCGTCCTCGCCGTTGCGGAAGCGCGGGGGGCTCTGGGCTATGATGTGAAAATACTACCATGTCTTTTTCACAAAATCGCCGGAATTTCTCCCTCTAACAGCCGGAATTTCTCCCTTTGGGAGCCGGAAATTCTCCGCAAATCGCCGGAATTTCTCCTTAAAATCATGCTTAAGTCATTGATTTTGAAAAGACAAATGTCACTTAAAACAAGATAAAACAAAAATAGAAAAAACTCTCCTGCTCCACTGGACGGGCTGCATGCCGTTTGTGGAAATCCTCCCCGTCCTTCAGGACGGGGAGGGCTGGTCATTCGTGTAGTCGTACCCGTCCGCTCGCTGGAGCAGACGGAACTCGCGCGCCGGACGATCGTGCTTGTTGAGCACGAACCAGCCGCGCGCCCGGATCGCGGCAATGCGACCAACATGCACGCCAGCGCTTTTTCCTGTGGTGCAAGTGAGCTTGGCCAAATCGCCAGTCTGGAAGCCGTGGACGCGCTTGGCGGAGCGTGGCGTGCCGCGTGGGAAGCCAAAGCGGTCGTTACCCTGCACCCGCCGCCGTCCGCGCCCGGTCGCCTTGATCGTCAGCGCCTGCATCCCGGACGCAATGCGCACCGCCGCACCGCTTTCGCCCACACAGGCCGCATCGATCCAGTGGTCCTTCACGTAACCTTGGGTCACGCGATTCTTTTTGGTGCGCCCGCCGCTCCAGAACGTCGTCGGCAAACCAACGGACTTGACCGCCTCGCCGATGGCATAGCGCGTCGCGTTGACCGCCGCCGCATCTTTGAGCGGCGTGCGCGCCTGGGCCTGGATCCGGCGCAATACCTCGGGCTTGCCTTTCAGAAATTCCTCGATCGGCTGACTGCCCTTGCGCTCGTTGCACGGACGACAGGCGAGCGTCAGATTCGAGACCCGATCCGAGCCGCCCCGCGAGCGCGGAACGATGTGTTCGACCTCCAGCGGCACATCCCGCGCCCCGCAGTAGGCGCAGGTCCGGTTCCACTTCTCCAGCAGGTATTCACGGACCTCGTAACCGGCCAGTTCGCCTTGTTGGTACTCAACTCCGCTGATCTCCGGGTTCTGGAGTGCCTGGGTATCGAAGCGCACGGTCTCGACAGCCGCCGAGGCAATCGGCGCTCGGGCCTGGAGCTTGGTAGTGAGATGGCGGACGTTATCGACGCGCGCGCGCAGTGACGGCGGGAGCCAGCCAGCGAGCCGGGTTCGGTTGAGAAAGCGCGGTGCGCGATAGCGGGTTTTGCGAGCGCGCCGTCCGCGCCGAAACGCGCGCCGATCGGTCAGGGCGGAGCGGATGGCCTGCCCGCGATGGTGCAGATTGGCGGCCCAGATGACCGTGCGTCCGCACAGGAAGTCGGCGACCAGGGCGATCCCGGTCGTCTTGCTGCCGGGGTCGAGCTTGACCTCGATGGGCTGAGTATCACCCGCGGCGCGCTCCAGCAGGATGATGGTGAAGGGCTGACGCCGATAGATCGCCGCACGACCGGCATGAAGCAGCTTTCTGGCTCTGGCCGGCGTGCATGGCATCAAAGGCTTTTTCGTACTGCTCAAGACAAAGACTCGGTTGTTCATCTCAATTCCTGCCCTTACGGGCGCGCGCCTTGCGGCGGTCAAGGTCTCCTCGTCCAGATCGCAAAGGTCGTTCAGCCTGATGGTCGGCGGTATGTCGCGTCCTACCGTGTCCACCTTGGCCTCAGAGCGCCGGGCTGGAGAAGCACCCGGCGGTGAGTCGATTTCTCTTCACTTCGCGTCGTCTGCTCTTGCGAGCGGACTGGTCGAATCACGGGAATCGCGCGTTCAGTCAGGACAACTGAGCGCGCGATTCAAGGCGACGACTCGACGACATTCGGTGCATACGGAATCGGTCTCGTAGAAACAGAGATGGATCAGGCCGCGCTCCGTGCGGCGCGGATCTGGGACACCTCGGCCCTAAAGCTCTGGGTCAGCGTTTCACCGGCGGCCAGTCGCGCGGCGCGGATCCTGGACACCTCAGCCTTAAAAATCTCGATCTGTTTTTGGCTCAGGCGACGAATTTCGAAACGTCCTGGCTTTTCTTCGGGACGCATCAGTCTATAAAAATCTTTTCGATCTGGGTTTTCATAGGGGGTATTCCCTAAGAAAGGCATAAATCACGGCTCCTGATCAAATTGCGTGGCAAACCCCGTCCTTCAGGGCGGGGGAATGTCAAGATAGAAAAAAGCGGCTCAAATCGGCAACGTAGTTTGTTCTTTTTTGCAAAAAGCCTAAGCATATCTCCGCCTCGCTGCGAGGCGGAGATAGATAATCTATCAAGAACAACAATGGCGCTTAATTGAAAGCTCCTTAGCAAACTTGACATACTTTCCGATGTGAGATTGAAAAAACGCTCGATTATTATAACTGGCAAACAAACTTTCGAAAACGCTGCATTTCAAAATAATTCAAATGCAAATCATCGGAAGGAGTCGACCACAAAATCGGCTCTTCTTGACATCCTCCCCGCCCTAAAGGACGGGGATTCCCAGGGTACGGCTCCCCGGCCGGGCGGTCCTCACGAACCGCCTTTCCTGCTTCAGTGTGGGATGACTCGTAGATCGGCTCAACCACCCCCGTTCCGCCGCCAGTGCCAGCTCCACAGGCTTTAATTTCCGGAACGTTCTCCGGTAGTTCAAAGCTAGACGGGAAAGACTGGGCATCTTAATTGGCTCTTGCCTTGAAAATATAGCCAAATTATCAATCTAAGTTTAACGAATTCGGCCATAAAAAATAGGAGCCAAACCGCTTGCCCATTCTGAACTCGCCCCCGGCTGCTTTACCTGAATCAGTGATGTAATGTTTGCCGTCTTTGGGCACGAGATACCCTACGGCTACAAGTTTTTCCAACAGGTCTTGTGTTGAAATACCGAGCTTCTGAGCCAGTTTCGATGAGGTTAGCTTGTCTTCAACAGTTATATCTTCACGTTCGGCCCCTGCAGAAGACGTTTCCTCGCTAACAACTTTTTCCAGCGACATACGGACCTCGTCGCTGATACGAATAATGCGCTGCGCTTCTTCGTAAGCCTCTCGGTATAGATCTGAATCATCGGCGCGGCTTAGCGCGATACCCATTTCGTTGTTGTTGATCTGGCTGAACTCGTAGAGATTAAGGCTGGTGATAATGCAGCTTTCTTCATTGAGGTAGCATTTTGCATGAAGGTTTTTGCAAAAACTTGTGCGAATATAAGTCAAATCTCGAAGCCAACTTATTTCGTCCGGGTGCAGTTCATTTTTCCCATAAACGATGCGAACATCAATTTTAAGTCTATTTTTGTCCTGCAAAAGCTCTTTAATACGGTCATTGAGCTTTAGGAATGGACTAATCAGAACAAGACGATCAGAGGCGTTTTTGATTAGCTCTTCAAGGAAATAATTTGTGGCACTGGTATTTAAGAATTTAGCCAAGGTTAAATCCTCCTAAAAACACGGTGATTGCAATTGTTTTTTAAGCGCGAGATGAATACGCGCTATTGCTCAAGGCCTGGTCGTGGTTGCGAGCGGTTCTCTAAAACGATCCGAGCGTCGCGTTCCCGCGCCTCTAACGGAATTGGGCGGGCGCGCATCAACCGTTGAAGAACGGCATCAAGCACGCCGAAGCTTTTCGGTGGAGCACACAGGATCATTGTTGACATTTTGGGATTTCCCATCCCCCAGGACTGCATTTGGTATGCCCGCCAGCCGTTATCGAAACACCAGTCTAGGACGCCGAACATGGCGTCGCGATCGAAAGGCTCTGTCGTCACCAGATGGGCGTTGCAGCAGATCCAGACCTGCGTATGCAAAAATCCTGGCAAATCATGCGCGCCCCCAAAAAGAGAGGGCCAGGCTGAACTGGACGAGAGTGCGGCCGTATCCATGAAGTGCATCGTGCGAGCAGCGGTATCGACAATGTCTCGCGCCTCGTGATACGGCAGATAACCCATTTCGCGAGGATCACGTCCGAGCCATGATAGGCGCTGAATACGGCGATATTCAGAGAGCGCACGAAGTTTAGGAACAATGCGGGTGATCGTTCCCGTTTCGTACTCCCCCCTGAAAAAACAGGCCTTAATTTCAATGAGTTCGCCCATCAAGCGGCCAGCCATACATCTTCAACAACTTCGTAAGGACGCTGCCGGATTTGCTCCAACAGGTTTTCACGATACTCATCCCAGGTGGGCGTTTTTTCCGGACCATAGACTTCGCGCGAACGCTCCCAGAACTGGTAAGCGGCGCGGAAGTGCTTCGATTTTTTGGCAGAGGCCGGCTCCGGCGGCAGTACGCCGCACCAGTCTTCCCACGTACCGGCGAAGTCTTCCTGCCAAACATTTTTGTCGGCGAGATAGATCACATCACCCGGATGAAAGGGAATCAGGGTGAGGCGAAGATCGTTGGCCTCAGAGAGAGAGATTTTTTCCACAGTTTCGCTCCTCAAGTATCCAAAAACATCAGAAGACGCAGATCGCAACCGGGATAGAGCGATTCAATTTGACGGTAGAGCGCCTGCCCTTCCAGGTTCAGATCGTCGAATGTGCAGTGCCAATATTCCGCTCTGAAAAGTCTCAGATAATCTCAACTATCTGTTATTTTCTTCCTGCTTCATCGAGGCTGGTTTCACGTTGCCAAGGCAACGCCAGAGCCGCCTTCTCCACAGGCTGACACGGCAGAGCTTGCCGCGTAATTGGCGAGGTTAATCGCCGCATTCAGGTCTCGGTCGATGATCAAGCCGCAATCGCAGCGCAGGGTCTCGACACCGAGAACGATCTCAGGGTGGTGCTGGCCGCACTGCGAGCAGGTCTTACTGGATGGAAACCAGCGGTCTACCACCACGACCGTTGCGCCGGTCATGGCCGCCTTGTACTCGATCTTGGTGCGCAGCGAACGAAGGCCCGCATCGCTGACCGAGCGGGCAAGATGACTGTTCGCGGCCATGCCTTTGACGTTCAGATCTTCAATGCCGATGATATCGAACTGCGTGGTCAGATGGTGACTGAGCTTGTGCAAGGCGTCTTCGCGGATGTCAGCCAGGCGCTTGTGGAGTCTGGAGAGCTTGGTTTTCGCTTTCTTCCAGTTCGCACTGCCTTTGCGCTTGCGGGCCAGGGAACGATTGAGCCGACGCAGACGCCCGTCCAGTCTGCGGTGCGGTTTTGGTCCTGGGATGGATTCGCCCGTGGAGAGCGTCGCCAGTACCTTCAGGCCGAAATCCACGCCGACCACGCCGGTGGATTCCTGGTGGAGCCGCTCATCGGTCTCGACCAGGATGGAGATGTACCAGCCATCGGCCTGGCGACTGACCGTCGTTGACTGGATGCAGCCGGGGAAGCGCCGTTCCTCGCGCATCTTGACCCAACCGATGATGGGCAGCTTCACGCGCTTGCCATCGACCTGCACAGCCGACACGCCTTTCTTGGGCGGGCCGTTATCCGCGCGGAAAGCGTCGTGGATGCCTTTCTTCTTGAACTTCGGATAGCCGCAGTCCTTGCCTTTTTTACCCGCCTTCACCTTACGGAAGAAGTTGGAGAACGCCGCTCCAGCGTTCTTGATGGCCTGCTGCGGCGCGTTCTTGGTGACTTCCAGCGCCCACGGGAACTCGACGGGCTTGATGGCGTTGTATTGCTTGCGCAGCGCCGCCTCGTTAGGCTTGATGCCCGCCTCGTACTGCTCCTTCCACTTGGCCAGCGCCCAGTTGTAAGCATGGCGTGCAACGCCGCACGCCTTAACAAAGTAGGTCGCCTGTTCCTGGTTGGGGTCAAGCTTAATCTTGTGGGCGCGCCGCATCGTAAATTCCAAGGTCTTCGGCAATCACGTCCGCCGAGGCTTGCAGGTCGTGCATCAGCTTGCGGTGTTTCTTGGAGCGGCTACCGTAGAGCCGAGCGGAAAAGACCGTGATGATCTCCAGAACGTCCTGCGCCAAATCTTCTTCGAAAGACGGCTGATTCCAGAGAGCGACGATTCATTAAGTAAACCTCGATCGGTTACTGTTAACTTGAGCCTGAGTATATTTCCTCGAAATCTCGCTTGCAACCGATTGAGCGATATGATTTGAAATCTTTTTATTTGATCTCAAATGGATCGCCAGATTAAAAAATCACGAAAGGATCAAATTGCATTAACCACTTTCTTCGTGGAGCGCATTCTTGAGTTCTCGGCAACTGTCGAGATGATCTCTCAACAGTTCAAGGTTCGGCCCAAAGCGCGCCTTGATGTCGTCGACGCTGGAATAACCATCAAATAGCATCGAATGTTGATCATTCTGATCAAATTCTTGAAAGAGCCGTTTTCCGTTGCGTGCCACGATTTCCTTCACAAGCGCCTCCTACTTTAACTGAGAAGCGGAAAGAACGAATTCAGGGTATCGAGCCCGTGCCAACGCGCGCATTCCGCCCAGTCGGCGATGATCCGCTGTCCATCCGGTGAGCGTGGATCAATGCCCAGGGTCTCGAGATCGATGTCGATCGACCATCCCAGGTGGTCATCAAAAAATACGTCCCCGGAAGCGGAGACGTACGCACCGACTTCGAAGTCTTTACCTCCATTGGCCTCGACGCAGGCCGTTAGCCAAGCGACCCTGGGGTTGTCTCCACTTTCGTGGAGTTCAGGTGGATACAGACAAAAGCGGCGAATCCGGAAGGCGCGACGGGACTGGTCGGACCCTGTGTCCTCCGAAAAGCACGCACAGCCGGACTCAAACACAGGTTGCATGGATGACATCGCTGTTTTGACCGTTCAAGAACGCCAGATCGGATGGATCACCGAAGACGCCCGAATAGTCGAGCGACTCATGATGAGAAAGACCGCGATGATGCAAGAACCCAGGATGGCTGATGTCAATCAAGGTCAGGCATCCGCACTCGTGACACGCTCCAGTGTCTATGTAGTGAATGTTTCCTAAGCGAAACCAATGGGGAATGACGGTGTGCCCTAGAACAAGATGATCGATTCCTTGGATCGACCATTGATCAATGCGCGTTTTCGAAAGTTCCCTGGCTTGCTCATAATCGCCCAATAGAGCCTCTATGCGATGACGACCCCATAATATATCCAGCAGCGTCAGGTGGCAGCCATTTTCGAGATGGAACTTAACTTGCGGCCATGACAGTCCTATTTTGGGTTCGCCGTGCGTAATCCCGATAACGCCATTCGCGCTCTTTATTTCAATGAGCATCGGCAAATCCATCAAGGCCTGTGCAACCTCGATGACTTCCGTAAGAGAATGATCGTCAAACCATTCACCGCCCATCGCCTTCCACTCCAACAGTGGAATTTCATCGTTGACCAGCAAGGCGCGGAGCGCCCGAATCGGCATGATGTCGTGATTGCCGCGAACGCTGAAGAACCAAGGTTCGCGCAAAAACTCCAAGACCCGGATGGATTCATGGCCGCGATCGATCAGATCGCCCGTGCAAAACAGGCGATCGTGCTTTGGGTTGAAGCCAATGTCATCCAGGGTGCTCTCCAGCAAGGAAAACATTCCATGAATGTCGCCTATAACCCAATCGCGCCCTATACGGTTTTCTTCAAAATATTGAATCACGCACACTCCCCCCCCCATCGGATTGATAGCTGATACGAAAACCAGCCCAGGCCGGTTAATGGTTGACTCACGTGCTGGTTATGAGTTGGAAAATAGCGAAAGCTGACCGCCGGACGTTTTTGGGGAGATCCATAGAACCTCGACCGCGTTTTTTCCCTGGTCAGCGATCGCCGGCTTCTCAATACGGCGCCAATCGGCATAGAGATCGCGATATAGGCAGCTGTCGTATCCACTGAGTACGACATGGCCTCTGACTGCATGCAGTATCGCTGCGAGATCTCGATGCTGGTCGTCCGTGAAGCGAGTCATGGATGACGAGCGACCCGCCAGCGACAGACGTACCCTGCACCGAGCAGTTGCAACACCGCGCGAAGAAGCCGGGGAAAGAGCCGGAGCGCCCGCGCTTGTCATGAGTTCGTCGCCGTCATGTAGTCGTACCCGTCCGCCCGCTGGAGCAGACGGAATTCCCGTGCCGGACGATCGTGCTTCGCCAGCACAAACCAGCCGCGCGCGCGAATGCTGGCTATCCGACCAACATGCACGCCAGCGCTTTTTCCTGTGGTGCATGTGAGCTTGGCCAAATCGCCAGTCTGGAAGCCGTGGACGCGCTTGGCGGAGCGGGGTGCGCCTTTCGGAAAACCGTAGCGGTCGTTTCCATGCACGCGCCGACGTCCGCGCCCCATCGCCTTGATCTCCAGCGCCACCATCCCCTCGGGAATCCGTACCGCCGCCCCGCTTTCGCCCACACAGGCGGCATCGATCCAATGGTCTTTGGCGTAGCCCTGACTGACCCGGTTGCGCTTGGTG
This sequence comes from Allochromatium humboldtianum, assembly GCF_013385175.1. Classification (GTDB taxonomy): domain Bacteria; phylum Pseudomonadota; class Gammaproteobacteria; order Chromatiales; family Chromatiaceae; genus Thermochromatium; species Thermochromatium humboldtianum. Next base: position 8,729 of record NZ_JABZEO010000025.1, on the reverse strand, counting down.
CGCCCGCCGCTCCAGAACGTCGTCGGCAAACCAACGGACTTGACCGCCTCGCCGATGGCATAGCGCGTCGCGTTGACCGCCGCCGCATCTTTGAGCGGCGTGCGCGCCTGGGCCTGGATCCGGCGCAATACCTCGGGCTTGCCTTTCAGAAATTCCTCGATCGGCTGACTGCCCTTGCGCTCGTTGCACGGACGACAGGCCAGCGTCAGATTCGAGACCCGATCCGAGCCGCCCCGCGAGCGCGGAACGATATGCTCGACCTCCAGCGGCACATCCCGCGCCCCGCAGTAGGCGCAGGTCCGGTTCCACTTCTCCAGCAGGTATTCACGGACCTCGTAACCGGCCAGTTCGCCTTGCTGGTACTCAACTCCGCTGATCTCCGGGTTCTGGAGTGCCTGGGTATCGAAGCGCACGGTCTCGACAGCCGCCGAGGCCATCGGCGCGCGGGCCTGGAGCTTGGCCGTGAGATGGCGGACATTCTCGACGCGCGCGCGCAGTGACGGCGGGAGCCAGCCGGCGGGCCGGGTTCGGTTGAGAAAGCGCGGTGCGCGATAGCGGGTTTTGCGTGCGCGCCGTCCGCGCCGAAACGCGCGCCGATCGGTCAGGGCGGAGCGGATGGCCTGCCCGCGATGGTGCAGATTGGCGGCCCAGATAACGGTGCGTCCGCGCGGGAAGTCGGCGACCAGGGCGATCCCGGTGGTCTTGCTGCCGGGATCGAGCTTGACCTCGACGGGCTGAGTATCACCCTCGGCGCGCTCCAGCAGGATGATGGTGAAGGGCTGCATTCGATAAACGGCGGCCTTGCGCGTGCGCAGCAGCGTGCGCGCTCGCGCGGGATGGCAGGGCATCAGGGGCTGTCGGTTGTTGGTTAAAACGAACACTCGGTTCATCGTTTGATCCTTGCCGCTTACGCGGCGTTCTAGCCTTACGGCTGTGACGGTCTCCTCGCCCAGTTATCGCGCGGTTTTTGCCAAGGACACTGCCGTGTGTCGCACCGTGCTGTTTAATCCTTGGCCGCAGAGTCCGGGACTGGAGAAGCATCCCGGAGTGCCTATGACGCCGCCCGCAGGCGGATTCGCGCGTAACGTCTGCCCCAAAGGGCGGGCTGGTCGAATCACGGGAATCGCGAATTCAGCCAGGACGGCTGAACGCGCGATTCAAGGCGACGACTCGACTTTGAGCATGGTGGCGATCTCGACTAGGCGTTGACAGCGAGAAGCTCGGGATCTGGAGCGCGCTGCCGTTCTGCCATCCCTCCGTCGTGGACCCAGTCAAGTAAAGCGCCCAGCTGCGAGGTGATGACCAGATGCTTTCGGGCGCGGGTGGCCGCGACATAGAGCAAATTGGCCTCGTCCGGGTCCAGCGGATTTTCGGGGGAGTCTGGAGGCATCAACGCCGAAACCAGGGGAACGCCGCTGCCATCCATCAAATCCGGAAAGTCATTGCCCAGAACGACCTGATCCCATTCGAGCCCCTTGGCTTTATGGGCCGTGGTCAGTTCGGCACCGGCTTTGCGGCTATCAGGTTCATGGGCGGACTCCAGTCGTTCAATCAGGCGAGGGATCCTGAATGTGTATTTTTTCACGACCTTCAGGCGCGCCTTGATTTCATTGTCCTCGACCGATTCGGCGTACTCCTCCAAATCCTCAATCGTGCGGAAAGAGCGCATGAACGGATCGCGAATGGCACGGTGGTTGTGATCAAAAAGATGGAAAGCGTCGAGGATGGTCTGGAAGTTGTAGTTCTTGACGCCGCCGACGAAGTGCATGGCGATGCCGGCGTGAAGCAGTTCGACGGCCCGGTCGAAAAGACCGGCATTGGTGCGGTGCAGGTAGACGGTGTGCTGCTGGTGCAGCGGGGCCATACCGACTTCGCTAGGGCCACCGAATCCGCGCAGCGACAGTGTTTCGCCCTTGAAGACGCCCAGAAGCGCATTGGCCACATCGGCTACCGGTTCACCAAAGCGGAAACTGGCCGTCAGACTGTGGTGCTCGCCACGCATGCGCCCCATAGCATTCATCGCACCCCGAAACCCATAGATGTTCTGGTGCTGATCCCCAACCAGTACGCGCCCTGTTTGCTGAGCGGCGAAGATGTCAAACAGACATGGGTTGGTATCCTGGGCCTCGTCGAGCAAAATGTAGTCGTATCGATCGAGTTTGGGCCTGGAGAGTTGGTAGAGCTTGAGGTAGCCGTCATGGGGCATGGGCACGGAGGGATCTTTGGGATCCTGCATCGCTGTCCACAGCTGCTTGGCCGCTTCCAGGATGTCGGTTGGATCGACACCGATCGCCCGCGCCCGCCCGGCGGCGACGTGGTTGAGGCTGATCTCAGGACTTGAGGCGATCAGGAACCGATTGACGGCCTCCAGAGCCAATCCGGAAAACACCAGGGATTCGTTACTGGGCAACGAGGGGCGCAGGATGTTGCGGGCATGAAACGCTCGCGGATAACCAAGTTTGGCTTGATAGTGATAGCCGTGACGGCCGTAGGCCAAAGAGTGAGAGGTTCGGGCCTCCACAGTGGAGGGGAAACGCGCCTTGGCCTCGTCGGCAACCGCACGGTTGAAGGCCAGGTACAGCATGCGCGACTGGGGGCGGGCCTCGGCGAACCCCACCAGGGTAGCGGTTTTGCCTGTGCCGGCAAAGGCGTTGGCAATCAGGGAGTCGGCGTTCGAGTCGATGATGGCCTGTTGTTCAGTGGTAGGCTTGTGCATCTCATTTTCCGAGCCATTTTTAATACTTCTAAAAATACAATGTATAACTTGAGAATGCAAAGTCTTTGTTTTTTTGCCTGGAGAAAGGTGCCTTGGGCGTGGCCGCGCCGGTGATGACCAGCGACGGGCAGCGCCTCGTCGCCTCCCCGGTGCAGCAACAGCGGCAAGCTGCCCGATTCTTTTTGCCCCCCAACTCCTCTCAGAAGCTGACGCATCCCGCGCGGCACCGAGAGGAGAGAATCATGAAACTCATCACCCTGGATCAACGCACCCCGGCTTGGCACGAGTGGCGTGCCGGCATCATTGGGGGCAGCGATGCCCCGGCGATCATGGGCGTCAGCCCATGGACAACGATCCACAAGCTTTGGGAGTTCAAGACGGGGCGGCGCGAGCCACAGCGGGACAATCCCGCCATGGCGCGCGGACGCGCGATGGAAGATGAGGCGTTGGACGCCTGGTCGGCACACACCGGCGAGCTTACCGCCCCGTTCTGTGTCCAGCACGAGGAGTTCACGTTCATCGGAGCCTCACTCGATGGAGCCACCTTCGACGGTGGATTGCTGGTGGAGATCAAGTGCCCCGGCGAGAAGGATCACGCGGCGGCGGCCGAGACCAGACAGGTGCCGGCCAAGTATTGGCCCCAAGTTCAGCATCAACTGGCCTGCGTGCCAGAGGCCGAGATGCTCCACTATTGGAGCTATCGCCCGATGCACGCCACACCGCATGTCCTTATCGAGGTCAAGCGGGATCCGGCCTACATCGACGCGATGATCGAGCGCGAGATCCGGTTCTGGGAGGCGGTCAAAGGCGACTATCCCCCGGCAGGTGACGCTTGGGCGGCCGCTGAAACGGTGTACCTCTTGGCGCTGGACGAGGCCGAGTCTGCCAAAGAGCAGTTGAAGGCGGCGAAAGCCGATCTCATTGCCGCGATTCCGAAGGGTCAAAAGAAGCTCGACGGACAGGCGGTATCGGCGGTCTTGGTCGAGAAAAAGGGCAGCCTTGACTACAAGACAGCCTTTGAGAAGACGCTTGAGGAACTCCGGTACATTGAGGATTTGCCTCCGGCAGCCCTGGAGTTGCTTGAGTCCTTCGAGACCGGGGGCTTACTGGAAGCCTTTCGCCAGAAAGGATCATCCTACTGGGACGTGCGGCGCAAGTGATGAGCGTCCTTTTGACCTGAACTGAACCAAGCCCCTTCACCTGTGGTGAGGGGGCTTTTCTGTTCGTTATAGCGGCTGCGAACAGAGGGGATAGCGCGAACAATCGGCATCGGTTAATGGCACGACAGCGACATGCTTGTCCACCGTGGGTAGCGTGACTCGAATGACGTTTACAGACTCGCCAACACGGAAGCCTTCAGAGCCTTGTGCGCCGGCAACAAAGGCATACTGAGGACTATATTTTCCCTGATCGATGCTCGGGTTTCGCTGCTTTTGTACAACCGCTGTCAATATCTCGCCTGTCGAGTCCACACGCAACGAAAGGCGGTTGTGTCGATAGCATTCCTCGACATCCTGCGTGGCGAGCAGGATGCCGCCAATCGCCCCAGCCACAGCCCCCACCACGATGTCGTCCGGTCCAGATCCGGCCAACGCGCCCAGACTGGCCCCTTGAACGATCCCACCCAGCGCTGCGCCATCTTGCTCGGGCGTACCCGAAGATACTGGCATTTCGCCGAACGTTACGTGACTCGACGCCTGATGCTTGGCCGAACGTGCGGCTCGCTGCGGGCGCGTCTGAGCACCGGGAGCGCCAAGGCAGGTATCCCACTCGATAACCTCCAGAATTGTGGCCGTCTGTCTGGGGTGATACAAGCGCGCTTCATTGGTCGCGCAACCAGTTAGTGCAAGGACGCCCAGGATGGAGCCCCAAAGAAAAGGCGACTGTGGCATGGGTATTCTCAAAAAGGTTGAGTACAATGCAATATAAATTGTATCATTTTTTTGATAATTCTACATCTTCAGGAGGTGCAAATGTTCAGAGCGTTCACGAGCCTGGCCCTGGTGCTGGCCTCGCAACAGGCCGCCGCGAGTGCCTACGAGTCCTACCGTTCGTGCTTTGAAGCGGCGGCCAAGCAACAGCACCTGCCTGTCGAGGTGCTGATCGCCGTGGCCGAACAGCAACCGGCCTCGAACCCGAAGACGACTGTGACCAACAAGGATGGCAGCCGCAGTTACGGCCTGATGAGCATCAATTCGCGCTGGTTGCCGAAGCTCAAAGAACACGGCGTCAGTCGGCAGGATCTGTACGATCCTTGCACGAACATCCACGTCGGCGCCTGGATCTTTGCGCAGCACATCGCGCAAGACGGCTGGACATGGCGCGGAATCGGTTCTTACTACGCCAAGAGCGATCGCCTGCGCTTGCAATTTGCAACGAATGTCATTCAGCGTTGGAAAACGCTCTCGGGGGAACAAACGACGGCTCAAGACCCGGATGCCGAGCGTTTCCAGGCCAAGATTGCCTGGCTGCAACGCAGTCCCTACATGCACTGGAGTCAGGCTCAGTCGCCTCAGACGAAATCAAAGCCGCTGCCGGCCTCGCTCAAAGTCCGCCGTGCGCAGTACGATGGGCTGATCCAATCGGCGGCGTTGCGTCACGGGATTTCCGCAGAATTGCTGCATGCGGTCATTCGCGCCGAGTCCAATTACAACCCCAAGGCCGTCTCACCGAAGAACGCTCAAGGGTTGACGCAGTTAATACCGGCAACCGCCAAACGCTTTGGCGTCACCGACGCTTTTGATCCGCAACAGGCCATTGAAGGCGGCGCGAAGTATCTACGCTGGCTGCTGGATAAGTTTGGCAGTACCGAACTGGCCCTGGCCGGTTACAACGCGGGCGAAGGGGCGGTGATGAAGCACGGCAACCAGATTCCGCCGTACAAGGAAACACAAGCCTATGTGCCGAAGGTCATTCGCTATATGCGCGAGGAACGCCAGAGAACCCTCGTAAGTGTCTCCGGATCGTCCGCCTCGTCCTCTTAATCGCTCCAGTCTCCAACGCGCCGCACGCCTGTCGGCGCGTGTCTTAGGCCCATCATGCGTAATCCGATCCTGCGTTCCACAATCATCGTGTTCATGTTTTGGTGGCTAGTCAGCGTCATCTGGGGATTACGCGCCTATGGCCCCCCGGACAGCAGTCTGTTTCTGCTGACAGCCTTGAAAGCGCTTGGATGGGGCTCGTTAGCCTTCGGTCTGGCAATCGCCATCAGTGCGTCGTTGCGCTGGGCACGCAAAGGTTGGCATCTGCCCACGCAAACGCGGGGCATTGAGTGCACGATCGGCATCGTACCCGGCGTGATGCACTGGCGGCGCTGCCGACGGCCGGTACAGGTCGATGCGGCGCGCTGGCCACGTGTCGCGCACTGGTTAACCGAGGGCCAGACTGAGTATGTGGCCGCGTTCCAAGCCATTCTGGATGTCATGGGCGCTCGCCCGCGCTTTCCGGCGGCGACAACGAAGGGCGGACACGGCGATGCGACGCTTCTGGAGCATTCGCTCAATGTGGCCGAAACGGGGCTGGAACTCTTCCAGTCGTGGCGTTTTCGCGGAAAAGCGAATGACGTCGGATTGCGTGATCGCGCTCTGTCGCCCCAGGATCGCGACATCGCGATGCTGATCCTGATCGGACATGACGTCGGAAAGCTGGAGGCCTTTAAGGTCGATGGTGACAGCGTCAGCACTGTAAAGCGCTTCCATGACCGAGAGGGTGGGCGCATTCTGGCAACTCTGGAAGAGATCTGGATTTTACCCGAAGATGATCGCAAGGCGCTGATTGCGGCTGTGACGCACGAGCATCATCCCCAGGATTTGCCGACACATACGGGGGATACCGTCCGATTGCTGCTGGAGTTCCTGATTGCGGCTGATACAGAAGCAGGACGTCGCGAGGAGGGACGGGTCCGACTCAATGAGGCAGACGAAGCCGACGGTGACGCCGTCGACAGCGGGGGCGACGAGGCCATCTGGACATGGTTCCTCGACTATCTGATCAAGCCCGGAACGATCAACGGTCGAGAGCAGCGTTTCCGAGCCGGCTTCAAGGGGGGCGATGGGCGCTTGTATCTGAACGAACCCGTCGTGCGTGCCGCCTTTGCAGCGCAGTTCTTCCGCAATCCGCAGCAAGCTGAGGTGCAGCGCGGGGACGGACGATACGTCATCACGGAAGATCTCTTGCGGATTCTTGATGCGCGCGGGGTGCTGGTCTGTGAGTTTGAAGATCAGCGCTTCAGCTATAAAAACGCGCTGTTCAAGGTCGTCTCGAGCAATAGTCAAGAGCGAGTTCTGGGGCAATGGCAAGTGGCCTTCGTGGTCGCCCTCGGTGAGCACATGCCTCCCGCACTCAGGAGCCTTGCTCCTGCACCCAATCCCCCGCAAATCGTTCAGGCGCTGTACGGGACGCGCGCACTGCGGTCCGAGTCCAACGATACGCTCAATGCGGAGCCGGAGCACCCTCCCGTCGTCACGGTGCCTGCGGCCTCTGCCGACATTCCTGAAAGCCCAAATGAAGCACCTGCCGATCCGTACGCACACCTGGGCGTGCTTGGCCAGGCGCTGATTCGGGGGATGCAGCAGCTGGGGCAGGAGCCAACCTTCGATCCAAGCGGGTGCCTGCTGCTGTCGGCAGACCAGGCCTCGCAGTTTTCTCTGAAAGGCGGCATTCAGCACAAAGGCTATTTCGACGCCTTTCTGGAGGTTGTCCAGGCTGATGAAGCCATCATGCGTGGCGTTGGAGTTGTGCATGATGAATCAGGAGCACTTCAGACTGTCAGCCTTCGACTCGACCAGGACGTTCCTGTGACTGGTGAGATCGCAACCACGCCTTCGTCGGAAACACTGGCTGATCCGACCCCGGACACGGAGGTGAGCACTCAGGCTCCCGGCGTCGCCGAGCCGCCCAACACCAACACGATCCTGGACATCGATGCCTGGAGCGCACCGGAGCCGTCTCAGGAACCGGCGGCCGCCCCGCCGGTATTGAGCGAAGCGCCGGTGGCCTCGGTGGCTGAGATCACCCCAGCTTCGCCTACAGCCGCTCCATCAGCGCCAACGCCCGACCCCAGGATAAGACCGGCGGATGTAACGCTTGTAGACACGGCGTCATCCGAAATCGAAGATCTGGACAGCTTCGACTTCGGCGGGGACGGACTTGAGCAGCTGAACGAGAAAGTGAAAAGCGCGCGAAGGAACCGAAACAAGCGCCGATCGGCCCCTCCAGATACGTTGCTCAATGGAATGAAGGCACAACTCAACGATCGGCCAGCGCGGACTTAGCCCGAACGACGGCGGCATAGCGTTTCTGGAAACAGCCGAACCGGTCTACGAACGCAAAATAGTCCTGATAATCCTGTGGAGTCATCCATCCGCGTTGAATGGGCCGACCCTCGTAGTGTCGGCCCTCGTGACGCTCGATCTCGGTGGCGGCCGCCAGAACAAGCCCTTCCATCTCAGGATCCGGCGGCTGATGACGAATCATGTCGAGCCAAATAGAAGCGACCAGATCATGCCCGCGTAGCAGATCCGGGTCCATCATGTAGTCACGCAGTTGTTCGTACTGTTGTGCAAGACGGATCTTGTATTCGGCCTGGGCGCGTTTCCGCGCTCGGTGTCTCTGAAGAGACACCAGGAAATGACCGAAGAGCGTTCCAACAATTAAAAATCCGATGAAGATTTCCATTTTTACCGCTCATAAAAACCTATCCAAACTTGCACGAAGCTGAATAAGTCTGTTCACGTCGTCAACACCCGTGCGGGCTTTCCCCGTCTGACCTGGCTCTTACGTGCGTTTAAGGTCTCGCCCGAGCGCGTCGCGACCATACTGATCAAGGTTGTTGGCGGCGTTGAGGTCGCGATCCATGACGTGCCCACAGTCGCAGACCAGCGTGCGCTGCGACAGCGGCATGTCATGGAGTTGACCGCAGGCGTGACAGGTCTTGGAGGATGGAAACCAGCGATCCGCGATGACGACCGTCACGCCGCGCCAGTGGGCCTTGTATTCGATCTGCCGCCGTAAC
>NZ_JABZEO010000024.1 GCF_013385175.1 Allochromatium humboldtianum | reverse complement strand
AGACTCTTTTCGGCGATTCTAGAAAACATTTCGGGCTTGATGTCTGTAATCGCGGCAACAGTAACCATATCCTTCCGGAAGGCATTGCAGTTGCGTGAAATAACAAGCAATGCTTTGCTCTTAACGGGAATAGGGCTGCCCGCTTCGTCATGCTCGGACGCATAAACCTGAACATCGACTAGAATATCGCCTTGCTTCAAATGGGCGTCTGCTTCCGCCTTGATAATCAATCCCATGAGAGATTCTGCCTACTTAGGAAAATGCTGACTGCATCCAAGCTGACGCTGAAAGTGCCCCTTCATCTATTTCAATAGATGGAATGCTGATCGAAGGAAGGATAAATCTACGAGGCAAGTGCAACTCGCCCTCAGGATCAATGGCTCTTGCAAACTTGATCCATTGTTTGGCGGTTATAAATTCATCCAATAACTTGGATCGGGCATGAAAAAGCATTAACGCTAACTTTTTCATCGCATCTACTGGCTGCGAGCTTTTTTGCTCTTCAAACAAATTGCACGCACGTGAAATACTCTCCAAATAACAAGAAATTTGATCTGAATCAGGCTCTTCATGTATCAGACCAAGAATTTGCTTTGAAGCTAAAATTTCCTGTTTTAAATTTCTCGCAATCGCATCCAATTCGATCTGTGAATTTTCTGCGTATGCAACAGAAAATCCTGTATTAGAATTTGTCCCGACAACGTCAGAGCGAGACCTGTTCAATGCTGGCGACGTATAAATCTCAGGTAACGCCCCGCCAATGCAAGCAGTAATTCCAGCGATCATTAAAAGTCGCGGAATCAAATTGTTTTCGCCACAATTTGCAGCATTAGGGATCGGAAAAAATTCGGCATGACTATATAAAGAATAGTTCATAAGCGAATCTCCTCTAGACGGTTAACATCCAACAAATTAAAAAATTGCTTATTAACCAATTCGTTAGCAGCCGAAAAAGCGCTATCAAGATCATCGCTAAAAGGGAAAGTGTGCCTGATTTCCAGTTGCACTTGATTTTGGGTCATGGAAATAGCGACATGAGACGATTTAATTTGATCGCCTTCAATAAAGCGCAACTCAAATTGCTGGAGACTAGACATGCACACTCTTTCAAAATCTCCAGCAAAACGAATCAATTCGCATAATTCGGAAGTATTTTTGTAATCAATGCCTTTTTTTAGGATGTTGATTTTTGCCAACTCAAGACGAACAATGCTTAAATTTTCAATACCTCTGCTTTTAGCAAATGAGGCAAATTTTTTGTATTCATCAATAGCTTGACGCTTGATGCCATTTTGCTCTCCGTGATCATGAAAGCGTGGGTAATGCTCTCCGCGCCGACGCCAATTCACATAAACACGATCGCCTTGGAGCTGAACAAGCAATTCCTCGTTATGGCTGATAAGCCATACTCTAGCATCAATCATTGGGCCAAGCTGAAAACCCACTCCATCCATTACTGGTGGATGAAGTTCACTTCTCTGAAAATCACTCACACGCATTTCCCGATAAACGCCGAAATCAAGTGTCGTCAGTGGTGTCGGATTTAATATGAAACCACAAACGACTTCGGTGATCGGTGGGTTGGTTAATTCGCTAATCAATTTAAGAATCTCTTTGCTCGCAAAATGATTGCTATGCTGGGTCTTGCATTTCTTGCAAGACCGAATTGTGCACGGTAGCCGCGAGGCGTTTAGAGAAATGCTGGTCAGCTCGTGCTCTACGTCACCATCCTCTCAACTCTCGCCATCAATATTGACAACAATATCCTATAAACCTACCGCTGATCCAGCCGCGCCACCACGACCCTACGCCACGGCATCCAGGCAACACACCCGATTGCGCCCCTGCTGCTCGGTCCGGTACATGGCCTGATCGGCGCAGACGACGATCTCGACGATGCGTTGGCGCAGTCCCTCGGCATCCGCTCAACGCCGCAAAAGGTGCCAAATATCGAGAGCCATCTTCCGACATTCTTCCGGCATACGATGTTGACCGGCGGAAAGCATGAAATTGCCGATGATGTTGGCGAAGTCGCTGGAAAAGTCCTCGGGGCCATATCGACTCGACAGATGGCGCATTTCCAGGTACAGCGATCGGTCGATGTGCATGATGTCGTTCAGAATCGACTGGGCCTCAGTCACGCTTCCTCCTGGGGTCAACGACAGGCTTCGGTAGCCAGGACGCTATAGAGCGTTGTGCGCCCGATTCGATACTCGCGGGCCAGGGTGCTTGCCGGCTCGCCAGCCGCCCGGCGTGCGCGGATCTCGTCGATCTGTCCGGCGGTGAGTGCCTTGGGTCGACCGAAGCGCTTGCCGGCCGCCCTGGCGGCGGCGATGCCCTCACGCTGGCGAGCACGGATCACGTCGCGCTCGAACCGCGTCATGGCCCCGATGACCTGGCGCATCAGCACCTGAAAGGGATCGGTGACGTCCACCGAAAAGGTCAGCCCCTCGCGGTGGAAGCGGATCCCGATGCCCTTGGCCGTCAGCGCCTCGACCAGGCGCTCGAGGTCAAACAGATGGCGAGCCAGCCGGTCAATCGAATGCACATGCAAGGTATCACCGTCGCGGATGTAATCGAGACAGGCTTGGAGTTGCGGCCGGTTGTCGGCTTTCGAGCCGCTGACGCGATCCTCGAAAATCCGGTCCAGCACCACGCCGTCAAGCTGTCGCTCGGTGCTCTGATCCGTGCTCGATACGCAGATATAGCCGATCTGTTTTCCGGTACCCATGCGCGCTCCTGGATCTTTTCCAGGCTTCAGCGGGCACTGAAGTTCTGCTGAGGAACGGCAGGATCAGCCTCGCGATACCCATGCTGCCGCCGTCGCTTCCCGATCGCGGCAATCTGCTTGAGTCCGGCTTCCTGAGAGGCGACACAGACAATTCGGTGCCCTCCCAGGTGCGTGCCGATCCCTCCCCAGCACTGGAGCAGCGTCCAGTCGCCGAGCAGGTCACGGACCAGGGCGACCTGGTAGTAGCGCTGCTTCTCGTCGTGGATCCAGCGACGCAAGATAGCTCCTGCTGTTCCGCAAAAGATGTTCGGAAAGTATATGGCTTTTCGGGGAACAGTGTACAGAAAGCCGACTATTCGGACGGATCGGCATCGATGGGCAGGTCAGCCCAGGCATCCGGATCGTCTTCCGCGCGGTAGCCGTCGAACCAACCGGCGCGTGTCGTCGGCGCCGGCTGTTCGGACGGACAGAGCGAAGAACCGCGCCGCAAGCGTGGCGGGATCTGCGCACAGTCCTCGTCGGTGAGGGCCGCGTCCTCGTCGGCGCTCGTGATGTGGATGTTGGGTGTGGGACGCGGCATGGATGATCTCGGGTTAGAGCTTCTGTGCCGGCTCTATGCGCTCCAGGGCGTCGAGGACGACCTGAAGGCCGGCGTCGGTGTCCAGGAGAGCGATGGGGTTGATGCCGCACAATTCGGCATTGGGCGATTGCAGCCAATCCAGGGCAGCCTGGAAAGACCCGAAAATGCCTTTTGCCTGCCCCATAGCGACATCAAAATATTCCGCCTCAAAAGAAGCAGTAGCTTCATCTATTTCGAGCTTAAAAGTGTTGCACAAATTCACGATGATCCCCCAGAGCGCGATTCTGAGGGATGGCCATCCTGGAATTTTTCGGATTTCCAGGTCAAACAGCGTATCGCAATCATGCGGATCAAAATCGATAGCGCACCCAGTGAGCGCACTATACAGCGTGCTGTATTTTTCGGCTTCATCTGATTCATGCTGTTCGATCAAATGAAACTGACCGAAATTTGAACACTGCACACAAAAATCAACTTCAAAAATCTGATCTTCGACAGAAAGCTTGATGTGAATTTCGCTCGAATCAAGTTCTTCACCGGAATAGCTTGGATTTTCCTGAATAGAAAATTTGACGTGCTCGACTTCGATGAAGATAGGGCGGTCGTTGATAACAAAATCCGTTTGAATGTCCATCTCTGTTTCGCAGCGAAGCTGTTCGCCGTTGGGAAAAGTAACCAGCGTTAAAACCTGCATAGTTCACCTTTTTTGAATATGAAAAAACCGGCTTTGAGCCGGGGTCAAAATAGCGCCCGCCGCGCGCACAGACCACGGCGGCCAGCTTGGATCGAACTTGGGATATACACTGTATATATCTGATCCCTCCCTCTATGAGGTGTTCCATGTCCGCCATCCCAAGCTCAGTCACGGAGGCTGTTCCCACGACCCGACCGGTCAATCTGCGCGTGCGCGAGGACATCCGTGCACTCATCGATCAGGCCGCCCGCAGTCAGGGCAAGTCGCGCTCGGAGTTCATGATCGACGCCGCGCGCCGTGCCGCCGAGGACGCCCTGCTCGATCAGGCCCTGGTGCGTGTCGATGCCGAGACCTATGCCCGGTTTCTGCACGTGCTCGACCAGCCGCCCGCCGGCGAGGGCTTCGAGCGGTTGATGCGTGCGCCGACGCCATGGGCGCGGTGACACTGGAGGCGCCGACACCACTTACCGACGCCCTTGACCTCCTCCCCGCCCTAAAGGACGGGGATTCCGTCCGGGGCGGAGAAGTTGCGGTTCTAGCTACATCACCGCTTTCGCGGTGATTTCGCGTACCCGCTTCGGGGCCGGGTCATGCGGCCCGCCCAGTGGAGCCTTAAGAACCACTGGGCAGCACAGCCCATACCGGTCGCGGACGTTTTGCGCCGCGTTGACATCGGCGTGCGCCTGGTGTCCGCAGCGCGTGCAGACATAGGCGTGTTTGCGCCGCTCATTGAGCGGCACCGCAGTGATGACGCGATGACCTGCGCGGCGTTGTGATCGGCGTGGAGCAGATGCACGTGGTCGGCCTCGACCACCGAATTCGACCATCATCGGTGCCGTTCACCGCTGTCCCTGGTCAACCTGGCTTGCGAGTCGCCTCACAAGCCCTCGCCTTCAGGCGGGGTAGTTGACGGGCGCTTGGCGTTTCTGCCCACTCATCCTCCACAGATACTTGCATCTTTTTTTTTGCAATGTATGATTACAAATAAAGTTACATTGTAGATTTTAGGTGTCGAATTGAAGCGCTCATCAGTCATCGCGGTATCCGCCCTTGCGCTGTGGGTCAGCGTGACCGGATGTGCTCCGCGCTTCGTCGAAATCGAGCGCACGCCGCGCATTGCCTGGGTCGAGCGTCCGTTCGTTGTGGAAAGCGCCTTTTTACAGCCCTCACCACGCCGGGAGCTTGTTCAGACCGAACTGACCGGCGCGCAACTCGGCCCCATGGAGCGCGTACGCTGGATCGAGGGGGTCAATCCGAACAGTCCCCGCATCCAACGGGCGACGGAGCGGCACGGCGCTCAACAGGGCGCATTGAGCCATCAGGCATCCTCCCCATCAGTCGACGAGCAACTGGTGCAGGCCGTGTTTTTCGGTGTGCATGAAGGGCGTCTGAGTGCCGAAGGCGAACTGGCCCTGAATGCGTTCCAGGGGCGCGGTGATGAGCGCTATTTCGTCGAGTTCCTGTATGCCGGTGCGATGGACGAAGTGGCAACGCGCGAAATGACGGCCCTTTGGGTGGATCTCTCCAAGCGTTTGGTGCAGCGCGGTGCCGACCCGAAAAAGTTCGTTATGGGCGGTTCTAAATACAATCAACGCATCAACGCCGTGGCCTTGCTAAAGGTTGGAAACTGATGACGGAGAAACCGATTCCCAATTACGTCGACGATCAGATGCAGGTTTTCTTCTGGGAAGTCGACGAATTTTTTCCGATCCTGACGATTTTTGTTCTGTTTTTCATGTGGGATCAGTTGTTGATTGGTATCGCCCTGTCATGGGCTTTTGGGCGCTACTTTTCACGATTCAAAAGCTCCAATATGGACGGCTTTTTGTTCCACATGGCCTGGTGGTCCGGTTTGATGTCGATGAATAAAAGGTTTGCCAATGGTTTGATGCGCGAGGCTTGCAAATGAACTTCAAAAATGCCCTGCGCTCCATGGAACGCCTTCAGTCGCTTTCGATTGGAATGCTGGCGTCGAATGTCATCATGGCTGGAGGTTTGACCTATGCCATTGTGGCCATAAACAACACCCACGAGCGACTGGTCATCATTCCGCCGCATCTGGATGCACAGGTAGAAGTCGCGTGGTCATCGGCCAACAGGGAGTACCTCAAGAGTTTCGGACTCTATGTAGCCACACTGGTCGGCAATATTCAGCCCAAGTCATCCACGGTCGTCCTGGATGCGGTCAGTGCCTTTATGGACCCGGCCATCTACACAGAATTCCGACGGCAAGCGCTGGCTATCATTCAGGATCCCGTATTCAAAACCAGTGGTGCGGTGATGACGTTTCAGCCATCCACGATCCAGTTCGAGTCGGAAACCTCGCGTGTATTTGTTACCGGGTCGCTGATTACAAAAAGCGGACTCAGTCAGGACAAACAAAAAACCGTGACCTACGAACTCGGCGTTCGGATTCGTGAGGGGCGTCCATGGGTCAGTCATTTCACCTCGTACGAGGGTAGCGTCATCCGGACTGTGGCCTGGCACATCAACAACAGCGCCCGCGAAGGCCAACCCATTCCGCAGCACGCCTTGCCGGTTTCGATGCGTGCGCCAAAGGCTGAAGCTGAGAATCCGTTTCCGCAAACGGCCTTTGAAAGTGTTCCGGTTTCGGAAGACGCTTCCGACGAGCGCTGATTTTTAGGCGAATTTTTATGAAAAGAGCCGTTTTAATTCCGTTGATGTGTGTCGCTCAAGCGGCCGCTGCCAATGGCGCGGCGGCGGAATCGGCCGCCGGCTCAGGTCGCTTCGTCGAGCGACCTGGAACAGGTAAAAGCGAGACCGTCAGCCAGGCCCCTGTGCCGTCAGTCCCGCTGGCGGCTGCACCCGCGCCGTTAGCCGATGTGGAACGCTCGATCGAGCAAGCCCGGCAAGCCGGGGGCATCCCGATGGATCCGGCGCTGCGTGACATTCACTTGCCTGGACTCAAAAACGATGATCCATCGCTGCGCCCGTGGGTTTTGCATACCCGACTCGGCGTCAACGAAGTCGTCAAGCTCAGCGCTTCATTGATCAATCGAATTGCCACGCCATTTCGTAAGCCTATTCTGATCGATCCATCCAGCTCGTCGGTTAAGATCATCGGTTCCGACGTCTATTACACTCCAGCCAGTTCCAGTCCTATTGGGATTTTCATTGTCGACTCCGAGAACAAAAATCAGACGATCTCGCTGACCGTCATCCCGACGGACGGCATTCCTGGACAAAATCTGATCGTAAAACTTGAAGATCTGCGGGCGGCTGAAGATTTGACGCCCAATGCTCCCAGAGGCAAGGGCGGGCTTCCAGGCAGAGAAGCCGACTATACCAGCTATGTCCGTGCCGTGATGACACAGGCGCTACGCGGAAAAGTCGATGGTTTTTCGAATGTCCCGCTCGAAGGCGGGGTTGCCAAAATGGGTGATTTGCAAATCACCCCGGATCTAGTCTTCACGGGATCGATCATCGATATTTATCGTTATCGCATCAGCAATAGTGGAAAAAAAGCGCTCGACCTGCATGAAAATAATTTCTATCGCAAGGGTGTTCGAGCGGTCGCCTTCTTCCCCCGTCTGTCGCTGGCCCCTAATGAAGACGGCTATGTGTTCATTTTGGCCGATAAACCAGGAGCGGGCCGTTGAACATTGTTGAATCCTATAAAAGACTCAATCCCGGTGTGCGTCGCAACGTGCTGGTTGGCGGTGTCCTTGGCGGTGTGCTGGCCGTTTCAACGCTCTTGATGTCCATGGTGGAGCGCGAAGCGGCGCAGCGCCCTCGGGCCGATCGTCCAGAGGTGACTGTGGTCTCGCCGCAACGCATGACGGGCGTCGAGCAATTCAGTGCTGAAATGGAAGCCATGAAGCGTCAGTTGCAGGATCTGCACAATCAAACGCGCGAGCTTCGCGAACAGAACGAAGAACTTAAGCGAAAGCAGCGCGAGGCACCAGGTCCAAGCAGCCCTGATATGGACACGTTCAGCGTCAACGAAGCGGAGTTCTTTGACCCTGAAGCCCTTGCGCCGGAACTGGCCGAAGATCCGCCGCTGCCCGATCTCGAGGGCGGCGATGGTCGCGATGCGTTCGCTCTGGAAGCGCCGCCGCCATTTTCGGATGTTGCGCCTTCATCAGCGATGACGCCATCCGCAATGCCGTCGCTTCCTCCGGCGTTGCCGCCACCGATGCCCACAGTTCCTGCGCAACCGCAATTTCGGGTGATCTCGGAAGCGGGTGAGCTTACAGGCGAGGCCATCGATCGGGAAATCAACGCCACCGAAGAGTCCGCCGATGAGAAGGTCTACATTCCGGCCGGTTCGATGTTTACTGGGGTTCTGCTCAACGGTCTCGATGCACCCACAACAACAGCGGCCCAAAAAAATCCGACCCCTGTGGTCATGCGCATCAAGCGTGAAGCCGTGCTCCCGAATTATGCCTCGATCGATGTTCGCGAGTGCTTTCTGCTGGCAGCCGGGTACGGACAGTTGTCCAGTGAGCGCGTGATCATGAGGGCTGAAACGCTGTCGTGCGTGCGTACAGATGGCCAGGTATTCGAAACCAAACTGGATTCCTACATCGTAGGAACGGATGGGAAGGTCGGAATGCCGGGCCGATTGGTCAGCAAACAAGGACAAATGATCGCGCGTTCCCTGCTGGCTGGTGTGTTTGCCGGACTGGGTGATGCGCTGGATGTCGACAAGGTTTCCTCGCTCAATATTGATCCGGATGGAGAATCTATTTATGAGCAGGAGAATCTTTCATCCGTGTTTCAGTCGGGGACGGCCTCTGGGTTGTCTTCGGCCGCCAACATGGTCGCGAAGTTCTATCTCGATATGGCCAAGGAGACATTTCCGGTCGTCGAGGTTCCGGCCGGTGAGGTGGGGACGATCGTCGTGACGCGCGGAGGCACTTTGCCATTGAAAGGCTCGACCAGTCTTCAGCTGTATGCCGACTCCAGCAGCAAGACACCGAGGCCCCAGGCGTCGGCGGCCGCCGCCTCAACGCCTTCCAACCCCGCGCCGCCCCCACCACAGGCACCGCCGGCACAACCGCCAACGATGCCACGCCTGGATGCCGCTTTTGATGCGCAGCGGCCATCCGGTCAGCCTACCTTTGGCAGCGGCGTTGGGTGGTAGCTATCTGTCCAGGCACAGAAATACAGAGGTCTTCGGTGAAAAAGGCAGCCTTGCTGACAATCAGCGCTTTAGGAACCCTGATGACGGGATGCGCCGCACTCAATCCGGCGGGTGAGTCTCAGTTTGCCTGTAAAGGCGATCAGTGTCCGACACCCATAGAGGTGTATTCCGAAACCCATAATGCACCACCGTCCGTTGAAATGGGGCGAACCCCCAAACAATGGCGGGGTGGTGGGCAATGGAAAGCGGGTAAAGAGGGGGAAGGTGAATCGGATATCTACCTGAAACGCGCTTTGGATTTAGCCCCGCAAGCACAATCCGCTTCCGGGAATGCCGATGATCCGCCTTTCAAGCCGATCCGTGAGCCCGCTCAGGTTGCCCGGATCTGGATTGCACCGTGGATCGATCAAAACGACAACCTGCATGCCAATGGATACGTTTTTACGGAGGTCCAATCTCAAAGCTGGTCTTTTGGCGAGCCTGAAATCCGGCATTCGCTCGGTCTTCAATCCTTGCCTATCCAATAACCGTTCCCCCCATCATCACACGCCGTTAAAACGGCTTTTTGCGGAGAAAATAGATGAAGAAGACGATCACCCTGACCGTTGCCGCCCTCCTTTCCGGTGCCTCCCTGCAAGCCATGGCCGGTGCCGGTGGCACCGAGTTCACTCAGGTCCACGAGCAGGTCTCGGGCTGGGCCAACGGCACCCTGGGAAAGACCATGGGCGTGGCGGCCCTGCTGGTGGGCCTGGGCATCGGCGTCATCAAGCAGTCGGTCATGGCCGCGGTCGTGGGCGTGGCCATGGCTCTGGTGGCCGGTTTCGGCCCGGATGTCATCGACGGCGTCATCACGGCCGGCCTGCCCATCGTCAACACGATCTAAGCCCTCACAGCGGGATGCTCAGGGCATCCCGTTCCCCAGCGCCCGACGTGCGTCGGGCGCCTACTCGACACAGAAACAGGTCGCCGTATGTCTTTCGTCTTTGAGTCGTTGGGCGCTTTGACGCAGCGCACGTTACCAGACGATTTCATCCCTGTGTCCGCCTATGATCCGGATACGGGGGTGTTTCTCTGCGAAGACGGGCATTTGGGTCTGTGCTACTGGGGCGACCCCGTCAATGGGGCCGACGACACAACGGCGGAAATGCTCAAAGGTGCATTTTCGATCCCGTTGCCCGCCGGTAGCTTCGTACAGGTGTCGCTGTTGGGGATGCCGGATATCGACACGACGATCTACAACTATAGGCAACGGCGCGAAAACGGCCTCAACCAAATTCAACATCCCGATGCACGTGAGGTTCTGAGCGCCTACTACGAGCGTCGCGCCGACTTTATCGATTCGGGAAAATATGAGGCATTACTGCCCTCAACCGGTGTCAAAATTCTCGACCGCAAGGTGGTTCTGACACTGAAGACGCCGTATCAAGGTTTGACGCCCTCAGAAGAAGACATCGAAATTTTGGCGGAAACAGGTGCCAAACTGGCTGAATCACTCCAGGCAATCGGTTTGTTTTTGCGTCGTATGACCGCCGAGCAATACCTGGAATTGGCCTATCGGTTGACGCATCCGTTCGACCCACCCAAAACCGATCCGGTTCGTCCGGAGCAACAACTCAATCATCAAATTTTCGTCGCGGGCGAAAGCCTGGATGTGGGCAAGGATTCTCTGATCTTCAATGATGAAGTCTACGCGCAGATTCTCAGCGTCTCGCGCTGGCCTAAGAGTAATGCGCTATCATTGATGGCGTATATGATCGGTGATCCACTAGGGGCCAACAATCAAGTCAAGCTTCCTTACCACATCAACCTTACGCTGCATTATCCAAATCAACACGAAAAAGTCAGTGCGATGCGGCAAAAAGCCGGCCTGATCAACTATCAGGCTTTTGGCCCACTGTTGCGGTTTGTTCCTAAACTCGCCTTCAAGAAACAGGGCATGGATGTTCTCATTCATGCCATTGAGCAGGGTGCCACCGTGGTCGAGGCGGCCTTGACCATGACAGTCTATTCCAAGGACAAGGAAGAGGCCTCGCGCCAGGTCTCGGCGATGCGCACATACATGCAGTCATTTGATATGACCATGGGAGAGGAGCGGCGTATTCTGCTGCCGGTATTCTGGAATGCATTCCCCTTGTTCCCGAGTGTTGAAAGCATCAAGAATACCTTCCGCTTCAAAACAATGGCTGTCGAACACGCCCTGACATTTGTGCCCATCCTGGGCGAATGGAAGGGAACGTCGCGTCTGGACGGCAAAGGGCATGCGCTGCTGTTGGCGAGCCGCCGCGGCCAGATCATGCCTATTGATCTCTATGACTCGTCAACCAACTACAACTCCGTGGTATTCGCCGAGTCGGGCTCCGGCAAATCCTTCTTCACCCAACAGGTCATCATGGATTACCTCTCCATGGGGGCCAAGGTCTGGGTCATTGACGTCGGACGCTCATATTACAAACTTACTCGCCTTCTCAATGGCTCGTTCATTGAATTTGGCCCAACATCCGGACTGTGCCTCAATCCGTTCTCGAGCGTGACGGAGATCGATGAGGAGGTCGGACTGATTCAGGCGATCGTGGAGAAGATGGCCGCCCCCGAGGAGGGGCTGGACGATTATCGACGCTCGCGCATCGAGGAGGCGATCAAGGCGGTCTGGGGTCGTATGGGGACATCATCCACCATCACGGATGTGGCCGAATACATGAGCCATCAGCCCGATCCGCGCGTGGCCGATATCGGTGCCATGCTCTACCGTTTTACCCGCTACGGCTCCGAAGGCTACTGGTTCGATGGTGTGAGCAACCTGGATCTGACCAAGGATCTGGTGGTGCTGGAACTGGAGGAGCTTAAGGGCAAACGGACGCTTCAGCAGGTCGTGCTGATGCAGATCATCAGTTCCATTCAGCGCGAAATGTACCTTTCCAAGGATGGTCGCCCCAAGCTGCTCATCATCGACGAGGCCTGGGACTTGCTCGACGACCCCATGGTCGGTCGATTCATGGAGCACGCCTACCGGCGATTCCGCAAATATGGGGGGGCCGCCAAGATCATCACGCAATCCATTGCGGATCTCTATCGCTCCTCCTCCGGACGCGCCATCGCCGATAACAGCGCCTTCAAGTTCATCCTGCGTCAGACAGCCGAATCCATCGATCAGGTCGAGCGCGAGGGCTATCTGGCGCTCGGTCCTTATGGGTATTACCTCTTGCGCACCGTGCACACGATCCCCGGCAAATATGCCGAGATCATGGTGTACTCCAATCAAGGCATGGGCGTCTCGCGACTCGTGGTGGACAGGTTCTCGCAAGTGCTTTTCTCCACATCGGGCGCAGAACGCACCGAAGTCATCAATGCCATCGAGGCGGGTGCCACGCCTCTTCAGGCGATCGAGGAGTTCATTGCGACTCATGGTTAAGACAGAGCCGACTATTCCTGAATCGATCGATTCAGACGCGATCGAAATCGCCGAGCCCGTCACGCCTACCGATGCGTCGGTGCCGGACGAGTCGTCGCATCCGGCGCGCGACTTTCTGGTCAATCTCGCCGTCATCATCGGTCTGTCAGCGGTGACGGCGGCCGGGGTTCAGCACCTCATGTCGTCCACGCTGGAGACCCCGAGCCGCGCGCCGGGGCTGCTGATGGTCGATACCGAGCGCCTGGCCCGAGAGGCGATCGACGCCTTGGGTGATCTGGTGGCGCAAAACAAGCTGCCATCCGAGGACATGCCGGAGCGCAGCCGCCAGTTCAGCGAGGGGCTGCTGCGTGAGATCCAAGCCTACGCCGCGCGTGGCCATGTGGTGCTCCGGAGCGCCGCCGTGCTGGCCGCACCCGCGGAGGTTCGGGACATCACCGACGAGGTGCGCGAGCAGCTGTTGCAACAGGGGCTGATGGATCGCAAACCCGAAACGCGCCGCGAGGGTTATTGAGATGGTGGGGCAGATTTTTGGGGGAGGGATCCTGTTTTCCATCCTTGGAGCGCTGGCTTTCGTGTTTTGGCCGGCGGATGCCTGCCAGCGTATCAACAACGCCACCACGCTGGCCCATGGCGCCCTGGGCCTGGTGCCCTTTACCGGAGAGGCGCTGTTTCGGCGTGACATGAGCCGCTCTTGGGCGGACGTCGAGGATTGGTCTCAGTGGACACACGCGCAGATGACAGCGTATTTCGGACAGCCGCACTGTCAGGCCGACTTCGACAACGTCTATGGCCCGCGTACCGATACCCGCGAGGCAAACGACTGGCTTCAGGAGTATGACCCGGAACTCTACAAGCTGTTGGCCCCAGAGTCCGACACAGCGACCGTTGACGACGAAAACGAAAGGGGACAGCCGTGAAGCGCCCATCACCCCGTTTTCTGCTCCAGATCGGCGGATTTTTCATCATGTCGCTGGCCCTCGTGACATTCTGGCGTGCCAGCGACTATCGGCTGGGAGTGGATGTGCAACGCTTCACGGGCGAGCCGTCGTGTCTGCCTTTTACGCTGTTCGTGATGCATATGCAGGCCGATCGACCGCCACAGCGCGGCGATTTCGTCGTCGCCACGATGCCCGACTCCGGTCTGCCGCTCGGTGCGCGCCCAGGGGCGCGGATCCTCAAGCGTATCGCGGGTGTGCCGGGCGATCAGATCCGTATCGAAGGCACCGAACTCTATATCAATGGCCTGCATCGGGATCGGCTGTGGCTGGCCAAAAGCCTCCCTGGTAAACAACCCGGCGACTTCGATCTGGATCTGACTCTGGCCGACGGTCAGTATTTCCTCTTGGGATCGACGCAAGAGAGTTTTGACTCACGCTACTGGGGACCGATCCATCGTGAAGCCATCCGCGGTTACGCTCACCCTTTGTTTTAGTCTCGCACTCCACAGCCATCTCGTCCAAGCCGCCGACACAGGACTGACGCGCCAACCCTGGGCCGACCGGACCGACTTGGCTCCGGCGCAGCGCCCCCTTCAGCCACAGCCGGCCGCCGGGCTCGAGAACTTCTCCACTGCGTACTCCCGCGAGGAAGCATGGATGGAGGCTGCCGTAGAGCGCTATCTCCAGCACGCACCGGAGAGCGCCGAGGCGACGATCGACTACTCCATGCAGGTCTTCATTTCAGAGGGGATGCCGGAGGGGGCGCTGCGCCATCTGTTCAAACAGGCGCTCGATGAGCCGCCGGGCCAAGTGCGCTTTGTCTTGCAAGGCTTCGAGCCGCAAAAACTCGGCGCACTGATTGGGCGGCTGCGTCGCCTGTTCCCCGATCCGCAAGGCGACGACATCCTCATTGAAATCGACCCCGAGGCGTTCCGTACCTATCAAGTCGACTCTGTTCCCGTGTTCCTGGTGAAGGACGGCGAAGAATGGTACGAGGTGCAGGGCACGATCAGCCTGGAAGGCGCGCGAGAGAATGTGCGCCGTCGCGGCCCCCTCGTGGTCGGCGAACTGTACGCCATTGCTGAACCCGACATGCTGACCGTCATCGAGGAGCGCGTGCGCGACTACGACTGGACAGCCGCCTTGCAGCGCGCGCAATCGCGCGTGGCCGACAATCTGTCACCGAAGTTCGATCTGCCAACCGTGACTCGGCACTCTGAAGATTTTTTCACGCCAGTTTTTATTGTTCCACATGACATTGTAATTCCTGAGTATAATGAAAACCCGGAAGTGTTACTGGCGCGAGCAGGAACCCGATACAACATCCTCGATTTCACAAGCCTCCAGGTGCCGATCATCGTCTTCGATGCCAGTGATCCACGACAGAGGCGATTGGTGAAGGAATGGATTGCCGGTGAGTATGCCGACGCCGATCTGTTTGTCGTCGGGGCCGAGTCCGCCGACGGCCGGCCTGGAACGGTCGCACTGTCCGAGCAGTTGCAACGCCCAACCTATCCCTGGTTCGGCCGCATGAGCGATCGATTCGGTGTGCGCGCCGTACCCGCCATCGTCGAGCAGGCCGGGGACCGTCTGAGGATTCGTTACGTTGAGCCACCGTCATTTACGCCTTGATCGCTTTCGCCGCCCGCTCTGTGCGGCTATTGCCGCGATCGGTCTTGTTTGTGCGAGCGCGCCACTGAAAGCTGAAGGCATGAAGCTGGGGTGCAACAGTTACAGCCCGCTGAAAACCATGTTCTCGGATGTGTGCTGGTCCGGGATGTTTCCGATGCGGATTGCGGGCGCGACCTTCATGAAGGGCAAGTCCGGCGTGCCCAGTGACGCCACTGGAAAGGCGATCTGTGTCTGCGGCGGCAACCTCGCCAAAGGGCAGTTGCCCAAAATCGGCTTCACCGTCGGTTTCTGGGCGCCCTCCAAAATCATCGATATCACCCGCAAACCATACTGTCTCCCTTCATTGGGCGGACTAGAGATCCCCGTGGGGGGAATCGACTTCATCAATGGCGGCGCGAATCTCGGAAGGGGGCAGCGCAAAGAGGCCTTCGCCAACTGGATCCTGTATTCCGCCCCGCTCATCTACATGCTGCGCCTCCTCGATGAGGGGGCCTGCCCTTCAGACGGTCTGTTGGACTTCGATGTCATGCACATGAGTCCGTTGTTTCCGACGCAAAACGACGTCACCGGACGCTATACCACGTTTCTCAACCCCGAAATGATGCTCCTGGCCAACGCCAAGTCGTTTCTCGCCATGCCCGTGGATGCGGTGTCCTCGACCCTCGGCAAGCCGATCAACAACTTGTTTTGGGTCGCCGGTGCCTGGGGGCAGATCTATCCCATGACCGGTTTCAACGGTATGGGACGCATGGTCGATCCGGTGCGCTTCAGCAGTCTCATGGCAACACGCTCGATCGCCATGCTTCATCGCCTGGGCTTGATGAACGAAACCATCGGCGACGACAACCTGTGCGAGCGCAATGCGCGCTTCATCCTGCGCAAAGACGCCTTCCGCTGGCAGATGTTGGCTCCCTCGCCGGAAGGTGGACGCTCGTCCGGCGGGGGCGGATCCGGTTCATCCGGTCAGGTGCGGTTGGTCAATCCGCCGACGCGCGGCGGAACCTGCACCCACGCCACCGGGGCCAGCACCGCCGGCTGGGGCATGTGGCGCGATGTGCCGGCCACCGGCGAGGACCACGCCTACATGCTGTTCCAATGGACCGACTGCTGCTTCGGACTCACACCTGGAAGTTAAACATGCATCAGCCTACCTTGAGCCGCCCCATGCGGGTCGGTGCACGCTTCATGTTGGTCTGGATGTCGGTCGTGTGGCCGATCCAGTGGCACCAGGCGTATGCCCAAGGCCTCCCTGAGTCGACCGAGGCGCAACTCGTCAATCAGCGCGCCCAAAAGCTCAGTAATGACTGGAATCAAGGGCAGGGGACCGTGCGTCTGCCCAACTTGATGGACGACAACGCGCCGGTCAGGACGCCCAATCTCGATCCGGGGTCCGCCGACGCCGATCTGGCCGGACGCGCCGCCGACAAATACCAGCCGTTGCAGGTGGGGGATATCGTCCAGGGCGCGCAACGCGGAAGCGACTTTGCCCAGAGTCTCTACTCAACATCAGATGTCAGCAACTACAGCCTGGACCAGACGCGCGTGGAGCCGGGGGTCAACCAGACCTCATCCTCAACCGTCAATTTCTCCGAGATCATGCCGGTCTACAGCGAGACGGATCTGAATCTGATCAATCAGACCGGAGCGACCATCTACAGCGATCCGGCCCAGGCCAAAGTGCTCTCCGAGCAGGATCGCAAGAATCTCAGCCGGCTCGGATGCCGAAATACCCAGCTCCTGTTGCTTGATCGACAAGACATCCATCAGGCCAAGACTTCCCCGGAACATCGCATCCTCAAGGTCGAGTTCTTCGACGTGCATCAGGAGCCAATTCCAAACACGAATCCGGTCGAGTATCGTGAAGTTACGACCCCTTCGTTCTATCGCAAGGGACAGGTCCAGCTGCAACGGCCCACGCTCGGCGGTGTGGCGCAGCAGTGGTGGGAGCGCGTCGACAACGATTTTGCAATTCGCTATACCTATACCCCTTACACCAATCCAAAAAACCAAAACTTTTTCACCTATAACCACAAGCTGGCCTACTTCCATCATGGCCCTTATGTCGTCGCTCCGGACAGCTATTTCTCGAGCTATGGCCAGCCGCGCGACGGTTTTACACCCGTCATCAATTACACCATCCCCTATGGGGTCGGCGAGATTTACATCTCGGCGGATTTATACCGCACTGAAGTGACCTATTCCGATCCGGTTCCGGGGCAGATTTGCCCTCCGGATCCGCCCGCTGTCTGCGAGGTCGATTCGATCGGCGGTGATCGCCTGCGCTGGTGCCCAGGATCGCCGGGGGCCAATGTGCTGCTCATGTATGACGACGGTACAGCCGTATCCGCCCAGCGTCAGGGTAAGCAGTACAGCGATCTCATCATGGCCAATACGGCCTCCAATAATTACATCAATGACAGCGGTGTCTCCAGCGGTGTGATTCGGGGCTTGAATGCCAGTTCGAGTTCCTCCAGCGTCTCGCAGGAATTCGCTGGAGTCTGTAGCCGTGAAACCATCAGTGTTATCGAGGAAACGGTCGATAATTCCTACGATAACGAAGATGTGGAAATTTGCTCGGAGACACTGGTCAATCCGTATCCGGATGGTTGTCATACCATCAAGCGTTCGTTTGGCATGTCCTATCTGGGTGAGCAGAATTTCCTCACCGTGCGCGCCTTCAACAAAATTGCCGAACCTATCATCGATCCAACGACGGGCGAGCAGGTCAAGGATGGCGATGGAAAACCGATGTTCACATACCGTAAGGAACCGGCAGCCGTCAATGGACCGATCAACACCAATTTCCCAATCGTTGGCGCCTCACGCTGCAACAATGGCATGGGTACAGGATGCTCAACGGAAATCAAGCCAGACAATCCCGACGGCTCCAGTGCCGGATACTATGTTGAATATGATCACGTTCCATTGGTTGCCGATCCTTATATCTACGCGGTCGATGGCGTCTATCTGCAAACGGGCGGCTCATCGTCATTCGGTCATTACGGATTGCCGACGAATAACTGGACACCCACAGGCAGCGCTTCGGGAAATGGGTCTGTCCATGATCTGCGTCTCGTAGCCAAAGTCTATGCCGTGACCATCAATACCTTCGCCGGCTGTGAAAAATATATGCAGTATGCCGCGGATGGTTTTTGTCAGGGGGCACGCCTGAATTGCATTGACAGCGCTCCAACGCGCACGATCGGTGGCGTGACGTTTGGTCCCGGACTCCCGAACGAGGGTATTGTCGAATTACTGAAAAAATGGGGCACCGACTCATCGGCGGATTTTCCGGATTACGATAACGGGGATGGGCGAGAACCATTGCCAATCGGCCCCGAACTCACGCTATTAGACGACAAGATGTGCTGGGAGGCGACCGGTGAGCCTTTTACGACGTGCTCGACGATGGGGGATTTGACAAATCTGAAACAGTTCACCCGTGACGGCGAAATTTGGGCGACCGATTGCCATATCACGGAAGGACCGGATGGCGCTCCGCTGGATGGAGGATCTTGTCGTCGTGTCAGCGCCTATGATGGGTGCGACAGCCGATTCGTCGGTATTTACTCCGGTGTTTGTTACAACCCAACGGCGGCCTATGACTGTGGCGAGAGACAGGATCGCGATTTCATCGTCACCATTGAGGAAAAAGGGGATTCCTGCTCAGGTGTGATGCGTTGTTTGGGCACCGAATGTCACCGGCCAAATCTGGCTGGTGACAATGCCGAGGATTTCGCCCAAGCCGCCGCCGGCATGGAGGCACTGAACATGATGAAGATGGACATGGTGTGCGCAGAAACCGGCGAGCAACCCACAAGCACCTCCCAAGCCTGTACGCCCGTCGTCTTCGGCGGCAGTGCGATGTATTGCAAGATTCCTATCGGCAATGAAATCGGATTGACGCCCAACTGCTGCAAGGAAGCGGAAAAAGCCGCCAAGTCCGATGGCCCCAGCTGGTTCGATTATCTCAAGGCCACGTATTTGATCTATAAAATCTCGGAAAACAATATCGTTCAGCAATTCCTGGGGACCAAGGACGTCTACAACTCCACAGCCAAGATGTTTGGCGAAATTGCCAAACCTGTCACCAACGCTTACAAATCCGCCTCCGAATACGTGACGAAGAACTTCGTTGAACCACTGTCCGCCGGGTTTGACAATCTGTTCAGTTCGTTCGGGGCAGGCAGCGGAGGCACGGCAGCTACGGTGGGAGTCGATGCAACGGCCAAGCAGGGGTTGATCAGCGGCACAATCGACTCGCTGCATCAATCGTTGCTCAAGGGCGCTCAGAAAATTTTGATCGACATTGGGGGACCGGATTTCGCCAGCCAAATTATCACCACGGAAGGCGGGAAACTGGTACTAACCCAGACGGCCCAGAGAATCCTCGACACCATCAGTTTGGTCTTCATGGTCTACAGCCTTCTCAAGCTGATCGGGCATATCATCTTTGCCTGCAAGCAGGAGGAGTATGAGTGGGCGATGAATATGAAATGGCGGTTATGTACCTATGCGGGCGATTGTTGCAACAAAAAAGTGGTGATACTCGGATGCCTGGAAAAACGCAAACTGTATTGCTGCTATAAATCCATTGCCGCGCGCGTAATCGCCGAGCAGATCATCAAGAAAGGGCTGTTGGCATCGCGCTCAAAGGGCTATCGCTCGGGGCCGGGCGGAACCACGTTGAAAAAGTGCGATATCAACTGCGGTGGATTTACCCCATACGATTTGGCCGAAGTCGACTGGGCTCAAGTCGATCTTTCCGAATGGTTGGATGCGCTGATCGAATCAGGGCTGTTCAATCCGACCACCCCGAGCACGACCTATGCGGTAACGACGGATACGGTTCCTATCACGCAAACGGTTGGGCGCACGAACGATGAGGAGGGGCAGTTCGATCAGCGTGTAGCGGCGACAAAAACGGCCGAGGGCGTCAGGGAAAATACCTCAGATATGCTGCAAAACACCGCGACATTGCGTCAGGCCGATCACTGCTACGCCTATGATGATCGCAAGATGCCGTATACCTATCCGGAGTGCGAGGCGTGCAGCAATGCCATCACCAAGGGCGGTCACAGCGGCGTGGCGAACTGGGTGTTCAACGAGAATCCCGATACTGGTGCCATCGATATCGAGTGGGGGGCGTCTCAGTATGGCAGCCTCAGCGCTGGCGATTATCACTTCAGTGCCAGTTTGAACATTGAAGACGTCTCTGAGATCAATCAGTTCATCCTGGAAATGCTGCAATACGACGATTGGTTGCGACTCGAAATCAACGGGCAACAGATACTGAACGGTCCCTATGGCGGCGACATGCTGCAATTATGCGCCGGCAATATGGTTCAGTATCAATCGAGCGGCGGATGCACCGGCAGTCGCGATCTAAACAACGCGCGACGGTATGTCGCCAATATCGACGTCCTGCCGTATCTGCATAGCGGAACCAACACCTTCAGCGGTCATGTGATCGTTGGCGGGGGCGGAGAGTTTTTTGCCCGCTTCCGCACCCTTCAAACATGCAAAGAGTGGAACGAATAGTCAACTACCCCGTCCTGAAGGACGGGGTTTCTCGCGGAGGAACGATGGATTTAAGTGCCGGCAGTCTCGGTTTTCTGATTGGAGTCGGCGTGACCGTCATGGTCACGCTATCGATCGTGCTCTCGGGGTCGCGACGTGATCAGGCACGCACCCGCCGCGATCATCAAAAAGCCCGCGAGCGCCATCGCGAACAGGTCGCGCTCAATCCACGGCGACGACGCACGCGCCCCGAGGACGAGGACGGGGGCGACGCCCCCCAGGTGGAATGGGCTCCGGAAAGTCATCTCAAGATTCCGCCGGCCGATGTGCAAAAGATCGAGGGCATTCCGACCCGTAACGACACCCCGCGAGGTTTTTTCTGATGCCACGTCATGCCGTCATCGCGTTCCTCATGGGGGTGCTTCAGGTCTGGAGCATGATCGGGATCGCGTCAGCGCGGGCCGAATCCGCGCCAAAGGGGGATCCTGTGGTCCGCGCCTTGCGCCAAAGCGAGGCCGATAAGGCTCCATCCGTGCTCAATCAGGCCTGTGATCTGTTGCGCCGAGCCGAAGACAGCCGGGAGGCGTCTGTCGCGGAACGTCAGCGGCTCTTGGCCGAGATCGCCGGCAAACTGCGTGATGAGCAGCCCGCCATGCTCCAAGCACGCGGAGACGCGGCACGCCTGGGGCTCTACGGATTGCCGAAGAACCTCAAACAGGCCGAGCGTTTCTACACGCTGGCGGCTGAGAGACAGTCGGCGGAAAGCGGTTACAACGCGGCCCTTCTGCTGTACCTGAACAGCCGGCAAAAGCCCAATCAGGCCACAGCCAAGCACATCCTAAATGTGCTTCAAAAATCTACAATCACACATTACAATGTAAAAGGGATTGTGGCTGCACAAGCGCATTTTTTGGCCGCGCAGATCCATGAGCAGGGTCTGGCCGGGCGCAAGGATCCGGGCAAGGCGTTCCTGCACTACCGTGTTTCGGCGCGCAACGGTTACGTCCCCGGCATTTATCGCTATCTGCGGATGTTGAGCGGGTCAGTGGCCAAACTCCCCGAAGACGAGCGCATGCCGCATGTTCAGGAAATGCGCGCGATGGCCTCGCGCTGGAAGTGGGCTTCTCCCGACATCATGCGCCTGATGGGCGATCTACATGCGGCGGGATGGGTGGCGGATAAGGACGGGTTTTATGCGCAGTATCACTGGCGTCTTGCCGCACGCATGGGCGGAAACCCAGGCGCATCGGTCCGGCCGCCGGACGCCATTCAGGCGTTGCCCGATCCGGCCCTGGAGCGGCGCTTGAACAGTGCCGTTGAAGCGGCCTTGAAACAGAACAAAGCCCGTCCAAGGACTTACAAGCTGGAGTTCGCGGATGTGTGCTCTTAACTTTTTGGTGATATTTCATGTTCGAAGCAGTGCCCGATATCTTAGCCGATCGCCACTGCGTTCGTCGTGTCGGTACTTTTGCAATCGCCGCGCTCCTTGGCCTCCTGCCAAGCGCCCCCCTACACGCCGGCGTGGTGGATTCCTTTATCCAGGAAAAAGAGCGTGGCTGGTTCTGGTATGAGATCGAACCTGAACCGCCGCCGGAACCACTCCCGCCGGAGTTCCCCCCGCCCGCCGTCATTGCTCCCGCACCGGCATCAACGCCTGAAACTCCTCCACCGTTGAGTGTGGAGTGGTTCAAAGAGTATTACCCCTCGGTCCTCAACGAGGCCGTCGACAACCCCACGCCCGAGAATGTGGCCAGCTATCGCTACGCCACGCGCGTGATGCTCGACAAGGCGAGCAACTTCGCCCATGAGTTCAAACGCCAGGCGCTGCTCGATCCGTTGCTCGATGAGAGCAATCGCTATCCCTTTTCCTCGGCCGCGCGTGGATCCTTCGCCAATTTCACCAATCAGCAGAAGCGCGAGGCGGTACAGACCATTGCGGCACGGGCCGGACTCTGGGTCTTCGTGGATGAAACCTGCCCCTTTTGCTCCATGCAATACCCCATCATCGCGCGAACAGCCAAGGAGCGCGGTTTCGTCGTGAGCTACATCACCCCAGACGGATCGCGTCCCGAATGGATGGCCGAAGAGGATGAGGTGCTCAAGGACGAAGGCCAGTCGAGCGTCCTCAAAATCCAAGTGCGCCCCGCCACTGTCCTGGTCGTGCCGCCCGAAACCCTGACCGTCATCACCCAGGGGATGCTCTCTCAGGATCTTTTGGAGGAACGACTGCTCGTGGCCGGCGACATGGCCGGACTGCTGGGCGACAAGGATCGCCTGAACGCTTTCCCCATGGAGCGCGGACTGCTGACCACCCAGGACATCCAGGAGGCGGGACAGGCGATGGAACAAGACCCGAAAGCGCTGACGCCGAAAGTCCAGGAACTCATCGAAAAAAGGTATTGATCATGCGCAGACCCATTTCGCGCGCCCCTCAGCTATTTGTGATGGGGCTTTCCGTCATCCTGGTTCTGCTGTCGTCGCCGACGCAAGCGGGCTTGAAGGAAGCCATGAACGAAATGTTCGTGGGAACGTCCACTAACGCCCAGGCGATTGAAACGCAGCGGCTGCACGGAATCTATGGCGGATCGATGACACTACGCCCCATGGGGCGCGGCATCAATATCGTGCAGTTTGCCGCGCCGCGCATCGATGCCGGCTGCGGCGGTATCGACATCTTCTTCGGCTCTTTCAGCTTCATCAATGGCGAGCAGTTCGAGCAACTGTTGCGCTCGCTGGCCTCAGCCGCTGTCGGCTATGCCATCAAGGCGGCGATCCAGGCCATGTGTGACCCGTGTGCCGCCATTCTGAGCGAACTTGAAGCGGCGATTCGCGAACTCAACGCCCTGGCCAAGAACACCTGCGCCATCGCCAACGCCATGTTCAGCGACAACGGTTTTGAGAAGCTCGCCGAGCGCGCGCGCAAGATCGGGACGCATCTGGCCAGCGCCGCCAACAAGACCGCCGACTGGGTCGCCGGTGAGAACAAGTCGCAGAGCAAGACCGTCAGCGAGGACGTCAAGGAAAACGTCGCCGAGGAAAATCCCGTCGTCGGCAATCTGGTCTACCGTGCCGCCAAGGAAACGCTCAACAACGGCGCCAATACCCTGAAAGCCTTCCTGAGCGAACAGGAGGCCATTGAACTGGTCATGGGGCTCTACGGTACGGTGATTGTGCTGCCGGATGCAGACTCCAACGAGGCCAGCACCAATACCTGTCCATCCGGGGTTTCAGCCGAGCGGTGCGACAAACCGGCCGAATACCTGGGTGCCTCGATCCCGACCTGGGATGTCCTTTTTTACCCGCGTCGCCACGTCAAAGACGGTGTGCCGGTCTGGAAGTGTGGCGGTGAGAACTGCACCCGGCCGATCACAGGCAACATCCCCCTGGGCACCTGGGGCGGGGTCGAGGATGCGGTGAATCTGGCCATGTTCGGGGTGGCTGAACCGACCGGGGTGGCTGATTACACCGCCGACTCGATCGTCGGCTCGATTCTCAATGGCGGGGAAGGCGGGCTGTCCACCCGCGCCCGACAACTGCTGGCCGTCATGCCGATGCCGATCTATCGCCAGCTGCTGGAAATCCAAAAATCGCCCGGTGCCGTGGCCATGATCGGCGAACAGGTTGCCAAGTTCCTGCCGGATTTTTTTGCCTACCAAATGGGCGTCGAGTTCGTCAATATCGGTAAAAATGTCTTTACCAAGCAAACCAAGGCCACGCCACCGCCTGCTTTTGAGGCTGAACTTAAAGAAAAGTCTGCGGCCCTCATCGCCATTCGTCCGAATTGGGAAAAGATGATGGACTCCTTTAACCACACAACGCAGGCGGTCATCAACGTGCAGCGATTGACTGTTTCGCCATTCTCGACCGGATCGAATTAAGAAGGCCGACCCCATGTCCTATACGATCTATACCATATCGGACCCGCAAACCTTGGGCGTGGCCATGAACGGCATGGCGCTGTTCTTCGGCCAGGAATCCTGGATCGCGAGCGCTTTGCAGACAGGATTGGTCTTGTCTTTGATTTTTATATTGGCTCAAGGGGTATTACAGAAAGGATTGCGGCTTGATGTGATGTTGCTGCAACTGATTGTGGTCTGGGGCGCCTTCTTGCCCAAGACCACCGTGGTTATCGAGCAATTCAATCACGAAGCCGCACCTATCGTGGTTGACAATGTGCCCTATGCCATCGCCATCCCCGGCGCCGTGGCTGGTGCCTTTGCGCTGTATATGACCGAGAAGATCGAAACAGCGGTATCCGGCGTTGACGGATATCCGATTTCGGTTACAGGAGCCGAGCATCCCTTTACGCCGGCTAAAGTCTTGCTGGGTTTTGCCTCGTGCCCTAGTGATCCATTGAAGTGCCTGGATCGTAATCTGGCCGAAACCATGCGCAATGGTATTCGGTATTGTGGTGGAAGCGATCTCTCCAACATCCGGTTTCACAAAGTCAGCAACGTCCTTGAGGAATTTGCCAACACGATGACCCGCTCGGGCTCGACGGTCATCTATACCCAAGACAAACCCTATCAAGATGGCGGTGGCGGCGGCGAAGCGACCAGCTGCTCAGGGGCGCGGTCCCATCTTTTAGGCGTCGCTTCAGCGATCGATTCGGGCGAATTTGGTGCGTTTACGTCTGCGGCTCAAGGGATCGTGAATCAATCCACCAGTCGTCGCTATCGTGGAAATACCAGCGATATTTCACTGGATGATGCTCTGACGCTGGTGGCTAATGTCACCGATGATATTGGTCGAATCGACGCATTGGCATTGACCAATGTGATGACCTACTCGATTGCCGCGCAACTGGCCTTAAACGCCTCAAGTCCCATCGACCAGATGAATGTCATCAGGGCTGACAATGGGCTTTTCAGGTGGGCCGAGGAGTACAGCTATACGGCCTTTATGATGTCAACAACCGCCCCGAAAATGATGGACATCCTGTTCTTTATTTTTATCGCGGCAACCCCCCTGATCATGTTTGTTGTCGTGGCCAATCCACAGAGCGGTTTGAAAACCGCCGGTTCTTACGTCATGTTTGGCATCTGGACCCAAAGCTGGACACCTGTCATGGCGATCGTCATGGCTTGGTATCAGGTGGAAATTGAAAACTACTCGCAACCTGGAACAGCCGGCGTTACGGTTGAATATGTATCCGGCCTCATGCGGCATGTGATGGTCTCGACCATTACGGCCAGCAAGATGATTGCAAATGCGCCATTCATGACGTTTGCAATTTTGACCGGCAGCATGTTCGCGCTCTCGCAAATGGTGAGTCGCCTCACCAGTTCCGAGATGCCTCGCTACAATCCGGATGTCGGTGGAGAAATGAAAGGCGCTGGCGGAAGCGGTGGAGCCGGCGCCTCCGCACATCGCGATATGGCCCTCGGCAAATTGGCCAACTTGTATGGCGCTCAAACGGCGTTGGCGGGCGGCTTGGGCTCGGCCCCTGTTAGCGGTGACGCCAATGCCGTCTTCGGTTCCGGCGGCCTGTCGACGATCTCCGTGGGCAGTGGACTGAGCGACGCGATGGGCTACAGCAGCCAGCAAACGCTCTCGGCCAAATCCGGCGTCAATGAGAGCGTTGGAAAGCTCTTGAATGTGGCGGAAGGTCTCAAAGAATCCGCCACGCAGACGCAAACGGCCGGCACAGGCGGGTCGTCTCAAACAGATTTCACATCCGGTACGGCACGGGAAGCCGGAGTGACAAGCACGGATGGATCGCAAACGCAGAGCGGCACAACAACACGGGCCGGTTCCAACAACAGCTTCGCGTTTTCCGAAGGACTCACCGTTTCAAAAAATCTGCTGGGTGGCATCAGTCAGAGCGCGGGCGAGGAGAGTCGCGATACCAGTTTGCCGATGGATCGGCGCACGTCGGCGGCGGGCGTCGAACAGGCCGCCCGCGCCGCCCAGCAGGCGATCCAGGAGGCGGCAACCGCTGGAGGCAGCAATGCGGCCCTGAACCAAGCGGCGCAACAGGCCGCCGACGCGGCACAGCAAGCGGCCACCAATCACGACCAACGATTTGCTGGAGGACATGGCGGGAAGACCGGCGGCATTCTCAAGCGTGCGCTGGCCATGTTGCCGGATGTGCGTATTCAAGGTGGAGCAAACGCCCAACAGGGGAATACCCAAGCCGTCGAAGGTTCCTTTGGTGAAGGGCATACAACCGCAACGACAGGGAGCGATTCAACCAAAGTCTCCTCTACGTCGGGCGAAAAAGCGGGAACGGGATCTGATTACAAAAATACCGACCAAACCTCGCAGGGTAGCGAACGGACGCGCCAGGCGATCGACAATGCACAACAGGCTGTCAGCCGTCTGTATGAGGCCGCCGCCAACGAGAGCGCCATGCGCTCAATGCAATCACAGCTGCAATCGAGCGGAACGCAGCAACTGGGCGGTGCCCAAGTCACCAACCAGTATGGCGACATGATGCGTGCCACAGGACAGGCCTCGGGGACATCCGGGGAGGCACTCAATGCACTAATGGCAAAAATGGCGCCTGTCTTCAGTGGTCAGGGTGAGGCGTTTGCGCAATTCCAGCGCGAGGCACAGAACAATCTCCCGCAAATGGAGATGCACGGGCGTGGTTCCATGCTCAATAACGACCAAAAAGCCGCCGCCGCCGCCTGGCAAGCCCTGTCCAGAATGGCCAACAGTGGCGATCTGTCGCATCGGGTACTGGGACAGGCCGGTGCCTTGCAGATGGCGCAGGCCGCCGGCATGCACACCGCCGTCGATCCCATGGCGTTGGCGGCACAAGCCGGCTCACTGGCTGGATTGAGATCCGGTGTGGAGGCGCAGGTTGGCAGTTTTGGGGCGGGCGTCGATTATCAGATGGGATCCGCTGGTGGGGCTGGTCACTATGGCGCCCCCCGCGGTGAGCCTATGGGGCGGACAACGGCGGCGCGACGCGAGCAGTTCGGTGCCATGATCGATGCGGCCGCGCAGCGCCATGGACTGGATCCGGCCTTGCTGCATGGGCTGGTTCGCGCCGAATCCAATTACAACCCCAATGCCGTTTCCCCGGCGGGGGCAGTGGGTCTTGGCCAGTTGATACCTGCCACCGCTGAGCGCTTCGGTGTGCCGGCCAGCCAGCGGACCGATCCGCAACAAAACATCGAGGGCGCGGCGAAGTATCTGCGCTTCCTGATGGATAAATTCGGCGGCAATGAGCAGCTGGCCCTGGCCGGTTACAACGCGGGCGAAGGGGCCGTGATGAAGCACGGCAACAAGATTCCGCCTTACAAGGAAACGCAGGCCTATGTGCCGAAGGTGCTCGGTTTCGCCGCTCAGGAACGAGAACGGCGCGGTCAGGGTATGGGTGGCTTTGACCAATCACGTGAGCAGCTGCAAAGCGAAGGCGGCGGGTTCCGCTCTACCGTCGACGCTGGGCGTCGTGAGACAGCCGGTCGAGTGGATGCACGAAGAGACGAAATCATCCAGAGAGGTAAGGATTTGGTGGCCGATATGCAGGGACTCATTGGGAACGCCGTTCAACGCGGCGAGATTGGTTCGGATGGTCAGCGCCTGAATGCCTCCGAATTGCAGGCGCTTCAGCGCGGCCTGTCCAACATGGCGATGCTTCCCACTGAGGCTGGAAACCAAATCTTCCTGCAAGGCGGAAACTCCTCGTCCCTGGATGCCGTGTTCTCCGGTCTTCAGCAGATGGGTGTGCCGGAAAACGCTCTCAATTACCTGCGCGATCTGCTCGGCAGTACCCCGACACAGGATGGCGTTCCCATCACCAGCCCCGCGCCTGGGGCGGTAGGCGGACCAACCGCGTCGACGCACATGGACAGTGCGGCTGGAGGTTCGGGGCCGGTACTCGATCACGCTCGCCTGCAAAACGATCTCGGATTCGGCGGAAGTCTTCGGCAAACGGCCACGGCCGATGCCGGAGCCTCCCCAGGTTCGATGTCGGATGTCGCCACGCTTCGCCAGCACACCGAGGCGAGCGCGTTGGCACTCCAGGGCGGGCAGGCCAATCTGGACAGTGCGACGACATCGTACCCGGCACCCGCCTACAGTTCCGCCAGCCAGTCGGCTATGGCCGCTGATCAAGGCGCAGGCGCTTCGGGGTTCCAGGCGGGGGGCGCTGGAGCACCGACTGGATCGCTTCAATCGAATGAGCCTGGATCATCACACGGCACGTCCCAGAACTCGACATTTGGTACTCAAGGCGACTCGCCGGCCTTGAGCCAGGCCGCGAGCGCTCAGGGCAGTCCCAGTTCCATGAATGCGACAAACGACAGTGGCCCATCGACCGCACCGACGGGCGGTCACGGTGAGGCGGGCGCAAGCCAGGGGGCCGTGGCCAGCGCCATGACCGCTTCTATCGCTGCCGGGGGGGCGGGTATGACGGTCTCGATTGACGAGGCGCGTTTGCAGCAAGACCTCGGAAGCGGAGGCGTGCTGCGGCTGACAGCCACAGCGGACGCTACCAGCGGCGGTGCAATGAGCGACGTTCAGACGCTTATGCAGCGCTCGGACGCCAGTGCGTTGGCGCTCCAGAGCGGACAGACGTCCGCCCTGGGGGAGGCACAATCGGCACAGGGTCAGACGCCGAATCCGTCGCCGGCAACGTCAAACGCAGCATCGGTCGAGTCGGCATCGCCACCGTCCCAAGGGCTGTCACCCATGGCTTCCAATCAGCCGGTGACGCCCCAGGAGCCTCAACAGTCGCAGGGGCAGGCCATGCCGACGACGCAGCCGGTAACGCCCCAGGAAACTCAACCGTCGCAGGGGCAGGCCATGCCGACGACGCAGCCGGTAACGCCCCAGGAAACTCAACCGTCGCAGGGGCAGGCCATGCCGACGACGCAGCCGGTAACGCCCACTGAACAGGTGCAGACAGGCCAAGGTCAACAGGCAACTGGTCCAACGAACGTTCAAAACGAGCCGGCAGCACAGCCAAACCAGGGAGCAAACCATAGTCATACGACGGCGGCACCGATGGAATCGTCGCTCTCTGCCTCAGCGCCGACACCCAGCAGCCATACAGAGCCCGGTACTCAAGCTCAAAGCCAGACTATGAGCAGCGGGACGATCGAATCCGGAACAACGAGTGCAACAAACTCGTCGACGGCCACGTCTAATGAGCCGGCGTCCCAAGGATCTCCCGCACCGGTACAGCCCAACGAGCCGACAAGTGGATTTATGGGAAGCGGTCCGGCGCAGACAGAGAACAGTTCCGCCTTAAATGGCAGCGGTTCACCCGTGGAAACCCGAACCGTGGAGACCCAGAGCCATACCAATACGGTTGAGACGCACAGTCAGGTCGTCGAAACGGGAGGAGGCTCCTCGTCTGGCGGTGGTCTTCCAGAGATCGGGGCCATGAGTGGTGGATCGAGCGAACCGACCATGATTGTGTCGGCCCCGTCTGCATCGACCGACACGGGATTCAGCGGTAAGCCGAACCAAAAGGGATCGGCTGTTGTCGACGCCCCGACGGGGGGCGGCGCGAACAAGGGCAAGCCGCCGATGCCTGGGCGGGATTGATCAAGACGCGCGGCAAACCCCGTCCTTCAGGGCGGGGAGGATGTCAACTCGCATAAACGAGGTTCCCGTCCCTAAAGACGGGATTTCTCGCGGAGAAACCGATGAACACACCAAATTCGATTTTTTTCACCCCCGCGATGGTCGTCGCGTACCGGGGCGACGTCTCGGCGCTCAAGGCGATCATCCAGCGTAGCGTCTTGGTTCAGCCGCGCCCTCCCGAAGGGCCGGCGCAGAAACGGACGCGACGCTCTTCCGTTTGGGAAGAGGATTGCGGATACAAATTTGGAGCCTTGAATCCGGCCGATGAAGGGCGTGGATTGGCCGCCAGTCTCTTCTCCGCGGTGCCGGACGAAGAAGAGCGCCGCTTTTCGTCCGGAAACCCAGACTTTTTCTAAAAAAGATACAACAACAAAACATTGTAAGTTTCTTGTAGAATCAAGAGCCTGATCGGACTAAAATCCGGTCAGGCTTTTTTCTGCGAGAACCTCCATGCGACCACTCCATCTTGCCTTGCCGCTATCGGCCGCCGTCAGCCTGGCGGGGTGTTCGGACTCAGGGCCGCCCCCAGTACCTGTCACGCTCGTACCACCGGTCGGTGTGAGCACACCGGAAACGACGGCTCCCCCCCTTGCCCCTGAAGCCGTACCGATTGCGCGTACCACCCCAAAACCCACGCCGCCAACCGAGCGCGATCTTTATGACCGCATGACGGCGCGCGCCCAGCAGGGCGATGTCGAGGCACGCTTCGAGGTGGCCATGATGCATCTGCTCGGGAAGGGCGGAGCGGAGAAAGACCGCGGACTGGCCCTCGAAATGCTCAAGCGCGCCGCCGACGACGGCTCACAGCGGGCGGCCATCAATCTGGCCAACCTCCTGATCGAGAGTGATCGTGAGCAAGCGCTGACGCTGTATGAGAAAGCCGGAGAAGCCGGGGATATCGACGCGCTCCGGCACGCGGCGTTCCTCCTGGCCTACGAAACCGATGGCTCCACGCCGACACAGGACACGGCGCGACTGGAAAAAGCCCAGAACTATCTCAAGGACGCAGCGGCCAAGGGCGACCTGTTTGCCGAGGCACTCCTGGGCAAACTGCTGCTGGATCTCGGGCAAACGCAAGAGGCCGTGCGCTGGCTCAAGAAACCGGCGCTCGCGGGCGTGGCCAGCGCCATGGAGTCCGTGCTGATACTGGCCACTACAGCGCCTGACGCCGTCGACAAGGCACTGCTGGCCAAGCTCAAGACCATGCTGAACCTCGAGGAGAAGCCGAGTTGAAATCCTCTTTCTATCGTGCTCTGACCGCCGCTTCCGTCGCTGTGCTTGTGAGCGCATCGGTCTGCGCTGAAACCCCGCCGTTCGGCACCCGACAACCCCAGGATACGGAAGCCATGGTACGCGAGGCCCGCGAACTGTTGGCGCAACAGCGCACGCGCGAGGCGTATCTGCTTCTCGAACAGGCCAAAGCGCGCGGCAATGCCGAAGCCTACCGGCTGTTGGCCAGCCTTTATGAAGGCGGTGAAGGTGGCGGTGTGGCCCCAGTGCCCTTCATCGCCCGTGACTTCTATTGGATGGGCGCTCTCAGTGGCGACCCGGAATCGATGTACCAGGTCGCGCAGCGCTACTTCGACAAGGGCAACCAGGAGGATGGGATGAAGTGGCTCGTGCGTGCCGCTGATCTTGGATACCCGGCGGCCAATCTCATGCTCGCTCAACGGGAGTTTCAGCACAACGATCTTGCCAATGCTCAGCGGCATCTGAAAGCGGCTCTGGAGGCCGGATACCCGGAGGCCAAGCATTTCCTGGTCTCTCTCTATGAGACCGGAAGCGGGGGCTTTCCCCAGGATTTCAAACAGGCGTTCGCGGTGCTCGATGAACTCGCGAAGTCCGGCGATGCGAAAGCCATGCATTCGATGGGCTTCTATTTTTTTCGTGGATTGCATGGCGTTAAAAACGACGAAGCTGCCGCGCATTGGTATCACGAAGCGGCCAAGGCCGGATACGCCGATTCGATGTTGGCGTATGCCTGGCTCGCCGAGAGGGGACAGGGAACAGAGAAGGATATCGCCGAATCACGCTGGTATCGCCAGCAGGCAGAAAAAATTGCCCAATAGCAGGCGGAATTGGCCTCAGTGCAGATTAAGCGCGATTTAGAGGACGTACAAATGCGGCATACGCTTTTTCGATTAAAAATAAAACATTGGTCTATTAGCTTTTTTCTTCTGGCCATGACGCTTATGGGCGCGCCGGCGCAGGCTAATATTGCCACGCAGTCGACCTGGATTGTTGGCTCGGGCGCACAAATACTTGGTGGCCCTGTAAATTACAGATATATTGACTCGTGTCGTATAGGTAGTTCTTACAGCCTCGATAAGATCGAATATAAATACAAAATATCCACAAGCGGAACATGGACATCAGGACAATCAACCATCTCCCCATGGACATCGAATGGTTTAACCATTGACATTTCGTCGCTAAGCGCAGGGCAGACGTATAACGTACAATGCCGTCTATGCTCTGGCGGAGCGTGTAGTATTTGGAGTCCTACGCATACTTTTTCAACCCCAGGATCAACGTGTAACCTGCCCTGGGGCGGCACATTAGCCAATGGCAACAGCGTCACAGCCTATCAATCGAGTTCTGTTCCCTTCGGATCATCTTGCACGAGCCAGACGCGCACCTGTACCAATGGCTCGCTGTCTGGAAGCTACACCAGCCAATCCTGTAGTGTGCAGTCACCTTCACATTGTACCGGCACACCCTGGGGAACCGTTTCACACGGCAACAGCGTCACGGCCTTTCAATCGAGTTCCGTTCCCTTCGGGTCATCTTGCACGAGCCAGACGCGCACCTGTAATAACGGCTCGCTGTCTGGATCTTACAACGCCACATCCTGTAGTGTGGCGGCCCCAGCCAACTGCACAACCCAAACATTGAACTGGGGTTCATCGAATTACTGCTCCGGTTCGGCCAGCAGCGGGACACATGGCACCACGCGCTCGCTGACCAACGGTACAGCGGGGGCGGCAGGCTCGGCGACGGCAACCTGCAATAACGGAACCTGGAGCTTGAGTGGAACATCCTGTTCGGCCAATCTGGCAGCGCCAAGCTCGCTGTCGGCCACAGACGGAACCGTCTCAAACGGTATCGATATAACCTGGGGCAGCGTCTCCGGCGCTTCCAGTTATCTGCTTCAGCAACGAAAGCAGGGGACATCCTCATGGAGCACTCTTTATTCGGGGGCGGCGACGTCCTATAACTGGACCGGACTTTCCGATGAAAGCGTCTACGAGTTCCAGGTTCAGGCATCAAATGTCCTGGGGAGCGGATCATTCTCAGCGATTGAAACGGGGTTTATTCGCAAACTCATCGATCCGAGGTTTATTTCTCAGTCCGGCATTCCGTCTAAGATCGGTATCGGGCAGTCTTTTAGCTACACGCAAACTTGGAGCAACGACGGATCAGAGACCTGGACAGCGGGTGGATCTTACGGTACTTCGCCATTTAATCCATCCGACACCAGCGTTTGGAACCAGGGCTTCACAGCGTTTACATCGTCGGCCTCTACAAATGGTACGGTGACAACATCGCTAAGCGCCACAGCCCCCTCCACACCAGGCATCTACCCTTTGCAGCGGGTTTTCACAAAGGGCGGCGTCGAGTACGGAGCGGCATCGACGTCTGTCTCCATTGTGGTCATGGATACCCCAAAATGTTCAGGGGTTACGGCGAATACGACCACGTTTTACAACAAGGATAATACGGTGACTGTAACCATTAGCGGAGCCTTAGCCAATTCGGTCGAATCGGCGTTCGTTCGCGTATGGAGCGACGCTAATGGCACGGATGATGTGCGCGATTACACGGCTACCTCGCTGGGTTCAGGAAATTGGCGCGCCACGGTCCCTCTCAACAATCACGCCGACTTTGGCGCTATCCAGATCCAGGCTTGGGTCGGAAGTACGGTGTTCCCGGAGGTCAGCTGCGCCTCCACCAGCGTCAACTATGTTGAGCTTCCGATTCCACAGTTCACGCTCACCCCCACGTTAGGCAGCTTTACCGACGAGTCCATTCAGGGGTTTGTCGTGGATCGGGCCAACGGGCTTTTTGCCAAGGGTGTCGTGACACTGGGCGATGCCTTCAATACCCTTAAGACCAAAATCGAGGTCCGCAATGCCGGGGACGTTGTGGTTGCAACCGTGGGGAATGTGACAGCCGGGGCTGAATCCAATCTCACGACCAACCATACTTCCGGGGATGCCTGGACCATGGCGTCCGGGTCCATTCGCGTGACCTACGCTGATACGGATACCGCCTCCCAAGGCAAGGAACTCATCGTCCCTATCCGCTGGCGGGTCGCGCCTATGCTTATGGACGTGGGCCTGACCTATGGTGAGCGACTGCCGCTCGCGGCCACGGCCAGCGTCCATCGAGGCGGGAGCTACAGCCAGGAGTCCCATGGTGCGTTTGCCGCTCGCCTGGAGCGCCATCCCAGCGGGGCGGCGGTCGCGCCTGAGCAGGCCGTCAACGCGGGGCTCTCCCTGTTCGACAGCGGCCTGGATTACGCCACGCTCTACAACGCTCCCTTGGTCGCCGTGATGCGCGCGCTGCCGCCGGATGGCGTGACCTTGCTCAGTGCAATCGAATTTCGCAGCACAACCGTCACTCCACCAGTCTTGCCGCCGGCCACTGTCGATGCGACCGATGGAACACGCGAGGATGATGTGGAGATCACTTGGCCGGCTCTCGCTCCCGGAAACGACTTCAAGTACCGCGTTTATCGGGATGGCACTGAAATCACCGATAGCGCATTGGGTGTCTCCGGCACCTCTTTGATCGATGAGCCGCCGGAACGGGGCAAAAACTATACGTATGCGGTGCGCTCGATCCTGGGAGGCAACACCAGCGCACAGGCAACCGAAGACACCGGATTCGTGCCGCTGTGTCGCGCCGCGCGGCTGATTGGTGCCTCGCTCAACGCCGACATGAGCGCGATCAACGGCCTCATTGAGCGCTGGGACTGCCTGGAGGGACTGGAGGCTACGCAGGCGATCAATGCCGGCTCGGCTCAACCTTTGCCGCTGCCTGGCCCAGGTGAGTATCGAGGCTTCAGTATCCCACTCTCCCTGAGTCTTCCAGATGGCTCGCATGTCCTCAAGCTCGGCCTTGAGTCGGTGGGGGTGTCTATCAATGCTTCGCGCACCTATGACGTCCCTTTCACCCTGGATCGTGCTTCGATCACATTCAACAACCTTTCGATCCTCTACAACGGAGCGGCCGCCGCCGATGGGCTGACGGCCGACTCCATCGGGCGCTTTGGTATCCGGATGACAGGCGGGTCGGGAATCGGCTTTGCCGAGCATGTGGGCGATGGATCTGGTAGTGATTCCGAAATCGGTCCTGGCGAAGATCCAGGCGAAGGCGAACTGCCCGATTAAAAAACGGCCTGTCCCGTCTCAGGCGGGACAGGCGCAATAAAGGTTAAAAACGATGTATCAAAGACGCCGACATCCTTGGGTATTTTTGTCCATCTTCATGCTGATGCTTGG
This sequence comes from Allochromatium humboldtianum, assembly GCF_013385175.1. Taxonomy (GTDB): domain Bacteria; phylum Pseudomonadota; class Gammaproteobacteria; order Chromatiales; family Chromatiaceae; genus Thermochromatium; species Thermochromatium humboldtianum. The sequence continues at coordinate 1,627 of NZ_JABZEO010000024.1, read as the reverse complement.
AAGCGTGCCATCAGCCTGGGCGCAGTCCGGCGGGTCGCCGCAGGTCTCGCAGGAGATTTACAAGCATGCGCTGACATCATTGCCGGTGTTGCCGTCCGGGATCTCTCTCGGCACGAGCACGACGCGCTCTGTTCGCCCTGATCTGCAACGATTGACTGATGGCGGAGCAATCCTCAATGAGGGCGTGTCGGCCTATACCTCCGGCGCATTGCTGAATGTGGGGCAAACCTATGGCGATGGACTCGCCGGTGAACTCGGGTTGCGCCTGATGAGCCTCAACTTCGAGCGAGATCAGACGTTGGCCTTGGTCTTTTTCATGGTGCAGCGTGGCTGGCAAGATCAAAACGTCGAGCCATTGATCGACCGGCTGGTCGAGCGCTATGCCCTGTATACCTCACCCATCTTTGTGCAGGACGGACGAGGTGACAATGCCGATCGGTACGTTCTGTTCAACCTGGAGCGGTTCATTGTGGAGATCGCTATACCCGAGAATGGATCGTTTGCTCAGGTGACATTGGCCACACGAGAACGCTATGAAACGATCAAAAAACAAGAGGGAACGGCCGATTTGCTATTTCCTTGGCTGGGAATCGAACTAAATCGGTGAAGGGAAAAATGCGGAGTCTAGGCATTTTAGTTTCGGTAATAGCTATCCTGGGAACATCCTTGACCGTGGCTGCATTGGAGACCTCGACTCGGAGAGATGTTCCAAGCCATCCCCTGCCGCAGGCGCTCGCCGTTTTCTCGACACCGGCTTCCTCGCCTCCACCCCCAAAAACACACGCAACGAGCGAGGCTCCCGGCCTGCTCCAATGGAAAAAAACGCGGATCAACTTAAACTACGAATTGCATTTTTGACATCCTCTCCGGCCTGAAAAAAGCCGGAGACTCCTACAGCACTCAGGCGTGGCATTGAGCCGCGCCTGAGTCGCTTCGGTGGATTCCTGCTGCTGGCGACCCTATGCCGGCGTGCTTGTACGCGATGCGCTCATCAAATTCTGGATCCGGTCACGCAGATTTTTCGGGTCATCGACGCCCTTAAAAACGATGTCAGCGTCCGACTGAGCCGCCGATGAAAATGAAACGTCCCCCGTATTCATCAGTCGATCGATAATGCCTTGTTGAAGATGTACGGCACGCACATCCGCTAATCGGATACTGCTTTCGTTGCGCGAGATCAACCCTTTGTTGCAGATCAACCGCCCATCGATCAGACTGTAGACCATCGAATAACGTCGAATAACGACAATCATCAGAAAAAGCGTACCTATCACGACGAACAGGGGCGCAACAAAGTCGGGGACGATCCCAGTGGGCATCACATATTTGATGTATCCGGCGCAGTAAAAAGCCGCGGCAATGATCGACAAGATGTCGAGGTAGTTGTTCCAGGACGGGCGAATCACAAAGGTTGACTCGAGATTTTCGTTCATCGTTTTTCCCACATAAAAAAGCCCCAAAAAGGGGCTGACTATCACGACTCAGGGCCGCAGCAGAAGCTTTTTCCAGTCGTCGCCGTCCGTTGGGACGGGCAACGAGTCGACGCGATCACCCCGCACTTCATAGACCAGCGGCAGCGTGTTCAATCGCGCCAACAAGGCCTGGGTCGAGTTGTCGTCGAGGCGAA
>NZ_JABZEO010000023.1 GCF_013385175.1 Allochromatium humboldtianum | reverse complement strand
GGGCATGACGAATCAGAGAATCCGAATCCGGCTGAAGGCGTTCGATCATCGTCTGATCGATCAGTCCGCGCGTGAGATCGTCGACACCGCCAAGCGCACCGGCGCTCAGGTGCGTGGTCCGGTGCCGCTGCCGTCCAAGAAAGAGCGCTTCACCGTCCTGGTTTCGCCGCACGTCAACAAGGACGCGCGCGATCAGTACGAGCTGCGCACGCACAAGCGTTTGATGGACATCGTCGATCCGACCGACAAGACCGTCGACGCCCTGATGAAACTCGATCTGGCCGCCGGTGTCGACGTCCAGATCAAGCTGAGCTGAGGACGAAATCATGTCGATCGGAGTTATCGGACGCAAAGCCGGCATGACCCGTGTCTTCACCGAGGCAGGTGAGAGCATCCCGGTCACCGTGATCGAGGTCACGCCGAACCGCGTCAGTCAGGTCAAATCCGAAGAGACCGATGGCTATCGCGCCGTCCAGGTCGCTTTCGGCCAGCGTCGCGCCTCGCGCGTCACCAAGCCGATGGCGGGTCACTACGCCAAGGCCGGTGTCGAAGCGGGTGAAGTGCTGCGCGAGTTCCGTCTGGAAGGCGAAGAAGGCAGCGACCTGCAGGTCGGTCAGGAGATCACGGTCTCCATCTTCGAGCCGGGCCAGAAGGTCGATGTGCGTGGCGTGACCAAGGGTCGCGGCTTCGCCGGCGTCATCCGCCGTCACCACTTCGCCGGTCAGGATCGCACCCACGGCAACTCGCTGTCGCACCGTGCGCCGGGTTCCATCGGTCAGAACCAGACCCCTGGGCGCGTGTGGAAGGGTAAGAAGATGGCGGGTCATCTCGGCGCCGCCAATCGTTGTCAGCAAAATCTCGAGGTCGTGCGCATCGACGCCGAACGCAACCTGCTCCTCGTCCGTGGCGGCGTGCCCGGACCGACGGGAGGGCGTCTGGTCGTGCTGCCGTCCGTGAAGCAAAAGAACAAGGGCTGAGCACTCATGGAGATCGCCATTCGAAACCACACTGGCGCGTCCAGTGTGCAGGTTTCCGACGCCGTCTTCGGCGTGGAATACAAACCAGGTCTGGTCCACCAGGTCGTGACCGCCTACATGGCCGGCGCACGTTCAGGCACCAAGGCCCAGAAGAACCGTGCAGCGGTTTCTGGTGGCGGTGCCAAGCCGTGGCGCCAGAAGGGAACCGGTCGTGCCCGTTCGGGTACCTCGCGTAGCCCGCTGTGGCGCTCGGGCGGTGTCACCTTCGCGGCCCAGCCGCGCGACTACGGCCAGAAGGTCAACCGCAAGATGTATCGCGGCGCCGTGCGCTCGATCCTGTCGGAGCTGGTGCGCACCGAGCGTCTGGTGGTCGTCTCCGAGCTGGCGCTGGAAGAGGCCAAGACCAAGGCTCTGATCGCGCTGCTCAAGAGCCATGACCTGACCGACGCACTCATCCTCACCGATGGGTTCGACGACAAGCTCTATCTGGCTGCGCGCAATCTGCCCAAGGTCGACGTGCTGTCGGCGCAAGAGGTCGATCCGGTCAGCCTGATCGCCTTCGAGACCATCCTCGCCACCGAGGCGGCGATCAAGAAGCTGGAGGAGCGGCTGGCATGAACAAAGAGCGTCTGATGAAGGTGCTGGTCGCGCCCGTGATCTCCGAGAAAGCATCGCGTCTGGCCGAGACCTGCGGCCAAGTGACCTTTCGCGTCCTGACCGACGCGACCAAGCAGGAAGTCGCCAAGGCGGTCGAGATGCTGTTCGAGGTTGAGGTCGATCGCGTCCAGATCCTCAACGTCAAGGGCAAGCAGAAGCGCTTCGGCCAGCGTCTGGGCCAGCGTCAGGACTGGCGCAAAGCCTATGTGCGCCTCAAGGCCGGCCAAGACATCGACTTCGGCGACGCCGCTTGAGCGCGGCGGCGGACAGCAACGGATAGATCAAGATGCCAATCGTAAAGACCAAACCGACGTCCGCCGGACGACGCTTCGTCGTCAAGGTGACGACACCCGATCTGCACAAGGGCGCGCCGCACGCGCCTCTGATCGACAAGCAGACCAAGCGTGGCGGGCGCAACAATCAGGGCCGTGTGTCCGTGCGTCACCAGGGCGGCGGTCACAAGCAGCGTTATCGCATCATCGACTTCAAGCGCAACCGCAAGGACGGGATTCCCGCGACCGTGGAGCGTCTGGAGTACGATCCGAACCGCTCGGCGCACATCGCGCTGCTGAAGTATGCCGACGGCGAGCGCACCTACATCATCGCGCCCAAGGGCCTGAAGGCCGGCGACTCTGTCGTCTCGGGTGAGGCCGCACCGATCGCGGTCGGCAACTGCATGCCGCTGCGCAACATCCCGGTCGGCACCCAGGTGCATTGCATCGAGATGCGTCCCGGCAAGGGCGCCCAGATCGCCCGCTCGGCCGGCGCCTCGGTGCAGCTGGTGGCGCGCGAATCCGGTACCGCGACCCTGCGTCTGCGTTCCGGTGAGATGCGTAAAGTGCACTCCGACTGCCGCGCCGTCATCGGCGAGGTGGGCAACAGCGAACACAGCCTGCGCAAGCTCGGCAAGGCCGGCGCGAGCCGCTGGCGCGGTATCCGTCCGACGGTGCGCGGCGTGGTCATGAACCCGGTCGATCACCCGCACGGCGGTGGTGAGGGCCGGACCTCCGGCGGCCGTCATCCGGTCACGCCCTGGGGTGTGCCGACCAAGGGTCACAAGACGCGCCATAACAAGCGGACCGACGGCATGATCGTGCGTCGTCGCGGTCAGAAATAGCATCAGTCGAGGTTGAGCCAGTGCCACGTTCGATTCGAAAGGGCCCGTTCGTCGATCACCACCTGATCAAGAAGGTGGAAGAGGCGGTCGCCCAAAACAGCAAGCGCCCGATCAAGACCTGGTCGCGCCGTTCCATGGTGTTGCCTGAGATGGTCGGTCTGACCATTGCCGTCCACAACGGGCGTCAACATGTGCCGGTTCTCGTCAACGAAAACATGATCGGCCACAAGCTCGGCGAGTTCGCGTTGACCCGTACCTATCGTGGTCACGCCGCCGACAAGAAAGCGAAGAAGCGCTAGTCGGAGATCGCGATGCAAGCTGTAGCCACACACAAATACGCCCGGATCTCGGCGCAGAAGGCCCGACTGGTCGCGGATCTGATTCGCGGCAAGCGTGTCGAGGAAGCCCTCAACACGCTGTCCTTCAGCCCCAAGAAGGGCGCCGACATCATCAAGAAAGTCCTGGAGTCGGCGATCGCCAACGCCGAGCACAATGAGGGCGCCGATATCGACGAACTCAAGGTTGCGGCCATCCAGGTCAACGAGGGGCCGACCATGAAGCGGATCATGCCGCGCGCCAAGGGCCGCGCCAACCGCATCATGAAACGCACCAGCCACATCACGCTGACCGTGGCCGAAGCCTAGAGGATCCAGGGGACCAGTATGGGACAGAAAGTTCATCCGAATGGTATCCGGCTTGGCATCGTCAAGGACTGGACATCCAAGTGGTATGCCAATTCCAAGGACTATGCCGATCTGCTCAACACCGATCTCCAGGTCCGCGACTTCCTGCGCAAGGAACTCGCCAAGGCCTCGGTGAGCCGCATCCAGATCGACCGTCCGGCCAAGAATGCCCACATCACCATCCACACCGCCCGTCCGGGCGTGGTGATCGGCAAGAAGGGCGAGGACATCGACAAGCTGCGCGCCAAGGTCTCGGAGATGATGGGCATTCCGGTGCACATCGCCATCGAGGAGATCCGCAAGCCGGAACTCGACGCGCAACTGGTGGCCGAGGGCATTGCTCAGCAGCTCGAACGGCGTATCATGTTCCGCCGCGCCATGAAGCGTTCGATCCAGAACACCATGCGTCTGGGCGCCGAGGGCATCAAGGTCAGCGTCGCCGGTCGTCTGAACGGGGCTGAGATCGCACGCAGCGAGTGGGCGCGTGAAGGCCGTGTGCCGCTGCACACCCTGCGTGCCGACATCGACTACGGCTTCGCCGAGGCCAAGACGACCTACGGCGTGCTCGGAGTCAAGGTCTGGATCTTCAAGGGCGAGGTTTTCGGCGACCAGCAGCCCGAGGAACCGGCGCCGAAGGCGGCCGGAAAGAAGGGTTAAGTCATGCTGCAACCGAAACGCACCAAATTCAGAAAGCAACACAAGGGCCGCAACCGCGGTCTGGCCCAGAGCGGCAACCGGGTGAGCTTCGGCGAGTTCGGTCTCAAGGCGACCGAGCGCGGTCGTCTCACCGCGCGCCAGATCGAGGCTGCCCGTCGTGCCATCTCCCGTAGCGTCAAGCGCGGCGGCAAGATCTGGATCCGGGTGTTCCCGGACAAGCCGATCTCCAAGAAGCCGCTCGAAGTGCGTATGGGTAAGGGTAAGGGTAACGTCGAGTACTGGGTCGCGCTGATCCAGCCGGGCAGCATGCTCTACGAGATCGAGGGTGTCAGCGAGGAACTCGCGCGCGAGGCCTTCAAGCTGGCCGCGGCCAAGCTGCCGGTGCAGACCACCTTTGAAAAGCGGACGATTCTGTGATGAAGGCCAACGAGCTTAGAACCAACAGCGCCCAAGAGCTTCAGACACAGTTGATGGAGCTGCTGCGCGAGCAATTCAATCTGCGCATGCAGCGGGGCACGGGTCAGTTGTCCAAGCCTTCGCGCATGAAGGCCGTGCGCCGGGACATCGCCCGGATCAAGACCATCATGGCCGAGCAGAAGGCGGGCGGGAAATCATGAGCGACGAGAACGAGATCAAGACCAACCGGACACTCGAAGGGCGCGTGACCAGCAGCGCCATGGACAAGACCATCACGGTCGTGATCGAGCGCCGTGTCAAGCACCCGCTCTATGGCAAGTTCATGCGCCGCTCGACCAAGATCCATGCGCATGACGAGACCAACAGCTGTAACGTCGGCGATCTGGTGCGGGTCGAGCAGTGCCGTCCGCTCTCCAAGACCAAGACCTGGCGTCTGATCGAGATCCTCGAAAAGGCGCGCTGAGCGGCATTTGCCAGTCTCGCGTACTTCCGGCCCGGCGCTTGCGGCGCGGCCGGCGCGGTCATTTCGCGGAGCCATCGGTCCATTCCCGGATCAGCAACGAGCTTTTTAGGTAAAAGACAATGATTCAGATGCAGACCAATCTGAGCGTCGCCGACAACAGCGGCGCCAAGAGCGTGATGTGCATCAAGGTGCTCGGCGGGTCGCATCGTCGCTACGCGGGCATCGGCGATGTCATCAAGGTCACCGTCAAGGACGCCATCCCACGCGGTAAGGTCAAGAAGGGCGATGTCTACAACGCGGTCGTCGTGCGCACCCGTCATGGCGTGCGTCGCCCCGACGGTTCGCTGATCCGTTTCGACGGCAACGCCGCCGTGCTCTTGAACAACCAGCTTCAACCCATCGGCACCCGTATCTTCGGGCCTGTCACGCGCGAGCTGCGCGGCGAGCGTTTCATGAAGATCATCTCGCTGGCGCCGGAAGTGCTCTGAGGAGACGATAGTCATGAGAAAGATCAAGAAGGGCGATGACGTCATGGTCATCGCCGGCAAGGACAAGGGCAAGCGCGGCACGGTGCTCAAGGTGATCGACGAGAACCACGTCGTCGTCGAGAACATCAACATCGCCCGCAAGCACCAGAAAGGCAATCCGCAGGCCGGCGTGCCGGGCGGAATCGTCGACAAGGCGATGCCGATCCACGTCTCCAACGTCGGGCTCTACAACCCGATCAAGGGCAGTGCCGACCGCGTCGGCTTCAAGACCCTGGAAGACGGCCGCAAGGTGCGTGTGTTCAAGTCCAACGACGAAGTCGTCGACGTCTGACCGGGTGAAGCGAGATGTCCAGATTACAGACTGAATACAAAGAGCGCATCGTGCCTCAGCTCAAGGAGCGCTTCAGCTACCAGAGCGTGATGCAGGTGCCGAAGATCGAGAAGATCACGCTCAACATGGGCGTGGGCGAGGCCGTGGCCGACAAGAAAGTCATGGACAACGCCGTCGCCGATCTGCGCGCCATCGCCGGTCAGCAGCCGATCGTGACCTACGCCCGCAAGTCGGTCGCCGGGTTCAAGATCCGCGAAGGCTGGCCGATCGGCTGCAAGGTCACGCTGCGTCGCGAGCGCATGTACGAGTTCCTCGATCGCCTGATCAGTATCTCGATCCCGCGTATCCGCGACTTCCGTGGCCTGAGCGCCAAGTCGTTCGACGGTCGCGGCAACTATTCGATGGGCGTGCGCGAACAGATCATGTTCCCCGAGATCGATTACGATAAGATCGACGCGCTGCGCGGACTCGACATCACCATCACGACCACGGCGCGGACGGACGAAGAAGGCCGTGCCCTGCTCGAAGCCTTCAACTTCCCCTTCCGGACCTAAGGTAATCGCATGGCGAAGAAGAGTATGATTGCGCGCGATCGCAAGCGCACCGAGACCGCCGCCCGCTTCAGTGCCAAGCGCGCGGCCCTCAAGGCGGTGATCAATGATCGCAACGCCACGCCCGAGCAGATCGACGAGGCGACGCTGAAGTTGCAGAAGCTGCCGCGCGACGCCGGCCCGACGCGCCAGCAGCGTCGCTGCCGCGTCAGCGGTCGTCCGCACGCGGTCTATCGCAAGTTCGGTCTGTCGCGCAACAAGCTGCGCGAGGCCGTGATGCGCGGGGACGTCCCCGGCGTCGTCAAGGCGAGCTGGTAAGCTCAGCCACACGTTTTTCAACCTACCGGGTATCGCGTCGCAACGACGGCCTGACCCACGGAGAAGCCAATGAGTATGTCGGATCCGATTGCGGATATGCTGACACGCATCCGCAACGGCCAGCAGCGCGGTAAGATCACGATCGTGATGCCGTCCTCCAAGCAGAAGGTCGCGATCGCGAACCTGCTGAAGGAAGAAGGCTACATCGCCGACGCCATGGTCGAGGCCAAGAGCGGCAAGCCCGAGCTGGTCATCAAGCTCAAGTACTATCGCGGCAAGCCCGTGATCGAGTTCCTCAAGCGCGTCTCGCGCCCCGGACTGCGCATCTATCGCGGCAAAGACGAGCTGCCCAAGGTCTGGGCCGGGCTCGGCATCGCCATCGTCTCCACCTCCAAGGGTCTGATGACCGACCGCGCGGCCCGTCAGGCCGGACACGGCGGCGAGATCATCGCCTACGTCGCTTAAGGGGAGACTACGATGTCACGTGTTGCAAAAGCTCCCATCAAGCTGCCCAAGGGCGTCACCGTCGAGATCAGCGGTCAGGACGTCAAGGTCAAGGGTCCGAAGGGCGCCCTGGACTGGTGTGTCCATCCGACCGTTCGCGTCTGCGAAGAGAACGGCGAGATCCGGGTCGCGCCCGCCGAGGGCCAGACCGAAGCCTGGGCCATGGCCGGCACCACCCGTGCGCTGCTCAACAACATGGTCACGGGCTGCGGCGCCGGCTTCACGCGCAAGCTGACCCTGGTCGGCGTCGGTTATCGCGCGCAGGCCAAGGGCGACGTGCTCAACCTCAGCCTGGGCTTCTCACATCCGGTCGACTATCCGGTGCCCAAGGGCATCACGATCGAGACCCCCAGTCAGACCGAGATCCTGGTGTCGGGCGCCGACAAGCAGCAGGTCGGTCAGGTCGCCTCCGAGATCCGGGCTTATCGTCCGCCGGAGCCGTACAAGGGCAAGGGTGTTCGTTACGCGGACGAGAACGTCCTGCGTAAGGAAGCCAAGAAGAAATAAGGGGTCTCAACGATGGACAAGAAACAGGCTCGCCTGCGTCGTGCGACGCGGGCCCGCGCCAAGATTCGCGAGCTTGGCGTCTACCGGCTGTGCGTGCATCGCACGCCGCGCCACACCTATGCCCAGATCATCGCGCCCGGCGAGACCGGCGACCGCGTGCTCGCCAGCGCCTCGACCGTCGAGAAGGCTCTGGCCGAGCAGATCACGGGCAACAAGGCCAACATCGCCGCCGCCACCGTCATCGGCAAGGCGATCGCCGAGCGCGCCCTGGCCGCTGGTGTCGAGACAGTCGCCTTCGACCGTTCCGGCTTCCGTTATCACGGCCGTCTCAAGGCGCTGGCGGATGCCGCGCGTGAAGGCGGGTTGAAATTCTAGGGGAGCGAGCAATGGCAAACTTCAATCCAAAAGTGGAAGGCGACGATCTCCTCGAAAAGCTGGTGGCGGTCAACCGTGTTGCCAAGGTGGTCAAGGGTGGCCGTCAGTTCGGTTTCGCCGCCCTGACCGTGGTCGGCGACGGCAAGGGCCGGGTCGGCTTCGGTCGCGGCAAGGCGCGTGAGGTGCCGATCGCGATCCAGAAGGCGATGGAGAACGCGCGCAAGAACATGGTCGAGGTCAAGCTCAACGGTTCGACCCTGCAATATCCCTTGCAGGGCAAGCACGGCGCGGCCAAGGTCTTCATGCAGCCGGCCTCCGAGGGTACCGGCATCATCGCCGGCGGCGCCATGCGTGCCGTGTTCGAGGTGCTGGGCGTGCAGAACGTGCTCGCCAAGTGCATCGGCACCAACAACCCGATCAACGTCGTGCGCGCCACCGTCAATGGTCTGCGCGCCATGAGCGATCCGGCGACCGTTGCCGCCAAGCGCGGCAAGAGCGTCGAAGAGATCCTGGGGTAAGCGATGTCCGACAAGAAAATGATGAAGGTCAAGCTGGTGCGCAGCGTGCACGGACGCCTCAAGCGTCATCAGGCCTGCGTGCGCGGTCTGGGTCTGCGTCGCATGCACCAGGTCGTCGAGGTCGAGGATACGCCCTGTACGCGCGGCATGGTCAACACCGTGCAGTACATGGTCAAGGTCGTGGAGGAAGCCTGAGATGAAACTCAATGATCTGCGGCCCGATCCGGGCAGCCGTCCCTCCGCCAAGCGCGTCGGTCGCGGTATCGGCAGCGGCCTGGGCAAGACCTGCGGGCGCGGCCACAAGGGCCAGAAGGCCCGTGCCGGCGGTTTCCACAAGGTCGGCTTCGAGGGCGGTCAGATGCCCTTGCAGCGTCGTCTGCCCAAGGTCGGCTTCCGTTCGCGCAAGTCGCTGGAGAAGGACGAGGTGCGTCTGACCGAGCTGAATCTGGTCGAGGGCGATGTCGTCGACCTGGAGACGCTCAGAGCAGCCGGCCTGCTCAATCGCGTCGTCAAGAGCGCCAAGATCATCGCCTCCGGCGAGGTCACGCGCGCCCTGACCATCCGTGGTCTGGGCGTGACCAAAGGCGCGCGCGCCGCGATCGAGGCCGCCGGCGGCAAGATCGAAGACTAACCCAAGGGTTTGAGACGGATGGCTAAAAACGCTGGATCCATGGCTGGGGCGCTCGGTGGAATGGGGCAGTTGACCGAGTTGCGTCGACGTCTGATGTTCCTGTTGGGGGCCTTGCTCGTCTATCGCATCGGTACCTTCATCCCGGTTCCTGGTGTGAATCCGGAGGCGCTGGCCATCCTCTTCGATCAGAATCAGGGCTCCATCCTGGACATGTTCAACATGTTCTCGGGCGGCGCTCTGGAGCGCGCGAGTCTGTTCGCACTCGGCGTCATGCCCTACATCTCCGCCTCCATCATCGTGCAGTTGATGACGGCGGTGGTGCCTCAGCTCGAACAGCTGAAGAAAGAGGGCGAGGCCGGGCGGCGCAAGATCACCCAGTACACCCGCTACGGCACGGTGTTCCTGGCGACCTTCCAGGCCATCGGCATCTCGATGGCGCTGCAAGGGCAGACGGCCGGCGGCTCGGCATTGGTGGTCCACTCGGGCGTGGGTTTTGTGTTCACGGCGGCCGTGTCGCTGGTGACGGGCACCATGTTCCTGATGTGGCTCGGCGAGCAGATCACCGAGCGTGGCATCGGCAACGGCATCTCGATGATCATCTTCGCCGGTATCGTCGCCGGTCTGCCGGCGGCGCTCGGCGGCACGCTGGAGCTGGCGCGCACGGGTGAGATGAACGCACTGGCCGTCCTGGCGCTGTTCGCCATGGCGCTGGCCGTGACCGCCTTCGTGGTCTTCGTCGAGCGCGGTCAGCGGCGCATCACGGTGAACTATGCACGCCGCCAGCAGGGGCGCAAGATGATGCAGGCGCAGAGCACCCATCTGCCGCTCAAGCTGAACATGGCCGGTGTGATTCCGCCGATCTTCGCCTCCAGCATCATCCTGTTTCCGGGCACGCTCGGGCAGTGGTTCGGCAGCAACGAGGATCTGCGCTGGATCGCGGACATCACCTCCAAGCTGTCGCCCGGTGAACCGGTCTATGTGCTGCTCTACGCCTCGGCGATCATCTTCTTCTGTTTCTTCTATACCGCGTTGGTCTTCAACGCGAAGGAAACGGCGGACAACCTCAAGCGGTCGGGGGCCTTCATTCCGGGCATCCGTCCGGGCGAGCAGACGGCCCGGTACATCGACGGCGTCATGACCCGGCTGACCGCCGCCGGCGCGATCTATATCACCGCCGTCTGTCTGCTGCCGGAGTTCCTGATCGTCGGCTACAACGTGCCCTTCTATTTCGGCGGCACCTCGCTGCTGATCGTGGTGGTCGTGGTCATGGACTTCATGGCCCAGGTGCAGGCGCATCTGATGTCGCACCAGTACGAAGGGCTGATGAAGAAGGCCAATCTGAAGGCACCGGGCGGCGGACTGCTGCGCTGAGGCCGTCAACAAATCTGGTAGACCGCGTCCAGCGCGGCGACCGTCCGGAGTCGCTCTCGGACGGTCGGTTCATTGCAAACACCGCCTGTCGTACTTGGACGCGGTTTGGGAGAGAAAAACATGAAAGTGCGTGCATCCGTCAAAAAGCTGTGCAGAAACTGCCGAATCATTCGGCGCAATGGTTCGGTGCGTGTGATCTGTTCCGATCCGCGTCACAAGCAGCGCCAGGGTTGATCGATCCTTGGTTGACCTGAACAAACTGTTTGATATACTGCGCGGTTTACCCGCTGAGCATTTAGGACTAAGGGGTTCGTAAACATGGCCCGTATCGCCGGCGTCAACATCCCAGATAAAAAACACGCTGTGATCGCGCTGACCGCGATCTACGGCATCGGTCGCACCCGCGCGGGCCTGATTTGCGATGCAGCGGGTATCGCGCGCACCACCAAGGTGCAGAGCCTCACGGAAGAAGAAGTCGACAAGCTGCGCAATGAGGTCGCGAAGTTCACGGTCGAGGGCGATCTGCGGCGCGAGGTGTCGATGAACATCAAGCGGCTGATGGATCTCGGCTGCTACCGGGGCATCCGTCACCGTCGCGGGCTGCCGCTGCGTGGTCAGCGCACCCGTACCAACGCCCGGACCCGCAAGGGACCGCGTCGCCCGATCAAACGCTAAGCGCCTCGCGCTCGGCCAGATGAGCTGGATTACGTCGAATGGCTAAACCGATTCGCAACACGAAGAAGAAGGTCAAGAAGCAGGTCGCGGACGGGATCGCCCACGTCCACGCCTCCTTCAACAACACCATCATCACCATCACCGACCGGCAGGGCAACGCCCTGGCCTGGGCAACCTCCGGCGGCTCGGGCTTCCGCGGCTCGCGCAAGAGCACGCCCTTCGCCGCGCAGGTCGCCGCCGACAAGGCCGGCCAGGCCGCGAAGGAATACGGTCTGCGTAACCTGGATGTCAACGTCAAGGGGCCGGGACCGGGACGCGAGTCCGCCGTGCGCGCGCTCAACAATGCCGGATTCAAGATCACCAGCATCACCGACGTGACGCCCATCCCGCACAACGGCTGCCGCCCGCCCAAGAAGCGGCGCGTCTGACGGCCCGACAGTTCAACAGGAAGACATATGGCACGTTATACAGGCCCGACCTGCAAGCTGGCGCGGCGCGAGGGTGTAGACCTTTCGCTCAAGAGCCGCGCGCGTTCGCTCGATACCAAGTGCAAGCTGGAGAAGCAGCCCGGTCAGACGACCGATCGTCGCCGCCGCCTCTCCGACTACGGCGTGCAGCTGCGCGAGAAGCAGAAGGTGCGTCGCATCTACGGTGTGCTCGAGAAGCAGTTCCGCAACTACTACAAGAAGGCCGCCCAGTCCAAGGGCGCGACCGGCGAGAACCTGCTGCAGATCCTCGAACGCCGGCTCGACAACGTCGTCTACCGGATGGGCTTCGGGTCCACGCGCGCCGAGGCGCGCCAGCTCGTCAGCCACAAGGGCATCCTGGTCAACGGTCGTATCGTCAACATTCCTTCCTATCAGGTCGGCGCCGACGATCACATCGAAGTCCGCGAGGCGGCCAAGAAGCAGGTGCGCGTGCAGAACGCCATGGCCCTGGCCGAGCAGTACGGCTTTCCGGATTGGGTCGAGGTCGACAGCAAGGGTCTGAAGGGCGTGTTCAAGCGCATCCCGGACCGTTCGGATCTGCCGGCCGACATCAACGAATCTCTGATCGTCGAGCTGTACTCCAAGTAAGGAGCTCCCTGAGAGGCACTGAATGACTGACGCTATTGGCGAATTTCTCAAGCCGCGCATCGTCAAGGTCGAGGAGGTCGACGGCAACCCGTGTCATTCACGGGTCTCGCTGGAGCCGCTCGAACGCGGTTTCGGCCACACGCTCGGCAACGCGCTGCGGCGAATCCTGTTGTCGTCGATGGACGGGTACGCCGTAACGGAAGTCGAGATCCAGGGCGTGCTGCACGAGTACACCACGCTGGAGGGTGTGCAGGAGGACGTGCTCGAAATCCTGCTCAACCTCAAGCAGATCGCCATCGTGCTGCATGGCAAGGATGAGGCGATCTTCGCGCTGAGCAAGCGCGGTCCGGGACCGGTGACGGCGGGCGACATCGCCATCGATCACACGGCCGAGATCACCAACCCCGAGTTGGTGATCGCCAACCTGACGGCCGACACCGAGCTGAGCATGACCCTGACCGTGCGTCGCGGTCGCGGCTATGAGCCGGCGAGTCAGCGCGAGATGGAGGGCGGCGAGGATCGGCCGATCGGCAAGCTGCCGATCGACGCCTCCTTCAGCCCGGTGCGGCGCGTGGCCATCGAGGTGCAGTCGGCGCGTGTCGAACAGCGTACCGACCTCGACCGGCTGGTGATCGATCTGGAGACCAACGGCACCATCGATCCGAAGGAGACCATCCAGCGCGCGGCCACCATCCTGCGCGATCAGTTGTCGAGCTTCGTGGCGCTGGAAGGCACGGTGCCGGCCGAGACCCAGGTCCAGGAGACGCGCGACGAGTCGCCCTATGATCCGATCCTGCTGCGTCCGGTCGACGACCTGGAGCTGACGGTGCGTTCGGCCAACTGTCTCAAGGCCGAAAACATCTATCTGATCGGCGACCTGATCCAGCGCACCGAGGTCGAGCTGCTCAAGACGCCCAACCTGGGCAAGAAGTCGCTCACCGAGATCAAGGACGTGCTGGCCACGCGCGGGCTGTCATTGGGCATGCGTCTCGAGAACTGGCCGCCCGAGAACATCGCCGAACTCAGTATTCGCTAAGGCCGGCGTGCGGATCCGGCATCAGGATCCGCACCGGCCGACCCACGCCATCTAACGATTTAACGATTATTTCGGGATCAGGACCATGCGTCACCGCAAAGCCGGAAGGCAACTGAATCGCACCAGCTCGCACCGCGAGGCCATGTTCCGCAACATGGCTTCCTCGCTCTTCCGTCACGAGCTGATCAAGACCACACTGCCCAAGGCCAAGGAACTGCGTCGCGTCGCCGAGCCCTTGATCACCCTGGCCAAGACCGACTCGGTTCACACGCGCCGTCTGGCGTTCTCGCGTCTGCGCGACAAGGAAGCGGTCGGCAAGCTGTTCGTCGAACTGGGTCCGCGTTATCAGGGCCGTCCGGGTGGTTATCTGCGTATCCTCAAGTGCGGCTATCGTCGCAGCGACGCCGCGCCCATGGCCTATGTCGAGCTGGTCGATCGTCCGGCGACGGCGGTGGCGGTCGAGGACGACGAGGATTGAAGTGCATCCTGTCTGGAGTAGGGGACTCTGTGGGATGAGTCGATCCGATTCCAGGACGCCTTAAAAAGCCGGGCTTGTGCTCGGCTTTTTTGTGTCTGCTCAAAACGCCGCCGGCTTCGATCTTTCGATCCAGGGAGACCTGATCCATGTCTGCTCAGCCTGCTATCGAGCGCATTCTGCTCGCCACGGACTTTGGCGCGAATCTTTATGTTGGGCAGATGCATGCGCGTCTGCATGCGCTCGTGCCCGGTGTCCCATGCATGAGTCTCATGCAGGATCTGCCGCCTTTCAGACCGGATCTGGCGGCTTATCTGCTCCCGGCGCTGTTGCGCGATCTGCCGCGCGATTCGCTCTTGCTCTGTGTCGTCGATCCTGGGGTTGGGGGTGAGCGTGCCGGATTGCTGGTCCGGGCCGATGGTCACTGGTTGATCGGGCCGGACAATGGGTTGTTTGCGCTTGTGGCGCGACGTGCCGGTGATGGGGCTGTGTGGCGGATCGGTTGGCAACCGGAGCGGATGTCGGCGAGCTTTCATGGACGCGACTGGTTCGCACCGGCCGCCGCGCGACTGGTTCTGGGTGAGGATCTGGAGTTGATGCCACTGGCGCCGGCCGACCTGATCGGCGCCGACTGGCCGGACGAGCGCGCGACCATCGTCTATGTCGACCATTTCGGCAATCTGATGACGGGCATGCGTGCGTCCAGCGTCGTTGCCGAGGCCGTGTTGCGGGTTCGGGGACAGCCGTTGCCCCGTGCCCGGACCTTCTGCGAGGTCGAGCCGGGGCAGGCGTTCTGGTATGAGAACGCCCTGGGTTTGATCGAGATCGCGGTCAATCAGGGGCGTGCCGATCGACAGCTTGCGCTGGGTGTGGGCGATTCGGTCGAGTTTGGCTGATGGGGTAGGGCTTGACGCTCTCTCGCCCCTGACCAAGTAGAGCAGACGGTTTTGCAGTGAGAGAGCACAGCCTTCGGAGGGCTGTACTCTGCTCGAAACCTCTCAATCCGCGTCCGGTTTGGCATCCTCGCGTGCGCGCCGTGTCAGCGGCGCATGACCCGCCTCTTGCGCCTTGAGGCTCGTAGGTACGCGCCGCTTGCCGATGTTCTTGCGGTCGCGCAGACGCTCCTTCTTGCGTGGTTTCTCTTCCGCAGCGGCTGCGGCCTTGCGCTTGCCGCTCGTCGCCGCCGGCTTGCTCGGTTTCTTACGCTTGGTCGGCCCCTTGAAGTTGGACTTGAGTCCCTCGATCTCGCGCGGCTCGAAGGTCAGATTGAGATAGCGCGCGATGCTCTCCATCCGGTTCCATTCGGGCGGACCGACCAGCGAGATGGCCACGCCCGCCTCACCCGCGCGTCCGGTGCGTCCGGTACGATGCAGATAGTCGTCCCCCCGGCGCGGCAGGTCGAAATTGAACACCCGCTGCACGCCCGGCACATCGAGGCCGCGCGCCGCCAGATCGGTCGCGATGAGCGTATTCACACGCCCACTGTGCAACAGGCCCATGACGCGGTTGCGCTCGCGCTGATCCAGTTCGCCATGCAGCACGGCGACCCGCTGCTGCTGTCCCTGGAGGAAGTTGCCCAGTGCCACGGCACCCTCGCGGGTGTTGGTGAAGATCAGCGCTTTTTCGTAGGTCTCGTTGCGCAACAGCCAGAGCAACTGCTGTTGCTTGTGTTCCAGTCCATCACTCAGGAACATCCAATGCGCGATGTCCGGATGCTGTTGACGGACCGGATCGACATCGACCCGCTGCGGATCGCGCAGCAGACGCTCGGTGATCCGACTCAGACCGCGCTGTTCGAGCGTCGCCGAGAACAGCAGCGACTGGCGCTCGGGACGGCTGTAACGGATGATCGCCAGCACGTCGTCGGCAAAGCCCATGTCGAGCATCCGGTCGGCCTCGTCGAGCACCAGGAACTCCAGGTCGCTCAGATCCGCCTGACCCGTCTCCAGGAATTCGAGCAGACGTCCAGGCGTGGACACCAGGATCTCGGGATTCTTGCGCAGGGTGGCGATCTGATGGGCTTTGGACTCGCCGCCGGTGATGACGCCGCTGGTCAGGCGCGTATAGCTGCCCAAGCGCATGAAATGGATATGGATCTGACGCGCCAGTTCGCGGGTCGGCACCAGGATCAGGGCGCGGGTGCTGCCGTCGTGGCGTGGCACGTCGATGAAGCGCTGCATGATCGGCAGCAGGAAGGCCGCCGTCTTGCCCGAGCCGGTGGCCGCCGAGACCAGCAGGTCGACGCCGTCCATCGCCAGCGGGATCACCTGAGCCTGGACCGGGGTCGGAGTCGTATAGCCTTCGTTGGCCAAACCACGCATGAGCGCGTCGGGAAGGAGGAATTCAGAGAAGTGTGTGTTCATGGGATGAAACATACCATCAAAGCGGCGGTCGGCGTGCGAAATCCTGCACGATGGTGGTGACACGGCGGTGCTTTGTGATTATACTGCCCGACTCTTAAGGCTGAGTGGCAGAGTGGTTATGCAGCGGCCTGCAAAGCCGTGTACCTCGGTTCGATTCCGGGCTCAGCCTCCAAATACCCGTCTCAAGCAGTTCCAAGACATCCCGAAGCCCGCCTAAGTGCGGGTTTTTTCTTGTCTATTGGTTCCGTAACGTCTCATGGTGTCCATTGACATCGCGGAAAAAGTAGGGGCAAGATCCGGGGCAACCGCCCGACCGCCAAAGGAGTTGCCCCACGATGCCCCTGACAGACGCCAAGATCCGCAACGCCAAGCCCGGCGAGAAGCCCATCAAGCTCTTCGACGAGCGTGGCCTGTACCTGGAAGTGGCCCCGTCCGGGGGCAAGTGGTGGCGCTTCAAGTACCAGTTCGAGGGCAAGGACCGGCGAATCTCGCTGGGGGTCTATCCCGAGATCGGTCTGAAGGAGGCACGCGACCGACGCGACGAGGCCCGGAAGCTGCTCGCCGACGGCATCGACCCGAGCGCGCACCGCAAGGCGACCAAGGCCGCCCGTGCTCAGGCCAACGCCAACAGCTTCGAGGTGGTCGCGCGCGAGTGGCTGGGTAAGCAAACGCAATGGACCCCGGAGCACGCCGAGCGCACCGCCCGACGCCTGGAGGCCCACGTCTTCCCCTGGCTCGGCACGCGCCCGGTTGGCTCCATCACCCCACCTGAGCTGCTCGCCGTCCTGCGTCGTGTCGAGTCGCGCGGGATTCTCGACACCGCGCACCGCACCTTGCAGAACTGCGGGGCGGTCTTCCGCTATGCCGTGGCCACAGGTCGAGCCGAGCGCGACCCGTCCGGCGATCTCAAGGGCGCCCTGCCACCGGCCAAGGGCGGTCACTTCGCCGCTGTCATAGACCCCTCCCGCGTGGCGGAGCTGCTGCGCATGATCGACGGCTATCAGGGCACGCCGGCCGTCACTGCGGCTCTACGGCTCGCTCCGCTGGTCTTCGTTCGCCCTGGCGAGCTACGCCAAGCCCGATGGGCTGATATCGATCTGGACGCCGCCGAATGGCGTTACACCGTAACGAAGACCAAGACCCCGCATATCGTCCCGCTCTCAACCCAGGCCGTGGCCATCCTGCGCGAGCTGGAGCCGATCACCAGTCGATCGGCCTATGTCTTCCCATCGGCTCGGAGTGCCGATCGTCCGATGTCGGATAATGCCATCCTGGCCGCGCTACGGCGGCTGGGCATCCCGAAGGATGAGATGAGCGGGCACGGCTTCCGCGCGATGGCCCGGACGATCCTTGATGAGGTGCTGGGCTTCCGGCCCGACTTCATCGAACACCAGTTGGCCCATGCGGTACGCGATACGAATGGCCGCGCCTACAACCGGACTTCGCACCTGGAGGCCCGGCGCCTGATGATGCAAGGCTGGGCTGATTACCTGGACGGCATCAAGCAGGGGGCGAAGGTGATACCGCTCAAGCGCACGGCCTGACCCCCAGACAGCAACAGGCCCCAAGGCGATCCCCACCGCCTTGAGGCCCTGACCATCACTCACTGAAGAGGCCCGATCCGTGATGGCTGAAGATAAGACTACCACACCATGCAGGGATCGAGAGTCGCTGGCGCTGGGCATAAAGGCGGCTATCGTCGATCGCCTGTACGCCCGGCGCGATGAATTGACGGAGCTGGAAACCGACGATGCAGGGGGCGCGATTTTTCGCCTGTACCAGATTCCGCTTTTCATCTGCCTAGGAAATCATGAGGCGAATACACCTGGAAGCCATGACTGCATTAACCATTGGACGGATGAACTTACGCACGGAATTATCGGCGGTGAACTGTCAGTCAGAAACGCGGCCAGTCGCTTACGTTATCGATCGGTCGATCAAATAACGCCAGACGGCACAGTGTCCGAGCCTGAGCTTGTCCAGTGGGCGCTTGATTATCATGACGTGCACCTGAAGCGCGAGCCGACATGGATCGAAGAAATCGGCGCGCTTTTACGTCTACTTTCAGCCATGCCAGATCGCCCGGACAATCCGAAGCCAGATCGCCCTGTAATGCGCGATAACACACTGATCAAGGTCATTGCCGCCATGCTCAGCCTGTGGCCCGGAGGCCGGTCAAAATGGCCGTCTGGGAAAGAGCTTGAAGAATCCGCGCAAAGGAGCGGAATCACCGTCTCTGATGATTCAATCCGTAAAGCCATCGCCTTGGCTGATGATGAGATGAGGCACGCTTCGCCTAAATAGGCGCGTCATCCGCCTATTTAGGCCACGCCTGTTTGTGTCTCTCGTAACGTCCTTGCATCTTAAACGGCAGTGAGGACGACACATGCAATCCCCCGCACAGCACGCCACCCCGCCGCGCGTGGCCCGTATGCCAGAAGTCACCGAGCGGACGGGGCTTTCACGCGGATCGATCTACCGCCTGATGTCTGCCGGCCGCTTTCCGAGATCCATCAAGCTCGGAGAGCGCGCGATCGGCTGGCGCGAGTCAGACCTGAACGCCTGGCTCGAATCGCGCCAGCACGCCGCTTGAGGTGTCGGCATGGAGGACACCCACCCAACGCCCGATGCCGGTCTGGCCGCCGAGGCCGTCGGCGTGCTCGCTCTCGCGTCCGTCGCCCTGGAGCGCGACGAGCTGACCGACACCGGCCAGCACACCGAACGCCTGGAGGCCCTGGAGCGTGATCTTGAGCGCCTGTCACTGTCCATATGGCAGGGCCGCCCCGTGCGACGGAGCACGCCACCCAGCGCCCCACCGCCGCCCTGGCTGTCCCAGCCGTCCGGCTGCATCGGTTTGGCAAGCGTGCTGGTCGAACTCTTCGCCCTCGAAGCCATCGGCCCGGAGACCCGGCGCGATCAGAAGCGCCTGGCCGTCCTGGAGCGCGACCGCCGCCGCCTGTCATCCCTGATCCGCGCCGAGTTGGGCAAGCGCGACCGCATCAACCGCCGCCGTGTGCTGATCCGGCCGCGCACCAAACCCCGTCCGCTGCCCCCGGCACCCGCCGTGGCGTGAAGGATCGACACATGGGAACCGATTGCAATCGGCGTGCGAAGCCGGGCTGTTGCGCCCCGGAAAAGAAAAAGCCCGCTGAGGGGCGCATCCTCAGCGGGCTTGCAATGATTTCGGAAGCTGGCGTAGAGTGTTTCGCGGACGACCCGCTTTTGCCGAGTGGCGTCGTCCCAGGGAGTTTGCCGCTCCCTGAGCAAAGTCCGACAGCACCGGACACCGACGCGAGAGAAGTATACCACCGGCCCCCGTGCGTCCGCACGTCTGGCCGTCTGGCGTCGTCCTGCCCGTTGCGGTCGGTCTCCATCCAATTTCAGGAGACCGTATCCATGACCAACCCCACCGCTCGCGAATCCCTGTCTCGGCGTATCGCCGAGGCCGTCCTTCATCCGCTCGACCACCCAACCGACATCGCATCGGAATCCCTCGCGATCGTGACCGGGCTGGCCGATCTGCTGGCCTGCCATGCCGACCAAGGCGCGTTCCATGGCCACTCGATCGACCCGGCGCAAATCCGAAGCGCGGCCGCCGCGATCCACCGAGAATGCCGCTTGCTCGGCGCCCTGGTCGAGCATATCGCCGAGGAGGCCCGGACGTTGCGCCGCCTGACCGAGGCCGGCATGGAGGTGCAGTCATGAGCACCTTCAACGACGAGGCGTTCCGCTGGTCCTATGCGCTCAGCAAGCAGCTATCGAGCGCCTATGAGATCACATCCAACTATGGCGGGATCGAGCTGGACGACGAGCTACGCGCCGCCGTTGAGGGAGCCGTCCGGCCGATCCTGGAGCGTCGCTTGCACCAAGCCGAGCATGGCGGGTGCCCGGACCCAGCGACCACAGACCAAGCCCCCAGCGTCTGCGAGCTGCTCGCCGATCTCGACTGGTATCCGCCCCCGGCCCAGCTCCGTGCGCTTCGCCGCTTGGCTGAGGCGCGTTTCGACGGGAATCTCAAGCTGGCGCTGGCCTTCCACTTCGAGGCCGCGCTTGAGGAACTGGAGGGCGAGCTATGAGCGCCCCCACGATCAATCCGGCCCTGATGGCCGAATACCTCGCCGCCAAGTCGGCACGGGACGCCGCACAGGAACGGCTCGACCGCGCGGTTTCGGCCGTGATTGACGCCACACTCAAGGCCCTGTGGATTCGCGTCGAGTCCATGGACGAAACGCACGCGCACCTGTTCCCCCGTGCGGTCGAGGTGTGCCTGTGCGACCCGCCCAACTGGGATGCGCACGTAGCTACCGTCTTCGAGGACGGACGCCTTGAGACCGACCGGAAGGCCGCGATTTTGCAAGGAGGGCGCGAGCAATGAGCCACAACCCCCAGGGATCGGGGGGTACGCCCCCCACCACCACCCCGCGCCAGCGACGCGGAATCCGTCTCAAGCCGGCCGACCCGGCGCCAGCGTTCGACATCGCCAGCGCGATCGAGGAAGGCGACGCGATCACCGCGCGTGCTGCCGAACTGGAGGCCGATTCGGATCTTCAGGCCGATCTCGAACGGCTGGCCGAATATGAGCGCCAGCAAGAGCCGGTCGAACTGGCGTGCCTCAGCGAGCCGGCGCCCGCTGGACATGCCGTGAGTCACGACCAGTCCAGGCCGCCGCGTATCGACATCAAGGACACCGCCGTGCGCGCCCTGGCCGCGTCCGAGGCGGTCTGTCGGCACTGGCTGCCCGAGGGCAAGCGCCAAGGGCACGAATGGGTGTCGGTCAACCCGACCCGTGCCGACAAGACGCCCGGCTCATTCTCCGTCAACCTGGACACCGGCCAATGGGCCGACTTCGCCACCGACGACAGGGGCGGGGATCTGGTCGCCCTGGTGGCCTATCTGGACGGCACCCACCAAGGCGACGCGGCCCGCGTCCTGGCCGAATGGCTCGGAGCGGTGCCCGTGGTCGAGACCGCACCCAAGCCCGCCAAGAAGGCACCCAAGGCCATGCAGACCCGCCCGACCACTCACCCCAAGCTCGGTCAGCCATCGGCCCAATGGGACTACCTGGACGCCGAGGGGCGCGTCCTGTGCGCTGTGCTGCGCTTCGAGACCGAGACCGGCAAGGAGTTTCGGCCCCTCACCCAGACGCCGGACGGCTGGCGCTGGCAGGCGCCCGCCGAGCCGCGCCCGCTCTATGGGCTGGATCGGCTCGCCAAGCGCCGCCCCGAGGCCCCCGTCATCCTGTGCGAAGGCGAGAAGGCCGCCGATGCCGCCGCCCGGCTGCTGTGCGAGTTCGTCCATGTCGCCGCGATGAATGGCGCCAAGAGTCCGGCGCGCTCGGACTGGTCGCCACTCAAGGGGCGCGTGGTGCGGATCTGGCCGGACAACGACGCCCCTGGTGCGCAGTTTGCCCAGACCGCCGCCCGGCTGGCCTATGAGGCCGGCGCGCAGTCGGTCGAGATCCTGGACCTGTCGAGCCTCGCCGACACCCTGCCGCCCGGCTGGGATGCAGCGGACGCGCTCGCCGAGGGTTGGACGCCACAGCGGTTCCTCGAATGCGAACCGAGGTGGCGCTTCGTCGAGCGCCCCGAACCCGACACCGCGCCCGCCAACCCCAAGCCGCCGCTGCCGTGGGCGGGTAAGGCCGTGCCCAAGGGCTGGAAGCTGACACGCAAGCTGGTGTTCGAGGTCAAGGAGAAGGGCGGGGACAACCCGGATGAGCTGATCCCGACCTGTGGCCCGCTGTGGGTGATCGGTCGCACCACGGGCGCCCATGGTCAGTGGGGAATGGTGATCGGCTTTCTCGACCACGATGGACGCGAGCAGCGCTTGGCCATGCCGGCGGCCCGCCTGCACGCCGACCCGAGCGCGTTGGTTGGGGATCTGTCTGACTTGGGCTTGGCCACCTTTCCCGGCCGTGAGAAGAAGGCCCTGGCCTACATCGCCGCATGGGAATCGTCCGCGCGCATCCTGAGCGCCAAGCGGCTCGGCTGGCTCGAAGACCCGACCGGCGCCCTGGCCTTCGTGATGCCCGATCGGGTGATCGGTCGCGACGGCAATCGCGAGCTGGTCTACCAACCCGATCGCTACTCACCCACGGTCAAGACCGTGCACTCGGCTGGAACCCTGGAGCACTGGCGCGCGCATGTGGCCCGACCGGCCGGCGCCCATCCGCCGATGCTGTTTGCCCTGTGTGCCGGTCTGGCGCCCGCGCTCCTGGCGTTCGCCGAGGGGGCGGACTCCTACGTCCTGCACTTCTGGGGCACCACATCCAAGGGCAAGACCACGCTGGCACAGTTGGCCGCGTCGCCGTGGGGCTGCGCGGCCGATCCGGCCGACGCCCCATCGCTGGCCTTCATCCGTCGCTGGAACCTGACCGGCAACGGGCTTGAAGGTCTCGCCGAGGCGCATTCAGACCTGCCCCTCGTCCTGGACGAGTTGGGAGCCGCCACCGTGGGCGACATCCGGCCCTTGATCTACCAGCTTGCGGGAGGCCAAGGAAAGACCGCGATGAACAGCGCCCGTGAGATGCGCGAGCCGCGCACTTGGCGAACGATCGCGATCTCTACCGGCGAGATGTCGCTTCATGCCCGCATGGCCAACCCGGATGACGACGGCAAGCGTCCGCGTGCCATCAAGGGCGGGTTGACCCATCGCGCCTTGGACGTGGAGGTCTCCGACATCGCCGCCGCCGCCCCGATCGAGCAGCGAGAGACGCTGGTCTCGGGGATCAAGGCCACCTGTGCGCGTCACTACGGTACGGCCGGCCCTGAGTTCGTCCAACGGCTGGCGCTGCGCTTCGCCACGATGGCCGAGGCCCGCGCCCATGTTCGCGCCCGCGTCGAATCGATCTTGATGGAGCTGGCCCCGGCCGGACTGCCGACCGAGACCCGCCGCGCCCTGCGTCGCTTCGCCCTGATCGCCGTGGCCGGCGAGCTGGCCAGTGATCTCGACATCCTGCCCGTGAGTCCGGGCGAGGTCCGCCACGCCGCGCGCTCGCTGGCGCTGGCGTGGCTGGGCACCGCCGCTGAAACCGACGAGCAACGCATCATCGCCAGCGTGCGCGCCTTCATCCTGGCCCATGAGAGCCGCTTTCAGCGCATCGGCGAACCGGACGACGACGAGCCAATCATCCCCTACGACCGCCAATCGCGTGTGCGTCGCTCGGATGATCCGGTTCGCGATCGCGTGGGGTTCGTCGATCGGGTTGGCGGACTCTGGTATCTCACCGATGCCGGATTGAGCGAAGCCGCACCCGGACATGATCGCACCGCGATTGCGCGCGTGTTGAAGCACGCGGGTTATCTGCACACCAACGAACCCGGAAAGCTCAAAGCGCGTGCGTCTGTCGAGGGTTTGCGCCCCTGGCTGTACGCCGTCAAGGCCGACATTCTGTCCGCTGACGATTCAGATCTACATAAAGGCGTGGGACAGGCGGGACAGGCGGGACACCACCAGCAACCGCGCGGGCTGGAGCCTGTCCCGGTCACTGAAACGGCACCGGGACAACCGGGACAGCTCACCGGGACAGACAGTCCAATCGGGTCGGTCCAGACAGGGGGTGTCCCGGTTGGGGGTGTCCCGCCTGTCCCGGTCGGGACAAGGGCACCGGGACAGGCTCAAACCCAGCAACCACGCGGGCTTGTCCCGGCTGTCCCGCCTGTCCCACCAAAAAACGGCGTTACCGGAAAAAATCCGCCCGGCGAAGCTGGCGCCAGCGATGACGATGGAGGGGCCATCCGTGTTTGATGCCCGTGCCTTCATCCTCACCATGCAAGCAGAGCGTGTGCGTGTCCAGATCGACGGAAACGACCTGATGCTCTCCGGCAACCGATCGGCCATCGCCGCGCACCTGCCCGAGATCCGCGCCCACAAGGCTGAACTGATCGCCTGCCTGACCCAGGCCACCAACGACGAGCCGACGCCCCCGCCGCTGGCCACGGCTTTGCGTGCCGAGGTCGAGGCCTGGATGGACGCGGCCGGCGAGACCGACCCGGAGACCCGGCGCGAGATCCTAACCAGCTACGGGTTTGACCCTGGCTTCCGGTATCCCGACAGCGGACGCCGCGCCTGTCGCCAGTGCGCGAACCTCGAAGCCGATGGCGGCTGCCGCGCCGCACGTCGAGGGCAGATCCCGCTGACATCGAAGTTCTACACCCACCCGGACGGTATCGATGCGCTTCACCGCTGCATCGGCTACCGGCCCGGCCTGGACGATCACGACCCCATGACCCTACGGAGAACCGCCTCATGACTGAAATTTGCATCGAGGTCGACGACCGCGCCCTGCGCGCCACCCTGGAGAGCCTGCTAACGCGCGTGAACGATATGCAGCCGGTGATGGAAGACATCGCACGCGCCCTACGCAACCACACCGAAGACGCCTTTCAGGATGAGCGCTCGCCCTTCGGTGCTCCATGGGCGGATCTGTCGAATGTGACCAAGGCGATTCGCGCCAAGAGTGGGCATTGGCCTGGTCCCATCCTGCAAGTCACTGGTAGCAGCGGACTGGCTGGCAGTATCAGCAGCGCTGCCGGTGCCGATTGGGCATCGCTCGGCGTGGGTAAGGAGTATGCCGCCACCCATCAATTCGGTCGGGCCGACAATCGCTTTTATGGCGGCCCGCTGGCACCGATCCCCGCGCGCCCCTTCTTGCCAATCGACGCGGCGGGCAATCTGCCCGATACGCTTCGCAACGAGATCCTGGCCATCCTGACCGACGCGCTTGGATCGTGATGGACGAGGCCTCTGCCCTGGTCGCGAGCGGTTCGACTGGATCACGCGCGCTATCGCCGCCGAAGATCGACGGCTGAAGGCGCGCGAAATCTGAACGCCCCACCACAACCGGAGCCACATCGAGATGACCACCCCCAGCCACTCAACCACCCCTAACCCGAAGACGGATCCACCCGCCATGACCACCAACCCCGCCCCCATGCTGACCCAACACGCGCGCCTGAGCGCCGAAATCGACGCCATCGACCGCGAACTCTCGGCACTCTCGGCCGACCGCGGTCAGGCCGAGAGCGAGCGCCGCGACGCCATCGACCGCCTGGAACAGGCCCGCGCCAAGGCCGAGCAGCCGTTACTGCGCGACATCCGCGACAACGAGGAACGCCGCCGCCAAGCCGACCGCGCCCCGGACGTGATCGAGGCCGCCGCCGAGGTCACGGCCATCGAGCAGCGCATTGACGCGACCAACCGGCGCGATGCCGCCGCCATGCAGCGCCGCCGCGCCCTGGTCGCCGAGCGCGCCGCGCTGCCCGTCTCGCTGGATGAGATCCGCGACCTACAGGGACGCCTGGAACAGGCCCGCACGAGCGTGGATGAGCTACAGACCCGACTGGAGGAGGCCCGGAACCGCCCGCCCCCGGAGCGCCCGGACCTGGAGGCCTTCGAGCGTCGCTATGCCCGCGTGCTCGCCGATGCCGACATGGGAGCCGCCACGGTCGGAGACCTGGCCGCGATCGACAAGGAACGCCTCGCCGTCGAGCGCGCCGAGGCCAAGGCCCTCAAGGAGATCCAGCGCACCGAGCGCCTGGTTCGCGGACTGTCCGAGCGGCTGTCCGAGGCCCGCTCGCGTCTGGTGGAGCTGGAACGCGATCATCGAACCCTGGTGGCCGGCTACGCCCGGAGCGAGTTCGAGCAGGCCGCACGCGCCTATCACGACCTGGCCGCACGCACCTTTGGCGCGCATGGACGCCTGGTGGCCATGGCCGCGCTCGTAAAACTCCACGATCCCGAGCTGGCGCGCGAGCTGAGCAACCAGTACGGCGGACTGCTGCGCTTTGAGCTGAACATCAAGGCCGCCAACGCGGTCGACCTGATCGACGATCAGGCCCACCGTACCGGCGCCCTCGAAATCGTGGTGGAGGAACTCCAGGACGCGGGCATCCAGGTTCGCGCTGCCTGATCGTCCCTGGCCGATGATGGGGAGGTGCAACGTCCCATCATCGGCCCCACCCGAGACCCCGTATGACCATGATCCCTGTTCCCCAACACGTCCTGATCGATCGCGTCATCCGCGCCCTGGAGCGCCAAGGCGCCCAACTGCGCAAGCGCTGCCCCAACACGCGCGACCTGAGCGACCCTGGCGCGTTCGCCATCCGGCGTCCTGTCCGATCCAGCCGGCCAAACGCCCGCCGATTTGAGACCTACCCCGGCACCCTCGAAGAGCTGGCGCGCGAGCTTGGCGTTCTGGACGCGCGCGAGCGCCTGGTTCCCTAACCCCTGGCCACGCGCCAGCCGTCCGGCACCACGCATTCGACCGCCCGCGCGCTGATCAGTCGAACCGCTGTGGCGTAGTCGCTCCCGCTCGCCTCCTGAAACGCCAGCGCCCGCCGATGCAGCGCCAGCCCAGCCGGATCGACCCGCACCCCATCCGGCGCCACGAACCCCGCCGCCGATGCCGCGCCCAACGTCCCGGCGAACTCCAGTGCCGAGGTCACGGCCAGACCCGCACAGCACGCCCCGCGCTCGCCGAACACCGGATCACGAAGCCCCTTCACGGCGGGAGGCATCGCCCCCAGGAACCCGACATGACGCAGATAGTAGGCCCCTGGCGCTGGATTCTCGGGCGCTCCCGGCCCCCAGAAGCTCGCCGAGATCTTCTTGTAGCGCCCATCCCGCACCCAAGCCCGGAGTTCGTCCGACACGGACACGGGTTCGGCCATCAAGACCCCCTCCCGGACATTCAGCCGCGCCACGAATCCATGCACTGGCGCCGCCCCTTCGGGATGCCCCAGCACCAACGGGGCCGGGTGACGATCCGCCCGGTACGCCCCCGCCATCGCCGCTAGATCCCCATCGCTGAAACACAGCGCCGCCCCGCTCATGGCGACATGACAGCCGCGCCGAAAGATCTCGATCATGGGTCACTCTCCCCGCTGATGAATGCAAAGCCTTGTCCCGACTGCTAGATTGAGCGCTGTCCGACAAGCCAACGCAAGGGGGATCTTGATGAGTGTCGCGTCTTGTTCGCTTGAGAACGTTAATCCGCCCGACCGTCCGTTACAGATCATGGGGACAGTGTTAATCGACGGAACGCCCCTCTCCGCGCGCGCCGTCTCCGAACACCTGCCGCCGCTCCTGGTCGAGATCGCCGCCCTGATCGGACTCAATAACATGCTGGCGCTGGCCGACACCTTCGGCGGAATCCGGTTCTACGTCCCCGGCGAGCCGTCCCCTGATGGCGATCTGGTCGCCTGCATCGGACTCGACAACGCGCGTGCGCTGGTTCGCCACCTTGGGCCTGGACACATCACCCTGCCGAAAGCCGATCCGCTGTACCGCTTCGCCCGCGATGTCAGCATCCGGAGAGCGCACGCCGCGCATGTGTCCTGTCGCGATCTGGCCCGCCGCCATCGCCTGAGCGAGCGCCGCGTGTGGGAGATCCTGGCCGCCGAGCACGCGCCGTCGCGAGCCGACGCCCCGGCCCTGGCCTAGGGGGGTGTGCACGATTCAGGGCGCCACCCGTCCGGCTCATCCGTCCGCACGCCGCGCCCCGCTTGGGTTTTCATCCGGTTTGGCACCGCGCGCCCTGGTGTGTCGGTTCGGCGTTTCCCGGCGAGAACGGGCGGCCCATGGCCCGGAGTGCACCCGGTTTGACACTGGAATGGGCGGGGAATGGGGTTGAATGCCACCGCGCCCGGCCCTGGTCGCCAAGGTCGATAGCTGGCTTGGCCCGGAAACCGTCTCAGGATTCGCGTATTACGTAATGCGCCCGCTGATGAGCCGTTACCGCATAACGTCACAGTGTCGCTATTTGGCGTTGCAGCAACGGCAATTCCCGTAACGTCACGGTATCTGATACGGGTCGATCCTGGTTCCAGGCCCTGGCACCACGAAGGGTGCGGAACGGCTAGAATCCAATGGCGAAGAGCGACGCCAGAAATTTTCTGCGCGCTGGCGCGGGGACCGCGAACGCGGTCGCCGGATGGAGGGACGGCAGGCCTCCCGCTCTTCGCTCTCTCCACATCTTCCCAGCGCCGCCGAAACTCACGGCCATGGTCGCCGAGGTCGCGCGGGACTGGGATTCGTGAGGATCACGGAAACGCCCGGAGGTCTGATCGCCCCATCGTCGAGATTCGGGGGCGCGCTCTTGTGAGACGGTATAAGATTTACCGAGACAAGGGGGGTATCAAGGTGTTTTGTGGGGCAACTTTCGGGGCAACTTCATGAGGTCGGTTCTTGGAAGTCTATTCAAAACAACCGCATGGGCGATCAGTTCGATTGCGGGCTCACCTCCAAATACCCGTCTCAAGCAGTTTGCAAGGCAAACCAAGGCCCGCCTAAGTGCGGGTTTTTTCTTGTCTGTTCGTTTCGTAGCGTTTCACAAGATCCATTGACATCGCGAAAAAAGTAGGGGCAAGATCCGGGCGCCATCCGACCGCCAAAGGATTTGCTCCACTGAGTTCGTGCAGCGTCTCTCCGGCACTCGACGCCCAACGTTGCGGCGACCCAGGGTTTTCATGGTTTGAGCCGCGCACCCTCGACGAACCCTATTTGTCCTTGCTCCCGACTCATGCACGCGACTCACACACCCCGGTTCGTCGGCTTGGCGCGATCGCTGCTCAGGGTCGCGTTGACGATACTGGTGCTGCTCCCCGTCGTCTCCTGGGCCGACGGGCGCGTTCTGCGCATCATCGGCGATGAGAACTATCCGCCCTATCTCTTCCTTGATGCCGAGGGCCGCGCGGACGGTTTCATCGTCGACCTGTGGCGACTCTGGGAGCACAAGACCGGCATTCGGATCGAGCTGAAGGCGACGCAATGGGAAGAGGCACAGCGCCTCCTGCTTGCCGGCGAGGCCGATGTCATCGAGAACATCTTCCAGACTCCGGGCCGCGAGCCGTTCTACGAGTTCTCCGAACCCTATGCCGATCTGCCCGTCGCCATCTATCGCGACGTCTCGATCGGTGGGCTGAGCAACCTGGAGACACTGCGCGGCTTCCAGGTCGGCGTGATGCAGGGCGATGCCTGTGTCGAGTACCTTCAGCGCCACGGCATCGACTCACTCGTCTATTACCCCAACTACACCCAGTTGATCCAGGGTGCCAAGGCCCAGGACATCAAGGTCTTCTGTCTCGACGAGCATCCAGCCAACTTTTATCTTTATCAACAGCAGGCACACCACCAGTTCGTCAAGGCGTTCGAACTCTATCGCGGCCAATTCCGCCGCGCGGTGCGCAAGGGCGATCTGGAGACACTGCGTCTGGTCGAGCAGGGCATGGCGTCCATCTCCGCCGCCGAGCTGGAGGAGTTGCGCCGCAAGTGGCTGACCAAGCCGACCGACTATGGCCACTACGCCAAATATGCGCTCGGGGTGGTTGCCGTGCTGGCCCTGGCGCTGGCCGTGCTCGGGGTCTGGGTGCTGGGGCTACGCCGGGCCGTGGTCAAGCGTACCGCCGAGTATGCGCGTGCCGCAGCCGAGCTCGAGCGCTACCGGCGCGAACTCGAATCGCTGGTCGAACAGCGCACGGCCGAGCTGCTGGCGGCCAAGGAACAGGCCGAGGAGGCCACGCGCGCCAAGTCGAACTTCCTGGCCAACATGAGCCACGAGATCCGCACGCCGATGAACGCCATCATCGGTATGTCGCATCTGGCGTTGCAGACCGAACTCGACAGCCGTCAGCGCAACTACATCGAAAAGGTCCATCGCTCGGCCGAAGCACTGCTCGGGATCATCAACGACATCCTGGACTTCTCCAAGATCGAGGCCGGCAAGCTCGACATCGAGCACATCGATTTTTGGCTCGAAGACGTGATGGACAATCTCGCGAACCTGGTCGGACTCAAGGCCGAGGAAAAGGGCGTGGAACTGCTGTTCGATCTGCGTCCGGATGTGCCCACGGCGCTCGTCGGCGATCCGCTGCGGCTGGGACAGATCCTGATCAACCTGGGCAACAACGCGGCCAAGTTCACCGATCCGGGTGGGGAGATCCTGATCACGGTGCGCATGGTGGATGGCGACGCCGATTGGGTGCGGCTGGGATTCGAGGTGCGCGACACCGGGATCGGGATGACGCCCGAGCAGCAGGCGCGCCTGTTCGAGTCCTTCAGCCAGGCCGATATGTCGACGACGCGCAAATACGGCGGCACCGGCTTGGGGCTGGCGATCTCCAAATGCCTGACCGGACTGATGAACGGCGAGATCGGCGTCGAGAGCCGGCTCGGGGTCGGCAGTACCTTCCGCTTCACCGTGAGGCTCGGACGTCAGCGCGGCGTGCCGACTCAGCCGGCCGTTCAGGCGCGCGAACTCTTGCCGCTGCGGGTGCTGGTGGTCGACGACAACAGCACCGCGCGCGAGATCCTGGAGTATATGCTGCGGGCCTTCGGTTTCACGGTCGAGTCGGCGGCCGACGGCGCCGAGGCGATCGCACGCTTGCAGGCGGCGGATGCGAGCGCCCACTTCGATCTAGTGCTGATGGACTGGAAGATGCCGGGGATGGATGGCCTCGAGACCATCCGCCGTCTGCGCGCCCAGACCGGGATCTCGCATGTTCCGACGCTGATCATGGTCACGGCTTATGGACGCGAGATCGCCCATCAGGCGGCCGCCGAGCTGGGCGTGGCCGGTTTCCTGACCAAGCCGGTGACGCCCTCGACCCTGCTCGACACCATCATGCAGGCCATCGGGCGCGAGGTGTCGAATCTCACGCGCGCCGCCGGCCGTCAGGAGGAGTCCTCCGAGGCCATCGCCAGTCTGCGCGGCGCCCATGTGCTGCTGGTCGAGGACAACGAGCTCAACCAGGAGCTGGCGCTGGAACTGCTGACCAGTAATGGGGTGAGCGTCGAGATCGCGGCCAATGGTCGGGAGGCGCTGGAACGGCTCGCCGGTGAGTCGCGCTTCGACGGCGTGCTCATGGATTGTCAGATGCCGGTGATGGACGGCTACACGGCGACGCGCGCCATTCGCGCGCGTCCGGAGCTGGCCGGGCTGCCGGTGATCGCCATGACCGCCAACGTCATGAGCGGCGATCGCGAGAAGGCGCTCGCCGCCGGGATGAACGACCACATCGGCAAGCCGATCAATGTGCGCGAGATGTTCACTACCATGGCCAAATGGATCCGGCCCGCGCAGCCGAATGCCGCGCCGGTGGCGGTCGAGGCCGGTTCGACGGTGGATGTCGACAGTGAGGCCGGCGCACTGCCCGAGCTGCCGGGGATCGACGTCCAGGCTGGGTTGGCAATCAGTCAGAACGACCAACGGCTCTATCGCAAGCTGTTGCGCCGCTTCCGTGACAGTGAGGGCGACTTCGGCAAGCGCTTCGCGACAGCGCGGCGTAATTTCGATCCCGAGGCGGCCACGCGCTATGCCCATACGCTCAAGGGTGTGGCCGGCAACATCGGCGCGTATGACGTCCAGGCGGCGGCTCAGGCGCTGGAGTCGGCCTGCCAGGCCGGTGAGTCGGATGCGCGTCTCGATGCACTCCTGGCCGTGACCCTGGACCGGCTGGAGCCGGTGCTCGCCGGACTGAGCGCGCTCGAATCACCCGTGTCATCCGCATCCAGTGAGGCACTCTTCGAGCCTGTCGGTCCGATCGGCGCCGTGGTCGATCACAAAGCCCTGGAGCCGCTGCTGACGCGGATGCGGGCCTTGCTCGCGGAGGACGACACCGAGGCGGTCGAGCTGATCACGCCACTGGAGTCGCTCTTGCTCGGAACGGCCTTCGCTGAGGCCGTGAGGTGTGTCCGGGAAGCGATCGAGGGCTATGCCTTCGATGAAGCCTTGACGGCCTTGGATCGACTGCAAGCCGGACTGGAAGAACGGCTGACCGATTGACGCCTCATGTGCCAACATCGGGCATCAGAAAATAGCTCTGCTGGGGACAAACCTTGATGAAAGGGGACGACCGACCCGAACCAACCATCATCCGGACCGACATCATGGAGCGCCAGCGGACGCAGGAGGCCCTGGAGGCCCGTGAAGCCCAATACCGGCGGCTCATCCAGCAGCTCCATGCCGGTGTGGTCGTGCATGCGCCGGACACCCGGATTCTTCTGGCCAATGAGCAGGCGGCCCGGATGCTCGGTCAGTCGACGCCGCAGATGCTGAGCCGGCAGGCGAGCGATCCGGTGTGGTGTTTCTATCGCGAGGACGGCTCGCCCATGCCGGTCGACGAGTATCCGGTGAGCCGCGTGCTGGCCACGCATCAGGCCGCGCGCAATCTGGTGCTCGGCATCGAACATCCGGCTTCGCGACACATGGTTTGGGTTCTGGTCAATGCCTACCCGGAGTTCGACGCTCAGGGGAACCTGGAGCAGATCGTCGTCACCTTCATCGACATCACCGAGCGCAAGCTGCTGGAGGCCGAAGTGCAGGAGCATCAGCAGCACCTCGAGCGACTGGTGGAACGCAAGACCCGGGAGCTGATCCAGGCCAAGGAACAGGCCGAGGCGGCCAATCGGGCCAAATCGGCCTTTCTGGCCAACATGAGCCATGAGATCCGCACGCCCCTCAATGCCGTGCTGGGCATGACTCACCTGATGCGGCGCGATGCCATCGATGCAGACCAGTCCGACCGGCTCGACAAGATCGAGGTCGCCGGACGCCATCTGCTGGACATCATCAATGCCATCCTGGATCTCGCCAAGATCGAGTCCGGCAAGCTCGAGCTGGAGGAGACCGAGATCGACATCAGCGCCATCGTGCGTCAGCTCGTCGCGATGTTATCGGATCGGATCGAGGCCAAGCAGCTCGCGTTGCGCGTCAAGCTCCAGCACCTGCCGTCACACCTGATCGGCGACCCGGTGCGTATCCAGCAGGCGTTGCTGAACTATGCGACCAATGCCATCAAATTCACCGAAGCGGGGCACGTCACGCTGCGGGTGGTGCTGGAGGCGGAACGCGCCGACGATGTCGTGGTGCGCTTCGAGGTCGAGGACAGCGGCATCGGCATCGCCCCGGATCAGGTGTCACGGTTGTTCACCGAGTTCGAGCAGACCGATGCCTCGATCACCCGTCGCTATGGCGGCACCGGGTTGGGGCTGGCGCTCACCAAGCGGCTGGCCGAGCTGATGGGCGGTGAGGCCGGGGTCGAGAGCACCCCTGGCGTCGGCAGCCGTTTCTGGTTCAGCGTGCGCTTGCGGCGTGGGCCGCCGTCATCTTCGGACGCGGAGCCGGTGTCCTGGAGCGGCGTGCCGGACGTCCCGGCCCGGGAGCTGGCGGGGCGTCGTCTGTTGCTCGTCGAGGACGAACCTGTTAATCGTGAGGTCGTGCTCGGACTCATCGGCGAATGGGGTCTGTTCGTCGATACCGCCGAGGACGGTGCGCAGGCGTTGGAACGGGCGCAGCAGCAGTCCTACGACCTGATCCTGATGGACATGCAGATGCCGGTCATGGACGGCCTGGAGGCGACCCGGCGTCTGCGTCGACAGCCGGCGACGGCTCGGGTGCCGATCGTGGCGATGACGGCCAATGCCTTCGCCGAGGACCGGCAGCGTTGTCTGGAGGCGGGGATGAACGACTTCCTGGTCAAGCCCGTGGATCCCGACACGCTGTACCAGACGCTCAGACACTGGTTGGTTGCCTGAGTCGATCGATCCGGCCTAGGTGGTGGTCGAGCCGAATCGCCCCCATCTGGACCATCCCTAGCCAAACAGCCACAGATGGTCCAAACCCATGGAACGACACGTCCTCCCGACCGAACTCAATCTGCATCAGCAATCGCGCGTGCTGGAAATCGTCTTCGACGACGGCGCGCGCTTCCGGCTGCCGTGCGAGTATCTGCGCGTCTACTCACCTTCTGCCGAAGTCCGCGGCCATTCGCCGGCGACGGCCAAGCTCCAGGTCGGCAAGGAAGCGGTCAACATCCGCGATCTGGAACCGATCGGTCGCTATGCGGTCAAGATCCACTTCGACGACGGGCACAATTCGGGGCTGTACGACTGGGCCTATCTCTACAAGCTCGGTCGCGCCTGGCAGCCGTTCTGGTTCGACTATCTGCGCCAGCTCAAGGACGCGGGGCACGAGCGCCGGGGTCCGGACCCATTCGACGAACTCAAGGCGCGCGGCGAGGCGCCGTCCGAGTTACCCGTCGCCGCCACGCCGCACGAGCCAAGCTGATCCGAACCACGGAGGAACCGGCATGACTCACCGTCTGGCGATGCTGCTACCGCTCCTGTGCTGGATGCCTTTGGCGCACAGTGAACTTGTTCCCGGCCCGATCGAGCCGACCGGCGATGTGCCTGAGGCTCGCGGCTGGCGTGCCGAAACGGTCGTGTCCGGCCTGGAGCATCCCTGGTCCATTGCCTGGCTGCCGGACGGTTCCGCGCTGATCACCGAGCGTCCGGGGCGGTTGCGGATACTCCGCGACGGCGTGCTCGATCCCAGGCCGGTCGGCGGCGTGCCGAGGGTGTTGGCGCTAGGGCAGGGCGGTCTGCTGGATGTACTGCCGCATCCGGATTTCGCCGTCAATCGGCTGATCTATCTGACCTATGTCACCGGCACTCAGGACGCCAACCGCACGACGCTGGCGCGCGCCCGTTTCGACGGCTCGCGGCTTGAGCATCTGGAGGTCGTCTTCCAAAACGCCGACGCCAAATCCGGCGGTCAGCATTTCGGCTCCCGACTGCTCTGGCTGCCCGACGGAAGCCTGCTGATGAGCATCGGTGATGGCGGCAATCCGCCGCTGTCCTTCGACGGCGACAACATCCGCGATCAGGCCCAGCGGCTCGGCACCCATTTCGGCAAGATCCTGCATCTGCGCGAGGATGGCCGTCCGGCTCCGGACAATCCCTTCGCACAGCAGCCAGGCGCCCGTCCCGAGATCTACACCTACGGCCACCGCAATATCCAGGGTCTGGCGCTCGACCCGGTCAGCGGACGGGTGTGGGCGAACGAGCACGGATCACGAGGCGGCGACGAGCTGAATCTCATCGAGGCCGGGCGCAATTACGGCTGGCCCGCCGTCACCTACAGCCTGGAGTATTGGGGGCCACGGGTCTCCGACGAGACCAGTCGTCCGGGTATCGCGGAGCCGACGGTGGTCTGGACGCCGTCGAAGGCCCCCAGCGGTCTGGCCTTCTATACCGGCGACCGCTATCCCCAATGGCGAGGCGATCTCTTCAGCGGTGCACTCAAATTCGGCCAGATTCGCCGCATCGATCTCGATGGGGTGAGGGTCGTCGGCGAGCAGAAGCTGACCATCGGCAGACGGGTGCGCGATGTGCGCCAGGGGCCGGACGGTTATCTCTATGTGCTGACCGATGAACCCAAGGGGGTGTTGTTGAGGATTCGGGCTGAGGATGGTTGAGCGGGCAGGGTAGGGCTTGGCGATGCGGCGCGAGCGCCGGCCCGAGCCGCGAAATCAGCGATAGCCGATTTGGTGACGAAGCGGGAACCTCGTCACCAGTTCCGATCCTGGAGAACCGTTACTTGCGACGTCCGGCCACACGCAACCGCAGTGCGTTCAGGCGGATGAAGCCGGTGGCATCCCCCTGATCATAGGCGCCGGCATCCTCCTCGAAGGTCGCGATCGAGGCATCGAACAGGCTGTTGCTCTCCGACTTGCGCCCGACGACCATGACGTTGCCCTTGTAGAGCTTGAGCCGCACCTCGCCATTGACGACCTTCTGCGTCTCGTCGATGGCCGCCTGCATCATCTTGCGCTCGGGCGTGAACCAGTAGCCGTTGTAGACCAGGCTGGCATAACGCGGCATCAGCTCGTCTTTCAGATGCGCCGCCTCGCGGTCGAGCGTCAGCGACTCGATGGCGCGATGGGCCTTGAGCAGGATGGTGCCGCCGGGGGTCTCGTAGCAACCGCGCGACTTCATACCGACATAGCGGTTCTCGACGATGTCGGAGCGGCCGATGCCGTTGGCCCCGCCGATACGGTTGAGTTCGGCCAGCAGTTCAGCCGGACTCAGACGCTTGCCGTCGATGGCCACCGGATCGCCCTGCTCGAAGCTGATCTCGATGGTGGTCGGCTGGTCGGGCGCCTGCTCGGGTGCGACCGACCAGCGCCACATGTCCGAACCCGGCTCGACCCAGGGGTCTTCCAGGTCATAGCCTTCATAAGAGATATGCAGCAGGTTGGCGTCCATCGAATAGGGCGACTTGGTGCCGTCGCGCTTCATCTCGACCGCGATGCCGCGACTCTCAGCGTAGGCCATGAGCTTTTCGCGCGAGAGCAGATCCCATTCGCGCCAGGGGGCGATGATCTTGATCTCGGGATTGAGCGCGTAAGCCGTCAGCTCGAAGCGCACCTGATCGTTGCCCTTGCCGGTCGCGCCATGCGCGATGGCATCGGCGCCGGTCTCGGCAGCGATCTCGATCAGACGCTTGGCGATCAGCGGGCGGGCGATCGAGGTGCCGAGCAGATATTCGCCCTCGTAGATCGTGTTGGCGCGAAACATCGGGAACACGAAGTCGCTGACGAACTCTTCGCGCAGATCGTCGATGTAGATCTCCTTCACGCCGGCCGCCTGGGCTTTGGTGCGCGCCGGCTCCAGCTCCTCGCCCTGGCCGATGTCGGCGGTGAAGGTCACGACCTCACAGCCGTATTGCTCTTGCAGCCATTTCAGGATGACCGAGGTATCCAGTCCGCCGGAATAGGCCAGGACCACTTTCTTGATTGCGCCTTGCGCCATCGTCTCGCTCCAGATCTAGGGTAAAACGGCCCGTGCGGGCAAAGCCGATAGTATAGATCGGGAGCGCTTCAGAATGGGCGACCGACTGAAGGGCGCGTCCGATTTAACCGCATCTTCACCAAGCCTCAACGGCCCGGTCATCAATCTTGGCGACCATAGCGCCCTGTCGTTTCACCGGAGGCGGATCAGGCGATGTCGGACGTCAAGCGCATGAATCCACTGAAATATCGCAGCATCTTCATCTCGGACGTGCATCTGGGCTTTCGCGGCTGTCAGGCGCGGTTTCTGCTCGATTTCCTGCAATCGACCCACTGCAAGCAGCTCTATCTGGTCGGGGACATCATCGACCTGTGGGCCATGAAGGGCGGCTTCCACTGGCCGGACGCGCACAATCAGGTGGTGCGCGCGGTGCTGGAGAAGGCGCGCACCGGCACCGAGGTCATCTATATCCCAGGCAACCACGATGCGCTCTTTCGCGATCATCTCGATACGCGCTTTGGCGACGTGCGGGTGTGCGACGAAGTGGTGCACACGACCGCCGACGGGCGGCGCTTCCTGGTGCTGCATGGCGACAAGTTCGACGGCGTCGTCCAGAACAGTCTGTGGCTGGCGCGGCTCGGCTCGCACGCCTATGACCAGCTGCTGGCGCTCAACGGTCTCATCAGTAGGGTGCGTCGGCTGTTCGGACTCAAATACTGGTCGCTGGCCGGCTATCTCAAGCAGCGGGTCAAGGATGCCGTCAGCTATATCGGCAACTACGAGCACGCCGTGGCCACTGAAGCCCGGCAGCGCGACCTGGACGGCATGATCTGCGGCCACATCCATCACGCCGAGATGCGCCGGATCACAGACGTGACCTATTGCAACTGCGGCGACTGGGTCGAGAGCTGTACCGCGCTGGTCGAGCATCACGACGGGCGGCTGGAGCTACTGCGCTGGACGGATGCCTATCCCGAATCGCTGGCCGCCGCGCCCGTTCCGGAACCGGCGATCGCTTTGGCGCGCGCCGGCTAGCCCCCGGCTCGGTCGCAGGCCGAACG
>NZ_JABZEO010000022.1 GCF_013385175.1 Allochromatium humboldtianum | reverse complement strand
CCAAGAGCAGGAACCAAGGACGCATGAATCAGACGAATCTTTCTGCCCTGATCTGGTCGGTGGCCGACCTGCTGCGGGGCGATTACAAGCAATCCGACTACGGTAAGGTCATCCTGCCCTTCACCGTACTGCGCCGTCTGGATTGCGTCTTGGAGGCCACCAAAGACGCGGTGCTGGCCGAAGAGAAAGCCCGACGGCAAATGGGGGTGAACCCCGAACTCTTCCTGCTGCGCGTGTCCGGTCAGAGCTTCTACAACGTCTCGCCCCTGGACATGAAGAAACTCCTGGGCGATCCGGACCACATCAAGGCCAACCTGTTGTCCTATCTGCACGGATTCTCGGACGATGTCCGCGACATCTTCGAGCAGTTCGACGTCCAGACCCAGATTGACCGCCTCGCCAAAACCAACCTGCTGTATCAAGTGACTGAACGCTTCGCTCAGGTGGACTTGCACCCAAACCGGGTCAGTAACAGCCAGATGGGTCTGGTGTTCGAGGAACTGATCCGAAAGTTTGCGGAACTCTCCAACGAAACCGCCGGTGAACACTTCACTCCGCGTGAAGTCATCCGCTTGATGGTGAACCTGCTGTTCATCGAAGATGACGCGGTACTGGCCAAACCCGGCGTGGTGCGCACCCTCTACGACCCCACGGCAGGCACCGGTGGAATGCTATCCGTGGCCGGGGAATATCTGGAGGAACACAACCCGGAGGCGCGACTGACCATGTTCGGTCAGGAACTCAATCCGGAGTCTTACGCCATCTGCAAGGCTGACATGCTCATCAAGGGGCAGGATGTCGCCAACATCGTCTTCGGCAACACCTTCTCTGAAGATGGACACCCGCAGCGCACCTTCGACTACATGCTGTCCAATCCGCCGTTCGGGGTGGAGTGGAAGAAGGTCGAGAAGGCGATCCGCCAGGAACATGAGACCCAGGGCTTCAGCGGACGCTTCGGTCCTGGATTGCCGCGTGTCTCGGACGGATCACTGCTGTTCCTGCTGCATCTGATCTCCAAAATGCGACCCGCTATT
This sequence comes from Allochromatium humboldtianum, assembly GCF_013385175.1. Taxonomy (GTDB): domain Bacteria; phylum Pseudomonadota; class Gammaproteobacteria; order Chromatiales; family Chromatiaceae; genus Thermochromatium; species Thermochromatium humboldtianum. Next base: position 41,262 of record NZ_JABZEO010000022.1, on the reverse strand, counting down.
GATGGAGGGAGCCGGTTGGGGATCGTCCTCAACGGCTCGCCGCTGTTCACGGGTGGGGCCGGATCGGGTGAGAGTGAGATCCGTCGCTATGTGCTGGAAAACGATCTGGTGGAGGCGATCATCGGCTTGCCCACGGATATGTTCTACAACACCGGGATCTCGACCTATGTCTGGATTCTCTCCAACCGCAAGCCCGAGCATCGCCGGGGTCTGGTCCAGTTGATCGATGCCAGCGGGTTGTGGCAGAAGATGCGCAAGAGTCTGGGGTCCAAGCGCAAGGAACTCTCGGACGCGCACATCGCTGAGATCACCCGACTGTTTGGTGAGTGCCGTGAGGCATACGACGGCAAGAAGCCGATCTCACGCCTGTTCAAGAACAGCGACTTCGGCTATCGCACCATCACTGTCGAGCGCCCGCTGCGGGACGAAGCCGGGAACATCGTGCTTGGCATCAAGGGCAAGCAGAAGGGCAAGCCGCAACCGGATACCAGTCGGCGCGACACCGAGAATGTCCCGCTGGTCGAAGACGTGGAGACCTACTTCCAGCGCGAGGTGTTACCCCATGCCCCGGATGCCTGGATCGATCACGACAAGACCAAGGTCGGCTATGAGATCCCCTTCAACCGGCATTTCTACGTCTTCGAGCCGCCACGCCCGCTGGCCGACATCGATGCCGACCTGAAACGCTGCACGGATCGCATTCTGACCATGATCGAGGGGCTATCGGCCTGAAGCGAGGAAACGACCATGCAAGCCATCGAATTTGAAGCCGTCTCGGAAAACCATCGGATTCAGTTACCGGATACGGCACCAAACGGCGTGCGGATGCGCGTACTGCTGTTGTGGGAACCGCCCAGCCCATCCGAGACGGACTTGAAAGACCTGTTTTCCAGCGTGACCGAGGGACTGACAGCGGCGGATCTGGAACGTCCGCGTGATTTTGGGCGGTGGGACGTTGAACGCAGCGGCGTCACGCTACTCAATCCTTTTTCAGAGGCTGTCAGCGAATGAGCTTTCCGCGCTACGAACGCTACAAGGACAGCGGGGTGGAATGGCTGGGGGAAGTGCCGGAGCATTGGGAAGTCAGGCCACTCAAGTATCTCGTTGCATTTCGGAGTGGAGGAACGCCAAGTAAGGAAAACATGGATTATTGGAATGGTGAAGTTCCGTGGGCTTCGGCCAAAGATATAAAGGCTGAGATTCTTTCTGATACTATTGATCACATCACAGAGTATGCCATTCAATCTGGTGTGGCTGAGCTTATCCCGACTGGGTCGGTCTTGATTGTAGTACGTGGCATGATATTGGCCAGAACATTCCCGGTTTGTTTTGTGGAAAAACCGATGGCCATTAACCAAGACCTGAAAGCTCTAGAATGCAGAGAGGGATTGGACGCACGATTTTTAGCACGACTTCTGCAAGGCTCTTCTGAAGAGTCTGTGCGGAGAATCGACGAAGCGGCACACGGAACAAAAGCATTGCGCATGGATGCCTGGACCTCGATGGAGTTACCCGTTCCGCCAATCGAAGAACAGAACACCATCGCTACCTTCCTCGACCGCGAAACCGCCAAGATCGACGCGCTGATTGCCGAACAGCAACGGCTCATCGAACTGCTGAAGGAAAAGCGTCAGGCGGTCATCTCCCACGCCGTCACCAAGGGTCTGAACCCCGATGCACCGATGAAGGATTCCGGCATCGAATGGTTGGGGGAAGTGCCAGCGCATTGGGAAGTTATGCCATTCAAACGCCACCTGATTTTCTTGACAAGCGGATCGAGGGGATGGGCCGAGCACTATTCAGATGAGGGGGCATTATTTATCCGCATTAGCAATCTGACACGAGACAGCATTCAGATAGACTTGTCAGATATTCAAAGGGTAACGGTACCAGAAGGCGCTGAAGGTGAGCGTACAAAAGTTCAGTCCGGTGATGTCCTATTCTCGATTACGGCTTATCTCGGATCGGTCGCAGTAGTTCCGGAAGAATTGGAACCGGCGTATGTCAGTCAACACGTAGCATTGGCTAGACTTGATCAGCAGCATTTGTTGCCCGCTTGGGCGGCCTATGTGACTCTATCTTTTATAGGTAAGACTTATCTGGAAACTCAAGGATACGGCGGCACAAAAATACAGTTGAGTCTCGATGATGTTGCCAATCTCGTGATGACACTACCAGATACCGAAGAGCAGTCTATCATCGCCGCCTTCATCGACCACGAAACTGCCAAGATCGACGCCCTGACCGCCGAAGCCCAAACCGCCATCACCCTCCTGCAAGAACGCCGCACCGCCCTGATTTCCGCTGCTGTCACCGGCAAGATCGACGTGCGCGGATTCACTTCGGATTCCACGCATTAGGAGCCACCGCATGTTTGCCATCCGCCAGATGATCGACGATCCGCAAGACTTCATTCCGGTTCCAGCGGAACTGCGCCATCGTCCCACCGAGGTGATTTTCATCGCCCTCGACGCTGCCCCAGAGGTTGCCACGGTCGCACTTGCCGGAGAAGGGCAAGATAAGCCGCTGGAGCGCACGACGGCAGCAATCACCGCTTTTCGTGGGAAGGGGAAAGGCGGCGCGGTCGCACGCTTGTTACAGGATCGTCAGTCCGACCGTGAGCAGGAAGCATGAGCCATTTTCTACTCGATACCTCCGCCTTGCTGGCCTTGCGCGACGATGAACCCGGCGCTGATCGCGTCAGCCAGCTCTTGCAAGCGACCGATCAAGGTACCGTGACCTGTTACGGCTGCTTTATGTCGCTGATGGAAGTGTTCTATCGCGTCTGGAAGGATGAAGGCGAAGCGGCGGGACGCGAAGCCTATGCCGATTGCCTAGCCTTGCCGATACAGTGGATTCATGAATCCCCGCCGCTTCTGGAGCGTGCAGCGATGGTCAAGGCCACGCATCCGCTGTCCCTGGCCGATGCCTGGATAGCCGCTGCCGCACTGGAACTCAATGCGACTCTGGTTCACAAAGACCCCGAGTTCGAGAAACTGCCGGGGCTTCTGGAAGAGCGTCTACCTTACAAATGAGCCTGCACCGGGAAGTGAACTTCGAGACCGACATCTGCGACGCCCTCGCCGCTCAGGGCTGGTTCTATGCCGACGGCGATGCTGTCCACTATGACCGGGCACGGGCACTGTTTCCAGCGGATGTCCTGGCCTGGGTGCAGGACACTCAACCCAACGCCTGGGCCACCTTGGAGAAGAATCACGGCCCACAAGCCGCCGAGGTGCTGCTCGGACGACTACGGGATTCCATCAATCAACGCGGCACCCTCGACGTACTGCGCCACGGTATCGAGCTGCTCGGCCTGCGCCATCCCCTCACCCTAGCCCAATTCAAACCCGCCCTGGCGATGAATCCTGATCTGCTCACCCGCTATGCCGCTAACCGGCTGCGCGTGATTCGCCAGTTACGCTATTCACTCCATAACGAAAACGCTCTCGATCTCGGCCTGTTCCTCAACGGGATTCCGGTCGCCACGGCGGAACTGAAAACCGACTTCACCCAATCGGTCGAGGATGCCGTCGATCAGTACCGCTTCGACCGCCATCCCTGCCCCAAGGGACAGGGAAACGCCGAACCCCTGTTGTCGTTCCCGAATGGAGCCTTGGTCCATTTCGCCGTCAGTCAACGCGAAGTCCGGATGACCACGCACCTTGAAGGTCCGGCCACCCGCTTTCTGCCCTTCAACCGGGGCGATCACGGAGCGGCAGGCAATCCTCCCTGTGAACACGGCGGACACCGTACCGCCTATCTCTGGGAAGACATCTGGGCGCGGGACACCTGGCTGGAGATTCTCGGACGCTATCTGGTCGCCCAGAAGGACAGCAAGAAACAGATCAAAACACTCATCTTCCCGCGTTTCCACCAACTCGACGGTACGCGCAAGCTCCTGGTCACGGTGCTGATCGAAGGGCCGGGCGGCAAATATCTGATCCAGCACTCTGCCGGCTCGGGCAAGACCAACTCCATCGCCTGGGCCGCACATTTCCTGGCCGATCTGCACGACGAACACCATCACAAGCTGTTCGATAGCGTGCTGGTGGTCTCGGATCGCACCGTACTGGACAGCCAGTTACAGGACGCCATCTTCGATTTCGAGCGTACCGCTGGGGTGGTGGCCACCATCACAGGCGAGGGCGGCAGCAAGAGCCGCGAACTGGCCGAAGCCCTGTCCGGTGGCAAGAAGATCGTGGTCTGTACCATCCAGACCTTTCCCTTTGCGCTGAAGGCCGTGCGTGAACTGGCCGCTACCCAGGGCAAACGCTTTGCCGTGATCGCCGATGAAGCGCATTCCTCACAGACTGGCGAAGCGGCGGCGAAGCTCAAAGCCGTGCTGTCAGCGGACGAATGGCAGGCGTTGACCGATGGCGGCGAGATCAGCACCGAAGACCTGCTGGCCGCGCAAATGACGACACGGGCCGCCGAAACGGGCATCACCTATGTCGCCTTCACCGCCACACCCAAGGCCAAAACGCTGCAACTCTTCGGTCGTCGCCCCGATCCGAACCGACCTGCCGGACCGGATAATCTGCCTGCGCCCTTCCATGTCTATTCGATGCGTCAAGCCATCGAGGAAGGCTTCATCCTCGATGTGCTCAAGAACTACACCCCTTACAAGCTGGCGTTCCGCTTGGCAACCATGGGGCGCGAATGGGATGAGCAGGAGATGGTGCGCGACGAAGCCCTCAAGGGCATCCTGCGCTGGGTGCGGCTACACCCCTACAACATCAGCCAGAAAGTGCAGGTGGTCGTGGAGCATTTCCGCGAGAACGTCGCCCCGCTGCTGAATGGACGCGCCAAGGCGATGGTCGTGGTCGGCAGTCGTCTGGAAGCCGTGCGCTGGCGGCTCGCCATTGACCACTACATCCAGGAGCAGGGCTACCCGATCGGTACCCTGGTCGCCTTTTCCGGTGAAGTCAGCGATCCCGAGTCCGGCCCCGATCCCTTCAGCGAAACCAGTCAGACCATGAACCCCAACCTGAAAGGGCGGGGGATTCGTGACGCCTTCGATACTGACGACTATCAGATCCTGCTGGTCGCCAACAAATTCCAGACCGGTTTCGATCAGCCGCTGTTGTGCGGGATGTATGTCGACAAGCGGCTCGCCGGCATCGCGGCGGTGCAAACGCTCTCCCGCCTCAACCGTGCCTATCCGAACAAGGACACCACTTATGTGGTGGACTTCGTCAACGATCCCGAGGACATCCTTGACGCCTTCAAGGCGTACTACGAAACCGCCGAACTCTCCGGCGTGACCGATCCCAACCTGATCTTCAACCTGCGCAGTAAGCTGGACGCGGCAGGGTTCTATGACGACTTCGAGGTCAACCGCGTAGTCGAGGTCGAGTTCAACCCCAAAGCCAAGCACAGCGACCTGACGGCAGCGCTGGAACCGGTGGCCTCCAGGCTGTTGCAGCAATACAAGGCAGCCCAGAACCGGCTCAAGATCGCCAAGGCCAAGGACGACACAGCGGCGATCAAAGAGGCGCAAGACGCCTTGAATGCCCTGCGACTGTTCAAGAAAGACCTGGGCACATTCCAGCGCGTCTATGCCTTCCTCTCGCAAATCTTCGACTATGGCAACACCGCCATCGAAAAGCGGTTCATCTTCTACCGTCGGCTCCTGCCGCTCCTGGAGTTCGGACGCGAACGCGACGCCATCGACCTGTCCAAGATCGTGCTCACCCATCACACCCTGAAACGCCAGGGTCAGCGTTCCCTCGTCCTGCAAGCGGGCAAAACGAGCACGCTCACCCCGCCCGGCGAGAGTGGCACCGGCACGGTACAGGACAAGGAAAAAGCCCGACTCAGAGAGATCATCGCCAAAGTCAATGACCTGTTTGAAGGCGAACTGACTGACGATGACCAACTGGTCTACGTCAACCATGTCATCAAGGGCAAGCTGCTGGAATCCAAGACCCTGATCCAACAGGCGTCCAACAACACCAAGGAACAGTTCGCCAACTCACCCGATCTGTCGAACGAACTGCTCAATGCCATCATCGATGCTTTTGCCGCCCACACGACCATGAGCAAACAGGCACTGGATTCCGAGAAGGTACGCCGGGGGTTGCAGGACATCCTGCTTGGACCGGCACAGCTTTATGAGGCGCTACGGGAACAGACTGAAAGCGCGCCAGCCGTACCGTAAGCCATCGTCGGTAAGGTCGTCGGATCTGGTTCGATACCGGATATGTTTGGGTTTGTCCATAGGTTTCCCGTAACCTGTGGGCGGCGGATATTGATCTCAAACTCGACGAGACTTCGCTCAGTTCTTGGGGCAAAGGGTTTCAAGCGTGTGTTTGGTCGACGGGACATGCGGCTGGAAACGTTTGGATGTGGTTTACAGAGTGCTCTTGTCAAGTATCATTTTTTATGGTAGATAGTTTTCTTCTCGACCGCTTAACGTCCTAAAAATAAACAACCAAACATTGAGCGCAAATATGATTCACGTTAAAAGTGATCCTGCTGAAGACCTTCTGAAAAAAATGCAAGAGGAACCTACTGAAAATGAAGATTTTTTGAAAGAAAAGCAAGATATTGAAGAAAAAGAAAAAGCGCTTGAACAGCAGAAAAAAGCATACCTTGAGAAAGTTAAAAAAACCAAGCTAGACTCTCGACAGAAAGTATTAAATGCTATTTTAAAATGCATGGATACCTATGATATCGATATTTCTGATATTGCCATTGCTAAAAAATATCCAGAAAAAATCAAAAAAATATCACAAGACACAAACAAAAAAACATCACAGGCCACAAAAGAGAAAAAGCCTAAATTTCCACAGCCCCCTGAAGGAAAGAAGTATTTTAACCCTGAAACCAAGAAATCCTGGTCGGGAAGAGGGCCTATAGATGATTCAATCCGCAATCATCCAGATCCAAACTCGCTGTTAGTTGACAAGGTAGTTGATTAGCCAACGACTGCAATATAGGGTTTACTTTTTTTGCAGAGATCAGATCCCTGAAATTTTTTCAAACGCACCTGAAGGCGATCTGATCTTGTAATTTTTATGGTGCTGTGTTTGATCCTAGAATAGGAATCTGCCTGTGGTACTGACCCGCTTACTGGGAGGTCGGTAATGCAGAGGAAAGCTGCCGAATCCACAAACATTGATCCGTTCTCCATTGCCTATTGAGTCACGGAGTAGATATGGAGAGTGTTGACAACCATGCGAGAGCCGGTATCCACCACCCCACCTGGAACCTCGGTGACGAGGCTCTAGGCGGCGACGATTAAAATTTAAGCTATCATTTTAGGCGCGGTAATTTTCAAACTTGAGTCCATTAACGCTGATAGGAACATTCTCCCAACCTACAATCCAATAGCAATCTCCGGGTTGCGTGCCTTCAAACTGCTCTATAAGATTGATTAAATATTGTTGCATGTTTTCTAGTTCTGGATACTCAAATTCAAATGCCATCAAACGAATATCCGCTTTTGATTGCATCAGTTTTAAGAAAGAATCAGTAATTCTTTGATCACGCCCATAATGTTCCTCATCACTAACGACCTCCATCACTAACGGCAATCGAACAAGTCGACTGAATTCACTGTCTACACGCCAATGCAGATCATAAATCCATTTCTCCTCATGCGCGTAAAAGCATGTTGCTTTTTCAGCATACACCTTATAGCCGAATTCATGCGCATAAGATCCAATCGTCTCTAAAATATAACGCTTTACTTCAGATCTGCTTTGGATGCCTTTACTATTTATGTATCTACCAAAATCATTGGTAAAAAAATTATAGACTTTTTTTTGAATATCTTCAATCTTTGGTGCATGTCGCATATACATACCTTGGTTTTTATATTAGCTTGCTTACGAATACGGCGCGCGATTTATTTATGATGAAAAAGAACTTGCATCGAGTTTGAATTCCATGGAATGTCAAAATCCCACAAAGCAAATACATATCGATCACCAGCCTGAGAGTTTTCAAACTGCTCTAAAATATTGTATATATAATGCATGGTTTTCTCTGCGTTGCTGCATTCTAACACAAGCAAGCGAACATCCGCTCTTGATTGTGCCAGTTTCAGAACCGACTGCGTGATTCTTTCCTGAAGAAGCACGTTCTCATCCTGAATAGTTTCTATTTGCATGACAAGCGGCAAACGAACGAGTGGATTATATTGATTAACTAAACGCCAATGCTGATCGTAGATCCAAGCGTCACAGTCCGCTTGTGGACAAAGGTTTTTTGATGAAAATACCTGAAAACCAAACTGCTGGCCAACGTTGCACAAGGTATTGAGAATAATTGCTTTCCACTGATCTCTAGAACAATTTTGAAAAAAAGAATGTAGCTGCGTGCGAAAAATAGAGTCTAACTGACTTTCAATGGCGTTACTCATTAAGTTGTTTCGCATGTGAATACTCAGTGCTTATCAGGAATCGGGTAGGGCCGAATTTTGACAGAGTACAGTGTAGCTCGCGAATCAAGTCTTCGTCACCTCGCTACTGATCGCCTACCTTCACTGAAGATTTTGACTTCGACCGAGCGGATGTTTGGCGCTTGACGGTTCGAGGGAGCGTACTTTTTGTGAAGGTTCGACCTTTTCCTTTGGATTGTGCATAATAATCAAATTTCGTGATCATAGTCGCCATTGACTGAATCTCGATCGGTAAAGGAGTCCGGTGTTGGGCCAAAATATAGCGACGATTCATCGTTTTTTGGTTTGGATACTTACCCCATTTTGAAGTAGCTTCTTCATACCAATACTTGTAGATGCTGAACACATCATCGGCTAATCGGTTGGTATCAGAAGCGCGATAAAATAGTATTCCATGCAAGATAGGTCCATTACTAAAATGCTCGATTTTCAAAGCATAGCCAACACTCATGGTTCTTAACGGACCTTTGAGAGAAACCAATGTCTGGCGATCAGCATACATATCCCGCTTATTGCAGTCATCGGTCAGCTCATACTCAAATCGAACATAGATGGCCGCGATGTCTTGATAGTGGTTGCGGAGGCCATTGATCAGTTCGATTAGTCCGGCATAATTTTTGTTTGAAAGACGCCTGAAATTTTTCAGGCTTGACTTGCATTCAGTGTTATTAAAAGTATCGCGAAGTGTATCGACTAGAGTATTAAGATACTGACAGGCGAGTGCCTGATTTTGACCTGGGTTGAGTGTTTGGATTGTGTTTTTCTCAGTAACTTTTGCTTCACACGTTTCCTGATCAGTTATGGGAGTCTGAACAGAAATTTTTGCCGATTTTGTGGGATACAAAAACGCTGAAAGCGTGAAAGGATACTTGTCTTCTAATGGGTTTTTTGGCGCAATTTTTGAAAGCTGAAAGCAGATATGCGCCGTCCCTGAGTCCTGATCTAGGGTTTCCAAAAATGCGCTGACAATCGGACTGATGCGATAAATATCCAGATACTCGCAGATAAACTCTTTATTGCTGAAGTGCTGTTGGATTTGCTGATACAGATCATGGCCAAGGCGACGAACTCGGACATAACGGGACGGATCATCAAATCTTGTTTTTTTTCGATTTGAATCGAACTCAAACAGATCGCCTTTAGTCTTGGCAATGCGTGATGCTAGTCGGTCGAGCCACTGTAATCTCTGCCGAAACTCTATATCCTTGTGCGTACTGGTCGGTAACAGCAGTAGCTTAAATTGGTTGATGGCCGGTGTGGGCGAGTGAGACATGGTCTGTAGTCTGTGCGATCTAGTCGAAGGCCAGGAACGCTGGCCGAAGACAGTCGAAATCCAGCCCGAAAGTTAGTTCCCTTGCTTTAGAGTTGGTTCCCCTGACTTAGAGTTAGTTCTCTTGAATTGTAAATCAATAACTTAGATTTTTGAATCGATACCGGCTCACAGCCTGGATGCACCACTCAGCGGGTCTGTCGCTCCCCGCTTCAGAGGAGGCTCAATCCCCATTGTAGACGATCCCTGATCAGGCACAGGTTCGTGCTCAGAAGCGCTCACGGTCTACGAGTGCGTCTACGGAGACTACTCTATCATACCCCCCTCTAAAACCGCTGCTATCGCCTCCTGAGCGCCTGTGAACCGATCCCAGTCCTCTCCTACCGGAATCGACTCACAGACGCTCTGAGCGTGATACGTGGCGAATCCTACGCGATGTTTTTCGCCCGCCACTGATTCCAATGCTGTTCCATATTCGACTGCTCGACTGAATACGCATCGGAATACTCCAGACGAACCTCCGGAGAACGTCGAATGTACCCACGACCAAAGGTGCGTCGCTGTGGATGTTGCAACTGCATGAAGTAGTCGACCACACACAGATTCCGTAACGCCAGATCCAGATTGCACCACCGTGACCACTGATCCCGCTCAATCATCCCTGTCCCCAAGCGCTGATACTTGCCGGAATCGACATGCTGATTCCAGAAACGGGCCTTGTCTCCAACCAGTTCTCGCCAGTGTTTACCGATCCGGTCGGACATCTCCCAACCACTCAATACCGCGTTCCCATCGAAGAAGAAGAACCACTGGTAGTAAAATCCTCGGCAGGCTGAGTAGGAGAGCTTCCAGATAGTGCCAACCAGATGCTCAAACAGACCGAGCGTTGCGAAACTCTGGGCAAACGCCTGTTGGTGATCCAAGGTTTGATCGAAGGTGATGTACGGTCGACGTTTCCTGTAGTAACGTATCGGGTCTTGATAGGTCAGTTCGACCCGACACACCATCAGTTTTTCCGTCTGTTCCAGCCGAGACTTAACATAGGAATGCAGCCGCTGATGACGATGCTGCATCTCACGATAGCGTTGCTGGATGTCGAGGAAGAACGGTCCGTACTGAAGGAGAGAACGCAAGGCTTGGACACAGGTCTGGAGTGCGTCATAGACACGTCGATGGTCGATGGTGATCGCGTCCTCACGATAGAGCTGGAGGATCTCCTGAAGGTCAGGCTGCTGTTCGACCTGTCGCAGGAAACACGCGATCCAGGGATCGAACTGATGCAGGGAAAAATGGCGACGGATCAGACTGGCATCAAACCGAATCGCCTGATAGAGTTTGTAACCAAGGGGATGCTGTCTGACATCGAGATACGTTTGACCCCGAAGTGTACGCTGCAACGTGAACAATGGATCGCCCTGTTGGTGTTGGTCTAAAGCCAATCCGAGTTCGACCACACGGATCAAGGCATCGAGTGCGTCCTGATCCTGGGTGATGTAGCCTAACGATTCTACGAGCTTGTTATATTTACGCTGCAACAGACTGTCCCGGAGGATAGGGTAAGCGTCAAACAGCGTATCGTCGATCTGGAACATGGTGTACCTCGAAGCGGTGGAGTGGAAGCTTTGGCTGGATCACCTGTTCGGTGGACGTCTCCTTGAACGTTTCGATGTCGTCTCCAGCCAAAGCATGTCACGTCCGCGTATTTTTTGGACTATCCTGACCTGTCAGTCGTGTGATCCATCGAGGATTTTTGACGTGGACGACCCTGTTTGACCGGCGGTAAGGGTTTTATCTCACCCCGTCCAAAGGTTTGCCGCCATCCTGTATGTTTCAAACTGATAAAGTCATCGACCTTGCACAAATACTGAACCACGCGCTGTAACGCTTGCCGTTTGGTTTGATCCGTATGATCGATCTGTCCAATTCCCAGATGGCGATACTGGGTTTTGTAAAAATTACAGTTCCAGTAAGTCGCGTGTGAACCGACGATGACTTTCCAGTGTTCACCGATCAAGTGTCCCAGTGTTATATCCTCCCGAACCTTGGACCCATCGAAAAAGAACAGCCAATGGGTATGAAACCCTTTCAGAGCGCCGTGTTCGATTTTCCAGACATATCCCACGAGATGTTCAAACAGCGGTTCACGTTTCAAACTCCGGGTGAACCGCTCACGGTACGCTAAGGCGTCCTCAAACGTCACCGGTATCCAATCACGATCATGACACTGAGACGGCGTTAGAAACGACAAATCGACCCGGACCACCAACAGTCGTGCATAGCGTTCAAACAGACGATCGATGTAGTTCAAGCTGCCTTGGTACAAGCGACGACTCGCCTGCCGTCGAATTTTGATCCGTTTCGCCATCTCCGAACCGGCCATGAACAACCGTAACCCATTGGCAAACTCGTTGAGATCCTCCGCCAACCTGAACACATCGACCGTATCCGGGTGGTCGTGATACATCTGAACCCTGGAGACCAAGGATTCGTCGGCGTTGCGGTGTTGAAGAAAACACTCCACCAGCGGATCAAACACATGAAACGGGAAATGCTCACAGATGTTTAAGGCATCGACCCGAATCGCTCGAAACAGGTGCTCTCCCAACGCACAACGACCCATGGAGATTCGTGGTTGACCTCGCCGCTGTCTGACCCGAAACAACACCTCACGATTCCGACTCAGGGCGATCATCAGGGTATTGAGACACTTGACCTTCTCTAAGGCGTCCTTGTCTTCCGTTCTAATACGCTGGGCATTCCCTGGATCGTTGACCAGCAAACCCTCTTCCAGCGCATAAAAAATCTCATCCGGCATTTTGGCATTGTCGATCATCATGACGGTCGCTCACTGTGTTGTTAACCAAGAAACCAAGATCCATCGTAAGGATGCATTGAACGTGAATCCTCACGTCACACCATCGACCGCCGAAGTATTTTTTATCCCAACGCTCTCTGTCTGTTCGTGGGTATACCCACAAGGACAGCGTTTCATGACCAGGAATCGTTGAAGTCTTGGGTCAGTCGCTCTATCGGGATCTGGTATCGATAGAAGGTCTCTTGTTCGCAGATCTGACTATGGATACTTTGTAACACTTCAGGCATGATGGATTCTTTACTTAAAGGTAGTAACTCTGGGTTTGTCCCATAGGCTTTGTATATCTGGATAGATCAATCTCGATCTTGATGTTCATCCTTCATGTGTGAGTGTACTGTGTGGCTTATCCGGCGATGTATCCCTTCTGGCGCTATCAGGCTATTTCTCTTATCTAGGGTCTCTAGATATCGGTGCGCTGTTAGCTAGTGTATATAAGGCTCTATCTATCATTTATATTGTTATTGATATAACTCAGCGTATCAGGCCCTGTTAAGCAGGGCTGGCTATATAGGCTATTGATCTATGTATGATTAAGTGCTCTATGGGCTGTTAAGCCATGAAGCATTAAGTGCTACATGGGCTGTTAAGCCAATACAACTCTATATACTCCAGAAATCCCCTCGGTTTTCTCCTCCTGAAAATGCCTGAATCACCAGTATCATTCCGCCTCTATCCTCCCTGAAATCCAGATCAAACGTCGGTGACGACTTTTAAAAAAGTTAGGGTTCCAGCGTGGGTTCTGCATCGAGGCTGTTGGCACTCGATGAGCATCGTTTTCGCACCGAAAAACCACCTCCCAGAAAACCTGGATCGGACTGAAAAACAGTCACATATATCTCAGGTGAGGAGTCTCTGAACTCCGTGTAAAAACGTCCGCGGCACTCGATGGAATCCTTAGATTCCATCGGTCTGCAATCGCGTGGCGTTTTCCCCTGTCATGTTGATTACGAGGTCACGGTCATGCTGGTGTCATGTCCAAACTGTCAGTCGATGCAAGTCATCAAGCGGGATGTCGCCAAACGGATGGGCGGTCTGGTGGGAACCGTGGGTGGAGCCGCTTCTGGAGCGGCCAAAGCCCTGGCCGGTGCTCAGGTGGGAAGTCGTGTCGGTCTGGTCGCTTTTGGTCCGATAGGAGCGACCCTGGGAGGTTTTGCCGGAGCGTTACTGGGTGGCTTGCTGGGAGCCACGACCGGAGGGGTGGCGGGTGCCAAACTTGGTGAGGTGATCGATGCGCAGGTCTTGCACAACTGCGAATGTCTGCGCTGCGGGCATCGCTTCAGCGATCCGAATGCGGCTGAATCCTCAGATCCGGGAACCTTTCGGGCCTGACGGACGCTGTTCACGTTCAACCCCGACCGTGGAGGAACCGGCCATGCCGCTCTCAATCAACGTCCATGATGTGGCCAAGATCCAGGTCAGCGCCGATGGACGACCGTTTGAACACCAGGGGCGGATGCATTGGTGGCAATCGCTGCTGTTGTTCGACCGTCACGACACCCTGATCGGGGAGATCACGCTGCATCTGCATCGTCCCGAGGTGGCTTTACCCGTCGGTGATCAACCGCCGTACTGGGGTCTCGATCCCCAGCGTCAACCATTGGTCCTGTCACCCGATGAGGTGCCGTTCTAATCCCACCCTCACACACGGGACCATAGTCCCGTGTTTTCCATGGAGGTTCATCATGGCGCCGTCCATGCAACCGTCCAGTTCCGATCTCCGTCTCCAGGTTCCCGAGACGACCCTGAGCGCACTCGGACTGGATACCACCACCTGGCAGGTGCTCACCGAGAGCATCTTTCCCAACGCCAATACCGCCCAGGGCATCCTGTTGGCGGTGCGCTACTGTCAGGCACGCGGACTCGATGTACTCAAGCGTCCGGTCAATATCGTGCCGATGTGGAGCAAGCGGCTGGGGCGTGAAGTCGAAACGATCTGGCCGGGGATCAATGAGGTGCAGATCACCGCCGCACGCACCGGTCAGTATGCGGGTCTCGATCCGGCGCAGTTTGGTCCCGATCAGACCCTGACCTTTCAGGGACGGGTGAAAACGAACGGCAACTGGCAGGACGCTCAGGTCGAGGTGACGTTTCCCGAGTGGTGCGAGGTGACGGTCTACCGTCTGCTGCACGGGATGCGCTGTCCGTTCTCCGAACGGGTGTACTGGTTGGAAACCTACTCTCGTGCCGGTGGAGCATACTCCGAGGTGCCAACCGCCATGTGGATCAAGCGACCACGGGGACAGCTTCTGAAGTGTGCCAAGGCGGCGAGTCTGCGCGCCGCGTTTCCCGAGGAAGCCGACTATACCGCCGAGGAAATGGCCGGCAAGTCCATCGAACCCGAAGAGATCCTGGTCGACACGCCCACCACGTCGACCGAACACACTCCCGTCGACCCACCTGAGACGCCGGACTGGAAGGCCCAGATCGATGCGCTGATCGAACGGGCCGCCCACAGCCAAGCGTGGAGTACGGCCCAGGACTACTTTCACCAGCGGTTTTCCGGTGAAGCGCTGAGCTATGCACTCCAGGGTCTGGAACGTGCCCAGGAACAGGCGCTGCCGCCTCCCGCTGAAGCCGCCTGATCCTTTCCCGTTCTCTCACACCTCAAACCACTCTCCCCCTTCAGGCGCGTCATCCCCGGATGACGGGCCTTTTTTATGGCCTGGAGATCTCGAATGCACACGATCGATCATCGTCAACGCACCCCCGAGTGGCACGCTTGGCGTGCCCAGGGAATCACGGCGTCGGAAGCGCCGATCATTCTCGGGCGCTCTCCGTACAAGACGCCCTGGCAACTGTGGGCCGAACGCACCGGTCTGCATCCCCCGGAGGATCTCAGTACCAACCCCGTGGTCCAGCGGGGAATCGCCCTGGAAGACCGCGTGCGTCAGGGCTTTGAACGTCGGCATCGGACGCTTTTGATGCCGCTGTGTGCCGAATCGAGTCAGTATCCGGTGTTGCGCTGTTCGCTCGATGGACTCTCGGCCCTGGGTGAACCGGTCGAACTCAAGGTACCCACGGTGGCGACCTATGAGGCCATCCGCGACCAGGGCGATCAGGCCACGGCCTACCGACTGGCGTGGTGTCAGTTGCAGTTCCAGCTCTATGTCACGGAGGCGACGCAAGGCTGGTTGGTGTTTGATCCCTGTCGCGACGGACTGGAGGCGCTGGAGTTCTGTCTGCCACGGGATCAGTCCTTCATTCAGGATGAACTGGTGCCGGCCTGTCTGACCTTCTGGGACTTGATCCAGACCGGACAGGCTCCGGTCACGGACCCAACCCGCGACGCCTATCAACCGTCTGAAGCCGAGCGGGAGACCTGGACCCGATTGGCCCAGGACTACCACGCCCTGAAGGCGGAACGTCAGCGTCTGGAATCCCCACTCAAGGCGGTTCAGGAACGGCTGCGTGACCTGGAGACGCAATTCGTGACCCTGATGGGCGCTTCCCGTCAGGCCGAGTATGCCGGGGTACGGGTGACACGCTATCGGCAATCCGGGGCCGTCGACTATGCCGCCCTGTTAGCCGACATCGCTCCGAATCTGGAGGCGTCGATCCTGGAACGCTTCCGCAAACCCGCCAGTGAGCGGGTCAAGGTGACGCTGCACGCCCCTGCAACAGGGGTGGACGCCGAACCTGTCCGTGCGTCTGTTTCAACAATTCCGTCGTTCTACTTCTAACCCCCCACCGATCCAACCCACAGCGTTCCGATCTCTGGAGACGACTCCAGGGAACGGGCGTCTGTGCGTGTTGGTGTTCAACACTGGAGAGGATTCATGTCTACCCAATCGTTCACGGTCGCCACGACCTTTGGCGTCAACGCCCGTCCCGAGCTGGAGGTCCAGGGATTCGCCGATGCGACGCATCCGCAGATCCCGATCCGTCAACCCTATGTCTTTCGTCCCGAGTTGCTGCGGGATGTGCTGGCCTATCTGCATGAGGCCCGTGGCGATGGACTGTTTCTGACCGGTCCGTCGGGAGCGGGGAAGACCAGTCTGGTCACACAGATCGCCGCGCGGTTGAATTGGCCGGTCCAGGCCGTGACCTGTCATGGTCGGTTGGAACTCAGTGCGCTGATCGGTCAGTTCGTGCTGGTCAATGGCTCGACGCAGTTCGTCCATGGTCCGCTGTCGGTGGCGGTGCGAGAGGGTCACATTCTGATCCTCAATGAAATCGACCTGATGGACCCCTCGGAACTGGCTGGATTGAACGACATCATCGAGGGTCAACCGCTGGTGATTGCTGAAAACGGCGGTGAGGTGATTCGACCCCATCCGCGCTTTCGGCTGTTCGTCACCGGTAACTCGGCGGGAGCCGGGGATCGTTCGGGACTCTATCAAGGCGTCCAGCGTCAGAATCTGGCGTTCATGGATCGCTTCCGGGTGATCGAGGTTCGGTACCCGGAACCGGAGGTGGAAAAGGCGGTGATCCAGGCTGCCGCTCCCAAGCTGCCGGAGTTGATCATCGACAAGATGCTGTTGGTGGCCGCTGAAGTGCGGCGGTTGTTCCAGGGCAGTCCGGAAGGCGAACCGGAACTGACCGTCACCCTCAGTACCCGGACCCTGGTGCGCTGGGCGTCGCTGAGTCTGACCTTCAAGGGCGCCCCCAATGTCTTTGCCTATGCCCTGAGCCAAGCCTTGACCGCACGGGCCGAACCCGAGCAGCGGGAGGCCATTCATCGTCTCTGTGCCGACATCTTCGGCGACTACTGGACGACGACGCCATGAACCGCTTCGAGCTGTATCGGTTCCGGCATCCGGATGGTCGGTCCAAGGAGTGGGCCTATCGGGATCTGGGCCACGGTGAGACCGAGATTCGCTGGGGACCAGCCCGACACCTGGGGCAATTCCAGTTCAAACCGCTGCGTGTGGCCCTGGATCGGGCACAGGCCAAGCTGCGTCAGGGTTACACCTACGTCGGTTCGGTCTGGCTCGATGCGCAGGGACGTCCCACGTCATCGCCTCCATCCTCCACGCCGGATCGTCGTCGTCACCCCCTGAAGCTGTCGGACCTGCTGGGTCCGACCGACGACAGCTTCTACTTCTGACCCAACCTTTCATCGCCCACAGCGGCGTCACGTTCGCCGCTGGGCGAACGTGCGCGTCGCCTTGTCATTGAGGAATACGCCATGCACGTCAACCCCACACTGACCACGCTCACCGATCAGGTCACACTGATCATCCTGTCGGTCTCCATCTGGTCGGGTCGCAAGAAGCTGCGGGCCGAGGATCTCAAGCTCGGCACCGAGATTCCGCCCGAGGATCTGGTGTCGCTGGGATCGAAACGCATCTGTGATCCCGACACCCTCAAGGGCTTCCATCGCCTCAAGCAAGCCGCCGAACGCACCTGTCTGCGGGTCGGCACCCGCTTTCTGGGTGGGTATGCGGTGCCCAAGGTTCACGCTGAATCGGTGGCCGAGCAACTCGCTCAACTCAAAACCGAGTTCGATCAGGAAACGCAGACCTTTCTATCGGGCTATGACCAGGCGCTGGAGGCTTGGATTGCCAGTCTGCCGGCCTGGGAAGCGCCGATTCGTCGGGCGATTGAACCGGCGAACCTTGTGGCCGGTCGGTTGCGCTTCGGCTATCAGTTGGTGCAGATCACACCGGCTGAACACCCCGGTACCCTGGAGGAGGAGATCCAGGGACTGGGCGATGGGGTGTTTGCCGAGGTCGCGCAGATGGCCCGTGATCTGGACGGGAGCTTTGAAGGACGTGACAAGCTCCATCGGCGGGCGCTGGGTACCTTTGGACGCATCCGCGAGAAACTGGCCTGTCTGTCCTTCATCGATGCGCGCATTCAGCCGGTGGTCGACACCCTGGATGACTGGTTGGGACGGCTGCCGGACACCGCGCCTATCACTGGGGCGCTGTTCAATGAAGGCATGGGACTGGCGTTGTTACTGGCCGATCCCGAACGTCTGGCCCGGCATGGAGCCGGTCAATGGACCCTTCAGCAACACCTGTCCGAGATCGCGGCCCGTTCCACACCGCTGTTCGTTCCCCCATCACGGGGCCTTCCTGAGCGGGCGGATCAGGCTCACAGCGTCGATCGTCCGTTGGTCACAGCGGACGAGTCCGAGATCCGCAGTTTCTTCTTCTGATCCCTGACAGACCGACACCGTTCGTTCCCTTCCCTGATCCGGCGCTTCATCCCTGGGGTGAAGCGCCTTTTTTATGTGGAGATCCCTATGTCCCTGCACACCTTGACCCGTGCCCTGCCGATTGTGGCGGCAGCCTATGGGCGTCGTTTCGGTATCCCGGTTCAGGTCGGAGGCGATCAGGCCCACACCGATGGGCGGATGATCCAGATCCCGACGCTCGCCGACACCGATCAGGCCCATTCCCTGGCCTTTGGCTATCTGGCCCATGAAGCCGGGCATGTGCGTTTGACCGACTTCAACCACCCCCGTCATCCCACGGCGCTGGGTCGCTGTATCGAGAACATCCTGGAAGATGTGCGCATCGAGCAGGCGATGATCCGGCAGTATCCGGGGACGCGCCAGACCCTGGATACGGTCGTCGAGACCCTGATCGCACAGGGTCGACTCTCGCCCGTCACACCGAACGACACCCCGGCTGAGATCCTGGTCAATGGACTCCTGGCCCTGTCCCGAGCACGTTACCGTCGGCAATCGGCGCTCACCCCACACGCGCAGACCGCCGATCAGGTCATGCGTCAGGTATTCGGGTCGCGGTTTGTCCAACGTCTGCATGGACTTCTGACTGAGATGTCGACCCTCACGAGTACGGCGGAGACGATGATCCTGGCACAACGGATCGTCGCCCTGATCGAGCAGGAAGCCCAGGAGCCGGAGGATGCAGGGACATCGACAGCGGCAGACACCGGAGAGGGCGAACCGTCGGAGAGCGGTCCGGGGTGTGGAACAGACCGGGATGATCCGTCATCCAGAGCCGAGGCTGAAGCGGATGCACCCACGTCCCAGGACACGGAATCTGATCATCAAGACACGACTGGAACCGGAGCGGAGGATTCCGAGGCATCGGAAACTGGTGAGGGGACGGATCACGCGGCCAACTCCACACGTCAATCCACGTCGAACACGGACACGGATTCGGAATCACTGGACGCCACAGCGGGACAACAGAGCACGCCATCGAGCACGGTCCCCGTATCCAAGGCGATGCAAGACGCCCTTCAGTCGACCCTGGAGGCCGGTGTTGACCAACTCCCCGCCGATCTGTTCCAAACCGTCGCCGAAACCTTGGGGGCGCAGAGCGTCTATGCCCCGACCCTGTTGCCGACCATGGAGCGCTTTCGGGGTGAACCCCATCAGGGTCAGTCGGCGTTGCAGCGGGTCAAGCTCCATTCGGCCAAGCTGACGGCCCGTTTGCACGCCTTGGTCGAGGCTCAGACCCTGGAACAGACCCGGATCACACCACGCGGACGGGCGTTGTCGAGTGCCCATCTGCATCGCGCCGGTGTGGGCAATCCCCGGATCTTTCGTCTCCGGGATCACAAGACCGCTCCGAATACGGCGTTGCATCTGCTGATCGATCTGTCGGGGTCGATGGCCGGTGGTCAGGATGTCCTGGCGTTGGACGCGGCACTCGCCTTGGCCCTGGCCTTGGAACCGGTCAAGGGCGTGTCTTGTGCGGTGTCGGCGTTTCCAGGGATCGGGGGTCAGGAGGATCGGATCACCGGTCTCTTGGCCCATGGTGAACGGGTCGCTACCCGTGCGGGAGCCTTCGTGCAACGCGGACGGGGTGGTACCCCGATGACCGGTGCGCTGTGGTTTGCGGCGGCGGATCTGTTGGGACGTCCCGAAGCACGCAAGGTGATTCTGACCCTCACCGATGGGGTACCCAACGACATCGACAGTACCCGTGACCTGATCCGACAGGCCACCACTGCCGGTCTCCAGATGCTCGGCGTTGGGATCGCCGTGGATGTCTCGCGGGTGTTTCCCCACGCCATCCGGATCAATGACATCGCCGATCTGAAGCGCGAACTGTTCCACATCACCGAACACCTGCTGCTCGCTTAAGTCCCGTCCTTCATCCCAAACGACACCGGCCTGTTCTGGGCCGGTGTCTCCAGCCTTCATGGAGAACTCTCATGTCCCATCCGAGCCAATGGCGGGTGCTGGAGTCCGATGCCCAGCGTCGTCCCACCCTGAGTTTTACCGAACGGACCTTGGTGGCCGAGGCCATCGACTGTCTGGAGCGGCACTATCGGGTCGCTCAAGAGGCCCTCACCAGTCCGGACGCTACCCGCGACTACCTGAAGTTGCGTCTCTACGGACTGACCTATGAGGTCTTCGCCGTGCTATTGCTCGACAACCGCCATCGCGTGTTGCGCTACCAGGAACTGTTTCGCGGTACCATCGACACGGCCTACGTCCATCCCAGGGAGGTGGTGCGCACCGTCATCGAGACCGGAGCGGCGGCGGTCATCTTCGCCCACAACCATCCGTCCGGCAGTAGCGACCCGTCCCAGGCGGATCGGACCTTGACCCGCACGCTTCAGGAGGCGTTGGCCTTGATCGAGGTGCGGGTGCTCGATCACATCATCGTCGGTGAGGGGCGGGGCGTGTCGTTCGCCGAACAGGGTTGGCTCTGAGCGGGGCGTTGTCGGGGGACTCGCTCCCTCCAGTGCAGGAGACACGGCTCAGGTGGGCCGTGTCTCCTGTTGGACAGGGGGTTTTTCTTTTGCGATCAGACGGATACGAATCGATGGTTCCGGAGACGGTTAGATAGAGCATGAAAATGCCCGAAATGTTGATCTAGGTCACAGACTCCATTGACGTCTTGTGGTTAAGTTACCCGCATCTTTCGGAGAAAATTAGATGAATAAAAAATATTTTTATTACTCCATCTTGCTCTTTTTAGCCTCAATTTTTCTAGTCGGATTTGGATTTGGATTTGGCAGTCCAAAGTTCGACACCAGAAATCCAGAAAGTTGGTCAAAAATGACATCAGGAATGTCTATTGAGGAAGAAGGATTACTTATAAAAGATGTTGATCTACTGATATTGCTTTTCAAAAACGAAAATAAACTAAACGGATATACTGCTGAAAGAATAAAATCAGAGGCTAGAGAACTAAGAGAAGCTCTAATAAAAAGAAATATTGAATTTTTAAAATTAAAAATAACCGACATGCAAGCAAAAGGAAAAAACAGCACATCACTTCTGATCGAAAAATCTGTTTTTTTCTCAAACCCACGAGCAGGTTATGTCGCAAAAAGCTATTCCGTCAACAATTTAAAGCAAAGATTGGCATGGCTAATGACAGCAGATGCTTCAGAAATTAATCCAGATGGGACAAATATTCTTACACAAAAACTTGACCCAATAAACATCGATATAGTCAATCAAATTTTATCGACTGAAACCACAGCCCAGGCTGCTGAGGAAGCGGCTCAAGCCCAGGCTGCTGAGGAAGCGGCTCAAGCCCAGGCTGCTGAGGAAGCGGCTCAAGCCCAGGCTGCTGAGGAAGCGGCTCAAGCCCAGGCTGCTGAGGAAGCAGCCCAAGCCCAGGCTGCTGAGGAAGCAGCCCAAGCCCAAGTCGCTGAGGAAACAAATTTGTTTGATCCAGAGGCTACAGATCTTAGACGTTGTTACTTAGAAGTTTCAGGAGAGATTTATATTGATGATCCATGCGAAGGTTATTTAAATAATGATGGTGGATTTCAAATCAATAGCCCTGAATATTTTGCAATAGTACAAATCTATGAAGATGGTGCGATAGGTTTCTGGAACGAGGAAGCTTATGCAACGCACGCTCATTCAGATTTGGGACCAATGACAAAAAGCGGCCCCTGCTGGAAAAGTGACAAAGCAACTGTTTGTTTTTGGGAATAGAACTGTAGCCTGATCATCGCCACTGTGGGCAAGTGAGACCACAGTGGCGATGTTATTTAAGCTGATCCAGCGACGCAGAAGAACCAGAGTGTCATCGTCGCTCAGGATGCGTGACGGGCTGGCATCCAATTTTCCTCGCAACGTGGCAAATTTTCAGCCAAGGTTCGTTCCACTTCGAGGACAGATTCGGCATTCAGGCATCTCCGCCATTCGCTGCACGAATGATGCTACGATCTGTCGGGTTGTACTTCGCGCTCCCATGACTGGGAGCACGCTGAAAAAGATAAAAAATAGTTATTACCAGAACTGAGGCAAATACGTTAATCTCTTTCGCTTTTAATTGCCGAAGACAACCCTACCTCAACCGCAGCTTCATAGTTAATCTCATAAAGCCGCTTAGTTTGAGTATTACCTAAATAATAACCTTCATAAGAATTACCGCTGGTCTCAAGGTACCCAATATGTGGTACTCCTTCGACTGTGAGACAATATGGACCATAATAGTCCATAGTCTCATCTAGCTCAAATTTCGTAGCACCCATAGCCACAAAACTTCCAGGCTGATGCTGTACAATCACAGCGTTAATTCCACCGCATTTCACGCGAGTGACATCGCCTGCAAAAGCAGAAAAAGAAATAGCAAAAAAAATTGCGAAAATGATCGTCTTAAACATGAAAAACTCCTATCAGAAAAAACAACCAGATAAATCTGGTGATTTAAACCTTCACGTCGAAATATGAAAAATTTTCAATCCCTTTTTTTTGATGACTTCAAAATAAACGTATAACCGGGTCGCTCAGATTCAGCGGTACTTCTGACGATCTCAATGGCCGTGCGTTCTGTCTCCGCTGTGACGGTTTTGGTGTTCGAGACGCTTTTGCTGCCTTGGCGTAGCTCATAGCGGATGGTATAGCGTTGATCGGCCCATGCCGTCGATGCGAAGGTCGCCAAGACCGTCAAGGCTAACGTCAGACGACAGATGACACGCTTCATGTTCGACATCTCCTGGGTTCGTGCATTGAGCGTTGCATTGATGGGTGGCTACTTCCAGGCGCACACACTGGCCTGGGCATTTGTCCAGCAAGCTCCATCACGGGTCAAACGCCCCAGATCGGAATGCGCCTGTGAGGCATAGGCGTCCTCGTTCCAGAAGCCAAAGGCAATGCCGGGTTGCTCGACCTGGACCATCGCAAAGTAAGCGGGCGTGTAGATCTGGAAGCTGCCGTCCGAGTCCAGCGATCCCGTACAAGGACCATCGATGTAGCGCTGTCCCCGGACATCCAGGCGGCAACGACTGAACCGCTTGGACTCAGGATCGGCGACAGCGACCTCCAGGGCGTCCAGGCGCTCACGGTAGGCTCTGACCAGACACGGGCGATCCTTGCACTGGTTGCGCTTGGCAAGCCACGCCCGTTGCGACTTCTTGAGCGCCTGCCGGTCCGACTCTCCCGATGTGGCACGCCATACGGCCTGATACTGTTCCGCTAACGCTCCGTCCATTGCAGCGAGTTCCGGGTCTTGGCAAATGGCGTTTTCCACTAGCGTGGTGGCTTTGGTACAGTCAAACGAAGGCTGCGCGACCGTGTGCAGCGTCTGCAACGCCAGACCGGTAGCCAGTACAATCCGTGCGATCGTTTTGAGTGTCATCACAGCCCCCAACAGGTGATCTATGCCGATTCGACCGCAACCGAGAACCTACCGCTGTCCTCAATGCGGTTGGTCAACAACCGTACATCCGAGCAGCGACGCCCTCAAGCCCGGTGAGCACTTTTCGGAATGTCCGTCATGTGGTCATCAAGACCTGCACACTGAATCTGTTCCCTTGGCGTCAACGCTCGCTGGCCAGCTATTTTCACAGCTTTCCAGGCTTCGCCATCGGTAACGCGACATGGCGTTAACCGGCTTCCCAGGCACTCCGAAACGTTACTGTACTGCCTGGTTGAACGTTGGTCCCTGGAGCGGGAGTAATTCTATAAGGGCAACCATAGCCATTGAAATCATCATCTTCCGGTCCATGGATAGAGATTTCCTTGGGCACCAGTCCGGCCTTTGGAACAACAGTTAAGGTACCCGATTGACTTGTAGTGGTATGACGCGCCGATGTCGTGTGAATCTTGAAAGGCTTGAAGTCTTCCGGGACCAACGCTTTCTGGGCTAATAGGTCCACTTTTCGACCTTCGATGATCGCTGTGGCCTGATCGACAACAATCGTCAGATCATCATCGCAAAAATGCTCGCTTTCAGCAAAAGCATCGGCGTAACGATCGGCAGATCCGTTTCCGAAACTGTCGACCTCCAAGGTTCCGGTAGCGACATTCTCGCCTGAAGTGTTCTGCGCTGAAAACGAAACTTGCAGATTCTCAATCGATTGCATTCCGCTGTCAAAAAAGAATACCGCCGAGCATTGGCCCTGGTTAGCAAATACGCGGTTCGTATTCCAGAAGCGAATCGTTTCGACATCGGTTGCGCTTGAGACCGCCGCCAAGCACTGATCCGAGTAGGCATAGGGATTGAATCGATCCTTTTCAGCACACCAGGAATCCCCGACTGGGTATCTACACTCAGGATGTGCATCTGACTGAGGCAAGCACTTGGCTGAAACTGAACCGCTTAGTAGGGTTAACGCGAAAGCGCTTAAAATATAGGCGTTAGCTCGCATTTTATAACTCCATTTTTTTCAATTCAGCCAGTTGACGACATGCCTGCATGTTTAAATCAACGAACTCATTCCAACTATATAAATGCGCATAGTGCAGCCTATATTGTAGGTCTACACGACAGATTTCGGGTCTGTTGGCGTAAATAGTACAGGATTTGCTCAGTTCGTTGTAATGCGAGCACGTCCCATCACCACGGTCTAAAAATCGAGTTTCATCAGCCAGGTTGACGTTCTGACAACACACTCCGCAACGGTTACATGGAAAGTTTTGCATCACTCACTTGACTAACGATGCCAACCACTTTCGAGTACTGTTAGCGTTACCCATTTCGTAGGGAAGCTCAATACCTCGCTTTTCCACTTCCGCTTTCAGAAGAAGGCTACGCTCAATTTCAGTATTGCAGGACATTAGTTCTTGCGAAAAAGCATGAAATTCAACAGTGTCAAAATTAAACTCAAGCCGACTCAACTCAAGCAAATAACGATCAAGTTCCGCATTGATCGCTTTGAATTTATTCACAGCATCGGCATGAGGCATAATCGATTCAGCAAAAGCCCATATTTTTTTAGCTAATTTGCTGTAGATCATAAAATAATTAAGTCCGAGTGTAATCAATCCAGTGATCAGCGCACTGGCAAAAGCCGCTAGCTCGCTGCCAAAGGGAAAGCTGAGTAATGGTAGCAGTTGAGTGTAAATCATTGTTCCTACTACTGTGGCGACCGCCACAGACAGAATTGACACCACAGATTTACAGAGATCGACAAAACCAAGTTGCTCAGGGTTAAAAATAATCAATTTGATGGCTTTAACGATATGCGCCCACATTTCTCGAACAATCTTGATCGCCATTTTTTGAGTGGTGGCAAAAATATTAAAGACAGTGGTCGTAACGCTAGAGAAAACGCCTGCAAACACACCATCCTTGAACGCAATCAAGAAATCTTGGAATCGTGCTTTAACGCGCTGCCATATACCTTGTAATATCTCTTGAATGCTGTTAAAAAATTCAGAAAAATCAAATTTATTTTTAATTTTTTCAAAAATGATAGGAATTTGAACACGAAGCTCAAACCAAACCTCAGCCAAGATCAGACCTAGCATTTGTCGAGTGCCCATCTTGAGTCCAGTTAAACTAGACGCAGTGGCAGTTTGCTTTAAAAATTTGCTGCTCGTGTAGTATGTAACATCGATTTGCTGGTTGTATGCGTCCCTGGCAACTCGATCTCTTTCTCGCATTGCATCAGGATCAACAGACTTAAGTTCTTTAATTTTTTCCTCTTGTTTTTGAATTTTGCTTTCAAGTTCAAGGATTTCTTGTTTTTGTTCCAGCTTATCGCTTGGCATACTAGAAAGACGCTGCTGATAGTCGTCTAGCGTCTTTTCATGCGTATTAATAAGATTAGGTAGCTTTTCAAGGTACTGATCAATAGGCGTTTGCTTTTTTGACTTATTAATAGTCTCAGATGTAGTTTGAAGATTGCTATCTTGGTTAGCTAAGTTAGAACCGTCTAGCTCTGCTAAAACTCTCCCAGCATCATCATGTATTTCCTTAGCACTGATCACATGATCAAGATTGCGCTGCTTATTGCGATCCATAACACTGTCACTGTATGAATCGTAAAGATTCCCTTCTTGCTGTAGCTGTTTATCTCTTCTTCCAGTGGCTTTATAGTTCTCATGTGTATGATAAGTTTTTGAAGAGTATTCGCCTCGATTTTCATGATTTTCTTTTTCTTTATCGGTGGCCCAAATTCCTTTACGAACATTATGGATTGTATCTACATCACCACCAATCTTATCTTTAAATAGAATAAAATCTAATCCAAAAGTAGTGACAAAGCTGTTGACAACTGTTTTTTCAAGTTCTTCGAGCCAGGGATATTCAGCGGCTGAGGCTTGCATCTTAATACTCCCAAAATAGGATAAAGAAAAGGGGGATCTAGTCCCCCTAATGAAAATAAAGAATCAGATCGTCGCGATCCCTCCAGCATCAGATCGAGCTTTAATCAAAGCTTTGTCCAAATTCGTCTCGTTGACAATCATAAAATCATCTTCATCTCTTTCCATGACCGGAACGTCGTTCTCATCTTTCAGAACTTCCCCATTGACTTTTTTGACCTTAAATATCGGCGTTGTAATAACGTCTACTAAAATAGCCGCTAAAGCATACCCATTTTCAATAATCCGTATAATTTCATCATTGAGCTTGGCTAGCTCTGCCTCTTCATCAATATTACGGCCTTTCAGGTCTTGTAAGAAACTGTCGATTTCCTTCAGGCTATCAAAGTACTGATTGAATTGACCATAAATAGAAGAAAGTACACCTTTGATCTTGCGCGCATATTCCTCGGTTAAAATTAACTGCTCGATCGCCCTGCCAAGCTTTCCGACAGCTTCGCTGACTTCATTGTCAGCTTTATGTGCATTCTTAAGCGCCTCTTCACCATGACTATTATAAGCCCATCCAGCAATCGCCAATATTGGCGCAGCAACTGCGGCACCTAGAATAGCTGTACCACCAGCCATTCCCAAGCCACCTGTAGCTAGCGAACCACCGCCAATAGCGGCTAAAGTTGCGTTGGTCGCGGCAACTCCTGCAAGTGATGAAATCGCTGTCCCTGTGGATGCGGCACCCAAAGCCATGACACCACCATAAACAGCGAAACCTGCCGCTGCACCGGCTGCACCGGCACCGACAACAGTGCCTAGTACGCCTGCGGCTGTGTAGCTATAGCTTTCAATTTTTTGAAGTTCATGCTTAGGAATACGTATTTCTAGCTTATTCTGGCGATCTGCCTGCAATTGCTGAAGAAGCTTATCGGCTAATGTCTTAAATTCGCCAAAGCTTTGGCCGATTTCTAACTCTTTTTTTCCAAGCATTTCGAGAACAAGTGTGGTTTCTGCTTCCTTTTCATCAAAAGCGGATTTTTTTCTTTCATAGCGACTTTTAGCACTTTTGACAATTTCATCTGCCTCAGAATGTTTTTGATAACCGTCGTAGCCTTTTTTGGCTCCATAAGCAGCCGTTGCTAAAGCAGCAGCACCGATAATAATTGGAAGTGGCATAGTAATAAACCTCTTTGTAGCTATCTTTAATCCATTCAGACATATTCCTCACCGCTTACGGCAAATCATCTTTATATTGCATCTTAAAGACGCTATTAAGTGACGCTGAACCGCGAAGCGTGCAAGGCAGAACAAAATACTATCCCGCTGTTTAGAAGGCATTTACTCCTATTGCATTGACTGCATTGGAAGCTGATTGTAGCAGCGCTTTCACTAATCGTTTCGTGACCCAGGTCAACTTTTTGGATATTTTCCGAACATTCGACGCAAAGATGTACACTTTCCAGCTTCATTATCTAGGCTGCGGCCCGGTAACAGCACAGGCCAGGACGAAAAACCAACGATAGAAGTTGGTTAACTCCTCCATGGGCTGAACGCTGCAAATCTGCGTTACTGTAAGGCTAAAGCGCTCAACCCTGTATAACCCATTCCGCGACAATCCCGAACTGTCCGGTGCCGTTGTCGCGACGGATCACAAGACGCTCGACATTACCTTGTACAATACGCTGCACCAGATCGCCATCGTTCATCGTTTTCTCCTTCAGCTCCAATCGACAGACAGATATTCTTGATCGTCTGCGGATGCCAATGCCGTTGACCACGCGGAACCGTTCCCTGGGCATTCAAGCGTTTGGCAATCCCGCTGTAACTCACTCCTGATTGATGCCACGTCTGCACCTGCCGTTTGATGGCCTGTTCCTCCGGCTGCTCGATCAGGGCGCGACCATCCGATCCTAACTGATACCCATACGGAATCCCGCCCACACGTTCGCCACGGACTTTCTTGGCCCGTAACGCGGCCTTGGTGCGTGCCCCGATGATCAGGCGCTCATATTCGGCAAAGGCATCGATGATGCGCCGCATCAAAATATCGGATGGACTATCCGAACCGGTCCCCTCCCCTGCCGCTGAGACGATCCGCGCTCCTTTCCTTTGAACGGCACTTTCGATCATGGCCACCACCAGCGGATCTCGGCCTAATCGGTCGCGTTTGGCCACCATGAGCACATCCCCTGGACTCAAGACCCCGATCGCTTCCAGCAGCGCCGGTCGCTTATCGAGTCCGGTCGATCCCGACACCCCTTCATCGCGATAGACCCCGACCAGTTCACTGGCGACCTTCAGGCAGGCATCGTACTGCGCCTCCAGGCCGGCTCCGGAGTCGGTTTGCTGATCGGTACTGACACGCAGATAGGCGAACGTGGCCATCAAGGGGGTCTCCCACATCCCACAACACATTCCGAACCCTACGCCGACCGGCTGAAATCTTCAATCACTGACCGGTGCTTGAAGGTGGGCGTTAGTTTTGTTTGTTTATTACTTTGTTTATTTGTGACTTTGTTTGTTTAATAGTTTGTCATGTCTGATCCGGTGTGCTATCGTTGGGACACACACCCCACTCCGATCTGAGGAACCGCCCCATGCGTCCCGTGGAAGTCACCGATGAAGAAATCATTGCAGCCGGTCGATCCCTGGTCGAACAGGGTCGTAACGTGACCGGCTTTGCCTTACGCCAAGTGATCGGGAGTGGCGCTCCGAATCGCCTCAAGACTGTCTGGGATCAGCACCAGGCTCAGGGCGTCCCCCAGCCCGAACCGCGGCCCCTACCCGAGGGCATCGCCGGTGTGCTCGATCGACTTGAAGCTCAATGGTCGGCTCAACTGCGCGAACTGGCGTTGGAACTCCATACGCTGGCTCATCAAGCGGCTGAACAGGCGTTGCAAGCCGGTCGGGATCAGTTGCACCACGACCGACAGGCACTGGAACAGGAACTCCAGGATGCTTCACAGACGGTCGAAACCCTGGAGCAACAGATTCAAAAGATTCAGGAAGAACGGGATGGGTTACGTCACGAGTTGCAGCAACAGGCGACGCAGATTGGAACGCTGCAAGCCCAGCTTGAACACGCCCATCAGCAGGTGCAGACGTTGACGACCGAGGTGCAGCAGGAACGCGAGCAACGAACACAAGCCCGTGAGCAGGTCGCGCGTCAGGAAGGGGAATTGGTGGCGTTACGCAAGATGCAGGAGGAATGGGCGAAGTCGTCGAACGCGACCCCATCACCAGCGATCAAGAAGCGCTCGAAAGCTAGTGGATCTGTGTCGAGTAGCGATCAGGATAGCTGATATTCCAAGACGGCCATTCGTACTTGCGGCTATTTGAACATCGGCTATCATTGGGAACATTCGTAGCGTGATTGGCATTGAGGTCTTATGATGAAATTGAAAGACATCTATTGGGAAAAAGGTATTTACCTGGGTCGGGTTTTTTGGGGCGCTTATGGTGAATTCGGCTCCCATACCAAGCCTTGCAATATTTACCAATCCACTCGTTTCCCTGGCCTTTATGAATGCGGGCCTTTCTATTTTAAGCAGCTTGATGAGGCTAAACGCTATTCGGTCGATCGTTGGCAGCGCACTCAAGCCGTTTTGACAACTGATGAAACGTACTGATCAAATCAGCGACAGCCGTAATTTGATTGATTCAAGCACTGCTCGATCCTCGTTGAGTATCTGCTCTTGACTGCCTAGCGTGCGGGATTTTTCAGCAATTGCCGATTCGATGGGCAAAAATGCTTTTTTTATCGCCAGTTGACAACTGTCTTCAAAATCTCTTTCCAACTTGCTGGCCTGCTGTTCAACGGCATCTCGCAAGGCTCGCGCCTGTTTTTCCATCTGCCGGATTTGCGCCTGTTCCGCTTCCTGTGCTTTGTAATAATCACGAATGCCGCTAATAATGCTAATAGCTGGCCCAATCCAGGGAATCGTTTTTCCAACAACCTGACCAGCACTTTCCGACATTTTTTCAATTCCCTTCACGCCGATTCCTTTCATAACGCTGGGTAGCCAGGTTTTGGTGAGTGTGAGGGTCGCCTGAACCGCCGTCTTGGTCGCTTCCTGGGCACCTTCTTGGGTGATTTTAAATGTCAAATTGCGTATGACATCTTCAACCGAGAATGACAGATTTGAATCATTTTGGTTTTTGATTGAAACATCATCAGACTGTAACGGCAAAGCGATCGCATCAGCATTCACCGCCAGTGCCGCCGCCTCAAGTCTATGACCTAATGCAACTAAGTTCTCGTTCGCAATCTCAAGCGCACGCTCCATTTCTCGCGTGATACCGGAAATCGCATGATCAAACACGGCGTGCGCCCGGCTTTCATCACCCGTCTCGGCAGCCACGCGATAACTATTGCGAAAATCGGTCATTATACGACGGATGGCGACAGAAATCGTTGTCACCGTCCGAGCTTTTTCGCCTTGCACGGCTTCCTGTAATCCAGCGAATAACTTTGATTCTGACGATTTTTCTTTTTGATCTAAATCCTTGAGAGCGATCTCAACTAGCGTGTTTACCCGACCGAGTAACGTCATTGCGACCTCATTCGCACCGCACTGCTTAAGCCGTTCCTCGATGGTATTCATCAGCACTGGTAATTGACTGTGTTCGATCAGTCTTTCCTTATTTTCCAAACGACCTTTAAGTGCGGTTTTCGCATTGATGAGCAGGATCGGCACTTCTGATGCGACTTGAGAAAGCCCACGTTTTTCTGCTTCTTCTTGAAGATTACGAGCAACGGCATCATAAATATAGCGATAAGAATCGTCGGTTTCAGTTTGCCCGCTTTTATTGTTGACGATCACGATGAGCGGCTTTTTTGAGGACAAAATATTGCACATTTCCTCGTAAATCTTAAACTCTTCAAATGATCCGTCATTGCTCAAAACGAACAGGACAACATCGCTGCGTTCTAACTGCGCCCGTGAAACCTCTTCATGTTCGATCGGGGCATCAATTCCCGGTGTATCCAGCAAGGTAAAACCACGCCAAGGATAAGGATCGACTTTGTCCGTCATTGGCGTATCGCCCATATCAGCGCGTTCTTCGCCAAGCATGGCATTGAGCAAGGTACTTTTGCCAGCATTATAGATGCCGAAAACCATGACCGTAGGCGTTGCATCCGAAGATCGTTTTTGAACAAAATCAGTAATGTCCTTAATCGTTAGCGCATCAGCATAACGTGTCAGAATCGGCAGTCCTTCATACAGCAGCTCTTGAATTTTACCAATCGCAGTCTTCATTTCGGATAAACCTCTTGGTTCAAAATGACGATGAAACGATCAAGTGCCAAGTTGACATCCTTCGCCCGCTGCTCGATGGGCATCAGAAAATTCTGATCCATCCCTTCAAAAGCGGTTGCAACAATTTTCTCCGCTGCTTCGTTAAAAATTTTCGTCGTTTCCACAAGAACGTCGTGCATGTTATCGCCAAGAGAAATCCGTTCGGTTCTTGATCCTGCGAGACTTGCACCTGCTACACCGCCGACCCCACTACCAATGGAAGCGCCTGCTATCGCTCCTGCTGGTCCGGCAACGAGAAAGCCAATTCCGGCACCAGCTACTCCGCCTAATAAACCACCCCATCCACCTCCTTTAGCCTTACTGGAAATCTCGATATCCTTAGTAATGTCACGAAATGCAGGTAAATCCTTAAATTCTTGAAAGCGCACGGCGGTATTAACTGCATTTTGCGTCTCTTCAAAAATCTCGTTGAGTGCTTTATTAGTATGTTTTTCAACAACGCGCTGAAGATGCTCTGTACAGGTACGTTCGAGCGCCTTCATATCGCGTCGTGTTTTTTCCTTTCGCACGGCATCATCGATTAAAGGATTAAGTTCACTTAGCACACGTCCGACGACTACGGATTGCTTCTGCTGCAATTCTTGACGTTGTTGTTTTATACTGTCTGCCAGTGGTTTAAGATCATCGCGCAACGCTTGTACTGAAAGGTCACCAGCGCGGATATGATCGACAAAAACCCGCAGATTGTTAATTGGGGTTTCTTGTTTCAAGCGCACACCGTCTGACTGCGTGAGCGCCGTGAGTTTGTGGAACAGTGCGGTCATGCCGCTGTTTTCAAGTTCTACCGGGTCGTTGCTGTGCATTTCAGCATAACGAACCGAAACCGTCAGAACCTCTAACTCGCCATTATCCTTTGCATAAGTCTTCGGTTTGATCTTGATAATTTCATCGTAAACATGCTTGCTCTGAGCGTCACGGTCTTTTTTCGATTTCATGACCAGTTGTTCAAAAATCTCTCCGTTATCATTCTCATCTTCCTCCGTGACATCGCAGCGGGTAATTACGACCTCAACCCGCTTGCCATTTTGCAGCAAGTTGGCAATCTCTTCTAGATCGCTGGCACGTCCTGGCGCACTGGAACTCATGGGATATAGAATCAAATCGGCAGCATCAACATACTCTTGTGCCAGTTTTCCGTTCACTTCGGTTTTTGAATGCAGTCCAGGCGAATCAATCCACGTAAGACCGGACAGCTTAAATCCTTGAATAGAAGCGGTTGCCTCACAGGCATCAACGGCAAATTTTCGTCTTTCTTTTAACGTCGCTTCTGTTTCTAATTGTTCATTTTTTTTTGCAGCTTTCTCAAAAAAGAATTCCGGAGACGGTAACCCCGCCTCGATGATCGCGTCATCCGGGTCGCCGTGACCATAGGCCACATAATTTCCAATTGAACTCTTCCCTGCTTTGACTTTGCCGTAGACATAAACCAGCAGCGAATCGCCGAAATTCTTGCGGAACTCGGTATTGCATTCATAGCGTTCAATTTTTTCCTGCCAAACTTTCAGACTCGCTTCAATTTTTTTATTGGCGTTTTTGACGGCAATAGCCAGCGGATTATTCACTGTTAATCCTAGAGTAACTGACGTATCCGAAGTTGAAAGTGTTGAGCGAGTTAGGTCGTCGATAGCTCGTCTTAACGTCGCCTCGCGTTGCTCTATATCAACTTTAACATTGTTGAAATCGTCGCGCAGTTGACCAAGTGCAACGAGAAATGCCTTCCTAACACAAGGAGTTATCTGTGTCTTATCCGTGGTTGTCATGAGAAGATTTACTCCGCGCTCAAGCTGGCTAATGCTTTTCTTGCTTGCCGTAGTTCCTTTAGTTCCTGCTCCAGAGATGCAATTTTCTGCCGAGCGGCGATCTCGTTTTCTGATTTTACAAGCTGCGGTTGTAACTGACGCAGAATTTCATTTTGAGATTGAGTCGTGGCGACTTTCGTCCGTAACTGTTCAAAACTTGGTATTTGTACTGACTTAGCGTGTGGAGCATGGATTGTACGCAAGTTTTCTAATTCTGTCTTGACATAAGACATGATGCTGTCGCGCTCTTTTTTAGCGCGTGCCTCCTTCGCCTCACGCTCTAAGCGTCGGCGTTCCTCGTCGGAACTACTGGAACTGCTCTCGCTATCGCTATTGACTGCAATTGCTGTTGCTGCCGCAGCCGCTGCAACAGCAGCACCAATACCCCAAACCAGTAATGGAATTGGCATGATCGATAATCCTTATTTCAGTGGTAGAGATTGCAAAAAAATACAGCTTTCCTGTATGAGTTGATTGTATTCACTTATTGAGTACCTATTCGCGAAAAACACAGCGTAAGCCTCGTCGATCCGGCACAATAACGGTCGATTGTCATAGATCGTACACTCGCGACGTTCTGTATTGAAGTGTTGGCAGATACCGTCGCCGCAATGCAGTTCTGCATAGAGGGTATTACGGTCAAGATGCTGACAGCAGACACCACAGCGGGAACAACTAAATCGGCTGTTAGGCGTTGTCATGATGTCGCCGCTTTAGGACAGCGAGATTTAATAGCCTTGTGCGTCATAAACTGAAATTTTATGGCGCGTTTGTTTGAGAAATTGCTCGAAATCCTTTTTAAGCGACGCATTTGCTGCATCCGCCCGCCGTTTCAGTTGCGAAATCTGCTTTTCGCGCTCGTTGATCTGTTGATCTAACGCGAGCAGCAAGTCGTTTTTCAATTCAATGATCCGTCTCTGACGAGCGTTTTGTGCAACTTCTTGCAGACGTTCCAGTTGTTCGACCAAGTAATTCCGTAAAGTGGGAATACGGCTATGTTCAATCAATTTTGGTTTCTGTTCCAAGCGCCCTTTGCGATACGTTGTAAAGGACACCGGAAATATACGCGGTTCAAAACCAACGCAGTCTTTAACTTGATTGCGCACGATGCTCGCAATTTTTTCCATTTCCCCAGCACAGCTATCAAGGTGGCTCAGGATCACAAGTAGACGATCCGACAGTCCCTGATGACTTACGCCTACTTCAGAGGCAAGTTGGGTCAGAAATTCGATCTCAGCCTGATGCAGCTCGCCGGTGCTAGGGTTATGCACGAACAACAGCACGTCGGCAAGGAGCACCTCCTTCCAGGCTTCCACATCATCCAGGACGCCTTTGTCATTTTTCGCATCGAGACCGGGCGTATCAGTAAAAACAAAGGGGTGATTGGAGAGCGTTTCGTTCTCGGTTTGATTCTTGATCGTGGCACGAACCGGGCTGGTTTTGAACAATTCGGTTTCAAGATGATCGGTCAATGCGTTGAACAGCGAGCTTTTACCCGCTTTGAGTAATCCGCAGTTTGTGACTTTCAGCGCCTGTTCGCGAATCTGTAGTGCGCTGGCGAGAGTTTCTCGCAACGATCGCGTCTTGGGCAGATAGCGGTCAAACGTCACATCAATACTCTCGCTGATCCCTATATTCATCCTCTAAACTTCCTCAGTTTGCGTTTATTTTGAACGCCGATTTATCAGCGTTCACGTCTAGGATTCACGCCTACAAAGGCGTTGCAGGGCATACAGATACGGCCTGTGATGGGAATGCTCGAACGAAGTTCTTACGAAACTAAAACTTTTCTTTAATCTAGTCCGTGAGGAAAATTATGCGTCATGGCCCAGCCCCAACAGTCGTGTCATGAGCCGCCATTTCGTGAGAGACCAGTAAAGGCGCGGCTTTACAAGTACATGAAAGAATGACGGATTTACTGGGGGATATCGGCTGAATCGCCCACCTGGACGATAGCGGGGATGCGGGAGGAAATGCAGATCGAAGCACCACCTGGGGTGCTGGAGAGCGGGGAGTCTGATCCCCTAGCCTGTCACGCATGATCCTTACTCCCATCATCCTGAACCCGTAGTATGGGCGGGGGTGTGTGGCTGCCGACCGTCCTTGTCTGATTGCGGACGATCAGTGGATTGGCCTGGATCGTACCCCGTTGATGGAGGCGTGTAAACAGCGGCTATGCTCGATGGGGAGGAAGTGTAGATCAGTTCACATT
The DNA here is from genome assembly GCF_013385175.1 of Allochromatium humboldtianum. Classification (GTDB taxonomy): domain Bacteria; phylum Pseudomonadota; class Gammaproteobacteria; order Chromatiales; family Chromatiaceae; genus Thermochromatium; species Thermochromatium humboldtianum. The sequence continues at coordinate 4,998 of NZ_JABZEO010000022.1, read as the reverse complement.
TGACGAGGTTTCAGTCTACACAACGCCGGCCAACGACTTGCCCATCCTTGACGTAGGACCGACATCCGCACGGGCTGTTGTCGCGTTCGCACGTCCCTTGCACACGCTCGCCGATCTGAGCGCCAATGTTTGCCAGACAGTCTCCCGCGCATTCTGAGGCATCCCGACATGGACGACCGGCATCCGGGTAGGGGATGACGCACATGGGCCGCTGAGCGAGACACACAGGCTTGATCTGGCCACCCGCACGGGCACAGGCCACCGGATCGATGTCGAGGGTCTGGTCAGATAGGGCACAACCCAGCATGGCCAAGACCAGGATCAGCACGCCCTGGAGGACGTTGGGCCATGCCAAGCCTGGAACACTCTGCATCTCGCCTCCTTGGTCCTGAATCGGCAGGGATGGGATGTGGTCTACCGTCCGCTTTCGACCGAAGACGGCTGTTGGATGACGTGGATCGTAGTCCTGTGTGCTGTCGGGGGGAAGTGGGCGATCCCGGCTGGATCTCTTGCTGACGGCTGGATGATTGGTTAAATCCTGATCGGTCTAAATATCGTGGATGTTATCAGTCTGCTCGATGGGTTGGGTTTCAGGCGCTGATCTCGACGAAACCACCACTTGGAGACTGTATTTTAAGTGTTTTGCAGATTGGTACGAGGTTTCAGGTGAGGTTGGGTCGCTTGAGGCTAGGGGACTTTTGCGGCTGTAATGGACACTTTTTGTTGGATAAAGGCGTGATTTTGGGTGACGGTCGCCGAGTTATCCACAGGCGGCCAAAGTTATCCACAGGGTCGGTTTGCTTTTAAGCTTTTCCCTTTTAATCTTTTCGGAGCACTTTTTTTGTTATTTTTCAAAAATTTATTGTCTTATAATCGTACAGATTCCGGGTTACGGACGTACAGATTCCGGGTGATGATCGTACAGATTCCGGGTGACGATCGTACAGATTCCGGGTATATTCGGAAAACAAGCGTCCGGATAATACGCATATTTGCAATGCCTCAGCTCAAGCCGATCTACGTCACCAAGTCCAACAGTCTGGTCGAGGCGTGCTACTCCCTCACCCTGGCTGAGCTACGCATTCTCCTAGCGACCATAGCCCAGATCGACAGTCGACCTGGAGCACCCCCGATTACGGCTGACACTCCGTTTTCGCTCCATGCCAACGATCTTGCACCGCTGTTTCAAGTTGAAACCAAGCAAGCCTATGAGTTGTTACGCGATGGTGTAGCCCGCCTGTCTGAGCGTTGGGTTCACATCGACGCTAGGTCTTCAGAGTACAAGAAAAGCTACATCAAGACCCGTTGGGTATCCGCGATCCTATACGTCGATGAGGCGGGATACCTGGATCTCTATTTTTCTCCGAAGGTACTTCCATTCCTGACCAGTCTGGCCCGTGAGTTTACCCGCTATCAGATTAAGCACGTTGCCCCCATGTCCTCGGTCTACGCGATCCGATTATACGAATTGCTGAAACAGTGGGTCACGATTGGGGAGCGTCAACTAGACATTGCTGAAATCAAAGCAATGTTAATGATCGAGGATGCCTACCCGAGCGTTTTCGAGTTAAAACGACGAGTGATCACGCCTGCCGTGCAACAGATTAACAAGCACAGTGACCTAAAAGTCACGTTAGACCAGCGCAAACGAGGGCGTGCCATCACTGCACTGATCTTCAAGATAGAATCCAAGCGAGAATCTCAACCGGAGCGCGAAAAGACTCCTGCTAAACCCAGACTCACGCGCAAATACATTGAACAACACGCCTACCCTGGGGAAAGTTGGGAAGATGCTGAGGCTCGCTTGAAGCGAGAGCAGGGCGCACGATAAATTATTTCACAAATAAGTTATTTAAGCCACATAAGCTTTATTGCAAAATTAATCTATTTAGCTTATTTAAGCATATTAAGCTAATTTATATAAATAGCTTTACAAGGTAAAGAAACTTAGATAGCATCTTGCGCTTGAGTAAGCTAAATACCTTATCGGAGTTATCAGATGATCGTGATGATTGGCGGCATCAAGGGCGGAACAGGCAAGAGCACCTTAGCCACGAACCTAGCGGTCTACCTAGCCAACCAGGGATCAGATGTGCTGCTGCTCGATGTCGATCCTCAAGCTTCGGCCTACAAGTGGGCGATGCGTCGCAAGGAGCAACATCCGGACGCCCCCAAGGTACATACCGCTCAGGCCAGTGGCCGGGTCTTCGATGTGGTGCGTGATGTGGCGAATCGCTACGAACACATCGTTATCGACTCTGGTGGACATGCCAGCGACAGCATGAAAAGCGCCTTGCTTGGCGTACAGAAGCTCTACATTCCGTTGCGACCATCTCAGGCGGATCTCGAAACAATGGCCGACATGGTGACGATGATTGTCGACGTGAAAGCGTTCAACACGGCACTTGAAGCGTTCTCGCTGATTTCAATGGCTTCGACGAATCCATCTATTGTGGAAGCCCAAGAAGCCCGTGAAGCCTTGAAAGACGTTCCAGAGATTGCTCTGTCCAACAGTGTGATTCGAGAGCGTAAGATTTATCGTGATGCGTTCTTCGAGGGTGTCGGCGTGATTGAGATGACAAGCAATAAAGGTACGCCGGAAATTCAGCTACTCGCTCAGGAGGTTTACGGTGGCTAAAGTTCGTAAATTTGATACCGGCATCACTGGCGTTCCGGAACAGAAGACTTCATACGCTACATCTCAGAATATCGTTCCGGAAATTGCCACTGAGATTGCCAATCGAGTTGCGGCCAGTGCTCCCATGAAGGTTACTGGTAAACCCGGAAATCCTCGTCCGAGACGTTATAAGCAGAAAACCTACAGTCTGCTGCAAGAGGATATTGATCTAATCGAGGGTCTGGTCGCTGAAGTTCGGCGTGGTGGACTCTACGAGCGGGGCCGTAGCGATGTTGTGCGGGCTGGCGTGAAGTTGCTCAGTCAGCTTCCGCTTGAAGACAAGCTCAAAGCATTTGAGACGATTGAAAGTCTTAAAGCTAATTAACTTAAATGGCTTTAATAAGTTTATTTGCTTAATGGTGTTGAAATGAATCCAAGTCGCTTGATTTATGAAGACACACCGGCCTTCATACCCGTGCCGGCAGATCTGCATCATCGTAAGATCGAGGTCATTTTTTGGCCTCTTGACAGTGAATCGCCAGCCGCAAGCGCCACATCTACGGCAACGCTACGTCGTCGCTCTCCACCTCCAGCTTTGGCGGGCAAGGTCAAAGAGTTTGGTGATGTGATGAGCAGTGTACCCGCTTCGGACTGGGGGCTTGATCCATGATCGTGTTGGATACTCACATCTGGCACTGGTGGACCAATCAGATTTCTGAAAAACTCACATCCCAGCAGATCACCATAATCGAGGAAGCCGACGAAATTGCTGTCTCGGCCATTTCATGTTTTGAAATGGCTTGGTTGAATCGGCACGGACGAATCGATTTTGGCATGACGTTTGAGTCTTGGTTAGCGGAAGTCGAAGCATCGGCAACCGTTACTTTTCTACCAGTCACACCGAAGATTGCTGCGCTTGCCGTAGCACTGCCCGAACACCATAAAGATCCTCAAGATCGTTTGATCATTGCAACAGCATTGATCCATCAGGCGTATCTGATGAGTTTTGATGGTAACTTTCCGCTCTATCAGGAACTCGACGGTCGACTGATCACTAGAAAAAGCCATTTAGCTTAAATAAGTTAAATAAATTAACGTTGTGAACGAGCAACTACAGCCTGTCGATCCGATTTCGCCAAAATCAGCGCCAAACGATATAGAACCCGGAGAACTGTTCGGAATCTGGAAAGATCAAGCGGCAACAAATTCGGTCGAGGAATGCGCGAGAGCTTTACGCCAAAGTCGTTTAACAAAGCTATTTAAGGATTTTAAGCTAATTAACTTAAATAAGTTTAATAACTGAATTAGCTTAAGCATCAAAGATGCTACGCTCCCCTAACCTGTATGCAACTCCGCTGGATTCACCCTGAGAAGCAGCGTTACTACCAAGTAGAGCTACTCCAAGATCTCCTGGGTGACTGGACGTTGGTCCAGCGTTGGGGAGGGATCGGCTCGCACCTGGGCGGACAGCGTATCGTCTGGGTCGAGTCGCCAGAGGCCGGACTGACCAGGATCAAACAGATCCGTGATCGACGCCGACAGCATGGCTATCACGAACACTCGCCAGGAGAACATCCATGATCCAGACGCTTGAAGCCGTGATCGACGAACGCGGACAGGTCTACTTTCCGCACCCCGTAACCATCAAAGGTGTTCACCGAGCTTTGGTAACGATCCTGGACGAACCTCCTGTACAGCCTGTCGAATCGATGTCGCCAGTTTTCGAGGCCGAGACTGTAGACGCCGAAGACTCCGAAGAACTATTTGGAATCTGGAAAGACTACCCAGAAACCGCTTCTGTTGACGAGTATCTGAGAGAGATTCGGAAAGGGCGTTTTTAATGCTCATCGATACGGATGTTCTGATCTGGTATATGCGCGGTCATCCGAGTGCTCGCAATCGTATTGAAAGCTTGCCAACCATCATTCTGTCTGCTGTAACGCAGATGGAACTGATGCAAGGAATGCGAAACAAAGCGGAGTTGCGTGCATTCGATAAAACACTGAAACGCTGGCAAGCTACACTGGAACCCATCACACCAGCGATTTCGGATCGCGCCGTTGTTTTGGTTCGCGAGTATGCACTGAGCCATTCCATGAAAATGGCGGATGCCCTGATTGCCGCAACAGCACTGGAACTAAACCAGCCGCTTTTAACCGCGAATGACAAGCACTATCGCATGATCGAAGGACTGGAGTTGCATCGTTTCAGGCTGGACTCAAACAGATCGCCGTGATCGCCAAGCGCCGGAGACAACATGGCTACCAAGAGCCTTCGACCGATGGGACATGCTGATGCAGGTCTCGCAGCCCTGGAGATCAAGGTGGCCGGTCGGTACCGGCGTGCGTTCCGTGAATGACCCCGTTGTTCAATAGACATCC
>NZ_JABZEO010000021.1 GCF_013385175.1 Allochromatium humboldtianum | reverse complement strand
CACCTCAATTTCCCTGTCAACCCCATGATGCAATTTTTTTCTCCAACGTGACAGATCAGCTGGCGACTGGGGCTGACAATCAAAGTGCGCCCTACTCCATCAAACCAGCCGAACCTTGGCGAAACGGCGCTTGCCAACCTGATAAATATGTTCGGCGCCGACCGCACAGATCTGCTGTGCATCCTCGACGCGCTCGCCGTCGATGCGCACAGCCCCCTGGCGTACCATTCGGATAGCCTCGGAGGTGCTGGCCACGAGTCCGGCTTCCTTGAGCAGGTTGGCGAGCAGCAGTCCGGCGCTATCGGAACAGGCCAGTTCGATAAAGGGCATGTCGTCCGGCATGGCGCCCTTCTGAAACCGGGCCACGAAGGCTTCCTGCGCCTTGCGCGCCTGCTCGGCGCCGTGGAAACGGGTCACCAGCTCCAAGCCGAGCTCGAATTTGATATCGCGCGGATTGGCGCCTTCACTCACCGCGCGACGCCAGGCCTCGATCTCCGACAGCTCGCGGAAACTGAGCAGCTCAAAGTAACGCCACATCAGATCGTCCGAGATCGACATCAGCTTGCCGAACATCTCCTCGGGCGCATCGGCGATGCCGATATAGTTGCCGAGCGACTTCGACATCTTCTGCACCCCATCCAGACCTTCGAGGATCGGCAGGGTGATGACGACCTGCGGTTCCTGACCATAGGCTTCCTGGAGCTGACGGCCCATGAGCAGGTTGAACTTCTGATCGGTTCCGCCCAACTCGATGTCGGCGCGCAGGGCCACCGAGTCGTAGCCCTGGATGAGCGGATAGAGGAATTCGTGAATGGCGATCGGCTGACCGGCCTTGTAGCGCTTGGAGAAGTCGTCGCGCTCAAGCATGCGCGCGACCGTCTGGCGCGCGGCCAGTTGAACCAAACCGGCCGTCCCGAGGTCATCGAGCCAGTGGGAGTTGAAGAGGATCTGGGTCTTGTCCGGATCGAGGATGCGGAACACCTGATCCTTATAGGTCTGGGCGTTCTGTTGGATCTCTTCGCGCGACAGGGGTTTGCGCGTCACGCTTTTGCCTGTGGGATCGCCGATCATGCCGGTGAAGTCGCCGATCAGGAACAAAATCTCGTGCCCAAGCTCCTGGAACTGGCGCAGCTTGTTGATGAGCACTGTGTGACCGAGGTGCAGATCCGGCGCGGTCGGATCAAAACCGGCCTTGATACGCAGTGGTCGCCCCTGCTCCAGCTTCTTGCGCAGGGCGTCTTGCAGCAGGATTTCTTCGGTGCCGCGCTGAATGAGCGCGAGTGATCGCTCGACAGATTCCATGGTGGCTGTATTGGTCCGCATGTTCAGGGAAGCGCCTCTGGGCGCAAAGAGCGGGAGGTTACGACGCGCGTCAAGCCTAGACAAGCCGCACGCGGCCGGCCCGAGCATTCAGCCGGGGGAACCTTGTTCGATCGGGGCCTTTGCGACTACACTAGCCAAAACGCGAAAACATCGCGTTATTTCTTGAAATATTGCAGATTTTCGATGATGCGTGACTACAAATTCAAACGCACCGAATGGACTCCGCGCCGTAAGCGTCGATTCGGCTTGGGGATGTTCCTGCGGATTCTGGCGCTGCTGGCGGTGGCTGGAGCGGGTTACGCCATCTTCGACTATTTTGCCAATCGACCAAGCCAAGCCAATCAGGGCACGCATCTGCCCTCGCACATCATCCCACTCCAGCTTCCGCCTCAATCCAACTGAGGTGCGCTCGGACGCGGGCTATCGCTGAATCCGCCCACGTCCGAGTTCGTGATCTCGGAGCCGGTCTGGCGCCGATCAGGCCGAGAACGAGGAACCGCAACCGCAGGTCGTCGTCGCGTTCGGATTGCGAATGACGAACTGCGCGCCTTGCAACCCTTCCGTATAGTCGATCTCGGCGCCCATCAGATATTGCAGGCTCATGGGATCGACGAGCAGCTTGACCCCATCGGTCACAACCTCGGTATCCCCGTCCTGCACGTCCTCGTCGAAGGTGAAGCCGTACTGGAATCCGGAGCAGCCCCCACCCTGGATGTAGACGCGCAACATGAGTCCAGGATTGCCCTCGTCGCGGATGAGCTCAGCGACCTTGGAGGCGGCGGACGTGGTAAAGACGAGTGGGGCTTCGAGATCGGCTTCGGCGTTCATCGGTTTCTCCGCAAGAACCCAGCCCTTTCGGACTCGGGTCAAAGACAGGACCGGGCGCCGAGTGACGCTGGCGCCCGGTAGCGACTGAATCTGGGTTTCCTTGGCCTCGAATCCCAAACAGACTCGAATCCGACCAAGACAAAACTGTTCAGGGACGAGACATGCGTCTGCTGCGGGCGATGTTCAAGCCGGGCGGGACGATCACGCCTCAAGGCAACATGGCCAGGGCTTCCAGACCGAGCGTCTCGTCGAATCCGAACATGAGGTTCATGTTCTGCACCGCCTGCCCGGCCGCGCCCTTGACCAGATTGTCGATCACCGACTGCACGATGACGATGTCGCCCTGACGCGCCACAGCGATTCGGCAGTCATTGGAGCCGCGCACCGAGCGGGTGTCCGGGCTGCCGCTCACCATGAAATCGACGAAGGGTTCGCCGGCATAGCGCGACTGGTACAGGGCGGCGAGATCCAGGCTGTCATCGGTCAGGCGAGCGTAGAGCGTGGCCTCGATGCCGCGAATCATGGGCACCAGATGCGGCACGAAGGTCAGGCCGACCTCGATCCCGGCGAAGGTCTGGAGATTCTGGGTGATCTCGGGCAGATGACGATGGCCGCTCACCGAATAGGCTTTGAAGCTTTCGCCGACTTCGGCCATCAGCAGATTGGTCTCGGCCTTGCGACCGGCACCGCTCACGCCCGACTTGGCATCGGCGATCAGCCAGGACGGATCGATCGCGCGCTGTTCGAGCAGCGGCAGAAAACCCAGGGTCACAGCCGTGGGATAGCAGCCGGGATTGGCGATCAACCGTGCATTACGAATCGCGTCACGATTGACTTCGGGCAAGCCGTAGACGGTCTCGGCGAGCAAATCCGGGCACTGATGCGGCATCCCGTACCAGCGCTCCCAGAGTGCGGGATCTTTCAGGCGGAAATCGGCGGCCAGATCGATGACGCGCGTGCCGCGTTCGAGCAGCTCGGGCACGGACTTCATCGCCGTGCCGTTGGGCGTGGCGAAGAAGACCAGATCGCACTCGGCCAGAGCGCCGGTATCCGGCTCGCTGAAGCACAGATCCAGCCGACCGCGCAGATGCGGGAACATCTCGGCCACCGGCAGACCGGATTCACTGCGCGAGGTGATGACGGCAGGTGTAGCCTGAGGATGACGTGCCAGCAGACGCAGCAGCTCGGCTCCGGTGTAGCCCGTGCCGCCGACGATTCCGACTCGGATCATGCGCGAAGGACTCCGCTGTCGATCAGGAGCAACCGCCGCCCGAGGACGAGCCGCAACTGCCGCAGCCGCCGCCCATCTGGGGCAGGTTGTTGAAGATGAAGGTGGCGTTGCCGTCGCCCTGATCGACGAAATCGATCTCGACGCCGCGCAGATATTCGAGCGTGCCGTCGTCGACGACGACCTTGAAGCCGTCGAAGGACAGAACGCCGTCGTCCTCGTTGATGACGTCGGTGAAGGTCATGCCGAAGCTGACGCCACTACAGCCGCCGGCAGTGGCGAAGACGCGCACGCCCTGCACGCTGTCGTCGACCTGCTGGAACAGATCGCTCATCTTGGCCTGAGCCGGCCCGGTCAGTGTCAGGTCCGCTTCGGTGATCGCCAGGGACATGGGTGGAATCCTCTCGAAAACTCGAAAATACGTGCATATCACGCAAAAAATCAGCGCGGGAGCGTAGCAGAAAGCCGACTGGGAATGCCAGCGTAAAATGCACGGTATTAGAGATCGAGCCGTGATTGTGATTGGAGCATGGCCAGATGGCGTTCGGCATCGACCAAGTGCTGTCCCCAATGCTGCCTGTAGCCCAACGCCCAGGCCGTGACCGCACGGTCCGGGTCCAACTCGAAGAGCGTCAGACCCTGCTTGAGCTCGCAATAGATGTCGGTGAGATCGTCGGCGAGGCTGCCGGTCATGGCGGTCATGCCGTCGGCCACCGAGTCGAATTCGAGCCAGTAGGGGTCGCAGTCGGCCAGCAGGTCGCGTAGTTGGCTGAAGAGCTCGAAACGCGCGTCCAGATCGACAGGCTCCGGCCGATCGCCGGGCGGCGGCTTCGCGGTGACGAGCGAGCTGACGCCGGCATGTAGTCGCGGCAGCAACTCGGCGATCCGCGCCAGCCAGACACCGCGCTTCGTCGCGCGTGTCTCGATGAGTTCGCAATAACGCCTGGCGAGTCTGGCCAGATCATGGTCGAGGCCAGTCTCCAGAACCCGAGTGGGAGATGTGATGGCGTCCATGCCAAGGAGTGTAGTCGAGAAAAAACGACTTGACCGGCGTGGTCTCCAAGCTCGCCATGCCATGGCCCCGTGCCGTCGTCACCGTCGAGTCGGCTCAGAGCCTGACCATCTCGAAATCGTCCTTGCCGACGCCGCATTCGGGACACTTCCAGTCAGATGGGACGTCTTCCCATTTGGTGCCGGGCGCGATACCGTCATCCGGCCAGCCCTGGGCTTCATCGTAGATCAGCCCGCAAACGAGACATTGATAGGTATTCATGTACGGTTACAGCTTCCTGAGTCTGGGTAAATTCGGCGCCTGCCCGACCGATAGGCCGGCGAAGCGCCCGATGATCTGGCGGACAGAATCGGGGCATGGCCGAGCAGTTCAAGCGACGGCGGATGCCTGGGGTACGCCATGACGGAGACCCAACGACCCGATCGACCGCTGGTGCTCTGCATCGGCGGGCATGATCCGAGCGGCGGGGCCGGCATCCTCGCCGATGCCGAGGCGGTGCAGGCAGCGCGCGCTTTTCCGCTGACCGTGATCACGGCGCTGACCGAGCAGGATACCTGCGGGCTGGCTCGGCTCCATCCGCAACCGCCGGAGCAGATCGAGGCGCACTGCCGACGCCTGCTGAGCGACAGTCCGCCCAGCGCGCTCAAGATCGGTCTGATCGGCGGCGCCGACATCGCCCGGATGCTGGCCCGATTCATCGACACGCTCGCAACGGCTGAGCGTGCGCGCGTTCCGGTCGTACTGGATACGGTACTGGCGACAGGTGCCGGCCAGTCGGTCGCCGATGCCGCGTTGCGCGAGGCCGTGCGTGAGGCGCTCATTCCGCATTGCACGCTGGTCACGCCCAATCTGCCCGAGGCGCGCGCCCTGACCGGCGCCGATGCGCCCGAAGACTGTGCCGAGCGTCTGCTCGCGGCCGGCGCGCCCTGGGTACTGATCACCGGCACCCATGACGCGACCGAGGCTGTCACCAACCGGCTCTTCGGTTCGGACGGCGAGCGCCACGCCTGGGACTGGCCGCGTCTGCCCGGCGAGTACCACGGCTCGGGCTGTACCCTGGCCAGTGCCATCGCCGCGCGTCTGACGCATGGGATGACGCTGGTTCAGGCGGTCGAGTCGGCTCAGGCCTATACCTGGACGGCGCTCGAACGGGCCTTGCGCACGGGGCGCTGTCAACTGACGCCCAACCGGCTCTATAGCCAAGCGTCGGCCGATTGAACACACAGAATCAACACAATCGAAACAGTCGCATGTCGAACACATCTCTCCGAGGTCTTTATGCCATCACGCCCGATGCGCCGCTGACGATCGCGACGCTCGTCGATCAGGTCGATGCGGCCATCGCCGGCGGGGCGCGTGTGATCCAGTATCGCGACAAGACCCACGGGCGCGACGAGCGCCGCCTTCGCGCCGCCGCCCTGCTCGCCCGTTGCCGCGTCGCCGGCGTGCCGCTCATCGTCAATGACGATCTCGATCTGGCGGTCGAACTGGGAGCCGACGGCGTGCATCTCGGTCGCGACGACCCGGACCCGCGCGCCGCACGTGAACGGCTCGGCGAGACCGCCATCATCGGCGTCTCCTGCTACGACCAGCTCGCACTGGCCGAGGCCGCCGCAGCCGCCGGCGCGAGTTACGTCGCCTTCGGCAGCTTCTTCCCCTCGACGACCAAACCCAAGGCCGTGCGCCCCGATCCCGGCCTGCTGACCGAGGCCCGCCGGCGGGTCGCGTTGCCATTGGTTGCGATCGGCGGCATCACGCCACACAATGGCGGGTCTTTGATCGCGGCGGGGGCCGATATGCTCGCGGTCGTCACGGGCGTCTTCGCCCAAGCCGACATCACCGCCGCCGCCCGTGCCTATACCAACCTGTTTCCGAAGGAGACCCATTGAGATGAGCCGATCCCACGACCTCTTCGCCGCCGCGCAGCGTCACATCCCCGGCGGCGTCAACTCGCCGGTGCGGGCGTTCCGCGGAGTGGGCGGCGACCCGGTGTTCTTCGAGAGCGCCTCCGGTCCCCATGCCATCGATGCCGACGGCAAGCGTTATATCGACTATGTCGGCTCCTGGGGTCCGATGATCCTCGGTCACGCCCACCCCGAGGTGCTGGCCGCCGTGCGCGAGCGGCTCGACAAGGGGCTGTCGTTCGGCGCGCCGACCGAACTCGAGACCGTCATGGCCGACAAGGTCTGCGAGCTGGTGCCGAGCATGGACATGGTGCGCATGGTCAGCTCGGGCACCGAGGCGACCATGAGCGCGCTGCGTCTGGCACGCGGCTATACCGGGCGCGACAAGATCGTCAAGTTCGAGGGCTGCTACCACGGGCACGCCGACTCGCTGCTGGTCAAGGCCGGCTCTGGCGCCCTGACCTTCGGTGAACCCAGCTCGCCCGGCGTCCCGGCGCCGCTGGCTGAACTGACCATCACCCTGCGTTACAACGATTTGGCTCAGGTGCGCGAGACCTTCGCCGAGATCGGCTCCGAGATCGCCTGCATCATCGTCGAGCCGGTCGCCGGCAACATGAACTGCATCCCGCCGGTGCCGGGCTTCCTGGAAGGTCTGCGCGAGGTCTGCGACCAGTACGGTTCGGTGCTCATCTTCGACGAAGTCATGACCGGCTTCCGCGTCGCGCTCGGCGGCGCTCAGGCGCATTTCGGCATCAAGCCCGACCTGACCGCGCTCGGCAAGGTCATCGGCGGCGGGATGCCGGTCGGCGCCTTCGGCGGCAAGCAGGAGATCATGTCGCGTCTGTCGCCGCTCGGCCCGGTCTATCAGGCCGGCACCCTGTCGGGCAACCCGATCGCCATGGCCGCCGGTCTCAAGACCCTGGAGCTGATCTCGGCACCCGGTTTCTACGATCAGCTGTCGGCCAAGGTGACGACTCTGATGACCGGCCTCAAGGAGCGTGCGGCGGCGGCGGGCATTGCGCTGACCACCAATCAGGCCGGCGGCATGTTCGGGATCTTCTTCACCGATCAGCAGGTGACGAACTACGAGCAGGCCACCGCCTGCAATCAGGATCAGTTCAAGGCCTTCTTCCACGGCATGCTGGAGCGCGGCGTCTATCTGGCGCCCTCGGCGTTCGAGGCAGGCTTCGTCTCCATCATGCATACGGATGAGCACATCCAAGCGACGCTCGACGCGGCCGCCGACACCTTCGCGGCCATCGCCGCCGGCTGAATCAATAGACAGGGTTGACAGGATTTCACAGGATTTTTTGGGACCGTCCAAATCCTGTCCATCTTGAAACATCCTGTTAATCCTGTCTATTTCCACCTCATCCGCCGAATGCTACGAAGGTGAGCTAGGGATACGCCATTCCCGGAGATCGCCCACAACCGCCACACCACCATCGGAGAACGACAAATGGGCTACCAAACCCTCTATGACCGCTCGATGCAGGATCCGTCGGCCTTCTGGGCCGAGGCCGCCGGGCTGATCGACTGGGATCGACCCTGGGACCAGGTGCTGGACGATTCCAATCCGCCCTTCTACCGCTGGTTCAAGGGTGGCCGACTCAATACCTGTTACAACGCCGTCGACCGTCATGTGAAGGCTGGACGCGGCGATCAGCCGGCCATCATCCACGACAGCCCGGTGACGGATTCCAAGACCGTCATCACCTATGCCGAGTTGCAGGATCAGGTCGCGCGCTTCGCCGGGGTGCTGAAGTCGCTCGGCGTCGAGAAGGGCGATCGGGTCATCATCTATATGCCGATGGTTCCCGAGGCGCTGGTGGCCATGCTCGGTTGCGCACGCATCGGCGCCATCCATTCGGTGGTCTTCGGCGGCTTTTCGGCGCATGAGCTGGCCACCCGCATCGACGACGCCAAACCCAGGGTCATGGTCGCCGGCTCGTGCGGCATCGAGACCAACCGCATCGTCCACTACAAACCGTTGCTGGACTCGGCCATCGATCAGGCTGCGCACAAACCGGAACACTGCGTCATCCTGCAACGCCCGCAGGAGCTGGGCGTGCTGATCGAGGGGCGCGACCTGAGCTGGTCGGAGGCCATGGCCGACGCCGAACCCGCCGACTGCGTCCCGGTCGAGGCCACGGACCCGCTCTACATCCTCTACACCTCGGGCACCACGGGTCAGCCCAAGGGCGTGGTGCGCGACAACGGCGGTCATGCGGTTGCCCTGGCCTGGAGCATGCGCCATATCTACAACGTCGAGCCGGGCGAGGTCTTCTGGGCCGCCTCGGACGTCGGCTGGGTGGTCGGACATTCCTATATCGTCTATGCGCCGCTGCTGGCGGGCTGCACCACCATCGTCTACGAGGGCAAGCCGGTCGGCACCCCGGATGCCGGCGCCTTCTGGCGCGTGATCCAGGAGCATCAGGTCTCGGTGCTCTTCACCGCGCCCACTGCTTTCCGCGCCATCAAGCGCGAGGATCCCAGGGCCGAACATCTCAAGCGCTATGATCTCGGGCGCTTCCGTTCGCTCTTCCTGGCCGGTGAGCGCTGCGACCCGGACACGCTCGAATGGGCGCAGCGCACGCTCGGCGTGCCCGTGATCGACCACTGGTGGCAGACCGAGACCGGCTGGGCCATCGCCGCCAACTGTCTGGGCATCGAGCCGCTGCCGGTTAAGCCCGGCTCGCCGACCCGCGCCGTGCCCGGTTACGATGTGCGTGTGCTCGACGACGAGGGCGAGCCGGTCAATCCGGGCGACATCGGGCGCATCCTGATCAAGCTGCCGATGCCGCCCGGCTGTCTGCAAACGCTCTGGGGCAATGACGCGCGTTTCGTGCAGTCCTATCTCTCGACCCAGCCCGGCTACTATCTGACCGGGGATGCCGGCTACATGGACGAAGACGGCTACATCTTCGTCATGAGCCGCATCGACGACATCATCAATGTCGCCGGGCATCGATTGTCGACAGGCGGCATGGAAGCGGCGCTGGCCTCGCATCCGGATGTCGCCGAGTGCGCCGTCATCGGCGCGGCGGATCAGCTCAAGGGCGAGCTGCCAGTGGGACTGGTGGTGCTCAAATCGGGTGTCGAGCGCGACAAGAAGATGCTGATCAAGGAGCTGGTCGATCTGGTGCGCGATCAGATCGGCCCGGTCGCGGCCTTCAAGATGGTGGCCATCGTCGATCGTCTGCCCAAGACCCGCTCGGGCAAGATCCTGCGCGGCACCATGAAGGCCATCGCCGACGGCAAGAACTACAACCTGCCGGCGACCATTGACGATCCGGCCATCCTGGATGAGATCCAGAAGGCGCTGGAAGCCATCGGGTACGCCAAGCATTGATCGCGCTGTCCCCGCGTCTCTTGCGCCTCAGAGCGCAGGAGCGCGGGGAAGCAGCCTTGCGCGATCAGAACGGCTCATCATGCTCAATGGCTTGGGTCAGAACATCAGTCGTTTAGCGCCTCCTGCCCCGACTTCCCGCAAGTCCGTAACAGCCTTCAGAAACCGGTTCCGCGCCGCCTTGTCGGTCAGGCCCAGCGTGTAGAGCGCCTGTCCGACCTCCGTCGCCAGATACCCGCCGCCCGGCTGTACCTTGCACTGTGCACGTACCTGAGCAAGCAGCGCCTTGTGCGATGGTGTCGATTGATTGGGCGGTGCTGCCTCTTTTGGTTTCACCCTTGGTGCAGCCGCTGTAGACGTTACTGAGGACGCAGGCACCGTCGGCGTCACGCCTTCGACCGGCGTCTTGGGGCTGGCGGTTGCCGCTCTGGCCTGGGCCTGGGCGCGATTGACCGCCGGCAAGAGCAGCGTCGGCAACTGGGTTTGAGCCGCCACCGCCTCATTCTCGGCATAGGCGACCCAAACCCGACAGCCGCGCGCCCGTACGGCCTCAGCAGCTCCGATCAGCCACTCGTCACGCGAGACGACCATCACCAGATCCGGCCCCTGACGATGCTGCTCCATATTCGCTCCCAGCTCCAGGATCACGGCCAGATCCGCCGCCTCCGGCTTTCTCTGCACGCGCAACGCCAGGATCCGATCCTCGTGCACCGCCTCATTGGCCAACGCCGTCAGCCAGCGCGGCACCGTGTGACCATGATCATTGCCGGCCAGCACCACACGCGAGACCTCCAGCCCCCAATCGTGGCGAACGCTCGCCAGCAGATCGCGCGCGATGGCCGGTGACTGGTTGTCGCCGTCGATGTAGAGGGCGACGGAGCGGGGTGGTTGGAGCGGGGCCATGATCTCGATGGCCGGTGCGCACCCTTCGGGCCGCTCGGCGAGCTTGCCCGCCGACTCGCCAGCCACGACAGGCGTGGACACTCTCTCATCCGGAGGCGATCCCTCGCCTTCGAAACCGGGCGAAGGCTCAGCCTCGGCGTTGACCTCATCCGCCGGCCACAGTGCGATATCCATCGATGTCTCCGTCATGGTTCAGGCTCCTCGAACTGATCCGGCGCCGCCCGCCAGACGAGCGACACGCCCAACAGCACGCTCAACGCCGCTGTCTCCGGCGCCCGATCCAGCCGGATCAGATGCGCCGGACAGTCGCAGTCGCTCGACCCGAAGCGCGCCAGAGGCCAGGAGGCGCCCGGCAGCGTAGCGAGTGCGCGTGCCCAGACATGCTCGCGCCGTTCCAGTCCCCGTGCAACCCAGCAGCCCGCCACCCGACAGTGCGGGCGCAGATAGTCCAAATGCCAATGCGGACGCGCCGCCAGTCGCCCATGATGACGACAGCGCGCCGCCAACCCGCCCGGCCCCAGCGCACTGCCGACATAGAGCAGTTCTCCGCCGGCGAGCGTGAGGGTGCCGAGTCGCCCGATGAGCACCGGCCCCGATTGCTCAGGGATCAGCCGAACCAGATAGGCGCCACGGTCATCGCTCATCGAGGATGAACATGCACCGCCAGCCACAGACAGGGCGGCTCCTGCGAGGTACGCAGCACGCGATGCGGCGTATGCGCCGGAATCAGGCAATGATCCCCGGCCCGGAGTTCGACTTCATCACCTGCGATCCACAGCCGCGCCTCACCCTGGAGCAGACAGACCCACTCGTCCTGCTCCTGATCGTAGAGCACAGGCTCCGGCTGATCGCTGCTCAGAATGCGCTCGATGCGCACGCTCCGACAGGCCGCCAGTTCCTCGAAGAACTCACCGCCGGCGAGTGTCGGCAGATCGGTAAAGAGATTGCGCACGGTGAACATCGGATCACGGGTCGACATGACGCCGCCCTACTCGAACTTCTCGACGACATAGCCAACACCGGCTCCGACACCGGCCCCGATCGGACCGGCGACGACACCGCCCACCGCCGCCCCGGAAACCATCCGTTGCTCGGTTTTGTTCATATTGGCACAGCCCGTGAATATCAGTAGTGCAGTGCATGAAATGGCCAAGGCGCGTTTCATCGTTCGCAACTCCCCCAGTCAACTGTTCCCGTTAGCGATTATGAGCGATCTCAAACAGAGCAATCGCCGTCTTTATTGTCGACAATCCATCTTGACATTATCGATGAATCGACTATTTTACGGCGTACCGACCCGATGACTGTCGACACATCCACCATGACACTCGCGGCCCTGGACCTCGAAGACGCCCCCTCGCTCACCATCGCCGATCGCCTGTTCGACCAACTGCGTCAGGCCATCGTCGAGGGCGAGATCCCGGCGGGCAGCAAGATCAGCGAACCGGCGCTGGCGGCGCGTTACGGCGTCAGCCGCGGATCGCTGCGCGAGGCGCTGCAACGGCTCGAAGCCATCAAGCTCATCGAACGGCGCGCCAATGTCGGCGCCCGCGTCGTCCAGCTCAGCAGCACCGAGTTGCTGGAAATCTATAGTGTGCGCGAGGGACTGGAAGCCATGGCCGCGCGTCTGGCCGCCGAGCGCATGTCGGACGCCGGCATCGCGGAACTCAAGGCCCTGCTCGAACGCCACCGCCAGGAACTCGCGCACGAGGACTGGCAACGCTACTTCCAGCAGGAAGGCGATCTCGATTTCCATTTCCGCATTGCCCGAGGCAGCGGCAACCGCCGTCTGATCGAGATCCTGTGCAACGATCTCTATCACCTCACGCGCCTGTACCGCTGCCAGTTCGGCATGAAGAGCCATCGCACCCGCGAGGCGCTGCGCGAGCATGAGTTGATCGTCGAGGCCATCGCCGCGCGCGACGGCGAGCTGGCCGAGTGGCTGATGCGCCGTCATATCCGCGCCTCGCGTCAGGCCACCGAGCAGCAACTGGCCCTGATTACGGCCGGCCACCCGCCGTCGGCGATCAATGGGCCAAGGGTTCGCCGTCCGCGACGCCCGACCACACGGCCCCCGGCCACCCCGAACTGAACGACCCGAGTCCATCCGGCTCCACCAACCGAGACGAGCACAGACCATGACCCAAGCCATGACACCCGGCGCCAAGCTGCGCCTCGCGGTCCAGGAAGAACGCCCCTTGCAAGTGGTGGGCGCCATCAACGCCTATCACGCCCGCATGGCCGAGCGCACCGGCTATCGCGCTCTCTATCTGTCCGGCGGCGGTGTCGCGGCCGGTTCCTACGGCATCCCGGATCTGGGCATGACCAGTCTGGACAATGTGCTGGAGGACGTCAGCCGCATCACCTATATCACCGACCTGCCGCTGCTGGTCGATGCCGACACCGGCTGGGGCGGGGCCTTCAACATCGCCCGCACCGTCAAGCAGCTGATCCGCGCCGGGGCGGCCGGCTGTCACATCGAGGATCAGGTCGCCGCCAAGCGCTGCGGGCATCGTCCCGGCAAGGCGATCGTCTCGCAGGCCGAGATGGTCGACCGCATCAAGGCCGCCGTGGATGCGCGCACCGATGACTTCGTCATCATGGCCCGCACCGACGCGCTCGCCGTCGAGGGACTGGACGCGGCCATCGAGCGCGCTCAGGCCTGTGTCGAGGCCGGCGCCGACATGATCTTCCCCGAGGCCATGACCGAGCTGGCGCAATACGAGCGCTTCACCGCCGCCGTCAAGGTGCCGGTGCTGGCCAATATCACCGAGTTCGGCGCCACGCCGCTGTTCACCACCACCGAACTGGGGGCCGTGGGCGTGTCGCTGGTGCTCTATCCGCTGTCGGCCTTCCGTGCCATGAACAAGGCCGCGCTCAACGTCTATCAGGCGCTCCGCCGCGACGGCACCCAGGCCAATGTCGTCGACACCATGCAGACGCGCATGGAACTCTACGACTATCTCGATTACCACCACTTCGAGCAGAAACTCGACGCGCTGTTCGCGCAGGAACGCTCCGGCGAATAAGGCCGTCTTAGAAAAACAAGCGAGGAAACGATGACCGAGACCCACCAGCCCAAGCCGAAGAAGTCGGTCGCCCTCTCCGGCACCGTCGCCGGCAACACCGCCATCTGCACCGTCGGCCTCACCGGCAACGATCTGCACTATCGCGGCTATGACATCCTCGACTTCGCCGATCAGGCCGAGTTCGAGGAGGTCGCGCATCTGCTCATCCACGAGCGTCTGCCGACCCGCGCCGAACTCGAGGCTTACAAGCGCAAGCTCAAGTCCATGCGCGGTCTGCCGGCGGCAGTCAAGACCGCGCTGGAACAGATCCCGGCCTCCACCGCGCATCCGATGGACGTGCTGCGGGTCGGCTGTTCGCTGCTTGGCACCCTGGAGCCGGAACGCGACGACATGCCCGTGGCCGCCGCGCGCGAGATCGGCGACCGGCTCATCGCCAGTTTCGGATCGATGCTGCTGTACTGGTATCACTTCGCGCATCACGGCCGTCGCATCGAGGTCGAGACCGACGACGACACCATCGGCGGTCACTTCCTGCACCTGCTGCATGGCGAGAAGCCGTCCGAGGAATGGGTGCGCGCCATGCACACCTCGCTCATCCTCTACGCCGAGCACGAGTTCAACGCCTCGACCTTCACCGCGCGCGTGATCGCGGGCACCAACTCGGATATGTACTCGGCCATCAGCGGCGCCATCGGCGCGCTGCGCGGTCCCAAGCACGGCGGGGCCAACGAGGTCGCCTGCGAGATCCAGGAACGCTACGCTACGGCGGATGAGGCCGAGGCCGACATCCGCGAGCGGGTGGCGCGCAAGGAGATCATCATTGGCTTCGGCCATCCGGTCTATACGATCTCGGACCCGCGCAACAAGGTCATCAAGGCCGTCGCCGAGCGTCTGTCGAACACCAACGGCGACCGGCGCATGTTCGACGTGGCCGATCGGCTCGAAACCGTCATGTGGGAGCTCAAGAAGATGTTCCCCAACCTCGACTGGTTCTCGGCCGTGTCCTACGCGCAGATGGGCGTGCCGACCCCGCTGTTCACGCCGATCTTCGTCATCTCACGCACCACCGGCTGGGTCGCGCATGTGATCGAGCAGCGCCAGGACGGCAAGATCATCCGCCCGAGCGCCAACTATGTCGGGCCGGAGAATCTGAGCTGGGCGCCGATCGAGGCGCGCTGATCGGACGCCGCTTTGCCTGGTCGAGTGGTTTCGCCGACCCGCTCGACCAGGCGCATCGACCCGCCACGCTCGGTTAGTACGACGCCCCCTTCGTTCAACGTCTAGGCGGATTCCAGCCACCCACGGAATATCCTGGTCAACAATGGAACGAGCACATAGGTCATTGCCGATACGACACAGAGCGACATGATCAGTGTGCTCAGAAGCATCGGCAACCCGGACAGAGCGGGTGCAATCCAGTGGGAACTCGCCAACGTCATCGGGTAAGCCGCGATGAGCAGTAGGACAGTCATTTTCCAGAGCGGTGGTGCGCCAGCGGTTCGGTCTGAAACAAAGAGTGATTCCACTCCGGAATAATGCCGGACATGATTCGGCATCGGCGTCTGAGGGACAATTTCTCTGAGCCAGCGGTCAAAATCCGGCGAAGCGCGCCAGGCCTGATGATCCTCCTCGCTGGCGAACCGCTGCATGATCGAGAACTCGACCTGAGTGTCGCCGTCGCTCTGCTGGAAGACCAGGCTTCCGGCGGTTCCGGGAAAGCGGTCGAATTCTTCGAGCAGATGGCGCAGTTCAGCCATGAAAGACTGGCTATCGGTCGACGGCACGACCCGGTTGACCAGGACGGTGACAGAGTGACTGTGAGGATCAGCCGCATCGGGAAAAATTGAAGACGAGGAATAGACAAGTTTCATATTCATACGGACGGGTTATCAATTGATTGGTGCGTTTTGATTCTACTGTTGCGGCCCCTGTGATCCTGGGCCGCGAAAGAGCTGTCCGTTGTTCCTTGCCCGCGAGTTTCTCCAGCGGCTCGCGGCTCTTCGAAGTGTTCGAGCGCTGCCCGGCGCGTCCAAACCGAACATGGGAAGATTGGTCGCCATGGTCATGCGTCTGCACAAAAAAGCGATGATACTTGCACGTCGTGTCTGAAGAGTAGACGTGCCCATGCTTTCAGCCCATCTGCTGGTTCTCGATCAGGCGGCGGCCTTGCCGTAAACTCCCGCCATCCGCCCATGTCGAGAGGCTCGGACTTTGAGTATGAGTGTGGACACCGTGGCAGGCCAGGCTGTGACCGAGGCTTCGGGGACGGCGATCGCGATCATTGGATTGTCCGGACGCTTCCCCGGAGCCGCCGACGCGGATCGACTCTGGGCCAATCTGGCGTCAGGCGTCTGTGCGATCACCGAGATTCCCGAGGACCGCCGACGCTATTGGGACTTGCCCGGACTGGCGGCCGTCCAGGAACCCGTCTGTCGCTGGGGCGCCTTCATCGAGGATGTCGAACGCTTCGACGCGGGCTTTTTCGGCATTCCGCCGCGCGAGGCCATGTTCATGGACCCGCAGCAACGGCTCCTGCTGGAAGAGGCGTGGAACGCGGTCGAGGATGCCGGATACGCCCGGGAAGCCTTGAGCGATGCACGCTGCGGCGTCTACATCGGGCAGATGTCGAACGATTATCACGATCTGCTCACCCAGGCCACCGCGCTGTCTCCACACGCCCAGGAGATGATGGGGGCCGCGTGCTTTTCACCGGGGCGCGTGAGCTATGTCCTGAACCTGCGCGGCCCGGCGATCGCCGTCGACACGGCCTCCTCCTCGTCCATGGTCGCCTTGCATCTGGCGTGCCGCGCGCTCCAGGATCGCGAGCTGGACATGGCCATCGCCGGCGGCGTCTCGCTGTTCCTCACGCAACGACGCTTCCATGTGATGGAGCGCGTGGGCATTCTCTCGCGCCGCGGTCTCTGTCGTCCGTTCGATGCCGAGGCCGATGGCACCGTCCCCGGCGAGGCGATCGCGGTGGTCGTGCTCAAGCGGCTCGATCAGGCCCTCGCCGACCACGACGCGATCCATGGCGTGATCCTGGCCTCGGGCTTGAATCAGGCCTGGGACATCGAGGGGATCACGGCCCCGAGCCTGGAATCGCAGCGGGATCTGATGCGTGAGGTCCATCGCCGCGCCGGGATCGATCCCGGCACGATCCAGTATGTGGAAGCGCACGGAACCGGCACGCCCAAGGGGGATCCCGTGGAGGCGCGGGCCTTGCGGGAGGCCTTTGCGTCCGACGTCGGGCGGACGGCCAGATGCCGGATCGGCTCCTCGAAGGCCAACCTCGGGCATGGTTTCGCGGCGTCCGGGACGACCTCGCTGATCAAGGTTTTGATGGCGTTGCGCCACCGGGCCATCCCGCCCCAGATTCGCTTTGCGACACCGAATGCGTCGATCGACGGAGATTGGCCCTTTCACATCAATACCGTCCTCGAACCCTGGGAAGAGAACGCCGGATTTCCCAGGCGCGCGGCCGTCTGCGGCGTTGGCTTTACCGGCACGAACGGCTACCTGGTGCTGGAAGAGGCGCCGCCGGTCCCGGAGCGAGCGCCGCTTCCCGCCGGGACCGAGTTCTGGATCACGCTCTCGGCCGACAGCCTGGACGCCCTGATCGAGAAGGCCCGACGTCTCGATCGATGGCTGGAGGAGGCGCACGACAGCGTGCGTCTCGACGATCTGGCCTTCACCCTGAGCGTCGGCCGTTCGGCGCTCAAGGAACGACTGGCGTTCCGGGTCGACCGTATCGAACGGGTTCGCAGCGGGCTGCGTGCCTTCCTGGAAGGCGGCGGAGACGACATCGCGATCCATCGGGGCCGGGCCGAGCACGAGGAACGGGAAACGGATGTCTCCGACGCCGGGCCGGCCTGGGTCCGGGGCGCCGAGGTCGACTGGACGCCGTTCTTCGCGGGTCTGCGGCCTCACCGTCTGCATCTACCGACACATCCATTCGAGGATCGGCGTTACTGGTTCGACCAGGCCGGGGACTCGACGGCACCGGAGACCAGGGTGCCGGAATCGGTGACGCACGTGTCCGCGCCGCCCAGGGTCGCGCTCCGGCTACGGGATCTGAACACCCCGGACGACACTCGGACGTCGAGCGGACGTGTCTCCGCGATCGACCGCGACGCAAAGAGTCCGCGCGTCCAGCTCGCTCCGAACGCCCCACCCGTGGTCGCGGAAGATGCCGACGTCGTCCTGAGCCGACTGCGCGATCTGGTCGCGGGCGTGCTGTACGTCGAACCGGCCCGGGTCGAGGCCGACACCCGATTCGCCGATCTCGGTCTCGACTCGATCCTGGCGGTGGAGCTGGTCAAGGCCATTGGCGACCGTCTCGGATATCAGGTCGCGGCCAGCACCCTGTATGACCACCCGACCGTTCGCCAGTTGGCCGCCCATCTCTCGGGGGCCGCCGCCGGTCGGCGCGAACCCGAGTCTCCGGCGTCCCCGCCAGCCCCGCCACCTTCTGATGCTCCGCCGTCCGGGCAGGCGCGCGATCACGAGGAACGGCTACGCCAACTCGTCGGCGAAACCCTGTTCATCGAGGCCCGGAGTATCGACGTCGAGGCCCCGTTCGCGGACCTGGGCCTCGACTCGATCCTCGCGGTGGAGCTGGCGCATGCGATCCAGGCGCGGCTCGGTGTGCAACTGGCCACGAGCACGCTCTACGATCATCCGACAGTCCGGCGTCTGGCGGCCTTTCTGTCGCGGACAGACACCGACGCTGCACGTCCAGGGCACGCGCCGAGCGCGACGGACGGGGAACCCGCGCCCCACCCTCATGAACAGCATGCAGTCGCGCCGGGGCCGGCGCCCGTCGCCGCCTTGCCCGACCCGCCCGCTGCTCGTTCGCCATCCGCCGCTCGCGACCAGGATCCTCACGCGCAGGACCGGATCGCGATCGTCGGCCTGTCCGGTCGTTTCCCGGATGCGGACGACGTCGAGACCTTCTGGGACAATCTGGCCCAGGGCCGGCGCTCGATCGGGACGGTTCCGGCGGATCGCCTGGCCCCCCAGGGATTCTTTCGATCCGACTCGGCGGAGCGCTACCGGGCGGGGTTTCTCGACGGGATCGACCGTTTCGACGCGGCCTTCTTCAACATGAGCCGGGCAGAGGCCGAGCAGACCGACCCGCAGCATCGCCTGTTCCTCCAGGAAGCCTGGAAGGCGATCGAGGACGCCGGCTACCAGCCCCAGGGGTTGGCGGGCGGTCGGTGCGGCCTCTTCCTGGGGGTGTCCATGTCGGGCTATTACCCGCGCATCGAGTCACCCGACCCGCATAGCCTGCTTGGAAACATCGGGTCCGGTCTCGCCGGCCGGCTGTCCTACCTGTTCGATTGGGGCGGTCCCTGTGTCGTCGTCGACAATGCCTGTGCCTCGTCGTTCGTCGCCCTGGAGCAGGCCTGCCGTGCTCTGAACGCGGGCGAGTGCGACGCGGCCCTGGTGGGCGGTGTCCATGTCGCCAGTGACGACCGGATCTTCCGGGCCTGTCAGTCCATGGGACTGCTGTCTCCGGGCGGCGAATGCCGGGCCTTCGACGCGACCGCCGACGGCTGGGCCGTCGGCGAGGCGGTCGGCGCGGTGCTGCTCAAGCGACTCGAGGACGCGGTCGCAGATGGAGATCACATCGAGGCGGTCATACTCGGCTGCGGCATCAACCAGGACGGCGCCAAGAACGGTCTCACGGCCCCCAAGGCCGCCAGGCAGGGGCAACTCCAGCGGGAGGTGTTCGAGCGCACCGGCATCGATCCGCGCACCATCGGGCTCGTCGAGGCGCATGGAACGAGCAGCAAACTGGGCGACGAGGCGGAACTCAAGGCGCTGAGCGACAGCTTCGGCGATCGTGCCAACGCCACCGGCTTCTGCGCGATCGGATCGCTGAAGCCGAACATCGGCCACCCATTGGAGGCGGCGGGGATCGCCTGTCTGATCAAGGTCGTCCAGGCGCTGCGCAAGGGACAGTTGCCGCCGATGGCCATCCCCGACCGGCCGAGCGAGGCCCTCGCTCGGCAAGACAGTCCCTTTTATCTGCTGCCGGAGCGGCGCGATTGGGCTCGGCCCGAGGGCCATCCGAGACGGGCGGCCATCAACGGCCTGAGCCTGACCGGAACCAATGGTTTCGTTCTGCTCGAGGAATACGTCGCCCCTGCTCCAAACCGCGCGGCGCTCGGTTCCGGCGAGCCGGCGCTGTTGGTGCTCTCCGCACGCACGCCGATCCAGTTGCGCGAGTCCGCGTCGCATCTGGTTCGGTTCCTGGACGAGCAACCCGATTCGAGCTGGCCCGATCTGGCCTTCACCCTCCAGACGGGGCGCCGGGCCATGGCATGGCGATTGGCGTTCGTCGCGGACTCGGTTGCGGCGGCGGTGCGGTGTCTGTCGGACTTCCTCGACGGCGAACAGACACACGGCATCCATCAGGGTCGCGTTGAATCGCCCGATGCCGCCATTCACGCGCTGATGTCGGGCGCGGACGGCAGGACCATCCTCCAGCAACTGCTAGCGAATCGCTCGCTGGAAAAGCTGGCCCAACTGTGGGTCGCCGGTGTCGATATCGACTGGAACCTCCTGCATTCGGGCCGGCGCCGACGGCGCCTGCGTCTGCCGACCTATCCATTCGAGTCCGATCGCTACTGGCTGTCCCCACGGACCGACACGGACGCTCCGGGCGATTCGACCTCGCCGCCCGACTGTCCAATCCACTCGGACCAATCCGGCGCCGGCTCACTGGCAGAGCTTATTCAGAGAACGATCTGTCGGGTACTGCGCGCGCGTCCCGACGAGCTGAGTCTCGATGACGACCTCGCGTCGCTCGGCTTGGGGTCTCTCCACGCCCTGCATGTCATCGAGCGGCTGCAAGCGTCGGACGGCCTCCGGATTCCGACCGCGCTGTTGTTCGAGAGTCGCACGATTCGCGAGCTGGCCCGGCGCATCGAATCGAACCCCGAGACGCGGCTCGACCTTCCCGCGGTTCCGCCGCCACTCAACGCGGACGATGCCGGTCGAACGGCGACAGATTTCGGGCTCTGTGAGAGCCAGCGGGCGATCCGGGCGATCCAGACGCTCGATCCCGAGAATCGCGACTACTACATTCCAGTGGCCTGGCGCTGGGATGAGCCCATCGAGGTTCAGGCCCTGACCCAGGCGCTGACCGAACTCGCAACCCTGCATCCAGCCTTGCGAACGGTCTTTCCAGCCACGACCGGCGAGCCGCTCCAGACCGTCGGTCCACCCAGCCCCGTAGCGGTGTCGCGGATCGACGCGGCGTCCTGGAGTGAACCACAGCTGTCGCGGCAGCTCTGGGAGCTGGGTCGTCAGCCACTGGATCTCGAGCGCGGTCCCCTGTGGCACGCGACCGTACTGTCGCTGTCCGACGACCGGAGTCTGCTGCTGCTCGTCTTCCATCATCTGATCTTCGATGGTCATTCACTGGGGGTGATGCTCGAAGACATCCAACGCCATTACCGTCTGGCCGTCGAGGAGACGGCGTCGAGTCCCACGCCCGGCGGGCCCGGTTTTGCCGACTTCGTCGCACGGGAGACCGACTACCTGACCGGCCCGACGTTCGAGGCCGATCGCGCTTATTGGCTCGGACGCTTTCCGGAGGGATTCCCGCCGCTCGCCATTGCGCGGGATGGAACCGGCGCCGCAGACGCCGGGGCACTGATCGCGAGATCCATCCCCAGCGACCGGGTGAGCGCGCTCAGGTCGCTCGCGGTCGCGGAGCGCACCACCCTCCAGGCGGTCCTGCTGGCCGCGTTCGAGTCGTTGCTGGCGATCGCGGGGAGACAGGAACGGGTGGTCGCGGGCGTGGTCACGGATCTGCGTCCGGCCGAGGGCTTCGATCAGGTGATCGGCTGCTTCGCCAATCTGCTGCCGATCGCCGTCGAGATCCCGCCCACGCTGGCCTTTCGCGAGATCCTGCGCCGGGTCTTCGCCACGCTGCTGGAGGCGTTCGAGCATCGGCGCCTGCCGTTCCGTCGGCTGTCCTGGGCACTGGCGGAAAGAGACGACGCCGAATCGCACTATCAGCTACAGGCGGCCTTCTACTTTCAGAGTTGGGAGAACCCGGTTCAGCGGGGTCTCGTCTCCCGTCTCCTGCCCGAGATTCATCAAACCGGAGAGCTCGACCTGGTGCTTGAAGTCATCGAGCAGGATCTGGACTGGCGACTCAATCTCAAGTATCGCCCCGGCGTCTACAGCCGCGACACGGCCGAATCCCTGGCAGAGCGCTATCTCGATCTGCTCGATCGCATCGTCGCGGATCCCGACTTCAGGATCGCCGACGGACTGGAAGGCAAACCGACGGTCGGCGGATCCAACCAAACGGCGCCATTCGTCTATCCCGCGCTGTGCGTCGACGAGCTGATCGCCCAGCAGGCCGGACGGCGCCCGGACGCGGTGGCCGCGATCTTCGAGGATCGGCGGCTGACCTATCGCGAATTGACCGCCTGCGCCGACCGTCTGGCCCGTCGTCTGGTCGATGCGGGCGTTCGACCCGGAGCACTGGTGGCCGTGATGCTGCATCGCTCGCTGGAGATGCTGGTCGGTCTGCTCGCCGTCTGGCGCGCCGGCGCCGCCTACGTCCCCATCGATCTGGCGCAACCCGCCGCGCGCATCGCGCACATCCTGACGGATTCGCGGGTGGCCGTAGCGCTGACTCAGACATCCTCCGAGCCGAGGCCGCCGGGTGTCCGCGCCCTGGGCGTCGATCTCCAGTCGCTGCTCGACGAGTCCGGGCCGCCGCCGGAGCCAGCGGTGCCACGCGCTCCCGAGAGTCTGGCCTATGTCATCTACACATCCGGCTCGACCGGGGTTCCGAAGGGGGTGCGGATCACGCATCGCAACCTGGTTCACTTTCTCTCCTGCATGGCCGACTCACCCGGCTGCTCGGCGCGCGATCATCTGCTGGCGTTGACGACGATCTCATTCGACATCGCCGCGCTGGAGCTCTTCCTGCCGCTGATCACGGGCGCAAAGGTCGAGATCCTGCCCGAGGACAGCGTCCGAGACGGTGTGCGATTGAAACGGGCCGTGGAGAGCTCGGGCGCCACCATCGTCCAGGCCACGCCCGCCACCTGGAAGATGCTGCTCGCCGCCGAGCTGGGAGCTATCCCCACCGTCAAGGCGCTCTGCGGCGGCGAGGCCTGGGACGAACGGCTCGCCGCCGCCCTGCTCGAACGGGTGGGCGAGCTCTGGAACCTGTACGGTCCGACCGAGACCACAGTCTGGTCGTCGGTGCAGAGGGTCGAGCCGGGTCAGCCAGTGCACCTGGGGACGCCAATCGGCAATACCCGGTTCTATGTCGTCGACGAAGCGATGAACCCCGTGCGTCCGGGCGAGATCGGCGAACTGCTGATCGCCGGTGACGGGGTGGCGCTCGGCTATCTGAATCGGCCGGACCTGGAGCGGGAGCGATTCGTGACGAGCCCGTTCGAGTCAGGCGAACGGCTCTACCGGACGGGGGATTTGGTTCGCTATGTTTGAATACATCGGTCGTATCGATCATCAGGTCAAGATCAACGGGTTCCGGGTGGAGCCGGGTGAGGTCGAGGCGCATCTGAACGCGCGTCCCGGGATTCGCGACTCGGTGGTGGTGGCGAGGACGGAGACCGGGGGCCATCCCTGCCTGGCCGCGTTCTGGATCGGACAGGAGGGAGGCGACGCGGACATCGGCGCCGACGCGCTACGCGCCTGGCTGTCGGATCTTGTGCCCGAGTACATGATCCCGGCCCGGTTCGAGCGGCTCTCGGATTTTCCGCTCACGCCCAATCGCAAGATCGACCGCCGTGCCCTGGCGGTCGAGTCCTTCGCCGACCTGCTCGACCGGCACGGCGTCCGGGATCACCGCGCCGCCCCGCCGGCGACCGCGAGCCATCCGGGCAGCGATCTGCCGCAGGCGATCGCGGCCGGACTGCGGAACATCCTGGCCGACCTGCTCGGGGTCGAACCGGACGGCCTCCCGATCGACCGCCCGCTCGGCGAGCTGGGCTTCGATTCGATCCGCTTCACCCGGCTGGCGGTGGAACTGAACCGCCGGTTCGACACCGGAATCGATGCGACCCTGTTCTTCCAGCTCAAGACGGTGCGCAATCTGGCCGACCACTTCGCGCGCCATCATGCCGACCGCTTCTCGTCGGAATTCCTTTCAGCCGCCAGCTTTCAGCCGCCAGCTTCCAGCCGCCAGCCAGAGAGCGAGCGGCAGGCGACTGGAAGCCGGCGACCGGAAGCCGGCAGCCAGCCGATCGCCATCATCGGCGTGGATGCGCGTCTGCCGCGGGCGGCCGACATCGATCGGTTCTGGCGGAACCTGATCGAGGGGCGGGACTGTGTCACCGAGCTCCCGGCGGAACGACGCGCGCTGTGGGCGTCGGCGGATGCTCCGATCGGCGCCTACATCGACGACATCGACGCCTTCGACGCGCCCTTCTTCGGCATCTCGCCCCGCGAGGCCGCCGCCCTGGATCCGCGCCAACGCTTGTTCCTGGAGACTGCCTGGCGGGCGATCGAGGATGCGGGGCTACGGCCTGGAGAACTCGCCGGAAGCCGAACCGGGGTGTTCGTCGGCGTGGTCGGCGTCTCTGAGTATGACGGCGAAAGCGCCGATCCGTCCGTCGATTCCACCGCCCAACGGCTACTGGGGACGGCGCCGTCCTTCATCGCGAGCCGGGTTTCGCATCAACTGGATTTGCACGGTCCCAGCGCCATCATCGATACCGCCTGTTCCAGCTCGCTCGTCGCCGTGCACCGCGCGGTGGTCGCGCTCCAGGCGGGCGAATGCGAGATGGCGATCGTCGGCGGGGTGAATCTGATCCTGGATCCGGACACCACGCGGGCGGCCGCCACGACCGGCATGATCAGCCCGACCGGACGCTGCCGGACCTTCGATGCCGCGGCCGATGGCTATGTGCGGGGCGAGGGTGTCGCCGCGCTGCTGTTGAAACCCCTGGCGGCGGCCCAGCGCGACGGTGATCCGATCCAGGCCCTGATCCTGGGCACAGCGGAGAATCACGGCGGGCGGGCCGCCGCGCTCACCGCCCCCAATCCGGTGGCCCAGAGCGGGCTCATCCAGAAGGCCTTCCGGCGCGCCGGGGTCGACCCCGCGACTGTCACCTACATCGAAACCCACGGTACCGGCACCCCCCTGGGCGACCCCATCGAGATCAATGGCCTGAAGGACGCCTTTGCCGCCCTGCGTCCCGACGCCGGGCACCAGGAAGCCTGGTGCGGTCTGGGCTCCGTCAAGACGCACATCGGCCATCTTGAGGCGGCGGCGGGCCTCGCCGGCCTGATCAAGGTGCTGCTGGCGATGCGTCACGGCGAGATTCCGGGCAACCTGCATTTCGCGACCTGCAACCCGAACATCGATCTGGCCCGGAGTCCCTTCTTCATCGTCGACGACAACCGGCCCTGGCGCCGGCTTCGCGACGGCTCCGGCCTGGAGATTCCGCGCCGGGCAGGCGTGAGTTCCTTTGGCTTTTCCGGATCCAACGCCCACGTCGTTCTGGAGGAATATGCGCCGGAAGGCTTCGGCGATGGGCGATCCGAGCCGACGCACGCCGGGCGTCGAGCGCCGCTGCCGCCCCATGCCTTCGAGCGGCGCCGTTACTGGCTGCGCCCCCTGGCCGCCCGGTCGGCGGTTGGTTCCCCGGAGATCGACGCCATCGCGGACGCCGTCGATGTCTCAGCGGCACTCGACCCGGCGCGGGTGGCCCGCGACGGCGAAGGCTTCGAGGACATCGAGCGGATCGGTCGTCTGATCGTCCTGAGGCTGCTTCAGGCGCGGGGCCGGTTGCGCGAACCGGGCGAATCCCTGTCGGTCGCCGATCTGCGCGCCCTGCTCGAAGTAGCGCCTGGGTATGCGCGGCTCTGTGACCTGCTGGTCGGTTTCCTGACTCAGGGCGGAATCCTCGAAGAGCGCGACGGCGGTCTGGTCGCCACCGAGGTCGTGGCCCGGCCCCAGACCGTCCGGGAGCTGAACGATCTGGATGAGGTCAAGGCGGCGTTCTGTCGCGACCATCCCGGACTCGCGCCGCATGGCCGGTTCGCCTGGCGCTGTATCGAGGCCCTGCCGGACGTGATCTCGCGACGTCTGCCGGCAACCGAGGTGCTCTTTCCCCAGGGGTCGGTCGAGGCCATCGCCCAGATCTATCAGGGCACCCCGTTGATGGACCACTTCAACCGGCTGACGGCGGCGGTCGTCCGGGAAGCCGTCCGCCGTCTGTTGCAGCGTCGCGATGCCGCGCACGGCCCGATCCGGGTGCTCGAGGTGGGCGCCGGCTCGGGCGCGACCACGCTCGAGGTCGCCACGGCCCTAGCGGAGTTCGGCGACCGGGTCGAGTACGTCTATTCGGATGTGGCGGCCGGCTTCATGCGGTTCGGTCAGTCGCGGTTGCGGCCGCTCTTGCCGCGCCTGGAGTTCCGGCGGCTGGATCTCGAACAGGACGGCGTCGCCCAAGGGTTCGAGCGGCAGGGTTTCGAGATCGTCATCGGCGCCAACGTGCTGCACACCACGCGCCGTCTTCAGCGTTCGCTCGGGACGATCCGGAACCTCCTGAAGCCGCGCGGACTCCTGGTGCTGGTCGAGGCGATCGAGGCCCGGATCTTCAACGGTCTCACCTACGGCCTGCTCGAAGGCTGGTGGCAGATCGAGGACGCCGAGCGTCGCCTGCCGAATGCCCCGCACCTGAGCGTCGAGCAGTGGCGACAGATGCTGCGTGAGGAAGGCTTTGGCGAGGCGCGTGTCCTCGGGCGGTCGAGCGATCTCGAACGCCGGATGTTCCAGGCGGTGATCCTCGGCGAGCTCGCCCCGGAAGCGACCGCCGCCGATCCGGTCCCGGAGGTCGCCGCCCCGAGACAGTCGCCGGTCCAGCCGTCCGGCGCGGGCCAGGCGAGTGCTACGGGCAACCGGGCTCCCAGGCCCGCGCCGTCGTCCGATATCGAGGTGCTCGAACAACGGATCGTCGCGGTCGTCCGGCGCACGCTGCAAAGCGAGTCGGAATTCTCCATCGACGACACCTTCGAGAGTCTCGGCGTGGATTCGATCCTCGCGGTCGAGATCGCGGAGACGCTCAACGCCGGTCTGCCGGTGCCGATGCGTTCCACGGATCTCTTCAACTTCGCCACGGTGCGGCGGCTCGGCCAGCACCTGCACACCCTGATGGAGCGGGCGGGCGTCTCACTCGCCGGTGAGGCGTCTCCGGTCGAGCCGTCGGAACAGGACCGGACGGACGCCGAGTCCGGCGCGATCGAATCCGGTGAGCCGACCGATCCGCGGCTTGGGACCGATCCTCGGTTCGAGACCGATGGGCTGTTCGGGAATACCGCCACGCCGATCGCGATCATCGGTCTCGCCTGCCAGTATCCGGAGGCCGCCGACGCCGGGGAGTTCTGGTCGAACCTGAAGAACGGCCGGGACTGCATTCGCGAAGTGCCGCACTCACGCTGGCCCCTGGAGGGGTTCTTCAGCGAGGACCGCCGGGCACCGGCGCGAAGCTACGGCAAATGGGGCGGCTTCCTGCGCGATGCGGCCGGATTCGATCCCTATTTCTTCAATTTCTCGCCCCGCGATGCCGACCTCATGGATCCGCAGCAGCGGCTGTTCCTGATGGAGAGCTGGCATGCGCTCGAGGACGCCGGCTATTCCGACCGGACGCTCGATGGGAGCCGCTGCGGGGTCTTCGCCGGCTGTGTCAATGGCGATTACGAATTCCGCCTGCGCGAGGGCGACGACTGGGGTGAGGCTCAGTCCTTCACCGGCAACGCCGGCGCGATCCTGGCGGCGCGTCTCGCCTATCACCTGAACCTGAGAGGCCCCTGTCTGACGATCGACACCGCCTGCTCCTCGTCGCTGGTGGCCGTCCACACCGCTTGCGAGAGCCTGCGCGCCGGCAGTTGCGATCTGGCGCTGGCCGGCGGCGTCACAGTTCTCAGCACACCCAGGTTCCACGTCTGGGCGAGCAAGGCGGGAATGCTGTCGGCGGACGGGCGCTGCCGGACCTTTGCCGCGGACGCCGACGGCATCGTTCCCTCCGAAGGCGTGGGCGTCGTCGTGCTGAAGCGTCTCGACGAAGCGATTCGCGACGGCGATCCCATCCGGGCCGTCATCCGTGGATCGGGCGTCAACCAGGACGGCAAGACCAACGGCATCACGGCCCCGAGCGCCCCCTCGCAGACGGCGCTCGAGGTCGCGGTCTATGAACAGGCCGGGATCGACCCCGAAACGATCGACTACATCGAATGTCACGGCACCGGCACCCGCTTGGGCGATCCCATCGAGGTCCAGGCGCTGACCGATGCGTTCCGGCATTTCACGAACGCTTCGGACTATTGCGGACTCGGCTCGGTGAAGACGAACATCGGTCACGCGCTCTCGGCGGCCGGTGTCGCCGGGCTGATCAAGCTGGTCCTGGCCCTCGAGCACGACGAGATCCCGCCGAGCATTCACGGCGGCCTGGTGAATCCCAAGCTCGAGCTGGCCGGCACGCCGTTCCGGCTGACGCGCGAGGCGCGGCCCTGGAGGTCGCGACCCGACCGGCCGCGGCGCGCAGCGGTCAGCGCCTTCGGGTTCAGCGGAACCAACGCCCATGTCCTGATCGAGGAAGCCCCGCGCCTGCCGCCGGTCGCCGGTCGCGACAAGCCGGCCTATCTGCTGACGCTCTCGGCGAAGACCGATCGAGCGCTCCAGCGACGTCTCGCGGATCTGAGCCACTGGCTGACGACGTCTGACGGACGCGCCACGACCCTGCAAGCCGTCAGCCGGACGCTGAACCTGGGCCGGAGCCACTTCCGCAAGCGGTGCGCCTTCGTCGCCGCGTCCATGGACGAGTTCCGTGAACTGGTCGATCGCGTCGTCGGGGGTGACAGCCCCCAGGGCTACATCGCCCAGGTCGAAGACCGTCTCGCGGCCGAGGACAGGCGACTTGGCGCTCAGAGGCTCGCCCGGCGGCTGGAGGATCTGAGACGGTCTACCGGAGAGTCGTATCGTCTCGCACTCCTGGAGATCGCTCGTGACTACACGCGCGGCCTGGATCCGGATTGGGAGGCGCTGCACGACGCGGAATCTCCCCGGCGCTGTTCCATGCCCGGTTATCCCTTCGACCTGCGTCCCTTCTGGTACGGCAGCGGGGATGGACCGGAGGCGATCCGGCTGGAACCGGTCGCGGCGACAGGTGACGGCTGGACGTTTTCGCGCCATTTTCGGGCCGACGAGCCGCTCCTGGCCCATCATCGGGTACAGGGCCGCCCCATCCTGCCGGGGGTCGGCTATCTCGAACTGGTGCTGCGGGCCGTCCGGTCGCGCCGGCTGCAGGCCGGGGTCGAGCTACGCTCGGTGACCTGGCTGCGTCCGTTCGAGAACGGTGGCGAGCTAAGGGTCGCGTCCGCTCCCACCGAGGCCGGTTTTCGCTTCTCGATCACGCGGGCTGGGGCATCGGGTGTCGAGCTCGCGCGCGGTGAATGGCGTGTCGCGGGCGAGACTCCGGAAGCCGAGCGCGTCGATCTGGCCGGGTTGCGCGCGCGCCTGTCCGAGCACATCGATGGGGCGGCCTTCTACGACTGGTGTGAGCGCTCCGGGGTCGACTATGGAGCCTATTTCCGGTGCCTGACCGACCTCTGGCTGGGCGCCGGCGAATCACTGGCGCACCTGCGCCTCCCGGCCGACGGCGAGCACGACTGGGCGGAGTCGATCCTGCATTCGAGTCTGCTCGACGGCGCACTGCAGGCGGCCGCCGGACTGCTCTGGTCGTCTGGCGAGGTCGCCCCGCCGCGTCTTCCGTTCGGTGTCGAGCAGGTCC
This sequence comes from Allochromatium humboldtianum, assembly GCF_013385175.1. Classification (GTDB taxonomy): domain Bacteria; phylum Pseudomonadota; class Gammaproteobacteria; order Chromatiales; family Chromatiaceae; genus Thermochromatium; species Thermochromatium humboldtianum. The sequence continues at coordinate 13,560 of NZ_JABZEO010000021.1, read as the reverse complement.
GGCTCCTGGCCCCACTCCAGCCCGAGATGTGGGTGCATGTGCGCGGGGATCTCGCTCTGGGCGCGGAGATCGACCTGCTCGATCCCGATGGACTCCCGTGTGTGCGCTTGACCGGCTATACCACGCGCGAGTCGGTCGGAGCCCGAGTCTCGGCCAAGGAACCGTCGGTCGAGGATCCGCTGGTCCGGGAGCCGAACGGTCTGTACCTCGAACCCGTCTGGGTCGAGCGGGTGCCGGCCGGGCAGAGAACGGACCTGCCGTCCGGCGTCGTCTGGCTGGTCAGCAACGCGCAACATTCGTTTGAAAGGCGGCTGTCGGGCCGGCTCGACGAGCTGTACGAACTGAGGTTGGGCCGGGAGAGCGGACGACTGTCCGAAACCGTCTGGACGGTCGACGTGCGGGATCCAGGGGCCATGTCCAGGGTGATCGCGGAGCTGCCGAATCCGGGCGCCATCCTCTGGTCCCTGCACCCGGAGCCGGGCGAGCGGCCCGGCGCACTGGAGGCGATCCGCCACGCCAAGGAGACCGGCGTGCTGGCCATGTTCAGACTGATCCGGGCGTTGCAGTCTCGGGGGGCCTGGGAAGCACCGCTGCGTCTGATCCTGGTCACGCGAAACATCTGGACAGTGGTCGACCAGGATCGGGGCGACCCTGCGTTCGCGGCGGTCGTCGGTCTGTTCGGCTCGGTTCGGAACGAGAACCCGGACCTCGTCACCCTCGGCGTCGACCTGGAAGAGGATTCGGAAGCGAGTGTCGAGGCCTCCCTGGCCGCCGTCTTCTCCGAACCGCCCCAGGTCGGGAACACACGGGTGGCCTGGCGGGCCGGACGGCGTTACGAGCAGGTGCTGCGACCGATCGAGCCGGCACCTGCGGGGCGCCGCGCCTTTCGCGAGCGCGGCGTCTATCTGATCGCGGGCGGTGCCGGTGGGATTGGTTACGCGCTCGCCCGTCATCTGGCGAGCGAGTATCACGCCCGGATCGCCCTGCTCGGACGGCGACCGGCGGACCGGGAGATCGAGCACCAGCTCGTAACCCTCGCCGAACTCGGCGGCGAGGCGCTCTATCTGCGTGCGGATATCGCCGACGCGGCGGAGATCAAGGCCGCCTTCAGTGTGGTACGGGAGCGCTGGGGCCGGATCGACGGCGTCGTGCATTCGGCGCTCGTCCTGCGCGATCGCTGGCTGGCACGGATGCGGGAAGAGGATTTCCTGGCCGCGCTGGATCCCAAGGTCGAGGGGATGGTGAACCTCGCGCACGCGGCGCGCCGGTCCGGAGCCGGTTGGCTGCTCGCCTTCTCGTCGATCAATGCCTTCCTCACGGCGGCGGGTCAAGGCAACTACGCGGCGGGGAGCCTCTTCCTGGACAGCTACGCGCGCTGGGCGCTGGACGCCCTGGGACTGCCCACACGGGTCATCGACTGGGGCTATTGGGGCGAGATCGGCGTGGTAGCCGACGAACACTATCGCGCCGCCATGACGGCGCTGGGCTGGAGCTCGATCCACGAGGCCGAGGGACTCGAGGTGATCGAGCGTGTCCTGGCCCAGGACATCCCACAAATCATCTATGCCAAGGGCAGCGAGCGCTTGATGCGTGACCAGCTTGGGGTCGAGTTCGAGCCGGTGCGGGACGCGCCTGGCCATGACACGTCCTGGCGTTTCGAGGATCTGATCCGCGACCTGACGGAGGCCGATCCCGACGGCTCGCTCCCGACGCGCGCGGCGCTCCAGCGGGATGCGGCGGCGCTGGAACGGCTCGACCGGCTGGCCGAACGTCTGCTGGTCGAAAGGCTGCGCTCACTGGGGGGGCCTGGAGACGACACCGGGACACCGGACCTGGATCGACTCGCGGCGCGGCTGGGCGTGATTCCACGACATGATCGTCTGCTCGGCACCCTGCGCGGGATACTGACGCAGGCCGCCGCCGGCGGTGAACAGGAGGAGGCCGCGATGCTGGAGCGGCGCTTCCTGGAGGAACATCCGGGATTCGCCGGCCATGTCGAACTGCTGCGCACCTGCGTCGAGGCGCTGCCCGAGGTATTGCGTGGCCGGCGGCCCGCGACCGAGGTGATGTTCCCCGGGGGATCGCTGCGGCTCGTCGAGCGTATCTACTCGGGCACGGCCCAGATCGACTATCTGAACCAGTTGCTGGCGATCGTTGTGGAACGCGCGGTGCGTCGGCGGCTGGCCGATCTGGCGCCGGGGCAGAAGGTGCGCGTCGTCGAGATCGGCGCCGGCACCGGCAGCACCACCGCCGTCGTCGCCAGGGCGCTGCGCCGGTACGCAGACCGCGTCGATTATGTGTTCACGGATGTGTCAATGGGGTTCAGGAAGCGGTTCGACAGCCACTTCGCCGCCGACTATCCCTTCATGCGGTTCGAGGTCATGGATCTGGACTGCCGTCTCGAGGAGCAACGACTTCCCGCCGGCGAGGCCGACATCATCCTTGCGGCCAACGCCCTGCATGTCTGCGCCAGTCTCGAGCGTAGCCTGCGGCTACTGCGCGAGCTGTTGCGCGGCGACGGGTTGCTGGTGCTCAACGAGGTGCAAGAAGTCACCGTCTTCAATTCGCTGACCTATGGACTGCTGGACGGCTGGTGGCGCTTCGAGGACGGGCACCGCCGTCTCCCCGGCTCGCCGATCCTGGACCGCGCTCGATGGGAACGGGCGCTGATCGAGGAAGGCTTCTCGCCTGTCGCCTTCGCCGAACGGCTTCGCCATGCGTCGGCCCCCCTGGTCGGGACCGTGGTCTTTGCGCGCTCGGGTGGAGTCCCGTCCCCGAGCATCCCGCACGACAGACCGGCGGACGAGGCCTCGCCGGCGATGCGACCCGCCGATCGAGCGGACGCGCCGCGCGCCGACCGCGACAAGACGGTCGAGCGGCGGGTGCGCGAACGCATCGCCGCCGTCTTCGAGCGCGTCATTCGGGTGCCGCCGTCCGACCTGACGCCTGAGGCTACCTTCGATCAGCTCGGCGTGGATTCGATCGTCGCCGCCGAGCTCGTCGAGGCCCTGAACCAGGAGTTCGGGGTCGAGCTACGCTCGGTCGACCTGTTCAACTACACGACCCTGCCCAGCCTGGCCGATCGACTCATCGCGCTCCAGGGAACGAATCCCGTGAGGCCGTCCGATGTCGAGCCGGTCCCGAACGAGGCTCGGGTCGAGGTTCCGGTCGTCGAAGCGCCGACCGCCGTCCCAAATCCGGCGGCCTCCTTCCAGCTTCCAGCTTCCAGCTTCCAGCCAGAAAGCGGACCGCTGGAGGCTGACCGCTGGAAGCCGGCCCCCGATGCCATCGCGATCATCGGCTACTCGCTGCGCGTGCCGGGAGCCGACAGCCCCGCCGAGTTCTGGAGCAATCTCCGTGACGGGATCGACTCGGTGCGCGAGGTCTCCCCGGAGCGCTGGCGGCTCGACGACTTCCATACCGAGGGCCGGGAGACGCCGGGCCGCAGTTATTGCCGGCATGGCGGCTTCCTGTCGAACATCGACGGGTTCGATCCCCTGTTCTTCAACATCTCCCCGCACGAGGCGGAGCTGATGGATCCGCAGCAGCGGATCTTTCTGATGGAGTGCTGGAAGGCCCTGGAGGACGCCGGCTATGCCGGATCCGACCTGGACGGCCGACGGTGCGGCGTCTTTGCCGGGTGCTCGGTCGGCGACTACGAAAGCGTGCTCCGCGCGGCCGGGCGCGATGGCGAGGCCTATGCCTTCATGGGACTGTCCCCGGCGATCCTGCCCTCGCGCATCTCCTATTGGCTGAATCTGAAAGGGCCGAGCATCGCGGTCGACACCGCCTGCTCGGCCTCGGCCGTGGCCATCCATCTGGCCTGCGAGAGCCTGCGCCAGGGGGCGAGCGACATGGCCCTGAGCGGTGGCGTGAGTATCCTGAGCACCCCGCGCCTGCATGTGCTCGCCAGCCAGACCGGGATGCTGTCGCGAACCGGCGCCTGCCGGGCGTTCGGCGCCGGCGCGGATGGCTTCGTGCCCAGCGAGGCCTGTGCCGTGCTGCTGTTGAAGCGCCTGGACGAGGCGGTGCGTGACGGGGATCACATCCATGGCGTCATTCGTGGCTCGGCGATCAACCAGGACGGCAAGACCACGGGCATCACCGCGCCGAACGGCCCGTCGCAGACGGCGTTGATCCGCTCGGTCTATGAGCAATATGGGATCGATCCGACGACCATCGGCTATGTCGAATGCCATGGGACCGGCACCAAACTGGGCGATCCGATCGAGATCGGCGCACTGACCGACGCCTTTCGCGCCTTCACGGATCGCCGGGGGTTCTGCCCCCTGGGTTCGGTCAAGTCCAACATCGGACATGCGATGATGGCCTCGGCCGCCGTCAGCGTCATCAAGGTGCTGCTGGCACTGAAGCACGCGCAGATCCCGCCGACACTGCATTGCGACGATCCCAATCCGGACATCGATTTCGCCGCCGGCCCCTTCTTTCCGAACCTGAGGCTCAGACCCTGGACGCGCGAATCCGGAAGCCCCCGGCGGGCGGCGGTGAGTGCGTTCGGCTTCAGCGGAACCAACGTGCATCTGGTGATCGAAGAGCCGCCCGCCCGGCCCCCGGCGGTCGCGGAGACCGGAGACCGGCTGTTCACCCTGTCGGCCCGAGATCCGATCGCCCTGCGCCGCCGGGTCGAGGGTCTCGTCGCCTGTCTCGACGATGGGCTCGACGCGGGTTCGCCGGTCTCGCTCGAAGAGATCTCGCACGGCCTCAACGTCGGGCGCGGCCATTTCGAACATCGCCTCGCCCTGGTCGCCGGGGATCGGCTGGAGCTGCGGCAGTCGCTGCGACTCTGGCTGGAGGGGGCGCTGGTCGAGAACCTCTGGTCCGGTACGGTCCGGCGCTCCGTTGCGGACGACGTCGAAGCCGTGTCGGTGGACGGACCGCCGACACGCGCCCGGCTGCTCGAACTGGCCGCCCTCTATGTGAGTGGCCGCGAGATCGCCTGGTCGAGCCTCCATGCCCGGCCGGTGCGACGCATTCAGCTTCCGGTCTACCCCTTTACCCTGGAGCGATTCTGGGCCGATCCCCCTGAGCGCGGCGAGCCGGAGACGGTCCGGGTCCGTCCGGTCGAGGCGGCGCCGCCGGTGAGTCCGGCCGTCGAGGAGATGCTGTTCGCCCCGGTGTGGCGGGAGGCGCCCATGACCAGCGATCCGACCTCACCGCCCCAGGGGCCGGTGCTGGTCGTGGATTCGGGAGACGGGCTGGTCCGAGCCATCGCGGAGCGCTACCCGGATCTGACGTTGCTCCGGTCTCAGCCGACCGGCGAGACGGAGTACGCCGATCTGATCGCGACCCAGGCCCCGCGCGTCATCCTGGTGCGCGCCCAGGAGGGCGTGATCGGCATCGAAGAGGTCTATCGGTTGGCACGCGCCCTGGTGTCGAGTCCAGGGTCCAGGCCGGTGCGCCTGATCCTTGTGCTGTCGAGCGAGGCGCCGCCGGCACTCGCCGCGATTCCGGCCTTCCTGGCGACCCTGGCCCAGGAACGGCCCGGAATCCGCGTGCTCAGTCTGACCCTGGACGACGACCGCGCGGTCGCCGATGAACTCTTTGCCGATGACTCGGCGCGCGAGGTACGCCGGTGCGCGGGTGGGCGCGAGATCCGGACGCTCGAAGCCCATCCGCTCGGCGCGGTCGGTCTCGGGTTCCGGGAATCGGGTGTCTGTCTGATCTCGGGGGGCGCGGGCGGGCTGGGCTGGATCCTCTCCAGGCATCTGGTCGAGACCTATCGCGCCCGGCTGGTCTGGATCGGACGCTCGGAACCCGACGCGCGGTTGCGGGCGCGAATCCAGGAACTCGCCGCCCTGGGTGGACAGGTGCTCTATGTCCGCGGCGATGTCGGTCGGGAGGAGGATGTCCAGTCCGCCGTGCGTCTGGCCAGGGAGCGCTTCGGCGCCATCCATGCCGTGATCCACGCCGCCGGCGTGCTCCACAACAACTTCCTGATCAAGAAAGAACTCGGCGAATTTCGCCGCGTCCTGGCGCCCAAGCTCCTCGGCGCCATGCACCTGGACGCCGTGCTCAAGGACGAACCGCTCGATGCCTTCGTGCTCTTCTCCTCGGTCGCCGGGGTCTTGCCCGAGCCGGGGCAAGGCGACTATGCCTATGCCAATCGTTTCCTCGACGAGTTCGCCGTCCGGCGGGAAGGCTTGCGCGCGCGCGGCCTGCGGCACGGACGCAGCCTCGCGATCGACTGGCAGATGTGGCGGGACGGCGGCATGGCGACCGGCGCGGAGGCCGCCGAGCAGACCGAGCGGCAGAGCGGTCTGCCGGCGCTGGAATCCGCGTCCGGACTCCGGCTCCTGGAGCGCGCCCTGGGGAGCGCGGGTCTGGTCTCGGGTCTGTGCTGTCTGGGCCGTCGGGACAGGATCGTCGAGCGGATTGAGCGAGTTCAGGCGAATCCGGCTTTCAGCAGCCGGCCGCCAGCTTCCAGCGACCAGCCTCCAGCCGCCAGCTCTCTGGCTGAAAGCTGGAAGCCGGAAGCTGACGCCCAGCAACAGATCGAGCAGTTCGTGAAACAGCAGGTGGCGGAGCTGTTCAAGGTTCCGCTCGACCAATTCGAGATGGAGCGCCCCTTTGCCGAGTACGGTCTGGATTCCATCCTGGTGACGCGCTTCAATGCCCGGATCACGGAGCTGATTCCCGAGGTATCGCGGACGCTGCTGTTCGAGTTTCCGCATGCTCGGGCGTTGAGCGCCCATTTGCTCAGTGCTCATGGTGCCGAACTGGAGTCGCTGTTCGCCGCCGTTCCAGTCGCACAGGAGCGGTCCGAACCGGCGGAGGCGCGGGCCGCCCCGATCGAGGATTCTCCATCCGTCCACACGGTTCCGGAGGTTCAGTCGGCGCCACAGCCCGACTCCAACGACTCCAACGACTCCACCGAGATCGCGATCATCGGTCTCGCCGGGCGTTATCCGCAGGCCCCGGATCTCGCCGCCTTCTGGGACAATCTGACCCATGGGCGTGATTGCATCCGCGAAGTACCGCCGGAGCGCTGGGACGCCGAGGCCTGCCACGATCCCGACCCGGCCCGTGCGGCCGAAGGCAAGATCTATTGCAAGTGGGGCGGTTTTCTCGATGGCGTCGACCTGTTCGACCCAGGCTTCTTCAGTATGGCCCCGATCGAGGCCGAGACCCTGGATCCGCAGACGCGGCTCTTCCTGCAGACGGCCTGGCACGCCCTGGAGGATGCCGGTTATGCCCGCAGCCGGCTGCTCGCCTGGCACAGGCGCGAGGAACGGGCCAGGGTCGGCGTGTTCGCGGGCGTCACCCAGAACTCCTACCAGTTGCTCGGGGTCATGCGGAATCTCGAGACCCGGACCCGGGTCGACCAGTCGGGGGAGTGGTCGCTGGCGAACCACGTCTCCTATTTCTTCGATTTCAGCGGTCCCAGTCTGCCCGTCGACACCGCCTGTTCGTCGTCGCTGACCGCGATCCACCTGGCCTGCGAGAGTCTGCGCCGGGGTGAATGCGACCTGGCCCTGGCGGGCGGGGTGAACCTGCATCTGCATCCCATCAAATACGCCAGCGCCTGTGCGCTCGGCATGCTGTCGCCGTCGGGACGATGCCACAGCTTCGGCGCGGACGGCGACGGCTATGTGCCCGGCGAGGGAGTCGGCGTGGTCATCTTGAAACCGCTCGCCCAGGCACGCCGCGACGGCGATCACATCTATGGCGTCATCAAGGCGTCCGCAGTCAATCACGGCGGGCGCACCAATGGCTTCACCGTGCCGAGTCCGGCGGCGCAGGGGGCCGTCGTCGGCCAGGCCCTGCGCCAGGCGGGCATCGATCCGCGCACCATCGGTTATGTCGAGGCCCATGGCACGGGCACCAGGCTGGGCGATCCCATCGAAGTCGATGGACTGACCCGGGCCTTCACGTCGGGCCAGGACGCGGGCGCGTCCGGCTGGTGCGCGCTCGGATCGGTCAAGTCCAACATCGGCCACCTGGAGGCCGCCGCCGGGATCGCCGGCCTGACCAAGATCCTGCTCCAGTTCCGGCACCGGACACTGGTTCCGACCCTGAACGCCGAACGTCCGAACCCGGACATCGACTTCTCGCGCACGCCCTTCGTCTTGCAGCGCGAATTGCGGGATTGGGTCGTGCCCGAGGGCCAACCGCGCCGGGCGGGGCTCAGCTCCTTCGGGGCCGGCGGGACGAATGCCCATCTGATCGTCGAGGAGTACCGGATGGAGCCGCCGAAAGACCGGCTCCCGGTCACGACGACCGGATCCGAGTGGCTGATCCCGCTGTCGGCGCGCGGCGAGACCGAGTTGAGGAGTGCGGTCGGCAACCTGCTCGGCTACCTGTGGTCTCCCGACGCCGAGGCGGATCTGTCCGCGCTGGCCTATACGCTTCAGGTCGCGCGCGCCGAGTTGGCGGAGCGGGTCGCCTTCGTCGTCGGCGACCTTGAAGCGCTGAAACGACGACTGGCGGCCTTCCTGGATTCGGAGCCGACGGAAGCGATTCGCGGTCGTGCCGATCAGGAGCGCGTCGCGATCGATCCGGTTGCCATCGACCGGATGGATCTACGGGCGATCGCGCGGGCCTGGGTGACGGGGGCTGAGATCGACTGGCGCGTCCTCCATCCAGGGGGCGTTCCCCATCGCGTGCCGCAGCTGCCGGGCTATCCCTTCCTCGCGGATCGCTACTGGTACGGGAGTTTCGTGTCGGGCAAGGCGACGGCGGACAGGCCGGCACCCGCACCGGTCGCCGAACCGCCGGCTGCAAGGACCGTCGTGGACACGACACACTGGCTGGCCTCGGCCGGGCATTTCGAGGCCAGGCCCGAGGTCCGGATGGAGCGTCTCGACGCCGGCATCCTGGTCGTGCGCATGGAGGATCGCGCCAACCGAAATATGTTCACCGAGGCCCTGTTGCACGGGCTGATGCACTGTTTCGATCAGGTCGAGCGCGACCCGAGCGTCCGGGTTGTGGTCGTCACCGGCTGCGACAAGGTGTTCTCGATGGGCGGCACGCGCGAGGAGCTGCTGACCCTCACCGGAAATGTGGCCACCTTTGCCGACATGGAGTTCATTTTCAAGGGCTTCCTGCAATGCCGGGTGCCGGTGATCGCCGCCATCCAGGGACATGCGTCCGGCGGCGGACTGGTGTTCGGACTCTATGCCGACATGGTCGTCATGGCCGAAGAGGGGCTCTATAGCGCTGTCTTCACCAAGTACGGGTTCACGCCCGGACTGGGGGCCACCCTGATCCTGCCCGACAAGCTCGGCGGGGCGCTGGCGGTGGAAATGATGATGACGGCCGCCACCTATCGTGGGACCGATCTCAAGCAGCGTGGCGCCAACGTCCTGTTCCAGCCGCAGGCCAGGGTGCTGGACGAGGCCATCGCGCTGGCACGGTCGCTGACCCGGATACCCGACTACACGCTGAGGACGCTCAAGGACAGCCTCGCGCGCGAAAAACTCGCCCGGCTCCCCGCTGTCATCGCCGAAGAACTGCGTATGCATGGCGAGACCTTCGGCCATCCCGAGGTGAAGGCGCGGATCAGTCGCTTCTTCCGCGAGGACGGCGAAGACCAGGGCGACGAGGACGCGGATCTCAAAGAAACGGCCGGCGACGAGTCGAGCGCGATGGATGCAGCCACGCCTGCCGTCGCCCCGCCTCCGCCGGCCATCGCGTCCGGAACGACGGTCCCCGCCTTGGAGGCCGAGGACTTGCGGCGGACCATGGCCCTCAGTCTGTGCGACAAGCTGCACATCGAGCCTGGAACGCTGGACCGCCGGATGAGCTTCCGCGATCTGGGTCTCGACTCGATCACGGGTGTCGAATTCATCCACGAGGTCAACCGCACCTTCGGGCTCGGTCTGGATGCGTCGATCGTCTACGACCTGACCCATTTCGATGCCCTGGCGGACCATGTCGCAAGTCTGGTCGAGACGGCGACGAAGCCAGCAACCACCACGCCGCCGGCAGCGAAACCAACGTCCGCGCCGGCCAAGCTTCAGCTTCGGGATGTTAGCGCCGACCCGCCGTCGCCACCGGCCGAGGCGCGCAAGCCGATCACACTGTCTCCAGTCGGTGTTTCCGTCGAATCGAACCTGAACCCGCCCCCGGCCCTTGCAGCGGCCTCCTTGCAGCTTCCAGCTTCCAGCTTTCCGCCAGAGAGCGAGCGGCTGGAGACTGACCGCAGGAGGCCAGCCCCCGACGCCATCGCGATCATCGGCCTGTCCTGCCGTCTGCCGGGCGCGCCGGATCTCGACACCTTCTGGCGCCATCTCGCTCAGGGAGTCGACAGCGTCTCCGTGGTTCCGCGCGATCGCTTCGATGTCGAGCGCCTGTTCGATCCGGACCCGGAGGCGATCGACAAGACCTATTGTAAATGGGGAGGATTCATCGACGAGGTCGACCGCTTCGATCCGCTCTTCTTCAATCTCTCCCATGCAGAAGCCGAGGTCATGGACCCGCAGCAGCGTCTGTTCCTGGAGGAAGCCTGGAAGGCGTTCGAGCACGCCGGCTATTGCAGTCGGTCCCTGAACGGCACGAGATGCGGTCTCTTCGTCGGCGCGGCCATGGGTGAATACGGCGCCATCCTGAAGCGCGAGAACCCCGAACTCTTCCATACCGCCTTCGCCGGCATGGGGTTGACGCCCTCGATCATGGTGGCGCGCATCTCCTACCTGCTGAACCTGAAAGGCCCGAGCATGGCGCTGGACACGGCCTGCTCGTCATCCCTGGTGGCCCTGCATCAGGCCTGTCGCAGTCTCGAGGTCGGGGACTGCGATCTGGCGCTGGCGGGCGGCATCAATCTGATTCTGGAACCGGACCAGTTGGTGACGACGAGCAAGCTGCGCATGCTCTCACCGACCGGACGCTGCCGGCCCTTCGATCACCGTGCCGACGGCATCGCCCTGAGCGAGGGCGTGGCCATGGTGATCGTCAAGCGGCTCGACGAGGCGCTAAGGGACGGCGATCACATCTACGGCGTGATCGAGGCGACCGGGATCAACCAGGACGGCAAGACCAACGGCATCACCTCGCCGAGCGCGACCTCCCAGACCGAGCTGCAACGCCGGGTGCTCGAACGTGCCGGGGTGAATCCCGAATGGATCGGCCTGATGGAGGCGCACGGGACCGGGACGCGGCTCGGTGATCCGGTCGAGGTTCGCGGTCTCAACGAGACCTTCCGGGCCTACACCCGGAAGCGCGGGTTCTGCGCCCTGGGATCGGTCAAGTCCAATATCGGACATACCTCGTTCGCCTCGGGGCTGGCAGGACTGATCAAGGTGCTGCTCGCCTTCGAGCACGAGCAAATTCCGCCGACCCTGCATTTCGAGCGCCCGAACGAGGAGATCCGGTTCGACGACAGTCCCTTCTTCGTCAATACCGAGCCGCAGGAGTGGCGCCGCACGCCGGGACGGCCGCGCCATGCGGCGGTGAGCTCGTTCGGCTACAGCGGGACCAATGCCTATGCGGTGCTGTCGGACTTCGACGACGGCGGGCGAGCCGAGTCCGTGGACGGCCTGGAGCTGATCGTCCTCTCGGCCAAGACCAGGGCGGCGCTCGATGAGTCGGTCGCGCGGCTGCATGACCGGCTCGATCCATCCGGCACGACGTTCCGGGCGAACCTGCGTCTCGACGACCTGGCGTTCACGCTGCAAACCGGTCGCGACGCCCTGGAGTTCCGGCTGGCCTGGATCGTCGGCGGACTCGACGCGCTGCGGCAGCGATTGGCGGAGGCCCGACGCGGCGACCTCTCGCACGCCTATCAGGGCTTGCCTGTCCGTGACTCGGGCCGAATGCCGGTCGCCGCCGAACGCCAGGCCGCTCTTGAAACCGACGCTGAAACCGAACTCCCGAGACTGGCCCGGGCCTGGGTCGAGGGCGCCGAGATCGACTGGACGCCGCTCTGGCGGTCGCGCTCGGCGCGGCGCACCGCGCTTCCGACCTATCCGTTCGCCCGTGAGCGCTGCTGGGTTCAGTCGGCCGCGCCGGACCGCGCCAGGACTGACGTGGGCGTTCAGTCCCCCTCGCCCCGGCCGCTTCCCGCTGGGAGAGAGCCTGAACGCCTCCCGACGGACGACAGCATCACCATCCCGCTGGCCGCCGATGATCTGCGGCTCCTGGGACATCGAGTGAAGGGGCACGTCACGGTGTCCGGGGCACTGATGCTCGAACTGGTGGCGGCCGCCATCGCCGAGACGCGGGGAGGCGCGGCGGACGCGGTCGAGTTCGAGCAGGTCGTGTGGCTCGAGCCGCTGGTCGCCGAGAACGGTGTCGATCTCAGGGTACGGCTGGACTCCGAGCCGGGCGGGACGCTGTCCTTCCAGATCCTTGCCGGCACTTCTCCGTCCGTCACCCATGCCGAGGGACGGGCGCGGATCGATCGCGCGCGGACGCCGGAGCGGGTCGATCACAGCGCCTGGCCGGCGGCCGGACCTCATCGTCAGTCGGGAGACGAACTCTATGCCTGGCTGGCTCGGGCCGGTCTCGACTACCGCGACGACTACCGTGTGATCGAGGACATCCAATGGGACGATGACCGGGCCATCGCTCGGCTGCGTCTTCCAGCCGGGATGGACGCGCGGAAGGTGCTGAACTGTTTTCTGCTCGACGGCGCCTTGCAGGCGGCCTCGGTTCTGGCAGCGGCGTCCGGCGGAGCGACCGCCGTGCCCTTTGCCATCGATCGTTTGTGGTGTAACGGATTGAACGCGCCCGGACTGGTCGAGGTTCGGCGCGGCGTCCGGCGTGGCGATATCCAAACCTTCGATCTCCGTCTGTTCGACCAGGATGGTCTGGCACGGCTGGAGATCCAGGGGTTCGGCATCCGGGCATCGGGTCCGCCGTCCGCTCCGATCTATCTGCGACCGCACTGGGAGCGGCGCGAGCGACCGGACACCCAGGTTGGCGACAGCGGTGGCGTTGGAAGACTGCTGCTGTTCGGTGACGACGACGGACTCGACGGCGAGCTGCGCGCTGCCTGGCCCCGGCTGGAGATCCAGCGTGTCAACGGCAGCCTCTATCCCGCCGCCGGCCACCGAAACGAGGGGTCTTCGTCCGACGAGTTTCGAGGCGATGAGACGTCCTTAGAGCGGCTGCTGGAGACGACGGCTCCGGATTACATCCTCTACCGTCTGAAACCGACATCCGATGATCCGTCCGGGGCGTTCGAGTCGCTCTTCCCGCTGTCCAAGGCGCTGGTGCGTCAGGGGCTGACGAAGCCGGTCACTGTGCTCTGCCTCGGGTCCGACGCCTCGGATCCGGCCTTCATGGCCCTCGGCGCCTTTGGCCGGACCGTGGCCCAGGAGCAGCCAATGCTGCGGATCAAGACCCTCGCCACCGGCTCGGCCGATGTCTCTCGCCTGCGGGAGATCGTCGCCGAGTTGTGGTGATGCCCACTCACCACGAGCCGTCAACTACCCCGGCCTGAAGGCCGGAGCTTGAAAGAGCTGGGTTGACCAGGGAAAGCGGTGAAAACCCGCTGCGTTTGCAACAGGTCGCACAGACCGACTCCGAGGTGCTTCCTCAGCCTCGGACTCTCGAAGACCCGGATCATGCAGGCGAAAGGTAAAGCGTCGAAGGTTCGGG
>NZ_JABZEO010000020.1 GCF_013385175.1 Allochromatium humboldtianum | reverse complement strand
GCCATAGCGCGCCCAGACCGTGATCGGGGACAGCAGATGCACCACGTTCACCTGACCGGCCATGAAGGCCTCGACGAGCTGCGCCCAGGAGCGGAACAGACGCGGCGCCTCGGCGGTCAGCCCCTCGGCCTCGAACAGACCGCGCGCATGGGCGATCAGCAGCGGCGAGCTGTCGGTGATCGGCAGATAGCCGATGCGGACCGCGTCATCGGCGGGCGCGGCCCAGGCCGGCAGGGCGGTGGCAGCGGTGAGCAGGGCGGACAGGCGCAGGAACTCGCGCCGCAAGCGATCGAGGGTCGTGCTCATGGTGTCTCCGGTAAGGCGATGGGGTCGAACGAAAAACCGGACGCGGCGTGGCATGGCGATGCACTCGGATCGGAGGCGGCTGGAACCCGGTGCCGGGTCAGGGCATCAAGGATCTCGGCGCGCAGATCCAGGATGCCGCGAAGATGGCGTTCGCGCGGCGCCGGTCCGAGCGTCTCCAGCAACTCCCATTCGCCGACGAGGCCGGCGGATCGTCCGCCCATCAGCAGCACCCGATCCGACACCCGCAGCGCCTCGTCGAGATCATGGGTGACCAGCAGGGCCGCGCTCGCGTGCCGGTGGACCAGCTCGGTCAGCAGGGTCTGCATCGCCTCGCGGGTGATGGCGTCCAGGGCCGAAAAGGGTTCGTCGAGCAGGATCAGGGCCGGCCGGCGTCCCAGCGCGCGCGCCAGCGCCACACGCTGGGCCATGCCGCCGGACAGTTGATGGGGATAGCGTCGTGCATGTTCCGCGAGTCCGACATCCGCGAGGGCTTCCGCCACACGGGCGCGCCTTTCGACATGCGGGAGCCCCAGACTCCGAAATCCGAGACCGAAACCGGCATTGCCCTCGACCGACAGCCAGGGCAGCAGACAGGGATCCTGGAACACCACCGCGATCTCGCCCGGCGTGCGTCGGACCGGCGTGTCGCGAAAGCGTATCTCGCCGCACGAGGGCGCATTCAGTCCGGCCAGCAGACCGAGCAGCGAGGACTTGCCGCAGCCCGACTCGCCGACCAGGGCGACGATCTCGCGCGGACGCACGGCGAGATCCACGTCGGTGAAGACGGGCGGCGCGCCACGGCGGTAGCTCAGAGCGAGTCCTTGCGCGGCGAGGAGCGGTGTGGGCATGGTTTGAATCCAGGTGGCCATGATGAGGCGCCAGTCTGCGTACAAGCCACCGCAGGCCAAACCAATTTTTCCTGCTGAGCATTTCGCGAAAAACGCTGGTCACAAGACCGTCCGTTCAATCCCCATCGACAGGAGCCCCCATGCACCCCGACACACTCACCCGCTTTCGCCCGATCCGGTTCGCCGTTCTGATGTACGCCGCCCTGAGTTTCGGCGCCGCACAGGCCGCCGAGGAGGACGTCGTCATGTACAAGGATCCCAACTGCGGCTGCTGCGGCCAGTGGGCTGAGCATCTGCGCACCAACGGCTTCAGCGTGCAGGAGGTCGCAACCCGCGACATGGCGGCGATCAAGCGCGAGGCCGGGCTGCCGCCCGAGCTGGCCTCCTGCCACACCGCGAGGGTCGGCGGCTATGTCGTCGAGGGCCATGTCCCGGCCGCCGACATCCGGCGTCTGCTCGCCGAGCGTCCGTCGGTGGCTGGACTCTCGGCCCCCGGTATGCCGCTCGGCTCGCCGGGCATGGAAGGCCCCTATCCCGCCGAGTCCTATCGCGTGCTGAGTTTCGAGTCCGATGGACGCACAGCGGTGTTCGCCGAGCATTGAGATCCGAAAGACACAGCGTCAGACCACCGCCGCCTTGGGAAAGACCGCCTCCCTGATCCTGTCCGCGGTCAGTTCCGGTGCGCACTCGCGGATGAAGCTCAGGGCATAGTCGCGCAGATAGTGCCCGCGTCTCTGACCCAGCCGGGCGGTATTGGTCTCGAAACCGAACCCGCTTCAGCTGGATCCGATCTGAAGTCGCCGGACTCCAGCCAAGCACGCCGGGGACAACGGCCCGCTCCAGTCGAGACTGAAACGGGCCGTCCTCGGTGGAGAGACCGCTCAGGCAGCCTGTGAGAGTCCCCGCGCGGCCAACCAGGCATCGGCTCACTGGCGACCTATCAGGCCGGCGGGACGGGCAAACGGTCACGCTCGATCGCGGGACGGCGTACCCGCAGGCGCGGTCGGCGCGGGTCTATCAGCTGTAATTGGCGTTAGTGCCAAATCATCCGCAAAATCGAGTAACGCGCCCTTGTGCCAAATGGACTGCAAAGCAATGCCAAAGCGTTTGCCAAGCTACAGCGGCGCGGATCGAGTCGCGCGATCCGTCCGCACATTCTACGGCACACCTCAGAGTGATCGGCGGCGGGAAACGAGCCTAAACCATTGATTTTATGGAGCTGGCGGACGGATTCGAACCGACGACCTGCTGATTACAAATCAGCGAAAACCATCAAACCCGCCCTATCTGCCCGTCACCGCTCAGCTTAGAGCATCCGCACGTAAGCCCTTATCCTGCTTGTATTCTGCCCAGCATGTTATAGACTGTTACCAACAAAGGGTAACGGCTCATAACCCAAGATCCCGTTACCCTGACCGTTACCCGCCATGCTCAAGGGTAACGGCCAAGGACCACACCACACGGGTAACGGGCTATGCCATCGATCCAACTCACCGATGCCGCCGTCAAGCGGCTCAAGACACCTGCCGAGGGGCGCGTCGAGTATTGGGACACTCGGACACCCGGTTTCGGACTTCGGATCTCGTCTACCGGCGTTCGGTCATGGGTGATGATTCTGCGCATCCTCAAGGATGGCCGTTGGGTGCAACAGCGGTTGACCTTCGGTAAGTATCCGGGCGTAACGCTTGCTGAGGCACGCGCCAAGGCGATCGAGGCCAAAGGGCAGGCCGAGCGTGGCGAAGATCCGGGAGCCGAATCCCGCGCCGAGAAGCGCGCCATGATCGAGCGCACCCGTCACACCTTCGCCGCTGTGCGGGGCGAGTTTCTGACCAAGTACCGAGGCCGGGGTAATCGCCGACCCGCTAAGCGGACGCTCGCCGAAATCAAGCGCGTTCTGGAGTCGGATCTGTTCACCGACTGGAGCGACACGCCGCTATCCAAGATCACCCGCCGTGACGTGCTCGACGTGCTCGACGTGCTGCTGGCGCGCGGCTCTGAAGTCATGGCCAATCGGACGCTGGCCTATCTGTCGATGCTGTTCGGCTGGGCGCTGCATCGCGAGATCATCGAGTCCGATCCAACCGAGAGCATCAAGAAACCGGGCGTCGAGCAGTCGCGAGAGCGCGTGCTAACGCTCGACGAAATGCGCGCCATTTGGCAGGCCACCGAGCCGACCGAGACCCGTAAGGGCGATCTGTTCGACAGCATCGTCAAGGTGCTGATGCTGACCGGGCAACGTCGCGAAGAAGTCGGCGCGATGCGCTGGAGCGAAGTCGATCTAGCGTCGGCGATGTGGACGCTGCCCGCCGAGCGCACCAAGAATCACCGCGAGCACTTGATACCGCTTTCGACACCCGTGGTCGAGATCCTGAAGGCACGGCAGGCCGAGCAAGCCGCGATGGGTATGGCCACGGAGTTCGTCTTTACGTCCTTTGGCCCGCGTCCCTTCGCTGGTTGGAGCAAGAGCAAGCGTGCTCTGGATGCCCGCGCCGACATTGCCTCCTGGACGCTCCATGACCTTCGCCGCACGTTGGCGACCCGCATGGCCGAGGATCTGCGCACCCTGCCGCATGTCATCGAGGCGACCATCAATCATGTCTCCGGCGTTCGCTCCGGCGTGGCTGGCATCTACAACCGCGCCCTGTACCTGGATGAGCGACGCGCCGCCCTGGATGCTTGGGCCGGGTATGTGCTGCAAGTCGTCGGCGTGGTCGAGACGGATAACGTGGTGAGGTTGGCGCGATGAGCGAAACCAATCAACGACTGCCGCCGATGTCATGGTGGAAGTGGACGCACGACACGCCCGAAACGAATCCGATATTTGTCCGCGCGATCATTGTTGGAGTCAACGGCGGGCGTGGTAGCCGAGAAGAAATCCGCGCCCTGGTCGATCAGGATTCATTGTCTGCCCGCCAGTTCTATGGGGAGATTGCTTTTAGAATCGGCAGTTTGAATGGATTAACCGTGGGGATGCGTGATTTTTTAGCCGAGTGCTTTGAAAGAATATCTCACGGCGAAGATTGCAGAGACGTTCTAGGACTACGCCGCTGCAAAGGCGATAAGCGGACTCCGCAAGAGCAAATATGGGCTTGTCACTGCGTTGTTGAAACGCTCTGTTTTGGCTATGGATTGTCTGAGAACCAAGCCTTTTGCCTGCTTGGAAGCTACTTCAATAAGAGCGAATCGACTTACAGGAAGTTAAAGGATCATCAATACGCATCCGTGGCAAGAACAATGCTTCAACAAGGCGATGTTATTGCCACAGGTCCGGGGCTAGAGGATCTTGTGAATTTGATTCCATATCTTTTTCCTAACCACGAGGGATAACGGGTCATACCATGCACAGCACCATCAATAACCGAAGGTGCTCAAGATGCAAGGCCACCTATACCAAGCCGCGACCGCGCCAAGCCCTGACGCTAGCGTGCCTGAGTCATTCACCAATGATGCGCTGGTGACTCAACCGCAGTTGAAGCGCATCACCGGCAACGTGTCGGACATGACGATTTGGCGCTGGCGTCGTGCCGGTCTACTGCCGGAGCCGACCAACATCCGGGGCCGTAACTACTGGCGAGCGCGTGATGTTCATGCCGTATTGAATCGGCTGATGGCTCAGGGAGCGATGGCCGCATGAACCGGACGCCGATCAACCGTCGCACTGTACGAAACGAGAAAGCAAAGAGAGGTATCGCCCAAAAGAGTAAACCCCACGGGCTAGCGTGGGGTTCGGACAAGCAGAAAATCACTCTACAGCGGCCCGAGCGGTGGCAACGCATACGGGCCTGAATCCGAGATCGACCAAAACCCTTGGAAACCGATCGGCGGACGCCTCAATGATACAGCCTCTCACGGTTGTCGTCACGGATGCGCTCGTCCTGCCGGTCGGTTCCTCAACCCCATCGAGGAATCGAAGCATGTTCGCCACTTTCCACGTTGACACCCATCCCGAGCTGAACCCTTACATTGGGTCCACCCTGCAAGAGACCACGCTCAACTGTGCGAGCGCCCTACGCTGGGTCTGCGCCATCGATGTCGAGCGCCTGTCTGACAAGGCCGCTGACGAACTCATCACCGGGTTCGATCATGTCTTTGTCGGTCGCGATGGCGAGAGCAAGGAGGGCGAGCAATGAGCACTTATCCCGAGTCCTTCCGCTGGTCTTATGCGCTTTCCAAGCAACTGGCATCCGCCCACACGCTCGCGTCGAGCTATGGCGATCTCGAATTGGATGACGAACTCCGCTTGGCTGTCGAGCGTGCTGTTCGTCCGATCCTCGAACGCCGGTTGAAGCAGGTCGAAAAGCAGGAGGCTGCACGATGAGCGAACGCCACAAGGACGTGGCGGCACTCGCCGCCACACAGACCCGCCGCGCCAAGCGTACCAAGGGCACCATCAACACCCGAACGGCCAAGGCCGCGTTCATCCGTTGGGCGCGTCGATCCGATACGCCCGCCTGGACTCACAAGGGCGCGGTCTGCTGGATCGGCGATGCGCTGCCGTCAGCACTGACCGGAGCAGCATCGTCCTATCACTTCTCATGGGCACCGATCCGTGATGACGGCGGATTCGTTCAGGATGCCCACGACACCGGCCCGGTAGACCGTCACATCCCGCCGTTTCGCCGCGCGCAGTTCTGGCGGTATCTGCCTCGTCACTGCATGGAGGCTAGAGCATGAACGCCGTGAACACTTGGCACAGCCTGCGCGACACCACGCCGCCCGCCGATGCGCTGGTCATGGTTGCTGCATCTTCGCCGGATGGATGGGCTTTCAACCTCGTGCGCTACGACAGCGAAACCAGCTGCTGGCTCGACCATTCAGCGGGCACTGAGGATGAAATCGACGGCATCGACGGCTATGAGTTTTGGCAGACCGTCGCGCCGCCTGTCGCCCGTCCGCGCTTGAGCCTCTTGCAGGGAGGGCACGCACGATGAACACCGCCATCAATGAAGCCATCCGCGCCAGCATCCAGTTTCAGGCACCGCCCGATTCTCAAGCCAATCACTGCCCGACCGACGCGGATATGGTTCGCGATCTGATGGCCCAAGGCATCATTCAAGGCGTCATCGCTGATGAAATTGGCCTTCATTCAGCACAAGTCGGACGCCTTCTCAAAAGCACCCGTCGCTCGAACTTCAAGGACAGCCAGAAGAGCGAGCGACTGCGCGCGTTCTATCAGGAGCGTTGCAGCAACGCGCCCACGCTGTTTGCGGTTGCTGTCGAGACCGAAGCCGAGCCGGTCACGGAGCCACTGGAGCCGGTTGAAGATCCGACGCCCACGTCGATTCAGTATGGACATGGCGAAGAGCAGCCGGAGCCGACCGAAGATCCGCCGATCGAGGTGCAGGGTGAGGGCGAGCCTGTCGTGGGCGAGCCTGTCGCCGAGCAGCCGGAGCCGGTAGCCGAACCTGCACCCGTGGCCATCGAGCAGAAGGCCGCGCCTGTGGTCGAGCAGCCGGAGCAGACTGAAGAGCCGACGATCGATGCTCAGGTTGAGGTTGATCCGGACGCCGAGGACGTTGCAGACATCGCGGACGTTGGCGAGCAGGAGGGCGAGACCCTGGACGAACCGGAGCCTGACATCTTCGCCAAGGCCGTCGATCCTGTCGCCGAGGATCTGAGGTGCGCGGTTGAGACCATCAACAAGGCCATTGAGCAACAGCCGTCTGACGCTGGAGCCGTCTTTGAGGACGAGGTTAAAGCCGCGTGGAACACCGTCTATGACGCCAACCATGCCGAGTACATGCGGTTAAAGGATGCCGCTAAGAAGGCCGGAGCCAGCAAGGTCGAGATCGAAAAGATTTGCGGCATCCGTAATAAACGTGTTTCGGGGAAGAAGAAAACCGAAAAAATATTTTCATCCAGCACTTCCAGCACTTCCAGCACTGACAAGGGTTCTAGCGACACTCAAAGCTACACTGAACTCTTTGAATCCAGCACTTCCAGCACTGAGCCGCTACCGCCCAAGCCGAAAGCCTTGGTGCGAGAGTCTGAGAAAGGCCCCCGCCTGGAGATTGCATCCGATGCGGCGCTGATCGTCTCTGGCGTGCTCAAAGGCCGCTTTGCCTACTGCACCACAGCGGAAACATGGCACGGCTTCACCGGCACCCATTGGGAACCGCTGCCGAGTCCGGCACCGCTGTACGAAGCACTCACCCGCTGGATGTTTCCAGCGACTCAAGATGTCGGCTTCACGCCGCGCTATCAGGATTCGATCCTGACCGTCATCCAGCGCGCCGGTATGCGCTCATTGCCCAAGGCACCGAACGCCATCCCGTTCGCCAATGGCTTGCTCGACATCGAGACCGGCACCTTGTCACCCATCACGCCGACGAACGCCGCGACTTGGGCGCTTCCCTACGAATATCAGCCTGGAGCCGACTGTCCGCGCGTCAAGGCGTGGCTGCTGCAAGCTGTTGGTGAAGATCGCGATGTGGTGGAACTGCTGCGCGCGTTCCTGGCGGCGCTGATTCGTGGCGGCGCTTACTTGCAGCGGTTCCTGCACCTGATCGGACCTGGAGGCACCGGCAAGAGCACGTTCCTACGGCTGATCGAGGCGCTGATCGGCACCCGAAACGCCGTCACGACAGACCTGAAGGAGTTGGAGCAAAACCGCTTCGAGTCGGCGGCGCTCTACGGCAAGCGCGCGGCACTCATCACGGACTCGGATCGCTACGGCGGGAGCGTGAACAAGCTCAAGGCCATCACCGGCCAAGATCCCGTGCGCCTGGAGCGTAAGCACGTCCAACAGTCCGGTTCCTTCATCTTCGAGGGCATGGTCTTTCTGGCTTCCAATGAGCCGTTGGCGACCACCGACTATACATCCGGCATCGAACGCCGCCGCGTCACCATCCATTTCGAGCGTCGCGTCTCGGAGCAGGAAAAGGCCGCTTGGAATGCAGCCGGAGGCGAAAAGGCCGTACTGCACGCCGAACTACCCGGCGTGGTGAACTGGCTGCTGAGTATGCCGGTTGTTGAAATGGAGCGGCGCATCCGTCACCCGCCCGAGCACACCATCAAGGCGAACATCGAGGCGATGTGCTCAGGCAACCCGTGCGCCGATTGGCTGACCGAATGCTGTGTGCCGGACTCGGACGCCTGGACTCAGGTCGGTGAGTGCGAAGAACGCCGTAGCCCGGACGATGGCGAGGTGTACTACCTGCACGCGGACACGCGGCTGTTCCCGTCCTACCTGATGTGGTGCAAGAAGAGCGGTCGAGTCCCGCTGTCACTGCGTCGCTTTCGTTCTGTGGTTCTGGATGCCATCAAGACCTTGGGCTTTGATGCGATGGACATTCGACGCGCGGAAGGACGCGGCATCAAGGGCGTTCGCTTGCGTCATTCAGGAGAAGAGCCGTTTTCCTGGCATTCCAGCACCCAATCCGACACTTCCGGCACTAAACCGACACCGACCAACACCGCGCCAAGCCGCGCCAATGTTGGAGGTGCAGGAAGTGATGCATCTTCAGACCATATTCCACCGGCACCTTCGCGCGCGAACATTCACGACGATTGCGCCGATTCGGAGTATTTCTGATGAACGCTTCAGACCTGCTGCACTCACTTTCGGCGGATGGCTTTTCCCTGCATATCGTGGATGGCGGTCGCCTGTCCGTCACACCTGCCGCGCGCCTGACCGATCAACTGCGGTTCCTGATTCGTCAGCACCGTGACGCCCTGCTGGATCTGCTGTCATCGCGCACACCGCCGCCGCTGACCGCCGTCGATCAGCACGCCATCACTGAGGCCGTCAGCGAGCGCGCCGCGATCATGGAGTTCGATGGCCAACTGCCGCGCGTCATCGCTGAGTCCGAAGCCTCAAGCCGGATGCGCGTCTATCAAGCTCTGATCGCGATGCCGGACGGTTCGGCTCCGAAGTGGCTGGTGTATCTGGCTCCAGGTTCAACGCTGGCCGAAGCCCGTCACGACTTGGCGTTGAAGTTCGGCACCGAGCGCGTGCTTGAGGTACTGGAGCATCAAGCCGACAGCGAACAGCGGGAGGTGGCGTAAATGGAAACCTGGAGAGCGATTGACCGCTTCGCCGAGGCCATCCGTGCGGCTGGACTCGGGGAGCCGGACATCATTGGCGATGGTCGCATCCATCGTTACTACGCCGACGGTCGCCGAGGCCAAGGGCCGGAGTGGTACAAGCTGCACCTGAACGGCCTACCGGCTGGCGCTTTTGGATCGTGGCGTCTCGGGATGACTGAAAGCTGGTGCGCCAAGAGCCGCGACGAAATGAACGTCATCGAGCGCGCGGACTTCTCCGCGATGCTCGCCAAGGCCCGCGCCGAACGCGACGCCGAGCAAGCCCGTCAGCATCAGGAATCGGCCAATCGCGCCGCCGCGATCTGGAATCAGGCGACACCGGCCCCGGACGCTCATCCGTACCTGCTGAAAAAGGGAGTCCGCGCACATGGAACGCGCGTGGATCGGTTCGGCAATCTCATCATTCCGGCGAGCGACGGCCAACGCCTGACCACCTTGCAGTTCATCGCGCCGGACGGCGGCAAGAAGTTTCTGTCTGGCGGTCGGATATCAGGGTCTTGGTTCGCCATTGGTGTCGAAGCGGCTGGCGCGATCCTCATCGCCGAGGGTTTCGCGACGGCGGCAACGCTGCATCAAGAGACCGGCAAGCCGTGCGTGGTCGCGTTCAATGCCAACAACCTATTGCCCGTGGCGCGTGCCGTTCGTCGGCTCAATCCGCGCGCGGATCTCATCGTCTGTGGTGACGAGGATCAATGGACACCCGGCAATCCTGGCCGAACGAAAGCGCGTGCGGCTGCACTGGATGTCGGCGCTAAGGTCTTGATGCCGGATTTCAGCGGGTTCGATCTGAGCAGCAAGCCTACGGACTGGAACGACTGGTATCGACTGCGCCCCGAGATCAAGGCGAGCAAGGAGGCCACGCGATGACCTGGACCACCACCGCACCCGATGCCGTGCGCTGCGCCGATTGTCGGCACTGGCGCGGCGGGCATGGCTGGTGTCGAGCAGCGGGCAAGGTCTCCAACAGCGCCCGCGCCGCACGTCGCTGTAAGCACTTCGCCCGCACTCCAACGGCCCTGGACTTCGCGCTTGAGGCCATCGAGCAGGCCGGACTGATTGATGCCGTCGAACTGATCGAGGTCGATCGGCACCGAGTCGCCGCCAGACTGCGGCCCGGACTCTCAGCCGAAATCGAGGCCCAGGTTCTCGACTTGATTGATTCGGCCATGAGCCGCGCGGCTCGGGAGGTGCGGGGATGAGCAGAAAGGCGAACCCCGTCATGGATTTCGATGAGACCGATACGCGCTTCATCACCGACGCGAATGTCATCGCGGCTGCTGTTGCGTTCGATGATGTCGGTCTGGCCATTCTGCTTGGCGATATGCCCGACATGATGACCTTCATCGGCACGCCCTGGCGGTTGTATGTGGTCGCGCGCGGCTCAGTCGCTATGCTCGATTGCCGCCGAGCGTTCATGTGGGTCGATTGGGTGCCGCACCTGACCGCCATCACCGGCAGTCCGTGGCGCGTGTGCTTTGATCGGCGTGTCTATCTGAGCGGATTCTTTACTGTGCAGCCACACGGAGCAGCCAAATGATTGAGACCATGACCACCGAACAGCGCCAAGCCGTTCAAGACCTGGCGATGTCGCCGACCATGAGCCGACTCGGTGCAATGGCTCAGTCCATGCCGCTCGACTGCACGAACCTGGATGACATCAAGGCCGGACTGAGCACGGCAAGCCTGGAGATCGTCCGCGCCCTGGATGCGGAGCGCGTCCACTTCGACCGACCCGAGGACGCCGCGATGCTCTATGGGCTGCTGGCCGTCTGCTTCGAGGTGGTCCTTGATGGGCAGTTCGGGGCCAATGCGCAGATGGTTCTGCGGGCGAACTGACAGATGCCAGACCGCCCGGACTCTCGCCGCATTGCAATGCTCGACTGCCGAGGGCCGCTTGCAGTGGCCCTGGAGCGACGCGCGCGGATTCGGGCGGCACTCACCCAGGCTAAGGCGCGCGGATTCGATACGCGCCGTCTGAAGGTCGATCTCGCCGCCATCAATGCCGAGATCCGACAGCTACAGGCCGACACCCTTTCTCCATCCGGCTCGGTATCTCCGAGCCATCCAACCCACTGAGGTAAATCCTGATGACCACCACTACCACCAAGCCGAAAGCCAAGACCACGGCACCCAAGACACCAACCGCCGCTGAGCGGCTGGAGCAGGCCACGCAGCACGCACGCGAGGCGAAGGCCGCGCTTGAAGCGGCATGGATCGCCGACAAGCCGACTGCCGATCTGCGCACAGCGCATCAAGCCGCACTCGACGCTATGGGTGAAGCCAAGGCCGCACTCGAAGCCGAACGCCGTGCCGAAGCTGAAGCGGCACGGCAAGCCGAACAACAGCGTATCGCGCCGATGGTCGAGCAGATGGTCGGCGAGGTTCTGGAGCCGCTGAAGGTCCGCATCGAGCAGGGATTCAGCATCGACGCGCCCGGACTGCCCGAGGTCTATACCGAGTGGGCGGTCAAGTCGATCCATGCCCGCGAACGGCTCGAAGTCATCGAGCAGGCGATGCAGGAGTCCAGCACCCGCGTGGCTGAACTGGACTCGCGCATCGAGAAGCTGAAAGCAGATCGCGTAGCCCTGATTGCTCGACGCGCCCAGGGCGATACCCGCGAGGATGACGCCGCTCAACTGGCGCTGATCGATGCCGACACTGAGGCGCTGGTGAGTCTGGCGCGAGAGGCACGCACTGAGGCCGAGCAGGTCGCGCGCGAACTGGAGAGCGCACGAAAAGCGGCTGAAACGGCATCCGCTGGATGGGAGAACGAACGCCGCCGCGCGATGGCTGAGTTCTTCGAACAGGCCGCGAGGCGGGTCGAGTCGCTACTCGGTGACTGTTTCACTGAGCAGCAAAAGGGGCGGCGCGGATCGCTGCACGCGCCGATGTTCTGGGATGATCGCGTCCGCGCTGTGGCGCGCATGAAGCCGCTTGATATGGGAGAGGCCGCATGAAGCGCACCACGCAGACAACCACACGCGCCGCTCAGGGTCTCAAAGCCGAGCGACAGGTCACGACACCGACACCAGAAGAGGCAAAGATCATGCTGGCGTCCGGTCTCGACCCGTCATCCGGTAGAGCGGTACGCGAGTTTCGGCGGCACTTTCGGCAGATGGCCCGCGAGGGCGGGACTTCGGGACTCTGATTTTTGCAGGAGGTATGCAGGCAATGGCGAAGTTCACACCCGGCACAAGTGGCAATCCGGCAGGCAAGAAACCGGGGACTGTCAGCAAGGCCACGCGTTTACGGCAGTCCATCGAGCAGCATGTGCCCGAGATTTTGGAGTCGCTGGTCACGTCCGCGAAATCAGGCGACACCGCCGCCGCCAAGTTGTTGCTGGATCGCGCCTTGCCTGCGCTGCGCCCGACCGATCAACCCGTCAGCTTGCCGATTGGCGGCGCTGATCTGGCACAGGACGGGCGTGTCGTCCTTGCTGCTGCTGGCGCTGGTGAACTGACACCCGAGACGGCGGCAAAGCTGCTGCAAGGTCTTGGGTCGCTGGCGCGCGTGGTCGAGACGGCGGAACTGGTAGAACGGCTCGAACGCCTGGAGGCGAAATATGCTGAATCGAATTGAGGCCCGCTTAGAGCGCCTGGAGAACAACGTCGGATCGCCGCGCGTGGTTGTCGTGATCGGCGATGACGCACCGCCTGCGCCTGATCCTGGTGTAACCATCGTCCGCGTTCGGTTCGTCAGTTCGAGGGATCGCGATGATTCGACAGCGCATTGAACGGCTCGAACAGCGCACCCAGGCCGCACCCGACGTGCTGATCCTGGTCGGCGAGCCGGACATCGAGCAGCGCGCCATGCTCGCCGAGGGCAAGGTTCGCGTCCTGATCCACTTGCCGCCGAATGGCCGAGGTCACAGTGACGATAAAAAGACGCATCACTGAACTGGAGCAGCGCGCCTCACCCGCGTTTCGGCTGCCGTCGCTGGCTGAATCGCTGCTGGCCGCGCGCAGTCGGCCAAGGGCACAGTCTACTGAGGCCGTGAGTCCGATCATTGCAGCGGCGCGCGCCCGCGTGGAGAGGTATCGCCATGAGCGCACGGCTTGAGCAGCGTCTAGCGGCCCTGGAGCGTCACCACCAACCAACCACCACATCACACGATGACTGGCTCAGAACGCTGAGTGTCGAGGATCTGCGTTTCCTGCGTGACATCGCGCACCGGCAGGGTGAGCAGCCGAAAGGCTCGGGACTGGTGGCAATGGATCAGGCCGAGCGCGCCCGCTGGCTGGCGCTTGAGCAGGACCACGCGCAGTTCGTGGCACGGCAGGAGGGCAGGGTATGAGCGTTCTACAGAAGCGCATCGAGGCGCTTGAACAGCGCACTGGCCACGCCGCCGACAGATTCGTCGAGCACCTGGACGCGGATGATCGCGCGTTCTATCTCGACTTCATGCGCCGTCTCGGGCGCTCGGGACTGCCGTTCGATGCGTTCATTCGCCAAGTGGAGCAGCCGGAGCTTGAACGGCTGCTGGCGCTGCATTTGGATGCGCTCGGGATGACGCGGGAGCAGGTAGAGAGTCTGCCGGACGGCGGATGACGTAATACGCGAATCTTGAGACGGTTTTGCTTGAGGGTCGGGATCGGATACCGGCCCTTTTTCGTTACTGTGACGGTGCAATCGTCGTTGCACTGCTGGCGCGGATGGGATGGTCATCAAGGCCATGCCCTGCAACCATGCGGCTCGCCTTGCCCGTCGCGAGTCGGGCACTGCTACTTGAAGAGCACTGCCCGTACATCCTCAGATTGAGGGTCTACCGCTCCCTGGCCGTTTCGATCATCGAAACACCGCCAACGGTGACTATTGACACGCTCGATTGCTTTGGCCGATTGGATAGCGATGGGCAATGGTGGCTATCGAGCCGAGAGACCGACCCGCCGACTGTGGCGGGTTTTTCATGCCTGTCGGCGAGGACCATCACAACCCGAAACAAGGCCAAACGCTGCCAAATTGTTACCCTGAGCGTTACCCTGAGAGCGACCGGGCAAAGAAAAAGGGCTTAGCCCGTGAGCTAAACCCTTGTCTTTATTGGAGCTGGCGGACGGATTCGAACCCCCGACCTGCTGATTACAAATCAGCTGCTCTACCAACTGAGCTACGCCAGCAAACGGCATTTCCAGCGCCTAACTATAGCGCGAAAATGCGGTTCTTCTCAACGTCCATTGCAATCCCCGGTGCAACCAGAAGCGATGTGCATGGACCGACCTTCAGGCGGCGTGCTGGGATGAATGCCTCATCTTACACTTTGCTGCAAGCATCGGCATGTGCAGGTCTCGATGAGACTGATTCAGCCCGGCTGGATCGGAAACCCGGTCAGTGGCCCGATACCGAGCCGGTCGCGGCTGAACAGCGGCGGCCCCTGCATATAGACCGCGACCAGACGGGCGAGCGATTCGAGCGCATCGAGATGGATGCGCTCGTAGCCATGCGAGGCGTCCACGCCGAAGGTGATGAGCGCGGTCCGCACGTCGTTGCCCGCCTCCAGCGCCGCCGCACTGTCGGAGCGGTAGTACTTGAAGACATCGCGCTGATGCGGGATGGCGAACTCCTGACAGAGCTGGATCAGACGATGGGTCAGGTGATAATCGAAGGGGCCGCTCTGGTCGGCCATGGCGATGGTCACGCCGAACTCGCTGGAGTTCTGACCGGGCGCCGAAGTGCCGTTGTCGATGGTGAGCATTTCGGCGACGTCCTGATGCAGCGCCGCCGAGGCCCCCGAGCCGACCTCCTCCGAGATGGTGAACAGCGGATGACAGTCGACCGGCAGTTCCAGCCCCTCGCGCCGCACCGCCTCGATCGCGGCCAGCAATACCGCCGCGCCGGCCTTGTCGTCGAGATGGCGTGAGTTGATGAACCCGGTGTCGGTGATCTCGGGCGTGGTGTCGATGGCCAGGAAATCGCCGACATGGACGCCGAGCCGCAGCAGATCTTCGAGCTTATGGACGCGGGCGTCGATGCGGAACTCGACATAGTCCCAGCCGCCCGGCTGGTTGTCGATCTCGGGCGCGAAGGTGTGCCCGGACGCCTTGAGCGGCAGGATGGTGCCGCGCCACTGTCCGGTGTCGGTGAAGAGCGTCGCCCGCGCGCCCTCGGCGAAGCGCGCGTTCCAGTGCCCGACCGGCACCAGTTGCAGCCGCCCGTTGTCCTTGAGTCCCTTGACCATGGCCCCGAGGGTGTCGATATGGGCGACGACGGCCCGATCCGGCTGCGAGACCTTGCCTTCGAGCGTGGCGCGGATGGCCCCGCGCCGGGTCAGCTCGAAGGGCACGCCGAGCTGCTCCAGACGCTGGCAGACCAGATGCACGACCCGGTCGGTATAGCCGGATGGGCTGGGCGTGAACAGCAGTTTGAGCAGGGTCTCGACCAGATACCCGGTATCGATGGTTGGCAGTTTCATACCAGTCCCTCCCGCATGGCCGTGCGTGGAAACAGCAGATCGACGAAGCGTTCCGCGGTCGGTTGCGGCTCGTGATTGGCCAGACCTGGACGCTCGTTGGCCTCGATGATGACATAGTCGCTCCCGCGCACGTCGGGCACCAGGAAATCCAGCCCCGTCACCGGAATGTCGAGCGCCCGCGCCGCCGCACAGGCGGCCTCGGCGAGCACCGGATTAAGATCGGCGGTGACGTCGTGGATGGTGCCGCCGGTGTGCAGGTTGGCGGTCTTGCGCACCTGGAGCACCTCGCCCTCGGGCAGGATGTCCTTCATCCCATAACCGGCCTGACGTACACAACGCTCGGTCTCGGCATCGAGCGGGATCGAACTCTCGC
This sequence comes from Allochromatium humboldtianum, assembly GCF_013385175.1. Classification (GTDB taxonomy): domain Bacteria; phylum Pseudomonadota; class Gammaproteobacteria; order Chromatiales; family Chromatiaceae; genus Thermochromatium; species Thermochromatium humboldtianum. The sequence continues at coordinate 27,994 of NZ_JABZEO010000020.1, read as the reverse complement.
CGCCGGTCGCCGCGCGTCGGCGCCGACTGCGCGCCTGGATCAGATCACGGATGCAGTGATGTCCTGTACCGGCCACCTGGGCCGGACGGCGGATGGCAGCGGCCACGACCCTGAAGTCGATGACGACGATACGCAGATCCTCGCCCTCGACGAATTCTTCCAGGATCACCACCTCGCAGACCTTGCGCGCCGCCGCGATCGCCGTCTCCAGCGTCTCGGGGTCGCGCACGTCGACACTGATCCCCGCTCCCTGCTCGCCGCGCGCCGGCTTGACCACCACCCGCCCGAAACGCGACAGAAAGGCCTCGGCCTGATCGAGCGCCTGATAGCGGATCTGCTCCGGCACCCGCAGACCGGCGCGCTTGAGCACGCGCTGGGTGATGGCCTTGTCGTCACAGCGGCTCATGGCGATGGCGCTGGTCAGTTCGCTCAGACTCTCGCGGCAGAGGATGCGCCGCCCGCCGAGCGTGAGCGCGAAATAGCCTGCCTCGGCATCGATGACCTCGACCCCGATCCCGCGCCGGCGCGCCTCGTCGACGATGATGGTGGCATAGGGGTTGAGATCAGCCTCGGGCTGGCGGCCGATGAACAGCGGTTCGTTGAAGGCGTTCTTGTTCTTGAGCGCGAAGGCCGGGATGCGCTCGAAGCCGAGCTTGCGATAGAGCCGGATGGCGTTGCTGTTGTCGTGCATCACCGACAGGTCCAGAAAGGCCCGACCGCGCGCCTGATGGTATTCGACGACCTGACGCACCAGCGCCTCGCCGATGCCCGGATAGGGCGCCTGCGGATCGACGGCCAGCGCCCAGAGACTGGCGCCGTTCTCCGGGTCTTGGAAAGCGGCGGCGTGATCGACCCCATTGACCACCCCCAGCAGACTGCCGTCCTGGCTGTCCTCCGCAACCCAGTAGCTCAGCACCTTGGAGGTGCGCTGGTTCCAGACGAACGCCGCGCCCGGCGGCACCATGTGATGGGCGATATAGAGTTTCTGGATCGCTTCGGCGTCAGCGAGGCTGTTGAGCAGCCGGACATGGAAGCCCTTGGGCCGACGCGCGCAGGACTGATAGCGCTCGAACCAGAGCCGAAAGGTATGCGAGGGATCGAGAAACAGATCCTGCGGCGCGTAGGAGAGCACCACATGCGGATCGTTGAGATAGAGCGCCACGTCCCGCTTGCCCGGATGCTCTTCCTGTAAGGCCCGCGCCAGCGACTCGGGATCGGTGAAGGTCTGGCCGAACAGCAGCCGGCCCCAGCCACAGTCGACGGCCACGCCCGAGGGCGCGACCGAGAGATCGGCACGCGGACGCCGGTCCCAGTTCTTGAGCGACGGGGCACGACTGCGTTCGAGCCGATGGTTGAAGCGGTCTTTGAGACTCATTGAGGCACCCTATCCTGTCGGTGTCCGAGGGATCGGTGGACGGCTCGATCACAGGCCCTGCTGCTGCAACCAGAGTTCCAGAAGCGTGACCTGCCAGAGTTTGGAGCCGCGCAGGGGGGTGATGTGCGCTTCGGGTGCGGCGAGCAGGGTCTCGACATAGTCGGACTGGAACAGACCGCGGGCGCGCGCCGGAGCGGAATGCAGCAGATCGCGCATCATCTCCAGCACCGGACCGCGCGGATACTTGAGTGCCGGCACGGGGAAATAGCCCTTGGGTCGGTCGATGACCTCGCTCGGGATGATCCGCCGCCCGATCGCCTTGAGCACGCCCTTGCCGTCGTCGCACAGCTTGTGCGCGTCTGGCATCCGTGCGGCCAGCTCGACCAGCTCGTGATCGAGGAAGGGCACGCGCGCCTCCAGCCCCCAGGCCATGGTCATGTTGTCGACACGCTTGACCGGATCGTCGACCAGCATGATCTGCTGATCCAGACGCAGCGCCTTGTCGACCGGAGCCTCGGCGCCGGGCCGGGCGAAGTGCGCGGCGATGAAGGCGCGGCTGTGGTCCTCGCCGTGGAAACGCGGATCGACCGCGCGCCGGTATTCGTCCTGATCGCGGTCGCAGAAGGCGCGCGCATAGTCGGCGGCCGGATCCCGACTGCCGACCAGCGGCGGATACCAGTGATAGCCGGCGAACACCTCATCGGCGCCCTGCCCGCTCTGCACCACCTTGACGTGCTTGGAGACCTCGTGCGAGAGCAGATAGAAGCCGATGGCGTCATGGCTGACCATGGGTTCGGACATGGCGCGCACGCAGTTGGGCAGCTCGGGCAGCAGACGCGCCGCCGAGTCGACCTGGATCTTGTGGTGCGTGGTGCCATAGTGGCGAGCGATGATGTCCGAGTACTGGAACTCGTCGCCGACCTCGTCGCCGACCGTCTCGAACCCGACCGAGAAGGTGTTGAGCCCCTGTTGGCCCTGTTCGGCGAGCAGCCCCACGATCAGACTCGAATCCAGCCCGCCCGAGAGCAGCACCCCGACATCGACGTCGGCGACCAGACGGCGGGCGACCGCTGTGCGCAGACTCGCCAGAATCCGTTCCTGCCAGTCCTCGAAGCTCAGGCCGCGTTCTTCTGGGCGCGGCTCGAACACCGGCTCCCAATAGATCCGGTCGCGGTGGCGTCCGTCGGGTTCGATGACGCGGAGGGTCGCGGGCGGGAGCTTGCGCACCCCGGCGAGGATGGTATGGGGCGCCGGCACCACGGCATGGAAGTGCATATAGTGATGCAGGGCCACCGGGTCGATGTCGGTGTTGACGCCGCCGCCGGCGAGCAGGGCCGGCAGCGTCGAGGCAAAGCGCAGACCGCCGGCGACCTCGACGTAATAGAGCGGTTTGATGCCGAGCCGATCACGCGCCAGCGTCAGCCGGCCCGAATCGCGCTCGACGATGGCGAAGGCGAACATGCCCTGGAAGCGCTCGACACAGTCCGCGCCCCAGGCATGGAACGCCTTGAGCACCACCTCGGTGTCGCCGTGCGAGAAGAAGCGATAGCCCTTGGCGCTCAGTTCTTCGCGCAGGGCCTGATAGTTGTAGATGCAACCGTTGAAGGCGATCGACAGACCAAGTTCGCTGTCGACCATGGGTTGGGCGGCATGGGTGCTCAGATCGATGATGGACAGACGCCGGTGCGCCAGCGCCGCCCGTCCCTGCTGCCAGACGCCGTGCCCATCGGGGCCGCGCGGCTGCATCGAAGCGCTCATGGCGCTCAGGGCGTCGAGATCGACGGGGACATCATCGAAGCGGATTTCTCCGCAAAAACCACACATGGCACTCTCCTGAGTCTGTCGCGAAGACATCCACGGCCGCCGACGACCCGAGCAAGTGCAGTCTCGATTCACTCTGGACGCGGTGAGTACGGATCGGTCGCCGATGACCGATCCGTTCGTCCGCGGAGATGACCTTCGCGCTAATAAATCAGCGAATTGGTCAACATCCTACAGGAAAGCGCTCTTGGTTTCCAGGAAGGGGGGCACAGGAAGCGAACACAATTGGCTATCGAACCGCCACCCATGGCGATCTCAGGGCTCGTAGCCCAGCACAGGCGCCAGCCAGCGTTCGGCCTCGGCGAGCGTCATGCTTTTGCGCTGTGCATAGTCCTCGACCTGATCGCGCTGGATGCGCCCGACGCCGAAATAACGCGCCTCGGGATGGGCGAAATACCAGCCCGAGACGGCCGCCGTGGGCCACATGGCATAGTTCTCGGTGAGCGTGAGACCGATGCGCTGATCGGGCTCCAGCAGCGACCAGAGTGTTCCCTTTTCGGTGTGATCCGGGCAGGCGGCATAGCCGGGCGCCGGGCGGATGCCCTGATATTTCTCGGCGATGAGTTCATCGTTGCTCAACGTCTCGCCCGCCGCATAACCCCAGTAACGGGTGCGCACCAGTTGATGCAGCCGCTCGGCGAAAGACTCGGCGAGCCGGTCGGCGAGCGCCTTGAGCATGATGGCGCTGTAGTCGTCGTGATCGGCCTCGAAGCGCGCCAGATGTTCCTCGATCCCCACCCCGGCGGTGACGGCAAAGGCCCCGATCCAGTCGGGGCGCCCGCTCTCGGCCGGGGCGATGAAGTCGGAGAGACAGAAGTTGGCCTGATTGCGTCCGCCATCGCGTGGCATCTGCTGGCGCAGGTTGTGCAGGGTCGCCAGCGGCTGGGTGCGCGCCTCGTCGGTATAGAGCGCGATGTCATCGGCTCCAACCCCATTGGCCGGGAAGAAGCCCAGCACCGCACGCGCCTGGAGCCAGCGTTCGCTCACCAGCCGCTCCAGAAACGCCTGAGCATCGGCATAGAGCTTACGCGCCTCCTCGCCGATGACTTCATCGTCGAGAATGCCGGGGAAGTGCTTATGCGCCAGCTCCCAGGCGCGGAAGAAGGGCAGCCAGTCGATGGTTCGGACCAGATCGTCGAGCGGAAAATCATCGATCGTGGCAATCACCGTCTCGCCCGTACGTTCCAGTCTGAGCGACCAGGACGCCGTGTCGCTGAAACCTGCATCGAGCAGCGCCGGCTTCGGCGGCTCATAGCCCGCCCAGTCGAGCGCCAGCCGATTGGCGCGCGCCTCGGTGATCGATACCGACTTACGGGTCGCCGAGCGCCCCTCGCGCTCGACACGCAACCGCTCGTACTCCTCGGCGATGGCCGCCACATAGCCCGGACGCTGGGTCTCGCTCAGCAGACTGGAGACCACGCCCACGGCCCGCGAGGCATCCGGCACATAGATGACCGGCGCCTCACGCTGCGGAGCGATCTTGAGCGCGGTATGCAGCTTCGAGGTCGTGGCCCCGCCGATCAGCAGCGGAACCTCCAACCCCTGGCGCTGCATCTCCTTGGCCACATGCACCATTTCGTCCAGCGAAGGCGTGATCAGCCCTGAGAGTCCGATCACATCCGCGCCGACCTCGCGCGCGCGCTGGAGGATGGTTTCGGTCGGCACCATGACCCCAAGGTCGATGACTTCATAGCTGTTGCACTGTAAGACCACGGCGACGATGTTCTTGCCGATGTCGTGCACGTCGCCCTTGACCGTGGCGATGAGGAATTTGCCGTTATTGCTCGCCTCGGCGCCGCTCTCGGCCTTCTCGGCTTCGAGGAAAGGCTGGAGATAGGCCACCGCCTTCTTCATCACGCGCGCCGATTTCACCACCTGCGGCAGGAACATCTTGCCCTCGCCAAACAGGTCGCCGACGATGTTCATGCCGCGCATCAGCGGGCCTTCGATCACCTCCAGCGGACGCCCGAGTGCCTGACGCGCCGCCTCGGTGTCCTCGTCGATGAAGTCGGTGATGCCCTTGATCAGCGCATGTTCGATGCGCTTCTCGACCGGCCAGCCGCGCCATTCCAGATCGGCCTTGCTCTCGGTTGCGCCGCCGTCGCCCTTGTACTTCGGGGCCAGATCGAGCAGACGCTCGGTGCCGTCCGGACGCCGGTTGAGGATCACGTCCTCGACCGCCTTGCGCAACTCTTCCGGCAGATCGGCATAGATGGCGAGCTGGCCGGCGTTGACGATGCCCATGTCCATGCCGGCCTTGACCGCATGGTAGAGAAAGACCGCGTGGATGGCCTCGCGCACCGGGTCGTTGCCGCGGAAGGAGAAGGAGACGTTGGACACACCGCCCGAGACCTTGGCGTGCGGCAGGGTGCGCTTGATCTCGCGCGTGGCCTCGATGAAATCGACCGCGTAGTTGTCGTGTTCCTCGATGCCGGTGGCGACCGCGAAGATGTTGGGGTCGAAGATGATGTCCTCGGGCGGAAAGCCGACCTGCTCGGTCAGCAGCCGGTAGGCCCGGGTGCAGATCTCGATCTTGCGCGCCTGGGTGTCGGCCTGCCCGACCTCGTCGAAGGCCATGACGATGACCGCCGCGCCATAGCGTCGGCACAGTCGCGCCTGGGCGAGAAACTTCTCCTCGCCCTCCTTGATCGAGATCGAGTTGACGATCGGCTTGCCCTGGACGCATTTCAGCCCGGTCTCGATCACCTCCCACTTGGAGGAGTCGATCATCACCGGCACCCGGGCGATCTCGGGCTCGGCGGCGACCAGATTGAGGAAGCGCTTCATGGCCGCGACCGCATCCAGCAGCCCCTCGTCCATGTTGACGTCGATGACCTGCGCGCCGTTCTCGACCTGCTCCTGAGCGACGCTGAGCGCGGTGTCGTAGTCGCCCTCCTTGATCAGCCGTCGGAAGCGCGCCGAGCCTGTGACATTGGTGCGCTCGCCGACATTGACGAAAAGGGACTCGGCGCCGATGTTGCAGGGTTCCAGCCCCGCGAGCCGGCAGGCCGGGGCGATCTCGGGGCGGACGCGCGGCGCGATACCGGCGACGGCCTGGGCGATGGCGCGGATATGATCGGGCGTGGTGCCGCAGCAGCCGCCGACGATGTTGAGGAACCCTGAGCGCGCCCACTCGGCGATCTCTTCGGCCATCTCGTCGGGACCGAGATCATAGCCGCCGAGTTCGTTCGGCAGGCCGGCGTTGGGATGGGCCGAGACATGGGTCTCGCTGATGCGCGCCAGCTCCTCGACATACTGGCGCAGTTCGAAAGGACCGAGCGCGCAGTTCAGGCCGATGCTGATCGGCTCGGCATGACGCAGCGCGTTGTAGAACGCCTCGGTGGTCTGGCCGGTCAGCGTCCGGCCCGATTGATCGGTGATGGTGCCCGAGATCATGATGGGACGCTCGACGCCATCTTCGTCGAACACCTGCTTGACCGCAAAGATGGCGGCCTTGGCATTCAGGGTGTCGAAGATGGTCTCGATCAGGATCAGATCCGCGCCGCCTTCGATCAGACCGCGCGTGGACTCGGCATAGGCCGCGACCAGGGTATCGAAGTCGACGTTGCGCGCGCCCGGATCATTGACGTCGGGCGAAATGGAGGCGGTGCGGTTGGTCGGCCCGAGCACGCCGGCGACGAAACGCGGCTTCTCGGGCGTCGAGTATTCGTCGGCCGCCGCACGCGCCAGCCGGGCGGCGGCGACGTTGATCTCGTAGGCGAGGTCTTCCATGCCGTAATCGGCCATGGCGATGCGCGTGGCGTTGAAGCTGTTGGTCTCGACGATGTCGGCGCCGGCCTCCAGATAGGCGCGATGGATGCCGCCGATCACGTCCGGGCGCGTGAGCGCCAGCAGATCGTTGTTGCCCTTGAGGTCGCTCGGCCAGTCGGCGAAGCGCGCGCCGCGATAATCGGCCTCGGTCAGACCGTGGCGCTGGATCATGGTGCCCATGGCGCCGTCGAGAATGAGGATGGAACGCGCGAGGCGCTCGCGGATCAGAGCATTGGAATCAGTCATTGGAACTCACGGCTGGAAGAAGTCGAGCTCGAGGACGGCGCGGCGGCGAGCGGCGTGGATCCCAAGCAGCGTGGATCCCTGGCCAGGCGCTGAGAGAATTCGCGCCACGGGCGCATCTGAAAGCAGGAACGATACCATGAGCGCCAGTCTTTGTTCATGGCTTCGCGCCCGAAAGCAGCTCGTACACCAATCCGCCGGCGTTCAAGGCGTGCCCTCGCAACCGGGTCGCGCTATGCTAACGCCATCTTACAATCAAAAATGACGGTGCCCATCGAGGCTCGGGAAATCACAGCACCATGACCACCACCTCCAAGATCCTCGCCTTCACGTCGGTCTCGTTCAAGACCGGCGTCACCTCACTCGTCGTGCTCGGGTTGGTGGGGTGCGATGGACTCGCACGCTTCAACACCAAGAAGGACGCGCCGCCGACCGATCCCGTCGTTGCCGAGGAGTCGGCAGGAGCCGCCGCGTCTCCGGCGTCCGATCCGTTGGCCGCGACCGAGACGCCGCCGGAAAAAGACAAAAAGATGTCGAACCCGCTCTATGAGTGGAAGGGCGATGGACGCAAGGTCACGCGCATCGTCGTCAATACCAACGAACAGAAGGCGCGCTTCTATTCGGGCGACGAAGAGATCGGCTGGAGCACGGTCGCGACCGGACTTCCGAAGTATCCGACCCCGACCGGCCGTTTCCAGGTGACGGAGAAGGTCGAGAACAAGCGCTCGAATCTCTACGGCAAGGTCTATGGCAAGGGCGGTCGTGTCCTGCGCTCCAGCGTCAAGGTCGGACGCGATCCGATCCCGGATGGCGGACGCTTCGAGGGCGCGAAAATGCCCTTCTTCATGCGTCTGACCGACGACGGCGTGGGTCTGCACGCCGGACCGATCCCGAACCCCGGTCAGCCGGCCTCGCATGGCTGTATCCGGATGCCGAGCAAGATCGCGCCCGTGCTGTTCCGTCATGTGTCGAACGGCACACCCGTGACCATCGAGGGCAAGGGGCCGAATTACGGCGATTATGTCGCCAAACAGCGTGCCGAGGCGGCCCGTCGTGCCGAGGCGCGACGGATCGCCGAGGAGAAGCGCGCCGCCGAGGCCAAAAAAGCGCAGCAGGTCGCTCAGGCTACGTCAGAGCCCGAAGCCGCCGACGAGCCGAAGACCGAGTCAAACGCCAACGCCGAGAAGCCTGAGTCCCATGCCGTGGCGAAGGACGAGGCGGCGGCAGCGGCTCAGACACTCGACGCCACGAATGCGCGCGAGACGCGGATGCGCGAACCGACTCAATCCGATACACCCGCCCGTGATGCCGACACATCAGCGGCGTCCCCGGAGACCGCACCTGCGAAGCCGACCGAGCAGACGAGCACTCCTGCAACCGAAACGGCCAAGCCGGCGGCGCCGGACGCAACCGAGCAGCGGCCGTCGATCATCGAAGAGGCGGCACCGACCGCACCCGCGGCGTCTGATCCGGTACCCGCCAAGCCGGCGCCCGAGATCCAGGAGGCGCCTGCACCGGCTCCGAAGCCCGCCGAGCGCACGGCAGAGGCGAGTGCTTCCGCACCTCAGCCGGCGCCGGCTCCAGCGCCCAAGCCGGCTGAACCGACGCCGAGTCCAGCGCCGGCCGCCAGCCCTCCGCCTTCGGCGACACCAGCGGCCGCGCCAGCCGATAGCGCCGCCGAATGAACGACGAGTTCCCACTCGACCCCGGCCTCTGTCATCTGAACCACGCGGCTGTCGGCCCCTGGCCACAGCGCGCGGTGGCGGCGGTGACGCGCTTCGCCGAGGAGAACGCGCGTCTGGGATCGCTCGGCTATCCCGTCTGGCTCGCCGTCGAGCAGCGTCTGCGCGAGCGTCTGGCCTGGCTGATCGGCGCCGATCAGGCCGCCGACATCGCCCTGGCCAAGAACACGTCGGAAGCGCTGTCGGTCATCGCGCACGGCCTGCCCTGGACGCCGGGGGACAGCATCGTCGGCATCGCGCAGGAGTTCCCCTCCAACCGCGTGGTCTGGGAGTCGCTGGCCGATCAGGGCGTGACCTGGCGCGCATTGGATCTGGCCGGCTCCAGCGATCCCGAAGCCGATCTGATCGCGCTGTGCGACGACTCGACACGGATGATCGCCGTGAGCTGGGTGCAGTATGCCTCGGGTCTGCGGCTTGATCTGGAACGGCTTGGGGCCTGGTGCCGGGCCAATGACGTCCTGTTGTGCGTGGATGCCATCCAGGGTCTCGGCGCCCTGCCCTTCGATCTCGAGCGCTTTCAGGCCGATTTCGTCGTCGCCGATGGGCACAAGTGGATGCTCGGTCCCGAAGGGCTGGCGCTGTTCTATGTCCGGCCCGAGTTGCGCGAGCGTCTACGGCTCCGCCAGTTCGGCTGGCACATGGTCGAGCATTCGGGCGACTTCGACCGTACTGACTGGACACCGGCCAGGGACGCGCGCCGCTTCGAGTGCGGCAGTCCCAATCTGCTCGGGGCGCACGCGCTGGAGGCCAGTCTCTCGCTGCTGGCCGAGATCGGGATGGACGAGGTCTGGCGCCGGCTTCAGGCTCGCATTGAGCATCTCATCGCCCTGATCGATGCGCGCGGATTCGAGCTGCTCACGCCCCGCGATCCCGAACGACGCGCCGGAATCGTCACCTTCCGCGTGCCGGGCGAGTCGTCCGCGCAGCTCTATCAGGCACTCATGGCTCGGCGCGTGCTCTGCGCCCAGCGTGGCGGCGGCATTCGTTTCTCGCCTCACTTCCACACCGCATTTGAAACCCTGGATCGCGCCATGGCGATCCTCGATGAGATCCGGCGCGAGTCGACTAACGCGCCTTGAGCTGGCTCAGATCCTCATACAGTTCGAGCGGCTCGACCACGATGCCGGTGCCGTCCGGAGCCGGAAAGACCGACGCCAGACGCTCATCGCGCGCCATGCCCTTGAGCCAGCGCTCCATGAAGACCTCCAGCGCCAGCGGCTCGGGTCGACAGTCGGCCCAGTCTTCGTTGACCAGGGCCGCCGCCGACTCGGCGCTGGGCCAGAACGGAAAGCAGTCACGTCCATCCTCATCGCGAAACGCCACGAATCCGCCCGGCCCTTGGAGCGCCCAGACTCCATTGCGCGCGACTGCCTCGCGGGTGAAATAGGCATAACGCTCGTCGGCAGACAGCGCGAAAAGATCTAGACTGGTTGGGTTGGAAACCGGCGCATTCATGGATTGGCTCACTGGATCGCGGATTGCAGACGACTCGGGATGAATCTGGAGCGTTGACTCTAACAGCGCCGGCCCGTGCACAAAAGCCCTGGGCTCGACTCAGATCGCTCTGTGCACAGGCCCACGAGCGCTTGTCGACCGAACCGAAAGGGTCGCACAATAAGCGAGCTTCGGACGAGGCAAGAGAGGTTGGCGACATGAAATGGTATGGAATTCTCCTGGGCGCCATTCTCGGCACCCTGGTCGGAACCCTGATCGGCTATCTGATGGTTCCGGCGATGTTGAAATGAGCGAATTCGCTCGATTTTGGAGTGACCGCCGATGAGGCCACTGAGGTACCGTGTCCGACCAGGCAGTTGGGAGACGGCGGGAGCCACGGTCATGGAAGGCGGCGTCAATTTCTGTGTGCTGTCGCGCTATGCCGAGCGCATGCAGCTGTTGCTGTTCGAGTGCGAGGAGAGCCCGGACCCCTATGAGGTGATCCAGCTCGACCCGCGCGTCAACCGCACCTTCTTCTTCTGGCACATCTTCGTCGAGAATCTTCCCGAGGGCGCCTTCTACAACTGGCGTGCCGACGGACGGGCCGACCTGCGCCAGACCGGCAGCCGGCTCGACGTCGAAAAGGCGCTGCTCGACCCCTGGGCCACCACCATCAGCGACCGCCTCTGGGACCGCGCCGCCGCCTCGCGCCCCGGCGACAACGTCGAGACCGCCATCCGCGGCCAGGTATTGCGCGACGACTACGACTGGGAGGAGGACAAGCCGCTGTTCGTCCCGCTCAGCCAAGCCGTCATCTACGAGATGCACGTCGGCGGCTTCACCCGTCATCCCTCGTCCGGCGTGGCCCATCCAGGCACCTTCGCCGGCATCGTCGAGAAGATCCCCTATCTCAAGGAACTCGGCATCACCCATGTCGAGCTGATGCCGGTCATGGCCTTCGACGCCCAGGACGTGCCGCCCAAGACCGCCAGCCTCGGACTCGAAAACTACTGGGGCTACAGCACCCACAGCTTCTTCGCCCCGCATCCGGGCTTCGCCGTGAGCGCCAGCCATGCACGCGACGAGTTCCGCGACATGATCAAGGCGTTCCACAGGGCCGGGATCGGCGTGATCCTGGACGTGGTCTTCAACCACACCGCCGAGGGCGGCGCGGGCGGTCCGGTCATCAGCTTCAAGGCGTTCGGCAACGAGATCTTCTATCACCTCGACTTCGAGGACCGTAGCCTGTATCGCGACTACACCGGCTGCGGCAACACCATGAACTGCAATCACCCGCTGGTGACGCGGTTCCTGATCGACGCCCTGCTCTACTGGGTGCGCCGCATGCACGTCGACGGCTTCCGCTTCGATCTGGCCAGCGCGCTGGCGCGCGGCGAGGACGGCAACCCGCAGTACCATGCCCCGGTGCTGTGGGCGATCGAACTCGCGCCCTCGCTCAACCGCGCCCACATCATCGCTGAAGCCTGGGACGCGGCCGGACTCTATCAGGTCGGTGACTTCCCCGGTTATCGCTGGGCGGAATGGAACGGGCGTTATCGCGATGTCGTGCGCAGCTTCGTGCGCGGCGATCCGGGGCTGGTGTCCGAGGTCGCCACCCGGTTGGCCGGGTCGAGCGACATGTACGAGGGCCGCCACCGGCTGCCGATGAACTCGATCAACTTCGTCACCTGTCACGACGGCTTCACCCTGTGCGATCTGGTCAGCTACGACCACAAGCACAACGAGGCCAACGGCGAGGACAACCGCGACGGTCACGACCACAACCTGAGCTGGAACTGCGGCTGCGAGGGACCGACCGACGACGCCGAGATCCAACGTTTACGGCGCCGGCAGGCCCGCAACTTCATCAGTATCCTGATGCTGAGCCAGGGCGTGCCCATGCTGCTCTCGGGCGACGAGGTGTTTCGCACCAAACGCGGCAACAACAACACCTATTGTCAGAACAACGAGCTGTCCTGGTCCGACTGGAGGCTGGTCGACAGCAACCGCGACGTCCTGGAGTTCGTGTGTTCCATGATCGCACTGCGCCGACGTCATCCGGCGCTGATGCGCGACCGCTTTCTGACCGGCAAGCCCGAGCACGGTCAGACCCTGCCCGACATCACCTGGCACGGCACTCGGCTCGACAAACCCGACTGGGACGATCCGACGAGCCGCGTGCTGGCCTTCACCCTGGCCGGCAAGGTCGAAGACGAGCCGCCGCTGCATGTCATGTTCAACATGGACAGTGTCGCCCATGCCTTCGAGCTGCCGGTCATCGCCGGGCGCGGCTGGTGTCTCGCAGTCGACACTCAGCCCGAGGGCGGACTGGTGGTGCCGCCCGAGGCGCAGCACCCGCTGTCTCAGCCGGAACGGTTCACGGTCGGCGCGCATGGCGTGGTGGTGCTGGAGTCGCGCCCGGCATGAACCCGGCGACGACTGGGCGAACGACAACCAATGGAGGACACCCGAGATGCACATCGGCATGATCGGTCTGGGGCGCATGGGCGCCAACATGGTGCGACGCCTGCTACGCGCCGGACATCAATGCGTCGTCTACAATCGCAACCCGGCCAAGGCTCAGGCCCTGGTCGACGCGGGCGCGATCGCCATCAGCGATCTGGCTGAGTTCCGCGCCCGACTGGAGCCGCCGCGCCATGTCTGGCTGATGGTCCCGGCGGCGGCCGTGGGCGGCGTCATCGAGGATCTGATCCCGCACCTGGAACCGGGCGATGCCCTGATCGACGGCGGCAACTCGCACTATCGCGACGACCTGGTCCACGCCGAGCGGCTGCGCCCGCTGGGTCTGCATCTGGTCGACTGCGGCACCAGCGGCGGCGTCTGGGGACTCGAACGCGGCTACTGTCTGATGATCGGCGGCGAACCTGAAGTCGTCGAGCGCCTCGACCCGATCTTCGCCGCGCTCGCGCCCGGAGCCGGCGAGATCCCGCGCACCGCCGGGCGCTCAGGTCCGCCGAACCGCGCCGAACAGGGTTATCTGCACTGCGGACCCAATGGCGCCGGGCATTTCGTCAAGATGGTCCACAACGGCATCGAATATGCGCTCATGGGCGCCTATGCCGAGGGTTTCAACCTCCTGCGCCATGCCGGTATCGGACGCGAGGACCACGCCAGCGACGCCGAGACCGCCCCGCTCGCCCATCCCGAGCACTATCAGTACGATATCCCACTCGCCGATGTCGCCGAGGTCTGGCGACGCGGCAGCGTCATCGCCTCCTGGCTGCTCGACCTGACGGCCAATGCCCTGCACGAAGATCCCCGGCTCGATGCATTCGGCGGCCGGGTCTCGGACTCGGGCGAAGGCCGCTGGACGGCGCTGGCCGCGATCGAGACCGGCACCCCTGCCCCGCTGCTGACCACGGCGCTCTACGAACGCTTCGGCTCGCGCGGCGAGGGCGATTTCGCCAATCAACTCCTGTCGGCGATGCGCTATCAGTTCGGCGGGCACCACGAGAAACCCAAAGACTGAACGCACTGCAATGACCCCGATTTCGACGCCTGTCCCACTGATCCTCGCCTCGACCTCGCCTTACCGTCGCGCCCTGCTCGAACGGCTCGGTCTGCCCTTCTCCACCGCCGCGCCCGATGTCGACGAGCGCCCGCATCCCGGCGAGTCGCCCTCCGAACTGGTCCGACGGCTCGCCGAGGCCAAGGCGCGTGCCGTGGCCGAGAACCACCCGGACGCGCTCATCATCGGTTCGGATCAGGTCGCCTGTCTCGACGATGCCATCCTCGGCAAGCCCGGCGATCACCAAACAGCCATGGCGCAACTGGAGCGTGCCTCGGGCCGCTGTGCGCTGTTCCAGACCGGACTCTGCGTGCTCGATACGCGCAGCGGGCAGGCCCAGACCCTGGTCGAGCCGTTCCGGGTGCATTTCCGCGTGCTCAGCCGCGCGCGCATCCAGGGCTATCTCGAGCGCGAGCGTCCCTATGACTGCGCCGGCAGTTTCAAGTCCGAGGGGCTCGGGATCGCGCTCTTCGAACGCCTGGAAGGCGACGATCCCAACGCCCTCATCGGACTGCCCCTGATCCGGCTCATCCCGCTACTGGAAGCCGCCGGGCACTGCCCGCTCGGCTCCTGATCCCTTTTGATCGCGCGAACGAAAGGGTACCTTGCAAAACGCTTTTTCATGCGCAAGACTTAACGTCGAACTCGAAAGATCCCGCCTAGGGTCAAGAATTTTCAAGGGGAATTTTCAGCAATGCGACCACGCGCCCTGAACGCCAGGCTCGTTTGGGCCTTACCCATTTCCGCTGGCCTGCTGCTCATGGCCGGTTGCGCGAGCAACAATCTCGACTCTCAGCTCAGCGATACGGGGCGCCAGACGTCGCGCGACTATGGCGACGCGCGCACCTTTCCGGTGCCGGCGGAGATTCAGGACAACGTGGATTTCTGGCGCCATGTCTATGGCGTCTGGAGCCGGGGCGAGGTCGCTATCCATGACGACGAATATCTCGGCGTCATCTACGAGGTCACGCGGATTCCAGGACCGATTCAAGCCAGCTACAGCGCCTCCCAACGTGCCTGGTTGAAAGATCGCATGGATCACCACAGATCCCGGCTTGCCGGCCTGGAGCAGCGCGTGCGCGACAACCAGCCCCTGAGCGCCGACGACAAGGCGCTGCTGGATAAATTCAAGCGCGCCGGCGGCGTCGGGGCACTCTACGGCGCTTCGGAGCGCGTCCGCGCCCAGCGCGGCATCCGCGAGAAGTTCCGCCGCGGCGTGGAGATCAGCGGACGCTACGATCAGACCTTCCGCGAGATCATGCGTCAGTACGGCTTGCCCGAGGATCTCGCCTATCTGCCGCACGTCGAATCCTCCTTCCAATCCAACGCGCGCTCGAGCGCTGGCGCCAGCGGAATCTGGCAGTTCATGCCGGCGACCGGACGGCAATACATGACCGTCAATGGTCATATCGACGAACGGTACGATCCGATCATCGCGGCGGAAGGCGCCGCTCGCTATCTGTCCGAAGCCCATCGACGCCTGGGCAGTTGGCCGCTGGCGATCACCTCCTACAATCACGGACAGGGCGGCATCGCCAATGCCAAGTCGCAACACGGAGGCGACATCGGTCGTATCGTCAAGCACTACAAGGGATCGGCCTTCGGTTTCGCTTCGCGCAATTATTACGCCGAATTCATCGCCGCCCGCGAGGTCGCCAGCCACCCCGAGCGTTATTTCCCCGAAGGAATTCGTTACGAGGAGCCCTGGAAGTACGACAAGATCGTATTGCGCGACAGCATGCCCGCCGGCCATCTGGCACAGCACTACGGCACCTCCAAGCAGCAGCTCGCTGAAATGAACCTACATTGGCGTGACCCGGTGATCAAGGGCGATGGCCCTCTGCCGGCTGGAACCACGGTCTGGCTCCCAGCCGGGATGACACGCCGGATCGCCAGTCAGCCACC
This sequence comes from Allochromatium humboldtianum, assembly GCF_013385175.1. Lineage (GTDB taxonomy): Bacteria > Pseudomonadota > Gammaproteobacteria > Chromatiales > Chromatiaceae > Thermochromatium > Thermochromatium humboldtianum. The sequence goes on along the minus strand of NZ_JABZEO010000020.1, from coordinate 12,174 downwards.
AGCCTACACTCGTCCGGCCGCCGTCGCGCGCGCCGAACCGGCCGTCCGGTCCGTCTCGTCGCCCGCCGCAACCCGTACCGCTGTGGCCAAGACGACCCCCAAGACCAAACCTGTGGCCGCATCCAAAGCCCCTGTCGTGGCCAAGTCTTCGACCAAGGCAAAACCGGCCAAGGCCCAGACCCGCTACCATGTCGTCAAGCCCCAGGAGACGCTCTATCGCGTCGCGGTCCAGAATGGAATCTCGGTCGAGGAATTGCGCAAACTCAACAAGATGCGCCCGGACGACAACAAGATCCTGCCCGGACAACGACTCATCGTCGGCATCTGAACGCCAAAGATCACCCGAGACGGCGCAACCGCATGGAGACGAAACCGACCTGCAGATCGGCCTGGATCTCGACGGGGATGCGATGGTCGTCGCTGAGCCAGAGGGTTGCGCTACGCATCTTGGTGTAGCTGGCCAACTCCAGGTCGTCCGAGACGCGGCGGATCTCGACCGCGAGCTTGATCGTCTTCCAGGTCTTCTCGAAGACCCGGCGTGACTCCTGGCCCGCCACGCGGAAGGACACCAGATACAGCCGATCCAGGGGTTGCACCAGGAGCGTGACGGTCCGGCGTTGGCTCAGATCGATCTGCTGAAGGAACAGGAGCGTGGACAGCACGTCGCGAATCTGTCCGAATTCATGGGTTCGCGTCTCGCGCTCGACGTCCCGCCCATCGCCTGACCTGAGCACGGACTCGACGCTCATCGAGCCGTTGCGATAGGTGGCCCGATAGGTCTGTCGCTCACCGCTCTCGGTCTTCACATGCTCGAAGCGGGATGGCTGGAGCGTCCGGCGTGAGATCTCGGCGCGCGTCGAACTCTCATAGGGCCAGAACACCCGCACCGGCCCCAGGCTACGCGCCCTGGCCCTGGCCTCGACCAGCCCCCCTTGCGCTCCAGGCTTCGGGTCGAAGGCGATCTGAAGGCTGCCGGCCCGCAGCCATTGGCTCCAACTGACCTCATAGCTCAGGTTCAGCGGTCGGATCTCGGCGTCCGGACGCCATACCAGTGGCGTGATGCGAGAAGACCAGTTCGCTGTGGCCGCCTCGGTCGTAGCGCCGTGGAACCACGCGAAAGCCGCCGAGATGCCGAGCACGACCAGGAGAGCAACGTATAATCGCGGTGTTTCGAGTGACATCTGGGGGGTCGGTGAATATGAATCGACGTGGAGTTGGGAGTATCGGCAAGGCTGTCGTCACCGCCTTCGATGTGATCGCACTCTCGATGGCGCTCTCATGGAATGCCGCCAATGCCCAAGACGCGGACATCTCGGACTCGGGTACTGTAGATCGCCCGGCTTCACGCTGGTATGACGATGGGCATGCCTATGTCACGGAGCGACTGCAACGGGCGGCCATCTGGTTCGACAGTTTCTTCGGCGATCCTCGCACCGAGATCCATAAAGATGCAAGCGCCAACCTGACGGTCGTGTTCGATGGCTTCTATTCCGGGGTCGAGGACGAGAGCGAAAACGGGGTCCGCTTTCGCGGCGGCGCGGATCTTCCCCGCTTCGACGAGCGGTTGCGTCTCACGCTCACCAGTGACGCCGATGCCGCCGTCACCGGACGCGAACTGGCGGGCACCGCTCGTGACGAGATCAAAAACACGGATCGAGCCGTTGGTCTCAACTATCTCTTTCGCGACCGACCCAACAGCCGGTTCTCGCTCGGCGGCGGTCTGGCCGGCGGCCTGTCACCCGAGATCCTGCTGGCCGCCCGTCATGTCTACACCCAGCCCTGGACGGCGAACACAGTGTCTCATGTCACCTCGACCCTCTATTGGAAGTCCGAAGATGGCGCGGGCGTGAGTACCCTGCTCGACTATGAATGGATGTCCGATCCGGACACCCTGTGGCGCTACAACCTGTTTGGAAACTACCGCGACGAGACCCGTGGGATCGAGTGGTCGAGCCAGGCCCAGTGGGCGCGCCGGCTGAACGACAAGACCGCGATCAGCGTGCGCGGCGGCGTGCGCGGCGAGACCGAGCCGAACGACCTCCTGATCGAAGGCTGGCTCAAGTTCGGCTACCGGCGCAATGTCTGGCGCTCGTGGCTGTTCTATGAGTTGGAACCTGGACTGTCCTGGCACGAGCGCGAGGAGTACGAGGTCGAGCCGACGGTCGCGCTACGGCTGGAGATCCAGTTCCGCCAACAGTGAACGATCGACCGACCACGAAAACGCTCTGTCGAACCTTGGGTTCGCGTCGCCCCCGGACACTCAGCGCGTCAGGCAATCGATCCGGTTCGCGATGGCGTCGAGCACTGGGCTGAGCTTGCGGCGCATGAGGGTGCCCTGGGTGGTCGGGTCTGACAGTAGCGGCCGGATCAGGGCATAGCCGACGCCGGACAGAAAGCGCATGGCCTGGAGTTCGACGCGACAGTCGGAACAGACGCGCATCAGTTCGAGTCCGCGTGGATCGGAGGACGGGAAGTCCTCGGCGTCTCGGCTCAGGTCTTCGAGTCCAAGATCGGGATCGCCCTCGGGACGGATGGGCGCGAGGGTCGCACGCAGACAGTCGAACACGGCGAGCAGGACGTCCTGATTGGGCGGCTTGTCGAGAATTCGTGCCACCGTCTTGAGATAGCCCTGACCGGCCGGTGTGTTGAGTCGTGTCAAGAGACAGGCGACCGGATCGGCGTCGGCGGCCAGTGACGTCAGCGATTCCGGGACCGGGCGTGCCGGCCCGACCTCCGGCCAGTCGTCGAACCCGGCACGCAGAAACCCTACCAACCACGCCGGCTTGCGCGCCGCGCGTATCCAGAGATCGGCTCGTCGCTCATCGTCGAGCAACCCAGTTTGCAGGATCAGCCGCACGCTTTCCATCATCGCCTCCGAGTCGGTCTCGAACGGGAGATACTGGAGCAGATACTCGGCCAGGACCGGCCCCATGCGCCCATCGCGCACGCGCGGATTGGCCAGCATCCGGCGCGCGTTGCCGGCGTCCTCCATCGCCCACCAGGCACGGTGCGCCAGTTCGTCGGTCAGTCCGGGCGAACCGACGGCGGCGACCACGGCTTCCGGTTCGCCGAGCAGCAGCAGTTGCGCCAGACTCTCGTCGCGCATCTGCCCCAGGCGCGTCCAGCGGCTGAGATAGACCGGATAGCCGCCGGGCGAACCCAGCACATGCCCGGAGATGAGTTCGCGCACCCGGCGCAGATAGCGCTCGGGAGCCGTGTCGGGATTGAGCTGGATGCTCGACTCGCCGCGCTCGGTCAGACCCTGGACTCGCATCCGGCCCTCGTCGATGCGGATGGCCAGCGGTCGACTGGCCAGCAGGACGTGGAGTCGCAGACTGTCCTCGTGACTGAGATCCATGATCCGGACGCCGACTCAGCCGTCGGTCGGCGGACGATAGGTCGGATCCTTGGGATTGAGGAAGATGAAGTGGAACTGCCCCGGCTCCAGCTCGACATAGTCCATGACCGTCTGATCGAGCAGCGGCACGTGTTCAGGCGCGATGACGACGTCCACGCCCTCGCTGGTCAGGCGGATGTCGTCCTCGGTGAGATCATCGAATCCCATCCGGTAGTCGATGCTGCCGTCGGGATTTTGGCCGGCGGCCAGACGCAGGCACATGCCCTCGGTACCGCCTTGCTTGGCCGCCTTGAGGACTTGCTCGGCGGCGGCGGGTGTCAGCTTGAACATCATCAGACCCCTCTCGAACCGCGTCCAGCGGACATGGCTCAAGGTTGAAATTGAACCGCAGGCCGCGCGCCGTCAGAGTCAGAGCGTGCGACGAATCTGAGCCAGAAACCGATCCGTCCAGCGGTTGCCGCCCACGGCGCGCAGATGGCTGTAACAGGCCAACAGATTACCCTGGACGATGCCGTCGTGCGAGCCGTCGATGCCGGCGCCCCGATGTACGGCATAGCCATAGCGCCAGTCGGGGTCCGGTTGCAGGATCGCCGAGTGATGGAACTCGTGGGCGGCGATCTCGGTCGGCTCCGATCCCAGACGCGGCCAGGGAAACGCCTCGGTTTCACTCAGACGCACATAACCGCGGCCCTGGGGCCGGTCGCGCATCTCGACATCGGCATCGAGGGCGCCGACCATGGAGCGCCGCTCGTCCTTCCAGCACAGCCGCGAACACAGATACATGAGGCCGCCGCACTCGGCATACAACGGGCGATCGTCGGCGACGAAATCGCGGATGGCCTGACGCATCAACCGATTGTCTTCCAGCTCAGCCATGCGGTATTCGGGAAAGCCGCCGCCGATGAAGAGCGCGTCGACGTCGGGCAGCGTGCTGTCGGAGATCGGGCTGAAAGGCACCAGTTCGGCTCCGCCGGCGGCGAGTGCGCGCAGGTCGTCGGGATAATAGAAGCCGAAGGCGGCGTCGCGGGCGATGCCGATGCGCACCAGATCGCCATCGCGTGCAGGTTGGATGACCCCGACTGGCTCAGGCTCTGGAGTCGGTGCGTGCTCGGCGATCTCCAACAGCCGATCCAGATCGACCTGATCGGCGATCCGGGCGCGGATGCGCTCGATCCAGACCTCGGCGTCTTCGGCCTCGTTGCTCGGCATCAGACCCAGATGACGCTCGTCGATGCCGATCTCGTCGGTGCGGCGCAGCAGGCCCAGGACCGGCAGATCGGTGTAGTGCTCGACGACCCGCACCAGATTCTCGCCATGCCGCCCGCCGCCGACCTTGTTCAGGATCACGCCCGCGATGTCGAGTTCCTGATCGAAGGCCTGATAGCCCTGGAGCAGCGGCGCAATCCCGCGCGCCAGACCATGACAGTTGACCACCAGCACCACGGGCGCGCCGATCAGCTTGGCCAGCTCGGCGTTGCTGTGCGCACCGTCGAGCCGCGTACTGTCGAACAGCCCGACATTGCCCTCGATCAGTCCCAGATCCGCCGTGCCCAGCTCGCGGGCGAAGGCCGAGCGGATCTCGGACTCGGGCGTGGTGTGGAAGTCGAGATTGAAGCAGGAACGCCCGGCCGCCTGACCGAGCCACAGCGGATCGATGTAGTCCGGCCCCTTCTTGAACGGCTGGACGGCCAGACCGCGCCGCGTGAACTCCCGACAGAGACCGATCGAGAGCGTGGTCTTGCCGGAGGACTTCTGCGGCGCGGCGATGTAGAGATGCGCCATCTCAGGCCGGTTTAGCGAAGGGCGCGGCGTCCAGGGTCTCCTCGTCCGGCGCGACCACGTCGTCGGCCAGCGACTCGGGCATGAATTGCAGCACCCGCACGCCGACCGCCGTGATCAGCAGCGCCACGGCCACGCCGCCGACGCCGAGCAGGATCTCGGGGATGGTCGGCCAATAGGGCGCGGCGGCGCCGTTGACGCCATCGGCGAAACCGGATTCCAGGATGGTGTGTCCGGGGAACAGCGCCATCGGGAACGCCTGGCTGCCGATGATGATGACATACATGGCCGAGAAGCCGCCGACGATGACCAGCGCACAGGCGCCAATGATCCACTCGCGCTTCTGACTCAGCACCGGATGATAGAGAATCCACATCGGCGCCAGACTGCCGACCAGGATCCAGCCGACCCAGAACAGGAAGGTGTAGATCCCGCCGCTGAGCAGCAGCCAATGCTCCAGGCTGTCGTTCTTGGCCATGTAGAGATTGGTCAGGTGATAGATCAGCGTGAAATAGAGCGCGATGCCGATGAAGAGCGCCAGCAGATTGCGCAACCGGCGCATCATGCGCGGGCCGATCGGGCGTCCCTCCTCTTCGAAGCCGAACATGAGCACCAGCATGAATACTGCCAGCCCATAGGCGAAGGACAGCGCCACGAACATCGGACCGAGGATGGCGGCATCATAGGCCTGACGCGCGACCAGAAAGCCAAAGATCGACCCGGTACCCGTGGTCAGCGCCAGACGCCAGACCAGTGCCAGGATGCCGATCGGATAGTTGAACGGCCCGCCCTGACGGTCGGCCATCGACCACAGATAGGCGATGACGATGGCCATGAAGCCGGTATAGAGGAAGATGTTCCAGGCGAAGATCGAGCTGAAGTTGTAGTTGGTCATGGCCACGATCAGACGCTCCGGGCGCCCGAGATCCATCACAAGCACCAGCAGACCGCCCATCAGCATCGCCACCGCCAGTAGCCCCGAGAGCCGTCCGAGCGGTTTGTAGATCGGTTTCTTGAACACGGTGCCGATCGAGGCGATGTTGAGCGCCCCCGAGGCCGCGATGATGAGGAAGACCGCGAACACATGCGGCATCCCCCAGACCACCGAGTTGTTCATCCCGCTGACCCAGTGACCCTCGTGTTCCATGTAGCCGAATGAGAGCGCCGCGATCCCGATCAGGGCCGCCAGGAAGCCCAGCAGACTCCAGTAACGCTCGGGCGGGATCCGCCATTCGCGATAGACGACTCGTTTCATTTCGATAAACCCCTGGCCTCGCCTCGGTACGCGAAGGCTGAAAAGTGGACTCAGACGCCGGCGTAACGCACGCCCGTGTTCAACACCAGATCCTCGCGGATCTGACGACTCGGGATCTCGCGCAGACGTTGGCTGATGGCGCTGTCGGGATCCTTGAGATCCCCGAAGACGATGGCTCCGTGCCCTTCCTGCGCACAGGCATCGACGCAGGCGGTCGATTCTTCGCCATGGTCGCGCCGGTGCACGCACAGATTGCAGCTCTCGACACAGCCCTTGCCGCGCGGCACGGCGGTCAACTGGCCGGTCGTCGGCTGATGGATGAAGCTGCGCGCCTTGTAGGGGCAAGCCATCATGCAGTAACGGCAACCGATGCACAGATGGCGGTCGACCATGACGATGCCGTCGGCGCGTTTGAAGGACGCTCCGGTCGGGCAGACGTCGACACAGGGCGGATGCTCGCAGTGCTGACACATCAGCGGGAGCTGGGTGATGCGTCCGGTCTGGTTGTCCTGGAGCTTGATCTTGCGGATCCAGACCGCTTTCTGGTGCTCCCACTTGGACTCGGAGCCATGCGGTTCCTGGAGATCCAGGCCGTTTTCACGGTCGCAGGCGTCGACACAGGCCGAGCAGCCGTCGGCGCACTTGGCGGTGTCGATCAACAGGCCCCAGCGCACCGAATCCGTGACCGGTTCGCTGCGCGGAGCGGCCGCGACGCTGTGCAGAAAGACGCCCGGAGCCACCAGCGCGGCGGCGCTCAGTCCGGCCGCCGTGCCGATGAAGCCGCGACGCCCGGCGTCGACAGTCGAAGCCGGGGTCTCGTCGGACGTAGAGGCGATGCGGGTTGCGTTCTCGTTCATCGTTCACCGGCCTCCCTGTGGAGGCGTGCTCGCGACCCGTCCCACGACACCGGCCGCACGATGCGCGGCCTCGGCATCGGCGCCGGGCCGGTTGGGCACGGAGGCGTGACAGTCGAAGCAGTTCAGATCCACGGCGGCATAGTTGTGACAGGCCCCGCAGAATTGATCGGGCTGGTCGATCGGGCGGGGATTGCGGTTCTCGTCGTAACTGATGTGACAGTCGACACAGCCGGTGAGGCTGTACTTGGTGCCCCGGATGCCCTCGTGGACCGTGGAGATGCGCTGATGCTTGATGAATTCCATGTGCATGCGGCGCATCGTCTCGGTCGGTTCGACGCAGGACTCCCGCTCGGCGGCGGGCGAACCCTCGACCACATAGCGCTTGACCTCATCGGCCAGGGCGGTGTCGGCGGCGAGCGCCACCCACACCAGACCCAGCGTCAGCAGGCCGGCTCTGACTACGGCTTTGACCATCGACGCCTCCAGGGGCCTCACTCGCCCAGACCCATCTTGATGTAGCCGGTCGGACAGACGTCGGCACAGATGTGACAGCCGATGCACTTGGCGTAGTCGGTGGCGACATAGCGGCCGGTGGTGCGCTCGGACTTGTCGACGCGATAGACGGCATCCTGCGGACAGAAGATGACGCAGTTGTCGCACTCGAAGCACAGACCGCAGCTCATGCAGCGCTTGGCCTCGTCGATCGCCTCGGCTTCGGTCAGACCGATGACGCGCTCGTGGAAGTGTCCCAGCACCTCGTCGGCGCTCGGCACCTCTTCCTTGCGCAGGTTGCGCGCCACATAGTTGAAGTGTCCGAGGAAGAGTTCTTCGTGCGGGATGACCTCGGCGCCGGAGCGATCCTCGTAGTTATGAATCGCCCAGTTGCCGTCGGAGGTGCCACGCAGATCACCGAGCTTGGCGACCTCGAAGGTCTCGGGCGCCAGATTGGTCTCGTTGAGCTTGTCGAGCAGGTTGAAGTGGTGCACGTCGACCTTGGGACGACGCTTGTGCTCGGCCTGCATCACATAGGCGTCGATCGAGTCGGCGGCGATCCAGGCCTGACCGATGGCGGTGGTCAGCAGGTGCGGACGGATGATGTCGCCGGCGACGAAGTGACCCGCCTTGCCCGGCACCTGATAGAACTTGTCTGAGTCCATCAGGCCGCGTCCGTTGTCGAGCTGCTCCAGGCCCGAGAGATCGCCGCCCTGCCCGATCGCCGAGACGATCAGGTCGGCTTCGAGCACGCGCTCTGTGCCCTCGACCGGAGTCGGACGACCGTCGGTCATGGTGCAGTCGGCGACTTTCAGACCGATGGCGCGGCCGTTGGCATCCTTGATGACTTCGACCGGCATCACGCCGTCGAGGATGGTCACGCCCTCGCGGGTCGCGTCGTCGACCTCGTGCTCGGAGGCGGTCATCTTGTCGCGGGTGAAGAGCGAGGTCAGCGTGACCTCGGCGCCCTGAGCGGCGGCGGCACTGGCGGCATCGTGGGCGACATAGCCGTCGCGGATCACGGTCTCGGGCAGCTCGTTCGGGTTGCTCTTGTTGACATGGCCGAGACGACGCGCGACCGAGACCACGTCGATCGAGGTGTCGCCGCCGCCGACGCAGACGACCTTGCCGGCCGTGACCTTCATGCGACCTTCGTTGAATGCCTTGAGGAAGGCGACACCCGTGACGCAGTTCGGCGTGCCCTCCCAGCCCGGAACCGGCAGACCGCGACCGCTCTGACAGCCGATGGCCCAGAGGATGGCGTCATAGTCTTTTTCGAGCTGCTCGACCGTGACATCGCTACCGATGCGGGTCTTGAGCTTGACCTCGACACGGCCCATGTCGAGGATGCGCTGGATCTCGGCGTCGAGCTTGTCGCGCGGCACGCGATAGCCGGGGATGCCGAAGCGGAACATGCCGCCCAGACCGTCGTTGGCCTCGAAGATGGTGCAGCTATGCCCCTTGCGGCGCAGTTGATAGGCCGCCGCGAGTCCAGCGGGACCGCCGCCGACGATGGCGATGCGCTTTCCGGTGTCGAGTTCGGGCGCTTCAAACGTGTAATTGTTGGCGATGGCGGTGTCGCCGATGAACTGCTCGACCGAGTTGATGCCGACGAAGTCTTCCAGCTCGTTGCGGTTACAGCCGTCCTGACAGGGCGCCGGACAGACGCGGCCCATCATCGCCGGGAAGGGATTGGCATCGGTGGAACGACGGAAGGCATACTCTTTCCAGTCCATGCCCTGCGGCGGCTTCTCCATGCCGCGCACGATCTGCAGCCAACCGCGGATGTCCTCGCCCGAGGGGCAGCTCCCCTGACAGGGCGGCGTCTTGTGGACATAGGTCGGACACTTGTGGGAGCGGTCCTGATTGAAGATCTTATCGGTCAGGTTGTCCCAGACGTGGTCGCCGTCCTCGAATCGACGCCAGGTCGGCTTCATCTTCATCTCGTCGCTGGAAGTCGCCATCTCAATCGTTCTCCGTACCAGTTGAACCCTGACGCGGGGATCAGGGGATTCGTATCAGGTCGCGCAGCCGGCTCCAGTGGATTGGTCCGGAGACGCCGCGCTTCGATGGCCCCGGTCAGGCCGCCTCGTCTGTTTCTTCTTCTTCGTTCGGATCGTCCAGATCCGGCTCATCGTCGTCTTCGTCCTCGTCGTCATCCGGCCCAGGCGTGAGCACGATGGCGTTGGAAACGAGTTGATGGACGCTGACGATCTGATCCATTTCCAGGCCGTAATAGGGCAAGACCTTGGTGAACTGGCTCTTGCAGATGGCGCAGATGGCGGCCATGTGCGTCACGCCCTTTTCCTGGATCACGTTGTTGAGCGCATCGAGCCGCGGCTTGGCACCCTTGACGCGCAGCTCCATGAGATCGTCGGTCAGCAAGCCGCCGCCGCCGCCGCAACAGAAGGTGCGGTCGCGGATGGTGTCCTCATCCATGTCGTAGAAGTTGTTGCAGGTCGCGCGGATGATGGCGCGCGGGATCTCGAACTGACCGCCCGGCGTGTTGCCCATGCGCGAGGCGCGCGCGACGTTGCAGGAGTCGTGATAGGTCAGCACCTTGTCGTCGTTCTCGCTCTTGTCGAGCGTGAGCTTGCCCTGCTGGATCAACTCATAGGTGAACTCGCAGATGTGCTGCGGCACCGGATAGCGCGGGTCGAGGAAGTCCCAGGGACCGGCCAGCGTATTCAGGAACGAATAGGCCACGCGCCAGGCATGTCCGCACTCGCCGAAGACGATGCGCTTGACCTTGAGCTTGATCGCCGCCTCGCGGATGCGCTGGGCCACGCGGCGCATGTTGTCGTAGGAGCCGATGAACATGCCGAAGTTGGCCGCCTCGGAGGCATACGAACTCAGGGTCCAGGACACGCCGGCCTCGTGGAACACCTTGCCGTAGCCGATCAGACCGTCGACGTGCGGCTCGGCGAAGAAGTCGGCCGAAGGCGTCACGAGCAGGATCTCGGCGCCCTCCTCGTCGATCGGGTAGCGCACCTTGACGCCGGTGTCGTCGTAGACGTCCTCTTCCAGCCCTTCGAGCGTGTCGACCAGCGCCGGGCCGGGCAGACCCAGGTTGTTGCCGATCTTGTAGACCTTGCCGATGATCTCGTTGCAGTACTTCTGACCGACGCCGATCGAGTCCATGATCTCGCGCGCGGCCATGGAGATCTCAGCCGTGTCGATGCCGTAGGGACAGAACACCGAGCAGCGCCGGCACTGCGAGCACTGATGGAAGTAGCTGTACCAGTCGTTGAGCACTTCCTCGGTGAAGTCCTCGGCCCCGACCAGCTTGGGAAACAGCTTGCCGCCCAGCGTGAAATAACGCCGGTAGACCTTGCGCATCAGATCCTGACGACCGACCGGCATGTTCTTGGGATCGCCGGTGCCGAGGAAGTAATGACACTTGTCGGTACAGGAACCGCACTTGACACAGGCGTCCATGTAGACGCGCAGCGAGCGGTACTTGCCCAGCAGCTCGCCCATCTTGTCGATGGCCTTGGTCTGCCAGTCCTCGACCAGCTCGCCGGGGAAACCGAGCGGGGTCTGGAAATCTTCCTTGGACTTGAAGGGCGCGCTGTGCGCCATGGCTCCGGGCGTAACGGACGGAACCTCGGTGTATTGGGTCAGTTCTGGGACTTCGAACGTTGCCTTGGCCATGGATCAACCTCTGTAAGCGGACGACTGGGGCGCTCGAATCAGGCGGCTCATGACTGTTCGAACTTTCTGGCCCAGGGCGCGATGTGACGCTGCTCGCGCGGGTTGTCGACCTGGTTGCGCGTCGGACTGAAAAAGAGTCCGGGCATGTGCAGCAGCTTGCTGTAGGGGAAGATGATCATGAGCAGGGCCACCAGGAGCAGATGCAGCAGCAGCAGCGGATCGGCCGGCAGCGGCTCGAGCTCATAGCTGTAGAGTCCCAGGAAGAAGTGCTTGATCTCGACCACGTCGACATGGAAGACGAACTTCATCAGCAGTCCGGTGCAGCCGATGGCGACCAGCAGCCCCAGGATCAGATGGTCCGAGGTCGAGGTGATGTACTTGACGCGGTCGACCAGGAAGCGCCGCGCCCAGAGTCCGGCCAGCCCCACGACCATGGCGATACCGCCATAGATGCCGAACGGCTGGACGAGTTGAATCGGGAACCACACGGGTTCGATGAAGTAGCGCAGATGGCGCAGCGTGACCAGGAACAGGCCGAAGTGGAACATCCAGCCGAAGATCCAGGTCCACTTGTTGCCGCGAAACAGGCTCTCGAACAGGACGACCTCACGCATCATCCTGAGAACCACACCGCGTCCGGTCGTCGGCGCCGGGGTGGTCGGGATCTTCAGCGGCGCAGGCGTGAGCGCGTACTGAATGATCTTGCGAGCCAGGCCGGCCACGAGCACGAAGGCGGCGAAATAGAACAGGAAGGCATAGAAGTTCGTCAGAAACGCCAT
>NZ_JABZEO010000002.1 GCF_013385175.1 Allochromatium humboldtianum | reverse complement strand
TCCTCTTTTTTGTAGGGGGGGCTCCTCTTAAAAAAAAAGGGGGGGGGGGGGGGGGGGGGGGGGCGGCCCCCGCATCCTCATGGTCTAGAGGACGACCTCAGCCTCAGTTGCCGCGCTGAGCCTCTTCCATCTGCTCCTTGAGGAGGTCGCCGAGCGTGGTGGCGGCGCTGGCCGCGTCACGCGAATAGCCCTTGATGGCGCTCTGCTCTTCCTCGACGTCCTTGGCCTTCATCGACAGCGACAGGGTGCGGTTCTTGCGATCGACGCCCAGGAACTTGGCTTCGATCTCCTCGCCGACCTTGAGCACCGCGCGCGCGTCCTCGACGCGGTCACGCGAGATCTCGGAGGCGCGCAGATAGCCCTCGACGCCGTCGCCGAGCGTGATGGTCGCGCCCTTGGCATCGACCTCGGCGACCACGCCGGTCACGACGCTGCCCTTCTCGTGCAGGGCGACGAAGCTGGAGAACGGATCCTTGTCGAGCTGCTTGACGCCGAGCGAAATACGCTCGCGCTCGGGATCGACCGACAGCACCACGGTTTCGAGCTCGTCGCCCTTCTTGTAGCGACGCAGCGCGTTCTCGCCGGCCTCGTCCCAGGAGATGTCGGACAGATGCACCAGACCGTCGATGCCGCCGTCCAGACCGATGAAGATGCCGAAGTCGGTGATCGACTTGATCTTGCCGGAGACGTGATCGCCCTTCTTGTGGGTGACGGCGAACTCCTCCCAGGGGTTCATGGCGCACTGCTTGATGCCGAGCGAGATGCGGCGACGCTCCTCGTCGATGTCCAGCACCATGACCTCGACCTCGTCGCCCAGGTTGACGACCTTGGAGGGATGGATGTTCTTGTTGGTCCAGTCCATCTCGGAGACGTGCACCAGACCCTCGACGCCCTCTTCGATCTCGACGAAGCAGCCGTAGTCGGCGATGTTCGTGACCTTACCGAAGACGCGGGTGCTCTCGGGATAGCGACGCGAGATGTTGACCCACGGGTCTTCGCCCATCTGCTTGAGGCCGAGCGAGACGCGCTGACGGTCGCGGTCGAACTTGAGCACCTTGACGCTGATCTCGTCGCCGATCTCGACCACTTCGGACGGATGCTTGACGCGACGCCAGGCCATGTCGGTGATGTGCAGCAGACCGTCGATGCCGCCCAGATCCAGGAAGGCGCCGTAGTCGGTGAGGTTCTTGACCACACCCTTGACTTCCATGCCCTCTTCCAGGTTCTTGAGCAGCTGCTCGCGCTCGGCGCTGTACTCTTCCTCGACCACGGCGCGGCGCGAGACCACGACGTTGTTGCGCTTGCGGTCGAGCTTGATGACCTTGAACTCTTGTTCCTTGCCTTCGAGGTAGGTGGTGTCGCGCACCGGACGCACGTCGACCAGCGAACCAGGCAGGAAGGCACGCACCGTGCCCAGGTCGACCGTGAAGCCGCCCTTGACCTTGCCGTTGATGAGACCCTTGACGGTCTCGGCGTTCTCGAACGCCTTCTCCAGATAATCCCAGGCAGCGAAGCGCTTGGCTTTTTCGCGCGAGAGACGGGTCACGCCGAAGCCGTCTTCGACGGCGTCGAGGGCCACTTCGACCTCGTCGCCGATCGCCACTTCCAGCTCGCCCTCGGGGCTGATGAATTGACTGCGGGGAATGATGCCTTCGGACTTGAGTCCGGCATTGATCACGACGTTGTCGGCGGTGATGTCGATGACGGTGCCGACGACGATGGTACCCGGCTGGAGCTGGGTGGTGTTCAGACTTTGTTCGAAGAGTTCGGCGAAGCTTTCGGTCATGAGATCCAAGTATCCTGAGAATGGCGCGCTGACCCGTCCCATCCGGGACGAGGGGTGTTTTGAGTAAACGAAAAGGTCGACGCTCTCCACGTCGACCCTACCTGTTTCGACCGCTATCCGCCGCTGGCCCAAGTGACTTGGACAGGCAAGGCGCAGGCGATCTTAGGAGCCTCGGGCGATCGCTTCCGGGAAGACGCGCCTAACCTCTTCCAGGACTCGATCGAGCACTTCAGCAATGGACATCTGGGTGGAATCCACCAACACGGCATCCTCGGCGGGACACAGGGGCGCCACCGGGCGGGACCGATCGCGCGCGTCCCGTTCGCGGATGTCCGCTACAAGTTGCGGGAGGTTAGCATCCAACCCCTTCTCCTTCAACTGTTTATAGCGGCGTTCGGCACGGATCTCGGGGCTGGCGTCGAGAAAGATCTTCAGCGGTGCTTGCGGGAAGACCACGGTGCCCATGTCGCGTCCGTCGGCCACCAAGCCGGGCGTGCGGGCGAAGCGGCGCTGCCAGTCGAGCAGGGCCGAGCGCACGCCCGGATGAGCGGCCACGCGCGAGGCGGCCATGCCGGCATCTTCAGTACGGATGGCATCGCTGACGTCCTCGCCGGACAGGAGCACACGTCCGGCTTGGAACTCGACCGGCAGTGCGGCGGCGAGCGGGGTCAATGCCTCGGGGTCGTCGAGATCCAGTCCTTGACGACTGGCGGCCAGACCCAGCACCCGGTAGAGCGCACCGCTATCGAGTGCGTGCCAGCCGAGCCGTTCGGCCAGGAGCTGCATGAGGGTGCCCTTGCCGGTGCCGGAGGGACCGTCGATGGTGAGGATCGGAACCGAGGTCATGGACGCTGCTCCTCGATCGTCAGTCCGGCGCGTGCGGCCAGTTGCGGGAAGCCGGGGAAGGAGGTCTCGACATTGGCGCAGTCGCGCACCTCGATCGGTCCGTTGGCGCGCAGTCCGGCGATGGCGAAAGACATGGCGATACGATGGTCTCCGTGGGCCTCGATGGCGTTCTCACCAGTCGCCGAACCCAGGGCGCCGCCCTGGATGCGGATGCCGTCCGGGGTCGGTTCGGCCTGGATGCCGAGTTTGAGCAGACCGTCGGCCATGACCTGGATGCGGTCGCTCTCCTTGACGCGCAGCTCCTCGGCGCCGGTCAGCACCGTCTCGCCCTCGGCGCAGGCGGCGGCGATGAAGATCGCGGGGAATTCGTCGATGGCCAGCGGCACCTGATCGACCGGGATCTGGATGCCGCGCAGCCGCGCCGACTTGACACGGATGTCGGCCACCGGCTCGCCGCCGGCCGTGCGCTTGTCGAGCAGTTCGATGTCGGCGCCCATGGCGCGCAGGATGTTGATGACGCCGACTCGGGTCGGATTGATGCCGACCTCTTCGAGCAGCAGATCCGAGCCGGGCGCGATACTCGCCCCAACCAGGAAGAAGGCGGCGGATGAGATATCGGCCGGGATGCGCAGTCGGCAGGCCGTCAGGCGTCCGCCGCCGGTGAGACAGACGCGCAGACCCTGGCGGCGTACCGAGTAGCCGAAGGCGGTCAGCATGCGCTCGGTGTGGTCGCGCGTCGGCTCGGGTTCGACGATGCAGGTCTCGCCCTCGGCATAGAGTCCGGCCAGCATCAGGCAGGATTTGACCTGGGCGCTGGCCATCGGCAGGCGGTATTCGAGGCCGTTCAGATGGTCCACCGGCTCGATGGTCAGCGGCGCGGTGCCGGTCGGACTGGTGCGGATTTGAGCGCCCATCAGCGCCAGCGGCTCGGTGACGCGGCGCATCGGACGGCGCGTCAGCGAGTCATCGCCCACCAGCGTGGCCGTGAACCCCTGCCCCGCCAGCAGTCCGGCGAGCAGCCGCATGGCCGTGCCCGAGTTGCCCATGTCGAGCACCGTCTCGGGCACACGCAGACCGCGCATCCCGACACCCTCGATCACCAGCTCGCCGTCGTTCGGACCCTCGATCGACACGCCCATGGCGCGGAAGGCCGCCAGCGTGGCCAGGGCGTCGGCCCCCTCCAGGAAGCCGCTGACCTGGGTGCGCCCCTCGGCGATGGCTGAGAGCATGATGGAGCGATGCGAGATCGATTTGTCGCCCGGCACGCGCAGACGTCCGCGCAGTGAGCCGCCGGGTGTGATGAGGTAGCGATGATCGATGAGCGAGGACAAGGCGTCTCCCAAGGCTCGCGTGGCCGGTGATGAAAGGGCTGGGATTGTAGCAGTCGCCGGGCGGCGAACCAACGCGCACCACGCCGGAATGGAAATTCGAGTAGGATGTCGACCCGACTCGTTCGAGCATCATGACGGATGCCCGTCGAAGCGGCGTCCTCCCGTTCACACCCTAAAGATCGACCCCATGCCCATCACCGAGAAACAGAAACGCTGGCTCAAGCCCCAGGTCCATCATCTCAAGCCCGTGGTGCTCGTTGGCCAGCACGGCCTCACCGAAGCGGTGCTGGCCGAGATCGAGATTGCGCTCGACCATCATGAACTGATCAAGGTCCGCGTCAACGCCGGCGACCGTGACGAGCGCGATGCCGCCATCGGCCTGATCTGCGAGCGCACCGGAGCGGATCTCATCAATCGCATCGGCAACGTCGCCGCGCTCTATCGCCACAATCCCAAGAAGCGCGATCCCATCGTGCTGCCGAAGCTCTGAGGCGATTCCAAGCCGCGATGCACGCTGAAGCGATGGCCTGAACACCGCGCCGCCCGGTTCAGGCCATGATTCTGGACTTTTAGGACTTGGGCAGGGTCACACCGCGCTGTCCCTGGTACTTGCCGCCGCGATCCTTGTAGGACGTCTCGCACACCTCATCGGACTCGAAGAACAGGATCTGCGCCACACCCTCGTTGGCGTAGATCTTCGCGGGCAGCGGCGTGGTGTTGGAGAACTCCAGGGTGACGTGACCTTCCCACTCGGGTTCCAAAGGGGTCACGTTGACGATGATTCCACACCTTGCATACGTGCTTTTCCCGACGCACACGATAAGCGTATTCCGAGGGATGCGGAAATACTCCACCGTGCGCGCCAGCGCAAACGAATTCGGCGGAATGATGCAGACATCGGACTTGAGATCGACGAAGCTGTTGGAATCGAAATTCTTGGGATCGACGATCGCTGAGTTGATGTTGGTGAAGATCTTGAACTCATCGGCGCAGCGTACGTCGTAGCCGTAGCTCGACGTGCCGTAGGAAATCACGCGCCCATGCTCGCCTTCACGCACCTGACCCAGTTCGAAGGGATCGATCATCCCATGCTCGACGGCCATGCGTCGTATCCAGCGATCTGATTTGATGGCCATCTGGCCTCCTGACGAAAAACAAAAAACTACGACGCCGCTGATGGGCGGCGCACGACAATGAACTAAGGGGACAGCGCCAAGCCGCGCTCAGTAACCGTCCGGATTCTGCGACTGCCAGCGCCAGGCATCGGCCACCATGCGCTCCAGATCGTATTCGGCGCTCCAGCCCAGCTCGTCGCGTGCAAGCGACGGGTCGGCATAACAGCACGGGATGTCACCGGGCCGGCGTTCGACGATGTCATAAGGGACAGGACGACCGCTCGCCCGCTCGAAGGCCGCGATCACCTCCAGCACACTATAACCGCGACCAGCCCCGAGATTGTAAGTGACCACGCCTGGTGATTCTTGCAGCTTGTGCAGGGCGGCCAGATGACCGCGCGCCAGATCCACCACATGGATATAGTCACGCACCCCGGTTCCGTCCGGCGTCGGATAATCGTTGCCGAAGACGCGCAACCGTTGGAGCCGCCCGACCGCCACCTGGGCGATATAGGGCATCAGGTTGTTCGGGATTCCGTTCGGATCCTCGCCGATGCGCCCGCTCTCATGCGCGCCGACCGGATTGAAACAGCGCAGCAGCGCAATGTTCCAGCGCGGATCGGATATATGCAGATCGCGCAGGATCTCCTCGATGAACAGCTTCGAGCGCTCATAGGGATTGGTCGCCCCGGCGGGGAAATCCTCACGGATCGGCACGGTCGCTGGATCGCCATAGACAGCCGCCGAGGAGCTGAAGACAAGATTGCGCACACCGGCGTCGGCCATCGTCTGACAGAGCGTCAGGGTACCCTGGACGTTGTTGTCGTAGTACTCCAGTGGATGCGCAACCGATTCGCCCACCGCCTTGAGACCGGCGAAATGGATCACGGCATCGAACCGGCCCTGGCTGAAGATCACGTCGAGCGTCTCGCGATCGCGCAGATCGACCTCGAAGAAACCCACGCCCTGCCCTGTGATCTCGCCGACTCGACGCAGGGATTCCTCCTGGCTGTTGCAGAGATTGTCGAGCACCACGACATGGATGCCCGCTTGCAGCAGCTCCAGGCAGGTGTGGCTGCCGATGTAGCCGGCCCCGCCAGTCACTAGAACTCGCATGTCTCGTGCGCTCCCCTCTGTTCGAATGAAATCCGCTGTTACTCGACCTTCAGGCTATCTCAACACGCTCGCCGGCGAGTCGCAAACGTTGGCGCAGACGGCGCAGGGTCTCCGGATCGAGCGAGTCTGGGGCCAGCATCAGCGTGCGTCGCCGCCACCAGGAACCCTCGACGATGAACACGAGCGCCACGCCCAGCGTACTGACGAAGGTCGCGGGTGAGAGCCGGGCCTCGATCTCGCATCCGGAGACGAGCCTCAGCGTCCAGAATCCATCTGACTGCCAGATCGCGCACCGGATCGACCAGGGCGCACGCCCGAGTACATCACCCAACAGCGTCTGCAAGGCACCCAGCACTACGGCCGAGACCAGTAGCAGAGTCAGCCAGCCGAGCGGTAGCGCCAGGATCACAGCCAGCGCCAGCATCAGTGTTGCAACGGCCAGGAACACGAGCCGGCGCGAAACACACGGGAACAGTACGAGTGGCGGATACGCTCGATGCGTATCCATGGACTAGACTGCGCGTGGCGACTCGCTCACGACCGCAAGAATCCGAGCGACGAGTGCACGCTGACGCGGCTCGGGCGGCTCGGAACGCTCCATGAACCAGTCGCTCAGATGCGGATCCGGCTCGCCGAGCAGCGCCAGGAAGTCCTGCCGGTCGATCTCGGACAGATCGGCATAGCCGAGATCGAGAAAGCGCGCGAGCAGATGATCCAGCTCCAGCATCCCGCGCCGGCACTGCCAGCGCAGACGCTGCAGCTCCCGTGCGTCATCGGTGGGAAGCGGCCGTGATTCGCTCGGGTCAACCACTTATAGCCCCTTTTCGAGCATCAGTTCCTTGATGTGCCCGATGGCGCGGGTCGGATTGAGCCCCTTCGGGCAGACCTCGACGCAGTTCATGATGCTGTGGCAGCGGAACAGCTTGTACGGTCCTTCCAGCGCATCGAGCCGCTCTTCGGTCGCCTGATCGCGGCTGTCGGCCAGGAAGCGCCAGGACTGCAACAGTGCCGCCGGCCCATGGAACTTGTCGGGATTCCACCAGAACGACGGACAGGCGGTGGAACAGCAACCGCAGAGGATGCACTCATAGAGTCCGTCGAGCTTGTCGCGATCGGCTGGACTCTGCGGGATCTCCTGTTCGGGTAGCGGATCCTTGCGCACCAGATAGGGCTTGACCGCGCGATATTGTTCGTAGAACTGGGTCATGTCGACGACCAGATCGCGGATGACCGGACGCCCCGGCAGCGGACGCACCGCGATCGGCGTCTTCAGCTCAGTGATCGGCGTGACACAGGCCAGCACGTTGCGACCATTGGCGTTGACCGCGTCCGACCCGCAGACACCCTCGCCACAGGAATGCCGGAAGCTGAAGGACTCATCCTGCTTCTTCACATCCAGCAGCGCGTCGCGCAACATCATGCCCTGGAAGGTCTTGACCTCGTAGTCCTGCATCCGGGGACGCTTATCGGTGTCCGGATTGTAGCGATATACGCTGATTCTCATCGTCGATACCCGAGACGGTTGGCGGTTGGAAACCTGCCAATCCTAACTGTTTTGTGCGCTGCAATAAAATGGTCCGACAGCCGATCAGTCCCAGCTCAGCGCGCCGCCGGTCTGATATTCGGTGACACGGGTCTCGAAGAAGTTCTTCTCCTTCTTCAGATCCAGCACCTCGGACATCCAGGGAAATGGGTTGCTCGCGCCCGGATACTGCTCCGGCAGACCGATCTGGGCGCAGCGCCGGTTGGCGATGAAGTGCAGATAGTCCTCGAACATCTGGGCGTTGAGTCCGAGCACCCCGCGCGGCATGGTGTCATGAGCATAGCGCGCTTCCAGCTCGACGGCCTCGCGGATCATGCCGACCAGCTCCTGACGGAACTCGGGCGTCCAGAGGTGCGGATTCTCGATCTTGATCTGATTGATGACGTCGATGCCGAAGTTCATGTGCATCGACTCGTCGCGCAGGATGTACTGGAACTGCTCGGCGGTGCCGGTCATCTTGTTGCGCCGGCCCATGCTCAGGATCTGCACGAAGCCGACATAGAAGAAGATGCCCTCGAAAATGACATAGAAGGCGACCAGCTCGCGCAGCAGTTTCTGATCGTTCTCCGGGGCGCCGGTCTGGAAGTGCGGATCGGCCAGATGCTGGGTGAAGGGCAGCGCCCATTCGGCCTTGCGCGCCACCGCCGGCACTTCGCGATACATATTGAAGATCTCGCCCTCGTCGAGTCCCAGGCTCTCGACCACGTACTGATAGGCGTGGGTGTGCAGCGCCTCCTCGAACGCCTGACGCAGCAGATACTGACGGCACTCGGGATTGGTGATGTGGCGATAGACCGCCAGCACCAGATTGTTGGCGACCAGCGAATCGGCGGTCGAGAAGAAGCCCAGATTGCGCTTGACGATGAGACGCTCGTCCTCGGTCAGTCCGTTCGGATCCTTCCAGAGCGCCAGATCGGCGTTCATGCTGATCTCCTGCGGCATCCAGTGGTTGGCGCAGGCGTCGAGATATTTCTGCCAGGCCCAGTCGTACTTGAAGGGCACGAGCTGGTTGAGATCGGCGCGGCAGTTGATGATGCGCTTGTCGTCGACGCGCACCCGGTCCGCGCCCATGGCGAGCGACTCCAGACCGGTAGCGCCGCCTGCGACCGATTCCGAACCGGCCGTGCGCGGCTCGGGCAGGATGCGATCCTCGATCGGCAGATCGCCCTGCGGGTCCGGGGTAGCGTGGGCGAAGGGGTCGGGATCGACGCTGGGTGCGGCGCCGGCGGTCGTCATGAGCGCGGCATTGTCGACCAGCCCGAGTCCGGGGCGCGGATGACTGGCCCGTGGATGAGGCGATGACGGCTGTGACGGCGTCGTCCCATGAACAGCGGTGTCGGTCGAGCGTCTTGCGACCGAACGCGCGACCGGCTCCAGACCCGGCGACGGATGAGTATTCGAAGTCTGACCGGCGGTCGCGAGTGGGTCATCCCAGTTCAGCATGGCACTATCCTCCAAGGTCGCCGTGATCGGGTGAGGGGTCGCGAGTCTACGCGATTTCGGCAGCGCCTCCAAGACGAAAAACCATATATTGTGTGCTTGAGGCACAATGATTCGCTTATATGGTTTCTATCCCATGCTCGGATGCCTGACCTTCAGCTGAGCACACGGAGCAGCCCCTTGATCAGAACCAGGGGTTCGGGCGGGCAGCCGGGGATCTTCAGATCCACCGGAACGACCCGTTCGACCCCGCCGCACGTGGCATAGCCGGCGCCGAACTCGCCGCCATCGCAGGCGCAGTCGCCGACGGCGATCACCAGCTTGGGTGCGGGCGTGGCCAGCCAGGTGCGGCGCAGCGCCGTCTCCATGTGGCGCGAGACCGGCCCAGTGATCAGGAGCGCATCGGCATGACGCGGCGAGGCGACGAAACGAACCCCGAAACGCTCGATATCGTGATAGGGATTGTCGAGGGCATGGATCTCGAGTTCACAGGCATTGCACGAGCCCGCATCGACCTGCCGGATCGCCAGACTGCGGCCGAGTCGGACATCGATCGCCCGGCGCAGGCTGATGCCGAGACGTTCCAACTCGGGGTCGTCGTACTCCGGCGCCGGTTCCGTCACCAGGCCGGCGTGCCAGGTTTGCTTGAGGATGCGCAACATGGGCGAATCGAACTCCTCTCTGTTCGGTGATGTCGGTACGACAGGCGATGCTCAGGGCCGCCCTATCGAAGCCATGGTCGCTCCCGTTCGACGGGAATACACCTTGGAACCTGCCGGAAAGCGTTAGAATCGGAGCATGAACACACTCAATCCAACCCCCTACGCCGACCTCGGCCCCGACCGCGTGCTGGATGCCGTCGAGAGCCTGGGACTGCTGCCTGACGGTCGCCTGCTGGCGCTCAACAGCTATGAGAACCGCGTCTATCAGGTTGGTCTGGAGGACGAGGCGCCCGTCATCGCCAAATTCTATCGCCCCGGACGCTGGAGCGACGAGGCCATCCGCGAGGAACACGCCTTCATGCTGGCCCTGGCCGAGCTGGAGATCCCGGCCGTGGCGCCGGCGATCATCGGCGGTGAGACGCTGCACAGCTTCGCCGGCTATCGTTTCTCGCTGACGCCGCGACGAGGCGGGCGTCACCCCGAACTGGGCGACCTGGACGTCCTGGAATGGATCGGGCGCTTCATCGGACGCATCCACGCGGTCGGCGCGGTCGAGCCGTTCCGCTATCGCCCGATCCTCGACATCACGCATTTCGGCGTCGAGTCGCGCGACTACCTGCTCGCCCACGACTGGATCCCGGCCGATCTGCTGCCGGCCTATACCAGTGTCGTGGATCAGGCCCTGCAGGGCGTGCGCGACGGCTATGCGCGCGCCGGGTCGATCCAGCACATCCGGCTGCACGGCGACTGCCATCTCGGCAACCTGCTCTGGACCGATGCCGGGCCGCACTTCGTCGACTTCGACGACGCGCGCCAGGGACCGGCCGTTCAGGATCTCTGGATGCTGCTCTCGGGCGAGCGCGAGGAGATGAGCCGGCAACTCGCGGCCGTGCTCGCCGGCTACGAGGATTTCCAGGAATTCGACACGCGCGAACTGCACCTGATCGAGGCGCTGCGCACGCTGCGTCTGGTCCATCATGCCGCCTGGATCGCGCGCCGCTGGACGGATCCCGCCTTCCCCGCCGCCTTCACCTGGTTCGGCGACGCGCACTACTGGCAGAACCATATCCTGCAACTGCGCGAACAGATCGCGGCGATGGAGGCCGGGCCGCTCCACGGACTCTGAGTCCCATGGCGAACGCGCCAGGGCGCGGTTTAGAATGCGCCGCTCTCCATCCGACACACATCATTCAAAACCTGAGGTCTCATCCATGCACAACCGAGGCGGACGCCGACAACCGGACGATAGCGATTTCAGCGGCTCGGACTGGCTCGGCAAGGCCAAGGATCTGATCAATCAGGGCAATCTCAGGCGTCTCATCGTGCGCCGCCCGAGCGGACGCCTCCTGATCGATGTCCCGCTGGTCGCCGGTCTCGCCGTCATCGCCCTGCTGATCCTGGTCGTGCCGATGCTGATGGCGCTCGCCGCCCTGGCCGCACTCGTGATGCGGTTCAAGCTGGAGATCGAGCGCGATTCGGGCGTCTATGACGAGCGCGACTACGACTGAGGTTCGCCGCCTCCAGACGACTCCATCAGATCTGCTTCAGGCGGGCTTCGAGTTCGGGAGGGGTCAGACTGAGCAGCCACTGTCCGATCGACTCGAAGTCCGAGATCAGCGTCGACTCACTCCAGACCGGATCCGAGGGCGCGGGCGTGAGCGCCGCCAGATAGACGGCCATGGCCACCAGGACCACGCCGCGCGCGCCGCCAAAGGCCATCCCGAGCAGACGATCGACCCCCGTCAGCCCCACGGTGTCGATCAGGGCCGTCAGCACCGTGCCCAGGATGGCGCCGGCGATCAGGACCAGCAGCACCAGCGCGATGAAGGCCGCGCCCTTTCTGACCAGTGGATGGGCCAGTTGTCCGCTCAGCAGGTCGGCCAGTTCCTGATGGAAGAACCAGGCGATCGCAAGCGCCGCGACCCAGGTTCCCAGCGACAGCACCTCGCGGATCAAGCCGCGCGCCACGCCGACCAGGGCCGAGAGCGCAATGGTGCCGAGGATGATGTAGTCGACCCAATTCATCTGCGTCGGGAGCCCTGAGTTTACTGGTAGCGTTGAATGAGCGTGTCGAGCTTCTGCTGTTTGCGCAGCATCTCAGCGGTGCGCTCGGCATTGGTGCGATCGATGTCCGGACCGACGCGCACCCGATAATAGGTCTTACCGCCGACTTCGGCGCGCTCGACGAAGGCCGAGAACCCGGCCTGCTTGAGTTTGTCGGCCAATTTGCCGGCCGCCTCCGGCGAGCCGAGACTGGAGACCTGCACCACCCAGGATGGCAGGCCATCGGCACGCGATCTCGGCGGCTCGGGCAGGGAGACGGGCGCCTCCGGCTTGGGTGGTGGTGTTTGGGTCGGTTGTTGTGCCGTTCTCGGGAGCTGGGCCGGCTTGGAGGCCGGCGTCTGTGTCCGGGGTGTCGGCGGTTGAGTCGCCGGGCGGGTCTCGCGAGGCGGCGTGACCGCGGGCGAAGCCGGTTCCTGAATCGGCTCGAACGCGCCCCCCTCCGAATCGTCCTCGAAGGACACGGCGCCGACGGTCTCGAACTCCTGCATGGGCTCCGGCGGCGTCAGAAGCGCCTCCTCAGCGGTCAGGCCGTCTGCATCGGCAGGCGTCGGGGGCGGCGCGCCGAACGTGAACGGATCCTGGAATCCGGGTTCGGGCGGAAGCGGTCCCTGGACATAGGGCGGCGGCGCGAGCGACTCGTCCTCGAACAGCATGGGCACGAAGATCACCGCCAGGGTGACAACCACCACGGCGCCGGCCAGTCGTTTCTTGGCTCCTTCTTGCATTACTCATCACCCAATGATCGGGGCTCCCGCTGAATGTGCCCGCGTGTTGATGCCGTTCCTGCCCCGATGAGGCAGGCGCCAGTATAACTCAGACCTGGGAGCGGATTCAGATCGCCGGCGGCGGGGATGGGGGGAAGCATTCGGATGCCGGAGAGCGTGCACCGAGGCCGGGAGTCGGCATCGGACGGGCGCTCGCCGGCGTCTGCCCTGAGCCGGCGAGCCTGTCGGCGCCCGACAGTCGTCGATCGGAGAGCGGATCGTCTCAGTCCGGCTGCTTCTTCAGCTCTGTGATGCGATAGACGTCGTCGCCCCCGAGGACGATGCCGAAGTCGACCGCATCGCCCGCGCTCACGCCGCTCAGGTCGACCTGATCCGTGACGGGGAGGTCCATGGTCATGGCCGGCCAGCTCAACGCCGGAATCGGTCCGTGTGTGAGATTGACCGAGCCGGACTCGGTATCCACTGCATTGATCACGCCTTGAGCACGGGTGACGACGGATGCCTGATCCTGCGCCATGGCGCTCGTGTCGCCGTGGCCCGCCATGTGGCCGTGCTCCATAGCCAGTGTCTGGGTCTGAACCGCCGTGCCGGCGGCCAGCGCCATCATGAATAGAGTCAGCTTGTTCATCTCGGATCCTCTGCTTTGGTGGTGTCGTGCGACCGTTCGCAGAAAATCAAATAGAGCAACATGACGACGATGACAAGGGCCGGGCCGTGACTGACCGACGTCTGTCAGCGGCCGGACGGCTCAAGGCGTGGGTCGAAATCGACCCCGGTCTCCGCCCCTTCACGCAGCTGCAATTCCCACATCGCGGCATAGTGACCGCCGGCCTCCAGCAATTCGCGATGCCGCCCCTGTTCGCGGATGCGCCCCTGTTCGAGCACCAGGATGCGATCGGCGTCGACCACGGTCGAGAGCCGGTGGGCGATGACCAACGTGGTATGGTTCTCGGCCACCTCGGCCAGGGTCTGCTGGATCGCCTGTTCGGTGTGACTGTCCAGGGACGAGGTCGCCTCGTCGAAGATGAGGATGCGCGGACGCTTGAGGATGGCGCGCGCGATGGCCACGCGCTGCTTCTCGCCGCCCGAGAGCTTCAGACCCCGCTCGCCGACCACGGTGTTCCAACCATCCGGCAGACTCTCGATGAAGGTGCGGATATGGGCCATTTCAGCGGCGCGCTCGATCTCGGCGCGGCTAGCATCGGGACGCCCATAGGCCAGGTTGTAATAGATGCTTTCGTTGAACAGCACCGTATCCTGCGGCACGATGCCGATGGCCGCGCGCAGACTCTCCTGCGTCACATCACGGATGTCCTGACCGTCGATCAGGATGCGCCCGCCCGTCACCTCGTAGAAGCGAAACAGCAGCCGCGACAGGGTCGACTTGCCGGCCCCGCTGTGTCCGACCACGGCGAGCTTTTGACCCGGCTCGATGGCGAAGTCGATGCCATGCAGGATCGGACGCTCGGGCTGATAGTGGAAGTCGACCTGCTCGAACCGAATCGCGCCCTCGCTCAGCACCAGCGGCCTGGCTTCGGTCCGGTCCTGGATCTCGGGCCGGCGCTCCAGCAGCTTGAACACCAGATCCATATCGGCCAGTGCGTACTTGATCTGACGGTAGACGATCCCCAGAAAGCCGAGCGGAATGAAGAGCTGGAGCATGAGCGCATTGACCAGCACCAGATCGCCGACGCTCAGGCTCCCGTCGACCACGCCCTGGGCGGCGAGCGTCATGATCAGCGTGACCCCGATGGCGATGATCGCGCCCTGTCCGAAGTTGAGCACCGACATAGAGGTCTGGCTGGCGACCGCCATCTCCTCCCACTCGGCCAGGGTGTCGTCATAGCGCTTGAGTTCGAGCCGCTCGTTGCCGAAATACTTGACCGTCTCGTAGTTGATGAGGCTGTCGAAGGCCTGGGTGTTGGCCTGCGAGTCCAGATGATTCATCCGGTGCCGGTAGTCCATCCGCCACTCGGTGATGGCGAAGGTGAAGGCGAAATAGACCACGACCGTACCGAAGGTGACGAACACGAACGACAGGTCATAACGGCCGATCATGATCGCCGCCACCAGACTGAACTCGACCGCCACCGGCAGCACGCTGAAGACCAGATAGTTGAAGATGGTCGAGACCGAGCGCGTACCGCGCTCCAGATCCCGGCTGACCGCCCCGCTCTGGCGCTCCAGGTGATAGCGCAGCGACAGCCGGTGCAGATGCTCCAGCACCCGCGTCGAGAGCCGGCGCATGGCGCGATAGCGCACCCGCGCGAACACCACGTCGCGCAGCTCGTTGAAGAGCGAGGCGCTGAGCTTGAGTGCGCCATAGGCCAGCAGCAGACTGACCGGCAGGATCAGCATTTGCGCCGCCGGCTCCTGGAAGGCATCGACGATGTCCTTCAGAATGAGCGGCACGCCGACATTGGCGACCTTGGCCAGCACCAGACAACCGATCGCCAGCGCCGCCCGGCCCCGGAACTCCCACAGATAGGGCAACATGCCGCGCAGGTTGCGCCAATCGCGTCGGTCGTCGTGCGGACGCTCGGTGGCGAAGATACGATTCATCTGGCCTTGGGTCTTCATGGATACCGGCGGTTGAACAACTGATTGAACGAAACGAGAACCTATGATGACGGATTCGATCCTGGAAGGCACGGGCTGCGCCCTGCACGAACCCTTTGCCCTGCGCGTGCTCGGCGACGAGATGGACCCGGAGTTCCCGGATGGCTGCATCATCATCATCGAGCCCAACGACCGCTGCCCGAATCCGAGCTACATCTTCGTCGAGGTCGAGGGCGTGCGCTGGTTCCGCCAGTACCGGCGTGACGCCGATGGACGCGAGCGACTGGTCGCCCTCAACCCGCTCTATCCCGAGATCGATCTCACCGGGCTGGAGTGGTCGGTGCTCGGAGTCATCATCCAGCGCAATATCCGGCGCCAGATCAAGCACTACGAGTATTCATCGCTCGCGCATCCGGCGATCTGATTCAGGACACTCGCACCGTCGGTCACTCCGGCACGGATGACGGCATCGGCGCGATCGGGAATGGCGCCGGCATGGGCGGCGCGACAGGCAGCGGAGGCGGCAGCGGCGGCATCCCCATGGTCTCGCGCACATAATTGGGGAAGTCGGGATTGAGCCAATTCTCTGCGGCCAGCTTCTCGGGGGCCGGACGCAATCTCGACGTGTAATCGAGCACGGCCGCCTGATCGCGCGGGCTGAACCCGGCGATCTGCTCGATCATCTCGGGATTGGCGTTCTTGCGCCGCCCGTTGCGGATGGCGTCGAACTGCCCCATCAGGTAGGGGAAGTGCTGGGCTGCGATGGCCGGAGTCGGCTTGGCGGGCTTGCCCTCACCACGCTCGCCATGACAGTCGGCGCAATGCTCGGCATACAGACGTGCGCCGAGTTCGAGATCCAGCCCTGGCCCGACGCCATTGCCGGTCGTCATCGGCAGCGCGGCCACATAGGCGGCGACATCGGCCATGTTCTGCGGACCGCCCAGAATGCGTGTCAGCGAGAAGGGATACATGAGCGGATTGTCGCGATGACGGGCGCGGATGTCGGCCAGTTGCTTGATGATGACCTCGCGCCACTGTCCGGCGATCTGCGGATAGGCGCCGTCGGGCGTGCCCCAGCCCTCGGGGCCATGGCAGACGGCACAGGTCAGATAGACCCGGCGGCCGTTGTCGATGTCGGGCGTCAGTGCCATGACCTGCTCGTATTCGCGCTTGGCGAGTTCGGCGGGGTCGCCCGGAGGGTCATCGGCGCCGACGCTCTGGGAGGCGCTCAGCATCCCGAGGGCGATGAAGACGGTGGTAAGGCGAGTCATCGGTTTCCTCCAGCCTGGCAGGCGGGACTCGGCGGTCCCTGTTCTTGTCGTGGTGTTTTCCGGAGTGTATGGAATGCGCCTGAAGACTCCAAGCCGGTTTTCAGTGCGGCGACACAGACACAATATGTTGGGGTTGACTCAGCCTTTATGGCGTATATATTGACCGGCTTCTCAGCGCGTCGCTCATCGAGCCAGGAGCGGCGCCAGTTCCAGCATCTCCCGGAGGAGCCATGTCCGCCAGCCGCCTGACCGTGATCCATCAGCACCCCGCCCAGGCTCGCCACGCCGATCCGGGCGTGCCCCAGACAGCCACGCCGGACGGCGCCGAGAGCCCCGGCCACGTTCCCGGCCGGGTCCAGGTCATCCGTCGCAACGGTCAGGTCACGCACTTCGATCCGAGCAAGATCATGGTGGCCATGACCAAGGCGTTCCTGGCGGTCGAGGGCGATTCGGCGGGCGCCTCCAGTCGTATCCACGATCGCGTCGCCGAGCTGACCGAGCAGGTGGTCGGCGCCCTCACCCGCCGGCTGTCGGGCGGCGGCACGGTGCATATCGAGGACATCCAGGATCAGGTCGAACTGGCGCTGATGCGCGCCGGGGAGCATCGGATCGCGCGCGACTATGTGCTCTATCGCGAGGCGCGCGCCCGTGAACGTGCCGCCAAGGCCGCCGCTGAGACGGCGGCGATTCGCGAACCCCATCCGATCAACGTCACCCTGGCCGACGGCTCGACCCGCCCGCTGGACGTGGCGCACATGGCGCGGCTGCTGGAGGAGAGCAGCCGCGATCTCGATGCGGTCGATCCCAATGCCATCCTGAGCGATACCCTGCGCAATCTATTCGACGGCGTGCGCGAGGCCGACGTCCGTCAGGCGCTGGTGATGTCGGCGCGGACCCTGATCGAACGCGAGCCGCAATACAGCCAGGCCGCCGCGCGTCTGCTGCTCGACATCCTGCGGCGTGAGGCGCTCGGGTTCCTCGATCTGGCGGTCGGGGTCGAGACCCAGGCGGACATGGCCGAGCGCTATGGCGATTATTTCGCCGCCTACGTCAAGCGTGCCGCCGATCTGGAACATCTCGACGGCCAGCTCGCGCGCTACGATCTCAAGCGGCTCGGCGCGGCGCTCAAGCCCGAGCGCGATCTCCAGTTCACCTATCTGGGGCTGCAAACGCTCTACGATCGCTATTTCATCCACACCGCCGACGGCATCCGCTTCGAGCTGCCGCAAGCATTCTTCATGCGCGTGGCCATGGGGTTGGCAATCAACGAGATCGAGCGCGAGGAGCGCGCCATCGAGTTCTATGAGCTGCTCTCCAGCTTCGATTTCATGTGCTCGACGCCGACCCTGTTCAACTCGGGTGCGCCGCGTCCGCAATTGAGTTCGTGCTTCCTGACCACGGTCCCGGACGATCTCGACGGCATCTACAGCGCCATCAAGGACAATGCGCTGCTGTCCAAGTTCGCCGGCGGGCTGGGCAACGACTGGACGCGCGTGCGCGGCATGGGCGCGCATATCAAGGGGACCAACGGCAAGAGTCAGGGCGTGATTCCGTTCCTCAAGGTCGCCAATGACACGGCCATAGCTGTGAACCAGGGAGGCCGCCGGCGCGGCGCGGTTTGTGCTTATCTGGAAACCTGGCACATCGACATCGAGGAATTCCTCGATCTGCGCAAGAACACGGGCGACGATCGCCGCCGCACTCATGACATGAACACCGCCAACTGGGTGCCGGATCTGTTCATGAAGCGCGTGGCCGAGGATGGGCACTGGACGCTGTTCTCACCCGACGAGACGCCGGATCTGCACGACCTCACCGGACAGGCGTTCGAGCAGGCCTATGTCGCCTATGAGGAACGCGCCGCGCGCGGCGAGCTGAAGATCGGCAAGCGCCTCAAGGCCGTGGATCTGTGGCGCAAGATGCTGGCGATGCTGTTCGAGACCGGGCATCCCTGGATCGCGTTCAAAGACCCCTGCAATCTGCGCTACACCAACCAGCATGTCGGCGTGGTGCACAGCTCTAACCTCTGCACCGAAATTACTTTGCATACCAATGACTTAGAAGTCGCGGTCTGCAATCTTGGGTCGATCAATCTGGCCGCGCACATCACCGACAAGGGACTCGACACCCAACGTCTGCGCCGGACCGTGCGCACCGCTATGCGCATGCTCGACAACGTCATCGACTACAACTTCTACAATGTCCCCCAGGCGCGCGCCTCGAACCTGCGTCATCGTCCGGTGGGGCTGGGGCTCATGGGCTTTCAGGACGCGCTCTACCGGCTGCGTATCCCCTATGCCAGCCAGGAAGCCGTGGCCTTCGCCGATCAGAGCACCGAATATCTGAGCTATTACGCCATCGAGGCCAGCGCCGATCTGGCCGCCGAGCGCGGGCGTTATCCGAGCTTCGAGGGTTCGCTGTGGAGCCAGGGCGTGCTGCCGATCGACAGTATCGGCTTGATGGAACAGGGACGCGGCGGCTATCTCCAGATGGACACCAGCCACACGCTGGATTGGGATCGCCTGCGCGAGCGGATCCAGACCGTCGGGATGCGCAATTCCAACTGTCTGGCCATCGCGCCGACGGCGACCATCAGCAACATCGTCGGGGTCAGTCAGTCGATCGAACCGACGTACCAGAACCTGTTCGTCAAATCCAACCTCTCGGGTGAGTTCACGGTCGTCAATCCCTATCTGGTCGCCGATCTCAAGGAACGCGGTCTGTGGGACGCGGTCATGGTCAACGACCTCAAGTATTACGACGGCTCGCTCCTGCCCATCGACCGGATTCCGGACGAGATCAAGGAACTCTATGCCACCGCCTTCGAGATCGATCCGCGCTGGCTGGTCGAGGCCGCCAGCCGCCGTCAGAAGTGGCTCGATCAGGCCCAGAGCCTCAATCTCTACATGCAGGAACCCAGCGGCAAGAAGCTCGACAACCTCTACAAGCTCGCCTGGGTGCGCGGACTGAAGACGACCTATTATCTGCGCTCGATGGGTGCGACCCATGTCGAGAAGTCCACGATGGCCGACACCAGCCGCGCCAATCGACTGAGCGCGGTCGGCGGCAACTATCTCGGGCGACAGACCGCCAAGGCGAGTGACACGGCCGATGACGCACCGGCGGCCGCGACAGCCGCCCCGAGCGCCTGCTCGATCCTGGACCCGGACTGCGAAGCCTGCCAGTAACCGTCGCCCCGATGACAAGCGGCCGCAGGCCGCTCCTGTCTCGATCGACGGGGAGCAACCCACGGTCGCCGCAGCTGCTCCAGCGACGCACGCAAAAACGCGCGAGGATCTTCACCCTCGCGCGTTCTCGTTTGTCGGCTTTTGGCTCGGCCCGGATCAGCCCAGGCCGTTCAGACCGGAACTCAGTGGAACTGCTCTTCCTCGGTCGAGCCGGTCAGCGCCGTGACCGACGACTGACCGCCCTGGATGACCGTGGTCACGTCGTCGAAGTAACCGGCGCCCACTTCCTGCTGATGCGAGACGAAGGTGTAACCCTTCTCGCGCGCGGCGAACTCCGGCCCCTGGACCTTCTCGACATAGTGACGCATGCCCTCGCCGCGCGCATAGTCGTAGGCCAGATCGAACATGTTGTACCACATGCTGTGAATGCCGGCGAGCGTGATGAACTGGTACTTGTAGCCCATGTCGGCCAGTTCGTCCTGGAAGCGCGCGATGGTGCGATCGTCCAGGTTCTTCTTCCAGTTGAACGAGGGCGAACAGTTGTAGGCCAGCAGTTTGTTGGGATTCGCACCCAGCACGGCTTGCGCGAACTCGCGCGCGAACCCGAGATCCGGCGTGCCGGTCTCACACCACACCAGATCGGCATAGGGTGCATAGGCCAAACCGCGACTGATGGCCTGCTCCAGACCGTTCTTGACGACGTAGAAGCCCTCATCGGTGCGCGCGCCTGTGATGAAGGGACGGTCGTTGTCGTCGACATCGCTGGTGAGCAGGTTGGCGGCCTCGGCATCGGTGCGCGCCAGCAGCAGGGTCGGCACGCCCATGACGTCGGCGGCCAGACGCGCCGCGATCAGCTTCTGCACCGCCTCGCGCGTGGGCACCAGCACCTTGCCCCCCATGTGACCGCACTTCTTGACCGCCGCAAGCTGGTCCTCGAAATGGACACCGGCGGCGCCATTG
Source organism: Allochromatium humboldtianum (assembly GCF_013385175.1). GTDB lineage: Bacteria > Pseudomonadota > Gammaproteobacteria > Chromatiales > Chromatiaceae > Thermochromatium > Thermochromatium humboldtianum. The sequence continues at coordinate 472,078 of NZ_JABZEO010000002.1, read as the reverse complement.
GCGATCATGTTCTTCATCAGCTCGAAGGCGTTGAGCACGCCGCCGAAACCGGCCTCGGCATCGGCCACGATCGGCAGGAAGTAGTCGATGTAACCCTCGTCGCCGGGACCGATGCCGCGCGACCACTGGATCTCATCGGCGCGCTTGAAGCTGTTGTTGATGCGCCGCACCATGGTCGGGACCGAGTCATAGGCGTAGAGCGACTGGTCGGGGTACATGGTCTCGGAGGTGTTGCCGTCGGCGGCGACCTGCCAGCCCGAGAGATAGATGGCCTCGATGCCGGCCTTGGCCTGCTGCATGGCCTGACCGCCGGTGATGGCGCCCATGCAGTTGACATAGCCCTTCTTGGACTCGCCACGGATACGCTTCCAGAGCTTCTCGGCGCCCAGCTTGGCATAGGTGTACTCGGGCTGAACCGATCCGCGCAGACGCACCACGTCGGCGGCGCTGTAGCCGCGCTCGACATCGGTCCAGCGTGGATTCTCGGCCCAGTCACGTTCGATGGCCTGGATCTGATCTTGACGGTTCATCGGCTCGCTTCCTCAGTGGTTGTCCGGTTATGAAGTCCGGCCTCGCCTGGATCGTCATGAAGGCTTCATGACGATCCTCGCTCGACACTCGACGTCGAACGGGCGTTTGGTCGAGGCTATGTTTGACCTTTGTGCTGGGTCTTGACCTTGAAACCTACCGAAACCGTCAGCATTTGACGAGTCAATTATTCTAATTTTCTCTATTTGGATTGATAATTTTCAATGAGGAATTTCGACACCACTTCTGTGCGCTTGGATTCGCCCGGCGAACGAGCGCGCGTTGCGTTCATGTCCGGCGGCGGACGACGCCGCTTCAGCCGGCGGTCGGAGGGGTGATGAACGCGAATCCCGAGACCCTGAGACGCGAGCTGATGGAGCATGGTCTTGCGCGCTCCGAACTCGATCCCGATCCGATCCGGCAGTTCCAGGGCTGGTATGAGCTGGCCATCGCGACCGATCTGCCCGAGCCGAACAGTCTGACGCTCTGCACCGTCGACGTGCAGGGCCGACCCTCGGCGCGCACCGTGCTGCTCAAGCTCTACGACGCGCGCGGTTTCGTCTTCTTCACCAACTACGAGAGCCGCAAGGCGCGTGAGATCGAGGCCAATCCGCAGGTCGCCATGCTCTTCCCCTGGGTGGCGCTGGCGCGACAGGTGCAGATTCGCGGACGCGCCAAGCGCATCTCGACGGCTGAGTCGCTGGCCTATTTCACCACCCGACCGCGCGGCAGTCAGATCGGCGCCTGGGCCTCGCCTCAGAGCCAGGTCATCGGCACGCGCTCGCTGCTGGAGATGAAGGTCGCCGAGATGGCGCGTCGCTTCTCCCAGGGCGAGATCCCCCTGCCCGACTTCTGGGGCGGCTATCGGGTCGTGCCGGACATGATCGAGTTCTGGCAGGGGCGCGAGAGTCGGCTGCACGATCGTTTCCGCTATGTCCAGCGGGACGATGGCGGATGGGAGATCGAACGACTGGCGCCTTGAGACAAAAAATGAGCGATGGGGTGTTGACAGGCGCTCTGCATTTCTTGATAATGCGCGTCTCGGTTGGTCGAGACCAGAAATCAGTCACAACTGACTGAACATCGACAAACCAAAACATCAAGCGCCCGTAGCTCAGCTGGATAGAGTACCTGGCTACGAACCAGGTGGTCGGAGGTTCGAATCCTTCCGGGCGCGCCATACAGAACGGCTTGGATCATCGCATCTAAGCCGTTTTTTTTATGTCTTTTTTCAGACATCGGTCAGTGGCAGGATCTGATATACAAGCACTCCTGGAAGTGCTCGCTGACCAAACGCCCGTGGTCGAGCAGGTACACTGGAGCAACCCCGCGGATTCCGTGTAATGCAAAATTCCATCATCTCCTCCCCCCATGTGCCCCGCGTGAACCGTGTCGATCGGGTCATGCTCGAAGTGCTGCTGGCGCTCATCCCCGGCATCCTGGTCATGACCTGGTTCTTCGGCTGGGGCACGCTGATCAACATCGTGCTGGCCGTCAGCTTCGCCGTGGCGGCCGAAACGGCCGTGATGCTCCTGCGCGGACGCTCGCCCTGGGTCGCGCTGCGCGACCTGAGCGCCGTAGTGACGGCGGTGCTGTTCGCGCTCTCGGTCTCGCCGACGCTGCCCTGGTGGCTGACCCTGCTCGGGATGCTGTTCGCCATCGTGCTGGTCAAGCAGCTCTATGGCGGCCTGGGCTACAACCCCTTCAATCCGGCGATGGCGGCCTATGTGTTCCTGCTGATCTCCTATCCGGTGGCCATGACCACCTGGCTGGCGCCCGCCGGACTGGCCGAGCATCATCTGAGCTTCATGGAGTCGCTGCGTCTGATCCTGAGCGGCGCCCTGCCGACCGGGTTCGAATGGGATGCCCTGTCCTCGGCCACGCCGCTCGACGAGATGCGCGGCAAGCTCGACCTGGGCCAGACCCTCGACCAGATCGGCCAGAGCCAGACCTGGGGCTGGCTCGGCGGACGCGGCTGGGAATGGGTCGGGGTGGCCTTCCTGCTCGGCGGCGTCTATCTGCTGTGGCGGCGCATCATCACCTGGCACATCCCGGTGTCCATGCTGCTGGGCCTGACGGCGGCCGCCGCTCTGTTCTGGGCCATCGACCCACAGACGCATCCCACGCCGCTGTTCCATCTGTTCAGCGGCGCCGCCATGCTCGGGGCCTTCTTCATCGCCACCGATCCGGTGACGGCCTGCACCACCAAGAAGGGCCAGCTCGTCTTCGGCGCCAGCATCGGGATCATCGTCTATGTGATCCGCTCCTGGGGCGGCTATCCGGACGCGGTGGCCTTCGCGGTCTTGCTGATGAACATCGCCGCCCCGACCATCGATTACTACACCCAACCGCGCGTCTTTGGACATGGGAGCGCCCGCACATGATGACCAAGGCCAAATCCATCCTGCTCTCGGGCGTCGTGCTCGGCGCCTTCGCCATCGGCGGCGTCTCGCTGGTCGCCGTCACTCACGGCTCGGTCGGCGAGCGCATCGCCGACAACCAGTATCAGGCGATGAAGCGCAAGCTCGACACCATCCTGCCCGCCGAGCAGATCAACAATGATCCGCTCCAGGACAGTCTGCGCGTCAGCGCGCGCGACCTGCTCGGCGCCGACGCCACCCAGGTCTATCGTGCGCGCCATGATGCATCCCCGGTCGCCGTGGTGCTCGAACCCGTGGTCCCGGACGGCTATGCCGGCCCGATCAAGCTCTTGGTCTCGGTGCTGCACGACGGCACCCTGGGCGGGGTGCGCGTGGTCTCGCATCACGAGACGCCCGGACTGGGCGACAAGATCGAGGAAGCCAAGTCGGACTGGGTGCTGGACTTCACTGGCAAGTCGCTGACCAATCCGCCGCTGGAGAAGTGGGCGGTGAAGCGTGACGGCGGTGAGTTCGATCAGTTCACGGGCGCCACCATCACACCGCGTTCGATCGTCAATGCCGTGCGTGACACCCTGCTCTACGTCCAGCAACAGGGCGAGTCGCTCTACCAGCCGATCGAGACTGAAACAGCGACGATCGAGGGAGGTCAGGGCTGATGTCGGCGCCCCAATCCTACGGCAGCATCTTCAGCGGCGGCATCTGGAGCAACAACCAGATGCTGGTGGCCCTGCTCGGACTCTGTCCGCTGCTGGCGACCACGACTTCGGCCACCAACGGACTCGGCATGGGTCTGGCGACCACGGCGGTCATCGTCTGCTCCAACGGCACGGTCTCCCTGGTGCGCAATCTGGTGCGCCCCGAGATCCGCATCCCGGTGTTCGTGCTGGTCATCGCCTCCTTCGTGACCCTGGTCGAGCTGATCATGCAGGCGTTCTTCTATGACCTGTATCAGGTGCTGGGGCTGTTCATCTCGCTGATCGTGGTCAACTGCATGATCATCGGCCGCGCCGAGGCCTTCGCCTCCAAGAATCGGGTCGACCGTGCCCTGCTCGACGGTCTGGCGGTGGGGCTGGGCGCGACCCTGGTGCTGACCACGCTCGGCGGTCTGCGCGAGTTCGTCGGTCAGGGGACGCTGTTCCATCAGGCCGATCTGCTGCTCGGCGACTGGGCCAAGGCGATCTCGCTGAGTCTGGGCGAGGATTTCCAGGGCGCGCTGATCGCCATCCTGCCGCCCGGCGCCTTCATCGGGTTGGGGCTGATGATCGCGCTCAAGAACCTCATCGATCAGTACGCCAAACGCCGTGCGGCGGCGCGGGCCGTTCCAGCGGTTCGAACAGACCCATCAGCGGCTTGACCCGAGACCGATCCGCCTCTCCATTCAGACAGGGTCGCCAGGGATCGCCCTGGCGACCACCCCGGCACCCTGACACGACGAACGGTCGCGGCTCACCGGACGTTTCGGTATATCCTTGGACGAAATCAAGCGTCCAGGACGACACTGACTTGCCCCCAGAGTCCGATCAGGTCCAAACGTCTCCCGCCAAGCCCGACAGCGCTCGCCGAGGGCCGATCCGGCATCGGTTCGGTCTGCGCGAACATCTGGCCCTGGTTCTATTGACGGTCGCGCTACTGCCATTGCTGACGCTCTACTGGGCCGAGCGTCATCAGATTCAAGCCGACGCCCTGGAGCTGACGCACCAGACGTTGAATCTGATCGCCGATGTCCAGCAGCGGCGGATCAATCTGGAACTGCACCGCCTGGAGGATCTGACCCGACTGGTGTCGAGCCGCACCCAGATGCGCCTGAGCCTGGCGGCCTACGCCCGCGACGGCGACCCCAAACATCTGGAACTCATCGCGCGCATCCTCACCGATGCCATCGAAGCGATTCCGGAGTTGCATGGAATCTGGATCCGCGATCCCTCGGGACGAACCCTGATCCAGATCACTCGTGACGGCGTTCGCGCGAACACGCTCGACCAGGCCGACATCCCAGTCGCTGACCCGGCTCCCATCCTGTTTCGACGACTGGAGACCCAGAAACCCGAGATCTGGCTGAATGGCCCGCTCGTACTGGACGAGGCCATCATCGGCAGCGTGCATCTACTGGTGCGGATGGAGAACATCCTGGCGTTGCTGGAGGACTTCGACAATCAATCTCCAGGCGGTGAGACCGTGCTGCTGCTCTGCGGCGGTACGGGCGAAACATTCGCCTGGAGCGCGCGCGCCGGAATCTGGAACCTGACGACGACGCCGTCCGGGCCGCTGAACGATCTGCTCAAGAGCCTATCGAGCCACGCCGATCCAGTGCACGCGCCCACGCCCACCACCTCAGGCATCGCGACCGATGGGGCGCTGATCCACACCGCGCGCGCGCTCAGTCTCGACTGCTCCCGCCTCCTGGTCCACACCAACCGTGACAAGATCACCCAGAGCGCGCGCAAGCAGCGCGAACTGCTGGTCTATGTCACCTTCAGCCTGATACTGCTGGCCCTGGTCACAGCCGTGGTGGTAGCACGAGCCATCGCCAACCCCGTCCATGAGCTCACGAACGGCATGCGCCGTCTGAGCCAGGGCGATTATTACACCCGCCTCCCGGAACACGGTTGGGGCGAGCTGTCACGATTGACCCAGGCCTTCAACGAGACGGCTGCCTCCCTGCAACACGCGATCCAGGCCCGTCTGCGTTCCGAACGCGAGCTGGCGACACTGGCCAACACCGATGCACTGACAGGGCTGAACAACCGCCGCCGCTTCATGGAACTCCTGAACCAACACTTCGAACGGACACGTCATCCCGCAAACAACGGCGCCCTGCTCTATCTGGATCTGGATGGCTTCAAGCCGATCAACGACCAGTATGGCCATGACGCGGGCGATGCCGTGCTGCGGATCGTCGCCGAGCGTCTGCGCCGGGTGGTGCGCGAGCAGGACCATCTGGGACGGCTCGGCGGCGACGAGTTCGCCGTTCTGCTCGATCGGTTCGAAGCCGGCTTCGAACCCGAGTCGGTCGCCCGACGCATCGACGAGACCCTGAGTCAGCCCATGACCATCCAGGGCCAACAGTTGAGGATCGGCTGTAGCCTGGGGCTGGTTCACATCAGCCCCGACAGCACCCCGTCACGTCTGCTCAAGGACGCCGACACAGCCATGTACCAGGCCAAGGCCGGCAAGCCGGGACGGACCTGACCTCCCCGCATCGTCCGGGGTTCCAAGGCGCTCGATCGCGCCTCGCAGCTCGTCGGGCTTGACCGGCTTGGCGAGAAAACCGTCCATGCCGGCGGCCAGGCACTCATGTCGCACGTCTTCCGAGGCATTGGCGGTCAGGGCCAGGATCGGCAGCGGACGCCCGCTGGATTCGGCCCGGTAGCGCCGGGTGAAGCCCAAGCCGTCGAGTCTGGGCATGCGCAGATCGACGACCGCGATCCGGTAGCCGCCGGCCAGTGCGGCCTCCAGCGCGGATTCGCCGTCCGTGAAGAGGTCGTATTCGAACCCCATGCGGTCGAGAAAGCGGGTGATGACCTTGGCGGCGATCGCGTTATCTTCGGCCACCAGAACCCGGATCTTCGGTCCAGCATAGGGCGTGCGCCAATCGTTTGGCGTCGTTTCGACCCTGTAGGGAGCCGGCTCCTCGGCCACGGCGGACGGAAGTTCGTCGAGTAGCGGCAGACGCACCCGGAACAGACTGCCTCGCCCCTCCTCGCTCTCGACCTCGATGGCGCCGCCCATGAGCACGGCCAGCTCGCGCGCGATGGTGGTGCCCAGCCCGGTACCGCCGAAGCGGCGCGTGGTCGACGCATCGGCTTGGCGGAAACTCTCGAACAGCACGTCCAGCTTGTCGGCCGGGATGCCGATCCCGGTGTCGACGACCTCGATCATCAGATGCGGCCGCCCGAACGTGGGACTGGATTCGGCGACAAGCAATCGCACCCGGACCTCGCCGTGCTCGGTGAACTTGATGGCATTGCCGATCAGATTGAACAGGATCTGACGTACCCGCAGCGCATCGCCGAGCACGCACTCGGGCACCTCGGGCGCGATCTCCCGGATCAGCGCCAGCCCCCGGGCGCGCGCCTGACCGTCGAGGATGGCGCAGACCTCGTGCGCCAGCTCACGCGGTGCGAACGGCAGACGTTCGAGCTTGAGCCGATGGGCGTCGAGTTTGGAGAAGTCCAGGATGTCGCCGATCAGGGCGCTGAGCGCATTGGCCGAACTGACGATCGCCTCGACCTGCTCGTGCTGCTCGGCGTCGAGCCGGGTTTCCTTGAGCAGCTCGGCCATGCCGATGACGCCGGTCAGCGGGGTCCGCAGCTCATGGGTCATGACGGCCAGAAAATCGCTCTTGGCCTTGCTCGCCCGCTCAGCGTCGGCGCGCGCCTGCTGGAGCCGGCGCAGCAAGGACGCCTGATAGAGCGGCAGCAGCACCAGCAGTAACAGAAAGAACGCCGCCTCGAAGGGATGCCGACTCCACTCGTCGAGTTCGATCAGCACGAAGTTGTAGGCGACGACCGCCACCACCGACCCCACGATCAGCGGACCGCGCCCGAATCTGGTGCCGGCCGAGATGAAGATGAGGATATAGAGCAAGTAAAAGGGACTGATGGCCTCCCGTGTGATGAAGATCGCCAGACTGACCACGACGATGTCCAGACAGAGCGCGATATAGCGACGCGCGACCCACTCCGGACGGTAGACCACACTGATCATCAGCCCCAGGCCGACCAGCAGATGCAACCCGAAGACGGTCAGAAAATAGGGAACGTCGACCCGGTAGTACTCAGTCCAGGCCCCCAGGGCGATATAGCCGCCGCCGACCAGCACCGTCAGAAAGCGCACCAGACCCGACTGGATCTCCGGATGCATTCCGAGTCCGAGCGCCCAGACACGCGCCCTCTCACCCCATCCCGCTTGCCATTCAACTGCCGCCATGCCGTCGCGCCTCCCGGCCTGTCCAGGCCATCGCATCCGGCGATCGAACGCCGGAGTTCGTGATATATTAGCGAATCATGTCAAACGCCTTGACAACCAAAACCCAAGGCGGATAAACCGCTTCAGCATTCCAATAACGAACAGAGAACGGGGAGAGAAACTCATGTCCAAGAAGCATCCGATCGTCGCCGTCACCGGCTCGTCCGGCGCCGGCACCACGACCGTCAAGCGCGCCTTCGAGCACATCTTCCATCGCGACAACATCAGCGCGGCGGTGATCGAGGGCGACAGCTTTCACAGCTACGACCGAGCCACCATGAAGGCCGAGATGGCGGCCTTTGCCAAGCGCGGCGAGAGCCTCAGTCACTTCGGCCCGGTGGCCAACCGCTTCGACCTGCTCGAAGAACTCTTCCGCGAATACGGCGAGACCGGCTGCGGCAAGAAGCGTTACTACATCCACAGCGACGAGGAAGCCCGCCAGCTCAACGCCCGGCTCGGCACTTCGCTCAATCCCGGCGAGTTCACGCCCTGGGAGGATCTGCCGGCCGGCACCGATCTGCTCTTCTACGAAGGTCTGCACGGTCTGGTCGTCACCGAGGACAGCAATGTCGCGCAGCACGTCGACCTGGGCGTCGGCGTGGTGCCGATCGTCAACCTGGAATGGATTCAGAAGATCCATCGCGACAACCTCGAGCGCGGCTACTCGGCCGAGGCCATCGTCGACACCATCATGCGCCGGATGCCGGACTACATCCGTTACATCACGCCGCAGTTCTCGCTGACCGACATCAACTTCCAGCGTGTGCCCACGGTCGACACCTCCAACCCGTTCATCGCCCGCGACATCCCGACGCCGGACGAGAGCTTCGTCATCATCCGTTTCAAGGATCCGAAGAAGCTTCAGATCGACTTCCCCTATCTGCTCTCCATGATCCATGACTCCTTCATGTCGCGCCGCAACTCCATGGTGGTGCCGGGCGGCAAGATGGGCTTTGCGATGGAGATCATCCTCCAGCCCATCATCGAGCGCATGATGGACGCGCGCCGGGTCTAGGCATCCCGCGACGACGGCGGCGAGGGCGAACCGGCCCTCGCGGTCCCTGCACCAACCTCACTCACCCACTGCTCGCGACGATGGCCGGCCGCCCTGACGGGCCTCATGCTCGGCGATCACACGCAGAAAGCCCTCCCCGAACCGCGCCAGCTTGGTCTCGCCGATGCCGGGCAGACGTCCCATCTCGATCAGTGTGCCTGGTCGCTGTTCCAGCATCGCGCGCAGCGTCGCATCGTTGAAGATGATGTAGGCCGGCACGTCCTGCTCCTGAGCCAGCGCGAAACGATGCGCGCGCAGGGCCTGCCAGAGATCGGCCGCCTCCGGATCGCTCGGCGCGGCGACACGGGGCGCGCGCGTCCTGTCACCTCCGCGCTTGCGTTCCGGATCGCGCCTCAGTTGGATGCCGCACTCACCGCGCAACAACGGACGACTGGCCTCGGTCAGCCGCAGCGAGCCGTGCCCCTCGACGTCCACCGACACCAGCCCGGCGGCCACCAGCTGGCGATAGACCGAGCGCCACTGATCGGCCGTCATCGGACGCCCGTCGACGCTTTGACCGATGCCGAAGGTGCTGACCCGATCATGGCCGAAGCGGCGGATGCGTTCATTGGACTTACCGAGCAGCACGTCGGCCAGATAGGCGCTGCCGAAGCGCTGTCCGGTGCGATAGATACAGGACAGCGCCTTGCGCGCAGCTTCCGTACCATCCCAGGTCTCGACCGGCTCCAGACAGGTGTCGCAGTTGCCGCAGGGTTGTTCCAGCGGCTCGCCGAAATAGTTCAGCAGCACCTGGCGCCGACAGTTGGTCGTCTCGCACAGTCCGAGCATGGCGTCGAGCTTGTGCATCTCGATACGCTTGAAGCGCTCCTCGGCCTCGGATTCCTCGATCAGACGACGCAAAGTCACCAAGTCGCTCAGGCCATAGGCCATCCAGGCATCGGCCGGCAGACCGTCGCGTCCGGCGCGTCCGGTCTCCTGATAATAGGACTCAAGGCTCTTGGGCAGATCCAGATGGGCGACGAAGCGCACGTCCGGCTTGTCGATGCCCATGCCGAAGGCGATGGTGGCGACCATGATCAGCCCGTCCTCGCGCAGGAAGCGGGCCTGATGCTCGCGGCGCATCTCGGACGGCAGACCGGCATGATAGGGCAGCGCCCTGAACCCCTCGGATTCGAGATAGACCGCCGTCTCCTCGACCCGGCGGCGCGAGAGACAGTAGACGATGCCGGCGCTCTCCGGATGCTCGCGACGCAGGAAGTCGAGCAACTGCCGGCGCGGATTGGTCTTCTCGACGATGCGATAGCGGATGTTGGGCCGGTCGAAGCTGGAGACGAACCGGCGCGCCGATTCCAGCCGCAGCCGGGCGACGATCTCGTTGCGGGTCGGGGCGTCGGCGGTGGCGGTGAGCGCGATGCGCGGCGCCTGGGGCCAGCGCTCCTGCAAGCACTCGAGCTGGATGTATTCGGGCCGGAAGTCGTGGCCCCATTGAGAGACGCAGTGCGCCTCGTCGATGGCGAAGAGCGCGATCTCGATCGAATCGAGCAGGGCCAGACAGCGTTCGGTCAGCAGGCGCTCGGGGGCGACATAGAGCAGATCCAGGGTTCCGTTGCGCAGCGAGCGCTCGACGGCACGCGCCTCGTCGAGATCGAGCGAGGAATTGAGGAAGGCCGCGCGCACGCCGAGCTGACGCAAGGCTTCGACCTGATCCTGCATCAGTGCGATCAGGGGCGAGACCACGATCGCAGTTCCGGGCCGGATCAGGGCCGGGATCTGATAGCAGAGCGACTTGCCGCCGCCGGTGGGCATCAGCACCAGGGCATCGCCGCCGCCGATCAGGTGCTCGATGATCTCGGCCTGGGCGCCGCGAAAGCGGTCGTAGCCGAAGACGCGGCTCAGGATCTCGCGCGCTGATTCACTCATCGGACTCGACAACTGGGTTGCAAGAAACTTTTCGTGTTGCTTATAGCAGAAACGTGATCAAAAACAAACAGGCTTCAAGCGCTGAAGCGGCATGCCATGAACACGAAACAGCAGAGTTCGAACCGCATCAGCATCCGATCCGGACGGCGCGATGCGGTTTACGAACGACAGGTGCTTCAGATCTGAACGCCGCGCGTCTTGAGCTGGCGGCGCACGATGGGGTCGGTGCGATTCTTGGAGGTCGCGGCCTTCATGAAGACCACCACGCGGTCGATGTCGCGGATGACGCCCAGCAGGGTCTCGCCGTCCGGATAGTGCTGGGTCAAGGATGCGAACGCCAATTCCATCAAGGCCTCATCGGCGCGCGAGATGCCGATGGCATAGGCGATGTTGCAGGCAAAACCTGGATGCCGGTAATGCAGACGGGCGGCGAAGCGACGCCAGGCTTCGACCCAGCCCTGCCACTCGACCTCAGAGACGCTCGCACGACTGGTACGCAGAAAGAGCACGATCTTGACGAACTCGGCCTGCCAGGCCCAGGGCTTGGCGTCGCTCTCCTTGCGCAGACGCTCGATCACGCGCCCGTGGTAGTGCTGGCAGTGGTCGCACTGATAGTAGATCGCCAGTGCATAGGCGATGAACTCGCGGTCGAGTTCGCTGAGGGTAAAGGGGTCGGACTCCCCAGGGGCGCCCGAGAAGGTATGGGCGTGTAATTCGTTGAGAACGTCATTGAAGGGTTGGCCCTGGATGGACGCGCGGACTGCCTGACTGGCCACTGGAAACCTCTGGTTGTAGAAACGGCATGGCAGTCGCGGATGCTACGCATGGGTGAGGCCACTGGCAACACGACCGGATGAGCGGCCTGAATCGTGGCCTTGCAGTGCGTGAAGCCGGGCTTGGGCGATGTCCGGTAAAACGGATGTTCGACGCGTATTCGCACCGAGGCTTCCAGGCGCTCGATGTGCTTGGCCAACACCTTGAGTTCTTCGTCCCAGATAGCCTTCACCCGGTTGCGCTTGGCGGCGATCGGTTTCATCTTGCCGCCTCGAGTACCTCGACCGTCCCAGTCTCGGTCCAGGCACGCAGACTGGGCCGATACATGTCCTCCACGGTCGCGGCGGGATGCGCGAAGACACCGGGCGAGACCGCGCGCAACCGATAGGCGAGCTGGAACTGCGCCGAGTCGTCGGCATCGCGATCGATGGCGGCGATGAAGCGATCGGCACGGAACTCAGTGTGTCTGGCCTCGTTCTCCAGGCCCAGCCAGGGGATGCCCGAGACATCGCCGGCGCGGATCAGGTTGGGATTGTCGATCTCCAGCCCGGCCGGCAGCGGATCATTGAGGATCAGACGCGCCTGACGCGGCTCAGTTGCCTGAACCGTTAGCACGGCAATCAGACGCTGCCCCTGCTCGACTTCAGCCAACCGGACCCGTCGCCCCTCCAGATCGTAATAAGCGCGCTCGATCCGATAACCCTGACCGCCGGCCGGCTCGGGCACGCGCGGCACGCCCGTCACCGTGACCAGCGCCTCGACCGGACTCGCGCCGCGATTGACGATCGACAGCGGACGTGCTGCAAGCTGCGTGTCATCGACACGACGATGGAAGACGCCCGCCTGCGCCGCCCCGTCGACGCTCAAGGCCGGCTGCTCGCTCGACTGCATCAGGGCGTGGGCCGCGAGCAGCAGCCACGCCTGTTCCTGGGTGCTGGTGTAGGACTCGCCCACCCACAGCGCCTGGAGCCGCTGCGCGAGTGACTGGAGATTCACCGCCGAGGATTCGCTCTCGGCGGCCAGCGTCAGCAGCCCGGCCCCATCGCGCAACAGCGAACCATAGTCCGAGCGCCAGCGCCGATCGTCATGGCTCTGTGCCAGCTTGCCGAGCGCGCTGCGGAACAGCCCGTCGGCACGCGGGCGGTCGCCCTGGATGGCGAGCGCGGCGGCGAGCTGAGATACGGCCAGCGGGGTGGCGAAGGCGTCGAGCTTGGTGTCGGCGTAATAGCGCAGATCACCGATGGCAGCGCGGCCGTTGCGGGCCAGCACATAGAGCGCATAGGCGATGTCCTCGCCGCCCGAGCTGAAGTCCGGGGCATAGCTGAGGGTGTTGCGCAGGTTGTCGAGCGCCATCTGGAAGGGCGCATCCGGTACGGCGTAGCCCTTCTCACGCGCACGGGTGAGGAAGTCGGTGACATAGGCATCGAGCCAGGTGTCGCCGCCGCCGTCGTTGCCCCAGAGACCGAAGCTGCCGCTGCTGTCCTGCTTGGACAGGATCTCGCTGATCGCCGTGCGGACCCGTTCGTTCGCCCCGCCCTCGCCGGCCAGTCCGGCGGTCTGGGCAACCTCGTTGAGGTAGAGCAGCGGCAACGCGCGGCTGGTGAGCTGCTCGGCACAGCCATAGGGATAGCGGTCGAGCGCCATCAGCAGTCCGGCGACATCCAGCCGTCCGGCCCCGCCGATCGAGACAAGCAGCGAGCCGGTTCCGGTCACACGGTCGGCGAGCCGCCCGGCATCCAGGGTCAGTTCCTCACCCGGCTTGAGCGTCACCACTTCGGTGCGGCTGGTACGCGGCGCATTGGAGCGCACCGGCACCCGCAGCGTCTTGCGCAGGGTCTGACCGTCCGGGGTCAGCAGATCGATGTTCAACCGCGCATCGCCGACCGATTCGGCCTGAAGCGCGACGCTGGTCTGTGCGCGCTCGCCTTCGGCCAGCGTCAGACTGGAGCGGGCCGACTCGGGCGCGACCTGGATCGGATCGCCTTCAGCCGCCACCGAGAGTCCAACTTCGCCGCCCGGTCCCTCGACCGCGTCCAGACCCAGCAACAACCGCGAGCGGTCGCCCGGCGCCAGGAAGCGCGGCAGCGTCGGCGTGACCACGATGGGATCGCGCACCGTCAGATCGCGCACCGCATGACCCACGCCCTCGGCGCTCCAGGCCATCGCCATGACCCGCACCGTGCCGTTGAAGTCGGGCAGCTCGACCGAGACGCTGGCCTGGCCGCGATCATCGAGCTTGACGATGCCCGAGTGATAGGCGAGCAGTTCCTCGGTCGGCGGCGGGCCTTCGATCGCCAGACTCAATCCGTCGCCTCCCGTGCGCACCACGCCCGGCACGCCCTGCATCCGGTCGATGAGCCGGCCATAGAGATCGCGGATCTCCATCCCCAGCCGGCGCTGGGCGAAATACCAGTCGTCCGGCGCGGGCGGCTGATAGCGCGTGAGGTTCAGAATCCCGAGATCGACCGCCGAGACCGTGACATAGACCGGCTGTCCGGACTTGGCGCCCTCGACCCGGACCGGGATCTCGATGGTCTGGCGCGGGCGCACCGTGCCGGTGAGCTGGGGCGTTTCGGGCAGCGCCAGCGCCAGCTTGCGTGACCCCGGATCGACGCCCGCCCAGCTCAGACCGAGCGCACGGCCCGACATCCGGCGTGCCTCCAGATCCATCGGACGATAGAGCGCCGCCGTGACATAGGCGCCCGGTCCCCACTCGGCGGTCACGGGCAGTTCGACGGTCGTGCCGTTCTCGGACACCTCGACCGCTTTCATACTGATGAGCCGGTCGTCGACCACCATCACCAGCGCCAGGCCGGCGAAGCGCGGTTCGAGCCGCACCCGCGCCGTCTCGCCGACCCGATAGCTCGGCTTGTCGAGCGAGACCTTGAGCAGATCGGGCGTATCCTGCGTCTTGGGTTCGACGTACCAGCCGGCCTCGAACTCAAGATCGACCGGCAGCACCGCGCCGTCCTGGGTCGAGAGCGTCAGACGATACGTCCCCCAGTCGACCGCCGCCTCGATCCGCCCGGCATCGAGCGCGTCCAGATCCAGGGTGCCGTCGGCCACGCGCTCAGTGGTGGTGATGGGTTCGTAGTTCCAGTTGCCGTCGGAGGCGTACCACTGGAAGCTGGTCTTGAGCCGCGCCAGGGTCCAGCGCACGCCGGACAGCGACTGGCGCCGGCCATCGGGATCGATGGCGATGGCCTCGAACCGGGCGTTGCCGCCCTCCTCCACCGAGCCATCGAACAGCGGCTTGAGACCGATCCGCGTCTGTTTGGACGCGACCGGACGCTTGAGCTGGCGCTCGACCGGACGTCCGCCCTCCTCCAGCACCCGCACCTGGATGTCGGCCTCCAGCAGCTTGGTGGTCGGCGGGATCTCGGGTAGATCCAGAGGCACCTCGGCATGACCGGCGGCATCCGTGCGCCCGCCCGACAGCGGCGCACCGAGCGGTTCGAGTTCCTCGCTTTCCAGACCGAAGCGATAACCGGGGAAAGCCGCCAGGGTATCGGTCGGTTTCACCTGGACCTCACCTTCCAGCGCCAGCCCGCCGGCCGGTGCGCCGTAGAGGAAGCGGGCGTCGAGTGTGAGCGATGGCGGATCGGCTGGATCGATGGTCGGACTGGACGAATCCAGCTCGAAGGTCAGCCGCTCGGGCAGGAAGTCCTCGACCAGAAACGCCAGCTCGGCCAGCGCCGGCCCCTTGGGATCGGCATGGACGGCCGCGCGCCAGGTGCCGCGCGGCGCGGTCTTGGTGAGCTGGACATCGGCGGCATGACCGCCCTGCCCCTGATCCTGGGTCAGGGTGCGCAGATATTCCATCCCATCCGGACGCTTGACGATGAGCGTGATCGGCAGATCCGTCACCGCCCGCGCGCGCGAGTCCCGCACCAGCGCCGTGAGATGCACGGTCTCGCCCGGACGATAGGCGCCGCGCTCGCTGACCAGATAGACGTCAAGCGGCTTGGGCGGCAGCCGGCCCTCGACGCCCCGGTCGCTCAGATCGAAGGGTGATTGGGTCAGATCGAGAAAGGCATAGTCTCCGGCCGACGACTCGGCCACCAGCAGCGCCGGAGCATTGCCGCCGGTGCCGCGCAGCAGGCCGGGATCGAAGCGGGCATGGCCTTCGTTATCCGTCGTGGCGCGGCCCAGAATCTCATTGTTGACGGCGACCAGCCGCACCTCGACCCGTCCGAGCGGCTTGGCGCTGGAGAGCGAGCGCACCAGGGCATGGAGTCCGTCGTTACCCGCGAGCGTGGTCAGCCCCAGATCCGAGACCAGGAACCACTGAGTCGCGAGCGAACTGCCGTCGTCGGGCGCGTTGCGCGGGCGCACGGTCAGGACATGGATGCCGGGCTTGAGTTCCGACACTAGGGCGCCGACCGGAACCGCCGTCGTCACCTCGCGGTTGAGTTCGGGCTTGACCTCGATGGCGCCCTTCCAGATCGACTCGCCGGTGCGTTCCTGGATGCGCTCCAGGTTCCAGCGCCCGAGCTGTTGCTCCAGCAGCCCTTCTTCCAGTGCCTGGGTCAGAACGCGATCACCGAGCCGATGGACCTCGGCTTCCAGGGTATCGGTATTGACCGAGACCACCGGGATCGCTGCCTCGCCGCCCTTGGGCAGCACATAGGCGCGCCCGAGGAAACGGGCCATGGGCGCACGGTCGCGGACATAGATGTCGAGTTCCGAGCCTTTGCTCAGCGTCTCGCCATCGGCGGCCGGCAGTCCGGGACGCACCAGCACCTGATAGCGCTCGCCGTGGCGCACGCCGTCGATACAGATCTGTTTGGACTCGGCCTCGATCGGCAGATCGGTGCGGGCGACGACGCGCACGAAGTCGGTGAGATTGGGGCGACGCACATCGAGCGGGTCGCTGAACTGGATGCAGATACGCGGGCTGGCGGCGTCCGATTCGACCTCGTGCCCCGTGATGCGGAAGCCATGCTCGGCGATCTGCTGGTCGAGGATTCGGCGCAGTTCGGGCGACTCGACCAGGGCGAGCGAAGCCCGATTGGCGCGGATTGCGGCGCGCCATTCCTCACGCTGAGCCAGAGTGCGGGCGATGAGCGCCAGGGTGGCCGCCCGTTCGTCAACCGATCGCGCCTGCGGATAGGCATTGATGGCCGCCGCCGTCGCCTGCTGGCGATGACGCTGACGCTCGTCCCAATCACCACTCTGAGCGGCGGCGAGCGAGGATTCGGCCAACGCTGTCCAGAGTCCCCCATCATTGGGCACCAGACGCAGCGCCTGGGACTGGAGCGCAGCCGCCTGAGCCGGCTGCTTGGATTGCAGCGCCGTGCGCGCCTGAGCCGTCAGGGTCGCGAGCTTGACCTCTGGCACGGGCGCGCTCGCCAGCTTGGCGGCCAGACGGCGTGCCTCTCCCAGTTCACGCGGCGGCAGAAAACCGAGATCGGCCAATCGCACAGTCGACGAGACGGGGCGTGGTGTCGTGTTGTCCGTACCTGCGGCTTGTCCGGTCTGCTCGACGACATGCCCGGAGACCGCACCGGCGAACGGACGAGCCTCCTCGTGACTCTCCTTGAGGAAACACCATTCGGCCTTGGTGTTGTAGGTGAAGGCGCGGCAGCGGCTGTCGTTCAGACAGGCCGCCTGGCAATCCTCCAGTGTGACGGATTTGAGGGTCGAGTAATCGCGCCCGAAGTAGTCGATGCCGGGCGTGAGTTCGATGGCGCGCTCGGCGGCCGGAACCCGATCGGCCGGCCAGACGAGCACCACACAGAGCAGCAGCGACAGACGACCGAGCAAGGAGACGGGCACGGAAGCGGACATGGTGACGACCCCATCGACAGTGGACCGGATAGGATGAACTCTAGTCCTCCCGCGGCGTCCGAGCAATGCGCGACATGGATTGCGTGAACACTTTTCGCCCAAAGTCGGGTGAGGGCGCCTCATCGAGTTCGCGTCCAGCCCTTAACACGCAGTTTCAGTGAGGTTACTATCGGCGGGCTTGACCGATTCGGTGGTCTCGCTTGCAGTTTCACACAGGCTATCGGCTATCAACCACAGCAACCCAAAACGTTAGGAGGGTTCGTCGTGACAACATCCGCAAAATCGCAAGGCTCGTTGATGCTCGCCCTGTTCCCGCTCATCATCCTCTATGCCGGCACCGTCGCGCTCTTCGCACTCACCCGTGAGAACGCGAGCGGCATCGCCGTCTACTGGGGCTATTTCGTTCCGGTCATCGGACTCATCTCGCTGGTCACCGCCTGGGGCAATGCCTATGTGCGGGGCGACTCGCGTCTGTTCTATCTGGCCAAGCAGATCATCATCTGGGGCGCCCTGGCCTGGGTGCTGACCATCCTGCACAAGATGGGCGTCGACTCGGCCCTCGGTGGTCAGAAGGCCGCCGTGACTCTGGTCATGATGACCGCTCTGGTCGCTCTGCTGGTCGGCCTCTATCTGGACACCAAGATGGTCGTCTATGGCGTCTTCCTCGGCTTCTGCGGCTATCTGCTGGCCGATCCGAGCCATTCGGCCATCCTGGTCAAGCTCGGCGAGCCCTTCAAGGTCGTCGATCCGGCCAACAAGCCCGTGACCATGGTCATCGCCCTGGCCATCGTCGCCTTCCTGGTGGCCGCGTTCTTCCTGCTGAGCACCCGTGGCTCGGTGGCTTCCAAGCGTTCGTCCTGAAGCGCGATCGGGTGCGTCGGGCATTTTCCAGGCTCTGACACGCCCGACAGGACGTCCGGACACAGGGATGTGTCTCCCCCCTGAACAGTCCTCCAGCCTGGGGCCATCGACTTGATCCACACGACGGGGCTTGCGTTCCAGTACCACTATCGGATTCGGCTGCACGACACGGATGCAGCCGGACGGCTCTTCTTCGCCCATCTGTTCCGGCACGCGCAGGACGCGCTCGAGGCCTTCATGGAGCATATCGGCTATCCGATCGACGCCATGCTCCGCGATGGCGAGATCCTGCTGCCCCTGACCCATGCCGAGGCCGACTACCGGCGCCCGATGCGCCACGGCGACCGGGTTCGGGTCGAGGTGCAGGTCGAGGATCTGCGCCGGCGTTCGTTCGCGATCGGCTATCGCTTCCTGAGCGAAGCCGGCGAGGAGATGGCCACGGCCAGGACCATCCATGTCCTGGTGACGGATGAGGTGCATGTCGGCGAGTCGCTGCCGGAGGCGCTGCGTGCAGGGCTGATGAGCCATGTCATCGCTCGCACCCAGCCGATGGAGTGATGCGCTCGCCGGTCGTCAGACCAGGGTCGGTTCGGCGCTGGACAGTGGAAGTTTGCGCCCCTGCTCGTCGAGCCGCACGAAGGTGATACAGGTCGAGAAGATCGGCTCCTCGCGTCCGGTCTCCAGATCGTCGGCATAGACGCTCACGCCATAGGTCAGCGAGGTGCGCCCCCGACAGCTCTCGCCGGCGACGAAGCGCAGCACGGTGCCCAGCTCGACGCCGCGATGGAACTCCACCCGATCCATACCGATGGTGACGAAACGACAGCCCGGATTGTCGCGACTGGCGGCGATCCAGGCGATCTCGTCGACCCATTTGAGCAGACAGCCGCCGAACAGATGGCCGTAGTGGTTGAGATGTTCGGGACGGACGACGGTGTAACTCTCCATGACGACTCCAGAGGCGGTTTGAATCTTCTTTTGGGTGACGGTCTTCTTTGGCGGCTCGGCTTAGGCTAGCATCCGTCGGAAACGCGGTTTCAACGTCCGCGCCAGACGCGGCCTGCACGAGATAGCGATCGATGTTCACCAACCTCCGTCTCTGGGTCAACTACATGATCGGTGCCGGGACCGCGATCCTGCTCGCCGTCTCGGTGTTGTCCTTCTTCAATCTGCGCGCCCTGGACGGTCTGGCCCTGGAGGCGGAGCGCACCGAGCTGCGCCAGTATGCCGAACGCATCCGGCTCGACGTCGAGGCCGAGACCCGGCTGGCCGAGGCCATGAGCGCCCTGGTCGCCAACATCCCCGAGGTCCGGCAGCGTTTCGCCGCCGGCGATCGCGACTGGCTGCGCGAGCAACTCCTCGCGTCCTATGAGGTGCTGAGCAAGGATTATGGCGCGGTCCAGTTCCAGTTCCACACCCCGCCCGCGACCTCCTTCCTGCGGCTGCACCAGATCGAGAAATACGGCGACGATCTCTCCGGCTTCCGGCATTCGGTCGTCGACACCAATACCCGCCGCACGCCCCATCGCGGCCTGGAGTCCGGCGTCGCCGGTCTGGGCGCGCGCGGCATGGTTCCGGTCTTCGATCAGGGGCGTCATCTCGGCTCGGTCGAGTTCGGCATGTCGTTCGGGCCGGCCTTCTTCGAGGGCTTCAAGGCACGCCACGGCGTCGAGGCCGCGCTTCATCTGACCCGCGACGGCACGATCGAGACCTTCGCCAGCACCGCCGGTGAGCGTCCGCTTCTCGACGAGGCGACCATCGCCGCGGCCGCCGCCGGCACGCCCCAGTATGCCCAACTGACCATCGGCGGCTTGAGCATGGCCGTCTATGCCGAACAGGTTCGGGACTATGCCGGCCAGCCGCTCGGCGTGATCGAGGTCGCCAAGGATCGTCAGGTCTACAGCCAGATCCGGGCGCGGGCGATCGAGCGAACCTGGATGCTCGGCGGTCTGGTGCTGGCGATCGGTCTGGTGCTCGCGCTGGTCTCGGCGCGGGTACTGGCCCGGCGCATCGAACGCCTGACCCTGGGGGTCGATCGTGTGGCCGGCGGCGATCTGGCGCGCGCCGTCGCCCTGGACGGACGCGACGAGCTGGCCGAGCTGGCGGGCGCGACCGACCGGATGCGCCGTCATCTGCGCGATCTGGTCGCGGAGGTCGAGCGCAATGCGATCTCGGTCTACGAGGCGGCGCGCCAGATCGCCCAGGCCGTCGACGGTCAGGCGGCCACGTCGAGCGAGATGTCCAGCTCGGTGGCCGAGATCACCTCGACCATGGAGGAACTGTCCTCGTCCTCGGCCCAGATCGCCGAATACTCGGGTTCGGTGGTCGAGATCGCGCGCCGCACCTATGACGGCAGCCGCCAGGGCGAGGACGCGATGCGTCAACTGGTCGACAAGATGGAGGAGATCCGCCACGACAATCAGGTCTCGCTCAAGGAGATCGTCGATCTGGGCGGCAAGTCCAAGGAGATCACGCGCATCATGGAGATCATCGACACCGTGGCCGATCAGACCAAGCTGATCGCCTTCAATGCCGCGCTCGAGGCCTCATCGGCGGGTGAGGCGGGCAAACGCTTCGGCGTGGTCGCCGCCGAGATCCGGCGTCTGGCCGATTCGGTCAGCGAGTCGACCGCCGAGATCGCGCACAAGATCGGCGAGATCCAGGAGACCATCGGCCGGCTGGTCATCACGTCGGAAAAAGGCTCGGTCGGGATCGATCAGGGACTGGACGCCTCGGCGCGCACCGCCGATTTCCTGCACGAGCTGGTGCAGACCGCCAGCGAGACCACCAGCTCGGCCCAGCAGATCAGTCTCTCGACCCAGCAGCAGCGCACCGCCAGCAATCAGGTCGTGGTCGCGCTCAAGGAGATCGTGACCGCCAGCGCGGAGACGGCCGAGTCGGTGCGGCGCATCTCGCAGGTGGCCCAGAGCATGACGCAACTGTCGGCGACGCTCAAAGGCCAGGTCGACCGCTTCGTGCTCGATGAACGGCCGACCGAATCCGAGCCGCCGACGGCCTTACCTCAGAAGACCCAGGGCGACGTATGAAACCGATCCGCGTCCTGGTGGTCGACGACAGCGGCTCGGCGCGGGCGCTCATCCGCGCCCTGCTGGAGTCCGAGCCCGGATTGAGCGTCTGCGGCGAGGCGTCCGACGGGCGTGAGGCGCTGGAGCTGACGCTCCAACTCAAGCCCGATGTCATCACCCTGGACTTGCAGATGCCGGTGATGGACGGTCTGACCGCCATCGAAGAGATCATGGCGGCGCGGGCCACGCCGATCCTGGTGCTCTCGGATCTGGCCGACTCGCACAATGCCATGTCGGCGGTGGCGCGCGGGGCGCTGGAGGCGGCCGCCAAGCCGAGGATCGACGATGGCGGCGCCCTGGCGCGACGGCTACGGATGCTCGCCGGGGTACCCGTGATCCGGCACATTCGACGGCAGTCGGGCTGTACCGCGCTCGTGCCTCAGTCCGAGTTGGTGCTCCAGCCGCTCTCGACGCCGGTGGCGGTCGGCGATCATCCGGACAGCCGGGGCGAACGTCTGATCGCCATCGCTTCGTCCACCGGCGGCCCCCAGGCGCTGGCCGCCCTGCTGCCCCAGCTGCCGGCGACGCTCGCCGCTCCGGTCCTGATCGCCCAGCATCTGTCGGTCGGCTTTGCCGAGGCCATGGCCGACTGGCTCAACGCCCTCTGTCCGCTGAAGGTCGTGGTGGCCCAGGCCGGCGAGCGGCCACAACCAGGGTGCGTCTATCTGGCCGATCCGGCCCGGCATCTGATCCTGAGTGCCGATCGGTGTCTGCGTTATGTCGAACCGGACGAGCGCGACATCTATCATCCAAGCTGTGACCGGCTACTGTGCTCGGTGGCTGAGCGCTACCGCGAGCAGGCGCTGGGCGTGATCCTGACCGGCATGGGCCGTGACGGCGTGCGCGGGCTGCTCGACATCCGTGCCGCAGGCGGTCAGACCCTGGCCCAGGACGAGGCCAGTTCGATCATCTTCGGCATGAATCGCGAGGCCATTCTCGCCGGCGCCATCGGGCGCGTGCTGCCGCTCGACGAGATCGCGGGCGCGCTGTGCCGTCTCGCGGGCACGGCGCCATGAATCTCGAATCCATCCAGCACTTCATTCGTGAGCATCTGGGGCTGAATGCCGGCGCCTATGGCAATGATCTCTGGCGCGAGCTGCTCGTCAAGCGCCTCGACACCGTCGGCGCCCGCTCGCCCGAGGACTATCTGGCGCGGCTGCGCGACGATGAGACCGAGCTGCACACGCTCACCAGTCTCATCACCATCAACGAGACCTACTTCTATCGCGAGTCCCAACATCTGCGGCTGCTGACCGAGCGGATCTGTCCCGAGTTGCTGGCGCGTCGTGCCTCCGATTCACCTGTTCGGCTACTGTCGGTCGGCTGCTCGACCGGCGAGGAACCCTATTCGATCCTGATGGCCCTGCGCGAGCGCTATGGCGAGCTGGCCGAGCGTTTCTTCGAGGTCAACGCCGGGGACGTCGATCGCGCGGTGCTGGAGCGTGCGCGTGCCGGGATCTATGGACGTTTCTCGTTCCGCGCTCTGAGTCCTCAGCTCCAGGAGCGTTACTTCAGTGCCGTCGACGCCAACTATTTCCAGATCGACGAGAGTCTGCGCCGACGGGTGAGCTTCCAGCCGCTCAACCTGCTCGCCGCCGACTATCCCGAGACGCTGGCCGGTCAGGATGTGGTCTTCTTTCGCAATGTCTCGATCTATTTCGATGAGCCGACCCGACGGCGGGTGCTGGAGCGTCTCAAGACGCTGCTGGCGCCCGGCGGCTATCTGATCGTCGGCATCTCGGAGACGCTGGCCAATGACTTCGGCATCCTGACGCTGCGCGAGCGTGATGGGGTGTTTCTGTTCGTCAACGAGCCGCCGGGGATGGGGACGGCGTCCGTGACTCGTCCGCTGTTTGAGGCGAAGCAAAAACACATCGGCTCTGTCGATCGTTTCGCCCCCGCTCCCCTCTCCCGCAATGGGAGAGGGGCTAAGCTGGAGCCGTCTTTAGCGAACAGTGGCTCGGCGGCTTCGACTCGGCGCTCCAATGGGGCGTTGGTGGTGGCTGACGCCAAAGCCTCGTCGCCGGCCCGAGCGATGCGGCCGGCGCCGCCCGTTCTGCACGCTGACAGCGGCGCGCCGATCTCGGCTCCGGTGCCGGTCACGCGCTCCCAGCCGCTGGTTTCGCCGGTTTTCGACGACTCGGCGGCGGACGCCATCCATGACGAGGCGCTCGCGCTCGCCCAGTCCGAACGTCATCAGGCGGCGCTCGAACGGCTCGAACCGCTCTGTGCTTGTCCCCAGCCAAGGGCGAAGGATCTGATGCTCAAGGCGTATCTGCTGTTCGAGCAGGATCGGATCGCGGACGCGATGGCGCTGGCGCATCAGGTGCTGGAGAGCGATCAATGGAATCTGGAGGGGTTGCTGCTATTGGGACGCGGCGCCCGGCACCAGAAGCAGACGACGGAGGCCGTCGCCTTCCTGCGCCGCGCCATCTACCACCAGCCCGAAGCCTGGCCGGCCCATTTCCAGCTCGCCGAGGTCTATCGCGAGAGCGGGCAGACGGAACTGGCGCGGCGTGAGTACGGCATCGTCCTGCGCCAGATCGAACGCGACACTCAGGGCGTCGATCCGCAGGCGATCCTGATCGGCGCGCCGGCCCTGGCGCTCGGTGATCTGCACCGACTGTGCCGACTGCGTCTGACCCGACTCGAAGCGAGCGTCTGAGCCGTTACCCATCATGGCCCTGGACATCAAGAAATTCCTACCCCGTTTCACTGGCGAGGCCCGCGACCATCTGGGGCGGCTCGAAGCCGGACTGGCGCCGCTGGCTTCGGGCGCCGGTCTGGACAGCAATTCGATCAACGAACTCTTCCGCGCCGCCCATACCATCAAGGGCTCGGCGCGGATGCTCAAGCTGACGGGCATCGCCGACACCGCGCACCAGCTCGAAGAGGTGCTGGGCGCACTGCGCGAGGGTCGGGTACGCCCGAACCCCGAACTCGGTGCGCTGCTGATGCGGTCTCTGGATGCCATCGGCGCTCTGGTCGAACAGGTGGAGCCGAACGCGGGTCAGATCCCGCCCGCTGATGAAGCACTCTGCGCGGCACTCGCGGCGGCGGCTGAAGGGAATCCTGCCGAGTCGTTTTCCCCCTCTCCCCAACCCCTCTCCCGCGAGGGGAGCGGGGCTGAGTCGGCGTCATCTGCAACTGAACCTGAACCCGAGCCGACGCGCATTGCGGCGCCCTCGCCTTCAGCGGCGACGGCGGCAGGGACGAGCACTCCGACTCAGCCCGCGCCGACGCCGACCGAGCCACCGGCGGAACCGGCACGCGACGCCCCGACTGCCCTGCGCGCCCCCGACAGCGTGCGGGTGCGCATGGACAAGCTCGACGAGCTCATCAAGCTCATGGGCGAGGTCGTCTCCAATCAGGCCAAGCTGCGTCTGAAGCTGCTGGAGGCCCGCACCCTCGACAAATCCCTGGCTGCGCTGGCGTCGGCCGAGACCGAACCGGACCGCGAGCGACTGACGGCCCAGTCACAGGCCATGCACGGTTTCACGCTCGCCCTGCGCGATCTGGTCCAGGAGCAGGAACGCCTGACGACCGAACTCAACGATCGCGCCCTGGTGATGCGGATGCTGCCGCTGGCCATCGTCTTCGAGCCGATCGCGCCCCTGGCGCGCCAACTCGGACGCGAGCTGGGCAAGGACGTCCACTGCGAGATCAGCGGCGGCGAGATCGAGCTGGATCGTCAGCTCATCGATCACTTGAGCGATGCCCTGGTGCATCTGCTGCGCAACGCCATCGACCACGGACTCGAATCCCCGGACGAACGCCAGACCGCCGGCAAGCCGCGCCTCGGGCGACTGCGACTCTCGGCACGCCAGGAGGGCGTCGGCGTGCTCATCGAGATCGAGGACGACGGTCGCGGACTCGATCGAGAACGCATCCTCGCCAAGGCGATCCAGAAGGGCCTGATCGATCCGGCCCGCGCCCCAGGTCTCGACGACGAGGCCGTCGAGAATCTCTGCTTGCTGCCCGGATTCAGCACCAGCGCCATCATCACCGACATCTCCGGGCGCGGCGTCGGCCTGGACGTGGTCAAGCGCGCCATCGTCGAGGATCTGCGCGGCTCGCTGTCGATCTCCAGCCGTCCCGGCCTCGGCACCCGTTTCGGTCTCCAGCTCCCGGCCTCGCTCGCCGTGATGCGGGTGCTGCTGTTCGAGGCCGGCGGACGCGCCTTCGGGCTGACCGCGCGCCAGATCGCCGAGCTGATCCGGGTGCCGCGCGACCGAACCCTGCTGGTCGGCGACCGCCCGGCCATGGTGCTGCGCAACGAATTCCTGCCCCTGGTTCAGGCCGGCGACCTGCCCGCACTCCAGATCACGGCCGGTGAACTGTCCGGAGCCGGCTGGCTGGTGGTGGTCATCCAGTCGCGCCAGACCAAGCTGGGCCTGATCGTCGATCGGCTGCTCGACGAGCGCGACATGGTCATCAAACCGCTGCCGGCCCATCTGCGCGCCGGCGGGCTGGTGACGGGCATGGTCGTCACCGGCGACAACGCCCTGGTCAGCATCCTCCAGGCGCCGGCGCTGCTGGAGATGGCGCGCCGGCTGCGCGGCGAGACGCCCCTGGTGAACGCCGACCGTCACCAGCCCCATCAGACGCCCGGCGGACAGCGCCTGCTGGTCGTCGACGACTCGCTCAACACCCGCGAGATCGAGCGCGAGATCCTGGAGGCCCACGGCTACCGCGTCACCCTGGCCGAGGACGGACTCGACGGCTGGCAAAAGGCGCTCGGCGGACACTTCGACGCCGTGATCACCGACGTCGACATGCCGGGGCTGGACGGCTTCTCCCTGACGGCGCGCCTGCGCGGTCACGAGCAGTACCGCTCCACGCCGATCGTGATCGTCACCTCGCGCCAGAAGCCGGAAGACAAGCAGCGCGGCATCCAGGTCGGCGCCGACGCCTATATCGTCAAGGGCGACTTCAATCAATCGAGTCTGGTCGATACACTCATGAATCTGTTAGGTTAGCGCCCGACGCGCACCCGCCCCTGATTCGAGGATCCGAGAACCCCATGCGCATACTGATCGTCGACGATGATCCGCTGGCCGGCGAGATGACCCTGGCCGTCCTCGAAGAGGCCGGACACAGTTGCCGGCTCGCCGAACACGGCCTGGAGGCCCTGGAGCAACTCAGCGAGGATGCGACCTTCGAGCTGGTGGTCTCGGACCTGCACATGCCGCTGCTCGATGGACTAGAGTTATTTCAGGAACTGCGCGAACGCGGCCTGGAACGGCCCTTCGTGCTCCTGACCGGGGACGACCCGGCGCCGTTGCTGGAGCGCGCGCCCGGACTCCATGCCTGTCTGAGCAAGGACGGCGCGCTGGAGCAGCGCCTGATCGAACTGCTCGACCGATTCTGAACCGCAACGACTGGAGACACGAGCGAGGCGCCATCGACATGCCGGCCGGCCCCCAGGACTCCTTCCAGGAACGCAAGCGGCGTCTGCGCGCCTCCTTCATCGAACAGCTTCCCGACCGTCTGCGTCAGGCGCGCGAGCTGCTGTCCGCCCTCACGGCCGGCGAACGCCAGGACGAGCCGCTCAGTCAGCTCCATCTCATCTTCCATACGCTCAAGGGATCGGGCGCCTCCTTCGGTTTCGACGCCATCAACGCCTCGGCCAAGGAAGCCGAGCAGACCCTGCGCGAGGTACTCGACGGCGACCGGCGGCTCTCGCCGAATCTGCTCGCCGATCTGCGCCGGCACGTCCAGACGCTCGAAGAACTCAAGCTGAGCGTCGACAGCGCCATGACGGCCGACAGCGGCCCGCGTTTCGCCCTGCCGGCGCAACGCGCCGACGAGGACGGCTCGAATCAGCGCCTCATCTATCTCTGTGACGACGATGCGCTACTGGCACGCGACCTATCCGATCAGCTCGGCTGCTTCGGCTATCGGGTCGAGCCTCACGTTTCACTGGAGTCACTGCGCGAGGCGGTTCTGAGCCGACCGCCGGCGGCCATGATCATGGACATCATGTTTCCGGAGGGGCGTGATGCCGGGCCGGCGGCCATCGCCGAACTGAATGCCCGGCTGGATGCGCCCATTCCCTGTCTCTTCATGTCGATGCGCGACGACTTCCAGGCCCGTCTGCGCGCGATCAAGGCCGGTGGTCATGCTTACTGTCGCAAACCGGTCAAGGCGGTCGAACTGGCCGAGCTGCTCGATCAGCTCACCAGTCGCGGCACGCCCGATCCCTATCACATCCTGATCGTCGACGACGACCCGGACGTGGGTCAGTTCTATGCCATGGTGCTGGAAGCGGCCGGCATGGTCACGCGCGTCGCGAGCGAACCCGAACGCGTGCCGGCGATCCTGGAGGACTTCGACGCCGATCTGGTGTTGATGGATCTCTACATGCCCAAGTGCTCAGGCCCTGAACTGGCGCGCGTGCTGCGCCAGATCCCCGGCTATCTGGGACTGCCGATCATCTATGTGTCGTCTGAAACCGATGCGCGACGCCAGTTCAAGGCGCTGCAAGTCGGCGCCGACGGTTTTCTGACCAAGCCGATCGAACCGGAGCGGCTGGTGACCGAGGTGCATCTGCGCGCCGAGCGTATGCGCACCCTGCGCTCACTGATGATCCGCGACAGTCTCACCGGGCTGTTCAACCACAACACCATCCTGCAACTGCTCAAGGTCGCCATGGCCTCCTGTCAGCGCACCGAACGCCGGCTCTGTCTGGCCATGATCGACGTCGACCACTTCAAGGCCGTCAACGACACCCATGGGCATCCGATCGGCGATCAGGTGCTGATGGCGCTCGGGCGCACGCTCAGACTGCGACTGCGCGAGTCCGACATCGTCGGGCGTTACGGCGGCGAGGAGTTCGCCGTCATCATGACGGGTCTGGACGCCGAGCAGGCCAAGTCCATCATGGATGCGCTGCGCGAGAGCTTCGCGGCCGTGACCTTCCTGGCCGACGGAGCCGAGTTCCACTGTACCTTCAGCGGCGGGCTGGCGGCCTTCCCCGAATACGGCGATCCCTCGGCCCTGATCGAGGCGGCCGATGCCGCGCTCTACCAGGCCAAGCGCGCGGGACGCAATCGCATCCTGATCGCCCATACCAACAGCCGGCAGTGACGACCGCGATGGCCTCCGACAGCCTGCACCCGAATCAGGATCCATTGGGCGAGATCCTGGAACGCCGCCGCAGCGGCGAGAAAGAACTGGTCGAAGTCGACGCGCCCACCGTCAAGCTCGTGGTCTTCGCCATCGGCGAGCGGCTCCAGGCGCTGCCGGGGGCTCAGGTCGGCGAGATCCTGCCGCTGTCGACCATCCATTTCGTCCCCGGCTGTCCGCCGGCGCTCGAGGGCGTCATCAGCGTGCGCGGCGACATCACCTCGGTCATCCGGCTGGGGGATCTGCTGGGGATCGAGCATGGGGCCTCCGGTCGCCAGGGCGCGATCCTGCTGGCTCAGGGGTCACTCGAAGTCGGCGGCGAGCCGATGCGCAGCGGACTGCGGGTCGATCGTGTCGTGGATGTGCTGGATGTCGTCGAGGACAGTCTCCAGCCGGTGCCCGATACCCTGCCCGAATCGCTGCGGCGCGCGGCGCGCGGTGTCTTCCAGTTGCAGGAGCGCAGCGTACTCCTGCTGAATCTCGATGCGCTGTTTCAGGACTACCTGAGCGGGGCGGGCTGAGTGCGTCCGGACGAGTCCGAGCGCGGTTCGTCGTCGGCGTCCGAGACCATCGCCTTGGTTCGGTGCGAGAGTGGCGGGCTGTGTCTGGCGCTGGAGGCAGCCAAGATCGGCGCCATGTGCGACCTGAGTGAAGACACAGAGGCGCCCAGTCTGGCCGAGCTGCTCGAACTGCCCGAGGTGGCCGCATCCGAACGGCCACGCCGACGCCTGCTCGAAATCATCCATCCGGACCGACGACGTTACATCCGGGTCGACGAACCCGTGGTGCATTTCGAGCTGCCGACACGCGCCATCCAACCCTGCCCGTCCCTGCTGGCGGCGCGCCAGCGTGCCAACGGCGTCCGCGCCCTGACCTGGATCGCGGAGCCGACCGGCGACCGACTGCTGATCATCCTCGATGCCTGGCGCCTGCCGCCCAAGGGTGGATGATGGGTTGTATTGACGCTGATGCTGCGCCTGAATACCGTCGAGTCCTGATTGCTCAGCGTCATCCGCCGCCCCTGAACGATACCGACATGCACGCACCCGACAACGCCCATCCTCGACGATCCGGCCGGTTCCGTTGCCTTGGCCTGGGACTGATTTTGATATTCGGCCCGGTCGCACAACCGGCCTGGATCCAGGCGGCCGATGACGCGCCTGCCGGGCCGGCCAAACCGGCCCTGACCGTCACCACCACCCGCCCCGAGATCCGCGACTGGCCGCGCACGATCGCCGCCACCGGCACGATCGCCGCCTGGCGCGAGGTGATCGTCGGCGCCGAGATCGGCGGCGATCGACTCGTCGAGGCGCCGGTCGAGATCGGCGACCGGGTCGAGCGCGGTCAGTTGCTCGCCCGGATCGACAGCGACAGCGTGACGGCGGCGCTCGAACAGGCGCGCGCCGCCCTGGCCGAATCCGAGGCACTGCTCGCCGAGGCCCGCGCCGACGCCGATCGCGCGCGTCAGTCGCGGGGCACGGCGGCGCTCAGCACCCAGCAGGCCGATCAATACCTGAGCGCCGAACGAACCGCGCTGGCCCGACTCGATGCCGCCCGCGCGCGAGTTCGCGCCGAGGAGCTACGCCTGTCACGCACCCAGGTGCGCGCCCCCGTCGCTGGCATCGTCGCCTCGCTGAGCGCCGCCCAGGGTTCGCTCGTCCAGCCCGGAGACGAGTTGCTGCGCCTCATCCGCGACAGCCGACTGGAATGGCGCGCCGAGGTGCCGGCGACCGATCTGGCGCGGCTGGAACCGGGCGGCCCGGCCCGTATCCTCGCCACTGATGGAACGCCGGTGAACGGCCGGATCCGGCGCGTCGCCCCGACCGTCGATGCACGCACGCTCACCGGACTGGTCTATGTCGACCTGCCCGCCGAGACGACCGGCCAGCCATTGCGCGCCGGGATGTTCGTCCGCGGCGAGCTGGATCTCGGTGCGGCTCCCGCCCTGACACTGCCCCAGTCGGCGCTGCTGACGCGCGAGGGGTTCACCTATGTGTTCCGGCTGGAGCCGGACAGGACCGTGATCCAAACCAAGGTCGGGGTCGATCGACGCCTGGGCGATCGGGTCGAGATCACCGCCGGACTGGAGGCCAAAGCCGAAGTCGTCGACAGCGGCGTCGTTTTCCTTGCCGACGGCGATCTGGTGCGAGTCGCGGAACCCGCACCTTCGCATGCCGGTCGTCGATAAGCCGAGTCTTTCGACCGCCGCCCCGGCAAGGACTTCGCTATCATGCGCAACGCCCGATCCGCATCCGACCGGCTCGGCAACGCAACATCATTCCGTTTGATCCGACCCATCCATGGAACTCAACGATCATGCGTCATAACCCACACAGAGCCACCCCGACCCGCCTCCTGCTCGCCCTGGCACTCGCGGTCCCCGGAACCGTCCTGGCCTATGACACCAGGGACGCCATCCGCGACTGCGAGGCCCGACTGCGCAGCGACTACGGACTCATCGATCTGCGCGATGAGCAGGTCGTCCAACTGCCGGGCGACAAGAACTACCGGGTCGAGGGCAAGACCAAGATCGATGGGCGGAAGTATCCCTGGACCTGCGAGATCCAGCGGCGGCGTGTCGTCGAGATCCAGTACGACGAACGCCGCGCGCCCCGCCGTGACGGCGGCTCGGGTGGCGGTGATGCGCCCGAGGTCGTGCCGCGTCGCTCCGGCGAACTGGAGGTGCGGATGCCGAGCGGTTGCACCGCGCTCTACGATCGCGATGGCACGCTGATCACCCGTGACAGCCGCTGCAGCTCGAACGACCGACGCCGTGCCGAGGATGCCGTCGATGCCTATTTGCTCGGACAGGGACGTGGCCAGGGCGGCGGACGGGGCCGTGAAGGCGGATACGACCGAGGCGGCCGGGATCAGTATGGTGACGAGCGCGGCAGCGGATACGGGCCCGGCAGAGGCGGTCCGCCCCCGGAGATCATGATCGGCCGCAACGGTGAAGCCGAGGCGGTCTTCAGGAACGACTGCGCCGTCTATTACGACCGGCGTGGCCGACGCACCGATGCGCGGCCAAACTGCAACGACCGGCAGCTCGACATGGCTGATCAGGCGATGCGCGACTACCGTCGCGAGCAGGGACTCTAAGTTCAGAGGGATGCGCGTCGGCTGATGAACGTCTCCGCCTGGTCGATCCGTAATCCCATCCCGGCGATCCTGCTGTTCGCCCTGCTGGCCTTCATGGGCTCGCTGTCGTTCATGGCGATGAAGGTCCAGCAGTTCATGGACATCGACCTGCCGAGCGTGCGGGTCTCGGCCAGCCTGCCCGGCGCGGCGCCGGCGCTGCTGGAGACCGAGGTGGCGCGCAAGATCGAGAACGCCGTCGCCACCCTCCAGGGCATCAAGCACATCTACACCAAGGTCCAGGACGGCACCGCGACCATCACCGCGGAATTCCGGCTGGAGAAACCGACCCAGGAGGCCGTCGATGACGTGCGCGATGCCGTCGCCCGTATCCGCTCCGACCTGCCCGGCGATCTGGAAGAGCCGATCGTCGCCAAGATCGACCTGACCGGACTGCCGATCCTGAGCTACACGGTCGACTCGCCGCGTCTGGACGAGGAGGCGCTGTCCTGGTTCGTCGACAACGATCTGGCGCGACGTCTGCTCAGCGTGCCAGGCGTCGGGGCCGTGAGCCGCGTCGGCGGAGTGGATCGCGAAGTGCGTGTCGAGCTGGATCCGGACCGGCTGCTTGCGCTACGGGTCACGGCCGCCGACATCTCGCGCCAGTTGCGCCTGATCCAGCGTGAGGACTCGGGCGGCCGCGCCGATCTGGGCGGGGCCGAGCAGTCTGTACGCACCCTGGCCACGGTCCGGACCGCCGCCGAGCTGGCCGAGATGGACATCAGCCTGTCTGACGGGCGGCGCATCCGGCTCGGTCAAGTCGCAACCGTGACCGACACCGTCGCCGAACGCCGCTCGGCGGCCCTGCTCGACGGACGCCCTGTGGTCGGATTCGAAGTGGTGCGCAGTCGCGGCGCGGGCGAGATCGAGGTCGCCGAGGGGGTACGGACCGAACTGGCGCGGCTCCAGACCGAGCGCCCGGACATCGAGATCGTCGAGTCATTCAACTTCGTCGATCCGGTGGAGGAGAACTTCACCGGATCGATGTCGCTGCTGCTGGAGGGCGCGCTACTGGCGGTGCTGGTGGTCTGGGCCTTCCTGCGCGACTGGCGCGCCACCCTGATCTCGGCCACCGCGCTGCCACTGTCGATCCTGCCGACCTTCGCGGCCATGTATCTGCTCGGGTTCACGCTCAACACCGTGACCCTGCTGGCGCTGTCGCTGGTGATCGGCGTCCTGGTCGACGACGCCATCGTCGAGATCGAGAACATCATGCGCCATCTGCGCATGGGCAAGACGCCCTATCAGGCCGCGATGGAGGCCGCCGACGAGATCGGGCTGGCGGTCGTCGCCACCACCTTCACGCTCATCGCCGTGTTCCTGCCGACGGCCTTCATGAGCGGGGTGGCGGGCAAGTTCTTCGTCCAGTTCGGCTGGACGGCGGCCATCGCGGTGCTGGTCTCGCTGGCGGTGGCACGCCTGCTCACGCCGATGATGGCCGCCTATCTGCTGCACCCGCCGCGCCGCCTCCACGACCGACCACGCTGGCTTGATATCGTGGTGCGGCTGAGCGGACTCTGTGTGCGCCATCGTTGGCTGACGCTACTGAGCGCGGCGGCCTTCTTCGCCGGCGCCTTTGCACTGGTACCTCTGTTGCCGACCGGCTTCCTGCCGCCCGACGACATGTCCCAGACCCAGGTCAGCCTGGAACTGCCGCCCGGCAGCACGCTCGATGAGACCCTGGCCGCCGCCGAGCGGGCGCGCGTCCTGATCGCCAGTCATCCACAGGTACGGCTTGTCTATACCACCATTGGCGGAGGTTCGGCCGGCAGCGATCCCTTCATGAGCACCGGGGCGCAGGAAGTGCGCAAGGCGACTCTGACCATCCGTCTCACCGAGCGCGGCGAGCGTCGCGGTATCACCAAACAGTCGATCGAGCGCGAGCTGCGCGAGGCCCTGACCGCCATCCCCGGTATCCGTTTCACCGTGGGTCTGGCCGGGGCCAACGAGAAGTACATCCTGGTGCTGGCCAGCGAGGACGGTGAGCGACTGGCCGAGCACGCACGTCTGGTCGAACGCGAACTGCGCACCATCCCCGGCATCGGCGGCGTCACCAACACCGCCAGTCTGGTGCGGCCCGAGCTGGTGGTCCGGCCCGACTTCGCCCGCGCCGCCGAACTGGGCGTGACCTCGGCGGCCATCGCCGAGACCCTGCGCATCGCCACCAGCGGCGACTACGACCAATCGCTGCCCAAGCTCAATCTGTCCCAGCGTCAGGTGCCGATCGTGGTCAAGCTGCCGCCCGCAGCGCGCCAGGATCTCGATCTGCTGCGCAGTCTGAGCGTGCCCGGACGGGACGGTCCGGTGCTGATCGGCGCCATCGCCACGCTGACGCTCGACAGCGGGCCGGCCGAGATCGATCGCTACGACCGGCTGCGCAACGTCAACTTCGAGATCGAACTCAATCAGCAGCCGCTGGGCGAGGTGGAGAAGCAGGCGCTGGCCCTGCCGAGTCTGCGCCAGCTGCCGCCGGGCGTGTTCCAGACCACGGTCGGCGATGCCGAGGTCATGGGCGAACTCTTCGCCAGCTTCGGTCTGGCGATGCTGACCGGGGTGCTCTGCATCTATGCGGTGCTGGTGCTGCTGTTTCGCGACTTCGTGCAGCCGGCGACCATCCTGGCGGCGCTGGTGCTGTCGATCCCCGGCGCCTTCCTCGCCCTGTTCGTGACCGACAGCACGCTGTCCATGCCCTCGATGATCGGACTCATCATGCTGATGGGCATCGCCGCCAAGAACTCGATCCTGCTGGTCGACTACATCATCCTGGCGCGTCGCGAGCATGGCCTGAACCGCTGGGAGGCGCAACTCGATGCCTGTCGCAAGCGCGCGCGCCCGATCATCATGACCACGCTCGCCATGGGCGCCGGTATGCTGCCGATCGCGCTCGGCATCGGCACCGACCCGAGCTTCCGGGCGCCCATGGCCATCGTGGTCATCGGCGGACTCATCACCTCGACCTTCCTCAGCCTGCTGGTGGTGCCTGTGGTCTATACGCTGGTCGACGATGGCATCGAGCGGGTGCGGCGGCTGTCGGGGAGAGCAGGACAGAAAGGAGATCGATTGTGCTAGGCTTCGATCTCATCGATCGAACATCCGAAGCCGTCATCCGAAGGAGCCCCCACCATGCGCGTCTCTGGTCGTCCCACCGAGCATTCGCTCGACAATCACGGCCTCTACAACCTCGACACCATCCATTGGAACCTGCCCACACCGGCGCTCTACGAACAGGCGATCCGGGCACACGAGGGCGTGCTCTCGCACATGGGGCCGCTGGTGGTGCGCACCGGACATCACACCGGGCGCTCGGCCAACGACAAGTTCGTCGTCGAGGAGCCGGATAGCCGCGACCATATCTGGTGGGGTGAGATCAACCGCCCGATCGACGAGGCTCATTTCGATCTGCTCCATCATCGTCTGGCCTCCTATCTGCAGATGAAGGAGATCTACGTCCAGGACTGCTATGTCGGCGCCGATCCCGACTATCGGATGCCGGTGCGGGTCATCTCCGAGTACGCCTGGCACAGCCTCTTCGCGCGCAATCTGTTCATCCAGCCCAAGCCCGAGGAACTCGACACCCTGGCGCCCGAGTTCACCGTGATCGACGTGCCGCGCTTCCACGCCATCCCCTCGCTCGACCGGACGCGCTCGGAGACCTTCATCCTGGTCAACTTCGCCAAGCGGCTGGTGCTGATCGGCGGAACCAGCTATGCCGGCGAGATCAAGAAGTCGCTGTTCACGGTGATGAACTATCTGATGCCCTTCCGCGACGTGCTGCCGATGCACTGCTCGGCCAACATCGGACCGGACGGACGCACCGCACTCTTCTTCGGCCTGAGCGGCACCGGCAAGACCACGCTCTCGGCCGATGCCGCGCGCACCCTGATCGGCGACGACGAGCACGGCTGGAGCCCAAACGGGATCTTCAACTTCGAGGGCGGCTGCTACGCCAAGATGATTCGGCTCTCGCCCAGCGCCGAGCCGGAGATTCACGCCACCACGCGCCGCTTCGGCACCGTGCTGGAGAACGTGACCGTGCGCTCGGAAGACCGCCGGCTCGATCTGGACGACGAGTCGCTGACCGAGAACACGCGCGGCGCCTATCACATCAGCGCCATCCCCAACGCCAGTGAGACCGGCATGGGCGGACATCCGAGCGTGGTGCTGTTTCTGACCTGCGATGCCTTCGGCGTACTGCCGCCGATCTCGCGTCTGACGCCCGAACAGGCCATGTATCACTTCATCTCGGGCTATACGGCACGGGTCGCGGGCACCGAGAAGGGCGTCACCGAACCCTCGCCCGTGTTCAGCGCCTGTTATGGCGCGCCCTTCTTGCCGCTGCATCCGCAACGCTATGCCGAACTGCTCGGCCGGCGCCTCGCTGAGCACGGCACCCAGGTCTGGCTGATCAATACCGGCTGGAGCGGCGGTCCCTATGGGGTCGGCGAGCGCATCAAGATCCCGCACACCCGAGCCATGGTCAACGCCGTACTCGACGGCCGGCTCGACGGCGTGCCAATGCGGCTCGATCCGATCTTCGGTCTCCAGATCCCCGAATCCTGCCCAGGTGTCCCGGCCGAGATCCTCGATCCCCGGAGCACCTGGCCGAACGGCGCCGACTACGACGCCCAGGCATGCAAGCTCGCTGGCATGTTCGCCGCGAACTTCAACAAGTTCGCCGATCAGGTCGACCCGCGCATCGTTGCCGCCGGACCCAAGGCGGCCTGAGTCATGCAAGAGTACGATTCGATCGAGATCACCCGGCCGGACGACTGGCATCTGCATCTGCGCGACGGTGCGGCCATGGCCGATGTGGTGGGTTTCAGCGCGCGTCAGTTCGCGCGTGCCGTCGTCATGCCGAATCTCAAGCCGCCGGTGGTGATGACTGAGCAGGCGCTCGCCTACCGTGAGCGTATCCTGGCGGCGCTCCCTGAGAGCAGCCGCTTCGAGCCGCTGATGACGCTCTATCTCACCGATCGCACCACCCCGGACGAGATCGCGCGCGCGAAGGCGAGCGGCGTGGTGGTCGCCTGCAAGCTCTATCCGGCCGGGGCGACCACCAATTCCGAGAGCGGCGTGACCGACATCCCCCGGCTCAAGCCGGTGCTGGAGGCGATGCGCGAGGTCGGGATGCCGCTCCTGGTGCATGGCGAGGTGACGGAGGAGGCGGTCGACATCTTCGATCGCGAGCCGGTCTTCATCGAGCGGGTGTTGCGCCCGCTCATCGATCAGGTTCCCGGACTCAAGATCGTGCTGGAGCATGTGACCACCGCCGAGGCCGTGAACTTCGTGCGTTCCGGCCCCGAGACCCTGGCCGCGACCATCACGCCGCATCATCTGCTCTACAACCGCAATGCCATCCTGGCCGGCGGGATTCGTCCACATTTCTACTGCCTGCCGGTGCTCAAACGTGAGCGCCATCGGCTGGCGCTGGTCGAAGCCGCGACCAGTGGTCATCCACGCTTCTTCCTGGGCACCGACAGTGCGCCTCATGCCGTTGGGAGCAAGGAATGCAGTTGCGGCTGCGCCGGCATCTTCAGCGCTCATGCCGCGCTGGAAGCCTATGCCGAGGTCTTCGACCGGGCCGGCGCGCTCGACCGGCTCGAAGGCTTCGCCAGTCAGCATGGACCGGATTTCTACGGCCTGCCCCGCAACCAGGAGCGCATCCGACTGATCCGCGCTTCCTGGACGCTCCCTGAGCGTTATGCGTTCGGAGACAGTCAGGTGGTTCCGATGTGCGCCGGCGAGACCATCGGCTGGCGGATCGAGTGATCCTCGGCCGACACGTGACGACGAGCCGCCGGACTGGATCTGCCGGCGAACTCGTCATGCGGGGAGTGGATCAGAACTCGACCTCGTCCCAGAAGTCGGGCTGTGAGTCGTCGGTTGGCGGATTGCCGTCATAGACCAGCGTCTGACGACGCTGGAGATAGGCGTCGCGGACGAAGCTGTAGAGATCGATGGAGGCCTCCTCGACGATCTCAGTCGTCGTCAGCAGATCCGCGCGCCGGTCGATCAAGCGCACCCCGACCAGTCCCCAGTGCACCTGATGCTTCTTGAGATTGGCCAGCGGGTCCATGACGATGTCGCCCCCCATACCGATGGCATCGCGCATGGAGCTCGGCCCGAGTAAGGGCGTGACCAGATAGGCGCCCGGCTCCAGACCCCAGTAGCCCAGCGTCTGCCCGAAGTCCTCCTTGTAGCTCGGCAGACCGACGTTGGTGGCCACGTCGATGAAGCCCAGCACGCCGACGGTGGAGTTGATGAAGATGCGCCCGACATCACTGCCCGCGCGCGACATCTTGAACTGCAGGACGTTGTTCACCGCCGAGGTGACATCGGCGAGGTTGTCGAAGAAGTTGGTGATGCCGCGATCGACCGGCTCGGGCGTCACCTTCTGATAGCCCCTGGCGATCGGCTGCATGAACGCCTTGTCGAAATCCATGTTGAAGCGGAAGGTGGCCCGGTTGAAAGGCTCCAGCGGATCGCGCGGATCGACCTCGCGATCGGGCTTGGAGGCGCACCCCAGCAAGAGCGTTGGCGCCACCAGCCAAGCCAGTGCGCGCGTCCATGATCGACCCATCACCATACCCATATACCCGGCGAATCTCCTCGATGACCTGACCGAATCCTACCACAGCGCGAAGCGCCGTCGGAGACTCGCTGCGACCGAGAGCATTGGCATTCGTCGCGCGCGCACTTATGCTGTGGCGATGAGAGAACAGGAACACACCCCCAACAGCATTGCGCGGCGTTTTCGCGGTTTCCTGCCAGTAGTGGTGGACGTCGAGACCGCCGGTTTCGATGCCCAGCGCCACGCCCTGCTGGAGGTCGCGGCCGTCATCATCCGCCAGCGGTCCGACGGTCTGCTCGAACCCGCGCCGACGCTCGCCTGCCACGTGCTGCCCTTCGTCGGCTCGGAACTCGACCCGCGTGCGCTGGCCTTCAACGGCA
This sequence comes from Allochromatium humboldtianum, assembly GCF_013385175.1. Taxonomy (GTDB): domain Bacteria; phylum Pseudomonadota; class Gammaproteobacteria; order Chromatiales; family Chromatiaceae; genus Thermochromatium; species Thermochromatium humboldtianum. The sequence goes on along the minus strand of NZ_JABZEO010000002.1, from coordinate 433,541 downwards.
TCGATCCCCATCACCCTTTCCGTGATGCGATCTCGGAGCACGATGCACTCGAACGCATCCTCACCCCGATTCGCAAGGCGGTGAAATCGACCGGCTGCAACCGCGCCATCCTGGTCGGACACAATGCGCACTTCGATCTGGGATTCATCAAGGCCGCCGTCGAGCGCACCGGCTACAAGCGCAATCCCTTCCATGCCTTCAGCGTCTTCGACACCGTCACGCTCGGCGGACTGATGTTCGGCCAGACTGTGCTCGCCAAGGCCTCCAGGGCCGCGGGACTGCACTGGAAGCACAGCGAGGCGCACTCAGCGGCCTATGACGCCGAGCAGACCGCGCGGCTGTTCTGCGCGGTCGTCAATCGCTGGCGCGAACTCGACCCCGAGCGTTACTGGGAGCGCAATACCGAGGTGGTGGCGGGATCGGACCAGGTTTCGGGTTGATCGCTCAGGCGTTGTCGGCCTTGGCGACGGCCAGTTCCATCATCGTCTTCAGCTCGCCGCTGGCGTGCAGTTCGAGCGTGATGTCACAGCCGCCCACCAGCTCGCCGTCGATGTAGATCTGCGGAAAGGTCGGCCAGTCGGCGAAACGCGGCAGATGCTCGAAGATCTCGGGATCCTGCAGGACGTTGACATAGGCGAAGGGCACCTCGCACTGTTGCAGCGCCTGCGCGGCGCGCATGGAGAAGCCGCACTGCGGAAACTGCGGCGTGCCCTTCATGTAGATCACGACCGGGTTGTTCTTGACCTGCTCGCCGATACGTTCCAAGACATCCATCATGAGAGTCCTCGATAGTCGTTGAATGATGCTCCGGCCCAGAATCGGGCCGGACTGGCGCATTTTCAAATCCGCCCGCGCCGCGTCGGCTCAATCGACGTGACGCTGGAGCCAGAGTTCCAGGAGCGCCAGATGCCAGAGCTTGTTGCCCTGGATGCGGGTGTGGTGCATGTCGGGCGCGGCCAGGAGCTGGTCGAGATAGGCCTGGCGATAGAGACCGCGCTCGCGGCTGGCGCGTGAGGTCAGGACGTCGCGCATCATGTCGAGGAAAGGGCCGCGCACGTATTTGAGCGCCGGCATCGGGAAGTAGCCCTTGGGCCGGTCGATCACGGCCTCCGGCAGCAGTCCACGGGCGAGCGCCTTGAGGGGATACTTGCCGCCCTCGCGCAGCTTGAGTTCGGGCGGACAGCGCGCGGCCAGTTCGACGAGCTGGTGATCGAGGAAGGGCACGCGCGCCTCCAGCCCCCAGGCCATGGTCATGTTGTCGACACGTTTGACCGGGTCGTCGACGATGAGGGTGGTCACATCCAGCCGCAGCACGGCATCCAGGAAGGTGTCGGCGTCCGGCTCGGCCAGACGCTCGGCGATCAGGGCCGAAGTATGATCCTCACCGGCGTAGGACGCCCCGATCATCCGTAGATACTCGTCGTGATCGCGATCGAAATAATGCTTGGCGAAGCGTTCCAGCGGTGAGCCAGTCGTCTCGGCCATCATGCGCGGATACCAGAAATAGCCGCCGAACACCTCGTCGGCGCCCTGCCCCGACTGCACGACCTTGATCTCGCGCGAGACCTGTTCGGCGAGCAGATAGAAGGCCACCGCATCCTGACCGAACATCGGCTCGGCCATGGCGCCGATCGCCTCGGGCAGCCGGGTCAGCACCTGGTCGTTGGGAACCAGGAATTTATGGTGCCGCGTGCCGTAGCGCTCGACGACCAGATCCGAGTATTCGAATTCGCTACCGGCCTCCTCGGGCGTGTCCTCGAAACCGACTGAGAAGGTGCGCAGATCCGCGACTCCGGCCTCGGCGAGCAGGGCCACCAGCAGACTGGAGTCCAGCCCGCCCGAGAGCAGCACCCCGACCGGGACATCCGCAACCTCGCTACGGATCTTGACCGCGTGACGCAGGGCGGCGTGGATGGACTCCAGCCATTCGCCCTCGGACAGCGGCGAAGCGGGACGTTGGGCTGTCAGACGCCAATAGGCGCGCTCGGTCTGACGCCCATCGGCCTCAATCAGCCGCCAGTGTCCGGGCGCCAGCTTGCGCACACCCTGGAGGATAGTGCGCGGTGCCGGGACCACGGCATGGAGCGTGAAGAGATTGTGCAGCGCAACTGGATCGATGCGCGTATCCACGCCGCCGGCGGCCAGCAGGGCCTGTGGATTCGAGGCGAAACGCAGCACGCGCCCCTGCTCCGACCAGTAGAGCGGTTTGATGCCGAAGCGGTCGCGCGCCAGGAACAGCGAACGCCGGCCGGCGTCCCAGACGGCGAAGGCGAACATGCCGTGCAGCCGCTCGACGCAACCGGTCCCCCAGGCGTGCCAGGCCTTGAGGATGACCTCGCTGTCGCCCTCGGAGAAGAAGCGATAGCCCTTCGACTCCAGTTCGCGCCGCAGCGCACGGTAGTTGTAGATGGTGCCGTTGAAGACCAGCGCCAGCCCCAGCTCGGCATCGACCATCGGCTGATTGGAGCGCACCGACAGATCGATGATCGCCAGCCGCCGATGTCCGAAGGCCAGCGCCCCGTCGCTGTAACTACCGCCATGATCCGGGCCGCGCCGCGTCAATTCGGCCATCATGTGCCCGATCGCGTCCAGATCGGCCGGCGCACCATCGAGCCGCAGCTCGCCACAGATACCGCACATTTCAGATCTTCTCCCGCCAAGTGATCAGATGACTATCGCCAAGAGGATAGCTGAATCGCCGACGGGGGATGGTTGTAAAAACGGCGAGTCGACCGCATGGTGACGGTGCATTCATCATGGATGGCCGTGTCGCTGATGCCGTTCACGCGAACGGTCCGGCTCAGCCCTCCAAACCCAAGATCCCACGCTAAAACGCAGGAGACCCGACGATCATGACGCACGAACTGCCCGCCCTGCCCTATGAGAAGAACGCCCTGGAGCCGGTGATCTCGGCCGAGACCATCGAGTACCACTACGGCAAGCATCATCAGACCTATGTCACCAATCTCAACAACCTGATCAAGGACACCGAGTTCGCCGACATGAGCCTGGAGGACATCGTCCTGAAGTCCTCGGGCGGACTCTTCAACAACGCCGCTCAGGTCTGGAACCATACTTTCTACTGGAACTGTCTCAGCCCCAACGGCGGCGGCGCCCCGAGCGGCGCGCTGGCGGCGGCGATCGACGCCAAGTTCGGTTCCTTCGATGAATTCAAGAAGCAGTTCGCCCAGTCGGCCGCCACCAACTTCGGCTCGGGCTGGACCTGGCTGGTCAAGAACGCCGACGGCTCGATCGAGATCTTCAACACCTCCAACGCCGGCACGCCCATGACCTCGGGCAAGACCGCACTCCTGACCGTCGACGTCTGGGAACACGCCTACTACATCGACTATCGCAACGCCCGTCCCAAGTATCTCGAAAGCATCTGGGACAAGGTGAACTGGGAGTTCGTCGCCGCCAATTATGGCGGCTGAACCACGCGAATCGATACGGCGATCCTTGTCAAGCATGTAAATATCGCGTTATATTCGCCCACTTCGCCTTATACACAGAGGCGGTTTCCCATGCGGGGTAACCGCCTTTTTTATTTTCATTCTGAAAGCTCGATCGGGGTCTTTGCGCCATGAGCGAACCCTTGATGGCCACCTACAATCGCCTGCCCGTCACCTTCGACCGGGGTGAGGGCGTCTGGCTCTGGGACACCAACGGCACGCGCTATCTGGATGCGCTGTCCGGGATCGCCGTGTGCGGACTGGGACACGCCCATCCGGCCGTGCGCGACGCATTGTGCGAGCAGGCCGGGCGGCTGATCCATACCTCCAACCTCTACGGCGTCGCCGAGCAGGAACGCCTGGGCGCGCTCCTGACCGAGCAGGCCGGGATGGATCGCGTCTTCTTCGCCAATTCGGGCGCAGAGGCCAACGAAGCGGCGATCAAGCTGGCCCGGCTCCATGCCCATCGGCGCGGCATCGAGAACCCGGCGATCCTGGTTGCCGAGCACAGTTTCCACGGCCGCACCCTGGCCACGCTCTCGGCCACCGGCAACCGCAAGGTCCAGGCCGGTTTCGAGCCGCTGGTCCAGGGCTTCGTGCGCGTGCCCTATGACGATCTGGACGCCATCGAAACGGCAGCCGCCAACCGGCCCAACATCGTTGCGATCCTGATCGAACCGATCCAGGGCGAAGGCGGCATCCGGCTTCCGTCCGACGACTATCTGGTCCGGCTGCGCGAGATCTGCGACCGCTCGGGCTGGCTGCTGATGCTCGACGAGATCCAGACCGGCATGGGCCGCACCGGGCGGCTGTTCGCCTTCCAGCACGCGGGCATCCAGCCGGATGTGGTCACGCTCGCCAAGGGGCTGGGCAACGGGATGCCGATCGGCGCCTGTCTGGCGCGCGGCGCGGCGGCCGAGGTGTTCTCGCCCGGCTCGCACGGCTCGACCTTCGGCGGCAATCCGCTCGCCTGTCGCGTTGGGCGCGCGGTGCTGGAGACCCTGATCGACGAGAACCTGACCGAGAACGCCGCCGCCCAAGGCGCCTATCTGCTCGATTCGCTGCGTGCGGCACTGGGCGAGACTCAAGGCCTGGTCGAGATCCGTGGACGCGGCCTCATGGTCGGGATCGAGCTCGACCGTCCCTGCGGCGAACTCGTCGGTCGGGCGCTCGACGCCGGACTCCTGATCAACGTCACCGCCGAGCGGGTGATCCGGCTGCTGCCGCCGCTGATCATCGACCGCGCCCAGATCGATGAACTGGTCGCCACCCTCACCGGACTCATCCAAGGCTTTTTGGGCGACGCCTGAAGACGAACCCGCGAGAGACATCCTCCGATGGCCACCCAACAGACAGACTGCCGGCACTTCCTCTCATTGCTCGATCTGAGCCTGGACGAGGCCCGAGCGCTGATTGCGCGTGCCACCGAACTCAAGCGGATGCGTGCCGCCGGTCAGGACTTCAAGCCGCTCGCCGGCCGCACCCTGGCGATGATCTTCGAGAAGTCATCGACCCGCACCCGTGTCTCCTTCGAGGCCGGCATGGTCCAGCTCGGCGGTCATGCGCTCTTCCTCTCGCCACGCGACACCCAGCTCGGGCGGGGTGAGCCGATCGAGGACAGCGCGCGGGTCATCTCGCGCATGGTCGATGCGGTCATGATCCGCACCTTCGAGCAGAAGACGGTGGAAGTGTTCGCTGCCCACTCGCGCGTCCCAGTGATCAATGGTCTGACCGACCGCTGTCATCCCTGCCAGATGCTCGCCGATCTCCAGACCTTCCACGAGCATCGCGGCGACATCCAGGGCAAGCGCGTGGTCTGGATCGGCGACGGCAACAACATGTGCCATTCCTTCATGGAAGCGGCGCAACTGTTCGACTTCGAGCTGCGCGTGGCCTGTCCCGAGGGATTCGATCCGGACGCCGACCTGCTGGCGGCCTGCGGCGACCGCTGCACGATCCTGCGCGACCCGCGCGAGGCCGCCGAGGGCGCACATCTGATCGCCACCGACGTCTGGGCCAGCATGGGTCAGGAAGAGGAGCAGGAGCGGCGTCAGGCGGCGTTCGCCAGCTATCAGGTCACGGATGCCATCATGGATCAGGCCAGCAGCGACGTCCTCTTCATGCACTGTCTGCCGGCGCATCGCGGCGAGGAAGTCGCCGCCTCGGTCATCGACGGCCCGCGCTCGGTGGTCTGGGACGAAGCCGAGAACCGGCTCCATGCCCAGAAGGCGCTGCTCGAATTCCTGATCCCGCACTGAAAACTGACTGTCGGCCGGCGCCACGCACGATCGAGATCCTGTGGCGTAGCGGCATGGGAGCCGGCGCTCACGCCTACTGACGATGCGGATTCTTCAGCCGGCGGGTCTTGTCCACCATGCGATGGGTGGAAAGGTTGTTGTTGTAGCGCGGCACCAGATGCAGCGGAACCCAGATGACATCGTGTGACTCGTCGTTGCCTGGGATGGGCAGATGGTCGTCGATCTCGATCAGAAAACGCACATCGTAGTGGACATGGCGCGGCCCATGTTCGCTGGCGGGAATGGTGTGGATGTCGAGATCGAAGATGCCCTCGCTGAGCAGGCGGATCTGCTCGGGCGCGATGCCGGTCTCTTCGTGGGTCTCGCGCAGGGCGACACGGCGGATGTCGGCGTCGCAGTCGGCGTGGCCGCCGGGCTGGAACCACTGTGAATGCTTCTTGTGATGCAGCATCAGCACGAGGTCACGATCCGGGTTCACCACCCAGGCGGAACCTGTGACATGACCGGGCAGCAGTTCCGAATGGAAGCAGTCTTCGTGGGCGCGCACGAAGTCCTTGGTGCGTTCGAGATAGCCGGCCTCGGTCATGATCTGGGTGTCGTAGGCCTCCAGCAGACTCAGCAATTCATTGCGGTGCATGTTCCTCGATCCCCCTGACTCTCCGCGCGCCTAATGCGTGCCGCGCGGACTGGCCACGGCGGCGATGGCGGCAGCGGCGGCCTCGTCGATGTTGGTCTCACTGCCGGCCAGGGTCAGACGGCCAAAGGCGCCGATGGCCTTGACGTCGACCAGGGTGATACTGGCCGCCTTCTCGGCCTGATTGGCGGCATAGGTGATATAGCCGGCCGGCTCGGTTTCCAGGATGAACATGCTCTGGCCCGGCAGGATCATGGAGCCGCGTCGTTCCTGGCGGTTGATCAGGACGGTGTGGTCCGGGGTCATGCCGCGGATGATCTCCGACCACTGAACCCGGCAGGGTTGGCGGTCGTCCTGCTTGGCCTGCATGCTGTTGAGGATGAGGCGACCGGCCTCGATGACATCACTCTGGTCGCGCTGGTGGATGACCATGGAGCCGTAGGCGCGCTCCACCACCTGCTGGGCCAGATGCACCCGAGTGGACTTGAGGGCCGCGTCGGTGAGGCGATGCACGGCCATGCCGGGCGAGACCTCGAGCCACAGGCAGGCATCGCCGGGAACCGGCAGAAACCCCTGGGAGACCGTGGCGATATAGGCGGCCAACTGCGGTTGCAGCGAGTCGATGAAGGTATAGGTGCGCAGCGAGATCTTTGGGGTCATGCGAATGGACTCGGCTCTTGGCGGGGCGTGTCGCGCGCCTCGAACGGGATATTACCTTGGCCGACTCAAAAACTGTCAAGTCCTGGCAATGATCACGGACCCAAAGTGTTCAAGGATTGCGGCTGGCGGCGATATACTGAGCGACTTCGATCAGTCCCGAGGTCATCTAAGCTCATGCCCCAGTATCGCTCCAGAACCAGCACCCATGGCCGCAACATGGCCGGCGCGCGCGCCCTGTGGCGCGCCACCGGCATGACCGACGCCGATTTCGACAAACCCATCATCGCCGTCGTCAACTCCTTCACCCAGTTCGTCCCCGGTCATGTGCATCTGAAGGATCTGGGCCAGCTGGTTGCGCGCGAGATCGAGGCCGCCGGCGGCGTGGCCAAGGAATTCAACACCATCGCCATCGACGACGGCATCGCCATGGGCCACAACGGGATGCTCTACTCCCTGCCCTCGCGCGAGATCATCGCCGACTCGGTCGAGTACATGGTCAACGCCCATTGCGCCGATGCCATGGTCTGCATCTCCAACTGCGACAAGATCACGCCCGGCATGCTGATGGCCGCGCTGCGCCTGAACATCCCGGCGGTGTTCGTCTCGGGCGGGCCGATGGAGGCGGGCAAGGTGCAACGCGCCGGGGGCGAGGTGCATCTGGATCTGGTCGACGCCATGATCGCCGCCGCCAATCCCAACGAGAGTGATGCCGACGTCGACCGGATCGAGCGCTCGGCCTGTCCGACCTGCGGCTCCTGCTCGGGCATGTTCACCGCCAATTCGATGAACTGTCTGACCGAGGCGCTGGGTCTGAGTCTGCCGGGCAACGGTTCCCTGCTGGCCACCCATGCCAAGCGCCGCGAGTTGTTCCTCGAAGCCGGACGGCTGATCGTGGAGCTGGCGCGCCGCTACTATGAACAGGATGATGACCGCGTACTGCCGCGTTCAATCGCCGACTTCGCCGCCTTCGAGAACGCCATGAGTCTCGACATCGCCATGGGTGGCTCGACCAACACCGTGCTGCATCTGCTGGCCGCCGCGCGTGAGGCCGAGGTCGCGTTCACCATGACCGACATCGACCGTCTGAGCCGCAAGGTACCGAATCTGTGCAAGGTCGCTCCGGCCACGCAGAAGTACCACATGGAGGACGTGCATCGCGCCGGTGGCGTGCTCTCAATTCTCGGCGAGCTGGAGCGCGCCGGACTGCTCCATACCGACACCTGTACCGTGCACAGCCCGACCCTGGGCGAGGCACTGGCGCGCTGGGACATCGGACGCAGTCAGGACAGCGAAGCGCACGCGCGTTTCCGCGCCGCGCCCGGCGGCATCCCGACTCAGGTCGCCTTCAGCCAGGACGCCCAGTGGCCCGAGCTGGATCTGGACCGTGCCGCCGGCTGTATCCGCGATCGCGAACATGCCTACAGCCAGGATGGCGGTCTGGCGGTGCTGTTCGGCAATCTGGCCGAGGACGGCTGTATCGTCAAGACCGCCGGCGTCGATGCCGAGATCCTGAGCTTCAGCGGCCCGGCTCGGATCTTCGAGAGCCAGGAAGACGCCGTCTCCGCGATCCTGACCGACCGCATCCAGCCCGGCGACATCGTCGTCATCCGCTATGAAGGCCCCAAGGGCGGTCCGGGAATGCAGGAAATGCTCTACCCGACCAGCTATCTCAAGTCCAAGGGGCTGGGCAAGGTCTGTGCGCTCATCACCGACGGGCGGTTCTCGGGCGGCACCTCGGGACTGTCCATCGGCCATGTCTCGCCGGAAGCGGCCGAGGGCGGGCTCATCGGTCTGGTCGAGGAAGGCGACCGCATCGAGATCGACATTCCCAATCGGCGCATCCATCTTGCGGTCAGTGATGAGCAGATCGCGGCGCGCCGTCAGGCGATGGAGGCCAAGGGGGCGAATGCCTGGCAGCCGGTGTCGCGTCAGCGCGTGGTGTCGAGCGCGCTCAAAGCCTATGCCGCCATGACCACCAGTGCGGCCAATGGCGCGGTGCGCGACATCAGCCAGCTGCGTTGAGGTTGACGGCCATCCGGGACACTCTCCGCTATCAGGGGGAACTCACTCATGAGCGCGCATTTCACCGAGCAGCCATTCCGTCCGCTGCGATTGGCGATCCTGACCGTCTCGGACAGTCGGGACGAGTCCCGCGACACCTCCGGCCAGTTGCTGCGTGAGCGCGCCGAGGCGGCTGGACACGCGGTCGTCGCGCGAGAGATCGTCCGCGACGACGTCTACCTGTTGCGCGCGGTCTTCTCGCGCTGGATCGCCGATCCCGAGATCGAGGTGATCCTGAGTACGGGCGGCACCGGCGTGACCGGACGCGACAGCACGCCCGAGGCCATCGCACCCCTGCTCGACAAGCAGGTCGAGGGCTTCGGCGAGCTGTTCCGGCAGGTCTCGTTCGAGGAGATCGGCGCCTCGACGCTCCAGTCGCGGGCGCTCGGCGGGCTGGCCAACGGTACCTTCGTCTTCTGTCTGCCCGGCTCGACCGGGGCCTGTCGCACGGCTTGGGAGCGCATCCTCCAGCCGCAACTCGACATCCGCACCCGGCCCTGCAATTTCGCTCAACTCATTCCGCGTTTATTGGAACGATGATGGATCGATCCAACGACTGTGCGCCGGTTGCGGCCGGCGGCAAGACCCTGACCAGGGACGAGGCCGTCGCCTTTCTGACGGCGCGCGTCTCGCCCATCGACGGCACCGAGACCCTGGGGCTCGAGGCGGCGCTCGGGCGTGTGCTGGCCGAGCCGGTCATGAGCACCCTCGACGTGCCCGGCTGGGACAACAGCGCCATGGACGGGTATGCCATCCGGCACGCCGATCTGGCCGCGCACGAGGGTCGGCTGCCGGTCGCTCAGCGCATCCCGGCCGGTGCGGTTGGTGAACCGCTGGCACCCGGCACGGCGGCACGGATCTTCACCGGCGCGCCCATGCCCGAGGGAGCGGATACAGTGGTCGTGCAGGAGGTGTGCGAAGCGTCCGACGGACAGGTGCGGATTCCGCTCGACGTCAAGGCCGGCGCCAACGTCCGCCGCACGGGCGAAGACATTCGTACCGGCGCCGAGGTGATCGCGGCCGGCACGCGGTTGACGCCGGCGCATCTGGGTCTGGCGGCGTCGGTCGGCGTGGCTCGACTGGTGGTGCGTCGTCGTCTGCGCGTGGCGATGCTCTCCAGCGGCGACGAGCTGGCGTTGCCCGGCGAACCGCTGGGGCCTAGCCAGATCTACAACTCCAACCGTTTCATGCTCATGGGACTGTTGCAGACCTGGGGCTGTGAGGTGGTGGATCTCGGCATCGTCGCAGACGATCTCGAATCGACCGTCGCGGCCATGGCACGCGGCGCACGCGAGGCGGATCTGATCATCGCCAGCGGCGGGGTCTCGGTCGGCGAGGAGGATCACATCAAGCCTGCCGTCGAGCGACTCGGTCGACTCGAACTCCATCAGGTGAAGATCCGTCCCGGCAAGCCGCTCGCCTTCGGTGAGGTCCAGGGCACGCCACTACTCGGCTGTCCCGGCAATCCGGTGTCGCTGTTCGTCACCGCCGCGCTGTTCGCGCGACCGCTGATCCGACGGATGCAGGGTGTGGCGGGCGAGCTGGATGTGCGTCCGCTCCGGATCCGCGCCGGTTTCGACTGGCTGCGCCCGGACAAGCGGCTCGAATTCCAGCGCGCACGTCTGGAACGCGGTGCCGATGGCGAGCTGGAGGTCGCGGTCTATCCCAGCCGCTCATCGGCGGTGCTGTCCTCTGTCGCCTGGGCCGATGGTCTGGTGCAGCTCCAGCCGGGGCGGGTCGTCGAGCGCGGCGATCCGGTCGAGTTCCTGCCGTTCGGCGAGCTGTTGCACTGATCTGGGGATTCGGAGGGCGCGATGATTCGGATACGCTATTTCGCCCGTCTGCGCGAACGGCTCGACACCAGCGAAGAACAGCTCGACTGGTCGACGGATACCGCGACTGTCGCCGCGCTGCGCCGGCATCTGTGCGCACGCGGCGGCGTCTGGGCCGAAGCGCTCGGCGGTTTGGAAACCGTGCTGGCGGCCGTCGAACAGGAACTGGCACGCCCCGAGACGCTGATCCTGGACGGACAGGAGGTCGCCTTCTTCCCACCGGTCACGGGCGGCTGAAACGGCTGACTGATTCATACGCTTCAAGACTCGAAACCCTGGGGTTCTTTGACATGGACATTCCCGACGACGTTCGCCTTGGTGTTCGCGCTCCCACGCCTCTGACCGCCGCGGCAACGACGGCGCGGACTCCAGCCACGCGCAACGCCAAGCAGGCCGTGACCGAACTGCTTCGCCAACTGCCCGACGACTGCACCCTGGAGGACATCCAGTATCACCTCTATGTGATGGAGAAGGCCGAGCGCGGACGCGAGGACATCGCCCAGGGACGCGGTTATCTCAACAACGAAGCCAAGCAGCGGCTGGACCGATGGCTGGAGAGCTGATCTGGTCGCGCGCGGCGCTCGACGACATCGAGGCCATCGCTGCCATCGTTGCCCGTGATTCGGCCATCCAGGCTCGGCGGCTGGTCGAGCACGTCTTTCAGGGCGCCGAGCGCCTGCTCGCCCGCCCCACGCTCGATCAGCGACGCGCGCCGGCTCAAAGCGAAGGGATGCGCGACTACAGCATCCAGGGATTGCGCGTGCTCTACGAGCCACAAGGCGATGACGTGCATATCCTCGGCGTCGTGATCGGAGCACGCGCGACCGAGGCTTGAGCCGCCGGACCGTTGCGGATTCCCGTTCCGACTCCGCGCGCACCATGATTCACAGCGCCCGCCACACCAACCGCTCCAGGCCCGGCGCCACCACGGCGAAAGCGCTCAGATTCCAGTCCATGACGGCATTGGGACTTGCGACCCGAAGTCAGTGCCCGCATTGATCGTGCAAGACTCGATATCTGACAGAGGCGGCTGATGAGCCTGATCCAACCCACCCGAGTGGCCTTCGACGACCCGGATCTCAGGGGCAAGCGCGCGGCACTGGTCGCCGAGCTGCGCGCCTTCCTGCCGGACGATTCGCTGCTGGAGCGCGAGGAAGAAGTCCGCCCATACGAGTGCGACGGCCTCTCGGCCTATCGCCAACTGCCGCTGCTGGTGGTGCTGCCGCGCACGGTCGCCGAAGTCCAGCGCATCCTGCGCCTCTGTCACGAGCGCCGGATCCCAGTGGTGGCGCGCGGGGCCGGAACCGGACTCTCGGGCGGCGCCCTGCCCCTGCCCGACGGACTCCTGCTCAGTCTGGCGCGCTTCAACCAAATCCTGGAACTCGACCCGATCGGACGCACCGCGCGCGTCCAGCCCGGCGTGCGCAATCTTGCCATCAGCGAGACCGCGCGCCCGCATGGGCTCTACTATGCCCCCGACCCATCGAGCCAGATCGCTTGCACCATCGGCGGCAACGTGGCCGAGAACTCGGGCGGCGTGCACTGTCTCAAGTACGGACTCACGGTCCACAACGTGCTGTCCGTCACCTTCGTCACACTGGAGGGCGAGCTGATCGAACTCGGCTCGGCGGCGCTCGACTCAGCCGGTTACGACCTGCTCGCGCTCTTCGTCGGCTCGGAGGGGATGCTCGGGGTCATGGTCGAGGCGCGGGTCAAGCTGCTGCCGATCCCGGAGCGCGCCCAGGCGTTGCTGGCCGCCTTCGATGACGTGGAGCGCGCCGGACGCGCCGTCGGCGACATCATCGCCGCCGGCATCATTCCGGCCGGTCTGGAGATGATGGACGGCCCGGCGATCCAGGCCGCCGAGGACTTCGTTCACGCCGGCTATCCGACCGAGGCGGCGGCCATCCTGCTCTGCGAACTCGACGGCACCAACCAGGAGGTCTCCGAGCAGGTCATGCAGGTACGCACCCTGCTGCTCGACAGCGGTGCGACCGAAGTCCGCACCTCGCAGAACGAAGCCGAGCGGCTGCGCTTCTGGCAGGGGCGCAAAGCGGCCTTCCCCGCCGTCGGGCGGATCTCACCCGACTACTACTGCATGGACGGCACCATCCCGCGCCGCGCCCTGCCCGAGGTACTCCGGCGCACCGCCGAGCTGTCCCAGGAGTACGGACTGCGCGTGGCCAACGTCTTCCATGCCGGCGACGGCAACCTGCACCCGCTGATCCTGTTCGACGCCAACCAGCCCGGCGAGCTTCAGCGCACCGAGGAACTGGGCGGACGTCTGCTGGAGCTGTGCGTCGAGGTCGGCGGCACCATCACCGGCGAGCATGGCGTGGGCATCGAGAAGATCAATCAGATGTGCGTCCAGTTCACGCCCGAGGAACTGCGCCAGTTCCACGCCGTCAAGGAGGCCTTCGACCCGCTCGGTCTGCTCAATCCGGGCAAGGGCGTACCGACTCCCAGACGCTGTTCGGAATATCGGCAGTTGCCGACGCCGGGCTGTTCACATGCTTGAGCGAAGCGCTCACCAACCACGCAACCCACGCAACAGCCGCCCGTCAGCCGTGACGCGCCTTTAATCGCGCCAGACGGTCACTGGCCGACTGCGGAGCCGGCCCCTTGCCGCCGGCGGCCGCCAGAGCCGCGGCGATATTGGGATCGTCCTGCTCGGGGCGCGTGGGTGCGAGCAGCTTGGCCTTCAGGCTCGCCGCCTCGGCCTGGGCCAGATCGCGCGCGGCGGCCTCGTTCATCGCCTTGAGGGCCACGTTCAGACTGTTGGTGGTGCCGCTGAGTCCAGCCGCGCGGCGCGCCACCTCGGCCTGACGCTCGGCCTGCTCGCGCTGCTGTTCGGCACGGCGCATGTCGCGCTCGGCACGTTCCAACTGACGCCGCGCCTCCTTGAGCTTGGAACCCGCCTCGTTGTAGGTCTGTTCCAGCATCGCCAGGAACTCCTGGGCATCGCGCGCCTCGCTCGCTTCGCGTTCCACATCGGGCGCCATCTGTTCGAGCATGTCGAGCAGGGTATGCAGACTCTGTTCGAGTGCCGCGCGGCGGCTTGGGTCGGCTTCGGCGGCGATCTGACCTTGCAGCATCTCGGCGGCGGCCATGCGCTGATCGAGCAGCTTTTGGATGGCGTCGGCCTCCTGCTTCTCACGCTCATAGACCGCGCGCGCCTGAGCGACCTCCAGCCCCAGCTCGTCGAGATGCTCCTCCATGGCGCGTAGCTCGGCCTCGGTCGCGCCCTTGGGATCCCAGCGCACCAGAGCCTCGATACCACTCTGGACGGCCTGATCGGCCTTGACCCCGGCGAAGTGACGGATGAAATTGAACATGGATGTTCGCTCCTGATGATTCAGATCAGATGTTCGAGTATGGAAAGACAGGGGTCGGGGTTCGCTCAACCGGCCATGGCGCCGGCGTTCAGCAGCGCAACCGCCACCTGCACACCGACCAGTAAGGCCGCCGCAGCGACATTGCCCGATTCGATCGCCGCGCGCAGATCGCGGAACAGCAGCACGAAGACCCCGAAGGTCAGCAACTGGATCAGCACCGCCACGCTGCCCCACAGCAGGATGTCGAGCCAGACGCCGCTGGTGGCCAGTGTCGCGGCCAGCGGGATGGCCAGCGCCACCCAGGCGCCGCCAAGCGTCAGACCGGCGGCGGCGTTGCCCTGCCGGATCAGGTCGCGCTCATGATAGGGCGTGATCAGGGCATAGCCGCCAATACCCACCACCAGCAGCGCCAGCGTGGTGAGGAAATGCAGCAACAGGATCGGCAGTCCACTGTTGAGCGTCTGCCATAGGATATCGAGCGTCTCGGTCACGGTAGGGACTCCAGGATGTTGCAGGCAAGCGGTTCGGTACGAGCGTGGCGGTCAGCTCAGATTCAGGCCGGCGACGGGGATGTCGATGCCGACATGCAGCGACACCCAGGCGCTATCGCCCTGTTCGTTGGCGGCCACCAGCAGATATTCGGTCGTCGGCGCGGGCGGCTGGGCGTCGGTGGCGCGCGCATAGAGCATCGCCTGTTGTCGGCTCGGCTCGATCTCTGCGCCGCCGGCAGCATCCAGGGTCTCGCGGAGCGCATAGGGTTCGAGGCGCGCCTGACCGGGCGACCAGAGACGCCCATAGAGCAGACCGTCCTGGGTCTGGAACTCGGGCCAGCCGATCAGCCCCTCGTCGCGATCGAGCCAGACGCCCCATTCGTCCGCGTCGGCCGGCACGACTTCATCGAGCCGCGAGAAATAGCGACACTCGTCCGGCTGACCGCGCGCGTCCAGATGCACCTGGAAGAAGGCATCGCCACCCGAGACATAGAGCCGATACCAGGTCGTGCCCGGCCCCTTCACCTCTCCCAGACGCTCGACCGAGACCAAGCCGCTGCCGGTCGCGGCGCGCGGCGCCTGGAGTTTGGTGAACGGCTCGGCCAGGATGAACAGCGACGGATCGACCGGCAGCGTCATGCCGACCCGAAACCAGTCGGCACGATAGGAGGCGGTCCGAGCGCCGGACTTGCGATTCGCCGCCGAGCGACGCTGGCCGACATCGCCGAAGAAGCGCCGCCAGAGCACGATGACGAGCACGCCGCCGATGAGTAACAGAAACAGCGCCGTCAGCAACGCCCCGAAGGGAAAACCGGACGTTTCGGGTTCGACGCTCGGCGCCGGATAATTCGGATCGCGCGGCATTCCGGACATCGACGCCAGCCGGGTGTCGAGTTCGGACAACTGACGCGCCAGCTCGGGATCCTCGCGTGCCTGTTGCTCGGCCTCGGCGCGCCACTGACGATAACCGGGATCCTCGGCGTGATGGTAGAAGAACTCAGCATGTCCGGGCCGCGACAGGGTTTCGAGCAGCCCCCAGAGCAACACCGCGCTCCAGGGACCAAAGCTGGGTGAGGAGTTCGCCAATCTCCTGGCAGGAACCGAATAGCGCGCTCCTGGGACATAGGACGTACCGCGAGACCAGGAGGTGCTACCGAGGTTCGGATCACGGGTCGAGGGCCGACGCGGTGCGCTCGGCGTCGTCGAGGTCGAGGGACGATTCCAGATCGTTTCGATCGCCGGCGCCTCGGGTTCGCGCTGACGGCGGAAGTCGTCGAGTGCACGCTGGGAACCCTGTCGCGAGAGCGCCTGATCGCTGGCGCTGCCGCGCGTGGCCGGACTGGTCGTGATCGAGGACGAGGTACTGCGCGGACGGCTGTAGCCGCCGCTGACCGACGGGGTACGTGCAGCACGGCTCGGGCGTGTCGATGGCGTGCGCTGGCTCAGACTCGATGACGGACGCGAGTAGCCGCCGCTGGAGCGGCTCTTCTTGGCCCAGGCATCGAGCGGGCTCAGCAGCCCGATGGTCAGGCTCAGGAAGAGTGTCAGGCCGAGCGTCGGAGTCAGGCGTGGCATCGTCATCGAGTCTTGGAGCGATCGGTTGGCGATTCGAGTGCAGACATTATGAGCGCATCCCGTTAAGCTGACCACAATCAAGAACCCGGCCCATTCGCCCCATATCAGCGGCTCGAACCGACCTCCATGAACGACCCCGACCGACTCATCACCGCCGAGGCCGCCCCCGACGACAAGGCCATCGACCGCGCCATCCGTCCGCGCCGGCTCGCCGACTATGTCGGGCAACCGGCGGTGCGCGAACAGATGGAGATCTTCATCGGCGCCGCGCGCGCGCGCGAGGAAGCGCTCGACCATGTGCTGATCTTCGGCCCGCCCGGATTGGGCAAGACCACGCTCTCGCACATCATCGCCCACGAGATGCAGGTCAACCTGCGCCAGACTTCGGGTCCGGTGCTGGAGAAACCCGGCGACCTGGCCGCGCTCCTGACCAATCTCGATCCGGGCGACGTGCTGTTCGTCGACGAGATCCATCGCCTGAGTCCGGTGGTCGAGGAAGTGCTCTATCCGGCGATGGAGGACTATCAGCTCGACATCATGATCGGCGAAGGACCGGCGGCGCGCTCGATCAAGCTCGACCTGCCGCCCTTCACCCTGGTCGGCGCCACCACACGCGCCGGTCTGCTGACCTCGCCGCTACGCGACCGCTTCGGCATCGTGCAGCGGCTCGAATACTATTCCGCCGAGGATCTGACCCATATCGTGCGACGCTCGGCCCAGATCCTCGGTATCGAGACCGAAACCGACGGCGCCGCCGAGATCGCCCGTCGCTCGCGCGGCACGCCACGCATCGCCAACCGACTGCTGCGCCGGGTGCGCGACTATGCTCAGGTGCGCGGCGACGGGCGCATCAGCGCCGCGATCGCCGATCGGGCGCTGTCCATGCTCAAGGTCGATGCGCTCGGCTTCGACCACATGGACCGGCGTCTGCTCTCGGCCGTCATCGAGAAGTTCGACGGCGGCCCGGTCGGGGTCGAGAGTCTGGCGGCGGCCATCGGCGAGGAACGCGGCACCATCGAGGATGTGCTCGAACCCTTCCTCATCCAGCAGGGGTTCCTGATGCGCACCCCGCGCGGTCGCATGGCCACCCAGTCGGCCTATCAACATTTCGGACTCCGGGCCACGCAAGCAACGGCAAGCGTCGCGGCGGATCTCTTCGATTCCCAATCCGGAGCGTAACCGCCATCGGCCGGGACGCTTCCTTCATCAACCATTGACTCTTCGATCGAGTAAACAGCATGTCCGAATTCAATAACGTCACCGTGGCCAAGGCCGCCAACATCTATTTCGACGGTCAAGTGACCAGCCGCACCCTCACCTTCGCCGACGGCAGCCGCAAGACGCTCGGCATCATGCAGCCGGGCACGTTCGAGTTCGGCACCCAGGCTGCCGAGCGGATGGAGATCCTGAGCGGCGAACTCGACGTCCAGCTTCCCGGTGAGGATGGCTGGCAACGTATCCGGGGCGGCGAGTCCTTCGACGTACCGGCCGATTCCAAATTCAGCGTCTGCGTCCTGAGCCTGACCGATTACTGCTGCTCGTTCCTGCCGTGACCGCTGTCTGATCTCATCTGGGATAGCGGGCCTTGTCGGGTTCATTACATCGAATTCGTGCAGGGCCTGTCCCTGAGCAGACAGATCCCGCCTGCATCTCTCACAGCGACTATTAAAAACAACAGCTTAAATCATAGAAACTGGTTGGCTCGCTGCTTGCTTAGTCTTCTGCATCCGTCTCGACCGAGACCACAAGCCAAACGATGCTGGAGAGACAAGCCATGTGGGAATATTCCGAAAAGGTCCAGGAGCATTTCTTCAGCCCCCGCAATGCCGGGGCGGTCCAGGATGCCAACGCGATCGGCGAGGTCGGTTCGTTGTCCTGCGGTGACGCGCTGAGACTGACCCTCAAGGTCGACCCCGCGACCGAGACCATCCTCGACGCCGGTTTCCAGACCTTCGGCTGTGGCTCAGCCATCGCCTCCAGCTCGGCCCTGACCGAGATCATCAAGGGGATGACGCTCGATCGGGCGCTCCAGGTCAGCAACCAGGACATCGCCGACTATCTCGACGGATTGCCGCCCGAGAAGATGCACTGCTCGGTCATGGGGCGCGAGGCGCTGCAAGCGGCCGTGGCCAACTATCGCGGCGAGGAATGGAAGGACGATCACGAGGAAGGCGCGCTGGTCTGCAAGTGCTTCGCCGTCGATGAAAAACTGATCGAGAACACCATCCGCGCCAATGGGTTGAGCACGGTCGAGGAAGTGGTCAACTACACCAAGGCCGGCGGCGGCTGTTCGGCCTGTCACGAAGGCGTCGAGGAGATCCTGAACCGCGTGCTCGGCGAGTCCGGAAAGAGCTTCGCGCCCACGGCCGGCACTACGCCCCTGCCGGTCAAGGCCGGTCGCCCGCGACTGACCACGGTCGAGCGCATCCGCCGCATCGAAGCCGTGCTCGACAGCGTCCGCCCGACCCTGCAACGCGATCACGGCGACGTGGAGCTGGTCGATGTCGATGGCCGCCAGGTCTACGTCAAGATGCGCGGCGCCTGTGCCGGCTGTCAGATGGCGGCCGTGACCCTGGAGGGCATCCAGGAGCGAATGGTCGAGGCGCTGGGTGAATTCGTGCGGGTGATCCCGGCCGAGGCCCGACCACGAACCCAGGAATCCGAACTGGCCGCCTGTGCCTGATCGCGCTTCGGACACTTCAAATCAGGAGGCCCATCGCATGACCGCCACCGCTCAAGGCATCTATTTCGACAACAACGCCACCACCATGGTCGCCCCTGAGGTGGTGGAGGCCATGCTGCCCTATTTCACCGAGCAGTTCGGCAATCCCTCGTCGATCCATCAGTTCGGGAATCGCGTCGGTCAGGCGATCAAGCACGCGCGCACTCAGGTCCAGACCCTGCTCGGCGCCGAGCACGACTCCGAGATCGTCTTCACCTCCTGCGGCACCGAGTCCGACTCGACGGCGATTCTTTCGGCGCTCAGGGTTCAGCCCGAGCGACGCGAGATCATCACGACGGTCGTCGAGCATCCGGCGGTGCTGGCGCTCTGCGAACAGTTGGAGAAAGAGGGTTACACCGTCCACTACCTGCCGGTCGACGGTCGCGGACGGCTCGATCTCGATGCCTATGAGCGGCTGCTCTCCGAGCGCGTGGCCATCGTCTCAGTGATGTGGGCCAACAACGAGACCGGCACCCTGTTTCCGGTCGAGCGCATGGCCGAGATGGCCAAGGCCGCCGGTGTTCTCTTTCATACCGACGCGGTGCAGGCCGTCGGCAAGGTGCCGATCGATCTGAAACGGACCGCCATCGACATGCTGTCGCTCTCGGGCCACAAGCTGCATGCCCCCAAAGGCATCGGCGTGCTCTATCTGCGGCGCAACACCCGCTTTCGTCCGCTGCTGCGCGGCGGTCATCAGGAGCGCGGACGGCGCGCCGGGACCGAGAACAGCGCGGCCATCGTCGCACTCGGCAAGGCATGCGAGATGGCGCTCGAACACATGGAACACGAGCAGACCGCTGTGCGCACCCTGCGTGACCGGCTCGAACAGGGGCTGCTGGCCGCCGTGCCCAACTGCTTCGTCACCGGCGACACGGACAACCGGCTGCCGAACACCGCCAACATCGCTTTCGAGTACATCGAGGGCGAGGCCATCCTGCTACTGCTCAACAAGCTCGGCCTGCACCTCCGGCTCGCTCGAACCCTCGCATGTGATGCGCGCCATGGGCATTCCTTACACGGCCGCGCATGGCACCATCCGCTTCTCGCTCTCGCGCTACAACACCGCTGAGGAAGTCGAGCGCGTCATCGAAGCCGTGCCGCCGATCGTTGCGCAACTGCGCAAACTCTCGCCCTACTGGGACGTTGACGGCCCGGTCGAGGAGCCGGAAAAGGCGTTTGTACCCGCCTACGCCTGACCCCAGACGCCTTGGCGCTGCAAGGCTGCCAAGCCTCCCCGATAACTGTCATGAGCCTTGCGTTCGATCGATTCGATCGGTAGCGTAGGCGCGCTGTTCTCCTGAACCGACACAGATCGTCGTGAACTCGACGCTCTGCTTCCGAGTCAGCCGAGAGCAGCGCTACTCGATACCTGAGCAGTCGGACCGCCGTCCTGGCGGCCGGGCTGCTCGATCATCGTCCCCATGCCCGCCGGATTCTCGGGCCTGCCCGCCGGTCGATCGGGACACTTCGCCAGTCATGCCTCCAGCGTCATGACTGCGTGCAATCGATAGGAAGTTTCGCTCATGACAATCCAATCTTCGCGCCCCAAGCGGGGCCGCCTGGCCTCCGGGTTGGGCGTCGTCTGTCTGTCCGCTCTTGCACAGACACCCATCTCCCAGGCCAGTCCGAATGTCGCCGAACTCGAACGGCGCGTCTCGGAACTGAGTCGCGAACTGGCCGAGGCGCAACGGGCACTGAAGGCCGCACGCACCGACACGGGTTCGACGGCCGAGATGACGGCGAACACAGTCGCCCCCGCCTCCGACAGTGATCCGGCGACCGTCACGACCGAGAACACGGCGACGACGACCGCCGCACCGGATGACACCTTTCGCATCGGCCCCGTGACCATCGGCGGCGCACTGCGCGCCAATGCGGTCATCGGCAGCTATCAGGGCTTCGACAATGGCCCGAATCGCGGCGGCAACGGCGGCAACATCGAGCTCGACACCTTCCGCCTCAACCTGTCGCTGGACTACGAGAACATCATCGGACGTCTGGAATACCGCTGGTATCCGGCCGACAGCGGCACCAGCTACAACTTCCCGCATACCGCCTGGCTCGGCTACCGCTTCGCCGACGCCAGCGAGGTCCAGGTCGGTATCAACCGCGTCCCCTTCGGCCCCGGCCCCTATGGCGTGTCGCAGAGCTGGTTCTTCGATCAGCACTACTATGTCGGACTCTCCGACGACATGGATCTGGGCCTCAAATACAGCACCAAGCGCGGCCCCTGGTCGCTGGACTTCGCCTATTACGCCGCCAGCGAGGGCAGCTACTTCGGCCGCAGTCTCGACAGCACCCGCTACAGCTATGACGCGGTGCGCTGGGAAGAGTCGGTCGACGCCGACGGCAATGTCATCTACGGCGGCGCCCACAACGGCTACGAGGAACGCCATCAGTTCAACCTGCGCGCCATCTATAGCCTGACCGACAGCCGGATTCCGACCGATCTCGGCGTCTCGCTGCAATATGGCCAGCTCCAGGGCCAGCGCACCGACGACGGCAGCCACTGGGCGGCCTCGGCGCATATGGTCAACCGCTTCGACGACTTCACCCTGGCCACCCAGCTCACGCGCTACGAGTACGACATCGATGCGAACAACCCTTGGGGCACCGACACGCTGATCCCCATGGGCGCCTACGACTTCGCCTGGCCGGTGGCGGCCAAGGCCTGGATTCCGGCCGTCTCGCTCAGTTATCTCAAGGAGACGCCGAGTCTGCCCTGGCTCGACTCGGTGCGCCCCTATGTCGAATACAGCCGCATCATCAAGGACGAAAGCGCCTTCAACGACAGCCAGATGTGGGTGATCGGCGCGGCCTGGGCCAGCGGCGGCTGGTACATCTACAGTGATCTGGCCTATTCCAACGGCAACTATTTCGTCGGCAACGAGGCCAGCGGCAACGGCAGCGACGACTATGGACGTCTCGACGGTGTCAGCGACTTCGGCGTCAACGGCAACGACGAATGGAACTACCGTTTCAACCTCAATCTCGGCTACTACTTCTAAGGAGCGCGCGCTATGAGCGAAAAACCTGAGAACGCTGGAGCACCGCCGGCGGCTGAGAAACGCCCCTGGATCCAGTGGAATCCGCCCGTCTTCATCATCTCGGCGGCCCTGGTGCTGATCTTCGTGCTCTTCGCCGCCCTGGCCACCGAGATCGCCGAGCCGCTGTTCAAGGGCATGCAGTCCTGGGTCATCGAATCGGCCGGCTGGTTCTATGTGCTGTCTGTGGCCGGCTTCGTGGTGTTCGTCGCCGTGCTGGCCTTCACCAGTCTCGGGCGCATCAAGCTCGGGCCGGAGCACTCGCAGCCCGATTACAGCTATGCCTCCTGGCTGGCGATGCTCTTCTCGGCCGGCATGGGCATCGGCCTGATGTTCTTCGGCGTGGCCGAGCCGGTCATGCACTTCGTCACCCCGCCGGTCGGCGATCCGCAGGGCATCGAGGCGGCGCGTCAGGCGATGCGCATCACCTTCTTCCACTGGGGCATCCATGCCTGGGCCATCTATGCCGTGGTGGCGCTGTCGCTGGCCTATTTCGCCTTCCGCCACGATCTGCCGCTGTCCATCCGCTCGGCGCTCTATCCGCTGATCGGTGAACGGATCTATGGCCCCATCGGTCATGCGGTCGACATCTTCGCCGTGGTCGGCACCCTGTTCGGCGTGGCCACCTCGCTCGGCTTCGGCGTCATCCAGATCAATTCGGGCCTGAACTATCTGTTCGACATCCCCGTCGGCATCACCACCCAGGTGGTCCTGATCGTCGTCATCACGGCGATCGCCACCCTGTCGGTGGTCCTGGGACTGGATTCGGGCATCCGTCGGCTCTCGGAGCTCAACATGATCCTGGCCGTGGCGCTGCTGGCCTTCGTGTTGATCGCCGGTCCCACGGTGTTCCTGCTCCAGACCCTGGTGCAGAACACCGGCATGTATCTCTCCAGCCTGTTCGAGATGACGTTCAATCTCTACGCCTACGAACCCAACGACTGGATCGGCGGCTGGACCCTGTTCTACTGGGGCTGGTGGATCGCCTGGGCGCCCTTCGTCGGGCTGTTCATCGCGCGCGTCTCGCGTGGGCGCACCATCCGCGAGTTCGTGCTCGGGGTACTGTTCGTGCCCACGGGCTTCACTTTCATGTGGATGACCTTCTTCGGCGATACCGCCATCCACATGATCCTGATGCAGGGGATCACCGAACTGGCCGACGCCGTGGCCGCCGATACCTCGGTGGCGCTGTTCAAGTTCTTCGAGTATCTGCCGCTGTCGAGCGTCACGGCGGTGTTGGCCACCCTGCTGATCGTGACCTTCTTCGTCACGTCCTCGGACTCCGGCTCGCTGGTGGTCGACATGCTGACCTCGGGCGGCGGTCAGACCGAATCGCCGGTCTGGCAGCGCATCTTCTGGGCGGCGGTCGAGGGCGTGGTCGCGGCGGCGCTGCTGATCGCCGGTGGTCTGGCGGCGTTGCAAACAGCCACCATCGCCAGCGCACTGCCCTTCACCGTGGTCATGATCCTGATGGCCTGGGGGCTGATGCGCGCGCTACGCATCGACGACATCAAGCATCTGAGCCTGCGCGAGGCGCGCGTCACCCCGGTCGGACCGGCGGCGCCGTTGAGCTGGCGCCAGCGACTGCAGAACCTGATCCACCAGCCGACGCGCGAGGAGACGGTGCGCTTCATCCAGGATGTGGTGCGCCCGGCCCTGAGCGACGTGGCCGAGGAACTGCGCCGGATGCAGCTCGACGCCAGTCTCGGCGAGGGCGAGGACGGCCGGGTCTGGGTCGAGGTCCGTCACGGCGAGGAGATCGACTTCTACTACTGCGTGCGTCCGCGCACCTATGAGGCGCCGAGCTTCGTGCTGCGTGACACCACCGAGGAGCGTGCCGAGGCGCTGGAGTACTGTCGCGCCGAGGTTCATCTCAGCGAGGGCGGGCAGGACTATGACGTCATGGGCTGGAGCGCGTCCGATTTGATCGGCGACGTGCTCGATCACTACGAGCGTCACATGCACTTCCTGCAAACGCTGCGCTGAGTGATCGCGCGGGCCTGGGCGCGGCCATCCGCGCCGCCTCAGGCCCGAGTCATGCCGGAGCGTGCTTTGTTTCAAATGGGTTTCGTCCAAACCCCTTTTGTTTTATGGTTATGCCCCCGCGACACCGTCGCGGCGTCTCGTACATCGAAAGACTCGGTCGGCTCGCGGCCCGAATCGGCTGAACGCGACGGGTCCGACGAGCCATCGAACAGCGATAACCACATCCAGGAGTGTCACGCATGACCACGAATGTTGGTGAAAAAGACAGACTCTATCGCGCCATCGCCGGCGTCATCATCCTGCTCTGGGGCATCTCCAACGCCAACGCGCTCGGCCTGATCGGCTTCGTCGTCCTGGCGACGGCGTATTTCCGCAAGTGCCTGCTCTACATCCCGATGGACGTCAACACGAACAAGGCTTAAACGCCGGCCTCCAGCCGAGCTGGAGACTCCAATGGGCGCGGCACGGCTCGTGTCGCGCCCATGTCGTATCCGAATCCCCGGCTCCGTGCACCGACGTCAAGAGCCTCTCGTCTAGCCGCCCCGAACCCGCTAATCTTCTCCATCCGACCTTCCGAGCAGACATCAGCCAGCGTCCAGGGGCGCGCATCGACATGGTCAAATTCTGGAAACGAGAATCCGGCGGCGTTCCAAGCGAGACGACGAGCGCCGCGCCCGCCAATGCCGGCGACCCCGAAACGCTCGCGATCCTGGAACAGGCGGCACTCGATCAGCTCGCCTCGGTGCTGCGCACCTGGGGCAAATACGCCTTCGATCTCGACGACATCAAGGCCGCGACCCTGGCCGAGCAGCTCGAACGCTGGAGCCGGCACGTCCTCATGGCCTCGTCGCCGGATGCCGCCAAGGACCAGGACGCATCGGCCACGGAGGCCAATCCGGGTGCGCGTCGCGACTGGGGCGGTCTGCGCGACTTCGTCACCCGCATCCGGCGCAGCGAGCAGTCCTATGTCAACCGCCAGATCCTGGGTGCCCGCCAGGTCATGGGCGAATTCGTGCAGACACTGGGGCTGGTGCTCGCCGAGGATCAGGAGGAGCAGGCCAAGGTCACGCAGGTGATCAACCAGCTACGCAGCACGATCGAGAACAATGCCCCGATCGAGGTCTTGAGCCGCGAGGCGATGAATGCCATCGATCTGATCTCCAGCATCGCGCGTGAGCGCTCGAAGCGTAATCAGGGGCTGCTCCAAGACCTGAACGGCAAACTCCAGTCACTGCGCGGCGAACTGGACGCGGCCCAGCGCGAAAACGATCTGGACGGTCTGACGCGCCTCTACAACCGCAAGGCGTTCGACCGACAGCTCGAACGGGTGTTCGAACTCTGTAAGCTCTCCGGCCAGCCGGCCTGTCTGCTGATGATCGACGCCGATCACTTCAAACGCATCAACGACACCTACGGGCATCCGGCCGGCGACACCGTGCTCAAGCGGCTGGCCAACGCCTGCACCAAGGCCTTTCCGCGCAAGAGCGATTTCGTCGCGCGCTACGGCGGCGAGGAGTTCGCGGCCATCCTGCAGGACACCTCGCTCAAGAGCGCCCTGCCGCTCGCGCAGCGCCTGCTCGACACGATACGCATCATGCGCATCGAGCACGAGAATCTGGAACTCGATGTCACGGTCTCGATCGGGATCGCCGAACTCGGCGCGCCGGCCAGTCCCGAGCAGTGGCTCAAGACCGCCGATGGCGCGCTCTACGCGGCCAAGAAGGGCGGTCGCGACCGGATCGTCACGGTTCCGGAGCCGAGCTGAGTTCGGTCCCTCAATGCCCGACCTGTTTGTGGTCGCTCGGCTCGCGGTGCGAGGCGAAGGCGATCCGTTCCAGGATCCCCATCAGCAGCGCCGAGACGACGAAGGTCAGATGGATGATGACGTACCACTTCAGCTTTTCGCTCTCGATCTGAGGGATGTTGACGAAGACCTGGAGCAGATGGATCGAGGAGATGGCCACGATCGAGGCGGCGACCTTGAGCTTGAGCGTGCCGGCGTCGAGCTTGCCGAGCCAGTCGAGTTGGTCGTCGCCCTCGCGCACGTCGATGCGGGAGACAAAGTTCTCGTAACCCGAGAACATCACCATCACCAGCAGACTGCCGACCAGCGACAGGTCGATGAGTCCCAGGATGCGCAACACCATGTCCGACTCGCTCATCTCCATGATGTGCGCGAAGAGATGATAGATCTCCTGGAAGAACTTGAGGCCGAGCGCGATGAGCACCAGCGAGAGCGCCAGATAGACCGGGGCCAGCAACCAGCGGCTGGCATAGAGCAAACGTTCGATGATGCGTTCGAGCACGCCGGAACTCCTAAAAACACGGGGATCGATGAGACGAATGTGACGGAACCGACTGGCACGGAACCACCAACGGCGCGCGCTATTCTAGAGTGATTTTCAACCACGTCCAGAGCCGCGATGCCGTCGGCCGG
Source organism: Allochromatium humboldtianum (assembly GCF_013385175.1). Taxonomy (GTDB): domain Bacteria; phylum Pseudomonadota; class Gammaproteobacteria; order Chromatiales; family Chromatiaceae; genus Thermochromatium; species Thermochromatium humboldtianum. The sequence continues at coordinate 407,054 of NZ_JABZEO010000002.1, read as the reverse complement.
GACGCGACCGATTGCAGTTTGATTGCCCTATGTCATGGCGCGTCGGGGCGACCGCCACCAGGATAGGCGGGCCCATCCATCCCCTGGAGTCAGCCCCCATGCCACCCTTCCTCGGACGTGTCCTGGTCGTGCTGCTCGCCGGTCTGCTCGCCGCGACCGGTGCGCTCGCCCAGAGCCAATGGCCGACGCCTCCGGCCACCCCGACCCCGTCGGAACAGATCTCGGGTCCGCTGACCGGCGGCACCGCCGATCACACCAAGTTCGAGATCCTGAAACAAACCTTCGCCACAGGTTCGGATGTCACCCAAGCCTGCCTGAGCTGTCACACCGAGACCGGCGGGCACTTCATGCGCAACATCCACTGGACCTGGGAATATACGAACCCGGCGACCGGTCAGCAGCTCGGCAAGAAGCATCTGGTCAACAACTTCTGCACCAACGCGCGCGGCAACGAGGGCATGTGCGCCCAGTGTCACGCCGGCTACGGCTGGAAGGACGAGGGTTTCGACTTCACCGACGAGACCAAGATCGACTGTCTGGTCTGTCACGAGCGCACCGGCACCTATTACAAGACGCCCAACAGCCCCGGTAGCCCCGCCTGCTCGGTCATGTTCGAGGGCAAGCCGCCGATGGATCTGACCCGGATCGCCCAGAGCGTCGGTCTGCCGGAGCGCGCCAACTGCGGCGCCTGTCACTTCAACGGCGGCGGCGGGGACAACGTCAAGCATGGCGATCTGTCCTCGGCACTGAAGCATCCGCCGCGCTCGCTCGACGTGCACATGGGCGTCGACGGACTGAACTTCGCCTGCACCGCCTGCCACATCACCAACAAGCATCTGTGGGCCGGCAGCCGCTATCAGATCGAGGCCAAGGATCAGGACGGCACCGGACTGCCCGGCCAGCGCCGCGACGTGGCCACCTGTGAGTCCTGTCATGGACTCTCGCCGCACGAAGTCGATTCCATCGCCTCCTTCAAGCGCAACGACCACGTCTCCAGCCTCGCCTGTCAGACCTGCCACATCCCCGAGTACGCGCGCGGCGGCGTGGCGACCATGACCCACTGGGACTGGCGCACCGCCGGCAAGACCCGCAACGGCGAGGGCTATCACGAGCACGGTTACACTCAGGGCAACGGCGAGCACCGCTACACCTACAAGTCGATCAAAGGCGATTTCGTCTACGCCGAGAATCTGGTGCCGCTCTATCGCTGGTTCGACGGCCAGATGAACTACACCACCATCGACACCAAATTCGACATCGACCGGCAACCGATCGCCATCAACGACTTCAGCGGCGATCGCGAGGACGGGCGCTCGCGCATCTGGCCGTTCAAGCCGATGTACACCTGGATGCCGGCCGACGTGGGCAACGGCACCCTGGTCTATACCCATCTGTGGGGCGAGGACGACAGCTCCTACTGGGGCAACTACGACATGGGCAAGGCGATCGCCTTCGGCATGAAGAAGGCGGGACTGCCCTACTCTGGCCAATATGGCTTCGTCGAGACCGTCTCCTACTGGCCCATCACCCACATGGTCGCGCCCAAGGAGGACGCCCTGAGCTGTGAGTCCTGTCATGCGGTCGGCGGACGACTCGACGGTCTGAAAGGTCTCTATCTGCCGGGCCGCGATCACAATCGCTGGCTGGATCTGATCGGCGTCATCGCGGTTCTCGGCACCCTGTCCGGAATCCTGGGACATGCCCTGATCCGGATCATCTCATCGTTCAGAGGACAGCACTCATGACCATGCGTCGCGTCAAGATCTTCAGCCTGTTCGAGCGTTTCTGGCACTGGGCGCAGATGGCGCTGATCATGGTGCTGCTGTTCTCCGGCTTCGGGCTGCACGGCTTCCATCATCTGATCGGCTTCGAGACCGCCGTCACGCTCCACACCCTGTCGGCCCTGCTGCTGCTCCTGCTCTGGGCCTTCGGCACCTTCTGGCTGTTCACCACCCGCAGCTGGCGCCATTTCATCCCGACCCTGTCCGGGATGTGGAAGGTGTTCCATTTCTACAGCTTCGGCATCTTCAAGGGCGAGCATCACCCCTATCGCAAGGCGTACTGGCGCAAACACAACCCGCTCCAGGCGCTGGCCTATCTGATGCTCAAGATCGTGCTCTTTCCGCTGATCTGGATCACGGGGCTGATCTATCTGTTCTATTTCCTGTGGCGCGACATGCCCCATGCCAGTGAGTGGCTGACGGGTCTGGCCTATGTGCACACGGGTGCGGCCTATGCCATCCTGGTGTTCGTACTGGTGCACATCTACATGCTGACCACCGGGCACTCCTTCAAAGAGCACCTGATGCCGATGATCAACGGCTTCGACGATGTGGATCTGACGCCTGAGGAAGAGGCCTATCTGCTGAAGGACGAGCCGGAGAACATCCGCTGATCGGTCGGAGATCGAAGTCTCGAAACATCGAGGGCCTCCGGGATCGGCAGAGATCCTGGACGCCCTTGGTCGTTTGGCGGGAGTGAGCGGCTTACGCCTTGCGGCCCGGCAGACGCATGTCGGCCAGTCGTTCGAGAGTGCGGATCATGGGCGCCCAGCGTGCCGGCGGCTCGAAGGCGTCGAGGAAGTTCTTGAGATACAACCCCAGCTCGGTGTCGCCCGACATGCGTAGCCGGCGCTGGAAGAAGAGCGTGTCGGCATCCTCGCGCCGCGCGGCCAGCAGCAGGAACTCGTGCAGACCGCCGGCGATGCTGGCATCGGCCGGGTGCTCGTCGCCATAGCCCTTGATGCGTCCGTTCTCCAGACCCAGCCGATAGCGCAGACCGATGTCGTCGATCTCGATGGCCATGCGCCGACCTTCCAGGAAGTCCAGTTCACCCTCGGCCAGGGCCTCTTTCATGACCTGATTGAGGATGCCGGCCAGCGCGCGGCTGTGCAGGGTGCCGGGAACCAGACGCAGTGGAAAGGTCAGTGGGTAGAGAAAACGCTGTGTAGCTGACATGGCAGGGGTCTCGATCGAAGGCGTTGCGAAAACAGCAGGCGATTTTCCTCCCTCGCTCCGCTCGACACAAGCGCGGGATGGCGTTGAAATAACCGGCCACGCTCGGCGGCGATCGGCGGGAGACCTCGGCTCCGCACTCCCGCGCCCACGACCGACCTGGGCGACCCTGGCGATACGATTTTTCCACAACCTGGATGCGGTTTGAACATGGCTACGAGTCTACTGGTACTGCTCGACGACATCGCCACCGTCCTGGACGACGTGGCCCTTCTGACCAAGGTCGCGGCGCGCAAGACGGCCAGCGTGCTCGGCGACGATCTGGCACTCAATGCCGAGCAGGTGAGCGGCGTGCGCGCCGAACGCGAGCTGCCGGTGGTCTGGGCCGTGGCCAAGGGGTCGGCGGTCAACAAGATGATCCTGGTGCCGCTGGCGCTGGCGATCAGCGCCCTCGCGCCCTGGGCGATCCTGCCGCTGCTGATGATCGGCGGACTCTATCTGTGCTATGAGGGCGTGGAGAAGATCGCCCACAAGTTCGGCCAGGGCCACCACGAGGAAGCCGAGGCCCATCATGCCGAGCTGACCGCCGCGCTCGCCGACCCGAACACCGATCTGGCGGCCCTGGAACGCGACAGGATCCGGGGCGCCATCCGCACCGATTTCGTGCTTTCCGCCGAGATCATCGTCATCACGCTCGGCACGGTCGAGCAGGCGAGTTTTCTGACCCAGATCCTGGTGCTGACCGGGATCGCGATCATCATGACCATCGGCGTCTATGGTCTGGTCGCCGGGATCGTCAAGCTCGACGACGCCGGACTCTATCTCAGCCGCCGCACCGGCCAGGACTGGCAGGCGGTTGCGCTGCGCGTCCTCGGCGGCATCCTGCTGCGCGCCGCGCCCTGGCTGATGAAGGCGCTGGCGGTTGCCGGAACCATCGCCATGTTCCTGGTCGGCGGCGGCATCATCGTCCATGGTCTGCCATTCCTGCATCATGCCATCGAACATCTCGGCGAATCGCTCGGCGCCGTCGCCACACTCGGGCCGCTACTCGGCGCGCTGACGCCCCTGGTCATGAATGCGCTGATCGGTCTGGCGGCGGGGGCGGCCGTGCTGGCAGCCTGGAATCGGATCGACGCCCGACTGAACCGGGCTTGAGCCGAACGTATCGATAAACCCATGCGCACCGTGACGAACCATCCGCCTTCCACTGACGAGAATGCCGACCGACTCCTGACCGTCCTGAGCGACTTTGCGCGCGAGTCGCATCTGCCCGAGCCGCGCGAGGGACTGACACTCGATACCCAGCTCGAATCCGATCTCGGGCTCGACAGTCTGAGCCGCTCGGAGCTGATCGCGCGTATCGAGCGCGGTCTGGACGCTCATTTGCCCGACAGGGCGCTGCTGGCGGCCACGCCGCGTGATCTGCTGGCACTGCTGGGCGAGACGGTGGACAGGGATCTGTCCGGGGGCCAGGGCGCCAATATCGCGGCATCGACGGGCGCCGGCCTGGACCATCCCACCGATGCGCGGACGCTGCTCGACGTGCTGGCCTGGCATCGCGACCGTCGGGGCGAGCGCGTCCATCTGACCTACTACGACGGCGACGACCGCCCCCATCCGCTCAACCATACCGCTCTCGCCGAGGGCGCCGCGCGCGTCGCCGCCCGACTGCGTGCGGCCGGACTCAAGAGCGGTGGAACGGTCGCGATCATGCTGCCGACCGGATTGGAGTATTTCTTTGCCTTCTTCGGCACGCTGATCGCCGGTGGCGTGCCTGTCCCCATCTATCCGCCCGCGCGACCCCAGCAGCTCGAAGACCATCTGCGCCGCCACACCCGACTGCTCGACAATGCCGGTGTGCGCGTGCTGATCACGGTACCCGAGGCGCGGCCCGTCGCCCGCTTGCTGCGTGCCCAGGTGCCGTCGCTGCATGAGATCCTGACGCTGGAGAGGCTGGACGAGACGCCGCCGTTGAGCCGCACCGACTGGGCCGAGCCGCGAGCGGACGATCTGGCCTTCCTGCAATACACCTCCGGCAGCACGGGCGATCCCAAGGGCGTGATGCTCACCCATGCCGACCTGCTCGCCAACATCCGCGCCATGGGCGAGGCCATCGCCATCGCGCCCGACGACGTCTTCGTCAGCTGGCTGCCGCTCTATCACGACATGGGGCTGATCGGCGCCTGGCTGGGGAGCCTCTATTTCGGCGTGCCGCTGATCGTCATGTCGCCGCTGGCCTTTCTCGCGCGCCCCAGACGCTGGCTCCAGGCGATCAGCGCGCATCGCGGCACGCTGTCGGCGGCGCCCAACTTCGCCTATGAACTCTGTCTGACGCGGCTCTCCGACAGCCAGCTGGAGGGGCTGGATCTCCGTTCCTGGCGTCGGGCCTTCAATGGCGCCGAGCCGGTCAGCGCCGAAACCCTGCATCGCTTCGCCGAGCGCTTTGCGTCCTGTGGCTTGCGTGCCGAGGCGCTGGCGCCTGTCTATGGATTGGCCGAGGCGGCGGTCGGTCTGGCCTTTCCGCCGGTGGAGCGCGGGCCGCGCATCGACTGTATCGACCGCGCGCGTTTCGCCGGCTCGGGCTATGCGCTGCCGGTGGCCTGCGACGATCCGGACGCGATGGAAGTGGTCGCCTGCGGGCGTCCGTTGCCGGGCTATCGGGTGCGGGTGGTCGACGAGTCGGGCCGGGAGCGACCCGAGCGGCACGAGGGTCTGCTGCAATTCCAGGGGCCATCGGCGACTCAGGGCTATTACCGAAATCCGCAAGCCACGGCACGCCTGATCCGCGACGGCTGGCACGAGACCGGCGATCGCGCCTATCTGGCCGGCGGCGACATCCATCTCACCGGGCGGGTGAAGGATCTGATCATCCGCGGCGGGCGCAATCTCTATCCCTACGAGGTCGAGCAGGCGCTCGGCGAGCTGGCGGGCATCCGGCGCGGTTGCGTGGTCGCTTTCGCCGCACGCGATGCGCGTCAGGGCAGCGAGCGGCTGGTGATCGTGGCCGAGAGCAAGGAGCGCGATCCCGAGCGACGGGCGGCGCTGTCTCAGCGTGCGCGTGAGCGGGCCACCGAGGTGCTGGGTCTGCCCCCCGACGAGATCGTGCTGGCCCCGCCGCGCGCCGTGCTCAAGACCTCCAGCGGCAAGCTGCGCCGGGGTGATACGCGCGAACGCTATCTGGCCGGGCGGCTGTTCGATACACCGCCGGCCCCCGTCTGGCAGTTGGCGCGGGTCGGCACGCGGGCGGTTCTGGCGCGACTGCGTAACTGGGGCGTCCGGCTGCCTGAAACCCTCTATGCCGGCTATGCCTGGCTGGTGTTCTATCTGCTCGCGCCCTGGGTGTGGATGGGTGTCATGCTGAGTCCAAATCCGGCCTGGCGCTGGGCGCTGGCGCGTGGCAGCGTGCGGCTCCTGCGTCGACTCACGGGCGTGCGTCTGCGCGTGACGGGGCGGGAGCATCTGCCGCCGTCGGCGCATAGTTTGGTGCTGGTTGCCAACCATCAGAGTTATCTCGATGCACTGGCCCTGATCGAGGCCGTTCCGCGTCCGGTGCGCTTCGTCGCCAAGCGCGAGCTGACCGCCAATCCGCTGGTCGGGCGCTTTCTCGAACGCCTGGGGACGCTGTTCGTGGAGCGGTTCGATCTCCAGCAGAGTCATCGCGAGGGCGAGCGGTTGCAGGCGGCGTTGCGTGACGGGGCGAGTCTGGCGTTCTTCCCCGAGGGCACCTTCCGCGAGCGGACGGGTCTGCTACCCTTCCGTATGGGGGCCTTCGTGGCGGCGGCCGAGGCGGGTGTGCCGATCCTGCCGGTGACGATCCGGGGGACGCGCGCGGTCATGCCGGGCGACAGTTTCCGCCCGCGCCCGGGGATGATCGAGGTCGTGATCGAAGCGCCGATCCTGCCGCAAGGGACGGACTGGGAGGCGGCCAGCGTGCTGCGCGATGCGGTCCGTGCCGTCATCGCCGCCCGGGACGCGGCCTGATCGCCCAGAAAGGTCCATGATCTGTTTGGGAGGGTCAAACCATGAGGGAGGCACGCTTCTACGACCGGCTCGACGCCAAGCGCGTCCAATGCCGGCTCTGTCCGCACGACTGCATCATTCCCAATGGCGGTCGCGGTGTCTGTGCGGTGCGCTACAACAGTCAGGGCACCCTCTTCACGCTGGTGGCCGATCGGGTCATTTCGCGCAGTCTGGATCCGATCGAAAAGAAGCCGCTGTTCCATGTGTATCCAGGTTCGAGCGCGTATTCGATCGCGACCGTCGGTTGTAATCTACGCTGTGAGTTCTGCCAGAACTGGGAGATCTCGCAGTGGCCGCGCGAGCGTCTGCCCAAGCATCTGGAGTCGCACGAGGTCGCATCGGCAAAGGAACCGCCGCTCTGTCCCCAACTGGCTCGGCTCGGCGACCGGGTGCCCGGCGAGCCCGTGACGCCGGCGCAGATCGTGCGCGCGGCCCAGGCGTCGGGGGCGCGCTCCATCGCCTACACCTATACCGAACCGACGATCTTCTATGAGCTGGCTTATGAGACGGCCTGTCTGGCGCGCGAGGCGGGACTGATCAACATCTTCGTCACCAACGGCTATATCGACGAGGCGCCCCAGCGTGAGCTGGCCGGCGTGCTGGATGCAGCCAATGTGGATCTCAAATTCTTCCGCGACGAGAGTTATCGTCATCTCAGTCACATCAGGCTCCAGCCGGTGCTCGATGCCATCGCTCGCTATCACGCGCTCGGGGTCTGGATCGAGGTGACGACCCTGGTGATCCCAGGCGTCAACGATTCGGACGAGGAACTGCGCGAGATCGCGCGTTTCATCCACTCGGTCTCGCCCGATATCCCCTGGCATGTCTCGCGGTTCCACGGGGCCTATCACATGGCTGATGTCGCGCCCACGCCCTCGGCGACGCTGAGACGCGCTGCCGGTATCGGGCTGGAGGTCGGCTTGCGGTATGTCTATGTCGGCAATCTGCCGGGCGATGGCGGTGAGGACACCCATTGTCCCGGATGCGGCGCGCGGCTCATTCGCCGTCACGGTTTCCAACTACTGGAGAACCGGATCCGGCATGGTGTCTGTCCGGACTGTGGAACGCCGGTGGCGGGGATCGGCTTGGGAGCGTACTGAAGGAGGCGGCTCGATGCACCAATCGAGTGCGAGCGGGTCGAATCCAGGGCAAGAAATGGCTTTGATTCGCCGTGAATCCGGCCACACGCCCCATCGGTCGCTGTTTGTAGAAGATTGATAAGGCAGTGAAAACAGCTCTTCGATCAAAGCCGGCACTGAAAATGCTGAATTGAAGGCGGCAGAGTTGAGGCTTTTCCCTCTGTCTCGTTCTCTGACCTCCTCAGTGGTGATTCGCCCCGCCTTTCCCGGCGGGGCTTTTTTATGGAGCTTTTGGCTTGTCAACCATGGGTCGCCAGACGCACCGCCTCGTCGACGTCGACGCTGACCAGACGCGACACACCCGGCTCGTGCATGGTCACGCCCATCAGGTGGTGGGCGATCTCCATCGTCACCTTGTTGTGACTGATGAAGATGAACTGCACCTGCTCCGACATCGCGCGCACCAGCTCGCAGAAGCGCCCGACATTGGCATCGTCGAGCGGGGCGTCGACCTCGTCGAGCATACAGAAGGGCGCCGGGTTGAGCTGGAAGATGGCGAACACCAGCGCCACGGCGGTCAGGGCCTTCTCGCCGCCCGAGAGCAGATGGATGCTGGAGTTGCGCTTGCCGGGCGGGCGTGCCATGACGCTGACGCCGGTTTCGAGCAGATCCTCGTCGGTCAGTTCCAGATAGGCCTGTCCGCCGCCGAACAGACGCGGAAAGAGCTGCTGGAAGCCCTGATCGACCTGATCATAGGTCTCCTTGAAGCGGCTGCGGGTCTCGCGATCGATCTTGCGGATCGCCTGCTCCAGGGTCTCCAGCGAACGGGCGATGTCGTCGTGCTGAGCATCGAGGTAGGTCTTGCGTTCGGACTGTTCCTTGAATTCATCGACCGCCGCCAGATTGACCGCGCCCAGACGCTGGATGCGCGCGGCGACCTTGCTCAGTTCCTCCTGCCAGACGGTCTCGGTCGCCGCCGGGTCGAGTGATTCCAGGATCGCGCCCTGACTGGCGCCGAGTTCGGCGAACTGTTCCTCCAGCGTGCGCTGGCGCACCAGACGCTCCTGACGCTCCAGCCGCACGGTGTCCAGTCCGCGCTGGTTGGCCTGGACCGCCTGCTCGGCGCGCTGACGCGACTGCTCCAGCATGCGGACCTCGGCTTCCAGCGTTTCGCGCCGCTGGCGGGCGCCCTGCAATTCGTCCTCGACCTCGACGCGGCGCACCAGATGTTCGTCGAGTCGTTCGCGCTGTTCGGCCAGCGGCTCGACGCTTTCCTCCAGCGCGGCGATCAGCTCATCGCGGCGTTCGAGCAACTGGGTCTGCTGGGCCTGGGCGCGCGTCTGGCTCTGGCGGGTCGCCTCGCGCGCGGCGCGGTTGGACTCGACCCGGATGCGCAGGGACTGCGCCCGGTCGCGGCAGGTGCGTTCGCGCTCGCGGCTTGCGGCGACCTGGGTGCGCAGACGGGTGCGTTCCTGCTCCAGCGTGACCCGCTGTTCGGCCAGGGTCTCCATCTGATCGAGCCAGTCGTGCAGGCGTTCGCGCGTGTCTTCCATCTCAGCGAGCGATTCGGCGCTCTGGCGTTCCAGGTCGGCCCATTCCTCGTCGAGTGCGCGCCGACGCTCGGACTGATGCTCGACGCGCGTGCGCAGAGCGCTCAGTTCGGAGCGCAAGGCCGAGCGCTCGCGCTCCAGGCCGGTCAGTTCGGATTCGAGCGCGAGTCGACGCTGTTCTGAGTCGGTGCGCGCGTCGCGCAGTTCGATCTCTTCGTCGAGCCGTTCGGCCTCCTCGTCGGCGAGCGCGGCCAGCTCGGATTCGAGCGCGGCGATGCTCTCGGCGCGCTCCAGCACGCCCGAGGCGCCGTCGCGCTCCGGGACGCGCAGCCAGTGACGCCCGACCTCGATGCCTTCGGGCGTGATCAGGGTCGCGTCGCGGCTCAGATCATGACGCGCCGCCAGCGCCTCGCGCAGATGAGCGACCGTGTGCGTCGGGCCGAGCAGCCCGCCGATCGGCCAGGGCGACTGGGCGCGCTGGCCGAGCCGCCAGTATCCGGTCTCGGACTCGGAATCAGGTACGGGACCGCCCATCGTTTCGAGCAACACCAGACCGGGCGGCAGTTCGCCGGCGTCCGCCACGACCGTCTCCAGCGCCTCGACCGTCACGGCGCGCAGGGCCTGTCCAAGCCGAATCTCGACCGCGCGCTCCCAGCCCGGTTCGACTTTGAGCTGCTCGACCAGACGCGCCGCGCCCGCCAGCCCCCGGCTCGCCAGCCAGTCGCGGCGCTCGACATCGGTGTCGGCCAGGGCCGATTCCTGGAGCGCCGTCAGCGAGGCCAGACGTCCCTTGGCTTCGCGCAGACGGGTGCGAACCTGATCGAGCGTATCGGCCAGCGCGCGCAACGCCGTCTCGTGTCCAGCCAGGGATTCGAGCACCGCGTCGCGTTCGTCTTCCAGGGCATCGATCCGCTCGTCGAGCATGGATTCACGCTCGCTCAGTTCCTCCAGCCGTGCCGAGACATCGGACTCATCCAGCCGCGCGCGTTCCTCCTCGATCCGGCGCCGACGCTCGCGCTCGCGTCCCTGGGCCTGCTCCAGCGCCGTGAGTCGGGCGCGCTCCAACTGCGCCTGCTCGGATGGTCGCGCGGCCTCGGCGTTGAAGGCGTCCCACTCGGATTCCCAGGACTTGAGCTGGTCTTCGAGCGTCATGAGCGAACCCGTCGCCTCCGACAACTCGGACTCGGCCTGTTCCAGCTGCGGCTCGTCCTCGGCGAGCGCGCGCTCGATCTCGGTCAGACGCTCACGATCGCGCTCCAGATGCTGCCCGGCCTCATAGAGTTCCTGATCGAGCCGCACCAGCTCGGCCTCGCGCCGACCGCGTTCCTCGTTGGCGAACTGGATGGCCTGCTCGGCGCGGGCGATCTCGGCGCCGACGGCGTAATAGCGCCCCTGGATCGCGTTGAAGTCGTCGGAAGCGGCGTTGTACGCCTCGCGTTTGGACTCGATCTCGGCCTCCAGCCGCCGCTGTTCGGCCAGACCCGCTTCGCCCTGGTTCTCGGCCTCGGCCAGACGCCGGCTCAGCGCCTGGAGTTCATCGTCGAGCGCGCGCCAGCGCAGCGCCTTGAGTTCCAGATCCAGACGGCGTTCCTCGGCGCGCAACTGGGTGTATTTCTCGGCTGTCGCCGCCTGACGCTCCAGATGCAGCAACTGTTTGCCGACTTCCTCGCGCACGTCGTTGAGCCGGTCGAGATTCTCGCGCGTATGGCGCATCCGGTTCTCGGTCTCGCGCCGACGCTCCTTGTACTTGGAGATCCCCGCCGCCTCTTCCAGAAACAGCCGCAGATCCTCCGGACGCGCCTCGATGATGCGCGAGATCATCCCCTGCTCGATGATGGCGTAAGAACGCGGCCCGAGTCCGGTGCCGAGAAACAGATCCTGGATGTCGCGCCGCCGGCAGCGGGTGCCGTTGAGGAAGTAGCTGGATTGACCGTCGCGCGCGACCTGACGCTTGACCGAGATCTGATCGAAGGCCGCATACTCGCCCCCGGCCCCGCCGTCGCTGTTGTCGAAGATCAGCTCGATGCTGGCCACGCCGACCGGCTTGCGCCCGGTGCTGCCATTGAAGATGACGTCGGCCATGGACTCGCCGCGCAGCATCTTGGCTGAGGACTCGCCCATCACCCAGCGCACCGCGTCGATGACGTTGGATTTGCCGCAACCGTTCGGGCCGACGATGCCGACCAGATTGCTCGGAAAATGCACGGTCGTCGGATCGACGAAGGATTTGAAGCCGGCGAGCTTGATGCGCTCGAGTCTCATCGGTGCGGTCTTGGAGTCCAGTGGGTCGAAGGCTTGGATGTTAGGGCGTGGAGCATACCTTGCGTGGCCGAATGTCTCCAGCCACGGCGATACCGGGTCACGACTCACCCGTCGCCGACGACCGCGCACCAGAATTTAAACTTTTCGTGGCATAACACACGGAATCATCCTCTATCGACGCCAGAAACATTTGACGCGACTCACAAACCAGAGAAAAGCCCATGCACGAATTAACAAGCTATTGACAAGGTTGTGAATCGACGTTATTCATCGTCGGGTCTTGAATCAAACGCCATGGAAGACGATTCCGCGAGCTCAGAAGAACTTCAATTGGATCAGTATTATACAAAATAAGAAATTCATGGTTTTCTTGAAAGCCAGGGGAGGACGGATGATGCCCGAGACGATTCGTATTGGCAGCGCTTTCTTCGATGATCTGGCCACGATTCCAGACGTCAAATCAGCGCTGATGAGAGATCGCCGGCTATCGGAGTATGCGTTCGCGGCCCGGCATGCCGAAACCATTCGGCAGCATTACACGAAAATAGCACGCTTGGAGTTCCTTCAGGAGGATGCCGAGTTCTTTGCGAGCTGCATCTGGAGATACCTCAACTCGCTCGATCCACCCGCCACCCAGATGCCGACCAGACCGATCCGGCCAAGCAACTCGGGATGGTTCGGACCGCCCATGGCATGCAGCCTGACCTGATCACATCCGCCCCGGATCGGGCCGCGCGCGCCGTTCGGCCGCCGGTCTCGCCCCGGCTCGGATGCCGATTGCAGTTGTGTTACCTTTCCGCGCGCTCGACTCCAAACACAACGACAAGAGGCTTCCGATGCGCCTGTCCGCTCTGAAATCCCTGGCCGCCACCCTGGCGCTGACCACAGCGCCCATGGTGTCGGCCTATGATCTGCCGTCTGTGAATCTCGGATTCACCAGCTTCCTCGACGGTGGACCGCCGGCCGGTCCGGGCTGGTATGCCCAGCAATACTTCCAGTTCTACCGTCAGGGGCGTCTCAAGGATGCCGACGGTGACGACCTGCGCCTGCCGACCGGGCGCGGACTCGAAAAGGCCGAGGTGGACGTCAACGTCAGTCTGACACAGTTGCTCTACTCGTCCGATCAGGAGCTGCTGCTGGGCGGCAAATGGGGTCTGAACTTCATGTTGCCGATCGCCGGCTTCGATATCGATCCCGGCGATAATCTGGCCCTATCGAACAACAGCGGCAATCTCGGCGATCTGCTGGTCGGCCCTTTTCTGCAATGGGATCCCGTCATGGGACCGAACGGACCGCGCTTCATGCAGCGGATCGAGTTGCAGATGCTCCTGCCGACCGGGGACTATGACCCCGATCATGCGCTCAATCCGGGCAGCAACGTCTTCTCCTTCAATCCCTACTGGGCGGCGACCTTCTTCATCGATCCCAAGTGGACAGTCTCCTGGCGTCTGCACTATCTCTGGAACGCTGAGAACTCCGACCCCAACAGTGCACTCGGCGCCGACGACTCACAGGCCGGTCAGGCCATCCATCTGAACTTCGCCAGTGCCTACGAGGTCATCCCCAACCGTCTGCGGCTCGGCATCAACGGCTACTATCTCAAGCAGATCACCGAGAGCAAGGTCGACGGGCGCGAGCTGTCGGACAGCAAGGAGCAGGTGCTCGGTATCGGGCCGGGACTCGTCTATCACGTCTCCAAGAACGATCACCTGTTCGCCAATCTCTATTGGGAGACCCTGGCCGAGAATCGGCCCGAGGGTGCGCGGCTGAATCTGCGCTACGTGCATCACTTCTGAGCCAGCCGCCGCGCGGCCGGTCGTGCGTGATCGTGCCGTCGCGGCTGGATGGAGCTCAGGGAGCGATGGCGCGCGCCTCGGCCGGCATCGCACCTCTGGGCAAGAGAAAGGCCAGCGCGCCGAGCAACAGCGTGCTGCCGAGCAGGAACAGGTGCAGATTGACCGCGCCGGCCAGCGCCAGCTTCGGATCGACCCCGAGCGGGGCCAGGGCCGCGACCGCCGCCAGCTCGTAGCTGCCGGACCCGGCGATGCCGTGGAAGGGCAGCACGCTGGAGAGCTCGGCCCCCATGACCCCGGCCAGCAGCCGCCAGACATCGATCGGCAGGAAGAATCTGAGCAGACTGGTGAAGGCAACGAACTTCAGGCTCCAGATCAGCGCCGTCCAGCCATAGACGCGCGCGATCAGCCAGGGGTCGCCCGGCGCGGCCTGGAGCACCCGGCGCAGGATCGAACGCAGGCGCCCCGCGCCGGCCAGCTTGGCCGACTCACCCATCCCGGACAGGACGATCAGGACGCCGAGTCCCAGGATCCAGAGTCCGCCCGCCAGCCACCACAGCCAGGAGGGATGCCCGAGCTGGAGGATCAAAAGGCCGATCAGCGCCAGGAAGTGCAGATCGAGCAGCCGGATCCAGACCAGCGCGGCGGCCGAGTCCAGCAGCCCCTGCCCGAAATAGCGGCGCATCAGCCAGGGAAAGACCAGCTCGCCCGTGCGCATCGGCAGCAGATTGTTGGCCGTGTTGTGCAGGATGGTCAGCCGCAGCACGGCCGGGAAGCGCCCGGTCAGGCGGGCGCCGAAATAGTCACTCACCCGCACCGCGCGCAGTCCATAGCTCAGCGCCGTGAGCAGGAACAGCCAGGCGAGCAGCCAGGGCGAGAGTTCGCGCCAGGGCGCCAGCAATGGCCCCCAGCCGACCAGGAACTCGACCGCGACCACCAGCGCCAGCAACAACGCCCCGCCGAACAGCCAGTCGCGCACCCGCCCCAGACGCAGGGCGCCCGTGCGAACGTCCGGATCAACCATGTCTGCGCTTCTTGCGCTTGGGCGGATAGATGGGCGCCTCGCCCGGCGGGCGGGTCTTGAAGCGACGGTGGACCCAGAAATATTGATCCGGTGTGTCACGCACGCAGGCTTCGATGATCCGGTTCATGCGCGCCGTGTCGTGCTCCGGATCGCCGCTCGGGAAGTCGTCGAGCGGCGGGTCGAAGATCAGCTCCATCCCCTGTCCCCAGGGCAGGAAACGCGGAATGGTCGGAATGACCACAGCCCCTGTCATGGCCGCGAAGCGCCCGAGCATGGGCACGGTCGAGGCCGGGATACCACAGAACGGGACGAAGATCCCACGCCGCCCGCCATCCTGATCGGGCAGGTATAGAAAGGGCGTGCCGCGCTTGATCTCGCGCACCAGTCCGCGCAGATCGTCCTGGCGCTCGACCGAGAGACCGCCGAAGCGCCCGCGCGTGCGCTTGACGTGATGCTCGAACACCGGATTGCGGATCTTCTGGTACATGCAGCTACCCGAATGCACCAGGGCCGAAAAGGCCTGAGCGCCGAGCTCCAGTCCGACGAAATGCGGCAGCAGGATGATGACCGGTCGTCCTTCGGCGATACAGGCATCGACGCGCTCGCGGTGGCGCAGCCGCACCAGACGCGCCAGCCGCGCGCGCGGTGCGCTCCAGGCCACACCCTGACAGAACGCGGCCACGCCGAGCCGGCCGAAATGGGCGCGCAGCAGACGTTCGCGCTCGGCAGGCGTGCTCTCGGGAAAGCAGATCTCCAGATTGCGCCGCGCGACCAGACGCCGCGAGCCGGCCATGAGATAGGCGAGACGCCCGAACACCGAGCCGAGCACCCACAGTAGCGGAAAGGGCAGCCGGCCCAGCGCCAGGATCAGCCACACCCCGAACCAACTCGGCCAGGCGCGCGGATGCCGGAGCGCCCGGTCAGTTTTCGAATTTGAAGAAGATGTCGGCACCTTGACTCTCACCGGTCTCGGTCTGGAGTTCGATATGCTTGGAAACGTCGTAACGTAGCTTGACTTTGTTGGACTCGTCGCCGAGTCCGCTTTCGTATTCCATATAGATCTTGGGGGCGATATAGGTGCCGACCGCCAGCCCCGCCTGATCGGTTCGATCGTTGGCCGAGGGCGGGATGCCGGTCATCAGATACTTGGTGATGTCGGCCTGGGTCAGACCGGGATCGCTGTCGGAGAAAAAGGTCATCTTGGGATTGCGCAGGGTGCCGACCACCCGAACGCCGGCCGTGGTGTCGCCGCCCTGGCGCTCAGCCTGGAGCAGCAGGCCCGGATTGCCGATCGGACTCTTGGCATAGATCAGCCGGCCCTGGGTGATGGTGAGCGGCGCGCCCAGCTCGGCGGCGATGCCGAAACCGCCGCTGAGCCGGTATTGGCCCTCGGTGATCTGCAACTGACCATCGCCCAGCATGTCGCGTCCCGGCTCTTGGAGCACGCTCAGGGCGCCGGAGAGACGCCCGCGCACGCCGAAGCTGTCGATCGTGACCTCGTCGCCGAGCACCAGACGCAGATCGAGCCTGACCGGGAAGGGAGTGCTGGGCTGTGTGGCTTTGAGCACCACGTCGCTCGACGGCGAGACGGTGCCGGCCGGCAGCGAGCGCGGACGGATGCGCGCCTCGGGCACGCGGATCTCGCCGCCCACCACGGCGCCGCTGGGACCGACCTTGATGTCGATCCCCGGCGAGAGACGCACGAAATACTCCTTGGTGTCGGCGAGCTTGAGCTTGTCGCCTTCGAGACGCAGTTTGGCCGTCGGTCCCTGGCCGCCGGTGCCTCCCTCCCCGGTCAGAGTCAGGGTGCCGCCGCCGAGCTTGGCCGAGCCACGGATGTCGAAGCGCTCGAACGAGGGCGCCGTGGCCTCGATGTTCATGTCCTCGACGCCGAGTGCGAGCAGCGGCAATTGGAAGTTCACGCCTTTGATGCCGAGCCGACCGCTGACACCGGGCCGTTGGAGTGTTCCGCCGAGATTCAGGTCGGCCGAGATCGAGCCCTGGAGTCCGCTGATGTCGGGCGCCAGACTGGCCAGCGGTTTCAGATCGCCGACCTCGGCGCGCACACGGCCGCGCAGTGACTGTGCGGGTCGCGCGGGGGCGTCCAGACGCCAGCCCGGCAGACTCAGCTCGCCGTCGATCCGGCCCAGTCCGGCGACCGGAACGGCCAGACGTGCGGCGAGTCCGGTGGCCCCGGCGTCGAGCGTCAGACGCGCGCTGGAGAAATCCAGTCGTTCCCGCTTGTTCTGTCCGAGGTCGAGCGTGACCTGCCCCCGAGGAATCTCAGCGGTGGCCTGGCCGCTGAGGACAGCGCCATTGGCCTGGAAGCGGCCCTTGATCCGGCCCGCGCCCTCGGCGGCCAGGGTATCCGGCAGCAGACCCTTGAGCAGGGTGAAGTCGAGTCGGTCCAGATCGAGTTCAGCGCTCCAGCGTCCCGATTCGGTCTGCTCGAAGCCGACGCAGCCGCCGGCGCCCTGAGCCTGACGCAGACAGACGGGGCCAGCGACGATCCGGGCGCCGTCGAGCGTCAGCGGCAACGGACGCTGGAGCGACCAGACGCCCCAGTCCCGGCTGTCGAGCTTCAGGGTCGACACCCGACCGCTGTAGCCGCCGTTCGCGGCGAGCGCGCCCGTGGCCTCCAGATTGAGTCCGAGCGGTTGGCCCGTGAGCCGTGCCGAGAGGCGATGATCGGCCATCCGTCCCTCGCCGCGCAGTTCCAGTCCGCTCCAGGTCATCCCGCCGGCGGCCAGATCGCGGCCGGTGAACTGGAGCGCGAAGCGTCCATCCGAGGCCAGATCCACCTCGGCGGTTCCGCTCAGCTCGGTCACACGGTTCTCGGCCAGGGTCATCTGCTCGCCCTTGAGGTCGAGCGTGACGCGCGGCGCCTCGCGTGTTCCCTGGACCCGCCCGGACGCGCTCAGGCGCCCGCGTGCTTCGGGCCACAGATTCGCCAGATCGGGCGACTCCAGCGCGAAGCTGAGATCCAGGTCTTGTTCGATCCGTCCATCGAGATTCAACCGACTCGGTCCCGAGGAGGCGCTCAGACGCTCGATCTGGAGCCTGCCGTCCTCCATCCGCACCTGACCGCCGGCGGCGATCGGATACTCGCGCAGACGTCCGCTCAGCTCCTCGATGACCGCCGTCAACTCCGGGCGTCCCTCGGCGTCCAGGCGACCCCGGCTGGTCAGACGTCCGTCGATCCGTCCCTGCCACTCGGGCGCCTGGACGCCCGGATTCAGACCCGCCGCGCGCAGACTCAGATCCCAGGTCAGCTCCGGCGCCCAGGTCAGAGCACCCGCCCCCTCCAGACGGCCATCGAGCGTATCGAGCGCGAAGGATTCGAGCTGGGTGCCGCTGGCCGTCCCCTGCCCCGCCAGTTCGAGGCCGGTGCTCGGGACGCTCGGCCCGGCGACCTTTCCGGAGAGTCGATAGACGAACGACTCGAAGCTGCCCGAGGCCGTCAGCGCCCCCTCGGCCGACTCGGCGACCAGCTCGCCGCTCAGCGGCCAGCGCAGCTGTTTCCAGTCGCCCTCCAGCGCGAAGCGGCCCGGCTCCTGACTCAGATCCAGCTCGCCCTGGAGGCGCAGATCGGCGTTCGAGACCTGCTCGGTCAGCTCCAGCGACCGCACACTCAGCCGGTTCTCTTTCCACAGCAGATCGAGCACCAGGGCGAGCTGTCCGAGCTCGGGTCGATCCGGCGCGCGCGTGTCGAGCGTGCCTGAAAGCGCAGCCTCCGCGAGCGTGCCCTGGGTCGCGAGTCGGGCCTGGACCTCGATCGGCGGCAGATCCGCTCGGAAGGCCGGCACATCCACCCGCGCGACCTCGATCCGGCCATCCCAGCCCAGGGCGCCGAGCACATCCTTCACCTCGGCGGCGAGCTGAACCTCGACAGGACCGCTCAACGCCTGAGTCAACTCGAGTCGTTGCAGATCGCCGCTCAGTCGGCCTTCACCGGCGAGCCGAGCCTCGGGCGACAGATCCAGCGCCCAATCGAGATCGAGCGCGAGCGGATACTGATCGGTCAGGGTCGCCCGGCCCTGGAGACCGGCACTCAGCGCAGGTTCGAGCAGACGGGCCTCCAGGCGCCCCAGATCCAGCTCGCCGCCGACGAGACGGCTGTCGGCGAGTCGGGCCGATTCCAGGGCGAACAGCGGTTCATCGGCACCCATCTTTCGTATTCGCAAGCGCTCCAGATTCAGCTCGCCGACCTCGACGCCGAGCGGCAACACGATCGCCGGCAGGGTCAGCGGCTCGTCGTCCTCGGCGCTCGGCCCCAGCGCCACGTCCAGATCGCGAACAGCCAGACGCCCGACGTCGAGCACACCGGACAGGAGCGCGCGCGGCGACCAGTCCAGTTCGAGCGCGCCGATGCGCAGGCCCAGTGTCGGCAGATGCAGCGTCACGTCTGACAATCGGAGACGGTCGAGCACACGCCCCTCGATTTCTCCCACGCTCAACGTCTCGGGCGCCAGACGCTGCGCCAGATCCAGCCCCCAGCGCAGCCCGCTCTGGGTGCCGAGCAGGACGCCGAGTCCGGCCGCCAGGATCAGGACCAGCGCCAGCAGTGAACCAGCCAGCCAGCCGATCCAGCCCAGCCGGCGTGATTTGGACAGGCGCGGTTCAGGCGACGGTACGGCCTCGCTCGCCCCGGTCTCTGTCGATCCAGCCGTCGGCGGGCTGGCGGATGTCTTGGTGTCGTCCATCGGTCGCGTGCTCGTCTAGAGGTCCGGCCCGATCACGATATGCAACCGGGCCGGCGGCGTGCCATCGTCCGCGTCCCTGGATATGGCAAAGGCCAGATCGAAACGCACCTGACCGATCGGCGAGGCCCAGCGCACGCCCATGCCGACGCTCTGGGCCAGTTCCTGTTCGTAGTCGGGATCGAAGGCGTTGCCGAAATCGGTGAAGATCGCCGCGCTCCATGGCCCCTTGACGCGCCGTTCCAGCTCCAGGCTGCCCACGGCCAGATAGCGCCCGCCGACCGTCTCGTCGGTGACGGGATCGTTCGGACCCAGGGCATCGAAGCCCCAGCCGCGAATGGAGTTGTCGCCTCCGGCATAGAAGCGTCGGCCGGCCGGCAGGTCATCGACGCTCTCGGCCCAGGTCGCGCCCAGATCAGTGCGGGTGATGAAGCGATAGTCGCGCGCGAAGCGCCGCACCCATTTGAACTGGATCTGACCGCTCAGATAGGACGCCTCCGAGACCAGCCCCTGCATCGCCCCGACCAGGCTGTATTTGATCCGATAACCGTCATTGGTGAAGACCGGATCGTCGGCGACCGTCTTGGACCAGGAGACGTTGGGGGCCAATTCGCTCGTCGCGCCCATCGCGTTCTCGTTGATGTCGAGATCCTCGTAGCGATAGTCGAGACCGATGTTGCGCCGCCAGCCGCCCGGACTCAGGGTCGAGTGCGCCGCCTGGATGCTGTGCACCCAGCCCTGGCGCGTGGCCGTGTCGTAGTAGGCCGAGACCGGCTTGACGATGACATAGTCGCGGGTCGGATCCTGGATCGGAATGCGATAGTCCAGCTCCCACTGCGAGAACGCCGGTGACAGGCTCAGCTCGGTGCTCAGCTTGTGGCCATGAGAATTCAGATAACGGCGGCGGTAGTCCAGGGTCAGACGCGGCCCGACATCGGTGGCGAAGCCCAGACCGATACGGTACTTGTTGGCCTTGTTGCGCTGGGCCACGACCTCGATCGGCACCCGGTTGTAGGCATCGACCTCGTCCTTCAGCGGCACGATCTCGACATCGCTGTAATACTCGCTGCCGAGCAGACGCCCCTGGAGTCCGAGCAGGACGTCGGGGTCATAGACATCGCCGGGCTCGAAGCGGACATAGCGCTCGAGCAGATCCTCGTCGAGCAGATCCTGCTTGAAGCGCACCGTGCCGAGACGGTATTGCGGGCCGGTCTCCAGATGGAAGAAAACGTGCGCCTCATAGGCCAGAGGGTCGATGAGCACCTGATGGCGATCGAGCCGATAGTCCAGATAGCCGGCGGAGGTCGCCGCATAACGGAGGTCGGACTTGGCCTTTTCGTAGGCAGCGTGAAGGAGCACATCGCCGGCCTTCATGGGGAAGGTCTTGGGAAAGACCGGATCGACCGCGCCCGCCCCCGTGACCTGATAATCGACCCTGGCGATCCGCACCGGCTCGCCCGGCTCGACGCGATACTGGGCACGCCAGGCGCCCTCGCCATTGGCCGGGCGTTCGAGCCGATCCTCGACCTGGACACGGTAGAGCCCAAAGGGGGCGAGCGCCTCGCGGATCTGATCCGGGGCGCGCAGATGCAGGGCCTCGACGCGCGTGGCGGTCAGGTCGGCCTCGGTGCGTTCGTTGTAGATGCTCAAGAGCGCCAGGACATTGGCCTCGTGCTCGCCCTTGAGTCCCTCGACCTTGACCTCGAGTTTGAGTGCCCAGGCCGGTGCGACGCCGAGCAACCCGAGCGTCAGCGAGAGCACGACCCAAGACTGTCGATGCCGCGCAACACTAATCATTGCAAGGCCATGAAGCGCGCCGCACCGAGCAGCGGTGTGTTGGGTTGCAGGATGACGCGCACCGGCATGCGCCGCATCAGCGAGCCCATGCGCCCCTTGTCGAAGAACCCTTCCAGGAAGCCGCCCCGGCGCAGACACTCCAGATTCTTCAAGGCGATCCCGCCGCCCAGATAGACCCCGCCGAGCGCCATGTGCTTGAGCGCGGCATTGCCCGCCTCGCGTCCATAGAGACGCATGAAGAGATTCAGGGTCTCGCGGCACAGCGGACAGCAATCGTCGGCGGCGGCCTGGGCGATGATGGCCGCCGTGTCGCCGCCGGTGTCGATGGCCGCTTGCAGCCAGTCGGGCGCCTGGACACCGTGATGGAAGCGCAGGAAGTCGAACAGATTGACGATCCCCGGCCCCGAGACGACCCGCTCCCAGCTCACACGCCCGAAACGGGACTTGAGATAGCTCAGGAGCGCGAACTCCAGGTCGTCCGCCGGGGCGAAGTCCGAATGCCCGCCCTCGGTGGCGAAGGCATGATGACGCAGCCCGTCCCAGAACAGCCCGGCCTGCCCCAGCCCGGTCCCGGCGGCCACGACACAGGCGTTGCCCTGATTGCCGGGATCGCCCGGATGGAGTTCGGCCAGATCGTCCGAGCTGAGAATGGGTACGCCCCAGGCGACGGCTTCCAGATCATTGATCAGTTCCACACAGGTCAGACCCAGGCTCTGTTCCAGGGCCTCGGCATCCAGCACCCAGGGCAGATTGGTCGTCTCGCAGCGCTGGTCGTGCACAGGACCGGCGACGGCAAAGACCGCGAACCGGCATTTGGCCCCGGTTTCGAGCAGATAACGCTGAATGATCTGATCGAGCGAGCCGAAGGAGGCGCTCGGATAAAGCCGCGTCTCGCCCAAACGCACGGCCCCGCCATCCGTCTCGGCCAGACCAAGGGCCGTCTTCGTGCCACCGATGTCACCTACCAACAAGCGCATATCCGGATCTCCAGTCACCAGGCGGCGAGCACGCTGTCGCCATCGGCGGGAATGAGGGGTCGCGATCAGTCGGCGGGGATCATAGCAAGATGTGCGCGCGGCCGTGAAATCACCGCAGGGATACGCGCCGTCGACAGCCCCGCCCGAACACGCAAGAGTACGGGCGGAGGCGCCGGGATCAAGCGTCGAGCCGATTATTGGCTCTTGGTGCTCGGTTGGGGGGCGGCGGGATAGGCATAGCCCGGATAGGCGTAGCCGGGATACCCATAGACGGGTGCGCCCCAACCATAGGGTGCGCCATAGAGTCCGTAGGGATGGTAGCCGCCGTAATAAGGATAGCCGCCGTACCAGGGGCTACCCCAGGGGCCGCCGCCCCAAGGACCGCCCCAGGGGCCGCCGCCCCAACCGAAGGGATTCCAGCCCCAGAAGGCATTGGCGGGCAAGGTGGCGAGTGCGGAGGCTCCGGCTAGGGCCGAGGCCAGAAGGAGTCGCTTCATCGTCATCTTCAGATCCTCCACATGAGAAAACCGTCTTTCACTGAAAGAACATTATGACGTACAGGCGTGTTCGACTTCGGTCTCCTTGGCATCCTCCCACGCCTGAAGGAGTCGCTTCGGTGGGTTCCTGCTGCTGGCGGCTTGAGTGCACCGCTCACTTCACAGGCGATCCGGGCCTGCCCGGCCCTTTGTACCCTGGGTCTCGGGTACGGCGGCATTCTAGCGACGCTTGGCAAGTCCCTACAAGACGAGTGTGCTACCGTTCAGCCTTCGATGACGGCCAACGTATCCGAGCACGCGCCCCATGACACCTCATTATCCCCTGATCCTCGTCGACGCCTCCGGCTATCTGTTCCGGGCCTATCATGCCCTGCCCAAGCTGACCAACTCGCGGGGCGAACCGACCGGGGCGCTGGTCGGCGTGCTCAACATGCTGCGCAAGCTCATCGAGGATCATCGGCCCGAATACATCGGCGTGGTCTTCGATGCCGGCGGGCGGGGTTTCCGTCACGACCTCTATCCCGACTACAAGGCCAATCGCCCGGCGATGCCGGAAGATCTGCGCGAACAGATCGAGCCGCTGTTGGCGATCATCCGCGCGATGGGGCTGCCGCTGCTGGTGGCGCCCGGAGTCGAGGCCGATGACGTGATCGGCACCCTGGCCACGCAAGCGGCGGCGACGGGTCTGCCGACCCTGATCTCGACCGGGGACAAGGATCTGGCGCAACTGGTCGGCGAGCATGTGACTCTGATCAACACCATGACAGGTATGGTGCTCGATCCGGACGGGGTGCGCGAGAAGTTCGGCGTGCCGCCCGAACGCATCGTCGACTATCTGGCCCTGATGGGCGACAGTGTCGACAATGTCCCCGGCGTGCCCAAGTGCGGACCCAAGACGGCGGCCAAGTGGATCGCCGAATACGGCGATCTCGATGGGGTCATGGCCAATGCCGAGACCATCAAGGGCAAGATCGGCGAGTCGTTGCGCGCAGTGCTCGACCGGCTCCCGCTGGCGCGCGACCTCACCACCATCAAGCGCGATGTCGCGCTCGATCTCGGGCCGACCGATCTGCGCCCCACCCCGCCGGACGTCGAGACGCTGCGCGACTGGTATGAACGCCTGGAGTCGCGCC
Source organism: Allochromatium humboldtianum (assembly GCF_013385175.1). Lineage (GTDB taxonomy): Bacteria > Pseudomonadota > Gammaproteobacteria > Chromatiales > Chromatiaceae > Thermochromatium > Thermochromatium humboldtianum. Next base: position 383,268 of record NZ_JABZEO010000002.1, on the reverse strand, counting down.
GTCTGATGGCGACGCTCGATGGGGTCGGAGTCGCCGGCGCGCCGACCGCTGCACGCTCGCACGAGGCTGAGCACTCGACGGAGTCCAAGGCCGGCGCCGAACCCCAGTACGAGCTGATACTGACCGAAGCGGCTCTGGAGGATTGGCTGAGTCGCCTGCGAACGGCGGAACTCTTCGCTTTTGATACCGAGACCACCGCGCTCGACGCCATGCAGGCCGAACTGGTCGGCGTCTCGTTCGCGCTCGAACCGGGGCGCGCCGCCTATGTTCCGCTCGCGCACGTCTATCCGGGCGCACCCGAACAGCTCGACCGCGACCGCGTCCTGGCCCGATTGAAACCGTTGCTGGAAGACCCCGACCGCGCCAAGGTCGGCCAGAATCTCAAGTACGACATGAGCGTGCTCGCCCGCTATGACATCCAACTGCGCGGCATCGCCCACGACACATTGCTCGAAAGCTATGTGCTCGACAGCACCGCGCGTCATGACCTGGATTCGCTGGCCAAGCGCTTTCTCGACCACGACACCATCCGCTTCGAGGACGTCGCCGGCAAGGGCGCCAAACAGATCGGGTTCGATCAGGTGCCGCTGGAACAGGCCGGTCCCTATGCCGCCGAGGATGCCGAGGTCACGTTGCGCCTGCATCGGGTCTTCCAGCCGCGTCTGGCGGCCGTGCCCGCGCTCGAACGCCTCTATCGCGAGATCGAGATGCCACTGGTGCCCGTACTCTCGCGCCTGGAACGCGCCGGAGTGCGGATCGACAGCGCCCTGCTCGCCACGCAAAGTGCCGAGCTGGCGCGCAAAATCCTCGAACTGGAGGAATCCGCCTACCGGGTCGCGGGCCGACGCTTCAATCTCGGTTCGCCCAAGCAGATCGGCGCCATCTTCTTCGATGAACTGGGTCTGCCGGTGGTCGCCAAGACGCCCAAGGGCGCGCCCTCGACCTCCGAGGACGTGCTCGAACGTCTGGCCGCCGAGGGCCATGAACTGCCCCGGATCATCCTCGACCATCGCGGGCTGTCCAAACTCAGGTCGACCTACACCGACAAGCTGCCGCGCATGGTCGATCCCGACACCGGGCGCGTCCACACCTCCTATCATCAGGCGGTCACGGCCACCGGACGGCTGTCGTCGAGCGATCCGAACCTCCAGAACATCCCGATCCGCACCGAGGAGGGGCGGCGCATCCGCCGCGCCTTCGTCGCGGCGCCCGGTCATCGCCTGCTCGCCGCCGACTATTCGCAGATCGAACTGCGGATCATGGCTCATCTCTCGGGCGACGAACGTCTGCTCGCCGCCTTCGCCGGCGGTCAGGACATCCATCGCGCCACCGCCGCCGAGATCCTGGGGCTGGCGCCCGAGGATGTCACCAGCGAACAGCGCCGCTCGGCCAAGGCCATCAACTTCGGACTCATCTACGGCATGTCGGCGTTCGGACTCGCCCGCCAGCTCGGCATCGAACGCAGCGCGGCCCAGGAGTACGTCGACCGCTATTTCGAGCGCTATCCGGGTGTGCGCGACTTCATGGACCGCACCCGCCGGCAGGCGCGCGAGGACGGCTATGTCGAGACGCTCTTCGGTCGCCGGCTGCATCTGCCCGAGATCGGCCACGGCAACCAGACCCGACGCGCCGCCGCCGAGCGCACCGCCATCAATGCCCCCATGCAGGGCACGGCTGCCGACATCATCAAGCGCGCCATGATCGCCGTCGATGCCTGGATCGAAGCCGAGCGACCTGCGGTGCGGCTGATCATGCAGGTCCACGACGAACTGGTACTGGAAGTCGCCGAGTCGGCGGTCGAGCAAACCCGCGCACGGGTCCGCGAGGCGATGGAGACCGCCGCCGAACTGGCCGTGCCGCTGGTGGTGGACATCGGTGAGGGCGCGAACTGGGACGATGCGCACTGAGTCGAATTTCGCCCGCCTTCGCGGGAACCAAATCCGATCCTGGTAGTCGGAGTCTTCGAGCGAAACGGGACCGGACATCTCTCCCCCTGGATGACGGCCCCAACCCCGGTTCCCCCAAGCCGGGGCTTGTCCCCCGAGGCCTTTAACCCCAGACCTCGGGGGTTTTTGTTTGCTCATCAAGCCATTTCACCCAAGCCGCCGCAGATGAGGCTCAGCCTCACTTTGTGCGTCGACGCATTCGGTCGTCGCGCCTAGCGGCTCGATTCGATGCTGGCCTATTTTTTGCTCAAAAATCGCACAATCATCCGGATTGGCGGATCACGATCGCGGAATTCACGAACCGACGCGACCGTCACGAGAACTTAACGAAGTTGTTATATAAATACTTCTGACATCGATTATTGAAGTTTGGAAAGGAGGAGAAGACCATGACCGAGCTCATTCGCATTGGCCAGGGGTTCTTCGAAGATCTGGCGACGACACCGGAGACCGAGGCGCGATTACTCGTGGACAGCCGCTTGACCGAGCAGGAATTCGCGGCCCGACATGCTGATACCGTGCTCAAGCACTACATGAGCGCCTTCAGCTTCGATTTTCTGCGCGAGGATGCTGAATTCTTTGCCGCCGCCATCTGGCACTATCTGCGCGCGCGAGGCATCCGCGACCTGAATCAGGCCGAGGCCAAGGTCTCCAGGAACAGCCTGATGACGACTCGGCCTGGCGCCGGCTATGCGTGCCAAGCGGCCTGATATGCACCAATTCAGTGCGCAGTTGGATGCCCGTTCACGGTCTCGTCACGGGCGCTGAATACGATCGTCAAGATCCGCGCCTAACATAAGCGAGACACAGAGACAGAGGACGCACCCGGAGTCAATCATGAGTATCGAGCATCGCTACCGCACGCGCCGTGCGAGTGACATCGAAGTCCAGATCCTGTACCGCAACCGCCGCTTCCGCAGCGCCAGGGGACGTAATCTTTCCGACCAGGGCATGTATCTCGAGGTCAGCAACCTGACATTGCCGACCGGCACCCTGGTGGTACTCGAAGTCCGGGACATGGACCGCGAGTGGCGCATCCCAGCCATCGTGGTCCATCAGGACAAGACCGGGATCGGCGTCATGTTCCGTGGCACACACCCCGAACTCCCGCAAGCGAGCGACGAATCGCTCATGCCTCCAATGCCGCACGCCGCCTTCGACGCCCAGGCCGGATCAGGACTCAATGCCGCCTGAACCGCACCGCGCGGTTCGAGCGGGACGCGATTCAGCGACGACTCACTGCCACTCGAACAACACCCACTGAGGCACCGATGTATTGCGTGTCGAACGCTCCTGGGCGTCGATCAGTCCATCCCCGTTGATGTCATAGTAATAATAGGCCGGTCCGACCTGCGGCTGCACCCGTACCATGTAGAGCACGCCGCGCACCCGATATTCGTAGACGATCTCGCCGCCGGACTCCTTGATGGTGATGTCCGGTTCGACGGCCTCGCCCGTGACCGGGGACGGCACGACCTCAGGGGCCTGAAGGAATCCGCCGGCGTCCGGCGCCTCCGTTTCGTCTTGGGCTTCTTGAGCGTAAACGGTCGTCAGGCAGGACGCGAGGATCAGAACGGCAAGTCGTCGGTTGAGCACGGGATCACCAGGCCAGGTCGGGGAACATGGCCCGAATGGTAGTACGATCCGCTCCGGATTGCTCGCCCGATCGGGCATAATGCGCCCTCCCCGCCCGCTCCGCACGAACGCGCCCCGACATCATGGCCGAACTCAATCCGCGACAACTCGACGCCGTGCATTACACCGCCGGCCCGCTCCTGGTGCTTGCCGGTGCCGGTTCGGGCAAGACGCGCGTCATCACCCAGAAGATCGCGCACCTGATCGAGCAGATCGGACTCGCGCCCCGGCACATCCGGGCCGTGACCTTCACCAACAAAGCCGCGCGCGAGATGCGCGAGCGGGTGAGCCATCAGCTCAAGGGCACCCAGACGCGCGGACTGGCCATCTCGACCTTCCATCGGCTGGGGCTGGAGATCCTGCGCCGTCATCCCGAGGCGGCCGGTCTGCATTCGGGTTTTGCCCTGCTCGACGCCCAGGATGCCGAGTCGCTGCTCAAGGAGGGGTTACGCGGTCTGGCCGAGGCCGATGCGCTCAGTCCAGGGGCGGTGCAGCACCGGATCTCGCGCTGGAAGAACGATCTCGTCGACCCCGAGCGTGCAGCCCAACTCGCCGAGGATGCCTTCGAGACGCGGCTCGCGGCACTCTATGCCGACTACGAGCGTCGTCTGCGCATCTACAACGCGGTGGATTTCGATGATCTGATCCTGGCGCCGACGCGTCTGTTCCGCAGCCAGCCGGCGATCCTGGAGCAATGGCGCGGTCGCATCCGCTATCTGCTGGTCGACGAGTATCAGGACACCAACAGCGCCCAGTACGAGCTGGTACGCCAGTTGACCGGCGCGCGCGGGGCCTTCACCGTGGTCGGCGACGACGATCAGTCGATCTATGCCTGGCGCGGCGCGCGGCCCGAGAATCTGGCGCGGCTCCAGGAGGACTATCCGGCCCTGCGCGTCATCATGCTGGAGCAGAACTATCGCTCCAGCGCGCGCATCCTGGGGCTGGCCAACACCCTGATCGCCAACAACCCCCATGTGTTCGAAAAACGGTTGTGGAGCGAGCACGGCCCCGGCGAGCGCGCCCGCGTCATCCGCTGCCGCGACGAGCGCGACGAGGCCGCGCGCGTGGTCTCCGAGATCCTGCATCTGAAGTTCGCCGAGAAGTGTCGCTTCGGCGACATCGCCATCCTGTTTCGCGGCAATCATCAGGCGCGCCCCTTCGAGCAGGCGCTGCGCGAGCACAGTGTTCCCTATTTCCTCAGCGGCGGAACGTCCTTCTTCGCGCGTACCGAGATCAAGGACGCCATGGCCTATCTGCGCCTGCTGGCCAATCCGACCGACGACACCGCTTTTCTGCGCATCGTCAACACGCCCCGACGCGAGATCGGCTCGACCACGCTCGAACAGTTGGCCGATCACAGTCGCCGGCAGGGTCTGACCCTGCTCGCCGGCTGCACCGATCCAGGGCTGGCCGAGCATCTCAATCCACGCCAGCGCGAGCGGCTGGCCGCCTTCGTCCGGCTCATCGCCGAGCACCGTGAACGTGGACGCGCCGATCCGGTCGGCGCGGCGCGCGCGCTGCTCCAGGCCGTCGGCTACAAGGGCTGGCTGCGCGAGAACGCCTCCAGCCAGCCGGTCGCCGAGCGCCGGTATCAGAACGTCGAGGATCTGCTCGACTGGCTCGGGCGTCTGCGTCAGGGCGAGTCGCCGAAGACCTCACTCGTCGAACTGGTCGATCATCTCGCGCTCATGGACGTGCTCGACCGCCAGGATGAGGAGTCAGGCGGCGATCGGGTGCATCTGATGACGCTGCATGCGGCCAAGGGGCTGGAGTTCCCGCAGGTGTTCCTGGTCGGCATGGAGGAGGAACTCTTGCCGCATCGCACTAGCATCGAGGAAGACAGCATCGAGGAAGAACGCCGACTGGCCTATGTCGGCATCACGCGCGCACGCGAGGCGCTCACCTTCACACTCGCACGCCGCCGACGGCGCTATGGCGAATGGGTCCAGGGCGAGCCGAGCCGCTTTCTGAGCGAACTGCCCGAGGATCAGCTCGACTGGGACGGTGAGCGTCGCGAGGACAGTCCCGAGGATCGCAAGGCGCGTGGCCGGGCGCATCTGAGCGCGCTCAGGAATATGCTGGCGTCCGGCTGAGATCCCGGTCGAAGCCAACGGATTTGCCCGTCTGGGTTCGATGGCCTTTGACGAATGGGGCAGTAAGAGTGATAATGCGCGACCGCTGAATGCCAATGTCGGGTGGATGACCTACTCCACACGCGGCTCCAGCGCCACCGTTCAAAGCGCCCGTAGCTCAGATGGATAGAGTACAGCCCTCCGAAGGCTGGGGTCACAGGTTCGAATCCTGTCGGGCGCGCCAATCACCCCAATCCTCGCAAGACCTCGCACGCATTGGCCGTGGTTCGCGCGGCCACCTCGGACGGTTCCAGATCGCGCAGACGCGCCAGCGTCTCCAGCACCTCGGGCAGATATTCCGGACTGTTGCGCTCGCCCTGATGCGAGGCGACGGTCATGTCCGGCGCATCGGTCTCCAGAACCAGGGCGTCGAGCGGCAGCTCAGTGGCCAGCCGCCTGAGCTTGCGCGAGCGCTCGAACGTCAGCATCCCACCAAAACCCAGCCTGAATCCAAGCTCCAGATACTGATGGGCCTGCTGGAGACTGCCGTTGAAGGCATGGGCAATGCCGCCCGCCGGCGCCGGCTGACGGCGCAGGAGCGCCAGCATCTCATCGTGCGCCTTGCGCACATGGAGCAGTACGGGCAGATCCGCCGCGCGCGCGATCGCCAACTGACGCTCCAGAAGCCGCGTCTGGCGCTCCGGATCCAGCCCCGCGACATGATGGTCCAGCCCGATCTCGCCGATCGCGATCACGGCTCGTTCAGCCACCAGCGTTTCGAGCCGCGCCAGATCGGCATCCCGATGTGAATCCAGATAGACCGGATGCAGACCCAGCGCCGGATACAGCCTCGGCCCATCCGGCGGCGCGGAGCCACAGAGCGCCAGCAGCGCCTCCCAGCCGCCGGAATCGATGGCGGGCGCCACCAGAGCCTCGACCCCAGCCGCCCGCGCGCGCGCCAATACGTCCGCGCGATCGGCGTCGAACTCGCTCACATCGATATGGCAGTGGGTGTCGATCAACATCGCATCAGTCGTTGCCGGTCGCCGGCCAGACGACTACCACATCAGATCGTCCGGCACCTGATACTCGGCATAGGGATCATCGGTGCTCGCCTCGTCCCTGGCGCGATTGAGCACCAGCACCAGCGAGGCATCGCGCGCCTGGACGCGCTCGGCGATCTCGGCCGGGACCAGCTCGTAGAAGGTGTCCTGACGCACGATCGCCAGACGTCCGCCGACCAGCCTGGCATGCTGATCCTTGTTGACATAGAGCCGCTTGAGTGCGCTGCCATCGGTGAAGTTGTAGGCTAGATCCCCGCCATCGCGCACGACGCGGTGGGTATGGATGAGCTGACGGATCTCGTTCTCGGCCGCGCGCCGCGCGGCCTCTTCCTGGCGCTGACGATTGAGTTCACGGTCGCGCGCCAGCTTCTCGGCGCGCGCGCGTTCGGCGGCCTGACGCGCCGCCTGCTCCTCGGCGGTGGGCTGGCGGCCGGTCTGCTTGACCTGTTTGCGCTTGTCCGAGCGTGTCTGCTTGAGCTTCTGCTCATTGACCAGGCCCGCTTTGAGCAGCTGCTCTTGTAATGAGTTACCCACGGCGAAGGGTCTCCGGGATCGAACGATGGTATAGAGTCGGGATCGCGAGAGGATCTACCAGCGCGCCGCTGGAGGCAAGCCCGGTCGGGCGAAAATCGCCGGTGGTTTTGCCCGGACCGGGCGACGGTTACAATCGGGTTTCCGGTCCGAGGACCAACGCTTTCGACTACGCCAACCAATCTGGAGTGCATCCATGTCCCGTCCGCTTCTGTTCGCCGCACTGATCGCTGCCCTGAGCCTGCCCGTCCAGGCTCTGGCCAATGAGGGTGTCGGCTTCGTCGACATGCAAAAGGTACTTGAGGAGAGCAAGCTCGGGCAGCGCTTGCAGAAACAATTGCGCGACGAATTCGAGCCGCGCACCAAGGGCTTCGCCGACGAAGAGCGCGAGATCGCCCAGATGCAGCAGGCCCTGGCCAAGGACAAGCCGCTGATGAGCAACGATCAGGTCGCCAAGAAGGAACAGGAGATCAAGGCGCGCATCGAGGCCTATCAGAAGAAGACCCTGCCCATCCAGCAGGAGCTGATGAAGGCCCAGCAGGAAAAGGGCCGCGAGATCCTGGAGCCGGCACGCGAGGCGCTGAACACCGTCGCCAAGAAGAAAAAGCTCGGCATGGTGTTCGAGCGGAGTGTCGGCGGACTGCTCTACATGGACGACGGTCTCGATATCACGGCCGAAGTCATCAAGCAGATGGACTCCAAGGCCAAGTGACCGCTCATCGGCCGGACGCCTCAACCCGGCTGTTTCAGCGCGTCGCCACTGGGGTATACTCCGGGCGCCTCGAACGTCCCGCTTCGTCCGAGGTCCGGATCGGCTCCGGCGTTGGTCCCGGAGTCCCCCTATCCCCAACCGCGTGCGGCAAGACCGCGCCGGACCGCCTCAGAGGACCGGACCCCATGCTTGGTGAATCACACGATCTGCTTCACGAATTCCCTGATCTCGATCAGAAGATCGCCGCACTGCGCGCCGACAATCCGGAATTCGCACGGCTCATGGACGAATATGACAGCCTCGATGCGCGCGTGCGCCAGTTCGAGGAACTGGGCACTCCGGTGGCCGACGAGACCATCGAGGATCTGAAGAAACAGCGTCTGCATCTCAAGGACACGCTCTACGACATGATTCGGGCCTGAAGACACCGTGGAGTTTCAGATCCTACCCGTCACCGGCTTTCAGCAGAACTGCACCCTGCTCTGGTGTCCACGCACGCGCCGGGCAGCCATCGTCGATCCTGGCGGCGAGCCGGATCGCATCGAGGCGCTTCTGAATCAGCTCGAACTGGAGCCCGAGCGCATTCTGCTGACCCATGGTCATCTGGATCATGTCGGGGCCGGCGCCGAGTTGGCGCGACGCCTGACCATCCCGATCGAGGGGCCGCATCCGGACGATGCCTTTCTGTTCCAGGCACTGCCGGAGCAGTGCCGGATGTTCGGCTTTCCGCCGATCGACGCCTTCGAGCCGGATCGCTGGCTCCAGCCGGGCGAGCGAATCGCGGTCGGCGAGGAGACCCTGGAGGTCATCCATTGCCCCGGACACACGCCCGGACACATCGTCTTCCATGATCCGGAGTCGAAGCTGGCCCAGGTCGGCGACGTGCTCTTTCGCGGCTCGATCGGGCGCACCGACTTTCCGCGCGGCAACCATCGCCAGCTCCTCGACTCGATCCGTCACCGGCTCTTTCCGCTCGGCGACGAGGTGCGTTTCATCCCTGGCCACGGCCCCATGTCGACCTTCGGTGAGGAGCGACGCAGCAACCCCTTCGTCGGCGAATGAACCCGTACGCCTGGAGCCACCCGGACTCCAGGCGCAACACGACGTCCAGCCCACCGGACCTGGCTTGGGCACGAATTCTCGGAGCAGAATCCCATGCTATTCCAGCGATTGCTCAGACGGCGTAAAGCGAACGCCGACGAGACCCCGGATAAGTCCAAGGCGGCGCCTGCCGCTCCGGTCCCAGCGCCTCCGCTCCCTGAAACACTACCCGAGAAGGCGCGCCTGCATCCGGATCCGGCCCAGCGTCTCGCGGCCATCGAGCAGATCGATGATCCAGCCGTGCTCGTCGAGTGCGCCATCCACGACGCCCTGGCCGCCCATCGCGCCCGCGCGCTCGAACGCCTCGACGACAAGGCCGCGCTCGAAGAGGTCACGCGACGCATCGGCAAGAAGGACAAGCGCGTCTACCGGATGGCCCGCGAGAAGCTTCGCCTGATCGCCGAACGCGAGGAACGCCCGCGGATCGTGCGCGAGCGCTGCGAGGAACTCTGCGCCCAGGTCGAGCGTCTCGGTCGGCTGGCCAACTGGAACCAGGATCGCGCCCTGCTCGACCATCTCGAACGGCAGTGGAGCGCACTCCAGGACGAGGCCGAGCCGGAATACCGGATCCGCTTCGAGCGCGAACGGGCGCGTTTCCTCGACGCCCACGCCGCTCACATCGAGGAGCAGGCCAAGCGGCAAGCCGAGACCGAGGCGCACGCCGCCGTGCTCCAGCCTGCCGAGTCACAGCCGGCCGAGCCGAACGCCCCTCAGAGTGAGCCGGATGGCCAAACGCACGAGACGAGCGACAGTCCTGTCGATCTGCCCGAAACCGCGCCAGTCGCACGTCCGGCCGACCCGCGTGAACTCGAACGTCTGGAGCAGACGAGCGTCCAGATCACAGCACTGCTCGGCGCCTCCAAGCCGCTCGACCACAAACAGGTACGCCGTCTGCTCGACCAGGGGCGTGCACTGGCCGCGCGCTGGACCGATGCCGAACCGGCGCTGGCCTTCCAATCGCTCGCCGAACGCCTGGAATCGCGTCTGCGCACCCAGCGCAAGCACGCCGAGCAGCGTCTGCGTCAATTCCCCGAGCGGCTCGCCGAGCTTGAGGCCCATCTGGCCGAGGGCGAACTCAAGCAGGCCGACCCGCTGCATCAGAGCCTGCTGTCGGCGCTCGAACTCATCCAGTCGAGCGGCATCGAACCCAATCAGGCCGCCGATTTCAACCGCCGTCTGCGCGCCCTGGCGCCGCGTCTGCGCGAGCTCCAGCAATGGCGCCGCTGGGGCGCCGACCAGCATCGCGAGATGCTCTGCACCGAGATGGAATCGCTGCTCGCCTCGGAAGATCCGGCGCCGGCCGTGCTCGCCGAGCGGCTGCACGCCCTTCAGATGGACTGGAAAGGACTCGACAAGGCCGGCTCCCCGGCCAATCAGGCGCTCTGGGATCGCTTCCATGCCGCTTCCGAGCGCGTCTACGAGCGCTGTCGCCCCTTCATCGAGGCCCAGGCCGCCGAGCGCGAGACCAACCGTCTGACCCGCGAACGGCTCTGTGAGCAGCTCGAAGCCTTCGTCGCCCAAGTCGACTGGGAGCGCGTGGACTGGAAGAAGACGCTGCACGCCGAGCGCGAGATGCGTCAGGCCTGGGCCGCCATCGGCCCGACCGAGGGGCGCGTGCGCAAAGCGCTCGAACGTCGCTTCCACCAGTCGCTGCGTATCCTCGACCGCCATCTGGACGCCGAGCGTCAGCGCAATCAGGCCCTGAAGCGCGACCTCATCGCGCGCGTCCAGGCCCTGGTCGAGACTCCGGACCTGGAAGCGGCCATCGAACAGACCAAAGCGCTGCAACGCGAATGGCACACCACGGTGCCGGCGCGCCAGAAGGACGAGAACCGACTCTGGCGCGAGTTCCGCGCCGCCTGTGACGCCGTCTTCGAGCGTCGCGCCGTGCGCCGGCAGGCCCATGCCCAGGACCTGGCCGAGCATCTGGCGCTGCGCGAGGCGCTGTGCGAGGAGGCCGAACGTCTGGCCGCCGGCGAGCACGATCCCAAGCACCTGGCCGCCGCCCAGCGCGACCTGATCGCGCGCTGGCGCGAGGCTGAGTCGTTGCCGGCGCCCCGTCAGGCGGCGGCCCAGATCGCGCGCCGCTGGCAGGCGTGCCGCGAGACGCTGGAGCGCCGTCGGCAGATCGCCGAGCGAGGACTGAGACTAGCCGCGCTCGAACATCTGGAGCGTCTGGCGGCGTTCTGCGAACGTCTGGAACTGGCGCTGATCGAGAGACGGAGCGATGGACTCGATCCCGAAGGGCTGCGTCGTGAGTGGGCGGAGTTGCCGGTGCAAGCGGATTCCGGTCTTCAGCGCGCGATCACGGCCCGCTTCGAGCGTGCTCTGCAAGCACTCGGGGACGAGGCCGAACTGGACAGCCTGCGCCAGTCGTTCGCCGACAATGGCCGGCAACGCGCCCAGCTCTGCCTCCAGCTCGAAATCGCCGCCGGTGTCGAGACCCCGCCCGAATTCGCTCAGCAGCGCCTGGAACTCCAGGTCGCGCGTCTGGCCGAGCGATTGAGCGAGGGCGAGGAGGATTCGCTCCAAAGCGGTCTGCGGCTGCTCGACGACTGGTATCTGCTCGGTCCGGCTCCGCGTGATCCGGCGCTCGAACAACGTTTCGAGCGCGTCAGGGCGGCGCTGGTCCCCGAGTAAGGGGCCGGAACGACCAAGCCATTGCGGTTCATTCTCCCCCTCTCCCCAACCCCTCTCCCGCAAGGGGAGAGGGGCTCGAACAGGACGGGATGATCCATCGTCGAACGCTGGTTCAGGCTCCAGTGCCGCGCCCATAGCGCGACTCGATGTACTCATCGACCATGCGCTTGAACTGCTCGGCGATGCCCTCGCCTTTGAGGGTGGCGACCTTCTCGCCGTCGACATAGACGGGCGCGGCGGGGCGCTCGCCGCTGCCGGGCAGGCTGATGCCGATGTTGGCGTGCTTGCTCTCGCCCGGTCCGTTGACCACGCAGCCCATCACGGCCACCTGCATGGTCTCGATCCCCGGATACCGGGTGCGCCATTCCGGCATCTGCTCGCGCAGATAGCCCTGGATGTCCTTGGCCAGATGCTGGAAGGTGTCGCTGGTGGTGCGTCCGCAGCCGGGGCAGGCTGTCACCATGGGCGCGAACGAGCGAAAGCCCATGGATTGCAGGATCTCCTGCGCCACCACCACCTCGCGCGTGCGCGACTCGCCCGGCTCCGGGGTGAGCGAGACGCGGATGGTGTCGCCGATGCCCTCCTGCAACAGCACGGCGAGTGCGGCCGTCGAGGCGACGATGCCCTTCGATCCCATGCCGGCCTCGGTCAGACCCAGATGCAGCGCATAGTCGCCGCGCGCCGCCAGCATCCGATAGACCCGGATCAGATCCTGCACCCCGCTCATCTTGCACGACAGGATGATGTGATCCTTCGGCAGACCCAGTTGCACCGCACGCTCGGCGCTGCCGATCGCCGACTCGACCATGGCCTCGTACATGATCTGATCGCTGTCCTTGGGCTGGGACGCGCGGGCGTTCTCGTCCATCATCCGCGCCACGACCTCCTGATCCAGACTGCCCCAGTTGACCCCGATGCGCACCGGACGGTCGTAACGGCAGGCCAGCTCGATCATGGTCGCAAACTGGCTGTCCTTCTTCTCGCCCTTGCCGACGTTGCCCGGATTGATGCGGTACTTGGCCAGGGCCAGGGCGCACTCGGGATAGTCGGTCAGCAGCCGATGGCCGTTGAAATGGAAGTCACCCACCAGCGGGACATGGCAGCCCTGGGCCTCGAGCGCCTCGCGGATCGCCGGCACCGCCCTGGCCGCCGACTCGTGGTTGACGGTCAGACGCACCATCTCGGATCCGGCGCGCGCCAGCTCGGCGACCTGACGCACGGTCGCATCGATATCGGCCGTGTCGGTGTTGGTCATGGACTGGACGACGATCGGCGCTCCGCCGCCGATGGTCACGGACCCAACGGTCACGGGCAGGGTCTGGCGTCGCTGGGGGGTGTTCGTTTGGCTCATGAGTTCGATTCGTTCCGCGTGGGCGATGTGGACAGGAGAGGTTTGCAGGGGCGGTTCAGGGCAGCGGCGCGCGCAGTCCGGCCAGGATCTCCAGATAGTCCGGTTCCTCGGGCGTGATGAAACCGTGCCGGACCAGGAAGTCGATGATGGTCAGATTGCAGTTGAGCTTGAACGCATCCGTGTCACGTACCAGAGCGGCGACCTCAGCGAGCGGCAATCGCCGGAAGGACTCGACCTCGCCATCGGTGCAGACCGGAACGAAGTCTTCGGGCAGTTCCAGATCGTAGCAATACATGACGTCCGGCTTGAGCCCCCCCGCCGAGTCGCGGCAATAGGTGATGGCTCCCACCACCACCGCCCGATCGGCCAGCGCGCGCGGTATCCCGGCCTCCTCAGTGCATTCCTTGCGCAGATTATCCACCAGACTCAGCTCATGCGGGAGCCCGCCCGCGACCAGATTGTCCAGATGGAGCGGATAGTGACGCCGATCGGCCGCACGCCGGCCGATCCACATCTCGATCCCGCGCGCGGTGCGCACATAGCCGTTGAGGTGCTGGCCGAAGGCGCGCGCGCCGAGAAAGGGCGCGCAGGCGCGGTCGATCAGACAACACGCCTGCTCACGGGCGCCGGCGGTCAGCGGATAGCGTTCGCCATGCAGATGACTGACGACGCCCTCTTCGGCTAGACGGTCGAAGATGGTATCCAGCACGGCGGTACGTGCCGCGAACTCGGCCGGCGCTCCGACCCAGGTCACGCGCTCGGATTCGACCGCGAACTGCTCCGGCCAGCGGCGCAGATGGTCGCACGCACTCCGGCGCAACCAGCCGACCCGCGCCCCGTCGAGCAGCAGGGGCACGAAATCGCCCGGATTCCAGGCGTTACAGGCATGGATCTTGTCGATGAAACTCAAGTGACGGACCTCGGAGCGGCTTCAGAGCGTCTCGGTGAACACGGGACTCCGTCCCTCCTGGGCCTCCTTGAGCGCCTTGACGATCTGCGAGGAGATCTCCTCGATCGACTGTGAAGTGGTGTTGAGCACGGGCGCCTGCAAGCGCTTGTAGATCTGATGCGCCATCCGGATGTCATCCTGGCAGCGCTTGAGCGAGGCATAGGGGCTGCCGGGACGGCGCTCCTCGCGGATGAGCTGCAAGCGCTGCGGGTCGATGGTGAGCGCGAAGAGCTTGTGCTTGCAGTCGTAGAGCAGTTGCGGCACGTCGCCGCGCTCGAAGTCTTCCTCGGTGATCGGATAGTTGGCCGCACGCAGCCCATAGTGCATGGCCAGATAGAGACAGGTCGGCGTCTTGCCCGAGCGTGAGACCCCGGTCAGCACCACATCGGCGCGATAGAAGTTGTCGGGACGGATGCCGTCGTCGTTGGACATGGCGAAATTGATCGCCTCGATACGCTTGGTGTAGTAGCTCGGCTTGGTGATGGCGTGACTGCGGCCGGCCTTGAGGCTCGGCGGCACCCCGAGTTCGCGCGCCAGCGGATCGACGAAGACCTCGAACAGCTCGACATAGAAGCAGTTGCCGTTCTTGAGGATGGCGCGGATCTCGTCGTCGATCATGGTCGCGAAGACGATCGGGCGCGCGCCATCGCGATCGGCCGCCTCCTGCATGCGCTGGGTCAGGGCGCGCGCGCGCAGTTCGGTGTTGATATAGGGCATGTAGACCTGCTCGAACTCGACGGTGTCGAATTGCGACAGCAGACTGTGGCCCAGGGTCTCGGCGGTGATGCCGGTGCTCTCGGAAACGAAGAAAACGGTGCGGTTCATGACGACTCGAATACAGGGCGACTCGAACTGTAAGGTCTGGTTGGGCGTGATCGATGCGGCAGTATGACACGCCGACGGCCCGAGGCGCAGAACGAGAACGGCAATGCAAAGGATTGGGCGCCGAGCTCCGGCCAGGGCCCTCGACGGCGTCACTTGGACGGTTGGAAGCGTCCGAACCGCCGCTCTTCGGAATCTCGGGAAAGCGTGCCGTCTTGCGATTATCATTGGCCTCCGGTTTCCCCACCAACGAAGCAGTAGCGCCCCATCCGCCAAAGGGGCAGCGGAGGACTCATGCAGAACGACCTTATCATCGCCTTCGTCATGGCCGGTGGCCAAGGCTCCCGGCTCCAGCCGTTGACCACCGGGCGTTCCAAGCCCTCGGTGCCCTTCGGCTCGCGCTATCGGATCGTCGACTTCGTGCTCAGCAATCTGGTCAACTCGCAGATCCAGACCATCTATCTGCTGGTGCAGTACAAGTCGCAGTCGCTCATCGAACACGTCCGCAAGGCCTGGACCATCTCGCCGCTGCTCCAGAATCAGTTCGTCACCGTGGTGCCGCCGCAGATGATGTCGGGCGAGCACTGGTTCCAGGGCACGGCCGACGCCGTCAATCAGAACATCAACCTGATCGAGGAACATCGTCCAGGGCTGGTCGCGGTGTTCGGCGCCGACCACATCTATCGCATGGACATCCGCCAGATGGTCGACTTCCATCGCGAGCGTCAGGCCGATGTCACCATCGCCGCCCTGCCCGTGCCGCTGCATGAGGCTTCCAGCTTCGGCGTGATCGCCGCCGACGAGACCGGGCGCATCCAGGCGTTCGAGGAGAAACCGGCCAATCCGACGCCCATGCCGTCGAATCCGGACATGGCCTTCGCCTCGATGGGCAACTACATCTTCAGCACGGACGTACTGCTCCAGGCCCTGCACGAGACCCAGCAGGCCGGCG
This sequence comes from Allochromatium humboldtianum, assembly GCF_013385175.1. Taxonomy (GTDB): domain Bacteria; phylum Pseudomonadota; class Gammaproteobacteria; order Chromatiales; family Chromatiaceae; genus Thermochromatium; species Thermochromatium humboldtianum. The sequence continues at coordinate 367,493 of NZ_JABZEO010000002.1, read as the reverse complement.
AGACCGACTTCGGTCAGCACGTCCTGCCGCGCCTGCTGCGCACCCATCGGCTCTTCGCCTACGACTTCGCCACCAACCGCATCCCCGGCGTCCAGCCCTACGAGACCGCCGTCTACTGGCGCGACGTGGGCAACCTGGATGCCTATTTCGACGCCCATCACGACGTGCTGGGCGCCGAGCCGGTGTTCGATGTCTTCAACCCGGAATGGCCGATCTATTCGAGCAGCTATCAGGGACCAGTGGCGCGCGTCCTCGGCGGCCAGATCGAGAACACCCTGCTCGGCGCCGCGACCATGATCCACAAGGGCGCGAGCATCCGGAATTCCATCATCCGGCGCGAGGCGGTGATCGAGGAGGACGTGGTGCTGGAGGATTGCATCATCATGGACTATGTGCGCGTCAGTCGGGGCGCGCGTTTGCGGCGCGTGATCGTCGACCGCCACAACATCATCGCGCCTGGAGACGAGATCGGCTTCGACCGCGCGCGTGATGCCGAGCGCTTCCAGGTCAGTCCAGGCGGCGTGACCGTCGTCCCTCAGGGACAGGTCGGCTATTTCGCGCGCGATATCCGCGGCTCGGGACGGCGCGGCTATTCGGAGTGATCAGCCGCCCCGGATCTCGACCAGGGTGCCGTTGGGCGTCTGCTCGAAGAGCTCGATCAGATCCGGGTTACGCATGCGGATACAGCCATGCGAGCGCGGCACCCCCATGGGCTCGGAGTCCGGGCAGCCGTGGATGTAGATGAAGCGGCGGAGCGTGTCGACCCGTCCGCCGCGATTGCGCCCCGGCTCGCAGCCGGTGAGCCAGAGGATGCGGGTCAGGATCCAGTCGCGCTCGGGGTGGGCGGCGGCCAGGGCGGCGTCATGGATCTCGCCGGTCGGGCGCCGTCCGCGAAAGACGGCGCCGATCGGACAGCCGTCGCCGATACGCAGCCGCACGCGATGCAGCCCGCGCGGGGTGCAGCCGCTGCCGTAGACCTCGCCGACGCCGTTCGCCCCGGTCGAGACCGGATAGCGCCGCACCGGCCGCGCGCCGACGAAGAGGGTCAGCCGCTGGGTGTCGATGTCGACCCGCAGACGCCGTTCGGTCGAATCGATCACGGCAGCCATTTCAGCAGCGTCCGGTAGAGCACCTGTGGGTCGACGGGCTTGGCGATGCGGTCGTTCATGCCGGCGTCATAACAATGCCGGATGTCCTCGTCGAGATCGCTGGCGCTCATGGAGAGGATCGGCACCTCGGCATACCCCGGCAGTCGGCGAATCGCCGCCGTCGCCTTCAACCCGTCCATCTCCGGCATTCGATTGTCCATCAGGATCAGGTCGTAGCGCCGCTCGCGGGCCAGATCCAGCGCTTGGCGTCCATTGTCGGCGACATCGACCTGGAGTCCGGCCCCCTCGACCAGCAGGGACAGGGCGACCTCCTGATTGATCGGCTCGTCCTCGACCAGCAGCAGGCGCCGACCCGCGTGACTTCGGCGCAGCCGCCGTTCCAGTTCTTCCAGGCTCGGGTCGCCGTCCGGCGCCGCCGCGACCGGCGGCACACAATGACTGAGCACGATCTCGACCAACTGCTCGTGATCGATCGGCTTGGTCAGGGTGTCGGTCATGCCGGCTTCGAGACATTTCTCCAGCTCTTCGTTCAACGCATGTGCGGTCTGGCCGATGATCGGCAGCTCGGGCGCCAGGGTCCGCAGACGCCGCGTGGCCTCCAGGCCGTCCATCTCGGGCATCTGCACGTCCATCAGCACCAGATCGAACGCTTCGGGCGTGCGCGCGACCATCTCAACGGCCTCGCGTCCGTTGTCGGCCAGGGTGAGGATCGCACCCTCGCTCGTCAGCATGTCTTCTATCACCAGTTGATTGATTTCGTTGTCCTCGGCGACCAGTAAACGCCGACCCAGGAGTCGTCCCGGCATCTCCAGGATCTCGGCCTGTGGTTCCAGCGAAGTCTGTTCGTCCGACACCTCGGCCCGGACGCAGGGCAGTATGACCTCGAACCGCGTCCCCGCCCCTGGAGTGCTCTCGACCTGGATGCGGCCGCCCATGAGCGTGGCCAGACCGCGACAGATCGACAGCCCCAGTCCGGTGCCGCCGTATTTGCGCGTCGTGCTGGAATCGGCCTGTTCGAAGGGCGTGAACAGCCGCGCGAGCTGCTCGGGCGTCATGCCGATCCCGGTGTCGCTGACCGCATAGATCAGGGTGTCGTCACGCCTGAAGACCTCGAGCCTGATGGAGCCGCGATCGGTGAACTTGACGGCATTGGACAGGACATTGATCAGGATCTGGGTCAGGCGGGTGGGATCGCCCAGACAGGCCCTGGGCAGGGACTCGTCGATCAGCGGCCTGATCGCCAGCCCCTTGTCGGCGGCCCGCTCGGCGATCAGGCCGAGCGCTTCCAGGGCCAGATGCCGGGGCGAGAAGGGCACGGACTCCACGTCCAGCTTGCCGGCCTCGATCTTGGAGAAGTCGAGGATGTCGTTGATGACGCCGAGCAGCAGCCGCCCCGAATCGAGGATGCGGGCGAAGTAGCTCTGGGACTTGGCGCGTCCAACGCTGTCGCGATAGCCCATCTGGGCCAGCCCGAGCACGCCGTTCAGGGGCGTGCGGATCTCGTGGCTCATGTTGGCCAGGAACAGGCTCTTGGCCGTGTTGGCGGCCTCCGCGTTCTCCTTGGCCGCCTCGAGTTCGGACGTGCGCTGGGCGACCAGTTCTTCCAGATGATGCTGATGGAAGGCCAGCTCATCGGACAGGACGCGGAAACGCTGCTCGCTCCGCGCCAGTATCCGCTCGCCGCGATGGAGCCGGACGAAGAAGATGCCGATGAGCACCAGGCCCGAGAGTGTGAGGGCGGTCGAGATGATGGCGCTGTTGAGCCAGAACCGGAACTGTTCCTCGACGGCACGCCCGACCAGGACATAGAAGGGGAAGTCGCTGATCCTGTAGTAGGCGAAGATGCGGTCGACGCCATCGGTCTTGCCGACATAGCGGATCACGCCGCGTCGCTCGCCGGCGAGGATGCGCTGATAGGGCGGCGTCTTGGCGGCCGGCAGGTTGATCTCGGATTCCACGACCGGCCAGCGCACCACCAGCCGGCTGTCGTCGCTGCGCCGGATGCTGATCATGCCCCGCTGGCCGACCCTGACCTCGGAGAAGACCTGTTCGAGATAGGGCACATGGATGGTCGCGACGATCAGGGTACGCAAGGCACCGGACTCGTCCGTCACGGCGCGATAGGCCGACAGGATGCGCTGTCCGGTGTGCTTGCCGATGAGCGTCTCGGAGAAGCGCAGTTCGGTGCTGGGCGCGGCAAGGCTGGACTGGAAATAGTCGCGGTCGGCGATGTCGATGGAACTGTGGCGCGGATTGCTGGCCAAGCGTTGCCGGCCGTGCTGATCGAAGACCAAATAGCCTGCGCCCTCGGGGAAGTTGCGCGCCAGCGCCGCCAGCTCGGTCTCGATCTGGGCGGCGCGCGCGGCGGACAGCTCGGCCCCGAGGAGATCCTCGCGGAAGCGCTCGGCGATCAGCGCGGTCGTGGCGTCGATGCGGCGCAGCATCGAGTCGACCTGATTGGCGATGACATGGGCCTCGTTCGCGCAGGACTCCTCGATGGAGCGCTCGGTCTGCTGGTGCGTGTAGGCGAGGAAATGGGCCAGCAGGCCGCCGACCAGTGCGGCCAGGATCAGGAAATAGACCGCATAGACCCAGCCGCGCCGTTCCTGATCCCTCACCACGGTGGCGTCCGTGCCATCGGAACCGGACGGCGGCCGGATCACGGTAGCAGACTGGGGCTGTTCGAATCGATGCATCGTCCCGGATGACTCCCCCTTGCCGATCCCCTGTTGCATGGTCAGAAGACCCAGGCGATCAGCAGGGTCAGAATGAGAAAGAATGAAAAGAAAGCGCCGAGCATGAATTGCAGCTCACCGATCAGCCCGTCGCCGGCCACCAGCGCGAAAAAGGCGATGAGTGCGACGGTCAGACCGAAACCCCAGGGCACGGACTCCCGGACCCCCAGCCCTTCGTTCAGGGCGCCGACGATGGGTGTGGCCGCCGGCAGCAGAAACAGGGCCAGAAGCGCCAGCACCAGGACGGCGATCAGGACGACCACCGCCAGCAGCTTGAGATCCCCGCGATTGCCGGTTCCCATGATGCTCAAGCCCCAGAGGCCGGCTGCGCCTTGATCAGTTCGCGGATCTCGCCTGGATCGGGCAAACCGCGCACCACCAGCTCGGGGGTGTCGCCGGCCGTGTAGATGGTAATGTCGCCGGCATTCATGAGGCGCTGAAAGAGCGTCTGCGTGACCCGCACTGTGCGCACCGAGGCCATTTGGATCTCGGTGTACTGCTTGCTGAGCAGACCATGGGTCCAGAGGATTTCGTCGGCGGTGATCTCGAGATGATCGGTGAGGGTCGCGACCCACCAGGTCAGGAGCTGGAGGGTGAAGAAGGCGAAGACGCCGATGCCGATCATCTGTAGCGTCCGTCCGTCGAGCCGAATCTGAGGCTTGAGTTCCGGCGGAATGACTTGATCGCCGACCACAGCGACCAGGATTCCGCCCAGCATCAGCAGGATGGTCAGCAGGGTTCCGAATGGACGGGTACGCAGCAGCGAGGGGTGGGCATCGTAGAGGACTTGGGGCATCGGGAACTCCTGTATGGCCGGAACGCGCCTAGTGACGAATGCCTCGCGATACTAGCGCAAGCCCTCAGGATTAAAAAGTGATTCGCCGCCGATCCGTGCGCATCCAGCGTGACCGTGTTCACGGTGTTTGTCGATTCGCTGCACCCCGAGTGCTGAATGGGGCTCTATTCTGAACGCGTCGGAGCAATTCGGCTCCAAATCCCAGCGGCTCGATCCTCTGAGTCGCCCACCACTCCAAAGCGAGGGCATCAAACCATGAACAGCCAATCGACTCACTCCCGCTTCACCCGCACCAGTGCTGCGCTGGGCCTGATCCTGGGCGCCGCGCTCATCGGCGCCACGACGGCTCAGGCTGGGCCTGGAATGGGCGGGCACGGCGGACCCGACATGGACGTCGGCGCCAAGGTCGAATACATGACCAAGCAGCTCGATCTGACCGCCGAGCAGCAGGAACAGGTGCGCGCCATCCTGGAGAAGACGCGCCAGGAACAGATGCGTCTGCGCCAGGAGAACCGCGCCCAGATCGACGCGCTGCTGACCGAGGAGCAGAAGGCCAAGCGCACCGAGCGCCAGCTCAAGGCCGTCAACCGTCAGGTCGAGCGTCTGACCGACCAGCTCGACCTGACCGACGAGCAGGCCGGCCAGCTCAAGGCGCTCTTCACCGAGCAGCGCCAGAGCCGCGCCCTGACACGCGCTCAGATGCATGAGCGGATGGCGGCCATCCTGACCGCCGAGCAGCTCGCCGAACTCGACGAGGGACGCGGCCGCCGCGGTGGATATGGGCAGGGCCGAGGCGACTGCCCCGGCTACTGATCAGGCCCTCAAGCCGCCGGTTCGCGCCGGCGGCGCTCGCGATTGCTCTTGAGCCGGAACAGCGTCCAGGCCGGTCCCGAGACCGCATAGGTCAGGGCCATCAGGAACAGCACCAGCGGCGGATGCATGTAGACGATGGCAAAGCCGAGCATCACCGCCACCGCCAGCAGAAAGGGCACACGCCCCTGCAGGTTGAGCTGCTTGAAGCTGTAGTAGCGGAAGTTGCTCACCATCAGCAGTCCCGCCCCCGCCGTCAGGAAGGCCGCCAGCCAGGACACATCCTGCCCCGAGATGCCGAATTCCTGCGCCGTCCAGATGCCCATGGCGATGATGGCCGCCGCCGGCGGACTGGCCAGTCCCTGGAAATAGCGCTTGTCGGCGGTGCCGACCTGGGTGTTGAAGCGCGCCAGCCGTAGCGCCGCCGCCGCCGTGAAGATGAAGGCCGCCAGCCAGCCGACCTTGCCCAGCTCGCCCAGCGCCCAGTGATAGGCGACCAGCGCCGGGGCCACCCCGAAGGCGACCATGTCGGAGAGACTGTCGTACTCGGCGCCGAAGGCGCTCTGCGTATTCGTCAGACGCGCGATGCGCCCATCGAAGCCGTCGAGGAATTGAGCCGAAAGGATGGCGATCGCGGCGGCCTCGAAGCGCCCCTGCGTGGCCGAGAGCACGGCGTAGAAGCCGGCGAAGAGCGCGGCGGTCGTGAACAGATTGGGCAGCAGATAGATGCCGCGACGGGTTTTGCGTGGAGCCTGAGTTTCGTCCATAGTATCGGGTGTCGGTTAGCGAAGAAATCGTGGGAGACATGATAGCAAGCGTGGTCTTCCAAACCCCTTTGGAATAGGGTCGATCCTTATGACACAGCCGCCTGCCAGACCGCCCCTGCCCAGCGACGACAAGCGCTGGAAGCTCGTCAATGCCACCATGCGCCGCAACGGCTATGCCGGTCACGCGCTGATCGAGACCCTGCACAGCGTCCAGGACGCCTTCGGCTATCTCGACGAGACCTCGCTGCGCTTCGTCGCCGCCTCGCTCGACCTGCCCGTGAGCAAGGTCTTCGGCGTGGCGACCTTCTACCACATCTTCATGCTCAAACCGAAGGGTCGGCACACCTGCGTGGTCTGCACCGGCACGGCCTGCTACATCAAGGGCGCGGGCGGCCTGATCGAGGGACTCCAGGAGCGCTATGGGATCGATCCCGGCGAGACCACCGGAGACGACCGGCTCTCGCTGCTCACCGCGCGCTGTGTCGGCGCCTGCGGACTGGCTCCGGCCGTGGTCGTCGACGGCGAGGTGCTGGGCAAACAGGCGGCGGATACACTGGTCGCCACGCTGGAGGAGTTGAGCTGACATGCATCTCGAAGACCTGGCCGAACAGGCCGCCCAGTATCGCAACGAGGAGGCGCACATCGAGCGCGAGGTGCGCGTCTGTGTCGCGGCCAGTTGTCAGTCCTCCGGCTCGCTGCCAGTCCTGGAAGCGCTCAAGTCCGCCTGTGACAGTCGGGGGGCCGGTTCGTGCAAGGTCAAGGGCGTCGGCTGCATGGGGCTGTGCTCGGCCGGGCCGCTGGTCGCCGTGGCCGACAAGGACTGTGAGCTGAACGAATCCGTACTCTATCGCGATGTCACTCCGGACGATGCGCCCGACATCATGGCCAGCGTCTGCGGCACGCCGGTCGAGCGTCTGCGCTGTCCGACGGATCAGCCCTTCTTCAGCCGTCAGCACAAGATCGTGCTGGAGAATTCGGGCTTGATCGACCCCGACAGTCTGCGCGGCTATATCGCCGTCGGCGGCTATGCGGCGCTCATCCAGGCGCTCACCGAGATGACGCCCGCTGATGTCTTGCGCGAAGTCACGACCAGCGGGTTGCGCGGACGCGGCGGCGGCGGTTATCCGACCGGGCTGAAGTGGTCGACCATCGCCAAGATGCCGCCCGGTCAGAAATATGTCGTCTGCAATGCCGACGAGGGCGATCCGGGCGCCTTCATGGATCGCGCGGTGCTGGAATCCGACCCGCATCGCATTCTCGAAGGCATGGCGATCGCTGCCTATGCCGTGGGCGCGAGCAAAGGCTATGTCTATGTGCGCGCCGAATATCCGCTGGCCGTCGAGCGTCTGGAGACGGCCATCCGCAAGGCCAAGCGTGCCGGTTTTCTCGGGGCCAAGGTCGCCGACACCCAGTTCGCCTTCGAGGTCGAGATCCGACTCGGCGCCGGGGCTTTCGTCTGCGGCGAGGAGACGGCGCTCATGGCCTCGATCGAAGGCTTGCGCGGCCAGCCGCGTCCGCGACCGCCCTACCCGGCCGAATCCGGTCTCTGGGGCTGTCCGACGCTCATCAACAATGTCGAGACCTTCGCCAACATCGCGCCGATCATTCGCGAGGGCGGCGACTGGTTCGCCTCGATCGGCACCGAGGGATCGAAGGGCACCAAGGTCTTCGCACTGGCCGGCAAGATCCAGAACACCGGCTTGATCGAAGTCCCGATGGGCACGCCGCTGCGCGACATCATCGAGGTCATCGGCGGCGGCATCCCGGACGGCAAGCGTTTCAAGGCGGTGCAGACCGGCGGACCGTCCGGCGGCTGCATCCCAGAGGCGCACCTCGACATCCCGGTCGACTACGACAGTCTCAAGACGCTCGGCACCATGATGGGTTCGGGCGGGATGATCGTGATGGACGAGACTTCGTGCATGGTCGATGTGGCGCGCTTCTTCATGGAGTTCTGCATGAGCGAGTCGTGCGGCAAGTGCATCCCCTGCCGCGCCGGCACCTGGCAGATGCACGCCCTCCTCGACACGCTCACCAAGGGCCGGGGCACGCGCGCCGATCTGGCGCTGCTGGAGGATCTGTGCGAGGTGGTGCGCGCGACCAGTCTCTGCGGACTCGGCCAGACCGCGCCCAATCCGGTGCTGAGCACGCTCAGATATTTCCGTGACGAGTATGAAGCCAAGCTGCTGACATGATGCCGCCGCTCACGGGGCCTTTGCTGGCTCAGTCTCGCGTCATTGCCAAAGGTCAACGTATCCGCGATTTACAACGTCTCGTCGAAACTTATGGTGGACGTGCGTCGCAGTGGGTGAAGAAGAGCAGTCCAGTCTTCGAGATGGATGGTGAGCACTATGAATTGCACTGGTACGAACATCACGGCCTTGGACGCTTCGAGATCAAATTGAAGAAGGTGGCACGATGATCGTTAAACTGATCGAACCACGGTCCGACTACCCCGATCTGTCCACTGGACAGACCTATTGCGTCATTGGAATCGAAGCCGACGACTATCGGTTGCTCGATGATCGAGGGCGACCCTATCTTTATCCGGCGGACTTGTTCGCAATCGTCGACGCAGGTGAACCGGATGACTGGGTGGTCTCCACCGGGGACGACGGCGAACGCTATGCCTATCCCGCCGCGCTCAACGAACCGGGATTCTTCGAGGACTTCTTCGAGGGTCGCCCGGAGTCGATCGCGACCTTTTGGCAAAGCGTCAACCAACAACTCTCACGTGCTGCCTGACATTACCCCACTGTTCAAGCCACGCCGAGACGCCTAGACGCTTCCGAGGAGCCGACACATGCCCCGACCCACACCCCAGCCGAACGTGCGCGTCGTCACGCTCCGCATCGACGACCGCGATCTCTCGGCGCGCGAGGACGAGACCCTGATCGAGGTCTGTCGCGAGAACCGGATTCCGATCCCCAGCCTCTGCCATCTCGACGGACTCTCGGTCTGGGGCGGCTGCCGGCTGTGCATGGTCGAGATCGCCGGTCAGGGCCGGCTGGTCGCCGCCTGCTCGACGCGCGTCGCCGAGGGCATGACGGTCCAGACAGACACCGAACGGCTCAGACACTATCGACGCACCATCGTCGAGCTGCTGTTCGCCGAACGAAACCATGTCTGCTCGGTGTGCGTCTCCAATGGTCACTGCGAATTGCAGTCGCTCGCCCAGCGCTGCGGCGTCGACCATGTGCGCCTGCCCTATCGTCAGACGCCCTACCCGGTCGACAGCTCGCACGAGATGTTCCGGCTCGACCACAACCGCTGCATCCTCTGCACCCGCTGCGTGCGGGTCTGTGACGAGATCGAGGGCGCCCATACCTGGGACGTCATGGGGCGCGGCAGCGACTGTCGCGTCATCACCGACATGGCCCGTCCCTGGGGCGAGAGCGAGACCTGCACCAGTTGCGGCAAGTGCGTGCAGGTCTGCCCGACCGGCGCCCTGGTCAAGCAGGGCACCTCGGCGGGCGAGATGGTCAAGGATCAACACTTCCTACCGATCCTGGCACGGCGGAGACACGCCCAATGAGCACTCAACCCAAGATCACGATCGCCACCGCCTGGCTCGACGGCTGCTCGGGCTGTCACATGTCCTTTCTGGATCTCGACGAGCGTCTGATCGAACTCGTCGAGCAGGTCGACATCGTCTACAGCCCCCTGGTCGATACGAAGGAACTGCCCGAACAGGTCGATGTCGGCATCCTGGAAGGCTCGATCAGCTCCGAAGACGATCTGGAGAAGGCGCGGCTGTTTCGCGAGCGCTGCACGCTGCTCGTCAGCCTGGGCGATTGCGCCGTCACCGGCAATGTCCCGGCCATGCGCAATCACTTCAAGCTCGACGCCGTGCTCGACCGCGCCTATCGCGAGAACGTCACGCTCCAGCCGCAGATCCCGACCCGGAGCGTCCCGGCCCTGCTGACGCCGGTCAAGCCTGTTCACGGCGAGGTCAAGGTCGATGTCTTCGTGCCCGGCTGTCCGCCGAGCGCGGATGCCATCTGGGCGGTCTTGAGCGAGCTGATCGCGGGACGGGCACCTGACCCCAACGCCGTCACGCGCTTCGGCGCCTGAGGCGCGCCGCGCTGATCCTTGCCGCTTCACGAGGGGATTTCACGCCATGAGCCGCACCATCACCATCGAGCCGGTCACTCGCATCGAGGGCCATGCCCGCATCACGCTCCAGCTCGGCGAGGACGGCCGGCTGGAGGACGCCCGCTTCCATCTCACTCAGTTTCGCGGCTTCGAGAAGTTCTGCGAGGGTCGGCCCTATCGCGAGATGCCGGCCCTGACCGCGCGTACCTGCGGCATCTGTCCGGTCAGTCACATCATCGCCTCCAACAAGGCGTGCGACCATCTGCTCGCGGTCGACATCCCGCCGACGGGCGAGAAGCTTCGGCGGATCATGAATCTGGCCCAGATCGTCCAGTCGCATGCGCTCTCGTTCTTCCATCTGTCCTCGCCGGATCTGCTGCTCGGCTGGGATTCGGACCCGGCCACGCGCAACATCTTCGGCGTGATGCGCCAGAACCCCGAGCTGGCGCGCGACGGCATCCGCCTGCGTCAGATCGGCCAGACCATCATCGAGACCCTGGGCGGCAAGAAGATCCATCCGACCTGGGTGGTGCCGGGCGGGGTGTCCGAGCCGCTGAGCGCCGAGAAGCGCGCGTCCATGCTCAAGCTGTTGCCCGAGGGGCTTGAGATCGCCAAGCGCACCTATGCCTTCTACAAGACGCTGGCGCCCAAATTCAAAGACGAGGCCGCGCACTTCGGCACCCAGCCGACGCTGTTCCTGAGTCTGGTGACGCCCCAAGGCAACCTGGAGCACTATGACGGCGTGCTGCGCGTCAAGGACGCTCAGGGGCGGATTCTGGAGGATCAGGTGCCGCCCGAGGAGTACGGGCATCTGATCGGCGAGGCGGTCGAGGACTTCAGTTACATGAAGTTCCCCTACTACAAGCCGCAGGGCTATCCGCAGGGGATCTATCGGGTCGGCCCCCTGGCGCGGCTCAACAACGTCCAGGCGTGCGGCACGCCCTATGCCGACGTAGCGCTGGCCGAGTTCCACATGCTCCAGGACTCCGGCCCCATCGTCAGCAGTTTCCACTATCACTATGCGCGTCTGGTCGAGATCATCTACGGTCTGGAGATGATCGAGCGGTTGCTCAAGGATCCGGCGATCCTGGACACTCGGGTGCGCGCACGCGCCCGCAGCAACCGTTACGAGGGCATCGGCGTCTCCGAGGCGCCGCGCGGGACGCTCATGCATCACTATCGCATCGACGACGATGGGCTCATCACCTGGCTGAATCTGGTCATCGCCACCGGGCACAACAATCTGGCCATGAATCAGTCGATCCGCGAGGTCGCCGAAGCCTATGTCGACGGCAACGCGATCGAGGAAGGGATGCTCAATCGGGTCGAGGCGGTGATTCGCTGCTACGACCCCTGTCTGTCCTGCGCCTCGCACGCCTTCGGCCAGATGCCGCTGGCGATCGAACTGCGGGATGCGGCGGGCCGGGTGGTCGACCGACTGACACGCTGAGCCGGATTCTTGGACAAGACACTCATCATCGGCTACGGCAGTCCGATCCGGGGCGATGACGCCATCGGTCCGCTAGCGGTCGAGCGGCTGGTCGAGCGCGGCTTGCCGGCCGGTGTGGAGGCCATCGCGCGTCATGTGCTGACGGCTGAGCTGGTCACTGAGCTGGCGGGACGCGAGCGGGCGATCTTTCTCGACGCGGCGGCCGGTGGCGAGCCGGGCACGGTGCAGGTGCATCGTCTAGAACCCGATGTGGCTGCACACTCGACGATGGCGCATTTTCTCGATCCGTCGGAATTGCTGGCCTGGTGTCGGCAGTTGTATGGACAGGCGCCGGAAGCCTATTTGATCACCGCGACGGGGGCCTGCTTCGATTATGCCCATTGCCAACTGAGTCCGGTCGCCGAGGCGGCGCTCGAGCGGTTGCTGGAGCAGGTTGCGCGGCTTTGGGGCTATTGATTCCTCCATCGCCATAACGAACGCCCTATTCGCCATCGGACCATCACTGGATTTAAGATGACGCCTCGGAACGGTCGCGTCGAGCCCCGGCGCCGACCGACACACACCCAAGACCGAGGATGGAGCAATGCCCGAGAGCTTGAATCTGGTTCAAAAGAGACGTTCGCACCTACAGGGAGCCGTGGGCGATCTCGGCGCGCGCGTGGTCGAGGCGCTGCATCGATCGGTCGAGTGTCTGAAGACCCAGGACAAGGCCCTGGCCGCCGACATCATCGCCGGCGATCAGCTCATCAACCAGCAGCGCCGTCTGCTGGAGCAGGAATGTCTGGTGACTCTGGCCGCCTACAAACCCGCCGGCGAGGATCTGCGCGCCGTCGGCGCCTGCATGGAACTGGCCTCCGAACTGGAACGCATCGGTGACTATGCCGCCGACGTCGCCCGCATCCTCGAGCGCGACGTCCAGGCGCCCCTGCCCGCCGAACCGGTCGCCGCCATCGCCGAGCTGGCCGAGGACGCGATCGACATGCTCGAACAGACCCTGGCCGCCTTCGTCGCCAACGGCAGCGAGGCCACGCTGCGCGCGGCAGTCGAAAAGGAATCCGAGGTCGATCGCGAGGAAGACGAGTTCATCGCCCAGGTGCTGGAGCGCATGCGCGCCGACGCTGCGTTCGCCGCCACCGGCACCTATCTGCTCTGGATCGTGCACAATTACGAGCGCGTGGCCGATCGCGCCACCAATGTCGCCGAGCGTGCCATCTATGTCGCCTCGGGGCATACGCCCGATCTGGACTGAACCCCACCCATCCGACCTGCCCGGACCTGTCTTCTCGCGGAGTCAACGATGAAATACGTCGAGGTGATCGCCGGCGCCGGCAGTGCCGAGACCGTGCGCGCGGCCGCCGAGCGCGTCAAGGCGCTCGATGTGCGTCTGGGTCCGGTTGGACCGGACGGACTCCAGGCGACCCGCCTCCTGGTGAGCGATAATCAGGTCCAACGGCTGCTCGACCTGCTCCAGGGTCTGCTGGGCGCCCAGCCCTCGGCTCGCATCCTGGTGCTCGCGGTCGAGGCGAGCATCCCGCCGCCCGACGAGGAGGCGCGCAAACAGGAGGATTCGGCCACGGCGGCGCGCGAGGCGCTCTACGAGGGCATGGACAAAAATTCGCGACTCGGACCCAATTATTTGATTCTGGTCATGCTCTCGACCGTGGTGGCCGCGATCGGACTGATCGAGGACAACGTGGCCGTGGTGATCGGCGCCATGGTGATCGCGCCGCTGCTGGGGCCGAATCTGGCGCTCAGTCTCGGCACCGCCCTGGGCGACGTGCCCCTGATGCGCCGCTCGGTCAAGACGGTGCTGGTCGGCATCCTGATCGCCGTGACACTCACCGCGATCCTCGGCTGGTTGTGGCCGACCGAACTGAACAGCCGCGAGGTGCTGTCGCGCACCGAGGCCGGGCTGGACTCCGTGCTCCTGGCGCTCGCCTCGGGCGCGGCGGCGGCGCTCTCGGTCACGACCGGACTCTCCAGCGTGCTGGTCGGCGTCATGGTCGCCGTGGCTCTGCTGCCGCCGGCGGCGACCGTGGGACTGATGCTGGGTCAGGGGCATCTCGAACCGGCGCTCGGTGCGGCATTGCTGCTGGCCATCAACGTGGTGAGCGTCAATCTGGCCAGCAAGATCGTGTTCTTCTTCAAGGGCATCCGACCGCGCAAATGGCTGGAGAAGGAGAAGGCCAAGCGCGCCATGGTCATCTATGTGCTGGTGTGGATCCTGACGCTGGCGGTGCTGACCCTGGTGGTGCTGGAGCGGCAGTATCGGCTGCTGCCGATCTAGGTTCGATGCCGATGTCAGACTCTCCGCTCGTATTGGCGTTGTCGTCTCTGTGGCTGGCACTGGGGTCGTCGGCGATTTCTCTGCTGGCCGGGCGCGAGCCGCGCCTGCTGCGGCTGGCCGCCGTGCCGCTGCTCGGGCTGGCGGGCACGGCGGCGCTCGTTGCGGGTCTCTGGACGCTGATCGCGGAGACGAACGCGAGCGCCATCCTGCCGCTGGGCCTGCCCTGGCTGCCCTGGCATGTGCGGCTCGATCCGCTCTCCGGCGTCTTTCTCGTCCTCATCGGGCTGGTGACAGGCGCGGTCGGACTCTATGGGCGCGACTATGTGCGCCACTTCGAGGGCGGGCGCGAGTCGCTGATCACGCTCGGCGGCTTCAGCGGACTCTTCCTGGCCGGGATGCTGCTGGTGGTGCTGGCCGACGATGCCTTCGTGTTCATGATCGCCTGGGAAGTCATGTCCCTGTCGTCCTACTTCCTGGTCGCCTTCCAGCACGAACAGGCCGCCAACCGGCGTGCGGCCTTCCTCTATCTGCTCATGGCGCACGTCGGCGGACTGGCGATCCTGCTCGGCTTCGGGGTACTGGCGGCCTTCGGCGGCGGCTTCGACTTCGCGTCCATGCGTGCGGCTGAACTCACACCGCTGTGGGCGGGCGTCGCCTTCGCCCTCGCCTTCCTCGGCTTCGGCATGAAGGCCGGGCTGGCGCCGCTCCATGCCTGGCTGCCGGAGGCGCATCCGGTCGCGCCTTCGCACATCTCGGCGCTCATGTCAGGGGTCATGCTCAAGGTCGCGGTCTATGGCTTCATCCGCGTGGTGCTGGATCTCAATGGCGAGGTGCACTGGTCCTGGGGCGTGACCCTGATCGCGGTCGGCGGTCTCTCGGCGCTGGTCGGGGTGCTGTTCGCGCTGGTCCAGACCGATCTCAAGCGGTTGCTGGCCTATTCGTCGGTCGAGAATCTGGGGATCGTCTTCATCGCTTTGGGACTGGCGCTGCTGTTCCAGTCCACCGGCCATCCCAATCTGGCGGCGCTGGCCCTGGTCGCGGCGCTCTATCACGCGCTCAACCATGCGCTGTTCAAGTCACTGCTGTTCCTGGGTGCGGGCGCGATCCTGCACAGCACCCACGAGCGCGACCTGGACCAAATGGGCGGCTTGCTGCGGCGGATGCCCTGGACCGGCTCGTTCTTCCTGATCGGCTGTCTGTCGATCTCGGCCCTGCCGCCCTTCAACGGCTTCGTCTCGGAATGGCTGATCTTCCAGTCGGCGCTGCAAGCCTGGAACCTGGAGAGCGGCGTGCTGCGCAGTCTGGTGCCGATCGCCTCGGCGGTGCTGGCGCTCACCGGCGCGCTGGTGGCGGCGACCTTCGTCAAGGTCTACGGCATCGCCTTTCTGGGGCAGGCGCGCTCGCGTCATGTGCGCCGCGCCCGACCCTCACCCAAAGGCATGTGGGCCGGTCAGGGCGTGCTGGCGGCGCTGTGCGTGCTGTTCGGCGTACTGCCGACCCAGATCCTCGGCCTGCTCGATCCGGTGGCCGAACAGCTGCTGGGGACGGGCGTGCCTCAGGCCGGCGCAAACGGCTGGCTGTGGTTGACGCCGATCTCAGCCGAGACCGCCAGCTATAGCGCGCCCCTGACCATCCTGCTGCTAGCCCTGATCGCGGGCGCGGCCATCTGGTGGTTCAAACGCCGCGCCTCCTGGCGGGTGCGGCGCTGTGATCCCTGGGACTGCGGATTCGCCGCACCGACGCCCCGGATGCAATACAGCGCCGCCTCCTTTGCCCAGCCGATCCGGCGCGTCTTCGCGCTGCTGTTCCTGATCGACGAGGGCCAGGAACAGGGTGCGGATGGCGTCACGCGCTATCGGCTCAGGATCGCCGATCGTGCCAGGGGCTGGCTCTATCTGCCGGTGGCGCGCGCGGTCGACAGTTCGGCGCGACAGGTGGCGCGGCTGCAATCGGGCAGCGTGCGCCTCTATCTCGGCTGGACGCTGGTGACACTGCTCGTGCTGTTGTGGGTCATCTCATGAGTGCCTGGTTCATCGCCCTGCTGCAAGCCCTGCTCTGTGTGGCCCTGGCCCCGCTGCTGGTCGGCTGGGTGCGCCGGGTCAAGGCGCGGCTCCAGAACCGGCGCGGCGCCCCCCTGCTCCAGCCCTATGCCGATCTGCACAAGCTGATGATCAAGGAGACGCGCGTGGCGCACACCGCCTCACCGCTGTTTCGGGTCGCGCCCTACATCGTCTTCGTCGCCATCTGGCTGGCGTGCGCCACCGTGCCGCTGATCGCGCTCGATCTGCCCACGGCGGGCATCGCCGACATCATCGTGCTGGTGGGGCTGCTGGCGCTGGGTCGCTTCTTCCTCGCGCTGGCCGGCATGGACGTGGGCACGGCCTTCGGCGGCATGGGCGCCTCGCGCGAGATGCTGATCTCGGCGCTGGCCGAGCCGGCGTTGCTGATGGCCGTCTTCACCCTGGCCATGACCGCGCACAGCACCAGTCTGGTTGGGGTGATGGAGCATCATCTGACCGATGGCTTCCTGCTGCGTCCGTCCTATCTGTTCGCCTTCGGCGCGCTGGTGCTGGTGGCGCTGGCCGAGTGCGGACGCATTCCGGTCGACAATCCATCAACGCACCTGGAACTGACCATGGTCCACGAGGCCATGCTGCTCGAATACACCGGACGCCATCTGGCGCTCATGGAATGGGCGGCCTGGATCAAGCTGCTGCTCTATGGCGTGCTGATCGTCAACGTCTTCCTGCCCTGGGGCATCGCGACCGTGTTCACGCCGGCGGCGCTGGCGCTGGGGCTGATCGCCGTGGTCGTCAAGCTGGCGCTGTTGGGCGCGGCGCTCGCGCTCGGCGAGACGCTGATGGCCAAGATGCGGCTGTTCCGCGTGCCGGGATTTCTGAATCTGGCGCTGCTCCTGGGTCTGCTGGGACTGCTGAGCCATGTGATCCTGGAGGTCGGGGCATGAGTCTGGCTGTGATGCCGCTGCTGCAACAGTTCGTCGTGCTGCTGGCGGCGCTGGCGTTGTTTCTGTCCTTCGTGCTGCTGGCGCAGACGCGGCTGGTGGCGGCGATCCATGTCTTCGCCTGGCAGGGGGCGCTGGTGGCGGCCGTGACCTTCACCGTGGCCCTGACCGGACACGCCGGGCATCTCTATTTCTCGGCGATCCTGACCCTGATCCTCAAGGCGCTGCTGATTCCTTGGATGCTGCATCGTCTGGTGCGCCGTCTGGGGCTGGAGCGCCACACCGAGCGTCTGCGGCATCCGGCGCTGGTGGTCATGGCCGGCGTGGCGCTGGTGATCTTCAGCTACTGGCTGGTGCTACCGATGGTCGAACAGGGGCTGGCCTTCACCCGCAACATCATCGCCGTGAGTCTGGCGCTGGTGCTGATCGGGCTGCTGATGATGGTGTTCCGCCATCAGGCCGTGGCGCAGGTGCTGGGTTTCATGTCGATGGAGAACGGATTGTTCCTGGCCGCCGTCTCGGCGACCGCCGGGATGCCGCTGGTGGTCGAACTGGGCGTGGCCTTCGATCTGCTGGTGGCCATGGTGCTGTTCGGCGTGTTCTTCTTCCAGATCCGCGAGAGCATCGATTCGCTCGATGTCGACCGGCTCAATCGCTTGACGGAGGTGGAGTAGATGGACCGCGCACGACTCTGCGACTCCGACGGCAGGCTCTGACATGGCGCCCTTGCTGCTGACATTGCTCCCCCCCCTGATCGGCGGACTGGCGCTCTTCCTGGTGCGGGCGCTCGGGACGGCTGGACGGCTCAATCTGGCCGTCTCGGGCCTGACCCTGCTCGGTTCGCTGTGGCTGGCCTGGACGGTTGCTCGGGTCGAGGTCGTCGCGGGACTGGGCTTCCGGATCGATGCCTTCAACGTTTATCTGATCGTGCTCACGGCCTTCGTCGGGCTGACCACAGCCATCTTCTCGCGCCCCTACATGGAGCATGTGCAGGCGAGCGGGCGCATCAGCGTGCTCAATCTGCGTCTCTACCACGGTCTCTATCAGGCGTTCATGCTGACCATGCTGGTGGCCCTGACCACCGACAATCTCGGCGTGCTCTGGGTGGCGGTCGAGGGCGCGACGCTTGCGACCGTGCTGCTGGTCTCGCTCTATCGCACCCCGGAGGCGGTCGAGGCGGCCTGGAAGTATTTCATCCTCTGCGGCGTGGGGATCGCGCTGGCCCTGTTCGGCACGGTGCTGACCTATTTCGCCGCGCAACTGGTGCTCGATGACACCGAGTCCGGGCTGACCTGGAGCGTGCTCCATGCCCACGCCGGCGCGCTCGATCCGACCGTGATGCGCATTGCCTTCGTGTTCCTGCTGGTCGGCTACGGCACCAAGGTCGGTCTGGTGCCCATGCATCAGTGGCTGCCGGACGCGCATTCCGAGGGACCGACGCCGATGTCGGCGGTGCTCTCGGGGTTGCTGCTCAATGTGGCGCTCTATGCGGTGGTGCGGCTCAAGATGCTGGTCGACGGCTCGCTGGCCGCGACCGACACGCCGCATCTGGCCGGGGCGCTGCTGATGGGCTTCGGGCTGGTGTCCTTTGTGGTGGCGGCGCTGTTCCTGCACCGTCAGCGCGACATCAAGCGGCTGTTCAGCTATTCGTCGATCGAGCACATGGGGCTGATGACGTTCGCCTTCGGGGTCGGCGGGCCGCTGGCGACCTTCGGCGCGCTGCTGCACATGCTGGTGCATTCGCTCACCAAATCGGCGATCTTCGTCACCGTCGGGCACGCGACCCATCTGGCCGGCACCCAGTCGATCGAGCGCATTCGCGGGCTGATCCGCACCCAGCCGGCGATCGGCTGGTCGCTGCTGTTCGGCGTGGTGGCCATCGCGGGGTTTCCGCCGTTTGGGGTCTTCACCAGTGAATTCCTGCTCCTGACCGCGACCATGCAGACATACCCCTGGTTCACCGTGGTCCTGCTGAGCGGACTGGCGATCGCCTTCGCCGGACTGTTCCGGCATCTGCATCCGATGGTCTACGGCACGGCGCCCGAGGGACAGACGCCGGTCTCGGCCAACCTGTTGCCGGTGTTCGTGCATCTGGGACTGGTGCTGTGGCTGGGGCTGGCCATCCCCGGTTTTCTCGCCGAATGGCTGGATCGGGCGACGGCACTGATCACTGGTGGTGGGGTGTTATGAGTCGCTTTGACTGGTTGTCCGATTTTCTGAGCCGCCTCGGTGAGTTCGGCGCGAACGTCCGTGACGACGAGAGGCTCGCGCCCGCGCGGCGGCTGATCCTCGATCCGGCATCCTGGGAACCGGCGGCGCGAGCGGCGGCGGCTATAGGGCTGCGTCATGCCGGCGTCTGGGCCGATCCGCTCGACACCCCTGCCGATCCGGCGCGCAACAGTACTGAACCCCGTCTGCGCGTGATGGCCTGTCTGGAACACGGCGGCGACTATCTGATCCTGGAGACCGAGGTTCCGCTGAGCCGGCCTCATCTGGCCTCACAGGCATCGCATTTCCCCGGAATCGGTCGCCTGGAGCGCCACGCGCATGACCTGACCGGAGTCATCTGGACCGATCAGCCCGACGGACGCCGCTGGACGCGCCATCAGGCCTGGCCCGAGGATCGCTTCCCACTGCGCGCCGATTTCCCCGTGAGCTGCGAAGACACCGGACGCGCCCCGGCCGACGCCGAGTACCCCTTCGCGCCCATCCAGGGCAGCGGCATCCACGAGATCCCGGTCGGTCCGGTCCATGCCGGCATCATCGAGCCGGGACACTTCCGCTTCCAGGCCATGGGCGAGGAAGTCCTGCGGCTGGAGGAACGGCTCGGCTATGTCCATCGCGGGGTCGAGAAACTCGCCGTCGGACGCGATCCGGCCGGACTGGCGCGGCTCGCCGGACGGGTCTCGGGCGATTCGACGGTCGCCCATGCCTGGGCCGCCTGTCAGGCCATGGAACGCGCCACCGGCTGTGAGGCGCCGCCGCGCGCCCTGGCCCTGCGCGCGCTCCTGGCCGAGCGCGAACGCATCGCCAATCATCTGGGCGACATCGGCGCCATCTGCAACGACGTCGGTTTCGCCTTCGCTCATGTCCAGTGCGCACGACTGCGCGAGCAGTGGCAGCGGCGCTCGCGCGAGCTGTTCGGGCATCGGTTGCTGATGGATGTGGTCATCCCCGGCGGTGTCGCCCAGGATCTGTCGGTCGGCGGTTTCCATAATCTACGACTCGACCATGCCGCGCTCCGCCAGGCCATCGACCCCATCTTCGACATCGTCGAGGATCTGCCGTCACTCGACGACCGGCTGCTCACGACCGGCATTCTGTCTCAAGCCGATGCCCGTGAACTCGGCTGTACCGGCTATGTCGGCAAGGCCAGCGGTCTGGCGTTCGATGTTCGTCAGGACAGCCCCTACCCGCCCTATGACCGACTGCGGGTCGAGGTGCCGGTCCAGACCGAGGGTGACGTGGCCGCACGGGTGCGGGTGCGGCTCGGTGAGGTACGCGGAAGTCTGTGGATGCTGGACCGCCTGCTCGACGACCTGCCGACGGGTGAGATCGCGACGCCGCTCCCGCCGCCCGAAGCCGGCGCCATGGGCCTGGGGTTGATCGACGGCTGGCGCGGCGAGATCCTGAGCTTCGTGCGTTTCGACGACACCGGACGCATCGCCCGCTACTTCCCGCGCGACCCGAGCTGGTTCACCTGGCCGGCGCTCGAACGGCTGATTCTGGGCAACATCGTCCCCGATTTCCCGGTCTGCAACAAATCGGTCAACGGCTCCTATGCCGGCCATGACCTTTGAGCGTTGCCTTCAGCCCGCGCCGTCCCCCGACTGGTCGGGCGGCGATTCCTCCAAGGGCTCCAGCGACTCGATATTGAGCAGATGCACCCGCCGGCTGTCGGCGCGCATCACGGTGAAGCGGAAGCGCCCGAGTTCCACCGACTCGCCGCGCTTGGGCAGATGCCCGAAGGCATTGACCACCAGCCCGCCGATGGTGTCGAACTCCTCGTCCGAGAAATCGCTGCCGAAGTACTCGTTGAAATCCTCGATCGGGGTGCGCGCCTTGGCGCTGAAATCGTTCTCGCCACGGCGGAAGATGCCCGAACCCTCGTCGTAATCGTGCTCGTCGTCGATCTCGCCGACGATCTGTTCGAGCACATCCTCGATCGTCACCAGACCCGAGGCGTTGCCGTACTCGTCGACCACGATCGCCATGTGATTGCGGCTGGCGCGAAACTCCTTGAGCAGCACGTTGAGCCGCTTGCTCTCGGGCACGAAGACGGCCGAGCGCAGCAGATCGCGGATATTGAAGGCGCGTCGACCGGTCTCGATGCAGAACGAGAGCAGATCCTTCGCCAGCAGGATGCCGACCACCTCGCCCTTGTCGTCGCCCGTGACCGGAAAGCGTGAATGGGCCGACTTGACCGCGATCTGGAGGATCTTCTCCAACGGGTCGTCGCGGCGCAGCGCGACCATCTCGGCGCGCGGAACCATGATGTCGCGCACCCGCAGGTCCGAGACCTGGAGCACGCCCTCGATCATGCTCAGGGCGTCCGTGTCCAGCAGTTCCCTCTGCCGCGCATCCTTCAGCAGCTCGATGAGCTGTTCCCTGTCCTGTGGCTCGCCACCCAGCAGTTGGCCCAGACGTCCGAGCCAGTTGCGTGATCGCGAACCCTCGCTAGATCGATCGCTCGTCATGAGAAGTCTTGTCATCCTCCAGGTGGCCCTGGTCTTCGTAAGGTGGGGGGAATCCTAACCCGCCCAGGATCGCCGTTTCCAGTGTTTCCATCACGGCGGCCTCGGCGTCCGTAACATGATCGTAATCAAGCAGATGCAGAACGCCATGCACCACCATGTGCGCCCAGTGCGCTTCCGGCGTCTTGCCCTGTTCCAGCGCCTCGCGCCGCACCACCTCGGTGCAGATCACCAGATCGCCGAGCAGGTCATGGATCGGATCCTCCGTGTCCAGACCGGGCGGCGCCTCGAACGGAAAGGACAGCACATTGGTCGGCTTGTCGCGTCCGCGATACTGGAGATTGAGCGCCTGACTCTCGTCGGGGTCGACCAGGCGGATGGTCAGCTCGGCACGCGCGCGCTGAAACGGCGGATCGGCCTGCTCCAGCGCGGCCCGGACCCAGCGCTCGAACTGGGGCGGCAGCGGATGATCGGCGTCCTCGGTGGCGACCTGCAGATCCAGTTCCAGTTCGACGCTCATGGCTGATTCTCGAAGGCGTCGTAGGCGTTGACGATGCGCTGAACCAGCGCATGACGCACCACGTCGCGGGCGTTGAAGAAGGTGAAGCTGATGCCCGGCACGTCCTTGAGGATCTCGACCGCCTGCCGCAAGCCGGACGGCTGGCCGCGCGGCAGATCGACCTGGGTCACGTCGCCGGTGATGACGGCGGTCGAACCGAAACCGATGCGGGTCAGGAACATCTTCATCTGCTCGGGCGTGGTGTTCTGCGCCTCGTCGAGGATGATGAAGGATTCGTTCAGGGTGCGACCGCGCATGTAAGCCAGCGGTGCCACCTCGATCACATTGCGCTCGATGAGCTTGTTGACCTTCTCGAAGCCGAACATCTCGAACAGGGCGTCATAGAGCGGACGCAGATAGGGGTCAATCTTCTGCGCCAGATCGCCGGGCAGGAAGCCGAGCCGCTCGCCCGCCTCGACCGCCGGGCGCACCAGCAGCAGACGCCGCACCCGATCGGACTCCAGCGCCTCGACCGCGCAGGCCACGGCCAGATAGGTCTTGCCGGTACCCGCCGGACCGACACCGAAATTGATGTCGTGCTTGAGGATGGCGTGCAGGTATTCCTGCTGATTGGGTCCGCGCGCCCGGATCAGACCGCGCTTGGTCTTGATGATCACCTCCGGCAGCCGGTCCTCGACCTGCTCCAAGAGCGCATCCACGCCGGAGTCCTGGAGCACCAGATGGATGGTCTCGGGTGTGAGCACCGACTCGGCGGTCTCGGCATAGAGTGCGCGCAGCACCTGCTCGCCGAGCCGTACCGCATCGCCCTCGCCGATCAGGCGGAAGCTCGATCCGCGATTGCCGATCTCGATCCCGAGCCGGCGTTCGAGTTGGCGGAGGTGTTGATCGAACTGGCCGCACAGATTGGCCAGACGTGTGTTGTCCTCGGGCGTGAGCTCGAGGTCGATGGATTGGGGTTGAATGCTCAAGCGGATCAGTGGGCCAGTTGCCCACGCAATGAATTGGGGAGTGATTCAGTGATGGTCAGGTCGAGGAACTGGCCGATGAGTTCGGCCGGGCCATCGAAGTTGACCACGCGGTTGTTCTCGGTGCGACCGGCGAGCTGGGCCGGATCCTTGCGCGACGGCCCTTCGACCAGCACGCGCTGCACCGTGCCGACCATCTGGCGGCTGATGCGCTGGGCGTTGGTGTCGATACGCTGTTGCAGCCGTTCCAGACGCGCCTTCTTGACCTCCAGCGGCACCGCGTCCGGATAGTCGGCGGCGGGCGTGCCGGGGCGGCGGCTGTAGACGAAGCTGAAGCTGTGGTCGAAGCCGATCTGGTCGATCAGATCGATGGTCGCGGCGAAGTCCTCGTCCGTCTCGTTCGGAAAACCGACGATGAAGTCCGACGAGATGCAGATGTCCGGACGCGCCTCGCGCAAGCGGCGAATCTTGGCGCGATATTCGAGCGCGGTATGCCCGCGTTTCATCGCCGCCAGGATGCGATCCGAGCCGGACTGCACCGGCAGATGGACGAAGCTCGCCAGCTCTGGCACCTCGGCGAAGGTTTCGATCAGATCGTCGCCGAACTCGACCGGATGGCTGGTGGTGAAGCGGATGCGTCCGATGCCCTCGACCGCCGCCACATAGCGGATCAGCAGCGCCAGACTCGCCGTGGAGCCATCGGCCATCAGACCGCGATAGGCATTGACGTTCTGGCCGAGCAGATTGATCTCGCGCACACCCTGTTCGGCCAGATCCGCGACCTCGGCGATCACGTCGTCGAAGGGACGGCTGATCTCCTCGCCACGGGTGTAGGGCACCACGCAATAGGTGCAGTATTTGGAGCAGCCCTCCATCACCGAGACGAAGGCGGTCGGCCCCTCGGCGCGCGGCGCGGGCAGACAGTCGAACTTCTCGATCTCGGGGAAGGAGACATCGACCTGGGGCCGGCGGCTGGTCTCCAGATCCTTGAGCATCTGCGGCAGCCGGTGCAGGGTCTGGGGTCCGAACACCAGATCGACGTAAGGCGCGCGGGTGCGGATCGCCTCGCCCTCCTGACTGGCGACACAGCCGCCGACGCCGATCACCAGATCGGGCCGCGCCTGCTTCCAGGGCTTCCAGCGTCCGAGCTGCGAAAAGACCTTCTCCTGCGCCTTCTCGCGGATCGAGCAGGTGTTGAGCAGAAGGACATCGGCCTCTTCGGGCTGATCGGTCAGTTCCAGACCCGCCGCGACACGCAGCGCATCCGCCAGACGCGCCGAGTCGTACTCGTTCATCTGGCAGCCATAGGTTTGAATGAAAAGCTTACGCGACATGGAGATCCGGTAGATGGGGGAGCAGCGTCGATCGAGTGGGTCGAGATGGTGTGTGGGCGCGAATTCACGGCTGGGCGTCGATGCCGACATGGGATCGGCTCGCCCGGATGACAAGGCGAGTCATAGTCCCGAATCGACTGCGGGCTGTCAAGATTGGACGAGCCAGACGCGATCCATGCCGAACTCGCGCGCCCGCTCTCGCTGAACATGCAAGAATCGGGAACCTCATACACCGGAGATTGTCCACGAATAGCTCAAATCGTATCGTGGCGTATACAGCCTGGAGCTTCAGACTCGATGACGCGATCCAAATCGACCTTCGGCGCCATCCTGCTGCGCCTCCTGCTCTTTGCCTGTGCTTGGCTGGTGATCGCCGGGACCGATCCGGGTTCCTGGATCATCGGCGCACCGGCCGTGATCGCGGCGACCTGGGCCAGTCTGCGCCTGAGCCGGCGCGATGGCGGATCGCCGCGCCTGCTCGCGGCTTTGGTTTTCGTGCCTTTCTTTCTCTGGCAGTCGCTCAAGGGCGGGCTCGACGTGACCTGGCGCGTGATGCGCCCTCGGATGCGCATCGCGCCGGGCATACACACCTATCGACTCAGGCTGACGAACGCCTCGGCCCGTGTGGTGCTGCTCGACACGCTCAGTCTGCTGCCGGGCACGCTGAGCGCCGATCTGCGCGGCGACGTCCTGACAGTCCATGCGCTCGACGCCGCCGACGGCGCGCAGCTCGACGCCGACATCGCGCAACTGGAACAACGCATCGGCACGCTCTTTGGCGAGCGGCTCGCAGCCCCGACCAGCGAGGCCGACCCTGAACGGGCGGATGTCCTGTCCTGCCGGGACGCCAAAGTCGCCCAGACGTGAACGCCGCTTTCGGGACGAAACATGACGAATCGAGGACATCCGCATGTCACTCTCTGATATCCATCTGGCCGTCGCCCTGCTGCTGCTGGCGACCATGAGTATCGGTCTGATCCGGGTCGCCATCGGCCCGACGCCATCGGATCGCCTGATGGCCGCGCAGCTGCTCGGGACTTCCGGGATCGGGCTGCTGCTGGTGCTGATCCCGGTGATCCGGGTGCCGGCGCTGATCGACGTGGCGCTGGTGTTCTCGCTCCTGGCGGCCGTGGCCATCGTCGCCTTCACCCGCCGACGCGAGGACGAAAACGCATGACGCCCGCCACATTGCTGCTCTGGCTGTCGACCGCCTGCATCCTGGCCGGGGCCTTCTTCTTCGTCGCCGGTACGGTCGGACTCATGCGGCTGCCGGATCGGCTCAGCCGGCTGCACGCCCTGACCAAGGCCGACAATGTCGGACTGGGGCTGCTGATCCTGGGTCTGCTGCTGGAGGCGCCTGGAGTCCTGAACGGACTCAAGCTGGTGCTCGTCTGGCTGTTCGTGCTGGTGGCGAGCGCCACCGGAGCCCATCTGATCGCCAAGCGCGCGCTGCGCGGCGATGGGGAGGACGCCCATTGAATCCACTGCTGCTCGGTTTCGATATCCTGCTCTCGACCACGCTGCTGGGGCTGGCGCTCGCCGCGCTCACCAGCCGCGAACCCCGGCGCGGGGTCATCCTCTTCATTGCATTCGGCCTGTTGCTGGCCCTGGTCTGGGCACGACTGCGCGCACCCGATCTGGCGCTGGCCGAGGCGGCCATCGGCGCGGGTCTGGCCGGGGCGCTGATGCTGTCGGCCGCCCGACGCGCGGCCCGGAGGCGCTAGATGTCATCCTCGAACCCCCAAGCCCTTCTGATCCCGCTGCTGCTGGCGGCGATCGGGGCACTGCTGTTCTGGGCCTTCTGGAGCGGCCTCACCGGCCACGAGGGCGAGCGGCTGGCGGCCCTGGCCCTGGAGCGGGTGCCCGAGTCGGGCGCCAGCAATCCCGTGACCTCGGTGCTGCTCAACTTCCGCGCCTATGACACCCTGCTCGAACTGGCGGTGCTGCTGGCCGCGCTGCTCGGAATCTGGTCGCTCGGCCCGGCGGCGGCGCCCTATCAGCGGGCGTCGCTGCTGCTCGACAGCCTGGTCGGCTGGGTGGTGCCCATGCTGATCATCGCCGGCGGCTATCTGCTCTGGATCGGCGGGCAGGCGCCGGGCGGGGCGTTTCAGGCCGGCGCCCTGCTCGGCGCGGCCGGCGTGACCCTGGCGCTCTCGGGACGACCGAACGCCGGTCTGCCGGGCGAGGCTTGGCTGCGTGTGCTGGCCGCGCTCGGCACCCTGGTGTTCGCGCTCATCGGGCTGACGCTCATGGGGGTGGGGCTGGGCTTCCTGACCTATCCGCCGGCGCTGGCCAAGGCGCTGATCCTGACCATCGAGACCGGCGCCACCCTGAGCATCGGCGCGACCCTGGCGGCGGCCTTCCTCGGCGGCCGGCCGCGCGCCAAGAGGAACGCCGAACCATGAGCCATGAGATCCTGCTCACCCAACTGCTCTATGGCGGTGCGGGCATCCTGTTCTTTCTGCTCGGCGTCTGGTCCTTCATCAGCCACGAACCCCTGTGGCGCAAACTGATCGCGCTCAACATCATGGGCGCCGGGGTGTTCCATGTCCTGGTCGCGGTCGCCTATCGCGGGCTGGACGCGCCGCCCGATCCGGTACCGCACGCCCTGGTGCTGACCGGGATCGTGGTCGCGGTCAGCGCCACGGCGCTGGCGCTCGCCTTCGGCCGGCGTCTGGATCGCGAAGCACCCGAGCACACATCCGACGCTCACGGCGGAGTCGATGATCGGGAGGACGGAACCCATGCTTGATCCATTGGCGCTCGCGGTCGCGCTGCCGCTGCTCGGGGCGCTGCTCGTCACCATGCTCCCCGGCTGGTCGCGCACGCTGGGAATGCTCACGGCGCTGGCGACCACAGGCGTGGCGCTGTGGCTGACCGTCACGGTCTGGAGCGGCGAGGGACTGCGTTCGGATCTCGGCGGCTGGGGCGTGCCGCTCGGCATCGGTCTGCGCGCCGACGGTCTGGCGGCGGCGCTGGTGGCCATGGCCAATCTGGTCGCACTGGCCATCAGTATCAATGCCACCGGCTATTTCGGCGCGGCCGAGTCGAGCCGAAAGTTCTGGCCGCTGTGGCTGCTGCTGTGGACGGCGCTCAACGGGCTGTTCCTGGCCGCCGATCTGTTCAACCTCTATGTGATGCTGGAGCTGCTGGGACTCTCGGCCGCCGCGCTCGGTGCGCTCACCGGCACCCGCGAAGCCGCCGAGGCCAATCTGCGCTATCTGCTGGTGGGCCTGCTTGGGTCCATGACCTATCTGCTCGGCGTGGCCCTGCTTTACACGGCCTATGGCGTGCTGGATCTGGAGCTGGTGGCCGAAGCGCTGACGCCCGGCCCAGTGGCCTGGTCGGCGCTGGCGCTCATGATCGGCGGACTGCTGCTCAAATCAGCCCTGTTCCCGCTGCACTTCTGGCTGCCGCCGGCCCATGCCAACGCACCGGCTCCGGTCAGCGCGGCGCTCTCGGCCCTGGTGGTCAAGGCGGCGGTCTATCTGGTGCTGCGACTGTGGTTGGATCTGTTCGACGGGATCGCGACCCTGCCGGCGGCCATGCTGCTCGGACTGCTCGGGGCGGGCGCGGTGCTCTGGGGTTCCTGGCGCGCGCTACGGGCCGAACGGCTCAAACTGCTGGCGGCCTATTCGACCGTGGCCCAGATCGGCTATCTGTTCCTGTTCCTGCCGCTGCTGACGGCCGCGCCGGACGGGGACACGCGCGAACGGCTGCTCACGGCGCTGGTGCTGCTGGCGCTCACCCACGGCTTCGCCAAGGCCGGTTTCTTCCTCGCTGCCGGGCTGGTGCAGAAAAGCACCGGGCACGATCGCATCCGCGAACTCGGCGGCGCAGCTCAAAGTCTGCCGGCGGCGACCTTCACCATCGGTCTGGCGGGCGTGGCCCTGATCGGCCTGCCGCCGAGCGGCACCTTTTTTGCTAAGTGGGTGCTGGTCGGACAGGCCATCGCCCTGGGTCAATGGTGGTGGGCGCTGGTGGCGATGGCCGGCACCCTGCTGGCGGCGGCCTATGTGTTCCGGGTGCTGGCGCGTGCCTTCAACCGCGAGCCGACGCCCAAGTGCTTCCTGACCGATCCGCGCACCGAGATCCCGGCCCTGCTGCTGGCCGCGCTCTCGGCCCTGGCCGTCGGTCTGGCCGCCCAGCCCATCGCCGTCCTGCTTGGAGCGGGAGTCTGAACGCATGAATCTCGATCCCTATCTGCCGCTGGCCATCGTGCTCAGCTCCGCCCTGCCGGGCGTGCTCATCTTCCTGCTGGGCGAGGACAGCTACCGGCTGCGAACCGCGCTCAATATGTTCGGCGCCCTGCTCAAGATCGTCCTGGTCGGCTGGATGATCTGGGGCGTCTTCCACGGCCATGTCTACGAGAGCCGGCTGACGCTGATGCCGGGTCTGGAACTGGTGCTGAGCGCCGATGCGCTCTCGGTGCTGTTCGTGGCGCTGTCGACCGTGCTGTGGCTGGTGACGACCATCTATGCCATCGGTTATCTGGAGCACTCGCCGAACCGTAGCCGCTTCTTCGGTTTCTTCAGTCTCTGCGTGTCGGCGACCGTGGGTATCGCGCTCGCGGGGAATCTGATGACCTTCGTGGTCTTCTACGAGATCCTCACGCTGGCGACCTATCCGCTGGTCGCCCATCGCGGCACGCCGGACGCCGATCACGGGGCCAAGGTCTATCTGGCCTACACCATGAGCGGCGGCGTGCTGCTGTTTGTCGGTGCGGTCTGGCTCCAGACCCTGGTCGGTCAACTGGCTTTCACCCAGGGCGGTCTGCTCGGGGCGGCGCCCGAGGCGCTGCACGGTCAGTTCATCGTCATCTTCTTCCTGCTGCTGGCCGGGCTGGGCGTGAAGGCGGCGCTGGTGCCCCTGCACGGCTGGCTGCCGCAAGCGATGATCGCACCGGCGCCGGTCAGCGCCCTGCTGCACGCGGTCGCCGTGGTCAAGGCCGGCGCCTTCGGCATCGTGCGCGTGGTCTATGACGTCTATGGCGTCGAATTCGCCCATGATCTGGGGCTGCTGACCGTGCTCGGCGTGCTGGCGGCCACCACCATCATCTATGGCTCGATCAAGGCGCTGTCGCAGGACGGGCTGAAGAAACGGCTGGCCTATTCGACCGTCAGTCAGGTGTCCTATATCGCGCTCGGCGCCTCGGTGCTCGGCCCGATCGCGACCATCGGCGGTCTGGTGCATCTAGTACATCAGGGCATCATGAAGATCACGCTGTTCTTCTGCGCCGGCAACTATGCCGAGACGCTCGGCGTGCACAGGGTCAGCGAGATGAACGGCGTCGGTCGGCGCATGCCCTGGACGACGCTGGCCTTCACGGTCGGGGCGCTGGGCATGATCGGCATTCCGCCGGTGGCCGGGTTCGTCACCAAGTGGTATCTGGGGCTGGGCGCGGCCTCGGCCGGGGCCTACTGGGTGATTGGCGTGCTGTTGGTCAGCAGTCTGCTCAATGCCGCCTATTTCCTGCCGATCCTCTATCGCGCCTGGTTCCGTCCGCCGCCGGAGCACTGGCCGAAAGAGCCTGTGTTGTCGAAACGGCTGGAGACGGCCCCGTCCCTGCTGTGGCCGCCAGTGGTGACGGCGCTGCTGGCCGTGATCGCGGGATTGCTGGCCGCCGCGCCCTTCAGTCCGCTCGAATGGGCGACCCTGATCGCCGAGCGGGAGTATGGGCGATGAGTGGGCTGTTGTTGGCGGTGGTGCTGGTGCCGTTGCTGCTCGCGCCGCTCGCCGTGCATCCGGCGTTGCGCTGGCTGGTGCTGATCGCCCCGCTGCCCGCGCTCGTCGGTCTGGCGCTGCTGCCGCCCGACGCGACCCTGGAGCTGCCCTGGCTGCTGCTCGGCACAGCGCTCGGGTTCGATGAGACGACGCGGGTCTTTCTGCTGTTCACGGCGCTGGTGTGGTCGCTGGCGGCGGTGTCGGTGGTCGAACGCCTGGGCACGGCGCCGGGGACCGGGCGCTTCCGGCTGCTGTTCCTGCTCGCGCTCGCCGGCAATCTGTGGCTGATCCTGGCGCGCGAGCCGGTCGGGTTCTATGTCGGCTTCGCTCTCATGGGGTTGGCGGCCTATGGGCTGATCCTGCATCCGGGCGGGCTGATGCGCCGACGGGCCGGACGCGTCTATCTGGCCATGACCCTGATCGGGGAGCTGTCGCTGTTCGTGGCGCTACTGATGATGGCGCGGACTCAGGGCGTGACCTGGAGTCTGCCCGAGACGCCGACGCCCGATGGCGCGGTGATCACGCTGCTGCTGATCGGATTCGGCATCAAGGCCGGACTCATGCCGCTGCATCCCTGGCTGCCGCTGGCTTATAGCGCCGCGCCCGCGCCGGCCGCCGCCGTGCTGAGCGGCGCCATGAGCAAGGTCGCGCTGCTCGGCTGGCTGCGGCTGCTGCCGCTGGGACAGGTCGCGCTGCCAGAATGGGGGATGCTGTTCGTGTGGCTGGGGCTGGTCAGCCTGCTGGTGGCGCTGGGCGTGGGGCTGGTGCAGACCGATCCGCGCCGGGTGCTGGCCTATTCGAGCATCAGCAAGGCGGGTCTGTTCGTGCTGCTGCTGGGTCTGCTGTTGCTCGAACCGGCATTGACGCCGGTCGGGGTTGGGGCGCTCACGCTCTATGCCGCGCATCATGCACTGGTCAAGTCGGGGCTGTTTCTGGGGCTGGGATTGCGTGATCTGGACCCGGCGCGGCCCTTGGTGCGTGCGGGGTTGATCCTGCTGGCGCTGGCATTGGCGGGGGCGCCGCTGACCAGTGGCGCGCTGGCCAAGTATGTCGCCAAGCCGGTGCTGCTTTCACCGGGCTGGATCTGGCTCGATCTGGCGCTGATGCTGGCGACGGTGGCGACCGCGCTGCTGATGGCGCGCTTCGTCTGGCTGATCTGGCCGGCGCCGGGCGTGGTCAAATCCGCACCGACAGTCAGTGACTTCCAAGAGCCTCAGACGCCGATCGCTCCCCGGTCCGTCTTTCCGATCTGGAGTCTCGCGGCCTGGATCCTGCTGCTCGGACTGGTCGCGGGCTTTCCGTTCGTGCTCGGCGAGCCGTCGGCCTGGCCGACCAATGCCGGAGCCATGCTCGTCGCCGGGCTGATCGCGGCGCCGCTGGCGCTCGCCATCCGGCATCGGGCGCCCGGCTCGGGACGCCCCGTGCGCCAACGCCGCTTGGGCGATCTGGTGGTGCTCGCCGAACCGATCCTGACCGCGCAGCTCTGGGCGGCGCGCGCGCTGTTCGGACGCTGGAACGCCATGGTCGAGGCGGTGCGCGCACATCTCTATGGTCTGGGCGAGCGGGTCGGTTCGCCGCCGTCCGATCCCGAGCGGACATTACGCGCCTGGCCGACCGCCGGCTGGCTGTGGCTGGGTGTGACCCTGCTCCTCCTGCTACTGGTCCTGATCACGCCGTCAACTACCCCGGCCTGAAGGCCGGAGCTTGAAAGAGCTGGGTTGACCAGGGAAAGCGGTGAAAACCCGCTGCGTTTGCAACAGGTCGCACAGACCGACTCCGAGGTGCTTCCTCAGCCTCGGACTCTCGAAGACCCGGACCATGCTGACGAAAGGTAAAGCGTCGAAGGTTCGGGTCGCCGCCGCGCGGCGGGAGCCGGTTGCAGACCTTCCCGAGGGGAGCGAGCCGCAAGGCTCCGTCACCAGGCCCGTAAGGGCGCGTTTTGGAACCGAGCGATGGCTGTATTCGTACTCGACAAACAGAAGAAACCACTGATGCCGTGCACGGAGAAACGCGCGCGGCTGTTACTGGAGCGCGGACGGGCGGTGGTGGTGCGTCTGGCCCCGTTCACCATTCGCCTGAAGGATCGGATCGGCGGAGCGCTGCAACCACTGCGCCTGAAGCTCGATCCCGGCAGTCGCGTGACCGGACTGGCCCTGGTGCGCGAATCCGAGACCTGTGATCCAGACACGGGCGCGATCGATCGCTTGGAGCATGGGCTGTGGTTTGGGGAACTGGCGCATCGTGGTCAGATCATCCGGGAGGCGCTGACACTTCGGCGTCACTTCCGCCGGGCACGCCGGTCTCGGAAGACGCGCTACCGGGCGCCGCGCTTCCTGAATCGCCCCCGCCGCGCGGGTTGGTTGCCGCCGTCGTTACAGCATCGGCTCGACACCACCGTCAACTGGGTGCAGCGCCTGCGCCGGCTCGCCCCGATCACCGCCCTCAGTCAGGAATTGGTGCGTTTCGATACCCAAGCCATGCAAAATCCCGAGATCAGCGGGGTCGAATACCAACAGGGCGAACTGGCCGGTTACGAAGTCCGTGAATACCTGCTGGAGAAGTGGCGCCGGACCTGTGCCTATTGTGGCGCGACGCACGTGCCACTGGAGATCGAGCACATCGTGCCGCGCGCCAAAGGCGGCTCGGATCGGGTCTCGAACCTGACGCTCGCCTGCCGGCCCTGCAATCAGCGCAAGGGGAACCGATCCATCGAGGACTTTCTGCAACGCCAACCGGCGCGCCTGCACCAGATCCAGGCCCAGGCCAAAGCACCGCTCCAGGACGCCGCCGCCGTCAATGCCACGCGCTGGGCGCTGTTTGCAGCCCTGACAGCGACAGGGCTTCCCGTCGAGACCGCCTCGGGCGGACGCACCAAGTACAACCGCACGCGCCTGGACATCCCCAAAACCCATGCCCTCGATGCGCTCTGTGTCGGCGCTGTCGATCAGGTGCGCGACTGGAACCGCCCGGTCCTGGCCATCCGCGCCACCGGACGCGGGGCCTACCGCCGCACCCGCACGTTCAACAACGGCTTTCCGCGCGGCTATCTCATGCGCCACAAGCGCATCCACGGCTTCCAGACCGGCGATTGGGTGCGCGCCGAGGTGCCCACGGGCAAGAAAGCTGGTGTGCATGTCGGGCGCGTGGCGGTGCGCCAAACGGGATCGTTCAACATCCAGACCCAGGCCGGAACCGTTCAGGGGATTTCCTACCGCCATTGCCGCCTCCTGCAACGCGCCGACGGCTATGGCTATTCATTCAAACTTAAACCAGAAATGGAGGCAGCGAGACGGGCGGCCTAACCGCGCTGCGCGCGGTGCGCTATCCCTCCCCGCCAGTCAAGGACGGGGTTTCTCGCGCAAGACTGATGACAGTGCCGTTGATCCTGAGCTGGCTGTGGCCACTGCTGCTCGCGCCGCTGGTGCTCCAGCCTCGGCGGCACTGGCTGGTCGCACTCGCGCCCCTTCCGGCGCTGGCGACGGCGCTGTGGATTCCGGCCGGCGCCCGGGTCGAACTGCCCTGGCTGCTGGTCGGCGCCACCCTGGGTCTGGACACGCCGGGGCGGATCTTTCTCGGCTTCACGGCACTGCTGTGGCTGGTCGCCGCCGTCCATGCCGTCCGCGCTCTGCGCGACTCGCCGCACGCCGGGCGCTTCCATCTGTTCTTCCTGTTGGCGATGGCGGGCAATCTGTGGCTGATCGTCGCGCTCGATCTGGCAAGCTTCTATACCGGCTTCGCGCTCATGGGGATCGCCTCCTATGGTCTGGTCATCCACGACGGACGACGTGAGTCGCTGCGCGCCGGCAAGGTCTATCTGATCCTGACCCTGCTCGGCGAGAGCACGCTCTTCATGGCGCTGGTGCTGATCGCGCACCAGACCGGCTCGATCGCGCCCTCAGCCGCCGCATTGACCGCGATCGACGACCTGGCCATCGGGCTGCTGATCCTGGGGCTGGCGGTCAAGGCCGGTCTGATGCCGCTGCACGTCTGGCTGCCGCTGGCGCATCCGGCCGCGCCCGTGCCGGCGAGCGCGGTCCTGAGCGGAACCATGATCAAGGCCGCCCTGCTCGGATGGCTGCGCTTCCTGCCGCTCGGCGCCTTGGCGCTGCCGCACTGGGGACTGCTGCTGGTGCTGGCCGGGCTGATCACGGCGATCCTGGCCCCGCTGATCGGTCTGATCCAGACCAACCCCAAGGTGGTGCTGGCCTATTCGAGCGTGGCCAAGATGGGCGTCATGACCCTAGCGCTGGGGCTGCTGCTGATCGAACCTCGGTTGGCCCTTGTCGGGGTGCCGGCGCTCGCCCTCTATGCCGGACACCATGCCCTGACCAAGGGCGGACTCTTCCTCGGGGTCGGATTGCGTCACACGAGCGGGCGCCAGCCAATGATCCTCGCCGGGCTGAGCCTGCTGGTGCTGGTCATGATCGGCGCGCCGCTCACCAGTGGGGCCATCACCAAGGACGGACTCAAACCGATACTGGAGGTGCTCGACTGGCGCTGGCTCGGCGCGGGTCTGGGACTGGCGTCCGTGGTCACAGCGCTGCTGATGGCGCGCTTTCTGTGGCTGATGTGGCGGACCGAGCCGCATCCCGAACCGGGCTACCGGTCGGCGGGCGCGGTCTGGTCGCTACTGATCGCGGCGATCCTGGTGCTGCCGCCGACCGTGGCTCTCGGCAGTGGAGCCCAGCTCGGCTGGACGACCAACCTCGGCCTCATCGCCATCGCCCTGGCGATCGGGTTGCCGGTGCTGCTGGCCGCGCTCCAGCGTCCGGGCACGCTCGACGGGATACTCGACCGCATCCCGCCGGGTGATCTGCTGGAGGCACTGCGTCCACTGCCGCCGCAGTTGCGCTGGAGTCAGCGTTGGATCAAGCGTCGCTGGGCGAACTGGCGCGCGCGCCTGCTCGATCCCTGGCTCGACTGGGTCGACCTGCACTGGCACGCGACCCGCGCCAGCACAGCCGAGCGCCTGATGGCGCTCTGGCTGGTCGCGGGTATGCTCTGGATCGGGCTGCTGCTGCTCATCGGACTGATGGTAATCCCGCGATGACACTCGATCTATCGAAGATCCCGCTCGATCAACTGATGTACGGCATCAGCCTGGGCGCGGTGGCCATGATGGCCGCTGCCGGTGTTCTGGAGGCCGGACGCAAGCGTTTCGATCTGTTCGGCATGGTCGTCGTCGCCTTGGCCGCTGCGCTCGGCGGCGGTTCGCTACGCGATGTGCTGCTCGACCGGCCGGTGTTCTGGGTCGCCGATCAGACCTATCTGGTCGCGGCGCTCATCGCGGCCATGCTCACCTTCTTCCTGGCACGGATCTTCGCCTTGCCGGCGAGGCTGTTCCTGGTTCCGGACGCGGCAGGGCTGGCGCTCTTCACCATCAGCGGCACCAAGGCGGCGCTGGTCTGGGGTGCACCCTGGCTGGTGGCCAGCTTCATGGGCGTCATCACCGGCGTGATGGGCGGCGTCCTGCGCGACGTGCTGTGCAACGAGGAACCACTGGTCTTTCAGGGCACGCTCTACGCGACCGCTGCCTGGGCCGGAGCGCTGGTCTTCATCGGTTCGATGACCTGGGGGCTCGATCCTGGACAGGCCGCCATGGCGGGCGGCGCACTGATCTTCCTGTTGCGCGTGGCAGCGATCCGCTGGGAGATCGCGCTACCGCGTTTCACGGCACGGCTGTAGGCCGAATATTCAGGCGCGCGCCTCACTGGTCGCTCATGGCATCATCGCCGTCGAATCACACGCGAGGAAACCGAGGATGAGGCACCTATCCCTGACCGATCCCTTTGGCCGGAGCATCGACTATCTGCGGCTCTCGGTCACGGATCGCTGCGATCTGCGCTGCGGCTATTGTCTGCCCAAGGGCTTCAAGGGGTTCGAGGAGCCGGCGCACTGGCTGACCTTCGAGGAGATCGAGTGCGTGGTCGCGGCCTTCACGGCGCTGGGGGTGCGGCGGGTGCGTCTGACCGGCGGCGAGCCGCTGATGCGCCGTGGTCTGACCGAGCTGGCCGAACGTCTGTCGGCCCTGCCCGGTCTCGATGATCTCTCGCTGTCGAGCAATGCGACACAACTGGAGTCGCTCGCCGAACCGCTGGTGCGTGCCGGTGTGCGGCGGCTCAATGTCAGTCTCGACAGTCTGAATCCCGAGGTCTTCCGCCAGATCACGGGCGGCGATCTGGCGCGGGTGCTGCGCGGCATCGCGGCGGCGCGGGAGGCCGGCATGGAGCCGATCCGCGTCAATACGGTGGTGATGCGCGGCGTCAACGACGCCGAGATCGAGGACATCCTCGACTACTGCGACGCACATGGTTTCACCCTGCGTCTGATCGAGACCATGCCGATGGGTGCGACCGGACAGGCGGCGCTAAGCGCTTTCGGCGATCTGGAGCCGATCAAGCGGCGTCTGGAGCAGCGGTTCGAGCTGATCCCGGACATCCTGCCCGGCGGCGGCCCGGCTCGTTACTATCGGGTCGCCGGCGCCGAGACCCGACTCGGCTTCATCACACCGCTGTCGCAGCACTTCTGCGCGACCTGCAACCGGGTACGCCTGACCGTCGAGGGAACGCTCTATCTGTGCCTGGGTCAGGATCACAGCTATCCGCTACGCGATCTGCTGCGCGCCGGGATCAGTGACACGGAACTTCAGACACACCTGCAACAGGCGATCGCTCTGAAACCCGAGCGCCATGAGTTCAACGAGCGCCCCGGACAGGTGGTGCGCTTCATGTCGATGACCGGCGGCTGAGATCCGCCCCGAACACTAACCGGCAACCCCTTCCACCTTGTCGTAGATCTCGGCCAGCGACAGCTCGGCCTCGATCACCGATAGCGGGATGGATTCCGAGGACGCCTGATAGGTGCTCAGGCTCCAGGTTCCGTCCGACTGACGGAGGAACAGCTCGGCCTGTATCCGATCCTGCGACAGCAGCAGATAGGCTTGCAGGCTTGGAAGGCTTCGGTAGTAGCGGAACTTGTCGCCGCGATCATAGGCTTCGGTGGAATCCGAGAGCACTTCGACGATCAGCGTCGGATTGGTGACGACGTCGCGCCGCCGGTCGTGAAAGTCGCGCTCGCCGCAGATCACCATTACATCGGGATAGGCCCCCACGTCGGCGGTGGCGATATGGACCTTCATGTCGCTCGGATACACGCGGCAGGGTCGGCCCTTGAGCTGGTTGCGAAGCTCGGCACCGACATTGAGCGCGATGAGATTGTGCTCCTCGCTGCCGCCGGCCATCGCAAAGACCTCGCCGGCCACGTATTCGCAGCGCTGATCGGTGGAGGTTCGCTCGATGGCGAGCCAGTCGTCGAAGGAAAGATGCGGTTGAGGTTCGGCTGACATCATGACCTCCGGTGGATCGTTGTACTGGATGGTGCTGGGCCGAATTATAGACGTCCCGTCGGCGGCCTGACAGATTGGGTCATGTTCGACCTGTGCCGGAATCCGGCCGCTTTCCCACACACTTCTCGGACAATGCGGACTACGTCTGCGCGACTGTTCGGAAACTTATCATGGAAACAGCGGGCTTGCGCGCCGTGAATAGCAGCGTGTTGCCGCCCAGATAGCCATGCGCGGCCGACCAGTAATCGAGCGCCGTCACGTCCACGAACCCCAGGTCACGCAACTGATCGAGCAGTTCCCAGCCGAAGTGGTAGTAGCAGAGACAGCCGGCGTCGCTGACCGGATCGCCATGATATTCGGGTGGATGGAGATGTTCGATCTGGCCGTCCGATCCAAGCCGCGCGCGCACGAGCGTCTCTTGGGCCTCGACGATGAAGGGCACGCTGAAGACGAAGACGCCTCCGGGTTTCAGACAGCGCAGACACTCGCGCGCGGCCGCCGGATAATCGGGGACATGCTCCAGCACGTCGAACGAGAGGATGGCCGAGAGACTCGCATCCGCGAAGCTCAGGCGCGTGAGGTCTTCATGACGCCAGCCGCGCGCATCGACCTGTCCAGGCTGGAACTCGGACCCGAGATATTCGCTGCCGGTCAAATTGGGGTAGCGATCCGCCATCCAGCGATAGAGCGACGTGTTCTGCTCAGTGAGATACAGCAGATCTCGGCGTCGCGCGCCCACGAACCGCTCGAACAGATGCAGGGTCGCGCGGATCCGGCTGTTGAGGCGACAGTGGGGACAGAGCAGTCGCTCGCGCCAGTTGGGTTGCAGCCGGCCATCGACCGGGTAGGCATAGGCGAAGTCGACCTGTAACGCAACCTGGCGCTGGCAGGGTTGACAGTAGCCCGGCACACTGAATGGCTGCTGATCCGCCGGCGTGAGGTTCGAGACATAGGTGCGACGCTGTTCCAACATCTTTGAGCGCTGGGGAGCGGCATAGTCGGCGCGTGAGGCGAGACGCTCGGGTTGGAACACGGGCGACAGGCGCCATCGCTCGCGCCAGGCATCAATGATCGCAATTCGCATAATATCTTCCATTCGTGTATTTCATGGCGGTGCTTTCAGCCTAACATCCCTGGTCGGACTCGGTCACGGTTGCCATCGAAGTACCTGTTCGTTATCCTGTCCGTCATTCTGCGTCATCCCATCCGATTTCAGGAGTCACCTGCCAGTGTAGACATTCCGGCTCGCCCGCGTTCTCAGAACGCTCCGTCTAACCATCGACGCGATGCCGCGCACCTGATGTCTGCGCTGTTCCCCGACTCCACCCGGTTCTCCGCTCGAACCACGCGCCGTTCAGGTGCCCGGCCTTCGCGTTTTACTCCATCGCCGATACGCTCGGCCCCATCCGCGAAGGTACTCATTCCGCATGAACTCCATCCGCCAGGACTGGTTTTCCAATGTCCGCAACGATCTGCTCGCCGGCCTGGTGGTCGCGCTGGCGCTGATCCCTGAGGCGATCGCGTTTTCGATCATCGCCGGCGTCGACCCCAAGGTCGGGCTCTATGCCTCCTTCTGTATCGCTACGGTCACGGCCTTTGTCGGCGGACGTCCGGGCATGATCTCGGCGGCCACGGGCGCCATGGTGCTGGTGATGGTGATGCTGGTCAAGGAGCACGGCCTGCAATATCTGCTGGCGGCCACGGTCCTGACCGGCGTGCTCCAGATCCTGGCCGGCTGGCTGAGACTCGGCGCACTGATGCGCTTCGTCTCGCGCTCGGTCGTCACCGGCTTCGTCAATGCGCTGGCGATCCTGATCTTCATGGCGCAGTTGCCGGAGCTGACCGGGGCGAATGCAACCTGGCAGGTCTATGCACTGGTGGCGGCCGGGCTGGCGATCATTTATCTGTTCCCCTATCTGACCAAGGTCGTCCCCTCGCCGCTCGTCACCATCCTGGTTCTGACCGGCGTGACCCTGTATCTGGGACTGG
This sequence comes from Allochromatium humboldtianum, assembly GCF_013385175.1. Classification (GTDB taxonomy): domain Bacteria; phylum Pseudomonadota; class Gammaproteobacteria; order Chromatiales; family Chromatiaceae; genus Thermochromatium; species Thermochromatium humboldtianum. The sequence continues at coordinate 327,911 of NZ_JABZEO010000002.1, read as the reverse complement.
ACGTGCGCACCGTCGGCGACATGGGCGAGCTGCCCGACAGTCTGCCGGTGTTCCTGCTGCCGGACATCCCGCTCACGTTCGAAACGCTCCAGATCATCTTCCCGGTCTCGGCGACACTGGCGGTCGTCGGCCTGCTCGAATCCCTGATGACGGCGACCATCGTCGACGATCTGACCGACTCCAGCAGCAACAAGAACCGCGAGTGCGTCGGTCAGGGCGTGGCGAACGTCGCCACCGGCTTTCTCGGCGGCATGGCCGGTTGCGCCATGATCGGCCAGTCGGTCATCAACGTGAAATCGGGCGGACGCGGGCGGCTCTCGACCCTGACCGCCGGTGTCTGTCTGCTGCTGATGGTGGTCTTTGCCGGCGAGTGGGTGGCGCAGATCCCGATGGCGGCGCTGGTGGCGGTGATGATCATGGTCTCGATCGGCACCTTCAACTGGGCTTCGATCCGCAATCTGCGCGAGCATCCGCTGGGTGCCAATGTGGTGATGATCTCCACGGTCGCCGTCGTCGTCGCCACCCATGATCTGGCGCAGGGCGTGCTCGTCGGCGTGCTGCTCTCGGGCTTCTTCTTCGCCCACAAGGTCGGTCAGGTGCTGGCGGTCAGCTCGATCACGCTGGAGCAGGGGCGCACCCGCGCCTATCTGGTCACGGGGCAGGTGTTCTTCGCCTCGGCCGATCGCTTCGTCGCCGCGTTCGACTTCAAGGAGGTCATCGAACGGGTACGCATCGACGTCAGCCGCGCGCACTTCTGGGACATCACGGCCGTGAGTGCGCTCGACAAGGTGGTCATCAAGTTCCGGCGCGAGGGCGCCGAGGTCGAGGTCATCGGTCTCGACGAGGCCAGCGCCACCCTGATCGACAAGTTCGCGGTGCACGACAAGCCCGACGCGGTTGCACGCCTGACGGATCATTGAGAGGAGCCAGAACCATGCATGACGAAGACAAGATCCTGGCCTGTGTCGATCGCTCGCACTTCGCCGAGACCGTGACCGATGCCGCGACCTGGGCGGCGCGACGTCTGTCGACGCCGCTGGAGTTGCTGCACATCCTCGACCGTCATCCCGAGATCGGTAGCGGCAAGGATCACAGCGGCGCCATCGGTTTCAACGCCCAGCAGACCCTGCTGACCGAGCTGGCCGAGGAGGATGCCGCACGCAGCAAGGCGGCGCGTGAACAGGGGCGGATCTTTCTCAACCAACTGCGTGAGCGGGCCATCGCCGCCGGCGCGGTCGCGCCAGACGTGCGCCAGCGTCACGGCGATCTGGAAGAAACCCTGGTCGGGCAGCAGTCCGGCGTGCGGCTGTTCGTGCTCGGGCGTCGCGGCGAATCGGCCGAGACCACCCAGCGCGATCTCGGGCGCAATGTCGAGCGCGTGGTGCGCGCGCTCAAGAAACCCATCCTGGCCGTCACCGAGCAATTCCGGGAGCCGCGCCAGGTATTGATCGCCTTCGATGGCGGCGGCATGGCCAAGCGTGGCGTCGAGCTGGTGTCCAGGAGTCCGCTGTTCCAGGGATTGCCGGTGCACCTGCTGATGTCAGGCAAGGCGACCAGGGATGGCGCCAAGCAACTGGACTGGGCCAAAACAACGCTGGAGAAGGCCGGTTTCGAGGCGTCGGCGGCGCTGGCGCCGGGTGATGCCGAGCGGGTCATCGCCGGCGCGGTGTGCGAGCAGGAGATCGACCTGCTGATCATGGGCGCTTACAGTCACTCGCCGATCCGCACCCTGCTCTTCGGCAGCAAGACCTCGGATCTGCTGCGCTCGGCACGGATTCCCACGCTCTTACTGCGCTGATGGCGCGTTTGGAGGGAGCGACGTCTCGCTCCGACTGAGGTTCTTTCCGTTCACCTTTCGATGCCTAACCCCGGCTGATGCTGGCCGGGGCGTTCTATGTGCGGTTGGCCGGCGCCGGTCCCAGGTCGTGTGTTGGCCAAGTGGCGAGTGCGTAGCGACTGAATCCGATACAAGCGATACAAATTAATTTGAAAAGCTTTATTTGCGCTTTTAAATATGCGCTAGATCAAATATGATCCAGCCGTATCATCAGTCAGCCACAGTCGCCCGCTTACGCCGATTCGCCCCATGCTCGACCCCCAAGCCTTCTTCGAAGCCCTCGCCGACCCCATCCGCCGCCGCATCCTGGCCATGTTGCTGGAGGCCGACGAGCTGTGCGTCTGTGATCTGCACAGCACGCTCGATGCGCCACAGCCGAAGGTCTCGCGTCATCTGGCGGTATTGCGCGGGGCGAATCTGGTTCTGGCGCGGCGCGACGGCACCTGGATGCGCTACCGCCTGCATCCGCAACTGCCGGCCTGGGCGCTGCGCATCCTGATGCACATGCGCGATGGGATGGGGAGTGAACCGATCGCACCAGCGCCATCCGTTTGCCAACCCTGTGAGTCCTGATCGCTGATCGAGACCCAGCGCCGTTCACACTCATCGCTTCACGCCATCTTGCGAGAACACCCTCATGAACCCAGCCCCCAAGACTGTCCTGATCCTCTGCACCGGCAATTCCTGCCGCTCGCAGATGGCCGAAGTCCTGCTCAACCATGATCTGGCCGGGCAGGTGCGCGCCCTGTCGGCCGGCACCCGGCCTCAGCCCAAGGTCGCGGATGGAGCCATCGCGGCGCTGCAAGCACTCGGCCTGCCGACCGAGGGGCTGCATCCCAAAGACATCGACGCCGTACTCGACGAACCCATCGATCTGGTGGTGACGGTCTGCGACAACGCGCATGAAAGCTGCCCAGTCTTCCCGCGTCCAGTCAAACAGATCCATCTGCCCTTCCATGACCCGCACGGTGAGCCGCTGGAATCCTTCATCGCGGTGCGCGACGACATCCGCGCGCGACTGATTCCAGCCGTGGCCGAAGCGCTGAGTCTCGACCTGCCCCCATCGGAGTAAACGCATGTCGGTTCAATGTGAAGTCACCGCCAAACAGGCCGCCGGTGTGTCCATGAGCGTGTTCGAGCGTTGGCTGAGCCTGTGGGTCGCGCTCTGCATCGTCGTCGGAATCGCCCTGGGCCGGTTTCTGCCCGCGCCCTTCCAGTTCCTCGGCGAGCTGGAAGTGGCTCAGGTCAATCTGCCCGTGGGTCTGCTCATCTGGATCATGATCATCCCGATGCTCATCAAGGTCGACTTCGGCGCCCTGCATCAGGTCCGCGATCACTGGAAGGGCATCGGCGTCACGCTGTTCGTCAACTGGGCGGTCAAGCCGTTTTCGATGGCGCTGCTGGCGTGGCTGTTCATCCGTGGACTCTTCGCCGACTGGCTGCCGGCCGAGCAGCTCGATTCCTATGTCGCCGGGCTGATCCTGCTGGCTGCTGCGCCCTGCACCGCCATGGTGTTCGTCTGGAGCCGGCTGACCGGGGGCGATCCCTATTTCACCCTGTCGCAGGTGGCGCTCAACGACACCATCATGATCTTTGCCTTCGCGCCGATCGTGGGGTTGCTGCTGGGGCTGTCGGCGATCGTCGTGCCCTGGGACACGCTGCTGATCTCGGTGCTGCTCTATATCGTCATCCCGGTCATCATCGCTCAGGTCTGGCGCAAGCGTCTGTTGGCCCAGGGTCAGGAACATTTCGACGCCGTGCTCGACACTCTGGGTCACGCCTCGATCGTCGCGCTGCTGCTGACCCTGGTGCTGCTGTTTGCCTTCCAGGGCGAGCAGATCCTCGCCCAGCCGCTGATCATCGCGCTGCTGGCGGCGCCGATCCTGATCCAGGTGTTCTTCAACTCGGCGCTGGCCTACTGGCTCAATCGTCTGGTCGGCGAGAAGCACAGTGTCGCCTGTCCCTCGGCGCTGATCGGGGCCTCGAACTTCTTCGAGCTGGCGGTGGCGGCGGCGATTGCGCTGTTCGGCTTCCAGTCCGGCGCCGCACTCGCCACCGTGGTCGGGGTGCTGATCGAGGTGCCGGTGATGCTCTTGGTGGTGCGGGTGGTCAACCGGACCAAGGGATGGTATGAAGGCGGTCTTGCCACGACGCCCCGGCACGGCTGATCGCCGTTCCAGGTTGCACTGGCCGCCGCCCCTGGCGGCCGGCACCGGGCGCGTCGCCCGTCCCATCGCCCGACCACCGGAGGAACCGAAGGATGCACACGCGCCCCCGCGCCCCGCGCCGCGAGATCCTCGGCTGGGCGATGTTCGACTTCGCCAACTCGGCCTATACGCTGCTGATCATCACGGTCGTCTTCGGTGATCTGTTCACGCGCGTCATCGTCGGCGATGCGCCCGACTACCGGCTCGGCAATCTGCTCTGGAGTCTGGCGCTCGCAGCGAGCTATCTCATGGTGGTGCTGGTCTCGCCGGTGGCCGGGGCCATCATGGACTACAGCGCAAGCAAGAAGCGCTTTCTGTTTGCGAGCTACCTGCTGACAGTCGTGACCACGGCCGCGCTCTACTGGGCCGCGCCGGGTTATGTCTGGGTGGGGATGCTGCTGCTGATCCTGTCGAACTTCGGCTTTGCGCTCGGTGAGTCCTTCGTCGCCAGTTTCCTTCCGGATCTCGGGCCGCCCGAGGATCTGGGCAAGATCTCGGGGTTCGGCTGGGCGCTCGGTTATATCGGCGGTCTGGTCGCGGCCATCTTCGTGCTGGCGGTGCTCGGCGAGGTCAGTGTCGCGAATTTCGAGCGCATCCGCTGGGTCGGTCCCTGGACGGCGCTGTTCTTCTTGCTCGCAGCGATTCCAACCTTCATCTGGGTGCGCGAACGCGGCCAGGCACGACCATTGCCGGCCGGACGTGGCTATCTCGCGCTGGGGTTCAGTCGGGTCCGGCAGACGCTGCGGCATCTACGCGCCCATCGCGATCTGGCCTTGCTGCTGATCTCGGTCTTCTTCTCGATGGGCGGCATCGCCATCGTCATCACCTATGCCTTCATCTATGGCGCTCAGGTGATTCAGTGGGACGAAACGACCCGCACCCTGATGTTCGTGCTGGTGCAGCTCACGGCCGCCGGGGGCGCCCTGGCCTTCGGCGTCATCCAGGATCGGCTCGGGGCGTGCCGCACCTACAGCCTCACGCTGGTGCTCTGGATCCTGGCGATCTTGCTGATCTATTTCACGCCTTGGATCGCCGACGCCGCGTTTTTCTGGTTCGGACTCGGCTGGCAGGCGCAACAGGTGTTCCTGGTCGTCGGCTGCGTCGCTGGGGCCAGTCTGGGCGCTTGTCAGTCGAGCACCCGCACTCTGATCGGTCTCTTCGCGCCGCGTTCGCGCTCGGCCGAGCTGTTTGGGTTCTGGGGGCTGGCGATGAAGTCGGCCAGTGTCTTCGGCCTGCTCGGGATCGGTCTGCTCCAGGCCTGGCTCGGACTCCAGAAGGCGATGCTGTTCTGTGCCCTGCTGTTTGCCGTCGCGCTCCTGATCGCGCGCCGCATCGACGAGACACGCGGGCGTCGGATCGCTGAGGAACACGAGGCTGGACTGCGGGTTTGGTGACGCGCCCTTCGAGTCCTGATTCCAGTCGGCGCTCAAAACCAGCTGGGGACTCGCCGCAGCCCTTTTACGGACCAGCGTCGCGTTGTTGCAGGTTGCAGGTCATTCATGGCCGGTGTCGTCCGGCGGTCTTTCGCCGACCAGTTCCCAGTAGTCCAAGCCATTCAACCGCGCGGGTCGCAGTCCGGCTCGGTCCCAGGCCGCCCGGCTTTCGCCCAGCAGAGTCGCTAGATCGGCCGCGACCTTCGGATGGAACAGAAAATACTCATGCCCCAATACTTGATAGCGCCCGACGGGCGAAACATCTACGGTTTGCATGCCCTCTGCGACCGTCAGAAATTCGCCGCCCTCGCCAAGCCGTGGCGAGTCGTGCAACTGTCGCGACGCCTTGAGCGGGGTGTCGTTGCTGGAAGCATAGAGCGTGATGCCAGTGGTGAGTGGCAGTAATGCAGGTAAGCGCTCGACGAAGGTCTGAGCATCGAAGTCCGGCGCCATCAGCACGAGTTGCCCGATCAACGGAAGCGTCTTTCGCTCTGCCGCTAGGCGTTCAAGCGCAAAGACCAGGCCGCGCGATCCCAGGCTGTGGGCAAGAACCTGCACTTTTTCCGGTCCCAATCGATCACCGAGATCCGCCAGCAGCTGCGCCAGTAAGGGTACGCTCCACTCGACGTCTGCCTGGTCGGGAATGTAGTCAGTGGGTCGACCGTTGGATGGCCAACTGAACATAAGGACCAGTGCTTTTCCCTCGAGGGTCCGTTGCAGCTTTGCCGCCACCCTGCAATGCTTCTCGAAGGCGTAGTTATAGCCATGCACGAACACCACGACAGATTGGGAGGTCGTGCGTGCGATCTTGCGCTGGAGATGGCCCCAGAACGCTTCCATGTCACTCTGGCGCTTGAAGCGTACCTCCCGCATCTCGTCTAACAGATAGAAGGGCACACGGGGCGCGATCTGGTTGATGACCGGAATTGGAGTAAAGACGACCTCACACTGGCCGAAGTCAGGTACGCCGCGCTCGCCGCCATAGCTCCCCTGTTCGCTGGTATGCGCCATCAATCGGCGATTGGTGACATAGGGAACGCTGACTTCCACCCCGTTTTCGTTCCCGTTGCCTGCCGCCTTCGTTGTGGCATCTGCGGTAGCCGCGCCGCACACATGGCTGCTGGCGAGCGCTGCAAGTAGCACCAGGGTCGAAGGCGATGCCCAACCGATAGGTTTGATCCCCAGGCAGGCCGAATCCGAAGATAGACGTGATGGCAAAACAGGGATCATCGAATGGTTTAGCTATAAGAGCCATTTCATGGTTCAGGCTGTCGCGCTCAACTATGAGCATTCGCTTGGCCTTGCCTGTCTCCGCCGGTTTGGCGCGCATTGCGGACACAATCTCATCATAGATCTCACATTTTTTAGGCTAATGCAACACGTTTGCCGAAAATACGACATTCCATGTGCTCCTTGAGCTGAGCATTGCCGAATGGCGCGCTCAAGAGACCCGACTGGCCGGTGTCTGGCCAGACACAACCAACAATTAAACCCTAACGAATGTCGGTTGTAGCGAACCGACGAGCAGCGTATCCTTGCGCGCCCATGTTCGCCCGATTCCATCGGCGTCCACCCGAACCCCGTCCCATCAATCCGCCCGTGTCCACGACTCATCCGCCCGCATGACCGAATACGCGCTCATCCTGGTCGGCACTGTGCTGGTCAACAACTTCGTGCTGGTGAAGTTCCTCGGACTCTGCCCCTTCATGGGCGTGTCCAAGAAGCTGGAGACGGCCACCGGCATGGGTCTGGCGACCACCTTCGTCATGACCCTGTCCTCGGTCATCAGCTGGGTCGTCAACGAGTTCGTGCTCGAACCGCTCGATATCGGCTATCTGCGCACCATCTCCTTCATCCTGGTGATCGCGGCCGTAGTGCAGTTCACCGAGACGGTGATGCGCAAGACCAGTCCCATGCTCTATCAGTTGCTGGGCATCTTCCTGCCGCTCATCACGACCAACTGCGCCGTGCTGGGCGTGGCTCTGCTCAATCAGCAGGCCGAACACACACTGGTCGAGTCCGCGCTCTATGGCTTCGGCGCCGCCCTCGGGTTCTCGCTGGTGCTAGCGCTCTTTGCCGCCATCCGCGAGCGGGTCGCCGTGGCCGACGTGCCCGAGCCGTTCCAGGGCAGTGCCATCGCGCTGGTGACAGCCGGGCTGATGTCGCTGGCCTTCATGGGCTTCGCCGGTCTGGTCGCCAATTGAGGCCGGAGCGTCCAATGCCGCGCCTCCGTCCCGCGTATCGGCCGTCATCGAGTCATCCCTTGAGTCATCGATCGAGTCATCCGTCGCCATGCTAGCCGCCATCCTGGCCCTCGCCGCCCTCGCCGCCTTCTTCGGTGTCCTGCTCGGTTATTCGGCGATCCGCTTTCGGGTCGAGGGCGACCCCATCGCCGATCAGATCGATTCTTTGCTGCCGCAGACCCAGTGCGGTCAGTGCGGCCATCCGGGGTGCCGTCCCTATGCCGAGGCGCTGGCCAAGGGCGAGGAGGAGATCAACAAGTGCCTGCCCGGCGGCGAAGCCCTAGTGCTGGCACTCGCCGATCTGCTCGGACGCGAGCCGGTGGCCATGGACATCAAGGAGAAGGTGCCCTCGGTCGCCTTCATCGACCCCGAACTCTGCATCGGCTGCACGCGCTGCATCCAGGCCTGTCCGGTCGATGCCATCATCGGCGCGGCCAAGCAGTTGCACGCGGTCCTGAACAGCGAATGCACCGGCTGCGAACTCTGTGTCGAGCCCTGCCCGGTCGCCTGCATCGAGATGCGCCCGATCCGTGAGGACATCCAACGCTGGCGCTGGCCCTATCCGGCCCGTCAGCCGGTCGCGAGCGACATCGCCGCGCCCCTCCGAGACGCCGCCTGAGGAACGCCGCGCGCATGGCCATCGCACTCAAACCCAAATCCACCAGCCAGCGCCGTCTGTGGCGCTTCCACGGCGGCATCCACATCCCGGACGAGAAGGCGTTGTCGAACGAACGCGCCATCGAGCGCCCGCCCCTGGCCGAGCGTCTCTGGGTGCCCCTGCAACAGCACATCGGCGCACCGGGAAGGCCGCTGGTCGCCGTGGGCGACCATGTGCTCAAGGGTCAGATGATCGCCGAGCCGACCGGCTTCATCAGCGCCCCGGTCCATGCGCCGACCTCGGGTCGGGTGGTCGCGATCGAGCCGCATCCGGTGCCCCATCCGTCCGGTCTGTCGGCCCCCTGCGCCCTGATCGAACCGGATGGTCTGGAGACCTGGGCCGAACTCCCGCCGCCGCTCGCCGACTATCCGCAACTCGACCCGGCGCTGATCCGCGAGCGCATCCGCTGGGCCGGCGTGGTCGGCATGGGCGGCGCCTCCTTCCCGACCAGCGTCAAGCTCACGCCCGGCACGGATCGCGAGATCCAGACCCTCATCATCAACGGCGCCGAGTGCGAGCCCTATATCACCTGCGACGACCGGCTGATGCGCGAGCGCGCGGCGCACATCCTCGAAGGCGTGCGCATCATGCATCATCTGCTGCGGGTGCGGACGGTGCTGATCGGCATCGAGGACAACAAGCCCGAGGCGATCGCGGCCATGCAACTGGCCCTGGCCGAGACCGACATGGGCGGCTATACCGAGATCGTCCCGATTCCCACGCTCTATCCGAGCGGCGGCGAGAAGCAGCTCATCCGCATCCTCACCGGCAAGGAGGTGCCGACGAGCGGCATCCCGGCCCAGATCGGCATCGTCTGCCAAAACGTCGGCACGGCGGCGGCGGTCGCGGATGCCGTGCTCGAAGGCAAACCGCTGATCGCGCGCGTGGTGACGGTCACGGGTCGCGCCATCGCCGCGCCGCGCAATCTGGAGGTGCCGGTCGGCACCCCGATCGAGCACCTGATCGCCCAGTGCGGCGGCTATCGCGAGGCTCCGCGCAAGCTCGTCTGCGGCGGACCCATGATGGGCTTCGAACTGCGCGAATCGGCCACGCCCATCACCAAGGCGACCAACTGCGTGCTGGCGCTCGCGCCCGAGGAAGCCCCAGATCCGGGACCGGCGCTGGCCTGCATCCGCTGCGGACGCTGTGCCGAGGTCTGCCCGACCCGGCTCCTGCCGCAACAGATGTACTGGAACGCACGCGCCAAGGATCTCGACCGGGTACAGGACTACAACCTGTTCGACTGCATCGAGTGCGGCTGCTGCGCCCAGGTCTGCCCCAGTCACATCCCGCTGGTGCAGTACTATCGCTATGCCAAGACCGAGATCTGGGCGCGCGAGCAGGAGAAGCGCAAGTCCGAGCAGGCGCGCGCGCGTCATGCCGCCAAGCAGGCGCGACTGGAGCGTCAGGAGCAGGAGAAACAGGCCCGGTTGCGCAAGCAGAAGGAGGCGCTGGCCGCGCCCAAGTCGACGGACTCCGGCGAGGATCCCAAGCAAGCCCTGATCGCAGCGGCGCGTGAGCGTGCCGCCGCGCGCCGGACTTCGGACACCGGATCGGCCTGAAGGCCAGAGCTTCACTCAGGTCGCGAAGCTCCGGCGGCGCGACCTCAGAAGGGGGCGTCCTGCCTGGTCGCGGATGGAGCGGAGGCGACGGGACTCGCCGGCGCCAGCCCGAACAGCTCATCGAGACGCGCGATCAACTGACGCACCTGCAACGCCAGGATCACGAACTCCGCGTCCAGCCGCTGCGCCGGGTCCATGTCGTCGCCGTCCAGTTCCTCCAGCAACGCCTCCCCCACCCGCAAGCGCTTGAGCGACAGATCGTCGGCCAGAGTGAAGCTCAGACGCTCGTCCCACTCCAGCGCCAGCTTGGTGACTTGTTTGCCGGCGCGCAGATGGTTGAGGATCTCCTCGCTGGCCAGATCCTGCCGGCTGCAGCGGACCACGCCCGCCTGCTCGCCCAGGTCGCGCAGTTCGCAGGCATCCCCGGGCACGAAATCGCTCGGCGCACTGTCCTCCAGCAGCCAGCTCGTCAGCACATTGGCCGCCGGCCGCACCGGATCCGGCAGCCTGACCGGCAGCGAACCCAGCGTCTCGCGCAGCAGTGAGACCACGTCCTCGGCCTGCTTCTCGCTCGACGAGTCCACCACCAGCCAGCCGCTCTCGGTGTCGATGTAGAGCTGGGTCCGACGCGAACGGGTGAAGGCACGCGGCAGCATCTCATTGATGATCTGCTCGCGCAGCCGACGCCGCTCGGCCCGCCCGACATCGCGCGCCTCGCCCGCCTCCAGCTCGCTCACCCGCTCGTCGAGCGCCTCGGCCACAGCGGCCGACGGCAACAGCCGCTCCTGTTTGCGCGCGCAGATCAGATAGCAGCCGCTCACCGCCTGCACCAGTGCACTGGTCTCCTCGCCCAGCGGCGAGGTCCAACCCAGAGTCGAAGTCTCGATCGGACCACAGGGACGGAAGCGCCGCCCGCCCAGCGCCTCCTCCAGCTCGGCGGCCGTGAACTCGAACGGCTGGTCCAGACGGAAGAAGCGTGCATTCTTGAACATGGCGAGTCCCCATACGAAAAGGCGCGGAGTATGCCCGACTCGGGGCGACGCGGAAAGGGCAAGCCATACGGGAGCGGTTTAGAATGACCGTAACCTCGGCCACCGATCGGTACATTGTGAACGAACTCTCACTGCCTGGACTCTTCATCGCACTCCTCGTCCTCATCGCACTCTCGGCCTTCTTCTCCGGCTCGGAGACCGCGCTCCTGACCATGAACCGCTACCGGCTGAAACATCTCGCCGATCACGGACACAGGGGGGCGCGCCTCGCCCGGCGGCTGTTGGAGCGGCCCGACCGACTGATCGGACTCATCCTGCTCGGCAACAACTTCGTCAACATCATGGCCTCGTCGCTGGCGACCGTGATCGCGCTACGGCTCGGCGGCGAGGCGGCCATCGGCCTCGCCGCCGGACTGCTGACGCTCGTCATCCTGATCTTCGCCGAGGTCGCACCCAAGACCTATGCGACCCTGCATCCGGAGCGTCTGGCCTTTCCGGCCGCCCATGTCTACCGGCCCTTGCTGACGCTGCTCTATCCCGTCGTCTGGTTCGTCAATCTCTTCACCAACGGCATCCTGAGACTGATCGGGATCGTCCCCGAGGGCGCGCCGCCGGCGGACCTGAGCCGCGAGGAACTGCGCACCGTGGTCAGCGAGGCCGGGGCCATGATCCCGGAGCGCAGTCGCACGATGCTGCTGGCGATCCTGGACCTGGAGAACGCCACGGTCGAGGACATCATGATCCCACGCAACGAGGTCGAGGGCATCGACCTCCAGGACAGCGAGGAGGAGATCCTTCAAACCATCCGCAATACCAGCTATACGCGGCTCCCCCTCTACGACGGCAGCATCGACAACGTCATCGGCCTGCTGCACGCCCGCAATGCCCTGCATACCATGCTGGAATCCGGATTGAACAAGGCGTCCCTGCGCGAGATCGCCCGCGAACCCTATTTCGTCCCCGAGAGCACCCCGCTCTATCAGCAGATGCTCAACTTCCAGCGTACCAAGCAGCAGGTCGGGCTGGTCGTCGACGAGTACGGCGACTTCATGGGACTGATCACCATGACCGATCTCCTGGAGGAGATCGTCGGCGAGTTCACCACCGACCCCGCCGACAGCCTGCCCGAGATCCATCGCACCGAGGACGGCAGTCTGCTCGTCGACGGCTCAATCAGCCTGCGCGACCTCAACCGCGCACTGCGCTGGGATCTACCGACCGACGGACCCAAGACGCTCAACGGATTGATCCTGGAGTACATGGAGACCATCCCCGAGCCTGGCACCAGCCTCAAGCTCGCCGAGCATCCGCTGGAGATCATCCAGACAGCCGACAATGGCGTGCGGACCGTCAAGATCGTGCCGACGCCGCCGCGCAAGGGTCGACGTTGAGGTTCGGACTCAGTCCGGGACGAAACGCCCGAGCGGACGCGCGATGACGTTGACGAACTCGGTCAGACGCTTGTCCTCAGCCGTGCCGTCCGAGCCGAGCGCCACAGGCGTGGTCACGCGCACCAGGGCGCCGTCGGTGCGCTGGCGCGTCAGGGCGTCCCAGAACAGGAACCACTTGACCAGATACTCGTTGGTCATGAGACGCCCGCGCTGCTGGAACCAGTAGTAGACCAGCAGACGCTCCTCGCCCATCTGGATCAGCGAGCGATTGACCGGCAGCGGACGCGGGCCGATCCCCGGCCCCGTGATCTCGCGCTGCGAAAACTCCTTGATGCGCCAGCCGCCGCCGGGCAGACAGCTCTTGGGCGAATGCACCGAGGCCCCCTTGCGCTGCGAGGCGTAATAGGCCGCATAGAGATTGATCGAATCGCCCTGCCCGTCGGTATAGTCCGAGAGCAGATAGTCGTCGAACTTGAGCGCGTCGATATAGATCTGTTCCAGCCGGTCGACCCGTCCGCGCCACTCGCCGATGTCGCTCGGGAAGAACAGGAAGCGCTCGCGCTCGGGGACGATCTCCTCGCGGTGCGGCAGGATCTGGGCCACGATGGCCATCGCCAGCAGGATCGAGAGCGCGGCCATGAACGAGGGCGTCAGCCGGCGATGGACGATCCGCGCCGGATGCGGCGGCGGCTCGGGTCCCTCGACGGCGAAGGCATCCAGGAGCGGCATGCGGTCGCGCCCGACGCGCGCCAGCAGCGCCATCTCGCCGATCAGCAGCGCCGCGCAGGCCATGAAGATCACCCAGCCCTCGAAGTCGTGCAGAAAGCCTTCGGCCTGACTCACGCCATAGCGGTTGACCAGCACGCCGATGACGCCGATACGGAAACTGTTCATCAGCACCGTGATCGGCAGGGTCGAGACGACGAGCACGATCTTCTTCCACCAGGCGCCCTTGAAGAGCACGGCCGCGATATAGCCGAGCGCGACCAGCGGGAAGAGATAGCGCAGACCATTGCAGGCCTCGACCACCTGGAGCTGATAGTCGCCCAGATCGATGACGTTGCCTTCGAGGAAGACCGGGATCCCGAACAGCCGGATGACATGGACGCCCAGCTCGGAGGAGATGAGCTGCAACTGTGAGGAGAGGTTGTTGTAGAGGAAGTTCGGCAGCGGGACTGTGAAGAATAGCAGTCCATAGGCCGGCAGGATGAGCAGAAAGGCGCGCCGGCCCATGAAGGACAGCAGCAGACCGCCGAGGGTGATCAGCAGTCCATACTGGACGACCGTGTAGAGCGTGCCCAGCTCGCCGGCGACGAAGACGAAGAGCCCGAACACCGTGAGCAGCACGCCCCACCAGCTCGATTCGAATGGGATGAGCGCGAGCCGGGTCGAGCGCTGCCAGACCAGGAAGGCCGCGACCACGGGCAGCATGTAGCCGTGGCTGTATTCCTCCTGATCCCAGGCGCCCACCATCTTCACGAGGCCCTCGAAGAAGATGAGCGTCAGCAGGCCCGCCGCCAGGAGCGCGAGCGACCAGTGCCAGGGGCGCAATCGGCCCAGTTGGACCACCGCGGCGGTCTCCCCATCCGCGACCGTGTTCGACTCGGTCATCGTCTCGTTCATGACGCGATCCCTCATTGGCTGTTGGTGCGATTGTCGACCGGATCCGGGTCGCTGTCGATAGCCTGGTTCGTACACTCATTTACGGACTTTGCCGCCGCCTGTTGCACTGCATCATAATGTCCGGTCAGGGGAGACCATCCCAAGGCCCACCATCGGAGACACCCATGTCGGAAGACCGCGACCAGAGCGCCCTGGACTATCACCGTTATCCCAAGCCCGGCAAGCTGGAGATCAAGGCCACCAAGCCGCTGGCCAACCAACGCGATCTGGCGCTCGCCTATTCGCCCGGCGTGGCCGCCGCCTGCCGCGAGATCGAACAGGACGCCCTCGCCGCCTCGCACTACACCGCGCGCGGCAATCTGGTCGCCGTCATCAGCAACGGCACCGCCGTCCTGGGTCTGGGCGCGATCGGGGCGCTGGCCTCCAAGCCGGTGATGGAAGGCAAGGCGGTGCTGTTCAAGCAGTTCGCCGACATCGACGTCTTCGACATCGAGATCGACGAGCGCGATCCCGAAGCCTTCATCGAGACCGTGGCGCGACTGGAACCGACCTTCGGCGGCATCAATCTGGAAGACATCAAGGCGCCGGACTGCTTCATCATCGAGCGCGGGCTCAAGGAGCGCATGGGCATCCCGGTCTTCCACGACGACCAGCACGGCACGGCGATCGTTGTCAGCGCGGCCATCCTCAACGCCCTGCGCGTGGTCGGCAAGGACATCAGCCGGGTGCGGCTGGTGACGGCCGGCGCGGGCGCCGCCGCACTCGCCTGCGTGGATCTGCTCGTCGCGCTGGGACTGCCCAAGGAGAACGTGACGCTCACCGACATCGCCGGCGTCGTCTATCAGGGGCGCGTCGAGGAGATGGACCCCTACAAGGGCCGCTATGCCATCGCGACCGACCTGCGAACCCTGGAGCAGGCCATCGCTGGCGCCGATATCTTCCTGGGACTCTCGGCCGCCGGCGTGCTCAAGCCCGAGTGGCTGGCCCGGATGGCCGAGGCGCCGATCATCATGGCGCTCGCCAATCCGGTCCCCGAGATCATGCCGGATCTGGCGCGCGCCGCGCGTCCCGATGCCATCATCGCCACCGGGCGCTCGGACTTCCCCAATCAGGTCAACAACGTCCTCTGCTTCCCCTTCATCTTCCGCGGCGCGCTCGACTGCGGCGCCACCGAGATCAACGAGGCCATGAAGGTCGCCTGCGTGCGCGCCATCGCCGATCTGGCGCTGGCCGAGCCGTCCGACATCGTGCGCGCGGCCTATGGCGGACAGCAGCTCCAGTTCGGACCCGAGTATCTGATCCCCAAGCCCTTCGATCCGCGTCTGATGGAGCATCTGGCCCCGGCCGTGGCGCGCGCGGCCATGGACAGCGGCGTGGCCACGCGCCCGATCGCCGATCTGGACGCCTATCGTCAGTCGCTGCGTCATCGTGCCTACCGCACCGGGCTGACCATGAAGCCGGTGTTCGATCAGGCGCGCGCCGCGCCCAAGCGCGTGGTCTTCGCCGAGGGTGAAGACGAGCGTGTGCTCCAGGTCGCACAGCAGGCGGTGAGCGAGGGCATCGCGCGCCCGATGCTGATCGGTCGCCCCGAGGTGATCGAAGCACGGATCGAAGCCCTGGGTCTGCGTCTGCGCCCCGAGCGCGATTTCGATCTCGTCGTCCCCGGCGACAACCCCCGGATCGAGACCCACTGGCGGACCTTCTACGATCAGGTCAAGCGGCGCGGCTATGCGCCGGACGAGGCGCGCGAATACATCCGCAACGACCCCACGGTGCTGGCCGCGACCCTGGTGCGCTGCGGCGATGCCGATGCCCTGCTCTGCGGTCTGGTCGGACGCTATTCACGCCATCTCAAGCATGTCGAGGAAGCGATCGGCACCGCCCCCGGCGTGCGCCGTATGACCGCCATGAACGCGGTGGTGCTGCCGGCCGGACCGCTGTTCATCGCCGATACCTATGTCCAGATCGACCCCAGCGCCGAGGATCTGGCCGAGATCACCCGTCTGTGCGCGGCCGAGATCCGCTGTTTCGGTCTCACGCCCAGGGTCGCCTTCGTCTCGCACTCCAACTTCGGCAGCGACGACTCGCCGAGCGCGGCCAAGATGACCGAGGCCCTGCGTCTGCTGCGCGAACAGGAACCCGAGCTGGAGGTCGAGGGCGAGATGCACGCCAACCTGGCATTCGATGCCATCGGGCGTCAGGCGCGCTTCCCGGATTCACGTCTGACCGGACGCGCCAATCTGCTCATCATGCCCAACCAGGACGCGGCCAACATCGCCTTCAACCTGCTGCGCACGCTCGACGATGCGGCGGCCTTCGGTCCCATGCTGCTCGGCACGGCCCAGGCGGCGCACATCGTCACGCCCAGCGCCACGGTACGCGGGCTGCTCAATATGACGGCGCTGGCGGTGGTGCAGGCGGGCTGAAGGATGGATCAACTCTCGGTGGAGGCGCCGCGCGGCTGGCGCCAAACGCTCGGCGAACTGCTCGACCGGCGCGTGCTCGCCATGCTGCTGCTCGGCTTCTCGGCCGGGGTGCCGTTGCTGCTGATCTTCTCCTCGCTGTCACTCTGGCTGCGTGAGGCGGGGATCGAACGCAATGCCGTCACCTTCTTCAGTTGGGCCGCGCTCGGCTATTCGTTCAAGTTCGTCTGGGCGCCGCTGATCGACACCCTGCCCCTGCCCTGGCTGACGCGCCGGCTGGGTCGGCGGCGCGCCTGGCTGCTGGTCTCGCAACTGGCGATCATCACGGCCATCGTGCTCATGGCGCTGGTCGATCCGGCGAGCGGCGGGGACAGTCTCACGCACATGGCGCTCGCGGCCGTGCTGCTCGGCTTCTCCTCGGCGACCCAGGACATCGTGATCGACGCCTATCGCATCGAATCGGCCCCGCCCCGGCTCCAGGCGCTGATGTCCTCGACCTATATCGCGGGCTATCGCGTTGCCATGGTGGCCTCGGGGGCGGGCGCGCTGTTCCTGGCCTCGGCCTTCGGCTCGGAGCTGGGGAGTTACAGCTACAGCGCCTGGAGCACGACCTATCTGATCATGGCCGCCGTGATGCTGATCGGGGTGCTGACCACGCTCGTCATCCGCGAGCCTGAGACCTATCGGCCCAAGGCGCTCACTCACTACTCGGCGCTCGACTATCTGCGTCTGGTGCTGGTGTTCGCGCTCATGGCCGGCGCCTTCGTCGGCGGATTCTTCCTGAGCGGGACGCTGTTCGGCGATCTCAAGCACTGGCTCGGCGGCGGTGCGCTCGGGGCCTTTCTGCTGGAGACCCTGCATTTCGGACTGGCCGTGGGCGTGGCGGCGCTCGTCGGCTGGACGCTGGTGCGGCTGGGAGCGATCGATCGAGCCATGGCGCGCGCGGTCTGGATCGAGCCGGTGCTCGACTTCTTCGCCCGCTACGGACTCAAGACGGCCTTGCTGCTGCTGGCGCTCATCGGGCTGTACCGGATCTCGGACATTGTGCTCGGCGTCATTTCCAACGTCGTCTATCAGGACATCGGCTTCAGCAAGCCGCAGATCGCCACGGCGGTCAAGACCTTCGGCGTCTTCGTCAGTATCGCGGGCGGTGTGCTCGGCGGGCTGATGGCCGACCGGCATGGCGTGGTGCGTATCTTGATGCTGGGCGCGATCCTGTCGGCGGCGACCAATCTGATCTTCGTGGTCCTGGCCCATGCCGGGGCCGATGTGACCCTGCTCTATGTGGCCGTCGGTGCGGACAATCTGGCGGCCGGGCTGGCGAGCGCGGCCTTCGTCGCCTTTCTGTCGAGCCTGACCAATGTCTCCTTCACCGCCGTGCAGTACGCCATCTTCAGCTCGCTGATGACCTTGCTGCCCAAGGTGCTCGGCGGCTATTCGGGCAGTATCGTCGACGGCATCGGCTATCCGGGCTTCTTCGTCTTCACCACCCTCATCGGGGTGCCGGTGATCGTGCTGGTCTGGATCGCCGGACGGCGGTTGGACATCGCCGGGGAACGAGCCGGGGCGATGCGCAAGAGCGAAGCGTAGTGATAGCATAGGCCGATTCAATGGCCAGAGAGAGAAGACTCGATGTCTTACGAGAAGATCCAGGTTCCAACCACCGGCGAGAAGATCAGCGTCAATGCCGATTTTTCACTGAACGTGCCGGACAAACCGATCATCCCCTTCATCGAGGGTGATGGCATCGGCATCGACATCACGCCCGTGATGCGTGCCGTGGTCGACGCGGCGGTCGCCAAATCCTATGGCGGCGCGCGTCAGATCCAGTGGATGGAGATCTATGCCGGCGAGAAGTCGACCCGCACCTATGGCGAGGACGTCTGGCTGCCGGAAGAGACCTTGAAGGCCGTCAAGGAGTTCGTGGTCTCGATCAAGGGACCGTTGACCACGCCGGTCGGCGGCGGCATCCGCTCGCTCAACGTCACCCTGCGTCAGGAACTCGACCTCTATGTCTGCCTGCGTCCGGTGCGTTACTTCAGCGGCACGCCCAGCCCGCTCAAGGAACCCGAACACACCGACATGGTGATCTTCCGCGAGAACTCGGAAGACATCTACGCCGGCATCGAGTGGCAGGAAGGCACGGATGGCGCGCGCAAGGTGATCGATTTCCTGCGCAACGAGATGGGCGTCACCAAGATTCGCTTCCCGGAGACTTCGGGCATCGGCATCAAGCCGGTCTCGCGCGAGGGCACCGAGCGTCTGGTGCGCAAGGCCATCCAGTACGCCATCGACAATGATCGCGCCTCCGTGACCCTGGTCCACAAGGGCAACATCATGAAGTTCACCGAGGGCGCCTTCAAGCAGTGGGGCTATGAGCTGGCCCAGCGCGAGTTCGGCGCGGTGGAGATCGACGGCGGTCCCTGGTGTGCGTTCAAGAACCCCAAGACCGGGCGCGAGATCGTGGTCAAGGATGTGATCGCCGATGCCTTCCTGCAGCAGATCCTGCTGCGTCCGAAGGAATACGACGTGATCGCCACGCTCAATCTGAACGGCGACTACATCTCGGACGCGCTGGCGGCTCAGGTCGGCGGGATCGGCATGGCGCCGGGCGCGAATCTGTCGGATTCGGTCGCCATGTTCGAGGCCACTCACGGCACGGCGCCCAAGTATGCCGGCAAGGATCAGGTCAACCCGGCCTCGCTGATCCTCTCGGCCGAGATGATGCTGCGCCACCTGGGCTGGACCGAGGCGGCGGATCTCATCATCAAGGGCGTGGAAGGAGCGATCGCGGCCAAGACCGTGACCTATGACCTGCATCGTCTGATGGATGGCGCGACCAAGCTGAGCTGCTCGGAGTTCGGCGAGGCCGTCGTCGGCAAGATGTAAGTCGGACTCGCAGGAAAGCCCCTCTCCTGCGTGCGGAGAGGGGCTGGTAAACGTCTCACATGACGCGATGCACATTGGCCGCATGCAGTCCTTTCGGCCCCTCGCTCAGCTCGAACTCGACCTTCTGGCCCTCGCGCAGGGTCTTGTAGCCGTCCATGTCGATCGACGAGAAATGGACGAACACATCCTCCTCACGCCCCTCGGGCTGCACGAATCCATAGCCCTTCGCGTTGTTGAACCATTTGACGACACCGGTAATCATCACTCTCTCCTCGATAGACTCCGCACTTCAGGGTAATTTCGGGATCGCAGCCGCCTGCGGGGCGGCTTTTTCGTTGTTACGGGACACGGCCTTGGCGACGCACCCGGTCGGGCGCGTCCTCTCACACCCTGGGCTGGCCGGACATCGGGGCTTGAATCCGACGGACGGCACCCTGATTCGGTAGTATAGTGACTTGATTTCCATGGTCAAACGTGCATTGTTTGACCCATCTTCGACGAACACCCCAGAGACCCATGACTAACCCTAGATCCGGCGAGGAGCGCGAATCCGGCCTGAGCGTGCAGGAAGCCCGTCCCAAATTGCGCCGACCGCCCCTATATAAGGTTCTGCTCTTGAATGACGACTACACCCCGATGGAGTTCGTGGTGTTGGTTCTGGAGATCTTTTTTGGTATGAATCGGGAAAAGGCGACCCAAGTCATGTTGCATGTGCACACACGGGGCGTCGGAGTCTGCGGAGTCTTCACCAAGGACATCGCCGAAACCAAGGTGGCGCAAGTCAACGACTATGCGCGAGGCCATCAGCATCCGCTGATGTGCACCATGGAAGAGGCCTGAACCGCGTCCACGACTGAAAGACCGCTTTATCGTTGAATCCAAACCTTGGTACAGGCCGATGCTGAGCAAAGAACTCGAATTCACGCTGAACCGGGCCTTCAAGGAGGCTCGGGCCAAGCACCACGAATACATGACCGTGGAGCACATGCTGCTGTCGCTGCTCGACAACCCGACCGCCGCCAAGGTGTTGCGAGCCTGCGGCGCGGATGCCGAGCGGTTGCGCCGCGAGATCGCGACCTTCATCGAGGAGACCACGCCGCTGATCCCGCCCAACGAGGAGCGCGACACCCAGCCGACGCTCGGGTTCCAGCGCGTGCTCCAGCGCGCCGTCTTCCATGTCCAGTCGGCGGGCAAGAAGGAAGTGACCGGCGCCAATGTGCTGGTGGCGTTGTTCAGCGAACAGGACTCCCAGGCCGTCTATCTGCTCAATCAGCAGGACGTGACCCGGCTCGACGTGGTCAATTACATCTCGCACGGCATCTCCAAAGTGCCGGGCGAGAATCGTGACGAGGACGCGCACGGCGGTGGCGAGGCCGAGGAAGCGCGCGGCGAGGAGAAAGAAAGCGCCAGTCCGCTCGAAAGCTTCACCACCAATCTCAACGAGCTGGCGCGTCAGGGCCGGATCGATCCGCTGATCGGGCGCGCGCCCGAGGTCGAGCGCACCATCCAGATCCTGTGCCGGCGGCGCAAGAACAATCCGCTGTTCGTCGGCGAGGCGGGCGTGGGCAAGACCGCGATCGCCGAGGGGCTGGCCAAGAAGATCGTCGACGGCGAGGTGCCGGAGGTCTTGAGCAATGCGGTGATCTATTCGCTGGATCTCGGCGGTCTGGTGGCCGGAACCAAGTATCGCGGCGACTTCGAGAAGCGGCTCAAAGCGGTGCTCGCCCAGCTCAAGCGCCAGCCGCACGCCATCCTCTTCATCGACGAGATCCACACCATCATCGGCGCCGGTTCGGCCTCGGGCGGGGTGATGGATGCCTCCAATCTGATCAAGCCGGTGCTGGCCTCGGGCGATCTGCGCTGCATCGGCTCGACCACCTATCAGGAATATCGCGGCATCTTCGAGAAGGATCGGGCGCTGGCGCGTCGCTTCCAGAAGATCGACGTCGAGGAACCCTCGGTCGAGGAGACCATCGAGATCCTCAAGGGTCTGAAATCGCGCTTCGAGGCGCATCATCAGGTCAGCTACACCCAGCCGGCGCTGCGTGCGGCGGCCGAACTCTCGGCACGTCACATCAACGACCGTCATCTGCCCGACAAGGCGATCGACGTCATCGACGAGGCCGGCGCCCATGTGCAGCTCATGGCTCCGTCCAAGCGCAAGAAGCGCATCGATGTCGCCGACGTCGAGGCGATCGTGGCCAAGATCGCGCGCATTCCGCCCAAGCGGGTGTCGGCCTCGGACGCCGAATCGCTCAAGAATCTCGACCGCGATCTCAAGATGGTGGTCTATGGCCAGGATGCGGCCATCGATGCACTGACCTCGGCCATTCGCATGAACCGTTCGGGGCTGGGGCATGAGGAGAAGCCGATCGGTTCGTTCCTGTTCACGGGTCCGACGGGTGTGGGCAAGACCGAGGTCACGCGCCAGCTTGCGCGCATCCTGGGCATGGAGCTGCTGCGCTTCGACATGTCGGAGTACATGGAGCGGCACACCGTCTCGCGGCTGATCGGCGCCCCGCCCGGCTATGTCGGCTTCGATCAGGGCGGGCTGCTGACCGAGCAGATCAACAAGCATCCGCATGCAGTGCTCCTGCTCGACGAGATCGAGAAGGCACATCCGGATGTCTTCAACCTGCTGTTGCAGGTGATGGACCACGGCGCCCTGACCGACAACAACGGACGCAAGGCCGATTTCCGCAACGTGGTGCTGGTGATGACCACCAATGCGGGCGCGGAGGAGACTTCACGCCGTTCGATCGGCTTCACCGAGCAGGATCATGCGACCGACGGCATGGAGGCGCTCAAGCGCTACTTCACGCCCGAGTTCCGCAACCGGCTCGATACCATCGTCCAGTTCGGCCCCCTGAACGAGGAGACCATCCTCAACGTGGTCGACAAGTTCATCTTCGAGCTGGAGCAGCAGCTCGAAGAGAAGAAGGTCGCGTTGACCATCGATCAGGATGCGCGCCGCTGGCTGGCCGACACCGGCTATGACCCCAAGATGGGTGCGCGGCCCATGGCGCGGGTCATCCAGCAGCACATCAAGAAACCGCTGGCCAATGAACTCTTGTTCGGCGATCTGGTGGGCGGCGGGTCGGTGCGGGTCTTCATCCGGGATGGTGCGGTCGCCTTCGAGATCAATGGCGAGGTGCGCGAGCTGTGAGCGGCCTTGCATCATGAGTACCGGCGCCGGACTCGATCTGCCTGATCGTTATCTGGAGATGGTGCGTGAGATCCTGTGCCGGTATGTTCCGGAATATGAGGTTTGGGCCTATGGGAGCCGTGTTACGGGCGGTGCGTTCGAGGCGAGTGACCTTGATCTCGTGGTCCGTCATCCCATCGATCCGCATCAGGTCTGTGAAAGGCTGTTCGATCTGCGCGAGGCGTTCGTTGAAAGTAACTTGCCGATTCGTGTCGATGTGGTGGATTGGGCGCGGATTCCCGAGTCCTTCCACCGCGAGATCGAGTGCGGCTATGTCAACTACCCCGGCCTGAAGGCCGGAGTTTGTGAGAGCAAGCAGCGGTGACGGCCTAGATCAGCTTGGCGATCTTCAGCAAGACGCCGACGATCACGGTGGTCTGCAACAGTCCGGCCCCGATGACCCAGCGAGTCAGGTCGGCCTTGGCCTCGGCAAGTTTGGCCTCCAGCCGTAATTCCGTTTCGCGGATGCGCGCGTCCAGCCGCAGTTCCAGTTCGCGTAGATCGGGGCGGATGACCGGCTCTATGTCTTGCTGAGCCGCGCGCACGGCCTCGGTGATGGCCTCGGCCTGTGATTCAGGGATTCCGGAGTCTTTGAGGGTGCGGACGAACTTCAGTGTGTCGAAGGTGATGGTGCTCATGGTCGGTCTCGGGATCGGGGCCGCGTCCGTGCGGTCGGTGCGCTCAGGCGTTCGGTGATGGACTATGAGGACGCGCGTTGCAGGTTGAGCGCCAGCAGGCGCTGCAAGATCGCGTCGTCGGGAAGGTCGGGCGTGTAGTCCTCCCAGCCGTAGGCGCGGGCGACGGCGGCATCGAGGGCGCGGTGGGCGTTGGTGAGCCAGGCGGGAGGATGGTTGTAGAGGTTGGTGAGGGTGCGTTTCTTCAGGTCGCCCTCGTGTCCAGGCTTGGCGATGATCCGATCGGGATAACCCGGGACGACTTCGGGGATGCGCTCGATCCACTCCGGCGGGTTGAGCCAGTTTTCGCGCAGGGTGTTGAGCCGGTGCGCGGCCTCGGCGATGGCGCGGGCGTGGTCGGCGACCTCGGGCGCGACAACCGGAACGATGGGGCCGCTGTCGAGGGTTTCGGTGCCGTGCTTGGTGTCGGCGGGCGTCAGACCATCGGGGAATGGGAAGGTCTCGAAGCAGGTGCTTGGTCTGTAGCAAGGGCGGTCTTCGAGCGTTGCGCCAAGCCGCAGCGACCAAAGTTCATGAAAGCGCGAGTGCAAGATACCGAAAGTCGTGTCGTCGGCACGGGCTATGACGATGAGTCGCTTGTCCGGCAGAATTGCAGACTTCAACCAAACAAAGGTACGGTGCTTGGCCACTTCCGAAGTGACCAGATAACGTGGCAACCCTTCCAAAGCCGCTCGCATTGCAATCCTTGGCTCTCCGTGTCGCCACCAATATCGTCTGTAGGCTTCACGCGGATTCCGGCTCCGCTCTGGTTTGACATGCTCCACGACATAGCCGAAAGGGGCCTCATAGAGCGCGGCGTCGTCTTCCGACATCCGTGTTCCGAAGTCGATGATCCAGCCATCACGCGGACGGCGCGTCACGTCCAGGCCGTTCCAGCTTGGCTTCAAAACCTGACTGTTGGGTTGTTCATGCGGGTTGGGTAGGGGTAGCCACCGCCTCGCCAACTCTCCGGGAATGTCGAAGGCACCGATCTTCTGAGACCCTTGGAAACTCACGCCAACATTTTCCGAAAGCGGCTGGGCTTGCGTCAGATTCACCATCGCGGTGTCGGCCACCTGACCTGTCAAATCGGCATGGATCGCCGCCACCGGCTGACCATCCAGCTTGGCCCCCGTCCGATCCCCGGCGTGTCCAAAAGCCACCAGTGACACCCGCACCGCCGCGCCCTCGTTGACCCAAGGCTCATCGCTCCACGCCTCGAAGATCGCGCCACTGTCGCAGATCCGCTCCAGAACCTTACGGTTCGCCCCGCCGCGAATCGAGTTGGTCGCCACCAGCCCCGCCGCTTGAAGCTGACCCGCCTCGATCTGCGCCCGCGCCTTCTCGAACCAATAGCACACCAGATCCGCGCCGGCCGGCACCCGACCTTTGTACCGGCGCTCAAGCGCCTCGAACGTGTCGTCACCCAGCGCACCACGCTTCTTGCTGCCACCCAGAAACGGCGGATTGCCGACGATGACATCGGCCTTGGGCCACTCGACTTCAGCCCCATCCGCCGTCAGCAAGGCATCCTGATGCACGATGCCCGTGAGCGGACGCAGGATCGGATTCGTGGCATGCCGATAACCATTGCGCCGACACCATTGAATATCCCCGATCCAGACCGTGACGCGCGCCAGCTCAGCGGCAAAGCCATTGATCTCCAGCCCCAGCACATTCTGCGTGCCCGTCGCCAAGTCCATCTGCTCGGGAAAGCCCAATTCCACCGATTCGACATGCGCGCGCTTCTCGATGTCACGCAAGGCCGCCAGACTCAGATACAGAAAATTCCCCGACCCACAGGCCGGATCGAGGATGCGAAACTCCGCCAGACGCAGCATGAATCGGTTGTAGTGCGTCTTGGCCGCCCGCCCGGTGGGATTCTTGGCGATCCTGGCCTTGACCTCCGCCCATTCCGCGCTCAACGGCTCCGTAATCAGCGGATCGATCAATTTCCGAATCGTCGCCGTGTCCGTGTAGTGCGCACCGATCGGCACGCGCTGCTCCTTGTCCAGACCCCGCTCGAACAACGTCCCGAAGATCGTCGGATCGATCGCGCGCCAGTCGCGCAAAGCCGCCGCGTGCAGATCCGCAATGTCCTCGCCGGTCAGCTCCGGGACATCGATGACCTTGAACAACCCGCCATTGAACCAAGCGATGTCGTAATGACCATAGGCGCCGCCGCCGCGCTTCTGCATCGACCGGAACAACTCAGCGATCGATTTGGCCGCCTTCTCCGGAGCCGCGCGCCAATGATCCAGCAGTGACGTGAACACCTTGCCCGGCAGCAGCGTCTCGTCTTCGGCAAACATCGCAAACAGACATTGCACCAGGAAATGCGCCACCCGCTGATGCTCGATCCCGCGTGCGCGCATCCGTTCGGCAATCGCCGAGAACTCGCGCGCCGCCTCTTCCGTGATCGCCGCGCTGGACTTCTCGGGACGCAGTTTCTCCGGATCGGTGAAGACCCAGCGCAGAATCTGACGCTGATCCTGATCGTGCAGGTCATCGAGACGAATCTCGCGCGGCTCGTCCGGATAGCCGGTGAAGGCGGTATGAATGATGATCCGCTCGCGGTCGCACACCACCAGCAGCGGCGGGTTGTCGAGATGACCGGCATAGTCGGTCAACTGCTTGTAGGCTTTGTCCAGGTCCAGCCCTGGCTTCTTGTTTTCCCAGCCGAAGTATCCGCGCTTCCAGACATCCGCCCAGCCCTGACCGCCGGCGGCCTTCTTCGCCCCGCGCTCGAAGCAGTAGTTATCGGGATCGCGCGGCTTGTCGACCCCCAGCAGATCGCACAGATCATTGAAATACTGCTGTGCGCCCTGGCGCTCGGTCAGTGGCTTGCCTTTCCACAGCGCAATGAACGTATCCGGTGTCACAAATCGTCTCCGTAATTCTACTTTGTCACATTTACCGTAACTCATTGAATCTAATGACTTTAGTTACCCACAGGCTAGGTCGTCATTTCCTTTTAAATCAATGAGTTGGTCTGAAATCTGACAAAGTAGAAGTAATCACCGCAGACTCAGACTAGGCGCGGCAAGCCACGGTCTGCGAGGCGTGGCGATTCGGGAGCGACCCGGCCGCCGTCGCAGTATAGCGCCCGACGCAGAGCTGGAGCAGCGAGCGTCATGAACATCGACCAGATCGCCAACACCATCGAACAGGATGCAGGCTGTGGCGGCACCCGATTCAAGCAGGCGGATTGCGCTATGCGAGCAGGGTCGGCGTAGATCTCTGTAGATGATCGGAAGATTTATTCGGCAGGCGCGGATGGCCGCGAGGCGGTTAACGCCAACGCGGCCTACGCATCGCACCCCTCCGGTATACAGGGCACGATGGGAGCCGCAGAGCGGGGTCCAGGCTGTGGGAAAGGGCGCAGACCAATCAACCGAAGTCCCCTAGCGCTATATCTCGGGCCACAGTCTGGCAGATGCCACCGGAGCAAGTGTCCCGGATCGCACGGAACCTGCATCGAAGCCGCCTGTTATGCGGTGACATCCGGTGCGCCGACTGGCGTCGAGTCCAGCCTAACACCCGTTTATACTCGGGAGCGCACACCCGCATTCAGCCACAGCCGCGCCGGGTTCGTCAATCCGCCCCAACACGGACTGAGCGACCCCATGACGTTATGGAGAATCGTATGCTTGATCTGTCCAACCTGTTCGCTGTGCTGCCGATCTCGCATCTCGAACCCGAGCAAGTTGCTTTCATTGAGGGACTGACCGATCCGGTCTCCGGCAAAGCGCTTCGGGCCATTCGGCTCGTGGAGCCGCCCGCTACTCAACGTGTCCCCTTTGTCGATCCGATCGAGATGCTGACCATACTGTTTCAGCACCAGGGGGAGACTTATGAAATCGCGAAACAACGGGCCATAGCCGAGTATGCCGCACTCAGGCCGGGTCTACGCCTAGTTGAGCGCGTGAGATGTTTCGATAGCTGCGATCCCAATACACCTGAATGCATCCCTTTGCCGCGATTGCTGGACCATCTGCAAGGCAGACACTTGATCGCAGATCGTCTTGCTGACTTCCTGACGAGAGTGCTGGACGCGGTGTCATCGGCCGCCATCTTCAGTAACCCCGATCAGCGCGACTGCCCCTGGTCGCTGGCAACCCTACCTGACCGACCACCCGCCAAGGCAATGATTGAGTTCATTCCAGGCGTGCCGTGTAACGAGTGTGATCTGGATGAAGAGGAAGAGTTAGCGGCCGTTGCTGAGTGGCATACGAAACTTCGGCCCATTACAGAGCAACTGGAATCTGCTCTTTCTCGAAAAATGTATCATTTTCGTGATTTGGATGATGAATACGGCGACGACTACGGCCATCGCTTCCTGGTGCTCTACTATTGTTGCCTCTATCAGCCGGAATCGAACTATGTGAAATTCCTGATGGAAGCCTGCGGGACCGAGGATATCGAAGCGCTCAAGGCAGCACTGATCGATCCGGCGAACTATCGTCATCCGTTCGAGATGAATTACACGTCGTGCGATGATTACGAGACGCGCAGTTGCCGCTTTCGCTATCAGCCGCCGGATTTGACCCGGACGGTGGGCGTTGTGTTTTCGTCGCTCGCCGCGCGGGCCATCGCTGAAATCCGGTTGTCGGGGTTGATCGGAGCCAAAGTCTGGATCATCGCTCCCAAGGAGTTGGCACCGGATGACTGGATCAAGAAGGCCACACGCCATTGTCCCGATTGGGTTCATCAGTATCTGCGCGATGACCTGATAGCGAAACCCATCACCCTGCTGGCCTGTCTCGACGAACTCTATGTCATCAGCAACGACTCACGTCCGAGCTCGGGACCGAACCTGAGCATCTCACCGTCCATCGATGAGCTGCTGTGGTATGCCCATCTCTTCAATGTGCCGACACAGCTTCTTTACTCGAACGGAACTGGGCTTTGGAAGCCGGAAGACAGCCTCAAAACCGGCAATGTTCCAGAGCGTGTCGCCGAGCACGCGCGGCGGCGCGAAGCCTTCACCCGCGAACTCCCTGAAATTCGTCTGGAGGACGAATACGGCAGTAGCGGACTGTGGGATAATGAGGGCAGGATGCTCGGCTACGATGATCTGGCGATCCCTTTTCCGCTGGTGCGCCGGATCGCCGCTTGGCAGGATGATTTCGAGGATAATAACTTCCCGCCCGCCACCGCCGATGATGACTGGTGGGATCGCCACGAACAGGAAGCGGCTGAGATCGCCCAAGCACTCCATGAAGCGCTTGGATCACGAACGCGCATCCGGTTCTACCAGAACCAGGATTGGCAGGTGATCGGCGGAAATCGCGAGTAACAAGCGGAAATACAAGGGCCAAACGGAGTACACTGCTCCCGCTGGCGTGGGATGGAGCACGATGCGCCTGGCTTTGGGTCAGGAGGGCCGGGTTCGACTCCCGGACTACCCACGTCAGCACCAACACAAACGAACCCCGCAGGGCTAACAGGGAGTGACTGAATCCGGCGCGTTGCCGGAATCGACACCTACCCTTCCGTATACGGGGTTCACATCCAGTCTAGCACGGCCAAGGCTACATCGTCCTCGGCAATACGAACCGCTCTTACTCCAACCTGACGCTCGGGTCGATCAAGGTATAGGGGATCGCACAGCCAATCGCTGTTGCCGGGGCTTCGGCGTTATCCGCCAGGGGAGCGACTACAACGGAATAAAGTGCCGCGCGATCAGCGTCAGCACAACGGATAAGATGACCAGAAGGATCTTCTCGAAGAGATCCTTTCGCTTGGCCTTGGTGTTGTGTTTTTTGTACTGAGCTGCGCATTCTTCAAGAGACGGCCCACAGTCGAGAACCGTCTGGTAGAACCCTTTGACAACCTCAATGTCCTGCACATAGCGGTCGAGCGTCAAGCCGATTTGCGCACCAACGTCCTTTCTGGCGCGATGATCGGCGATCTTGCCGGAGAGCTTATAGAGTTCGGATTTCATCTCCCAATAGTTCGGGATGACCTGATTGAGCACTTCGGGTGGATAATGATCGACCACCTCAGTGATCTTGGTGATCAGCGACAGCACCGTTCCGTCGAGAGCATCAAAGGCGGCGCGATAGACATGCCCGACAGATTTCTGAATGTGTTTGCGGCAATAGTCCGGATCATCCGCGTCAGACAGCGTGCGATCCGTCGTGCGTGTCGCGATGACGCGCATCAGGTGATCGAAGGCGTCACGAAGCTCCTTGATGACTTGCAGGTTTGACCGTGAGTCCGGATCGATCTGCTCGGAATACAGAATCAACGCCTTGGCTTCGGCGTAGAGTTCGGCGAGATTTTTTAGCCCTTCACGATCCTGATCGAGAGAAGACGGTTCGGCGTTCAAACCATCCATGTGCACACTCCAGGTCAAGGCAAGACAAGCGACTTTATTTTACGCACGCGGTCGGCAAACTCTTTCGCCGTATAGAACCGGCCCGAGTTCAGGCGCACGGATCCACGGTTTCTGTCCGCATATAAGGCAACCTTGGCGCGATCGACATCGGTGTCTGGTGAAATGTCCTGGAAATCACGGTCCATCAGATCCGGAAGATTGGAAACGCCCAGCTCCTTGCAAAGCGTCTCGCGCGTTTTGGGGGCAAGGGTGATCGGCATGGGAGGCATCCTGTCAAAGCAATGATTTGTACCTGTCGGCGCGTTTTGGTGCGCTGTTTCAGGGCAAACGACGCAAGATAGGCCCGAAAACCACCCAGCGTCAAGGATTTCCACCCAAAAAAAGCTGCGCTTGTCGAAGAGACCCTCGGTTCGTCTCAGGATCGGGGGGTTGCCCCTCCATTTAACTATGAACACATCAAGTGTCAAAAGTCGTCTCCGCCGTCACCGCAGACTCGAACTGGGCGCGGCAAGCCACGGTCTGCGAGGCGTGGCGATTCGGGAGCGACCCCGGCCGCCGTCGCAGTATAGCGCCCGACGCAGAGCTGGTGCTGCGTCGCCTCCGAAGACTCGATCGACTTTGGGTTATTGCAATGATAATTGTGGCCCGACACCACGAAATCCTGCCAAAATACCCCGGCTCGTCTTCAGGTGATGCCCAAGCGCGCGATCGAATCGACCGCTTGGCGGCATCCTCCTTTCCTGTGCGACAGCGTGCATCGTCTCGTCTGGCCTGAGGTGTAGTGTTCCTTGGCAAGCCAAGGTTGTGTCGAGACTCAAACACTTCGGTTCGGATAGAGAAACTCGGAATGATCGGACAGAGATTCGTTGGCGGCCGCTCCGTGGCCATGGCCCTGACGCTGGCCGCCGTCGGGGTGATCGCGGTGCTGATGGGCGCCTTCGCCATCGGCGTGGCCCAGTTCAATCACTCGCTCATGGAGCGCAAAGTCATCGCCCAGCTCGAACAGCAGAGCCGGCTGGTGCGCTCCATGCTCGCCAACCATGATACGGCGCTACGCGAAGAGGCCCATCGGCTGATGGAGCAACTGGCCGCGCGCTTCGGTTCGGCCTTCACGCTGAACCCCGAGGAGCCGGTGCGGGTCGGCGGCCGGATCACCCCGGCGCTCTACGACGGCGAGCGTCGACTCACGCTCGACAACAGCGATCTCGACCGCTTCACCAACACCACGAGCGCCGTGGCCACGCTCTTCGTGCGGACGGGCGACGGCTTCGTGCGCGTCGCCACCACGCTCAAGAACGAACAGGGCGAGCGGGCGCTCGGCACCCTGCTCGCCGACGGCCACCCCGCGCTCCCGGCATTGCTCGCCGACGAGGAATTCATCGGCCGCGCCACCCTCTTCGGGCACGATCACATGACCGTCTACCGGCCCATGCTGAACGCGCGCCGCGAAGTCATCGGTGCGCTCTTCATCGGGCTCGACATGACCGAGGGTCTGGACCATCTCAAGCGCGAGATCCTGTCGATCAAGATCGGCGAGACCGGCTACTTCTATGCGCTGGATGCCCGGCCAGGCGCAGATCTCGGGCGGCTGGTCATCCACCCGGCTCAGGAAGGCGCCAACATCCTCGACGCCAGGGATGCCGACGGCCGGACCTTCATCCGCGAGATCCTGGAGAACCGGGAGGGCGTGATCCATTACCCCTGGATCAACCGCGAGACGGGCGAGACCGCGCCGCGCATGAAGGTGGTGGCCTACACCCACTTCCCGGCCTGGGATTGGGTGATCGGCGGCGGTTCCTACGACGACGAGCTGAGCCGCGACAGCGTCCTGCTGCGCAACCTGACGCTCGGCGCCGCTGTGGTCGTGGTGCTGACGCTGGCGCTCATCCTCTTCTGGCTCATGCGCCGTCTGGTCGGCCGGCCGCTCGGCGAAGCCACACGGATCTTCGAGCGCATCGGCGCCGGTCATTACGACAGCCGGATCGACACCACGAGACGCGACGAGATCGGCGCCCTGTTCAGCGCCCTGGCGCGGATGCAGGCAAACCTCGACGAGCGCACCCGCGCCGATGCCCGGATCGCCGCCGAGGCCCTGCGCATCAAGAGCGCGCTCGACAAGTCCTCGACCAACATGATGGTCTCCGACCCGAACGGGATCATCATCTACGCCAACGAAGCCCTGCTCGGGATGCTGCGCCTGGCCGAATCCGACCTGCGCCGCGACCTGCCCGAGTTCCGGGTGGACAGCCTGCTCGGCAGCCATCTGAACGTCTTCCATCGCCATCCGGAGCGCCAGCAATCGATGCTGGCGACCCTCCAGAACAATCACCTCGCCCAGATCCGTATCGGCGGACGCACCTTCCGGCTGATCCTCAATCCGGTCATCGACGCTCAGGGCGAGCGGCTGGGCACCGTGGTCGAGTGGACCGACCGCACCACCGAGGTCGAGACCGAAGCCGAACTGGCGTCCTTGCTCGAAGCCGCCGTCCAGGGCGACTTCTCGCGCCGCTTGACGCTGGACGGCAAGACCGGGTTCTTCCACGAGCTCTCCGACGGACTCAACCGACTGATCGACATCCTCTCGGCCGGACTCGCCGATGTGGCCCAGGTGCTCGCGGCCATCGCCCAGGGCGATCTCAGCCGGCGCATCGAATCGGACTATGCCGGCACCTTCGGCCAACTCAAGGACGACACCAACCTGACGGTCGAGCGTCTGCGCGAGGTCGTCACCGACATCAAAGAATCGACCGAGACCATCAACACGGCCGCCGCCGAGATCGCCTCCGGCAACAGTGATCTCTCGGCCCGCACCGAGACCCAGGCCGGCACCCTGGAGGAGACCGCCAGCGCCATGGAAGAGCTGAGCGCCACGGTCAAGCAGAACGCCCACAATGCTCAGGAGGCCAATCAGCTCGCCCAGGACTCCAACAAGGTCGCGGCGCGCGGCGGCGAGCTCGTCCGGCATGTGGTCGACAACATGGGCCGTATCCAGGATTCGAGCCGCCAGATCGCCGACATCATCGGCGTGATCGACTCGATCGCCTTCCAGACCAACATCCTGGCGCTCAATGCGGCTGTCGAGGCCGCGCGCGCCGGCGAACAGGGCAAGGGTTTCGCCGTGGTCGCCGCCGAGGTGCGCAATCTGGCCCAGCGTTCGGCCAATGCCGCCAAGGAGATCAAGACACTGATCGTCGGCTCGGTCGAGCAGGTCGACGACGGGGTGAAGCTGGTCGAACAGGCCGGTCAGACCATGACCGAGATCGTCGACTCCTTCCGGCAGGTGACGACCCTGCTGACCGACATCGCCGTGGCCAGCCGCGAGCAGAGCAGCGGCATCGAACAGATCTCGCGCGCCGTGATCCAGATGGACGAGGTCACGCAGCAGAATGCGGCCCTGGTCGAGCAAGCGGCGGCGGCGGCCGAGAGCCTGGAGGATCAGGCGCGGTCACTGGCCAGGGCCGTGGCCCTGTTCCGATTCGAGGCAGGTTGAAGCAAGTCCGAAGGCCGAGACGGGCGGCAAGTCCCCGGAGATTGTAGATGGTCGTCGTCAGGCGCAAGCCTCACCCGTACCGAGCCAGAAGCCCAGACTCTTGCGCAGGAATTCGTGCCAGGGCATGTAGTGCGAGCCGTCGCAGGAGAAGTTCAGCCCGACCATGCCATTGAAGATGTTGAGCGATCCGGAGCGCAGATAGATGGTCTCGTCCATGAAACGCAGCTCGCGGAAGGTGTGGAAGACATCGGCGACCCGCGACTCGGGGATCGACGCTTCGCTCGGGTAGTCGCGCCGGGGATAGGCCAGACAGATGCCCGGATCGGCCAGATCCTCGTAATCGAGCAGCCGGTAGCGATAGGGATCGTCGAGCGTCCAGAGCGTGGCGCGCGAGCTGGAGAAATGCAGCTTGCCGTGAAAGACGCCGTGCGCGGTCATCAGCTCGACCAGGAGCGCCAGCACCGCGTCGATGCGTGCGTCCATCAGGCTCTCGACGCGCTGCTGGCTGAAGAGCCCGCCCCGGATGGCCGGATCGCCCTTGAGCTGCACCCAGTCGCCGGAGGGCTGATAGAGTTCGCGCGTCAGCGGCAGCTCGCGCAGGTCGAAGTCGGCGCCGAGGAAGCCGAGCCAATTGCCCGACTCGTCCTCGATACGCTGGATCGCGGTCAGCGAGGGGCGGCGCGCGTTGCGGCTGATGTAGACCGGTGAGAGCGAGAAGCGCTCGCCGGCCAGCGCCTCGGCCAGATAGGGACGGTCGCTTCGGTCGCGCCCCAGATGCTCGGGCAACAGCCCCTGGGGCGAGGCATTGGCCGTGATCTGGTGTGCGCTCCGGTCGAGCACATAGAGATACTTGCAGGACGGCAGGTTCGGCAACGCCTCGGCCAGGAGCCGCTCCAGGGACGCGCGTTCGGGCCAGTCGTCACGGGCCTGGAGCGCCAGCCGTTCGAGCAGACCGGCCAGCCGTCCGCGCAACAGCAGACGTTGACGGGCGACGGCCGTTTGCAGTGCTTCACTCATGACGTCACCCGCTTGATCCTGGAACGCTCCTAGAGTCCCATCTTCTCGAAGAAGCTCTTGACCCCGTCGAGCCAGGAGTGCGATTGCGGATTGTGCCGCGATCCGCCTTCCTGAACGCTGGCCTCGAACTCGCGCAGCAGCTCCTTCTGGCGCTCGGTGAGATCCACGGGCGTTTCGATCAGCACCCGGCAGATGAGATCCCCGACCACACCGCCGCGCACGGGTTTGACACCCTTGTTGCGCACCCGGAACATCTTGCCGGTCTGGGTGCCGGGCGGGATCTTAAGCATCACCTTGCCGTCGAGCGTCGGCACTTCCAGCTCGCCGCCGAGCGCCGCTGTGACGAAACTGATCGGCACCTGACAGTAGAGATTGGCGTCCTCACGGGTGAAGATCGGATGCTCCATGACCTGGATCTGGACATAGAGATCGCCCGGAGGCCCGCCCTGCTCCCCACGCTCGCCCTCGCCTGCCAGCCGGATGCGGTCGCCGGTGTCGACACCCGCCGGCACCTTGACCGCGAGTGTCTTTTCTTCCTGAATCCGCCCGCGTCCGTGACAGTGCGTACAAGCCTCCTCGATCACCGCACCCGTGCCCCGACACTCGGGACAGGTCTGCTGGATCGAGAAGAAACCCTGCTGCATCCGTACCTGACCATGTCCGCCACAGGTCGGACAGGTCTTGGGCTTGGTGCCGGGCTTGGCGCCGCTGCCGTTGCAGAACTGGCAGTCGACCCAGGTCGGGAGCCGGATCTTGACCTCTTTGCCGGCGACCGCCTCTTCCAGCGTCAGCGACAGGTCATAGCGCAGATCGACCCCGCGCTGTGAGCGCCGGCCGCCCGTGCGTCCGCCGCCGCCGAAGATGTCGCCGAAGACGTCGCCGAAGATATCCGAGAAGGAACCGGCGCCGGCGAAGTCGCCCGGACCGCCGCCGCCGAAACCGCCGAAGCCGGGGCCGGCGCCATCGACGCCGGCATGGCCGAACTGATCGTAGGCCGAACGCTTCTTGGGATCGGTCAGCACGTCATAGGCCAGCTTGGCCTCTTTGAACTTGGCCTCAGCCTCGCTGTCGCCCGGATTGCGGTCGGGGTGATATTTCATCGCCAGCCGCCGGAAGGCCTTCTTGATGTCGGCCTCACTGGCGTTGCGCTGAACCCCCAGCACTTCGTAATAGTCGCGTTTTGCCATGTATCTGTTTCCGGCTGCTACGCCCGTCCGGCCTTAAAGACCGACGGGCGCGCGAGCCTGGCACCTTATCGCTTGTCGTCCTTGACTTCTTCGAATTCGGCGTCGACCACGTCGTCGTGGGCCGCACCGCTCGCGCCGGCACCGGGCTGGGCGTGCTCGGCACCCGCCGCGCCCGCGTCGCCGGACTTGGCATAGAGGCGCTCGGCCATCTTGCCGGAGGCATCGCCGAGCTTCTTGGTCAGCGACTCGATGCGATCCTTGTCCTCGCCCTTCATGGCCTCTTCCAGATCCTTGATGGCTGCTTCGATCGATTCCTTCTCACCGCTCTCCATCTGCTCGCCGAGCTGTTCCATCGACTTGCGCGCGGCATGGATCATGGTGTCGGCCTGGTTGCGTGCGGCCACGAGCTGATGGAACTGACGGTCGTCCTCGGCATGGGCCTCCGCGTCCTTGACCATCTGCGCGATCTCGGCTTCGGACAGACCGGAGGATGCCTTGATCACGATCGACTGCTGCTTGCCGGTCGCCTTGTCCTTGGCCGAGACGTTGAGGATGCCGTTGGCGTCGATGTCGAACTTGACCTCGATCTGCGGCACGCCGCGCGGCGCCGGCGGGATGTCGGACAGATCGAAGCGACCCAGCGACTTGTTGCTCGCCGCACGCTCGCGCTCGCCCTGGAGCACGTGCACGGTGACGGCGGTCTGGTTGTCGTCGGCGGTCGAGAACACCTGCTGGGCCGAGGTCGGGATGGTGGTGTTCTTCTCGATCAGCTTGGTCATCACGCCGCCGAGGGTCTCGATGCCGAGCGACAGCGGGGTGACGTCCAGCAGCAGCACGTCCTTGACCTCGCCGCCGAGCACGCCGCCCTGGATCGCGGCGCCGATGGCCACCGCCTCGTCCGGGTTGACGTCCTTGCGCGGGGTCTTGCCGAAGAACTGCTCGACCTTCTCCTGCACCTTGGGCATACGGGTCTGACCGCCGACCAGGATGACCTCGTCGATCTCGCCGGCGGCGAGACCCGCGTCCTTGAGCGCGATGCGGCAGGGTTCCATGGTGCGCTCGATCAGATCCTCGACCAGCGACTCCAGCTTGGCGCGGGTGAGCTTGACGTTCAGATGCTTCGGCCCGCTCTGATCCGCCGTGATGTAGGGCAGGTTGATGTCGGTCTGCTGGCTGGAGGACAGCTCGATCTTGGCCTTCTCGGCTGCCTCCTTCAGACGCTGGAGCGCCAGCGGGTCGTTGCGCAGATCGAAGCCCTGCGACTTTTTGAAGTCGTCGACCAGGAAGTCGATGATGCGCATGTCGAAGTCTTCGCCGCCGAGGAAGGTGTCGCCGTTGGTCGAGAGCACTTCGAACTGATGCTCGCCCTCGATCTCGGCGATCTCGATGATGGAGACGTCGAAGGTGCCGCCGCCCAGGTCATAGACGGCGATCTTCTGATCCCCGCGCTTCTTGTCCATGCCATAGGCGAGCGCGGCGGCCGTCGGCTCGTTGATGATGCGCTTGACCTCGAGACCGGCGATGCGTCCGGCGTCCTTGGTCGCCTGACGCTGCGAGTCGTTGAAGTAGGCCGGGACCGTGATGACCGCCTCGGTCACGGTGGTGCCGAGATAGTCCTCGGCGGTCTTCTTCATCTTCTGCAAGACCTTGGCCGAGATCTCGGGCGGAGCCATCTTCTTGCCGTTGACCTCGACCCAGGCGTCGCCATTGTCGGCCTTGACGATCCGGTAGGGAACCATGTCCTTGTCCTTGCCGACCACACCGTCCTCGAAACGCCGTCCGATCAGGCGCTTGATGGCAAACAGCGTGTTCTTGGGGTTGGTGACCGACTGGCGCTTGGCCGACTGACCGACCAGCACCTCGCCGTCGCCGGTGTAGGCGATGATCGAGGGCGTGGTGCGGTCGCCTTCAGCGTTCTCGATGACCTTGACGTTGTCGCCTTCCATCACGGCCACGCACGAGTTCGTGGTGCCGAGATCGATGCCGATGATCTTTCCCATGGGTTCTATTCTCCGAAAGCGTTTGGAATGGCGCTCGGGCGCCAAATGATTGGTTCAGTTGGGGCAAGCCCCCAAGCCCTTCAAGTCTATTGCGCGGCCGCCGCCTGCGAGACCATGACCAGCGCCGGGCGCACCAGCCGTCCATTGAGCGTGTAGCCCTTCTGGATGACCAGCACCACGGTGTTCGGCGGCACGTCCTCGCGCGGCTGCATCGACATCGCCTGATGGAACTCGGGATCGAAGGGCTGATTGGTCGGATCGACCACGCCCACGCCGAACTTCTCCATCACGTCGCCGAGCAGTTTGAGCGTCAGTTCCGTGCCCTCGCGCAGCTTGTCGACATCCGCGCTCGCTTCCTGCGCCGCGTTGCAGCCGAGTTCGAGACTGTCGCGCACCTGGAGCAGCTCGCGCACGAAGCCGTCGAGTGCGAATTTGTGCGCCTTCTCCAGCTCCTGGGCGTGACGGCGTCTGAGGTTCTCCAGTTCGGCGCGCGCGCGCAGTACCTGATCGCGGCTATCCTCGATCTCGACGCGCGCGGCATCCAGGGCGGCGCTCAGCTCCTCGATCGAACGCTCCTCGGTCTGGGCCTCGGACTCGGCGCTCGCCCCGTCCGCCGACGCGGGCAGCTCGTCGAGCGTGGTGTCGGCTTCCTTGTAGGCTTCAACCGCCGCGCGCAGGGCCGCCTCGTCGCGCTGGGGCGCTTCCTGGGGCGCCGACTCCGGGCGCTGTGGTTCCGTGCTCATCAAAAAAACCTCCGGTTGAAATTCCGCCCCTGGGGGCGCAATCGTTGATTCAGTGTCAGCGGCCCGCCGGCGGGGCCTGCCTTTGCCTTCGCGGTCGGGCCGGGGTTCGCTCCGACCGAACCTCACTGCCGCAGCGCCGCCGCCAGCAGCCGCGCCGTGACGTCGACGATCGGGATCACGCGCTGGTAGTCCATGCGCGTCGGGCCGATGACGCCCAGCACCCCGACGACCCGATCCTCGACCCGATAGGGCGTGGTGACGAGGCTGCAATCGTCGAGCAGCGAATAGCCCGATTCCTCGCCGATGAAGATCTGCACCCCATCGGCGGCGATGCAGCGATCCAGGATGTGCAGGATCTCGTGCTTCTGGGTGAAGGCGTCGAACAGCGACTTGAGCCGGTCCATGCTGGCCAGCTCGCCGAACTCCATCAGATTGGTCTGACCGGCGATGTAGCAGTCGTCGCGGCCCTCGGCCGAGGCCATCACGTCCTGCGCCATGGCCAGGGCGCGCATCATCATCTGATCCATGTGGGCATGGGTGCGCTGGAGATCCTCCAGCAACCGCTTGCGCACGTCCTTGATGTCCTGCCCGGTGAACATCTGGTTGAGATAGTTCGCCGCCTGTTCGAGCTGCGAGGGCATGAAACGCCGGTCGGTGTTGATGATGCGGTTGTGGACCTCGCCCTCACTGGTGATCAGGATCGCCAGCACGCGCGCGTCCGACAGCGGCAGCAGCTCGATCTGGCGGAAGGCGTGCCGCTCGTGGCGCGGCAGCATGACCACGCCGGCCAGATGCGTGATGCCCGAAAGCAGATTCGTGGCCGTCTCGATCAGCGCCTTGGGGTCGAGACGTGCATTGAACTGAGTGCGCAGCGAGGCGATGTCGTCCTCCGAGGGCGGACGCACCGTCAGCAGCGTATCGACGAACAACCGATAACCGGCCACCGTCGGCACCCGCCCCGCCGAAGTATGCGGCGAAGCGATCAGCCCCAGATCCTCCAGATCGGCCATGACGTTGCGCACGGTCGCCGGACTGAGATCGAGTCCGGTATCCTTGGCCAGGGTACGCGAGCCGACCGGCTGGCCTTCGCGGATGTAGCGCTCGACGAGCGCCTTGAGGAAATGCTGCGCGCGCTCGCTGACCTGACCCTCGCTGGTCTGGAGCCTGTCGCCGGCGGATATGCGTTTCCCGGTGCCCACGATAGTCGATGAATACTGTCCGAATCGCGTTCGTGATTGATGTTTAGCACTCACCAAGCCAGAGTGCTAACACGCAATTTAGGGATTCCGACTCAGGCTGTCAAGGTTGGGCCGACTTGGGCGCGCACTGATCCGAGCATCGAAAACGGCTGGAGCCATTGCTAGAATCCGCGACGTCGTCCGACAGGACACCCTGAACATCCACCCACAGACGCGGTTGAACCCTATGCCCGCTTTCCAGACGCTCGGCCTCATCGCCAAGCAGGGCGACCCCGAGCGGGTTCGCGGAACCCTCGTGCGCCTGCGCGAACATCTGCGCGCGCGCGCCATCGAGGTGCGACTGGAGGCCGAGAGCGCCCATCTGCTCGATGCGCCCATCGGCGAGGCGCTGGCCCTGGATCGGCTCGGCGCGGTCTGCGACCTGATCGTGGTGGTCGGCGGCGACGGCACCCTGCTCCATGCCGCGCGGGTCATGGCGCCGCACGACGTGCCCCTGCTCGGCATCAATCTCGGACGGCTGGGCTTTCTGGTCGACGTCTCGCCCGAGCACATCGAATCGGCGCTCGACCGCATCCTGGCCGGCGAGTTCGACTCGGACCGGCGCTCGATGCTCGATGCCCGGATCGTCACCGAGCAGGACGCCGGCGACCCCGAGGCCGCGCTCAACGACGTGACCATCCACAAATGGGGCACGGCGCGCATGATCGAGCTGGAGATCTGGATCGACGGCGTCTTCGTCAGCGCCCAGCGCTCCGACGGACTCATCGTCTCGACCCCGACTGGCTCGACCGCCTACGCGCTCTCGGGCGGCGGACCGCTGGTCGATCCAGCGCTGGATGCCATCCTCCTGGTGCCGATCTGTCCGCATGATCTCAGCAACCGCCCGCTGGTGGTGCCGGGCGGGCGTTCGATCGAGGTGCGGGTGCGCGGCTCGGAGCAGGGTCATGTGCAAGTCACCTGCGACGGTCAGACCGATCTGCGGCTGCCGCCTGGGGCGCGGGTGCGTATCGCGCGCCATCCGCACGCGGCGCATCTGATCCACCCCAAGGGACACGACCACTATCAGATCCTCCGCGCCAAGCTCCACTGGGGCGGGCATCACATAACACGGACTCCACCATGCTGACTTATCTCCAGGTCCGGGATCTGGCCATCGTCAGTCATCTCGAACTCGAATGCCATGCCGGCATGACCGCGCTCACCGGCGAGACGGGCGCCGGCAAGTCGATCCTGATCGAGGCGCTCGGTCTGGTGCTCGGCGACAAGGCCGACGCGAGTCTGATCCGCGCCGGACGCGAACGCGCCGAGATCCTGGCCGAGATCGATCTCGATCAGGCGCCGGACGCGCGCGACTGGCTGGTCGAGCAGGGGCTGGACGATGACAATGCCTGCGTGGTGCGGCGGCTGATCGTGCGCGAAGGCCGCTCGCGTGCCTTCATCAATGGCCGCGCGGCCACGGGCGCCCAGTTGCGCGATCTCGGCGAACGGCTGGTGGACATTCATGGCCAGCACGCGCATCAATCGCTGCTGCGCGCCAATGCCCAGCGCGAGCTGCTCGACGCCTATGGCGGGCATGGCGATCAGGTGACGGCGGTCGCGACGGCCTTTCGCACCTTCCGCGACCTCGATCAGCGGCTCCAGGCGCTCGAAACGGCCAGTGCCGATCGCGCCGCGCGGCTGGATCTGCTGCGCTTCCAGGTCGATGAACTCTCGGCGCTGGGTCTGAACGTCGAGGCCATTGAAAACCTGGACCATGAACAGCGCCGTCTGAGTCACATCGGACGCTTGCAGGAGACCGTCGGCCGGGTCTTGCTGCTGCTGGCCGAGGGCGAACCGGCGATCGATGATCAGCTGCGCAGCGCCACCCGTGAGATCGAGGAACTGGCCGGCATCGATCCGGCGCTGGCCGAGAGCCGCGATCTGCTGGAGACGGCTGCCATCCATGCCGGCGAGGCGGCGGCCGGACTGCGCCGCTATCTCGACGGGCTGGACCTGGACCCGGCCGCGCTCCAGGAAGTCGAGATCCGTCTCGGCCAGCTCCACGATCTGGCGCGCAAGTACCGCGTCAAGCCGACCGAACTGCCCGAGCTGCTCGACCAGCGTCGCGCCGAACTGGACGCGCTCGAACAGTCCGACGTCACGCTCGGCGACCTGCGCGAACGCCGCGAACGGGTCTGGCGCGACTTCCTCGCCGCCGCTGCCGAACTCACGCGCGCCCGCCAGACCGCCGCCGAGCGTCTCTCGACCACGGTCACGCGCTCGATGCAGCAGCTCGGCATGAACGGCGGCCAGTTCAGCCTCC
The DNA here is from genome assembly GCF_013385175.1 of Allochromatium humboldtianum. GTDB lineage: Bacteria > Pseudomonadota > Gammaproteobacteria > Chromatiales > Chromatiaceae > Thermochromatium > Thermochromatium humboldtianum. The sequence goes on along the minus strand of NZ_JABZEO010000002.1, from coordinate 286,493 downwards.
AGCTCGATCCGCTGCCCGAGGAACGCGCGAGCGCCAATGGTCTGGAGCGCGTCGAGATGCTGGTCAGCGCCAATCCCGGCCAGCCCATGCAGCCGCTGGCCAAGGTCGCCTCCGGCGGCGAACTCTCGCGCATCAGTCTCGCCATCCAGGTCGCCACCGCCGAGTGCGGACGGGTGCCGACGCTGGTCTTCGACGAGGTCGACGTCGGGATCGGCGGCGGCGTGGCCGAGATCGTCGGGCGGCTGCTGCGCCGGCTCGGCGAATCGCGTCAGGTACTCTGCGTCACTCACCTGCCCCAGGTCGCCGCCCAGGCCCACAATCAGCTGCGCGTGCGCAAGGAGACCATCGACGGCCAGACCTTCACCCGCATCGAGCCGCTCGACGACCGCGCGCGCGTCGACGAGATCGCCCGGATGCTCGGCGGCACCGAGATCACCGCGCGTACCCGCGACCATGCCAGTGAGATGCTCGATTGGACACGTTGAACGCCGCGCCCGATTCGCGGTCGAACCGCAGGTCGTCGCTCCAGGACTTGCCGTGGAAACGCCTGTCTTGAGTAGTCGTACGGATTTCTCACAGACCCGAAACCCATGTTAATGGTGGGCTTGTAAGCAAAGACCCTCCTGCTCGGCCCTCGAGAGCCACGGGACTGGATTGACGGGACACTGGCCAAACACTGATCAATGGGTCCATAATCAGCGCCGGCCGGTCGTCAGGGCGTCCCGAGTGCTCAGAAGAGACCCAACCCGTTGCCGTAAACCCCGACCGGCTTGCGGCACATCACTGGAGGATGGTTACTATGCCGTTGACAACATCGTTCATCCCAAGCGAGGACAGGCTCGACCTCTCCTTCCATGGCAACCTGGATCTGACGATCACCGACGAAGTCTGCCGCGTGTTCGCCGCGATCCCCGCCAATCTTCAGACCTGCATCATGGATCTGACCTGCCTGGACCGGGTCTTCGACTCGGGTCTGGCGCTGCTGTGGATGCTCAACGAACGACTCCAGCACATCGGCGCCCGGGTCGTGGTCCTGAGCGATCATCCCGAGATCCTCAGCCGCATCCCGCGCATCATGAGTAACGTCCTGAGCGTCGTGCCCCAGGACTCAGCCCTCACCGCGAGGACGGGCTGAAGAACCAGCCATCACGACGATCGAGCAGACACCGAGGCCCGCCGCGCGCGGGCCTCGGCGCATCAGCAGGGCAGACGCAGCGTCTCCTCGCAATCGATGCCCCACTGCTCGGGCGCCTCGGCGCCGAGAATCTGATCCTTCTTCCCCCGAACCTTGCGCGACAGATCCACGTCCTCGACCGGCAGAAAGCGCCGCCAGCGCGCATCCATCACCACGCGCACGATGGGTTCCATGAGTCCTTCGCGACCGTTCTCCAGCACCACGCCGAGCCGGTTGCTCTCCAGCCGCACCAGACTGCCGACCGGGTAGATGCCGACACAGCGGATGAATTGGCGCACCAGATCCGGATCGAAATGAAAGCGGCTCCATTCGAGCAGTTTGCGCAGCGCCTGATGCGGCTCCATGCCCTTGTGATAGACGCGATCCGAGGTGATGGCGTCGTAGACATCGACGATGGCCGCCATCCGGCCATAGAGCGAGATCGACTCGCCGCCCTTGCCGTCGGGATAGCCGGTGGCGTCGAAGCGCTCGTGATGTTCGGCGGCAACCGCGAGCGCCGTCGGCGAGAAACCTGGAATAGCGGCGAGGATGTCGCGACTGTGCGCGGCATGACCGCGCATGATCGCGAACTCCTCGTCCGAGAGCCGGCCGGGTTTGTTCAGGATCGCGTCCGGCACCTGGGTCTTGCCGATGTCGTGCAGTAGGGCGCCGATGCCGATCTCTTCGATCACAGTAGGCTCCAGACCCAGTTCGCGCGCGAACGAGACCATGAGTACCGAGACATTGACCGAGTGCTCGAAGGTGTAGCGGTCGGTATGGCGGATACGCGCCAGGGCCATGAGCGCGTTCTGATTGCGGAAGATCGAGCCGACCATCTCGCCGATGGTGTTGCGCACCTGTTCCAGTGTGATCGGACGCCCGAGCCGGGCATCGCGCATGAGTCCGCCGATGAGCTGGAGCGCTTCGTTGTGGATGCGTCGGGCCTGCACCCGTTCTTCGGCGAGCGAGACCGGCTGCGGCAGGACGTGCTCCTGCTCGCCGACCTCGACCAGTTCCTGTTCGAGTTGTTCGACGACCTCGCCCTCGGTGGGCGCCTCGGGGAGGTCGGCGCCCCTGTCGGTGTCGATATAGAGTTCGTGGATACCCAGACGCCGGATACGCTCGATGTTGGAGTCGGACTTGATCTGGAACCGACTGCGCAGAAAGCTGTGATCCAGCCAGCCGCAGTTGAGGTCATGGACATACATGCCGACACGCAGGTCGGCGACGTCGATCTTCTTGATCATGCAAGAGCGCATCCGAAGGCGAGAGGTGGAAATCCGTCAAACCGTGCCGTGCAAGCCATCGGTGCGCGCGTCCGGCTTATTCCAGCGGGATGACACCGAGGCCAAGGGACCGCTGATCGCGGCAGTCCATGGCCTCGGTCTGGTTGAAGGATCGCACTCTAACGACGATTCAGCGCCGAGAGCAAGGCCCGTAGCGAGGCGGCCACCGTGTCGCGGTCGATGGCCGCGCCGCTGATGGCCTGTCCGTCCACCTCGACCCGGACATAGGCGGCGGCCTCGGCGTCCGTGCCCTCGCCGATGGCGTGTTCCTGATAGTCCAGCACCGAGACCTTCCGACCGCTCCAGCGCGTCCAGGCATCGACGAAGGCGGCCATCGCGCCCTGCCCTTCGCCATGCAGCATCCGTTCGCCGTCCGGGGCGCCGATCCGCGCCTCGATGACGTCGTGCCCGTTGCGGTCCAAGCGATAGCCCAGCAACTGGTGCGGGGCCTGATCGACGATGAAGTGCCGTTCGAAGATGGCGCGAATCTGCGCTGCGTCCAGCACCCCGCCGCGCGTCTCGCTCTCGCGCTGAACCAAGCCCGCCAGCTCGACCTGCAACCAGCGCGGCAAACTCAGGCCGAATTCCTGTTCCAGCACGAAGGCCACGCCGCCCTTGCCCGACTGGCTGTTGACGCGGATCACCGCCTGATAGTTGCGTCCCAGGTCGGCCGGATCGATCGGCAGATAGGCCACGTTCCAGGGCGCGTCCGGCGTCTGGCGTGCCAGACACTTGCGGATAGCGTCCTGATGACTGCCCGAATAGGCCATGTAGACCAGTTCGCCGACCCAGGGATGACGCGGATGGACCGGCAAGCCGGTGCATTCGGTGCAGACGGCGACGATCTCGTCCGGACGGCTGAGGTCAAGCTTCGGGTCGATGCCCTGGCTGTAGAGGTTCATCGCCAGCGTCAGGAGATCGGCGTTTCCAGTGCGCTCGCCATTGCCGAGCAGGGTGCCCTCGACCCGATCGGCGCCGGCCAGCAAGGCCAGCTCGGCCGCCGCCACCGCCCCGCCGCGGTCGTTGTGGGTGTGCACCGAGAGCACGATCGAGTCGCGCCGGCTGATGTGGGTCGCGAAGTGCTCGACCTGATCGGCGAAGACGTTCGGACTCGACACCTCGACCGTGGCCGGCAGATTGATGATGCAGGGCCGCTCGGGTGTCGGCTGCCAGACGTCGAGCACCGCCTCGCACACTTCGACCGCATAGTCCGGCTCGGTCGCGGTGTAGCTCTCGGGCGAGTACTGGAAGGTCCAGCGTGTCTCGGGATAGTCGCGCGCACCCTGCGCCACCCACTCGGCCCCCTGGCGCGCGATCGCCTTCACGCCCTCGCGATCCTGGCCGAACACCCAGTCGCGCTGTACGGGCGAGGTCGAGTTGTAGACATGGACGATCGCCTGACGCACGCCGGCGAGCGCCTCGTAGGTGCGGCGGATCAGATCCTCGCGCGCCTGGACCAAGACCTGGATGGTCACGTCCTCGGGGATGCGGTCCTCTTCGATCAACCAGCGCACGAAGTCGTAATCGGGCTGGCTGGCGGCGGGAAAGCCGACCTCGATCTCCTTGAAGCCGAGCTGGACCAGGAGATCCCAGAGACGCCGCTTCTGCTCGACGTTCATCGGTTCGTGCAGCGCCTGATTGCCGTCGCGCAGATCGACGCTGGCCCAGATCGGGGCTTCGCGGATGGTTCGATTGGGCCACTGGCGGTTGGGCAGGTTCACCACCGGGCCAGGGCGGTAACGTCGGTGGTCGAAGCGGCTCATGGGATCGTCTCCTGTGCGGTCGGTGTCGTATCGAATCGGGTCTTGGCCGGTCTCCGGATCGCGGATCGGGCGCTTGGCTGATGGTCCGGGTCGGACCGAGCCGGTTGGCGCGGGCCTTGTGAGCCTTTGCCGAGCTGTCGACCGGTAAGTCGACGGTGCTTAGACTATCTCAAACCAACCGGCATCCGATTGCGAAGATGGCAACAGAATAGGCTTGTTGAGCAATATTCTGCCAAAATGCCTCACCCCGATAAATCCTGACACCCTTCTGTCAAACCCTGACAGCCCGCACGCCGTCATCGAGACATGCACATGAAACTCGACCGCTACGACCGTCAGATCCTCGTCGAACTGCAACGCGACGGACGCCTCAGCAACCAGGATCTGGCCGAACGCATCGGGCTCTCGCCCTCGCCCTGTCTGAGGCGCGTGCGCGCGCTGGAAGAAGCCGGATTCATCAACGGCTATCACGCCGAACTCGATGCGAAGAAACTCGACCTGAGTCTCATGGTGATCCTGAGCATCTCCATGGACCGCCACACGCCGGAGCGCTTCGAGCGCTTCGACGCCGCCGTCAAGGATATGCCGGAAGTGCTCGAATGCCTGCTCATCACGGGACGGGAAGCCGACTATCAGCTCAAGGTCGTAGTGCGCGACATGGACGCCTATCAGGATTTTTTGTTGAACAAGATCACACGTCTGGAAGGCGTGGCGGGCGTGCATTCCAGTTTCGTCCTGCGACGGGTGTTGGAACGTCAGGATCTGCCGATAACCTGAACACGAGATCGCGCGTCGGAGAGGTCGCTATCAGCCCTGGGCCTGGAGTCGACGCCGACCGAAACCGCCAGACTGGCACGCGCGATGCCTTCTGATTTGCACAGAGTAAAGTCCTCGTGAAACGAGGTGAGCCATGAACGACCACGACGAACGCCTCCAACGACAGGTCGCCAGCCAAGAGCGCCAGGAGCGCGAACGGCTGATGCGCGGTGTCCTGAACGACATGACGCTGCGTCACGAAAACCGGCTCTATGCCGATACGCCCGGTGTCAGCCGGAACAATGCCGGTCTCGGCTTCCGTCCCGGTTATCTGAATCGGTGCAGCGGCGAATGTGTGCTGTCGCGCTTCAGTGACGGAACGCCGGCGCCCATCCATATCCTCGACGGACTGCCCGAGTCCTGGATACGGGCGCGCGATGAGGCCGGCCATGTGGTGGCGGTCGTCGCCGAGGTCGTCTCCGGCTTCGTGCGCGAGGATCGCTTCTACACCCGTGAAGAGGCCGTCCGGGCGGTCAATCACTGACGAGCGCTCGTCCCCGCATCACGGACCGCCGCCGAACATCAGCGGTCTCACCCGCATCTGGGCATCGTCAGGCCCATCCGCCCCGTCCGAGTGACCCCATGCTATGCTCGCCGCGATTCAAGCAGATCCGCGCGCGAGGTGCACCATGCGTTTCTTCAACACCGAGGGTCCAGTGCGACCCGACCGCCACTACACTCTGCCCCCACTTTCACGTTGGAACCTGGAAGAGATCCTTGATCTGATCGCCCAGGAAAAATACTTCCTGCTCCACGCCCCGCGCCAGACCGGCAAGACCTCCTGCCTGCTGGCGTTGATGGAACATCTGAATCGGGAAGGCCGTTATCGCGCCGTCTATGTCAATATCGAGGCGGCCCAGGCCGCGCGCGAACAGGTCGCCTTGGGTCTGGGCGCTGTGGTGCAGGCCATCGCCAACGCCGCGATCTGGAGTCTGGATGATCACACCGTGGAGCCGCTGGCGCGCGAGCTGTTCCAGAGCGGTGCGCCCTTGCTGGTTCTGGAGACCTTTCTCGAACGCTGGTGTGCCGGCTCGCCCAAGCCGGTGGTGCTGCTGCTCGACGAGGTCGATGCCCTGATCGGCGATACCCTGCTGTCGCTCCTGCGCCAGTTGCGTTCCGGTTATCCCAAACGCCCGGGCGCCTTTCCGCAGACCATCGTTCTGTGCGGGGTGCGCGATCTGCGCGACTATCGCATCCACGCCGGCTCCGAGCGCGAGGTCATCACCGGCGGCAGCGCCTTCAACATCAAGGCCAAGTCGCTGCGGTTGGGCGACTTCAGCGCCGAGGAGACCCGGACCCTGTTGCTGGAGCACACGCGCGAGACCGGGCAGGTCTTCACCCCGGAGGCGCTCGATCGGGTCTGGGAGCTGACGCAGGGCCAGCCCTGGCTGGTCAATGCACTGGCCTACCGTGCCTGTTTCGAGCTACGCGCCGGACGTGATCGCACCCAGCCGATCACGCTGGATCTGATCAATCAGGCCAAGGAACAGATGATCGTCGAGCGCGTGACCCATCTCGACCAGCTTGCGCACAAATTGCAGGAGCCGCGCGTGCGACGGGTGATCGAACCCATGCTGGCCGGCACCCTGCCCGGCGAGGTGGCCGAGGATGACCGCGAGTATCTGGTGGATCTGGGGCTGCTCAAGCGTGATGGCAGTGGCGGACTGGTGATCGCCAATCCGATCTATCGCGAGGTGCTGCCGCGTGCTCTGGCCGGCGGGCCGCAGGACTCGCTGCCCCGGATCGAGCCGACCTGGCTGAACCCGGATGGCTCGCTGAATCCGGAGGCGCTGCTCGATGCCTTCCTCGCCTTCTGGCGTCAACACGGTGAGCCGTTGCTCAAGAGCGCGCCCTATCACGAGATCGCACCGCATCTGGTGCTCATGGCCTTTCTGCATCGGGTCATCAACGGCGGCGGGACGCTGGAGCGCGAATACGCCATCGGGATGGGGCGCATGGATCTGTGTCTGCGCTATGGCGCGCTGACGCTGGGCATGGAACTGAAGGTCTGGCGCGACGCTGCCCCGGACCCGCTCAGCGAGGGGCTGGAGCAGTTCGACGGCTATCTGAGCGGGCTGGGGCTGGACAGCGGCTGGCTGGTGATCTTCGACCGGCGCGCCGATCAACCGCCGATCGCCGAGCGGACCGGCAGCGTCCTCCAGACCAGTCCGCAGGGGCGATCGATTCGGGTGATTCGCGCCTGATCCTCGAACTCCTCGAACATCGAACGACGTCCGCCGCTTCAATACACGGGCGCGGCCTTGTCGTAGCTCAGTCCCTTCTCGGCGGCCTGTTCGCGCACGGCGCTGAAGATCTTGTGATCGAGCGAAGATTCCGCCCCGCCCTCGGCCTCGACCTGGGACTTGAGATAGTCGGCACGCTGGGCGGAGAGATCCTTGATCTGCCGTTTCAGCTCCTCGCGCTTGGCGGCCTGCTCGTCGATCAACGCGCGTCGCGCCTCGGGCGTCAGCCCGGCCAGGGGCGCGGGCAGTTGCGCCTCAGGTAGCGCGTCCAGATCGACCCGACCGTTCGCCACGTCCTCGATCAGTTCGTTCTCGCCCTTCAGACTCGCCTCGCCGCTCTCGGAGGCCACGAAGCCGGCGCGTCGTGCCAGCACGGCCGGTGCGGCGGCGGCCTGAGTCGCCTTGGCGGCGGCGAGCTTCTCTTCCTTCTTCGCCCGCTCCTCGGCGCGACCGTAATAGATCCGCGTCTCGTCGAGTTTGGACGAGAGTTTGGCCAGCGACTCGTCATAGGGCGTGGCGATGGCTACCGCGCCGCCGCTCTGCTCGACCTGGAAATAGCCGCCGTTGCCGAGCTGCGCGATCCGCTTCCATTCCTGGGTCGTCTCGGCGAGCGTGCCGCACTGGATGGCGTTGACCCGAATCCCGCGCCGCTGCGCCTCGGCCAGGGTCTGCGGATAGGGTACGTCGTTGGGATAGTCCATGTGGGCCGGGGCATCGCCGACCAGGAAGATGACGCGATAGACGCCTGGATCCCGGCTCCAGCCGATGCGGTGCAGGGCCTCGTGGAGCGCCTGATTGACGCTCTCGGGACCATCGCCGCCGCCCTGGGCCTGGAGCTGCATCAGCTCGGCGTGCAGGCCGTCGAGATCCTTGGTCAGATCGACGACGCGGGTCACATAGTCGTCACCGCGATCGCGATAGGCGACCAGGCCGAGGCGGATCTCGGGCGCGGGCTGGGCGGCGGCCATGGTCGCGGCGATCGACCAGATCTTGTCCTTCGCCGCCTGGATGAGTCCGCCCATGCTGCCGGTGGTGTCGAGCACGAACACGGCTTCGATGACCGGATGCTGTCGGGTGTCGGGCAAGGCGACCGAATCCGGTTCGGCCAGGGGGATGACCGGGGTGACGGGCGGCGCCGATTCGGCCGGGCGCAAGGCCGGGTAGTAGAGCACGGCGGTGCCCGTGAGACCGAAGAGCGACAGGGCGATGAGCTTTGTTTGCAGTGGGGTTTTCATGATTCTGGCCTCGTGATTGGCCTGTCCCTGTGCCGGATCGGATAGGTTCAATGCAGCAGTCTGGCGAGCGCGCGCTCGGCGGCGCGTTCGGCGGTCTCGAAGGGATCGGCGGTCGCCGGCTCGCGCCGGTCGGCGTCCGGGCCGCCGGGGATGAGGACGAACAGCGCCTGGATCAGGAACAGCGTCCAGATGGCGAGGAACAGGCTGCCGGTGTGCTCCAGCGCCCAGAGTCCTGCCAGACAGCCGAGCAGCAGCAGACCGAGATCCAGGAGCGCGGCCAGGGGGCGTCCGTGGTGATAGAGGGCGCGCACCAGCCAGACCAGCCCGAGCTGAGCGAGGATCTGGACCCAGAGTCCGGCGTTCAGGAGCACGATCAGCAGGCTGATGCCCGCCCAGAGGATCGGGACGGCGACCCGCCCGACCCGCTCCCGACTGCGCGCGATCAGATAGAGCCCATAGCCGAGTCCCAGACCGATGCAGAGTCCGTGCGCCAGGGCGCCGGGCGACAGCCAGCCGCCGAGCGCGGTCCGGACGACCGAGGCCAGGAGTGCCGCCGTCAGGGCGACCAGGACGCCTTCGCCGAATCCGAGGCGGCTCATAACTGCGCCTCCCGCCGGCGCTTGGCCTGCAACAGAGCGACCTCGACTTCGGCGTCCCGGATCAGCGGATCGGCGCCGGACCAGATCGGATCGCAGTCGGTCGGATCGGACTCGGATTCGGCATCCTGAATGGCGGCACGCGCCCGCAGATCGGCGAGCCGGGATTCGCGCTCGGCCAGGAGCGGCGCGCATCGTGCCCGCTCGGTTTCGGTCTCGCGTCGACGGGTGCGGAGTGCTTCGAGCCGGCGTTCGGTCTCCAGCCGGCGGCGGATGACGGGGCGGGCCAGATCCTCGCGCTCGGCGGCCAGACAGTCGTCGAGCGCCAGCCCGTTCTGTTCGAGCAGGCGCTCCTGTTCGGATTCGCGTTCGCGCAGACGCTGGAGTTCGCGGTCCAGGCGGCGCAGCCGGCGTCGTTCCAGGTCCAGTGCCTGTTCCATTTCGCGGATCGCCTGGGCGAGCACCAGCTCCGGCGCCTCCAGCCGATCGAGCACGGCATGGAGATCGGCGCGTAGCAGGCGCGAGAGTCGTGTGATGAGTGCCATGTCGATCGCCTCCAGAGGCTCTTGTCGTTCCGTGATTCGAGTCTAGAGAGCCGCTCGTCGGGCGCCCAGGCAGGTCTTGGTAAAACTCGGAGCCCAAGTTTTACAATCGATTTACTCGTCTTGCGCGAAAAGCCCCGCCGTTCAGGGCGGGGATGGATAGCGCCCGCTGTCGTCGCGTTTTCCGCTTAGGTTGGCGTCTGCTGCTGTTCGATGTATTGGCGCACGATGGCGATCGGCGCGCCGCCACAGCTTGAAGCGAAGTAAGAGGGCGACCACAGCACGCCCTTCCAGTAGCGCCGTTGGAGATCGGGCCGCTCTTGGCGCAGCAAGCGGCTGGACACGCCCTTGAGGCTGTTCACCAAGGCCGACACCGCCACCTTGGGCGGATACTCGACCAGCAGATGCACATGATCGTCCTCGCCGTCCATCTCGACCAAACGGGCCTCGAAGTCGGCGCAGACCTTGGCGAAGATCGCGCGCAGGCTGGCGACGGCCTCGCCGTCGAAGACTTGGCGGCGATACTTCGTCACAAAGACCAAATGGACGTGCATTGCAAAAACGCAGTGCCGACCTCGCCGAATATCGTTGTTATCGCTCATAGACCAAAGTATACTCCGGGCATGCAACGTCTCCAAGCCTTCAAATTTGAGTTGAAGCCCAACGGCGACCAGGCGCGCGATCTGCGCCGTTTCGCGGGGTCGTGCCGCTTCGTCTACAACCGGGCGCTGGCGTTGCAACAGGAGCGATACACGACTGGCGAGAAGAAACTCGGGTATGCCGATCTGTGCAAGGCGCTGACCGCGTGGAAGGCCGATCCCTCGACCGCCTGGCTTGGCGAGGCTCCCGCTCAAGCCTTGCAGCAGTCTCTCAAGGATCTGGACCGGGCCTACGCCAACTTCTTCGCCAAACGCGCGGACGCGCCGCGTTTCAAGAAGAAAGGCCAGTCCCGCGACAGCCTGCGCTATCCCCAGGGCTATCAGCTCGACCAAGCCAACAGCCGCCTGTTCCTGCCCAAGCTCGGCTGGCTGTGCTACCGCAACAGCCGCGAGGTGCTCGGCACGTTGAAGAACGTCACCGTCAGCCAGTCCGGCGGCAAGTGGTTCGCATCGATCCAGACCGAGCGCGAAGCCGAGATCCCGGTTCATCAGGGCACGGCCGTCGGGATCGACCTGGGCATCGTCCGCTTCGCCACCTTGAGCGACGGGACGGTCTACGCCCCGCTCAATAGCTTCAAACGCCACGAACAGGCGTTGGCGAAGGCGCAGCGCGCGATGAGCCGCAAGGTCAAGTTCAGCCGCAACTGGAAAAAGGCAAAAGCCCGCGTCCAGCGTATCCACACCCGCATCGCTAACACCCGGCGCGACTACCTGCACAAGACCACGACCACGATCAGCCAAAACCACGCGATGGTGTGCATCGAGGACTTGCAGGTTCGCAACCTGTCGGTGTCGGCGTCCGGGACGATCGAAGCGCCGGGCACCCACGTTCGGGCGAAGTCCGGCCTGAACAAAGCGATTCTCGACCAGGGATGGGGCGAGTTTCGCCGGCAACTGGACTACAAGCTGGCGTGGAGCGGCGGGCACCTGATTGCCGTGCCGCCGCACAACACCAGCCGGACTTGCCCGTGCTGCGGGCAGTTCGCCAAGGCGAACCGGCAGACTCAGGCCCGTTTCGCGTGCGTGGCGTGCGGTTTCGAGGAAAACGCCGATCTGGTCGGCGCGATCAATGTTCTAAGGGCAGGACATGCCCGGCTCGCCTGTGAAGTGAGCCCCGCAGGGGGCCAGCAGCAGGAACCCACCGAAGCGACTCAATCCGGCTCGATGTCGGATTGAACGCCGTCGGAATCCCTGTCCTTTAGGGCGGGGAGGATGTCAAAATCGATTTACGCCGTGGTTCCAGAAAGCGCGGATGCGCTTGACAAGGGTTGGTCGATATCCGATTTTCGGGTTCCGCTTTCTTGCAGCCGGACGAGGTCGTCGCGCGCCCCAATCCAATCCGGTTCGACGACAGTCAAGGAGTCACCCGATGAATGACGCGACCAACCACAAAGTGATGATCGTCGACGACGACGAGATCTCGGCCGACGTGCTCACCCTCGCCCTGGAGTCCAGCTTCGACATCCGCACACTCAACTCGGGCGACTCGGCCCTGGCGGCGCTGGAAGACTTCAAGCCGGATGTGGTGCTGCTGGACATCTCCATGCCCGGTCTCGATGGCTACGCGACCTGCCGCGCCTTGCGCGAGCGTCTGATCGCGGACGAACAGCCGGCGGTGATCTTCGTCTCGGCCAAGGATTCGCTGGAAGACCGTTTGCAGGCCTACGAGTCCGGCGGCGACGATTTCATGGTCAAACCGATCGTGCCGCCGGAGGTGGTGCGCAAGGTCCGGGTCATGGTGAATCTGGTCGCTGAGCGCAAGCAGCTCAAGGCCAGCGCGGATTCGGCCCGGCAGATGGCGATGGGGTTCCTGACCAATCTGGGCGAGACCGGGACGGCGCTGCAATTCCTGCGCAACAGTCAGGCCTGTCGCGATCCGGCCGAGCTGGCACAACTGACCCTCGCGACCCTGCGCGAATACGGACTGGAGGCCAATGTCCAACTGCGCCCGCCGGGCGAGAGCCTGACTTTCATCGAATCGGGGCGCGCCTCGCCGCTCGAAGAATCGGTGTTCGCCATGGTGCGGGATCTGGACCGGATCTTTCAGTTCCGACAGCGGCTGATCGTCAATTACCCGCACGTCTCGGTACTCATCAAGAATCTGCCCATCGCCGACACGGATCGCTGCGGACGACTGCGCGACCTGCTGGCCATCATCGCCGAGGGCTGCGAATCCAGTATGCTGGCTCTGATCCGCACCGCCGAGATCGAGGCGCGCACCCGTCAGCTCCAGCAGACGAGCGCCGCCGTCCAGGCGGCGATCAGCTCGCTCCACGCGCAGTATCAGGCGCAACAGGCCGACACCCGGATCATCCTCCACCAGATGCACGACAAATTCGCGCACGACCTGATGTTCCTGGGTCTGACCGAGCCGCAGGAGGATCGCCTGATGCAACTGCTCGACTCGTCGATCGACGAAACGCTGGAACTCTTCGCGCGCGGACTGGATTTCGGCGACAAGCTGGCGGAACTGCGGCGCGGTCTGTCGACCGACGAACAGGTCTATGTCGCCCCGAGCCAGCCGAATCCCAGCCCCCCGCCGGCGGCTGGAGCGTCCAATGACATCGAGCTCTGGTAGGCATCGAGCGACTCGCCCCTCATGCCCCATAAACCACAGATCCTGATCATCGAAGATGAGGAACCGATCCGGGTCGGCCTGGAGGATCTGTTCGTCTATCACGGCTTCGCGGTCGACTCGGCGGCCGATGGTCCCGGCGGACTGGCCAAGGCGCTCACTGGGCGCTTCGATCTGATCCTGCTCGACATCATGCTGCCCGGACTCGACGGCTTCGAGATCTGCGACCGTATCCGCGCCGTCGATCGCGTCCAGCCCATCATCATGCTGACCGCCCGCACGGCCGATGCCGACATCATCCAGGGCTTGCGGCTCGGCGCCGACGACTATGTCTCCAAGCCATTCTCAGTCACAGAACTCGTACTGCGGGTGCAGGCGGTGCTGCGCCGCAGTGGCGCGACGGGCGACGCGGCCGAGCGGCTCCGGATCGGCGAACTGGAGATCGACGCCCTCAATCTGCGCGGACGGCGCGGCGCCGAGGAGATCCCCTTCACCCGCCGCGAGATCGAGATCCTGCGCTATCTGGCCGCCCACGCTGAGCGTCCGGTCTCGCGCGAGGAACTGCTGAACAAGGTCTGGGGCTATGCGCGCGACTGCGGTCTGGAGACGCGCACGGTCGATATCCACATCGCCAAACTTCGGCGCAAGATCGAACCCGATCCGGCCGAACCGCGCCATCTGCTGACGGTGCGCGGCGCGGGCTATCGGTTGCGCGTCGATCCGGCCTGACATGCGACGCGGCAGCGACCACGATCGCGCGCGCAACCGGCTGCGGCTCGGGATCGGACTCTTCGTGCTGGCGCTGGCCGCACCGAGCCTGTGGCTGGTCCACACCGCCTATGATCAGATGAAGTGGGAGTCCTTCCGCCAGCAGCAACTGGCCGCCGAGGGACTCACGGAACGGATCGACCAGACGCTCGCCGCACTGGCGCGAGCCGAGGATCGACGTCCGATCGAGGATTACGACTTCCTCGCTCCGCCCGCCGATCCGGCCGGCACCTATCGCCGTCGCTCGCCGCTGTCCGAATGGCCGCCCGGTCCGACGATCCCCGGACTGCTCGGCTGGTTCCAGGTCGCCGCCGACGGCACCCTCAGTTCACCCCTGGTGCCGGAGGCGGGATCGTCGCCCGCCGCGCATGGCATCGATCCCGCCGATCTGGCCCAGCGTCAGGCGCGCGTCCAGCAGATCCAGGGCATCCTGGTCGGCAATCGGCTCGTCGAACGCGACGCCCAGGCGCGCGCGTCCGAATCTGACTCGCCCGAGCCGGTTCCGGCACCGGCGGCTGCCGCACCTGAACCGGAGCGCTCAGTGTCGATGCTGGACGAAGCGCCGAACCGTCTCTCACAGTCCGCCTTCGAGGGCTTGGCCGCCAACGAGCGGCTCGCCTCCAAGTCGGCGGCAGACAAGGGACAGACACTCGGGCGCGTCGACGACCTGAAGCTGGATCTGGAACTGGCCGAGCGTGGTCGGCGCCAGGAGGTCGCGGCCGAGGCCGGTGCTCCCCAGCCCGCCGCCGTGAATCTGTTCGCGAGCACCATCGAACCCTGCGAGGTCGGTCGGCTCGACAGCGGACATCTGCTGCTGTTTCGCACCGTCTGGCGCGGTGGCGAGCGTCTGATCCAGGGTGCTCTGATCGAACAGACGCCCTTCCTGGAGCAATTGATCGGCGTCCCTCTGACCTCGACCGCCCTGGCGCGCACCACACACCTGATCGTCGCCTATCGCGGTGCGGTGCTGGCCGGCTTCCGCGCCGAGTCACCCGAGGACGACTATGCCGGCCGCGCCACGCGTCTGGTCAGCACGGGTCCGTCCCCATTGACCGGCGCCCTGCTCTACCGCGCCCGTATGGCCGAACCCTTCGGCGGACTGGAACTGATCTTCAGCGTCAGCCGTCTGCCCGCTCCGGCGGGCGCGGCGGTGATCGGCTGGCTGGCGGCCACGCTCGCCCTGGTGCTACTCGTCGGCGGCTGGCTGCTGTACCGGCTGGGGGTACGTCAACTCGACCTGATCCGCCAGCAACAGGACTTCGTCTCGGCGGTGAGCCATGAACTCAAGACGCCGCTGACCTCGATCCGCATGTACGCCGAGATGCTGCGCGCCGGTTTCGCCAGCGAGGAACGCAAGTCGACCTACTATCGCTTCATCCACGAGGAGAGCGAGCGGCTGTCGCGACTGATCGCCAATGTGCTGCAACTGGCGCGCATCGGGCGCGATGCCCTGGTGCTGGAGCCGCGCGTCATGCCGATCGGCGAACTGATGGCGCAGGTGGTCGAGCGGGTTGCCAGTCAGGTCGAGCGCGCCGGTTTCCGATTGGAACTGAGCGGCGAAGACAGCGCGGCCGAGCTGCTGGTCGACCCGGACGCCTTCGTGCAGATCCTCATCAATCTGGTCGACAACGCGCTCAAGTTCGCCGCCGGGGCCGAGACGCGCGTGATCCGTCTCAGCGTCGAGACGCTGGGCAACGGACGTTTGCGAGTGAGTGTGCGTGACTTCGGACCGGGGATTCCGCGCGATCAGCGCCGACGGGTCTTCCAGCTCTTCCAGCGTGGCGACATGGCCAAGCGCCAGGCGATCCCCGGAACGGGCATCGGGCTGGCGCTGGTCGAGCGGCTCATGCGCGCCATGGGCGGGCGGGTGGAGGTCATATCCGCCGAGCCGGGGGCCGAGTTTCGGCTGGAGTTCCCCTTGGCCCGGTCGGCCGAGCGTGCTCAGGATTTATTGGGTACAGGCGCCGGCTCCAGCCGCTGATGAGGCGCCGACTCCGACACCGATGATTTGGTCTCGTGCCACTGATACCCTGGATGACTGGCGGCCTGCGCGGCCATTCCCAACATGCACCCATACAGGAAAGCGCACCCATTGACCGCTCCGAACCACTGATAGACGTATGTCATGTCCCTGCTCCCTTGTTGGCGGATGCGCTGGCCGGGATGGTCCATCGTCGACCTGGACTGGCGCGGCTTGGGGAGCGGATGTGGTCTCGACCCGGTCGGGGTTCTCGGGCGGGCGGCCATTTCGGGCCGGCTCGCGATCTCCAAGGGGATCGGGAATCCGTCCCCGTCGTTCGTGATCCTTACGCCTTCAGCTTAGTTCAGTGGGGCACTCTTCAACGCGACGTACATCACAGATCCGAGCGAATCCAAACGCCTCGCCGCCAACCCTGTGATGTCGATCACGCCCGATAACCGATCCGGAAACCGCCCCAATGACGCCCACGCACCCGCACGGGCGCCGAGATGTCGTGCATGATCTCGCCGGTATCGCGTCTGTAGGTTTGGATCAGGAACGGCAGCTCATGCGCCCCGCATTGCTTGCCGACCGGATCATCGAACAGGCGTTTGGTCCGATTGTGGGCCAGATCCACGGCCTCGTCGCCGGTCAGGGGTTGCGAGAAGCGCTGGTTGTGCGTGGGCACATAGCCGTTGCGGTCACAGCCGATGGCGTAGACGATCTCCGGGTGATCGGCCAGGATGGGCTCCTGGATGCGCGGGAAGAGCCGGTCGGTCAGATCATCGAAGCCCGTGTTGTATTTCTTGGGGTTAGTGTTGGGGATGGGCCTGTAGCTCGACGTGAAGAGCGCCTCCTCGCCGATCTCGCCGGCCGCCAGCGCCTGCTCCAGCTGACGCCCGATCTCGGCGGCGGCGCGCTGGACGACCGCCGGCATGCGCTGGTGGCACTCGATGGCGCGCCGGCCGGTCTCGCCGAGCTGGAAGACTGTGCTGATCTCATGCAGATTGACGGCCAGACTCTCCAGCTCCTGGGCCTCCTGGAGCGTCTGGGCGGCGCCGGCGGTGTTGCGATCGACCATGGACATGATGTCGCGGACGTGATCCACCACGCGATCGGCCTCCCGGCTCTGATCGGCGATCGCCGAGGCGATCTCGTCGATGCGCTCCATGGTCTGCTGGGCTCCCTGATTGATGCGGTCGAGTGAGTCGGCCGCCTGACGCGCGAGTTCGGCGCCGGCATGGGCCTGATCGGCGCCCCGCCCGATGGAGCCGATGGCCGCGCGCGTCTCCTCCTGGATGGCCGCGATCATGGCGCCGATCTCGCTGGTCGCGCGCGCGGTGCGCACGGCGAGGTTGCGCACTTCGTCGGCCACCACCGCGAAGCCCCGCCCCTGCTCGCCGGCACGCGCGGCCTCGATGGCCGCGTTGAGCGCCAGCAGATTGGTCTGATCGGCGATCTCGCGGATGACCTGCACGATGCCGCCGATCGCCTGCGAGCGATCACCGAGCGCCGCGATCACTCGCGACGACTCCTCCACCGACAGCGCGATGCGCTCGATCTCGCTGGAGGCGTCCGCGACGGCGCGCGTTCCCTGTTGGGAGAGCTGGCGGGCATCCTGGGCGTTCCCGGCGGTCAGATTGGCATGATCCGCGACCGCCCCCACACCGGCGGTCATCTGCTCGATGATCTGGACCAGACTGAGCGAGGCCTGACGCTGGGCGCTGGAGCCGTCGGCCACGTCTCGGGCGTGTCCGGCGAGGACGTCGGCGGTATTGGCCAAACGTTCGGAGTCGAAGATGACCTTGCCGATGATGCCCTGAAAGCTCTCGATCAGGGCATTGAAGTGCTCGATACAGCTCCGGGTCGGTCCGGTGCGCACAGGCACACGCCGCGACAGATCGCCGTCCCTGTACATGGCCTGCAGGGTTTCATCCAGGATACCCATGGGTCGACCGACCATGGCGCGCAGGATGAGCCAGCTTCCCCCGCCGACACCGAGCCACAGGACGCCGCCGCCAACCAGGGCGTGGATCGACAAATCGTCGACAACCGCCACGAACACCAGTCCGCTCAACGCTGAAACGGCACCAATAGCGATACTCATCCATCCGAATCCCATGCGCTCCACCAGCCTGCTGCCTATCAATTGAGGATTCTCAATTGGAACCGCAAAGGCCGACGGGATGCAAGGACAAGGAGCAGCAGTCGCGCCGTCAGCCCGTCAGGGCCGCGAACACCGCCGGCAGCCGCTCGGGCAGCCGCTCGACCTGATCGACGACCGAATAGGCGTTCTCGCCGAAGATGCGCGCCACATAGCGGTCGGCCTCGGGGTCGAGGGTCAGACAGTAGGTGTGGATGCCCTTCATGCGCAGATCCTCGACCGCTTTCTTGGCATCGTGACGCAGATACTGCGGGTCGCGCTCGTCGATGTCGGCCGGCTCGCCGTCGGTGATCAGCAGCACCAGCCGCTTCTGTGCCGGCTGCTGGTTCAGATGCCAGCCGGCATGACGCAGGGCCGCGCCCATGCGGGTCGACAGACCGCCCTTCATGCCCGCGAGCCGTGACTTGGCCTCGTCGCCATAGGGCTGATCGAAGTCCTTGAAACGGTAGTACTGCACGTCGTGCCGTCCGTCGGACGCAAAGCCATGTACGGCAAAGCTGTCCCCAATGGAATCGATCGCCCAGGACAGGAGTCCCGTCGACTCGCGTGTCAGGTCCAGGATGCTCGGCGCCTCGTCATAGCCCGGCTCGCCCTCCTTGACCCCGACCTTCTCATTGGTCGACTGCGACAGATCCATCAGCACCAGGATGGCCAGATCGCGCACATGGCGGGTGATGCGGATATTGATGCGCGGATCGGGCATGACCCCGCGCCGGATGTCGATCATGGCGCGCACGGCGGCATTGAGATCCAGCTCCTCGCCCTCCTCGTAACCGCGCCGGCGCACGATGCCCTGCGGCTGGAGCGCGTCGATCAGATGGCGGATGCGGCTGGCGACCGGCTTGTGCTTGATCAGGATCTCATCCATGGTCTCGGGATCGCCACGTCCCTGTCGGCGCTCGATCACGGTCGCCCAGTCCGGGCGGTGGAGCTGTACCTGATAGTCCCATTCCTGGTAGTGATAGGGTTCGGAGACCGGCTCCTTGCCCTCCAGTTCGTTGATGGTGCAGCCCTCCTGATCGAGCCAGAAGGGCGTCGAGAGCGTCCAGATCTCCTGCGCATCGTCTCCGGCCAGCTCGCAGTCGAGCTCGTTGACCATCTCCATGACCGTGACGTTGCGCCGCACCTGCTGCCGGCTGGCGGGCAGATAGTCCACGCCGCGCGTCATGAACAGGTTTTCGTCGAAGTCCCAGACGTAGTCGTTGTCGTCGCGATAGGGAATCGGCCAGTCTTCCAGGATGCGCAGACTGGGGACGGCGCAGATCTGGACCGCGCGGTTGTAGAACTCGACTCCGGCGATCCAACTGATGCGGTTGTCTTCAGGCGATTCGGCGAAGGCGGCACGGAAAGCGTCGGCGGACTCGTTGACGAGCGCTTCGGGATCGCGATAGTCGGCGTCCAGCAGCGCTCGCGCCAGCCGCATCATCAGGTCCAGCAACGGATGGCGCGCGCCCGGCTCATCGGTCCCGGCGGGCGCGGTGAAGAACTGGAGCCAGAGTTTCTTCAATCCGGGGAAATCGCGGATCGCCAGCGACTCGATACGCGCGTCCTCGAACAGCCCGATGAGCACGCGCTGCGCCGGATTGAGCTGCTCGGCGCTGATGGGCGCGGTGGTGTAGACCATGTGCGCGGCGCAATGCGCGGCGGCGGCGCGATAGAGTTCCACGCCCGAGATCCCGCGCCAGACGTCGAAGGCGTCGGGCAGATGGATCTGGAAGTCCTCGATGAAAGGCTTGAGTCCCACGCGCGATTCATAGTCGCCCGAGGTCGGACGCATGAAGAAGGCCCGCGCCCAGAGCGCGCGCAGATAGAAATTGAGCTTGCGCTGGTTGTCGACGAAGAGCGTGCCGCGCCGCTCTTTCTGGAGCACGGCGCGCGAGGATTCGGTCTGGAGTCCGAAATAGGCCAGTTGACCGTCCAGGTCGCGTGCATGGGCCTGCGCCCCCCACAGCGCCCAGCGCCGCAAGCCGCCGAGCGTGAGCTTGGAGAGCAGCTCGTCCATGTTCTCCATCATGGGTCTCAAGCCCCGTGGAGCCTTGCCGGCGAGCTGATGGAGCAGATTGAGATAGCCGCGCATCACCTCCAGGTCGCCGAGCCGGCTGGCCGCCAGCGGCATGGTCACCATCATCAGCGTGATGACGGTGCCCGAGGTGTGCGAGGCGAGCTTCATCAGCGAGCTGACGACATCCGGGATGATGTCCTCGCCGACCTCCTTGGCCACGCCCGGCATCTCCTGGACATAGGTCATCACCAGATCCGGCCCCTTGTTGAGGCCGCACATGGCGCGGATGCCGGTCAGATAGTGTTCGAGTCCCCGTGGGGACATCACCCGCGCGGCCTCCTGATAGCTCGATTCCAGCGCCTGGGCGTGCTCGTGCGCTGGATCGGCCTTGAGGCAGGCGAGGTATTCGCTGAAATCGATGCTCATGGCTCTATCCCGGATCGAAGGTTGACACACCCAGTGATGGACTATCACTGCTGGCAATAAATATTGCCAATAGCTATTAAATTGGTACTAATAAGTACTAAATTAGTAGTTCTGAGAGGGGGTTGACCCCATGAAAATCCCACTGTCTCCGCCCAATCTCGAAACCCTGTTGAGATCCGTCGTCGCGGCTGGCGGCATCGAACGTCTGACCAAGCTGTTGAGCGATCCAGTCGGTCCCGCCCCGAACGGACGCTATCTGCACTGGGACGAACTGAGGCACCGTCAGCCGCCTCCCGGCCTCCGCGTCGAAGACTGGTGGTTCTCGGTCAAAACGGCCCGGCGTCTTCTCTACAAGCCCATTCCGATCACGGACAAGACGGGACGCCCATTCGTCTTCGCGCTCGTCGATCCGATCCTCGCGCTCCTGCATCGCCTTGATCGCGACGCCTCCGGCCAGATCCGGCTTGCGGCTCCGATCGCCAACTCAGCGACCCGCGATGGCTATCTGGTGCGCTCGCTGATCGAGGAGGCCATCAACTCCAGCCAGCTCGAAGGCGCTTCGACCACCCGCCAGGTCGCCAAGGAGATGCTGCGCCAGGGCCGCCGTCCGCAAGACAAGAGCGAGCGGATGATCTTCAACAACTTCCAGGCGATGCGGACGATCTCCGAACGGGCGAGCCAACCACTCACACCGGACACCATCCTCGATCTGCATCGCCTCCTGACCCGCGACACCCTGGACGATCCGAGCGCCGCCGGACGCTTGCGGCATACTGATGAGCGCGTCGATGTCGTCGATCATCGCCATCAGCGCATCCTGCATGTGCCGCCGCCGGCCGACGAGCTGCTCGAACGTCTGGAGCGTCTGTGCCGCTTCGCCAACGCCGTCGATGCCGAACCCTTCGTGCCGCCCCTCGTCCGGGCGATCCTGCTGCATTTCGCGTTGGCCTATGATCATCCGTTCGTCGACGGCAATGGCCGGGTCGCGCGCGCGCTCTTCTACTGGTCTGCGCTCTCGCAGGGTTACTGGATGCTGGAGTTCGTCTCCATCTCCAGCATCCTGAAGCAGGCTCCGGCCAAGTACGCCCGCGCCTATCTCTTCACCGAAACCGACGAGTCCGACGTCACCTATTTCCTCATCCATCAACTGGAGACCATCGTCGCCGCCATGGATGGACTCCAGACCTATCTGCAGCGTAAGGCCGAGGAAACGGCCGCCGGTGAAGCCATGCTGAAGACCTCCGCGACACTGCGCGAACGTCTCAATCACCGCCAGTTGGCCCTGATCCGTCATGCGCTGCGTCACCCAGGCGCGGTCTATACCATCGAGGGCCATCGCCAAAGTCACGCCGTCGTCTACCAAACCGCCCGCTCGGATCTACTGCAACTGGTCGAACTTGGCCTGGTGTCCAAGCGCAAGGCTGGACAGGCGTTTCTCTTCGAGGCTGTACCTGATCTCAGGGCGCGTCTGAAAGAGGCAGAATCCGGGTTGAGACGGTCCGCTATTTACTCGGAATTGGGCTGATCGACCGGCTAACGCCCGTCTCGAAAGCCGAAGACTCAGAAATAGGTGTTGACCGCCGCGTCCAGGGTGTCGCGCATGTCGGGATCGTCGGTGAGCGGACGCACCAGCGCCATCTGAGCGGCTGCCTGCGGCTCGACGCCCTTGCCGATCAGTTGCGCGGCATAGACCAGCAGACGGGTCGACATGCCCTCGTCGAGACCGTGCCCCTTGAGGTTGCGGCTGCGGTGGGCGATCTGGACCAGCTTCTCAGCCGTCGCCTTGTCGACATGGCCCTCGTGGCTGACGATCTCGGTCTCGATCTCGGCGCTCGGATAGTCGAAGTCGAGCGCGCCGAAACGCTGCTTGGTCGACTGCTTCAGATCCTTCATCAGGCTCTGATAGTTCGGGTTGTAGGAGATGACGATCTGGAAGTCGGGATGGGCTGTCACCAGCTCGCCTTTCTTTTCGAGCGGCAGATTGCGCCGATGGTCAGTGAGCGGGTGGATGACGACCGTGGTGTCCTGGCGCGCCTCGACCACTTCGTCGAGATAGCAGATGGCGCCGATGCGCGCGGCCACCGTCAGCGGACCGTCTTGCCACTTGGTGCCGTTGATGTCGAGCAGGAAGCGTCCGACCAGATCCGAGGCGGTCATGTCTTCGTTACAGGCCACGGTGATCAGCGGACGGCCGAGTTTCCAGGCCATGTACTCGACGAAGCGCGTCTTGCCGCAGCCGGTCGGCCCCTTGAGCATGACCGGCATGCGCGCGGCATAGGCCGCTTCGTAGAGCGCCACCTCGTTGCTCACGGGGCGGTAGTAAGGCTCGTGGTCGATCAGGAATTGGTTGCGGTCGATGTCTGACATGGAAGCGATCCCCTTGAGGGTCGATGGCGAGGCTCGAAGCCCGGACAAAACGAAGCCCCTGCCCCTTCGATGAGGAAGCAGGGGCTCGTGTGTAAAGCCGCCGGCGAACGTAGGGTACGCCATGCGTACCCTACAGTGCTCAGACCGGCTTGCCGCGATAGACCACCATCTCGGCGCCCTTGGACTGGGCATAGTTGTCGAAGCCGATCAGACGCACATGGTTGTTTGGATGCGCCTTGTGGCAGGCTTCGGCTTCCTTGAGGATGGTGTCGATGTCGGTCTCGCCGAACATCGGCAGCTTCCACATGTACCAGTAGTGGTCGAAGGCGTTCTCAGGCTCGGTGTGCTCGATGGCCGGGTTCCAGCCCTTGGAGACGATGTACTCGACCTGCTTGCGGATGCGGTCGGCATCCATCGCCGGCAGATACGAGAAGGTCTCGAACTTGCGGCTGTTGACGTCTTCGAGGCTGGAACTGTAATCCTGCATTTCGCTCATGGGGTTGATGCTCCGAAATCTAGTTTGCTCGTGGTTCGCCGGCTGGATGGTGTCGGATCGGCGTGATGGGGAACCGCATCGATGGTGGTCGATGCGACTCCAGCGTCATCACTACCCTACTTGTGCGCCATGTCCAGCTTATCGACGGTATCGCTTCAATCCACGCCTATAAATAAATCAATTACTTATGGGCGACATCCAACTTGTCCACGGTGTCAAACTCGAACTTGATCTCTTTCCAGGTCTCCATGGCGATCTTGAGTTCCGGGCTGGACGCGGCGGCCTTGGTGAGCACGTCCTTGCCTTCCTTCTCGATAGCCACGCCCTGGTTGCGCGCTTCGACGCAGGCTTCCAGCGCGACACGGTTGGCGCAAGCGCCGGCCGCGTTGCCCCAGGGATGACCCAGGGTGCCGCCGCCGAACTGGAGCACCGAGTCGTCACCGAAGATGGTCACGAGCGCCGGCATGTGCCAGACGTGGATACCGCCGGAGGCGACGGCGAAGGCGCCGGGCATCGAGCCCCAATCCTGATCGAAGAAGAGACCGCGCGAACGGTCTTCCTTGATGTAGGACTCACGCAGCAGGTCGATCCAGCCCAGGGTCGAGGCGCGGTCGCCTTCCAGCTTGCCGACCACGGTGCCGGTGTGCAGATGGTCGCCGCCTGACAGACGCAGGATCTTGGTCAGGACGCGGAAGTGGATGCCGTGGTGCGGGTTGCGATCGAGCACCGCGTGCATGGCACGGTGGATGTGCAGCAGCATGCCGTTGTCGCGGCACCACTGGGCCAGACCCGTGTTGGCGCAGAAACCGCCTGTGATGTAGTCGTGCATGATGATCGGGGCGCCGATCTCCTTGGCGTACTCGGCACGCTTGTACATCTCTTCCGGGGTCGGCGCGGTCACGTTCAGATAGTGACCCTTGCGCTCGCCGGTCTCGCGCTCGGCCTTGTCGATGGCGTCCATGACGAAGTCGAACCGTTGACGCCAGCGCATGAAGGGCTGCGAGTTGACGTTCTCGTCGTCCTTGGTGAAGTCCAGACCGCCGCGCAGACACTCGTAGACCGCGCGACCGTAGTTCTTGGCCGACAGACCCAGCTTGGGCTTGATGGTACAGCCGAGCAGCGGGCGGCCGTACTTGTTCATGATGTCGCGCTCGACCTGGATGCCGTGCGGCGGGCCGTTGCAGGTCATGACATAGGCGATCGGGAAGCGGACGTCTTCCAGACGCAGGGCGCGCACGGCCTTGAAGCCGAACACGTTGCCGACCAGCGAGGTGAAGACGTTGACGACCGAGCCTTCCTCGAACAGATCGATCGGATAGGCGATGAAGGCATAGAAGCAGGTGTCGTCGCCCGGCACGTCCTCGATGGCGTAGGCGCGGCCCTTGTAGTAATCCAGGTCGGTCAGCAGGTCGGTCCAGACCGTGGTCCAGGTGCCGGTCGAGGATTCGGCGGCGACGGCCGCAGCGGCCTCTTCGCGCGGAACGCCCGCCTGCGGGGTGATCTTGAAGCAGGCCAGGATGTCCGTGTCCTTCGGAGTGTAGTTGGGCATCCAATAGGTCTCGCGGTACTCTTTCACGCCCGCGCTGTACGTCTTAGCCATTCTGGATCGTCCTCTGGATTAGTTTCTGTGGTGAGGTCCGGATCGACCGGCGCCCTGGCGCCCGACTGTCTGCTCTGGTCGAAACCTGAGTGCGATTATTAGCAAGAAACCACATAATTACTACTAAATATTGCTTATGCTAGATATAACGCATAGCTTATGATCTATGCATCAATCGATTCCATTGCGTTTGTCTATCCCGATCGTCTGACGAGCCTTCCACCACCATGCATGTCTCACTGCGCCAACTGCGAGTCTTCGAAGCCGTCGCGCGCCACAACAGCTACACGCGCGCGGCCGAGGAGCTGCATCTGAGCCAGCCGGCGGTGTCGATGCAGGTGCGTCAACTGGAGGACGAGATCGGGTTGTCGCTGTTCGAGCGCTTGGGCAAACAGGTCGTCCTTACCGGAGCCGGACGCGAGGTGTTCCACTACAGTCGCGCCATCGGCCAGTCACTGCGCGAGATGGAAGAGGTGCTGGAGTCGCTCAAGGGCGTCAGCCGGGGCAGTCTGCGCATCGCCGTGGCCAGCACGGTCAACTACTTCGCGCCGCGTCTGATGGCCATCTTCCAGCAGCGCCATCCGGGGATCGGGCTGCGGCTCGACGTCACCAATCGCGAGAGCCTGGTACAGATGCTCGACAGCAACTCGGTCGACCTGGTGCTCATGGGCGTGCCGCCGCGCAATGTCGAGGTCGAGGCCGAAGCCTTCATGGACAATCCGCTGGTGGTGATCGCGCCGCCCGATCATCCGCTGGCCGGCGAGCGGGCCATTCCGCTGGCGCGGCTGGCCGAAGAGACCTTTGTGATGCGCGAGGAAGGCTCGGGCACCCGGCAGGCGATGGAGCGCTTCTTCAGCGAACGCGGCCAGACGATCCGCCACGGGATGCAGATGACACGCAACGAGGCGGTCAAGCAGGCGGTGCGTTCGGGGCTGGGACTGAGCGTGGTCTCGCTGCACACCATCGAACTGGAGCTGGAGACGCGGCGGCTGGTGACGCTGGATGTCGAGGGGTTTCCGGACCGGCGTCAGTGGTATCTGGTCTATCGGCGCGGCAAGCGGCTCTCGCCGGCCGCCGGCGCCTTTCGCGAATTCGTGCTGAGCGAAGCGGCGCGGATCGCACTGCCGACTCGGGTGATTCAGGCGGTTTAGCCTTCGCACCTTTCCGGCTCGCGCCAAACTCCTTACCATGCACCGACATTCAATGAACCAGGGCGCGCTCGACCCGAGCCGTCATCAACCCCCACTCGGAGCAACACCCGAATGATCAAACTGACCACCAACCACGGCGACATCCTGATCGAACTCGACGCCGAGAAGGCCCCCAAGACCTGCGCCAACTTCGAGCAGTACGTCCGTGACGGTCACTATGACGGCACCCTCTTCCACCGCGTCATCGACGGCTTCATGATCCAGGGCGGCGGCATGAACCCGGACTTCAGCCAGAAGCCCACGCGCGCCCCGATCGAGAACGAGGCCAAGAACGGACTCAAGAACCAGGCCGGAACCATCGCCATGGCGCGCACCATGCAGCCGCACTCGGCGACCTCGCAGTTCTTCATCAACGTCTCCAACAACGACTTCCTCGACTATCCCGGCCAGGACGGTTGGGGCTACTGCGTCTTCGGTCGCGTGGTCGAGGGCATGGAGACGGTCGAGGCCATCAAGGGCGTGCGCACCGGCAGCCGCGCCGGACACCAGGACGTCCCCATGGAAGACGTGGTCATCGAAAAGGCCGAGATCGTCTGACCAAACCGCACGGCTTCCTCCCCCCAACAGCCGCCACGACGCCCGCCGAGCGGGTCGGGTGGCGGCTGACGGGGGTGTCGACCGCATGGATGCGGTCGTCAAGCCTCCAGGGAGGGATTCACGGCGTCCCCCGACAGCCGTTACCCGACCCGCTCCCCCACCAGACAACCCGCCGCGCCCCCCGAGTCGACAGCCAAACTCCCGACTCAGAGCAGAAACAGCGTCGCCAACCCCAGAAAGATGAAGAACCCCCCGGAATCGGTCAGCGCCGTGATCATCACCGAACCGCCGAGCGCCGGATCGCGCCCGAACCGCTGACGCATCAGCGGAATCAGCACCCCAGCCGTGGCCGCCAGCAACAGATTGAGCGTCATGGCCCCGATCATGACCGCACCCAACGCCGGATTGCCATAGAGCCCCCAGACGACCGCCCCGATCACCCCGCCCCAGACCACGCCGTTGATCAGCGCCACACCGACCTCCTTGCCCAACAGACGCCACACCGCCGACGGCTCGACCTGCCCCATCGCAATGGCACGCACGATCATCGTAATCGTCTGATTGCCCGCATTCCCCCCGATCCCGGCCACGATCGGCATCAACGCCGCCAGCGCCACCAGTTGCGCGATCGAATCCTCGAACAGCCCGATCACCCGCGAGGCGACGAAGGCCGTCACCAGATTGATCGCCAGCCAGGCCCAGCGGTTGCGCACCGAACGCATGATCGGCGCGAAGATGTCCTCCTCCTCGCGCAGACCGGCCTGACTGAGAATCTCGGCCTCCGACTCCTCGCGAATCCGGTCGACCATATCGGCCACCGTCACCCGCGCGATGACCCGCCGCTCGCCGTCGACCACGGGCACCGAGATCAGGTCGTAGCGCTCGAAGGCCGCCGCCGCTTCATCCGCATCGTCCTCGGGCGCGAACGTCACCAGCGACCTGGACTTCATGACCTCGGAGACGAGCCGCTCCGGATCGTTGATCAACAGAGACTCCAGGGTCAGGATGCCGCGCAGACGCTCCTCGCGATCGACGACGAACAGCTTGTCGGTATGATCCGGCAGCTCCTCGAACCGGCGCAGATAGCGCAGCACCACCTCCAGCGTCACGTCCTCGCGCACCGTGACCATGTCGAAGTCCATCAGCGCCCCGACCGTGTCCTCCGGATAGGACATGGCCGCGCGCACATGCTCGCGCTCCTCCTGATCGAGCGTCTCGAGCACGTCCTCCACCACCTCGGGCGGCAGATCGGGCGCCAGGTCCGCCAACTCGTCGGCATCGAGCGACTCGGCCGCCGCGCGGATCTCGTTGCTGTCCATGGTCTCGATCAACGACGGACGCACCGCGTCCGAGACCTCCAGCAGGATCTCGCCGTCCTTGTCCGAGCGCACCAGATCCCACACCAGCCGGCGCTGATCGCGCGGCAGCGCCTCCAGGATGTGCGCGATGTCGGCCGGATGCAGCCGGTCGAGCTTGCGCCTGAGCCAGCCGATGGTCTGACGATGGGTGATGGAATCGACCAGATCCTGATGCGAGCCGTGCTGACGGTGCATCAGATCCTCGACCAGACGCTGACGCGAGAGCAGCTCGCGGATGTCGCGCAGATGGCGTTGCAGGACGTCTGAATCGCGGGGCGTCGGCTCGGTCATCGAGGCACTCGGCTTGAGGTCTGATCGGTTTGCACAATGCCCCGCCGATCGGGCGCGGGGCGGCTCAATGGATCGATTCGATGCATCGAATCGATCAACGGGGCGCCCGGCAGCGCTAACCGCGTCGCCGGGACCGCGAGCGTCACTATGAGTGTGCTCGGGTCGTCACCGCTTCAGGCGAGGTCGTCTCCGGATTCTAGGCGCTCACCAAAGGCAGCTCGTTGAACTGCAGCCGGTGCAGCCGCGCGTAATAGCCACCGAGCGCCAGCAGTTCCGGATGACGCCCCTGCTCGACGATCCGCCCGTCCTGCAACACCAGGATGCGGTCGGCGCTCTCGATGGTCGAGAGCCGATGCGCGATGACCAGCGTGGTGCGCTTGGCCATCAGCGTCTCCAGCGCCGCCTGGATATGACGCTCGGCCTCGGTGTCCAGCGCCGAGGTCGCCTCGTCCAGAATCAGGATCGGCGCGTCCTTGAGCATGGCGCGCGCGATGGCCAGACGCTGGCGCTGACCGCCCGAGAGCAGCACGCCCTTGTCGCCGATCAGGGTGTCGAAGCCCTGGGGCAGCGCCTGGATGAAATCGAGCGCATGGGCACTGGCCGCGACCCGCTCCAGCGCCTCACGGCTCGGCGGCTCGGCACGCCCATAGGCGATGTTGTTGGCGACCGAGTCGTTGAAGAGCACCACGTCCTGGCTCACCAGCGAGATCTGGGCGCGCAGACTCGCGAGCGTCAGCTCCCGGATCGGGACACCATCAATGCGGATCTCACCGACCGTGGGATCATAGAAACGCGGCAGCAGATTGGCGATGGTGCTCTTGCCGCTGCCGGAGCGTCCGACCAGGGCCACCTTCTCGCCCGGCTCGATGACCAGATCCAGCCCCTGCACCGCCGGGGCTTTGTCCTCCGAATACCGATGACCGACGCCGCGATATTCGACCCGCCCCTCGGTCCGTTCCAGAACCCGAGTGCCGGTGTCGGATTCCTTCTCGGCGTCGATCAGCTCGAACAGACTCTCGGCAGCGATGATGCCGCGCTGCAACTGACCATTGACCGCCGTCAGCCGCTTGACCGGCGGCAGCAGCAGCCCCATGGCGACCACGAACGACATGAAGGTGCCGACCGAGATGTTCTCCTTCAGTCCCTGCATGGTCGAGAGATAGACCACCACCGCGATCGCCGCCGCCGAGATCAACTGCACCAGCGGCACGCTCGCCGCCTCGGTGGCGATCAGCTTCATCTGGAGCGAACGGGTCTTCTCATTGATTTGCCGGAAGCGCTGCGACTCGCGCGCCTGACCGCCGAACGCCTTGACCAGCCGCTGACCGTCGATCACTTCCTGGGCGACATGGGTCAGATCACCGACCCGATCCTGGATACGCCGGCTGTGGCGCCGGAAGCGCTTGGTGGCGTACTTGACCGCACCAGCCATCACCGGACCGATGACCAGAAAGATCAGCGACAACCCGGCGTTCAGATAAAGCATATAGGCCATGAGCCCGATCACGGTGAAGCCGTCGCGCACCAGAGTCGTCACTGCGGAGGTCGCGGCATTGGCCACGTTCTCGACGTTGTAAGTGAGCTTGGCCAGGATGTGACCCGAGCCATGGGTGTCGTAGAACCGCGCCGGGGCGCGCAGCAGATGTTCGAACATCTCCTGACGCAGATCGGCCACCACCCGCCGCCCGACCCAGCTCAGGAAATAGGTGTTGACGAACCCGGCGATGCCGCGCACCACGAACAGCCCCACCAGCAGCCAGGGCATGAGCCGCACGATCTCGATGTCGCGATCGACGAAGCTGCCGTCGATCAGCGGCTTCATCATGGCCGCGAACAGCGGCTCGGTGACGGCGAACACCAGCATCCCGGCGATCGACAGCCCGAAGATGCGCCAATAGGGCCGGACATAGCCGAGCAACCGCCGATAGACGACACGCGCGTCTTCCGGGGAGATCACCGCGTCCCGACTCATGGCGCGGCGCCTTCCGAGCGGGTCGCGGCGAAGGCGAGACGGGTCAAGCCAGCCTGGCTGGCCGCATCCATGGCGGTCATCACCGCTTGATGGGGCGTGGCGGCGTCGGCCTGGATCAGCACCGGGATCGTGCTGTCCTCGCCACGGCGTTCGGTGAGCAGACGCGCCAGGGTCGCCGTCCGGGTGTCGCTGACCTCGCGATCGTCGACGAAGAAGCGCCCGGCCCGATCGATGACGATCCGGATCATGGCCGGCTCCTGGGCCGGAATGTCCTCGCCCTGGGCCTGCGGCAACTGCACGCGCAGACGCGCCTCGTCCTTGAAGGTGGTCGAGACCATGAAGAAGATCAGCAGCAGGAAGACGACATCGATCAGGGGCGCCAGATTGATGTCGACCGGCTGGCGGCGATGCGGACGCAGATTCATCGCGGCGCCTCTCCGCTCGCCTCGCGCTCGCCCTTGAGCACCTCGACCAGCCGCAGCGCCTGCTCCTCCATGTCGAGCGCGATCCGCCCGACCTTGCTGTCGAAGAAGCGGTGGAACATGAGCGCCGGAATGGCCACCGAGAGTCCGGCCGCCGTGGTGATGAGCGCCTTGGAGATGCCGCCGGCCAGCACACCAGCATTGCCCACGCCCGCCTCCATGATGACCCCGAAGACGTCGATCATACCCAGCACGGTGCCGAGCAGGCCCAGCAGGGGCGCAATCGCGGCGATGGTGCCGAGCGTGTTCAGGAAGCGTTCGAGCTGGGCCACCACATGGCGGCCGGCGTCGTTGATGGCGTCCTTCATCACCTCGTGCGAGTGATGACGGTTGACCAGACCGGCCGCCAGCAGACGCCCGAGCGGCGAGCCGTCACGGATCTGGGCGATGGCGACCTCGTTGAGCCGCTGCTCCTGATGCAGGCGCCAGATCCGCTCCACCAGCCGCTCCGGCATGATGCGTGAGCGACGCAGGGTCCAGGCGCGCTCGATCACGATCGCGGTCGCCAGCACCGAACAGGCCAGGATCGGCGCCATCAGCCAGCCGCCGGCATACATGAGTTCAAGCAAGGACAGTCTCCTCCACGGTCTGCAAGCCCTGGGCGCATCGTTTATTTCAGACCGAGCATGATACTCGAAGCACGCCCTGATCGACATGAACACATTATGATTAGATATTCGACTGGACAGATCGGTGTCGATGGTCTATCTAAATCCTCCATGGAAAGCTGAAATCTTGGTTTTTCGGTTGCATTTCGTGATAATCAGGCCCCTGAAATCCTGTTCAAAATCACTCTGAAAACCCGGATCGCCCGCTTTTCGTGACCATGAATCATGGCCGCCATCCGGAATCCATGAATCGAGATGAAAACGAAGCGTCAAATTCATTCGCCAAGATGTCGCCGGCAACGACAGGGTTTCACGCTCATGGAACTGTTGGCGGTCCTATCCATCGTTGCGATCCTGGCCGCACTGTCGGTACCGTCCTATCAGCAGCACGTCCGGCAGGCGCGACGCGCCGACGGTCAGACGGCGCTGCTGCGGGTGGCCATCGCGCAGGAGCGGTTCAGGGCGAGCTGTCTGCGTTATGCCGATCGGGTCGATGGGACGCCGGGCTGTACGCCAGGCGCCGAGAGTCTTGGACTCGGATTGAGCACGCACAGTCCGGATGGACACTATCGGATCGACCTGCCCAGCGCCGACGCGGGCGGATTCCTGGCACGCGCCGAGCCCATCGGCCATCAGGTCGGCGATCGTGCGCGCGGCGTCGCCTGCAATCCGCTGACGATCGACCAGGATGGTCGACGGGAGCCGGGTGCATGTTGGTGAAGGCGCCCATTGGACGCGCCGCACGCCTGCGGGGCGTCACCCTGCTCGAACTCCTGATCGTGGTCACGATCCTGGCCCTGCTGCTCGGGATCGCCCTGCCCTCCGCGCAGGATCTGATCGAGCGCAATAGACTCAAGGCCGCCGCCCATGCCCTCGCCGAGGATCTGCAATGGACCCGCTCGGAAGCCATCAAGCGCAATCGGGTGCTTGGATTCAGCGTCGATACCGAACACTGGTGCTACGGCGTCACGGATCGGCCGACGGGCTGCGATTGTCGGCTGACGCCCGACAGCGAGGAGGCCTGCCGGATCAAGCGCGTCCTGGGAGAGACCTTCCCCGGCACACGGATCACATCGACATTGAGCCTCACCCGCTTCGAGCCGCGCCGGGCCACGGCCATAAACGGCAGTCTGACCCTAAGTTCGCCGAGCGGCGCCGAGATCCGCGTCGTGCTCTCGCGGCTCGGACGGGTGCGTTTCTGCACGCCCAACGCTGGATTGCCGGGCTATGACGCCTGCGGCTGAATCAGCGATCGGGCCGCGACGTCAGCGCGGTGTGACCCTTATCAGCCTGATGGTCGGGCTGGTGGTCGGCCTGCTGGTCCTCTCGGCCACGCTCCAGGCATACATGCTGATCTCGGAGGGGGCGCGCGACACGCTCAGACAGGCGCGGCTCGATCAGGAACTGCGCGCCGCGCTCGACGTGATGCGGATCGACATCCGTCGCGCGGGCCACTGGGATCCGCCCGATCTCGATGGACAGGGCGATCCCGATCCGCTCGACAACCCCTTTCAGCGCCGATACGGGACGATCGACAACGATCTCTGCGTCGACAACGACGACGGCGATTGCACCGCGCCTGTGTGCACAACCAGCTATGACTCGGGCGAGTGCCGCGCCTGGGTCCAGACCGGCTCCTGTCTCACCTACGGTTACGACTCCGACGGTGATGGACGCATCGGCCTCCGCGCCTGCGCGGCGGGCGTCGGCGAATCCGAGTGTCCGCGTCCGAGCGGCGCGCCCTTCGAGGCCGCCAATCAGGAACCCTATGCCTGGCGTGCCTGGTATCCACCTGACGCGGCCACTCCCAGCCAAGCCATCGAGATGGAGATGCAGGGATTCCGCTGGCGCCGGGGTGGGATCGACATGCGCGTCGGACGCCGGAATGCCGAGGATCTGAGCTTCGGCTGCAACACCGGGAGCTGGGAGCGCATCACCAGCCCGGACATCGAGATCACGGCGTTGACCTTCAGCGTCACGACCCGGGTCGTCAACGACCAGGCGGGCCAGTCGCCGGATGCCCCGTGCGAACCCGGAGACCGCTGCCGCTGGGTGCGCTCGGTCGGCATCGAGATCAGCGGCCAGCTCGCTGGCGAGGCCGCCAGTCGGCGCCAACTCGTCACGCGCGTGGCGGTGCGCAACGACCGGCTCGTCCGGACACCCTGAACCCCGGTCGACAGACAGCGCCATGCCCAGGAATCCCACACAAATCCATCGGCGCCAGGACGGTTCCATGACCCTGCTGTTCGGTCTGATGCTCCTGATCGGCGCCGGCATCCTGGCTTTCAGCAGCGCGCGCACCGGCGTGGTGGAGCAACGCATCGCCACCAACGAGCAGCAGTCGATCCTGGCGCAGCAGGCCGCTCAGGCCGGGCTGGACTATGCCTTGGCCTGGCTCGGCGCCCAGGTCTGGCGACCGGGCGATGCCGTGCCGAGCGTGCCCGAGCTGTCGGCGGAGGACGGTCAGCGCTTCCGGGTGGAACTTCAGTTCAGTCGCCGCACCAATGCCGTCTGCGTGCGCTCACGGGCGAGCTCGGATCAGGATCCCGGTCTGGAGTCGATCGCGCGCGAATGCTTCACCCAGACCGGGCTGTTCGACGTCGCTCCCGAGACCCGAGCGCCGCCGCCCCTGGTGCTCGCCGGCTGTCTGGAAGAACCGCTGGAGCCGAGCGAACTCTGGCGGCTGGACGAGGACGCGCCGGCCATCCTGAGCGGCCGCGCAGCGGATGCGGACTGTCTGCCGCAGGGACAACTGGCGGTCGGGGTCTGGAACGACCGCAACGCCGATCGCGTCCTGACGCCGGACGAAAAGGGGCAGAGTGCCGATCTGGAGCGCGCGCGGATCGACGGTTGTCCAGGCGCGCACTGCGTCTGGAATCAGGTCTTCGCCCTGCCGCTGGCCGAGGCCAAGCGCCGCGCCGAGGCGGCCGGGCATGTCTTCGCCGACCGGATTCCCTGTGGCGCCACCGAACCGCCCGGACTCTATCTGATCCATGTCTCGGGGACCATCGATGCCTTGCGCCTGAGCGGCTTCTGTGCCGAAGACATCGGTGTCGACAGCCGGACCATCGGCACACCGGATCGGCCGATCCTGCTCATCGTTCCGAGCGAGGCCGGCTGTCCGCGCTTCGCCCCGGACATCCGGGTACATGGGATCGTCTATTACGAATCGGGCACGGCCTGTGCCGGTCAGGGCTGGGGCGGCGCACGCCTTCAGGGCGCGGTTCTGTGGGAGGGCGATGTCCAGGCACCGGCGCTGGACTCGGTCTTCATCGAGACCGACTGGGGCGCGGCCAGCGCCCTGAACACGGCCTTTCAGGTCATCGACGGCGCCATCCGGGTTCCGGGCACCTGGCGCGACTGGTGATCGGTGGATATCCGTATCAGCGGGAGAACACGAAACATGCGACGAACCACATTCGATCAGGGTCGGCGGCGCGACCAACGCGGCTTCAGCCTGAACGAAGCCCTGATCTCGCTCACCGTGCTGACCTCGGGCCTGCTCACGCTCGCCCAGTTCCAGGGCGATCTGCACGAGAACCGGCGCCAGACCAAGGCCCAGACCACGGCCATCAATCTGGTGCTCGACAAGGTCGAGGAACTGCGTGATCTGGCCGCCGGCGGCGAGACGCTCCAGGACGGGGAGGACATCGCCGCCGAGCGACCGGGAGACAGCACCCGTTTCGCGCGCTCCTGGACCATCCGGCCCGGCGCACAGTCCGGCGTCGATGAGGTCCGGGTCGTCGCCCGCTGGGAAGGCGCCGGGGGCGAGCTCCGGACGACCGGCCTGCGCACCCTCATCGCCCCCTGAGTTCGAGCGGTCGCGGTTTGAAAATCGCCGACGAGCGACCACATCGGGGAAGGACTCTTCAGCAACCAGTCAGGCGATTCGAGCATGGACTATCTGAGCCTTTCACGCGCCGCGCGACTCGCGGGCGTCACCCGCGCCGAACTCCAGGCCCGCATCCGGCGCGGCGAGATCCCGACCTTCGAGGGCGCGGTGGCGGTCAACGATCTATTGCGCGCCTATCCGAGCGTCAGCCTCGCCAACGACGACGCCCTGGAGCGGACCACGCGCATCAAGGCGCTCGCCCATCCCAGGTTCCACGCTGGCGGCGGCGAGACCACCCTGCCCGATCCCGAGGTGCTGCTCTCAAGGCTCCAGGGGTTGAGCGCCGGCCTCGCCGACCGTGCCGCGCGGCTGGAATCGGCCACGGAACTGCTGGACCAGATCGGCGAGCAGGTCGACGAACTCTGCCGGCTGCCGCGCGGTCAGCTCGAGGAATCCCTGCTCGCGCTACGCGACTGGCTACGCGGCGAACGCGCGCGACTGGCCGCCGAAGCCAATCCGGACCAGCGCGCCCAACTCATCGTCAAAGATGCCTTTTTGCGACTCATGGCCGCCAACGTCAAACTCATCCCCAGCGGGCACGACTTCTTCGTCGAGGGCAACGAATCCATTCTCGAAGCCTCGGTGCGCGCGGGCCTGACACTCAACTACGGCTGTTCCAGCGGCAACTGCGGCGGCTGCAAGGCGCGCGTGGTCAGCGGCGAGACCTGGCGTCTGCGCGAGCACGACTATGTGATCAGCGAACGCGAGAAGGCGATGGGCTATATCCTGACCTGCTCGCACACAGCCGTGACGGATCTGGTGCTGGAGGCCGCCGAGGCCAATCGGGCCGAGGATCTGCCCTATCAGGAGATCCGTGCCAGTCTGCGCAAGCTCGAACGGCTCGGCCCGGATCTGGTCGCGCTCAGCATCCAGACCCCGCGTACCCAGACGCTGCGCTTCATGGCCGGACAGCGGGCGCTCCTGACCCTGGAGAGCGGCGAATCGCGCGAGCTGCCGATCGCCAGCTGTCCCTGCAACGGACGCCACCTGTGGTTCTATGTCCGGCGTCAGGCGGATGCCTTCTCGGAGGCGGTGTTCGGCGGGCTGCGTCCGGGACAGCTCGTCACCGCCAGCGGACCGCTCGGAGACTTCGTGCTGCGCGACGAGGCGTCGGAACCGGCGATCTTCATCGCCCATGGCGACGGCATCGCGCCGATCAAGAGCCTGATCGAGCACGCGGTCTCGATCGATCACATCGAGTCATTCCAGCTCTATTGGGATACGCCGTATCCGGAGGCCCATCATCAGGCCCAGTGGGGACGCGCGCTGCGGGATGCGTTGGACAACTTCGGCTTCACGCCGCTGGTGAGTGGGCGTGTCGAGGATCTGATGGCGTTGATTCGCGCCGATCTGACGGAGCCGACCGGGGCGCGCTTCTATGTCGCCGGGCCGGCTGAATCCGTGAGGGCGACGCGCGCGGCACTGCTCGTCCTGGGTGTCGAGGCCGAGCGGATCGCAACCGAAGAGACGGCTACCTGATCGCGCTCGCTCGTAGCGTTCAGGCCGCCCTTGGCCTGGACTGCTCCGGGGGCAGGAACACCGTGCCCTTGCCGAAACGGTTGACTGCGACATCGCGCACCCAGCCCGGGGCATCGGCATAGAGCCGGATATAGGTGCAGCCCAGATTGCCCTGTACCTTGGAAGCCACCCAAGTGTCCAATTCTCTTTGTCTTTTTTCCATTGCACTGACTCCGAACGAACGTCTGTCTCTCCTCACTGGAGCCTAGGAGACGACCACGGGGGCGTATCCGCACGGCTCCGACTTCCTGAGTCGTTCGGGCTTGTAAGGCGCGAGCGCTCAGTGTTATTGCGCCTCAAGCATATGTTCTCGGTAGCGGGTGTTCAATAGTTCAGTTCCCGTCGGTATACAGTCGGCCCGCCTTGGGCCGCATCCCTACAAACGCTCGCTCAGGTCGCGCATGGCGAAACCGATCCAGGGGCCGTCGACACCCTTGGCGAGCCCGAGTACTTTGAAGCGCTCGCCCATGGCTGTCGGCAACAGTAATTGTTTGGCGCCTAGCGCTTGGTCGAGTGCGGCCTCCGGCGACGCGGTCTGCATCAAACGGTCGATGCCGCAGCCGATCAGGAAGTGTGCTTGGGTCGTGAAACCGGCCAGCTCGAACCCGGCGGTGACGCCAGCCTCGGCAACGGCGGTGAAGTCGACATGCGCCGTGATGTCCTGGAGCCCGAGATGAACATAGGGGTCTGAGTGGGCCTGGTGGCGATAGTGACAGCGTAGTGTGCCCATATGACGCTCAGGCTGATAGTACTCGGCGCATGGATAGCCGTAGTCGATCAGGAGGACCAGACCGCGTTCCAGTGCGCTCGACAGGGCTGAAAGCCAAGGGGCCAGACGCAGATTGATCTCGGACTCGTAGCCAGGCGTATCGGCTAGCCCAACCAGGTGCAACGCTGACACAGCCTCGACCAGTCCCGACGAGATCGGCGGAACGGCGACCTCGACGAGTCGAGCATCCGCCTCAGTGACGCCGATCTCCAGGATCTCACCGTCAGCACCGATGCGAAAGCGATGCACCGGCATGGCGTCCAGCACTTCGTTGGCGATCACGACTCCAGCGAAACGCTCGGGCAGGGTCGTCAGCCAGTCGCAGCGGGCGAGCAGGTGGGGCGCGGCGGCCTCGATGGCAGTACGCTGGCGTTCCTGGAGATCCGGGCTGGGTTCGAGGATCCGATAGCGTTCGGGCAGCTGCTCCAGCGACTCCAGTTCCAGCAGGATCTGCACGGCCAGCGCCCCGCTGCCGGCGCCGAACTCCAGAATCTCGCCGTCGTCGAGTCGTTCCAGCGCTTCGGCGCACTGGACGGCGAGACAACGCCCGAACAGCGGCGAGAGCTCGGGCGCGGTGACAAAGTCGCCGCCCGGCCCTAACTTGGGCGCTCCCGCGACGTAGTAGCCGAGTCCGGGCGCATAGAGCGCCAGTTCCATGAAGCGGTCGAAGGCGAGCACGCCGCCCCGCGCCCGGATCTCGGCGCGGATACGGTCTTCGAGTCGGCGGCTGATATCGGTCGCGTGGTCAGTCATGGCGCAGTCTCATCACCTCTACGCAACGGCCTTGAGTTCCAGTTCCAGGTGCACCGCGTCATAGGGGAAATGGAGCTTGCCGTCGGGCAGCTTGTCGATCACGCCAGCTTTGACGAGCGCCTGAGCATCGGTATGCACACCCTTGACATCCCGCCCGACGCGCCGCGCCAACTCACGCACACCAACCGGCCCTGCTCCGGTCAAGGCTCGCAGCAGCGTCCAGCGCCGAGCCGTCAGCACTGTGAAGAGCTGCTCCTCGGACGGAAACGATAAGACAGGCGCCGATGGCTCCGAGCTTTCCAACGCGGCCAGCATCCGCGCCTTGGTCGTTTCCAAATCGCAAACATCGATCATCAGGGTGCGCATGGTCTGATCCTCATAGCAGAGTAGAGACATCGGCGAAGAAATCGTCCAGCAACTGACGCAGAGAAACGAAGACATACGGCATTTCGCGTTCGTCCACGCCCAAGTGCTTGTGATCGCCTTTACCGGCTTCGTTGTCATAACGCAGCACACAGCGACCATTCACAACGAGCACGAGGCGGTATTTATAACGATGATCGCTGCCTCGCACGGGTTCAGGGACTTCCCAAACCTTCAACTCAACGAAGGCGTCGTCAGTCAGGGAGCGGCGGATGTCATGAAGGGCAACGGCTGGCATGTTGTGACTTTAGAAACAGGCCGAACGTGTTGTCAATCAAGAAACGGAGAGGCGAGCAACCTGCCATATCTCAAACGCGCACACCGCGCTCGATGACGACCCCGACATCGACCCCCTCCCCCACCGCGCCCGGCTTGTTGAGACTGAGCCGCAGCCAGGGAATGCCGAACTCGCGCATCAGGAGCGCCGCGCACTGCTCGGCCAGCGTCTCGACCAGCTCATGCCGGTTGTGCGTGACCACATCGGTCAAACGACGGGTGACGGCGTCATAGTCGAGCGCATCGGCGATACGATCGCTCGCCGCCGCGCGTGCCACGTCGCTGGCCATCTCCAGATCCAGGATCACCGGGCGCGTGGTCTGTTTCTCCCAGTCGTGGATGCCGATCCGGGTGTCGAGGCGCAGGCCGCGAATGAAGACGATGTCAGTCATGGTACAGTTTCGAGCCTCGTGTCCGATTCCAAACTCAGATTCTACCCATGATCACAGCCACACTGCTCATCATCGCCGCCTATCTGCTCGGCTCGGTCTCCAGCGCCATCATCGTCTGCCGCCTGATGGGGCTGCCGGACCCGCGCACCCAGGGTTCGAACAATCCGGGCGCCACCAACGTCCTGCGCATCGGCGGCAAGAAGGCCGCCGCCATCACGCTCGTCGGCGACAGCTTCAAGGGGCTGATCCCCATGCTCGTCGGCCATGCCCTGGGCGCCGGCCCCGCCGTACTCGCCGGGATCGGACTGGCCGCCTTCATCGGCCATCTCTACCCGGTGTTCTTCGGCTTCAAGGGCGGCAAGGGCGTGGCCACGGCGCTCGGCGTCCAGTTCGGACTCTATTGGCCGATCGGGCTCTGTGTCGCGGCTGTATGGCTGTTCGTGGCCAAGGTGCTCAAGATCTCCTCGCTCTCCGGCCTGATCTCCATGGCGCTGGCGCCGGTCTTCGTCTGGCTGTTCTGGGACGAGAAGGCGCTGATCGGGATGCAGCTCATCATCACCGGCCTGCTGATCTGGCGTCATCGCAGCAACATCCGCAACCTGCTCGACGGCACCGAGGACCGAATCAGCGCCAAGGCATCCTCCGACTGAGGTAGCGGCGACCTTTGATCGTAGAGGCGGCTCAAGCCGCACCGACACACTCAGGTAGATCATTTGAACCGCCAAGGCGCCGACAAATGCGCCGAAACACGCACCCGGAGCCGCTCATGTCCTTCCTGCGTCGCACCATCCTGCTTTGGTCACTGGTTTGGCTCGCACCCTCAGCCGCCGCCGACTGCACCATCCGCACCGGCGCGGTCTATTTCGAGGACGGCACGCTCCACTATCGCGAGGCGGGCGCCGGGCCGACCGTGGTGCTGCTGCACGGACTCTTCGCCCAGAAGGAACAATGGGATGCCCTACTGTGCGAACTGGCGGCGAGCGGACGACGCGCCCTGGCGCCGGATCTGCCGGGCTATGGCGAGAGTCGCGACTTTCCGCTCGCCGTCTATCCGCTCGAATTCCAGGCCGAGCGGCTGCATACGCTGATCCTCGAACTGGGTCTGGACCGCCTGGATCTGGCCGGCAACTCGATGGGCGGAACCATCGCCGCCGAGTACGCCGCGCGCTACCCCGACCGGGTCCGGACCCTGGCCTTCATCGGCGCACCGCTGGGGGCCGTCGACTGGTCCGAGGGCGTCCGGTCGGCCATTCGCGATGGGATCAACCCCTTCATCCCACTCGACCGGGATCAGTTCGCGCTCGAGATGCGCCTGCTCTTCGCCGAGCCGCCCGAGATCCCCGACTCCATCGTGGAGGCGTCCGTCGCCGAGTATCGCGAGCGCCAGCTCCACTACCGCCAGGTCTGGGACATCGTCAATCTCGACGCCGATCTGCTCCGGATGCAGAGCGACGCACGGCGCCACCACCGGCCACCGCCACCACCGCCGACGCTCATTCTCTGGGGTGAACGCGACGGCATCTTCGAGGTCTCGGGCGCACAACCGTTCCAGGCGCGCCGTCCGCGCAGCCGACTGGAGATCCTGCCCGAGACCGGACATCTGCCGATGCTGGAGCGTCCCGCCGAGACGGCGGCGGCCTATCGGCGTTTCCTGGATGGCCCGGAGCCGACCGGACGCGACATCCATCGGGGCCAGAGTCGATGAACGCCTCGGATGCGAAGTCGGCTCCAGACGCGATCCATCCAACCGATGGACTCGATCGGCTGGTGGTCAGCAGCCACCTCCATCGCTCGGTGCTCGACGCCCTGCCGGCGCAGATCGCCGTGCTCGATCAGGAGGCCCGGCTCATCGCGGTCAACCGCGCCTGGCGCGCCTTCTCGGCGGCACAGGGCCGCGACGATCGCGCCTGGAAAGACCTCGATCCCCGGACGCTCGCCGCCTGCCGCTGGTCGGGCGAGCACCCGGACGCGACCGCGCTCACGACGGCCCGTGGCATCGAGGACGTCATCCAGCGCCGCCGCCTGTGCTTCAGTGTCGAGTACCCCTGTCACACGGAACGACGTCAATACTGGCTGCTGATGCGCGCCTTCCCCCTGGAGGGCGAACAGGAAGGCGCCGTCGTCACCTATCTGGACATCACCGAGCGCCGGCTGGCCGAGGAGGAGGCACGGCGTGCGCGCGACGCCCTGGCCCAGGTGGCGCGGCTCAATGCCGTCGGCGTGCTGGCCTCTTCGCTGATCCATGAACTGCTCCAGCCGCTGAGTTCGGCCAGTTTCTACTGTAGCGCCGCCGGTCAGCTCGCCGAGGGACCGGCCGCCAACCCTGAACGTCTGGTCGAGGTCATCCGACGCATCGACGATCAGGTCCATCGTGCGGGCGACATCATGGAGCGTCTGCGCGCCTTTCTGCGCGGGCGCAAGATGCACCGGGTGCAGACGCCGGTCGATCAGGTGCTCAAACGCGCCCTGGATCTGGTGCGCTGGTTCGCCGCCGACCGTCAGGTGAAGCTGGATCTGGTCGCGCCCGAGCAAATGCCCGAGATCGAGAGCGATCCAGTCCAGATCGAACAGGTATTGGTCAATCTGATCTGCAACGCGGTGCAGGCGATCGACACGGCCGGATGCGTCCGGCGTGAGGTGCAGATCGAGGTCGTGCCCTGTCAGGGCGAGATCGAATTCGTCGTGCGCGACACCGGGCCGGGCCTGCCGCCCGGACGCCATGCGGCCGTCTTCGATATCTTCGAATCGAGCAATGATTCGGGGCTGGGGTTGGGATTGGCGATCAGTCGCGCGATCGCCGAGGACCACGGCGGACGACTCTGGGCCGAGCCGGAGCCGCCCGAGGGCGCGGTCTTCCATCTCACACTGCCCACCGCCTGGGACGACGAACTCGGCGATCCCAGCCCGCCGCTCTAGCGCGCCGCGATCCCCGTCCGACCTCACGCACCGCGCACGGGTTCCAGCTCCTCCATCGGCCAGCGCGCGCGGGGCTTGAAGGCGAGCGGTTCGGTCTGACCGGCCAGCAGGCGTTGACAGCCGGCGAAGGCGATCATGGCGCCGTTGTCGGTGCAGAGCGCCGGACGCGGATAATAGGTCTGTCCGCCCTCGGCGGCGATCGCCTGATTCATCCGCTCGCGCAGACGGCGGTTGGCGCTCACCCCGCCGGCGAGGATGAGACGTTGGCGTCCGGTCTCGCGCAGAGCGCGCCGGCACTTGATGACGAGGGTGTCGACCACGGCCTCCTCGAAGGCGCGCGCGATGTCGGCGCGGGTCTGCTCGGGGTCGGCGGCCTGGGGCAGTTCACGGTGCAAGGTGTTGAGGGTGAAGGTCTTGAGTCCGCTGAAGCTGAACTCCAGCCCTGGACGGTCGGTCATGGGCCGGGGGAAACGGAAGCGCTTCGGATCGCCGCGCTCGGCCAGCCGCGCCAGCTCGGGACCACCCGGATAGGGCAGCCCCAGGATCTTGGCCGTCTTGTCGAACGCCTCGCCTGCCGCGTCGTCGAGCGACTCGCCCAGGATGCGATAGCGCCCGATGCCGAGCACGTCGACCAACTGGGTGTGTCCGCCCGAGACCAGCAGCGCCACGAAGGGGAACTCGGGCGCCGGTTCTTCCAGGAGCGGCGCCAGCAGGTGGCCCTCCATGTGATGCACTCCGATCGCCGGCACCTTCCAG
Source organism: Allochromatium humboldtianum (assembly GCF_013385175.1). Lineage (GTDB taxonomy): Bacteria > Pseudomonadota > Gammaproteobacteria > Chromatiales > Chromatiaceae > Thermochromatium > Thermochromatium humboldtianum. The sequence goes on along the minus strand of NZ_JABZEO010000002.1, from coordinate 243,667 downwards.
GCCCAGGCCAGGGCGCGCCCGAGCGCCGAACCGACCAGCAGGGCGCCGATCAACCCCGGCCCGGCGGTATAGGCCACGCCGTCGATGCGCGCGCGATTCAGCCCGGACTCGTCGAGCACCTGATGGATCAGCGGCAGGGTCTTGCGGATATGGTCGCGCGAGGCCAGTTCCGGCACCACGCCGCCGTATTCGGCATGGATCTCGACCTGACTGTAGACGGCCTGCGCCAGCAGTCCGCGCCCGTCTTCGTACACTGCGATCCCCGTCTCGTCGCACGAGGTTTCGATTCCCAGCACTCGCATCGTCACATGCCCCGATAAAGCGGCCTGAAGCCCAATCGTCGAAAGATGGGTGCATCATAGCCTTTGCGCCGTCGCTCGACCATGCGCTATACTTCGCAATCTTTTTTACCTCGACCCCATCCATCAACCGGAGACAGCCAGGGATTCCGTCCTATGCCCAGCGTTCGCGTCAAAGAAAACGAGCCATTCGAAGTCGCCATGCGGCGTTTCAAGCGTTCCTGCGAGAAAGCGGGAGTGCTCGCCGAGGTCCGCCGTCGTGAGTTCTACGAGAAGCCGACCTCCGAGCGCAAGCGCAAGAAGGCGGCCGCCGTCAAGCGTCATCAGAAGAAGCTCCAGCGCGAAGCCCGTCGCTGGGAACGCCCGTACTGAGTCCGGCGCGTCCAGGGAGTGGCCGATACGCCTCGTCTGATCGGCCCAGCCGCTCCCCTCCGAATCCTTCAAGATCGAACTCCGTGAAGTATTGACCCATGGGTATGCTCAAGTCGCGCCTCCAGGATGACATGAAGACCGCCATGAAGGCGGGAGACAAACCCAGGCTCGGCGTGATCCGGCTGATGCTGGCCGCCATCAAGCAGCGCGAGGTCGACGAGCGCATCGAACTCGACGACGCGCAGACGCTGGCCGTGCTCGACAAGATGGTCAAGCAGCGGCGTGACTCGATCAGCCAGTACGAGGGCGCCGGGCGCGAGGATCTGGCCGAGGTCGAGCGCTTCGAGGTCGGCATCATCCAGGACTACCTGCCCGCCGCGTTGAGCGAGACCGAGATCGCCGCCCTGGTCGAAGAGGCCGTCGCGGCGTCCGGCGCCGCCGCCATGAGCGACATGGGCAAGGTGATGAACGTGCTGCGTCCCCAGATCCAGGGCCGCGCCGACATGGGCGCCGTCAGCGCCCTGGTCAAGCAGCGCCTCGGAGGCTAGACCGCGCCGCGCGTACCCGCATGGCCGGACATATTCCGCCCGAATTCATCGACCAACTGCTCGCGCGAACCGATATCGTCGAACTCATCGGCTCGCGCCTCCAGTTGCGCAAGGCCGGACGCGAATTCCAGGCCCGCTGCCCCTTCCACGACGAAAAGACTCCGTCCTTCAGCGTCAGTCCCGAGAAGCAGTTCTATCACTGCTTCGGCTGCGGCGCGCATGGGACTGCCATCGGTTTCTTGATGGAGTACGACCATCTCCCCTTCCGCGAAGCGGTGGAGGAGCTGGCCGAACGCGCCGGACTGGAGATTCCGAGCGACGGCGCGCCGATACAGGCCGCGCCGGATCATGGTCCGCTCTATCGGTTGATGGAGGATGCCGCCGTCTACTATCGTCGACAGTTGCGTGAGCATCCCGAAGCTCAACGCGCTGTCGAGTACCTCAAGGGACGCGGACTGACCGGCGAGATCGCCGCACGCTTTGGTCTCGGCTATGCGCCGGCGCGCGGTAATCCCGTGCTCACCCAGTTCGGTCGCGACGCCGCCGCGTGCGCCCGACTCCAGACGGTCGGACTGGTCTCCGAGCAGGACGGTCGGCAGTATGACAAATTCCGCGACCGTGTCCTGTTTCCGATCCGTGACCGGCGCGGGCGCGTCATCGGCTTCGGCGGTCGGCTGCTCGGCGACGGCAAGCCCAAGTATCTCAACTCGCCCGAGACGCCGATCTTCCACAAGGGCCGCGAACTCTACGGACTCCACGAGGCCCAGCAGGCCAATCGCACGTTCGAGGCCCTGATCGTGGTCGAGGGCTATCTCGACGTCATCGCCCTGGCGCAGTTCGGGATCACCAATGCCGTGGCCACGCTCGGCACGGCGACCACGCCCGAGCATCTCAACCAATTGTTCAAGCTCGCGCCGGACATCGTCTTCTGCTTCGACGGCGACCGGGCCGGACGCGCGGCGGCCTGGAAGGCGCTGGAAACCGCCCTGCCCCTGGCGACCGGGCATCAGGCGATCCGCTTTCTGTTTCTGTCCGAGGGCGATGACCCGGATACCCTGGTGCGCCGCGAAGGCGCCGAAGGCTTTCGATCGCGCCTGGAACGCGCTCAGCCGCTGTCGGATTTCCTCTTCGAGCATCTGAGCGAATCCATGGACACCACCACCATGGACGGACGCGCGCGCTTCGCCGGCAAGCTCCAGCCCTACATCGATCGCTTGCCCAAGGGACTCTATCGCGACCTGCTGGCCAAGCGGCTGGCTGACTTCACCGGCGCGCCGGTGCAGACGCTCAAGCCGGCCAATGCGCGCCGACATCAGCCCAAGGCGCGCCTCACCCAGCCCACGCGCCCGAGTCTGGTCGCCCAGGCCATTGCACTGCTGCTCGACCGCCCCGACCTGGCGCCCCAGGCGTTGACGATCAGCGACGATTGGCGCCGCTCGACCCATCGCGGCATCGACGTTCTGGCCCAGCTGCTCGACATGCTCAGCCGGTCGCCCGAACTCACCAAGGCGCGACTCCTGGAACGCTGGCGCGAGCATCCCCATTTCGGCTATCTGCAACGCCTGAGCGTCGATCCCTTTCTGCACGACATGAGCGCCGAGGGGGCCGCTGCCGAGCTGACCGGCGCCATCGAGCGTCTGAGCGACGAGGTGCGCGAGCACGAATGGCGCCAGTTGCTCAACAAGCGCAGCCCGAGCGAATGGACGCCCGAGGAACGCGCCCGACTCATCCGGCTCGACTGGAGCATTCGAGAATCGGAGCCGGACTAGATTTTTCAGCGAGATCGTCTATCTATTGTCTGGTCAGCCGCTCATAAAAACTTACTCGCACCGACATGAAACCGAATAAGTCTGTTCACGCCGTCAACGCCAGTGCGAGTGAACCCGTCTCACCCGACTCTTACGTGCGCTCAAGGTCTCGCCTGAGCGCGTCGCGGCCATGAAGCACTTGGTTATCGGGCCGATGGCCAGGATAGACACAAACAGCCTGCCGAGCCGCTACATCGACATAACGAAAATTCTCGTGTTAAACTGCGTGGTTCGCTTTCGAGCCGACTTTGGCCGCACCCAGATCTAAGGTACCCCATGGATCAAGAACAGCAGCAGTCTCAACTGAAGCAACTGATCGCCAAGGGCAAAGAACAAGGTTATCTGACCTACACCGAGGTCAACGACCATCTCCCCCCCGGCATCGTCGAGACTGACCAAATCGAAGACATCGTCAGGATGATCAACGACATGGGCATCATGGTCCAGGAGACCGCCCCGGATGTCGTCGATCACACCCTGAGCGACAGCGCCGTCTCCGACGACGAGGCCGCCGAGGCCGCCGCCGCCGCGCTCGCCAGCGTCGACAGCGAGTTCGGACGCACCACCGACCCGGTGCGCATGTACATGCGCGAGATGGGCACGGTGGAGCTTCTGACCCGCGAGGGCGAGCTTCAGATCGCCAAGCGCATCGAGGACGGACTCAATCAGGTGCTCAACGCCCTGTCGGTCTATCCGCGCTCGATCGAGAAGCTGATCGAGATCTTCGACCGTGTCGATCGCGAAGAGACCCGTCTGACCGACGTCATCTCGGGCTTCAACGACGAGTCCGCCGAGGCTGACGAGACCCTGGCGACCGATGTCCAGGCCGCGAGCGAGAGCGACGCGGACGCCGACAAGGCCGATCTGGACGTCGAGGCCGCCGACATCGACAGCGACGATGACGACGACACCGCCGTCGAGGTCGATACCGGCCCGGATCCGGAGGACGCGGCGCGCCGCGCCAACCTGCTGCGCGAACGCTATCAGACCCTGAAGGCCGCGCTCGAAGAGCATGGCCGCGACGACGAGCGCTCGCGCGAGGCCATGCAGTCGGTCTCCGAGGTCTTCCTCCAGTTCAAGCTGGTCGCGCCCGTGTTCCAGGAACTGGCCGAGCTCCTGCGTGCGACCATCGAGCGTATCCGCGCTCAGGAACGCGCGATCATGAGCCTGTGCGTCGAGCAGGCCGGCATGGCGCGCAAGGAGTTCATCGAAACCTTCCCCAGCAACGAGACCAACCCCGAGTGGCTCGACGGCCTGATCGCCGGCGGGCGTCCGTTCAGCGCGCGTCTCCAGGCGCTGGCGCCCGACATCCAGCGCGCCCAGCGCAAGCTCCAGGACATCGAGCGCGAGAATATTCTGACCATCAGCGAGATCAAGGAAGTCAATCGCAAGATGTCGATCGGCGAGGCCAAGGCCCGGCGCGCCAAGAAGGAGATGGTCGAGGCCAATCTGCGTCTGGTGATTTCGATTGCGAAGAAATATACCAATCGCGGGCTGCAATTCCTGGATCTGATCCAGGAGGGCAACATCGGTCTGATGAAGGCGGTCGACAAGTTCGAATACCGGCGCGGCTACAAGTTCTCGACCTATGCGACCTGGTGGATCCGGCAGGCGATCACGCGCTCGATCGCCGATCAGGCGCGCACCATCCGCATTCCGGTGCACATGATCGAGACGATCAACAAGCTCAACCGCATCTCGCGCCAGATGATCCAGGAGATGGGTCGCGAGGCCACGCCGGAAGAGCTGGCCGCGCGCATGGACATGCCCGAGGACAAGGTGCGCAAGGTGCTGAAGATCGCGAAAGAGCCGATCTCGATGGAGACGCCGATCGGTGATGACGAGGACTCGCATCTGGGCGACTTCATCGAGGATTCGGGCGTGATCTCGCCGCTCGATTCGGCGACGGCTGAGGGGTTGCGCGAGGCGACGCAGAATATGCTCGCCAGTCTCACCTCGCGTGAGGCCAAGGTGTTGCGGATGCGTTTCGGCATCGATATGAACACCGACCACACGCTCGAAGAGGTCGGCAAGCAGTTCGACGTCACCCGCGAGCGCATCCGCCAGATCGAGGCCAAGGCGCTGCGCAAGCTGCGTCACCCGACGCGATCGGATAAACTACGCAGCTTCCTCGACAACGAATGATCGGACTTGGCGCCAGGGAGGGCGCAACAGTCCATCACTGCTCTTCGGGCCGTTAGCACAGCGGTTAGTGCAGGGGACTCATAATCCCTTGGTCGTAGGTTCGAATCCTACACGGCCCACCACTCAGCTCTTGAAAGCGAAGCGATTATGGGCTTCGTCTAGCATTCAATCTGCTCAACCCGTGCTTGATGACCCCCGAGCGTCTCAGCGGCAAACACCTGATCCTCGATCTGCGCGCCATCGACGAGCGCCAACAGCACTACTGTCAAGTCCCCGGAGATTGTAGACGCGCTTTTTGAAGAGTTCAGGGCGTTTCTCGCGCCAGTTCATCGGCGGCGGTCAGACCGGCGGGACCGCCGCCGATGATGATGGCCGAGGTCTTCGTCTGTTTCACTCCAGGCCCGCCCGATGCCGTATCCCGGTAGCAAAAGGCTGTATGACAGCGCCTGCAACTGCCTGTGTTTTCGATTGATGCGAGAAAGGGCAAACGGGTTGATTTTGCTCAGATGGCGTCATGTGCGGATATCGTCTCTTGTGCCCAGCGATACAAAACCTCGACCATATTGGCGGCTTCCGTCTCGTTCACCCATTCTCGTTGTGAGCTTTCATAACGGAAGACGACCGCGTAGGGATTGAGCTGTCTGAGACGAGGTGTCGGAACCGGAACGCTCAGACCTCCGGCCTCGGCCAATTCCACGAGATATTCCAAGTCATCAGTTCCTCCGCGAGAAACCCCGTCCTTCAGGGCGGGGAGGGATAGCGGCTACGACCGTGCAGCCGCCGGAAACAGGTGCAGGCTTTCCACCTGCCGGGCCGTGAGGCTCTGCCCGTAAGGGCCTGGTGACGGTGCAGCGTCTCACGACGCCACACGCTCCCCTCGCCAATGTGTGCCACCGGCTCCCGCTTGCGCGGCGATCAAGACCTTCGACGCTTTACCTTTCGCCTGCATGATCCTGACCTTTCAGAGCGGCGGACTGAGGAAGCATCCGCCGGTGAGTCTTGGCGACCTGTGGCACACGTAGCCCCTTTCGACCCTCCTGGTCAGGCGGGCTGAGGCTGGTCAACCCAGCTTGCTCTCACAAGCTCCGCCCTTCAGGGCGGGGTAGTTGACGCGTTCGGACAACGGTGATCGAACTGAGCACCATCATGGCTTTGATGAATTTATCACAGGCTTGTTGAGCGAGAAAACCCAGGGTTTCGTGCGGAGCCTGGCCTGTTTGCTGCAATAATTGAAAAGAGATCCGATCGCGCTCGCCGGCCGTGATCAACTGTTTAGCCTCTTCAAGCAACGCGCTCATACATCACCTTTCCCATGCGTGCGGCATCGTAAGCGGGGGATGTCTGCCAGTCGCGGCGGCGCTCGAATTCCTGCTGATCATATAACAACAAATCGACGCCGATACCGATCTGGCCGATAGCGCCACGCAAGCGACTATATTCTTCGGCCGGTGATGGGATCTCTGTCTCGATGAGCAAGACATCGAGATCTGAATCGTCTCTTGGATTACCCCTGGCATAGGAGCCGAACAAAATGACTTTGAGCGGTGAATGTGCGGCTTGCACAAGTCTGTGCACCGCTGATTCGATGGTTTGCTGACTAACCATGGCTCTGCTCCAGACATTCCAGGAGTATCAAGACTCGCAGCCGAACCCCATCCGGTACTTGATCCGGAATTTGCATAATGTGCTGCTGTGCGATGGCTTCAAATTCGATCGCTTGCATGATGAATGGCTACCTCGGGAGTGAATCAGCCCGGCGTGAAGAACCGCCGTGCCCAATCGGTCTCGCTCTGGCTGGCGCTGGCGGCGTCGATGGGGGCGTGGGTGGTCTGGACAGCGGCCAGGCCCTCTTCGCTGACGCCGAGCACGCGCGCGATCTTGCGCACATAGCCTTGGGTCTCTTTGTAGGGCGGCACGCCGCCATGCCGGCGCACGGCCTGTTCGCCGGCGTTGTAGCCGGCCAGGGCCAGACGCAGGTCGCCGTTGAAGTGGTCGAGCAGCCAGCGCAGATAGGCCATGCCGCCGTCGATGTTCTGACGTGCGTCCCAGGGGTCGGCGACGCCGAAGCGGCGTGCGGTGTCGGGGATGAGTTGCATCAGGCCCTGGGCCTGTTTGTGGGATTGGGCCTTGGGGTTGAAGTTGGATTCGACCTGGATGACGGCGAGGACGACGTCGGGGTTGAGTCGATGGCGTGGGGCGAGGGTTCGGACCAGGCGTTCGATCTCGCGGCGGTCGGGGGTGTCGAGTGCGAGTCTGGGGATGGGGGCGGCGGTTGGTTTGGGTTTGGGCGCTTTGGCGGGCTTGGTCGGGCGGGCGGATGGCAGGGTGCGGGCGACCATGTGTTCGCGGGTGACGCAGTCGGGGTCGGCGGGGAAGCTGGTCGTGCTGAGATCCCAGTCCTTGAGCCGGGTCTTGGCGGCGCTGTATTGGCCGGCGGCGGCTTTCAGCAGCCAGGCGGCGGCCAGGACTTCGTCACGTTTTCCGAGCAGGGTGCGTGCATAGATGTCACCCAAACGATACTGTGCCTCGGCGTTGCCGAGTCGGGCGGCGGCGCAATAGAACTGGACGGCACGGTCGATGTTCTGGGTGGCGCGCACGCCGTGGAAGTGGCGCTGACCCCAGTCGAGCAGGACGGCGGGGTTGTTGGAGTTCAGAGGATCGTCTGAAGTGCTTGCACTTGAGGATGTGGCGAGCACGGCCATAGGCAAGCCGAATAGGGCGATCCCAATGCAAATCAAGCTTATAGCCCGCTCGAACACTCGCGTCTTATTTTGGTGGCATCGCCGGAACGTTCGTGTGGGAGGGAAAATTGCCACAAGCTGTCCTCCAGCTCCATCGGATATCTTGTGGGGGTATGATACACGCTTTCCAGTAACCCAACAGCCAGAGCGTATGGCTTCCGATCTGGCCCGACTCTGCCATATCGAGCCGGCAGCACCCTTACGGCACCGTTGCATCCCTAGCCTTCGAAGCCGAATCTATCTGGAGCTGAAGTCGTGATCAAGGGTTTGAAAACAGGCGAATGGGTCACAACCAGTCGCCTTCGGGTCTATCCAAGGCTATTTCTAGCCGTATTCGTGGCGATCGCGCTAATAGTCGTCGTTTTTCGCACTGGCACGCTGGACGCGGCAAGGAAACCCTTGGGGACGGATTTTCTGAGCTTCTGGTCCGCGTCCAATCTACTCTGGCAGGGTCGGCCCGAAGCCGCTTACGACCACAGCGCCCTGATGGCCATCGAACAATCCGTTGCGGGTCCGGATGCTCCTCTTTACACCTGGCTCTATCCCCCGATGGCTTTCCTGGTCGTCGCACCGCTTGCGATGCTGTCCTATCTGCCGTCGTTACTCGCTTGGTCGACCCTGACCTGGCTTGGTTATCTGACTGCCCTGTGGCGTCTCTTGCCGGACCGGCGGGCACTCCTGGCGATGCTGGCTTTCCCGGCGGCGTTCATCAACTTAGGACATGGCCAAAATGGGTTTTTATCCGCTGCGTTGCTGGGCTGGGGACTCATGCTGGTACCCAAACGCCCTTGGCTGGGCGGGGTGCTTCTGGGGCTTTTGGTCTATAAACCGCAGCTTGGGCTGCTCTTGCCGCTCGCCTTGGCCGCCGCCGGCTACTGGCGAGCGATCCTCAGCGCCACTTTGACTGTAATGACATCAGCCATGCTGACTTGGATGCTTTGGGGGACCGAGGTTTGGTCAGCGTTTTTGGCTAAATCCGGCTATTCGCTGCAAATGCTCCAGGAGGGACTCGTCCCCTGGCATAAGATGATCAGTACCTTTGCAGCGGCACGCCTGTTGGGGGCATCCGTTTATACCGCCTGGATGTTTCAGATCGCGGTTGGTTCGATTGTCGCTTTGGCGGTCTGGTGGATCTGGCGTGGCGGTGCTCCGTATTTGGTGAAGATAGCGGTTTTGGCGACGGGCACCCTGTTGGTCGCTCCCCTGGCGCTCGATTATGATGCAACCGTGCTTGGGCTTGCCTTGGCGGCGCTCGTCGCCGATGGATTGCAGCGCGGCTTCCTGAGCTGGGAAATCAGTATTTTGGCGTTTGCTTGGCTGACACCATTTGCTTGGCGCCCATTGACGGAGATGACAGATATCCCGTTCGGATGGATGACTGTCCTGCTGCTGGTATGGACAGGGATGCGTCGAAGTACAGGCTAATGGTTTCTTTCAAATTGTTTTACTGTGAAGCGTCATCCAGACAAGCGCCAAAAATGGGAGTATAAAAATCGGAAAATCAAGTTCGCTCCTCCAGGAAATAGCCAGGCTGCAACCAATCCAAAGAGCGGCGAGGATCAGAAAGTCTTTCCCACAACTCGGCTTCAGTTTCGCCATGAAAAAAAACACAGCCAATCCGAAGTCATAAAATAGTGTCTGCGGAGAAAAAAGAAGTATAAAGTAAGGGGTCAGAAAAAATCGCCGATCATCTTTTTTCAGATAAAAAGAAGTCAGAAGCAAGCCTATCGCAGACAGCCAGTAGCCCCAAACGACTCCAACCGTTCCGTCTCCCAACACATGGTTTGAAATCCAGCGACTCAAACCGGCTAACGAGATCATATTGAAGCCGTTGATTTCAAAATTGATATCGCCAAAAGTGAGGTGTACTGTCAATAACGGACACGTCCACTCCAGTTATCCGACCTGTTCGTAATAACGCTGCTCGAACACGGCCGGAGCCAAATAGCCAAGGCGCGAGTGGCGCCGTTGGCGGTTATAGAAGATCTCGATGTACTCCTGAACCACGCCCTGGGCTTCGCGGCGTGTGGCAAAGCGGTGGTGGTGAACCAACTCATTTTTCAGGCTGCCCCAGAAGCTTTCCATCGGCGCATTGTCGTAGCAGTTACCGCGCCGCGACATGGATGCCCGCAATCCGAACTGTGCGACCAGGCTCCGGTAGTCGTGGGCGCAGTACTGGCTGCCACGATCGGAGTGATGAATCAGCCCGGGTGACGGTCGTTTGCGCTGTATCGCTCGGCGTAGCGCTGTGGCGGTGAGATCCTGGGTCATGCGCGGGCCCATGGCATAGCCGACGATTTCGCAGGTATACACATCCTTCACGCCCGCCAGATACAGCCATCCTTCGCCGGTCGGGATGTAGGTGATATCCGTGACCCACACCTGATTGGGCGCGTCCGGCCTGAACTCCTGGTCGAGTCGATTCTCGGCGACTGGCAACGTATGATTGGAGTTCGTGGTCGCCTTGAAACGGCGTGCCTGCTTACACTTCAGCCCCATCTCGCGACGCAGTCGGGCAATACGATCGCGCCCGGCGACAACCCCCTCTGCGGCCAGTTCAGGCTGCAACCGCCGCGCCCCGTAGGTCTCACGGGTGCGTTGATGGGCGGCTCGCACGGCCACCCTCAGGCGCTCATCCTCGCGTTGACGCCGCGATGGTCCTCGCCTGAGCCACGCATAAAACCCGCTCCGTGACACCTCCAACAGCCGACACATCAGGGGCATGGGATACAGGCCTCGCCAAGCCTTCATGAACGCGTACTTTGCAGCGACTCCTTGGCAAAGTACGCCGTCGCTTTTTTTAACACGTCGCGTTCCATCCGGGCCTCGGCCAACTCTCGGCGTAGACGAGCGATTTCATGTTCCAATTCCCCAACTGACCGACTCCCTGGGGCAGCGCCCCCGGCTCCCGCTGGAGCTGTCTTGGCCGCCGCTATCCAGTTTCCCAAAGTGCCTTTCGGGATCGATAGCCGCCTGGCCGCCGCTGGCTGGGACAGCCCTTGTTCCAACACCAATTTCACGGCCTCGGCCCGAAATTCCGCCGAGTAGCTCTGATTCTTGCTCATTCGGTACCTCCGCTCGGTACTCTATCCCAAGTGGAAGTGTCCGTTGTTTCCAGGCTACCTCAGCTCGACCACGGCGGCATCTGGTTGCTGGAGCTGAACAAATTCCACGCCGACGCCGTCCAAACCGAGCAGGATCGCTGGCTGAAATTCTTCACCGAAGGCGAACGACTCGACCCCGGCGCCCTGCCGACCTGGATGCACACCGACGAGATGAAGCAAGCCATGAGCACCCTGAAAGCCTTCTCCGACAAAGACCGCGCCTATCACGCCTACCAGGCTCGCCAGAACTACCTGCGCGAGCAACGCGGCATCCAGCGCCATCTGGATGAGCTGAAGACCGAAACCGAACAGCAACGGGCCGCCCTGGAACAGGCGCGGGCCGAAAAGGAACAGGCGCAGGCCGAGAAGGAACAGGAACGGGCCGCGAAGGAACAGGAACGGGCCGCGAAGGAACAGGAACGGGCCGCGAAGGAGCAGGCGCAGACTCGGGCGGAACAGGAACGGGCTGCAAAAGAAGCGGCCTTGGCCGAAATCGCACGCCTCAAAGCACAACTGCAAGATCAGACCCGCACCCACTGATCGCCCAACGGTTAACGCCCGGCAGAATGCGCCGTGAAAACAGGGACGGACCATATAACGGATTGTCAGGCCGCCCTGATCCTGACTAGACTCCCACCATGAGCCATCCCATCGACCCCAAGATCGACTGCGTCTTCAAGGCCTTGCTCGGCTCGGAGTCCAACCGCGCCCTGCTGATCCACTTCCTCAACGCCATCCTCGGCCCGGCCCTCCCCGCCCCCATCACCGAGGTTGAGATCCTCAACCCCTACAACGACAAAGAATTCCTCGACGACAAACTCAGCATCGTCGACGTCAAGGCGCGCGACCAGCGCGGAAGCCTGCACCAGATCGAAATCCAACTGCTCGCCAACCGCGACCTGCTCGCGCGCATCCTCTACACCTGGGCCGACCTCTACAGCAGCCAACTCCACAGCGGCGAAGACTACAGCACCCTCAAACCCACCTACGCCATCTGGCTGCTGGGCGAAGACCTGCTGCCCAAGGAGCGCCCCGAGTTCGTCCACGACTTCCGCCTGCGCGACGGCGCCGGACGCCTGCTGCTCGACCACGGCGGCATCTGGCTGCTGGAGCTGAACAAATTCCACGCCGACGCCGTCCAAACCGAGCAGGATCGCTGGCTGAAATTCTTCACCGAAGGCGAACGACTCGACCCCGGCGCCCTGCCGACCTGGATGCACACCGACGAGATGAGGCAAGCCATGAGCACCCTGAAAGCCTTCTCCGACAAAGACCGCGCTTATCACGCCTACCAAGCCCGTCAGAACTACCTGCGCGAGCAACGCGGCATCCAGCGCCACCTGGATGAGCTGAAGACCGAAACCGAACAGCAACGGGCCGCCTTGGAACAGGCACGGGCCGAAAAGGAACAGGTGCAGGCCGAGAAGGAACAGGAACGGGCCGCGAAGGAACAGGCGCAGACTCGGGCGGAACAGGAACGAGCCGCGAAGGAACAGGAACGGGCCGAGAAAGAAGCGGCTCTGGCCGAAATCGCGCGCCTCAAAGCACAACTGCAAGACCAGACCCGCACCCACTGATCGCTGTGCTGCTTCAGTCGCCTTTGTAACGACACTCGCCTATGCTTGGCCATAGGCCAGCACACCTGCGGTTGAAAAAATCATGCCCTGATCCGCAAGCCACAGGAACGATGGCAAATATCGCCTTGCCTGGTCTTCCATTCTTGATTACGAATGCAGTAACTGTTGCGTGTCGCGGGACAAATTTGACTTGTCCGGACATCATCCGGACGCCTATGATGGGAGTCATTTCAGAACATAGGAGTTTCCATGGGCACCTTGAACCTCTCCAAATCCGAACGGATCGATGTCCGCGCCAGCAGCGCTGTCAAGCAGCTGCTGCAGGAAGCCGCGCGCTCTTGCCACAAAAACGTCAGCGAATTCCTGCTGGATGCTGGGGTGATCGCCGCCAACCAGGCACTGTCAGATCGTCGTCGCTTTGAGCTGAGCGATGACCAGTGGCAGGCCTTTCAGCAAGCACTGGATCGCCCCGTGCAAGCCAAGCCGCGCCTGAAGAAACTGCTCAGTGAACCCGGAGTTCTGGGTTGAGTGCAGCGTATGAACTGGTCCGCAAGCTCGCGCCTGCGGATTCGACGGAAGGCTTCGACTGCGGGCAACCGCCGCTTAACCAGTTCCTGCAACGCTACGCGCTCGTCAACCAGAAGGCCAATAGCGCCCAGACATACGTGTGCTGCCTGAGCGGCGAGGTCGTGGGCTTCTACAGTCTGGCGGTCGGAAGTGTTGATCCGGAGGACGCTCCAGTACGCGTCATGAAGGGCTTGGCCCGGCATCCGGCGCCGGTCATGATTCTGGCACGGCTGGCTGTGGATCGTGATCACCAGGGACAAGGCCTGGGCAAGGCGCTGCTCAAGGACGCGCTGCTGCGCACCGCACAGGCTGCTGACATTGCGGGCATTCGTTGCCTGCTGGTTCATGCCAAGGATGAGGCAGCGCGGCAGTGGTACGAGTCTTGGGAATTCGAGCCTAGCCCGACCGATCCCTACCACCTGTTCTTGATGCTCAAGGATCTCAAGGCGTTACTGGAGGGGTGAAGTTGGGGGCTGCTGGAGTTGAACAAATTCCACGCCGACGCCGTCCAAACCGAGCAGGATCGCTGGCTGAAATTCTTCACCGAAGGCGAACGGCAACCAGACGGCGACGAAACGCCGGAAAAGAAAAAGGGGCTACCAAGTGATATTGGTAACCCCTTTCTTTTATTGGCTCCCTGGGACGGGCTCGAACCGCCGACCTAGTGATTAACAGTCACCCGCTCTACCGACTGAGCTACCAGGGAATGTCATGAGCCGCGCATGATACGGCCCTACCCGACCTGCGTCAAGCGTTTTTTACCGCCTGCTCGATCCGATCCAGCGCCCGCTCCAGCGTCTCGCGACTGGTCGCGATCGACAGCCGCAGATAGCCGCCCAACCCGAACGCCGACCCCGGCACCACTGCCACGCCCGCCTTCTCGATCAGATACTCGCCCAGCTCCAGATCGTTGTTCACCCCATCCAGACCCTCGATCAGCTTCTGCACCTTCGGAAACACATAGAACGTCCCATCGGTCGGCAGACACTCGATGCCCGGAATCTGGTTGAGCCGCTCGACCACGAAATCGTGCCGCTCCATGAACGCCTTGAGCATCACCCCGATGCACTCCTGCGGCCCGTCCAGCGCCGCCTGCGCCGCCACCTGCGAGATCGACGTCGGATTGGACGTACTCTGCGACTGGATCGTATTCATCGCCTTGATGATGTGCGCCGGTCCAGCCGCATAGCCGATCCGCCAGCCCGTCATCGAATACGCCTTCGACACCCCGTTCAGCACCAGCGTGCGCGGCGCCAGATCCGGACAGGCATTCAGAATGTTCACAAAGGGCGCCGAACTCCAACGGATATGCTCATACATATCGTCGGTCGCGATGATCACCTTCGGGAAATCGCGCAACACCTCGCCGAGCGCCTCCAGCTCCTCACGGCTGTACGCCATCCCGGTCGGATTGGACGGACTATTGATGACCACCAGCCGCGTCTTCTCGTTCATCGCCCCCTTGAGCTGGGCCGGGGTGATCTTGAACGACTGCGCCGCCCCTGCCTGCACGAACACAGGCGCGCCGCCGGCCAACAGCACCATGTCCGGATAGGACACCCAATAGGGCGCCGGAATCACCACCTCGTCACCCGGATCGAGCAGCGCCTGCGCCAGATTGAAGAAACTCTGCTTGCCGCCGCACGAGACCAGGATCTGATTCGGCGCATAGTCCAGCCCGTTCTCGCGCTGGAACTTGGCGATGATGGCGCGCTTGAGATCCGGCGTGCCGTCGACGGCGGTGTACTTGGTGAAGCCGGACTCGATGGCGCGGACGGCAGCGGCCTTGATGTGCTCGGGGGTATCGAAGTCCGGCTCCCCGACGCCGAGACCGATCACATCCCGGCCCTCGGCACGGAGCGCGGCGGCGCGGGCGGTGATGGCAAGGGTCGCGGACGGCTTGACGGCCTGGACGCGGGCAGCGAGCTTGGTGGTCATGGACGAAAGTACCTGGATGGCCCTGATGGCTGGATTCGTGGTTGGAGGCCCACAATAATAGCGAATCGTCCGCTGTCCGACACTCGAATCGAACGTCTCTCCCCTACCCGCGTCCGTCGTGCGCGTCCCCGAGGTTTCCCGGCATGTCCAACCCCTCCAGTCCCGCCTTCGAACTCGTCAGTCCCTTCGCCCCGGCCGGCGACCAGCCCGAAGCCATCCGCCGTCTGGTCGCGGGCCTGAACGACGGCGAGGCCGGTCTGACCCTGCTCGGTGTCACGGGATCAGGCAAGACATTTTCAATAGCCAACGTCATCGCCCAGGTGCAGCGTCCGGCGCTCATCCTCGCGCCCAACAAGACGCTCGCCGCCCAGCTCTATGGCGAGATGCGCGAGTTCTTCCCGCGCAACGCTGTGGAGTATTTCGTCTCCTATTACGACTACTACCAGCCCGAAGCCTATGTCCCGGCGACCGACACCTATATCGAGAAGGACGCCGCGATCAACGAGCACATCGAGCAGATGCGTCTGTCGGCGACCAAGGCACTGCTGGAGCGGCGCGACGTCATCATCGTCGCCACCGTCTCCTCCATCTATGGTCTGGGCGATCCCGAGGCCTATCTGAAGATGGTGCTGATCCTCAAGCGCGGCGAGCGCATCGACCAGCGCGCCATCCTGCGCCGGCTCGCCGAGCTGCAATACACCCGCAACGAGATCGAGCTGTCACGCGGCACCTATCGCGTGCGCGGCGACGTGATCGACATCCACCCGGCCGAGTCCGACGACGAGGCGCTGCGCATCGCCCTGTTCGACGACGAGATCGAGACGCTGTCGCTGTTCGATCCGCTCACCGGGGAGGTGCGGCGGCAGGTCTCGCGCTACACGGTGTTCCCCAAGACCCACTATGCCACCCCGCGTGAGACCATCCTCCAGGCCATCGATCTCATCAAGCCGGAACTCAAGGAGCGACTCGACTGGCTGCGCGCCAACGACAAGCTGGTCGAGGCCCAGCGACTCGAACAGCGCACCCGGTTCGATCTGGAGATGATGCTGGAGGTCGGCTACTGCCAGGGCATCGAGAACTACAGCCGCTATCTCTCCGGGCGTCAGCCGGGCGAGCCGCCACCGACCTTGTATGACTATCTGCCGCCCGATGCGATCCTCGTCATCGACGAGAGCCATGTCACCGTGCCCCAGCTCGGCGGCATGTATCGCGGCGACCGCTCGCGCAAGGAGAATCTGGTCAACTACGGCTTCCGGCTGCCCTCGGCGCTCGACAACCGCCCGCTCCAGTTCGAGGAGTTCCAGTCACGCCAGCCGCAGACCATCTATGTCTCGGCCACGCCGCGCGCCTTCGAGATCGAGCACTCGGGCGCGGTCATCGAACAGGTGGTGCGCCCGACCGGGCTGGTCGATCCCGAGGTTGAGGTGCGCCCGGCGCTCAGTCAGGTCGACGATCTGCTGTCTGAGATCGGCCCGCGCGTGGCCGCCGACGAACGGGTGCTGGTGACGACGCTCACCAAGCGCATGGCCGAGGATCTGACCGAGTATCTCGACGAGCATGGCGTCAAGGTGCGCTATCTGCATTCGGACATCGACACCGTCGAGCGGGTCGAGATCATCCGCGATCTGCGGCTCGGCGCCTTCGATGTGCTGGTCGGCATCAATCTGCTGCGCGAAGGGCTGGACATGCCCGAGGTGTCGCTGGTGGCGATCCTGGATGCCGACAAGGAGGGCTTTCTGCGCTCGACCGACTCGCTGATCCAGACCATCGGCCGCGCGGCGCGCAACGCCAACGGCAAGGCGATTCTCTATGCCGACCGGATCACCAGCTCGATGCAGCGCGCGATTGAGGAAAGCGAGCGGCGACGTGCCAAACAGATCGCGGCCAACGAAGCTCAGGGCATCACGCCCCAGACCATCCGCAAAGCGGTCGCCGATATTCTGGAGGCCCACACACCCGGCGCGCCGATGAAGGCCCGCGAATATGCCAAGGTCGCCGAGCAGGTGGCCGAGTACGGTCGACTGACGCCCCAGCAGATGGCCAAGCGTCTCAAGACGCTGGAAAAGCAGATGTACCAGCACGCTAAGAATCTGGAGTTCGAGGAGGCGGCGGCGATTCGCGACCAGATCCGCGAGTTGCAGGCGCGAGGACTGGCCGCATGAAGTCGGGACTCGGTTTGGTCGCGCTGTTGATGCTGTGGTGTGGTGTCGCTTTAGCCGACTCAGCAACAGTACTCGGCTATCGGGTGGTAGCGAGCTATCCGCACGATCCGAGCGCCTTCACCCAAGGCTTGATCTTCATCGACGGCAAGCTCTATGAGAGCACCGGCAACTATGGCCGTTCGACCTTGCGCCGGGTCGACTTGGAGACCGGGCGCGTGGAGCAGGAAATCCGGCTAGCCCCCAATCTGTTCGGCGAGGGCCTCACGGATTGGCGCGGACGTCTGGTGCAACTGACCTGGCGCGAACGGCTCGGAATCATCTACGACGCCAAGACCTTCGAGCGACTGGAAACCTTCAGCTATACCGGCGAAGGCTGGGGTCTGACCCAGGATGGACAGCACTGGATCATGAGCGACGGCACGGACGAGCTACGGTTTCTCGATCCCGAGACCCGGAACGTCGTGCGACGGGTGAAGGTCCGCGCCGGTAAGCGCCCAGTGCACAGGCTCAACGAACTGGAATACATCAATGGCGCCATCTGGGCCAACGTCTGGCGCAGTGATCATCTGGTGCGAATCGCACCCGACAGCGGCCAAGTGACAGCCGTGCTCGACCTGACGACGCTCTACCCGGCCAGCGAGCGCGTGAGTTCGGAAGCGGTGTTGAACGGCATCGCCCACGACGCCGCGACCGACCGGCTGTTCGTCACCGGCAAATACTGGCCCCGACTCTACGAGATCCAGGTCGACTGAGCGCAAAAAAGCCAGGCAGAGCGCCTGGCTTCTTTCCCCGACTTAGGTGTCGCGCTTACTTGGCTTCGGACTGAGCCGGAGCGGCGGGAGCGACAGGTGCGCCGTAAGGAGCGCCATAGGGGAAGGCGTAAGGAGCGCCGTAGCCGCCATAGGGGTAGCCATAACCACCGTAGTAGGGATAGCCGTAACCGTAGTAGGGGTTGCCGTAACCATAGCCGCGACCATAACCACGACCATAGCCGCGACCGCCGCCGCTCATGCTCATGTTGAAGTCGCCGTAGCCGTCACCGAAGAAGTCGTCCATCCAGTCGCCGAAGCCATTGCCGTAGCCAGGACCGCCCCAGCCCGGACCCCACCAAGCGGAAGCGGAAGCGGAAGCACCAAGAAGGGCGGCGACGGCAGCAGCGGTAGCAAGCTTTTTCATTAGAAAGTTCTCCAGATCGTTTTGTCGTTGGCAGCAAGCGTGGCCAGCACTGCATCGACCACGGGGAAGAGTGTATATTAGAAAATAATTAAATAAGAAATCTTATTTACCGATCGAATTGATAAAAATCATAGGCAAGACTGATCGAAATGTCCAGCCATTCGTTTCGTGTGGCATTGTTCGAAAAGTGGCCGCGTGATTCAAGACCTTGCAGCCGCCATTCGTCGGTTCACAGCCGCCGCCGGACTTCGGTCAGATCCTCCCAGGCCTTGGCTTTCTGCTCGGGTGAGCGCAGCAGATAGGCGGGATGATAGGTCACGCGCAGCGGGATACGCGCCGGACCATAGTCGAACCACTGTCCACGCAATCGACCGACCGGCGTATCCGTCTTCAGCAGTTGCTGCGCCGAGATCCGCCCCACCGAGAGGATGACCCTGGGTTCGATCAGGGCCACCTGACGGTGCAGATAGGCTTGGCAGGCGAGCGCCTCGTCCGGCTTGGGATCGCGATTGCCGGGCGGACGGCACTTGAGCACGTTGGCGATGTAGACCTGTTCGCGGCTGAAGCCGATGGCCGCCAGCATCCGGTTCAGCAACTGCCCCGCCCGCCCGACGAAGGGTTCTCCCTGGCTGTCCTCGTCGGCGCCCGGCGCCTCGCCGATGATCATCAGATCCGCGCGCCGATCACCGACGCCGAAGACGGTCTTGGTGCGCGTCTCCCAGAGTCGGCAGGCACGGCAGCCGCGCACAGCGGCATCCAGCGCGTCCCAGTCCATGCGCTCGATCGGATTCACCGCTTCGGCCTCGGTGGCGGGCGGATGGCCCATGGCGTCCCATTCATCCAACAGCGCGGGCGAGTAATCCGCCGCCTCGTCCCAATCGGGAAACGGTAGAGGTTCCAAATCCGGTACAGTCCGGGGAACCTCTTTCGTCGGTACGGCTTCAGCCGCACGATGCTCGGCAACAGGCGTGGATTCGACAGTCGCGACGGGTTGCGACGACGCCCTCTCGTCGAGCGCGGGAGCGGACATCGAGGACGGCTCCGGCTCGATGGACTCGACCGGCGTATCGCGCTCGACCGGAGCCGGCATGGCCGCGACCGCCTCGGGCATCGCGACCAGCGGCGCGCGCAATTCCCAGACGCTCACCCCCATGGCCTCCAGATAGGCCAGACGCCGATCCTCGTCCAGCGGCGGACGCTCGACCATCGCGCGCCCCTCAGACATCGGCCGCCTGCGGATGGGCGCGCTCGGCCGGATGCAGGATCTTGTTGCAGGCGTTGATATACGCCTTGGCCGAGGCGACCAGGATGTCGGTGTCCGCACCCTGGCCGTTGACGATGCGACCGCCCTTCTCCAGCCGCACCGTCACCTCGCCCTGGGCATCGGTGCCGCTGGTGATGGCGTTGACCGAGTAGAGCTTGAGCGTGGAGTCGGTCTGGACCAGGCTCTCGATCGCCTTGAAGGTCGCATCGACCGGACCGCCGCCGGTGGCCGTGCCCGAGCGTTCCTCGCCGTCGAGCGCCAGCACCAGGGCCGCGCTCGGGGTCTCGCCAGTCTCGGAGCAGACGCGCATCGAGACCAGCTTGACGCGCTCGTTGGCCGTCTCCAGCGTGGCGTCCGTCACCAGGGCCTGCAAGTCCTCGTCGAAGATCTCGTGCTTCTTGTCGGCGAGATCCTTGAAGCGGGCGAAGGCGGCGTTCAGCTCTTCCTCAGAACCCAGCACCACGCCCAGTTCCTGCAAGCGCGCACGGAAGGCATTGCGGCCCGAGTGCTTGCCGAGCACCATGCGGTTCTCGCTCCAGCCGACGTCCTGGGCGCGCATGATTTCATAGGTCTCGCGATGCTTGAGCACCCCGTCCTGATGGATGCCCGACTCGTGCGCGAAGGCATTGGCCCCGACGACCGCCTTGTTCGGCTGGACCGCGAAGCCGGTGATGCCCGAGACCAGCCGCGAGCAGTTCATGATCTGAGTCGTATCGAGCCGGGTGTCGCAGTCGAACAGATCCTGACGGGTGCGCACCGTCATCACGATCTCTTCCAGCGCCGCGTTGCCCGCACGTTCACCGAGTCCGTTGATGGTGCATTCGACCTGACGCGCCCCGTTGCGCACGGCGGCGAGCGAGTTGGCCACGGCCAGCCCCAGATCGTTGTGACAGTGGACCGAGAAGATCGCCTTGTCCGCGTTCGGAATCCGCGCGCGCAGGGTGGCGATGAGCGAGCCGAACTGATCGGGGATGTTGTAGCCGACCGTATCCGGGATGTTCAGGGTTCGGGCGCCGGCGTCGATCACCGCTTCGAGAATCCGGCACAGGAAATCGATCTCGGAGCGTCCGGCGTCCTCGGGCGAGAACTCGACGTCATCGGTCAGATTGCGCGCGCGCTTGACGGCATAGACGGCCTGCTCCAGCACCTGATCCGGACTCATGCGCAGCTTCTTCTCCATATGAATTGGCGAAGTGGCGATGAAGGTATGGATGCGACCGGCATTGGCGTTCTTGAGCGCCTCGCCCGCACGATCGATGTCGGCATCCAGCGCGCGCGCCAGACCACAGACCCGGCTATCCTTGACCGCCTCGGCCACGGCCTTGACCGCCTCGAAGTCGCCCGGACTGGCGATCGGAAAGCCGGCCTCGATGACATCGACCCGCAGCTTTTCGAGCGCCTTGGCGATGCGCACCTTCTCGTCGCGCGTCATCGAGGCGCCGGGACTCTGCTCGCCGTCGCGCAGCGTGGTATCGAAGATGATCAGATGGTCTTTGGCGCTCATGATGGGGTCTCTGTGATCCGTGATCGGCGTTGGCGTGAATCTGGGGGCTATTCTAGGCGATCGGCAAGAGCCGGCGCTTGAGTCCGGCCCGGTTTGCTGCTAATCCTGCCGCATTCGACGCCTGTGGCCAACCATCATGACGCCCGATCTGCATGATCTCGAACTGCTGCTACGCTCGGACACGCCCATCATCCTGATCGAGTCGATCGAGGAACCGCGCGTGGTCGAGCTCTTCTCGCGCCTGGCACTGCGAATCTCTGAGCCGGGCTTTCGCTGGACGGTCACGGATGGTCTGCGCCGCATCGAGTACGACAGCGAGCCGCAGCGGATGCTGGCCGAGCCGACCGAGGTCTTGCGCCACATTCGGGTCACGCCGCAGCGCGGACTCTATCTGCTGCTCGATTTCCACCCCTATCTGGACACGCCGCTGCATGTCCGGCTGCTGAAGGAGATCGCCCAGGGCTATGGCGGACTGCCGCGCACCCTGGTGCTGCTCAGTCATGCACTGGAAGCGCCGCCTGAACTGCGTCATCTGAGCGCGCGCTTTACCCTGCGTCTCCCCGACCGCAACCGGCTCATGGCGCTGATCCGCGAGGAGGCCAAATCCTGGCAGCAGGTCACAAACCAGGGCGCGGTGCGGGCCACGCGCGAGTCCGTGAATCAGTTGGCGAACAACCTGCTCGGCATCACCGAGTCCGACGCCCGCCGGCTCATCCGCAACGCCATCCGCCGCGATGGCGCCATCACCCAGGACGACGTGGCCGCTGTGCGCCGCGCCAAGTACGAGTTACTGAGTCCGGAGGGCATCATCAGTTTCGAGTACGACACCCGTTCCTTCGCCGACATCGCCGGTCTGTCCAACCTCAAGCGCTGGATCGAGCGCCGGCGCGCGGCCTTTCTCGATCCTGAGCGCCAGCGCGACCATCCGCGCGGCCTGCTGCTGCTCGGCGTGCAGGGCGGCGGCAAGAGTCTGGCGGCCAAGGCGGTGGCCGGTTATTTCGGTGTGCCGCTGCTGCGGCTGGACTTCGGCGCGCTCTACAACAAATACATCGGCGAGACCGAGCGCAATCTGCGCAAAGCGCTGGAGACGGCGGATCTGATGGCGCCCTGCGTGCTCTGGCTCGACGAGATCGAAAAGGGCGTGGCCACCGGCTCGGAGGACGAAGGGGTCGGACGACGGGTATTAGGTACACTCCTGACCTGGATGGCCGAGCGACGTTCGCGCGTCTTCCTGGCGGCCACCGCCAACGACATCCAGCGCCTGCCGCCCGAACTGATCCGCAAGGGACGCCTGGACGAGATCTTCTTCGTCGACCTGCCCACGGCCGAGATCCGGCGCGACATCTTCGCCATCCATCTGCGCCAGCGCGGACTGAATCCAAGCGACTTCGATCTCGATGCCCTGGCCGAGGCCAGCGAGGGCTTCACCGGCGCCGGTATCGAACAGGTCGTGGTCTCCGCGCGTTTCGCCGACAGCACAAGCGAAGCCCCGACGGCCATCACGACCGAAACACTCCTGAACGAACTGGCCAACACCCAGCCGTTGTCGGTGGTCATGGACGCTCAGATCGAGCGGCTGCGCACCTGGGCGCAGGGGCGAACGGTGCCGGCGCATGGCGCGATCGATCCGTCGCGGGCTTGATCGAGCAGACCGACAAACCGTTGCCTGATCGATAGCCGCCCCTATTATCATTGACCTTCGAACCCGATCCAGCACGGCCCTTCCCGTTGAGACCCCTCGATGCAATACAAGGATTACTACAAGACCCTCGGCGTATCGCGCACCGCTTCGCAAGAGGAGATCAAGCGCGCCTATCGCAAGCTGGCGCGCAAGTATCACCCCGACGTCAGCAAGGAACACAACGCCGAGGCGCGCTTCAAGGAGATCAACGAGGCCAATGAGGTGCTGAAGGATCCGGAGAAACGCGCCACCTATGACGCACTCGGCAGCAGCTGGCGCGCGGGCGACGACTTCCGCCCGCCGCCCGGCGCCGGCGGCTGGGGCGACTTCGACTTCAAAACCGGCGGCGCGACGGGCGACTACAGCGACTTCTTCTCCAGCATCTTCGGCCGCGCCTTCCGCTCCGAGGGACGTGGCGCCGGTCGTCAGCGCGGCCAGGATCAGACCATCAAGCTCGCCATCGACCTGGAGGACTCACACCAGGGCGCGACCCGTCAGATCAAGGTCGACCTGCCTGCAACCGGCTCCAGCGTCCAGAGTTCGGCGCGCTCCCGGACGCTCAATGTGCGCATCCCGGCCGGCGTCACCCAGGGGCGTCAGATCCGGCTCGCCGGCCAGGGCCTGCCCGGACGCCACGGCGGACCGGCCGGAGATCTCTATCTGGAGATCGAGTTCAAGCCGCACCGGCTGTTCACTCCCGATGGACGCGATATCCAGTTGCGCCTGCCGGTCGCACCCTGGGAAGCCGCGCTCGGCGCCACGGTTCAGGTGCCGACCCTGGGCGGTTCGGTCAACCTCAAGATCCCGCCCGGCTCGCAGTCGGGACGCAAGCTGCGGCTCAAGGGACGTGGTCTGCCGGGCACGCCGCCGGGCGACGAGATCGTGCAACTGGAGATCGTCATCCCCCCGGCCGAGACCGAGACGGCGCGCGACTTCTACCGGCGCATGGCCGAACAATTGCCGTTCGACCCGCGCGCCCAACTCGGAGTCTGATCCCTGCCCGGTCTCGCTGCGGCACTCACACTTTGAAGCAGGCCAGACTGGCATGCAGATCCTGGGTGAGCACGATCAGATCCTCACGCGCGGTAGCGGTCTGATCACTGGTCGAGGCGGCATGCTCGGCCAGTTGCTGGATCTTGAGCGTATTCTTGTTGATCTCCTCGGTGACGACGCTCTGTTCCTCGGCAGCGCTGGCGATTTGCGTTATCATATCGTTGACGGCCGTCACGGCGCGCGTGATGTCATCGAGCGAACGGCTGGCCTGTTCGGCCTTTTGCAGGGTCGTCTCCACCATGCCCTGACCGCTCTGCATGATGCCGACCATATTGAGGGCACTGGACTGGAGCGCGGCGATCATCGACTCGATCTCACCGGCGGATTGCTGGGTCCGGGACGCGAGATTCCGCACCTCGGCCGCGACCACGGCAAAGCCGCGCCCGCTCTCGCCCGCGCGGGCCGCCTCGATGGCGGCATTCAGCGCCAGTAGATTGGTCTGCTCGGCCACGCCCTTGATGACTTCGAGTACGGCGCCGATGCTCTTGGATTCGGATTCCAGGGCCACGATGGCCTCGGAGGCCCGGGTGACGACCTCTGCCAGGTGGCCGATCGCCACCGAGGCCTCACCCACCACATGCGTTCCTGAACGCACCCCGGCCTCGGCCGCTTGCGTACTGTCGGCCGCGCGCGCGCTATTGCGCGCGATCTCGTTCACGGTCGCCGCCATTTCATGCACGGCCGTGGCGACCATCTGGATCTGGGTCAGTTGTTCCATGATGGCACGGTCGCTTTCACCGGCCACCGTTTTCAGACGCTCGCCCGCCTGAGCGAGCTGCCCGGCCGATGACACGGACTGCCCGATCAGTTGATGCAGCCTGTTGAGAAAGCGGTTGAAGGTTCGCGCCAACTGGCCCGTCTCATCGCGGCTGTCCTCGTCCAGACGCGCCCTGAGATCGCCCTCGCCCTCGGCAATATCCTCCACGCGATCCAGGATGCGCCGGATCGGCCGGACGATCATCGGCGGCAATCCAAAGACCATCGCGCCCATGACGATCAGACAGACCGCCAGCAGGACGAGCGTATCGCGCTGATTAGAGGACACGTCGGTTTCGGTCCGCTGCACGGACTCTTCCGAACTCGTGATGACGAGCGTCTCGATCTGGTCCAGGAGATCCCGCATCGACTCGAAGGCCGCGCGCGATTCGTTCAGAGTGAGGCCGATGGCCGTCGACCGCCCCGCCCGGGTATCGCTCGAACGCGACTCGACCACCTGCCGGCTCAAGGACTCCCAGGTCTGATAGTTCGTCTCGAACGCTTTCAGCTTTTCGGTGATGTCCGGGAGCGAGGCCAGTCGAGAGGACGCGATGGTCGCCGCCGCGCGCGTGATCCGCTCATACGCTTGCTGGACGTTCTCGGCGTGCTGTGCGGCCATCGCCGTATAGTTCTCGGAGCCGACGTCCATGAAAATCAGCGTCCGCTCCGCGACCAGAGCCTGATAGAGATCCCGATCCGCCTGCAAGAGATCGTTGATCACCGGCATATCGGTTCGAACGAGGTCGGCCACTTCCTCTCCCAGGGAATCGATGCGGTACAGGGTGCTCGCGGCGAACAGGAAGAACAGCACAACGACGACGCCCAGCGGCAGGATCAGTTTGTAACGAAAAGCAAGATTCTGAAACCACTTCATGGATAGCACTCCTCCAGCGACCATCACCAGCGGCCGGGCCGACCGCGAGCACCCGCACCCGCTTGGCTAGGGCGCCTCCTGTTCGAGACGATCGAGATCGATCCCGACGGTCAAGGCTCCGATCGCCCGCCCCTCATCCATCACCGGCACCGAGATCTGAACCAGATACGCCTGCGCGCTGCTGTCGAACTCGACCTCGCCCAGATGCACCGCGCCCTGCCCCTGCTTGAAGGATTCGACGAACTTGTCCTCGTCGCCCTGCCAATAGTCCGAGGTCTTGTTGGTCATCGCGACATTGGCGCCCTGACCGTCCATCAGGAACAGCTCCAGGAAATAGGGCTTGGTCTGCTCCAGCCGCTTGAGCTCACGCGCGGGCGCGTTGTCCATGAGCGTCTGCATGAACGGGGTCACGCTGCTGGCGGCCATCCAGTCCGCATCGAGGCGCTGGACATCCTCCAGTGATCGGCCAAGCGCATTTTGTTCACGCACGGCCTCGACGAGGATCGGGTTGGTCCCCCACTCCTGGAGTTGCGGCACGATCCGTTGGGCGGACTCCGGTAACTCTTCGGCGGTCGCCGACAATGACAGGGTCAGAGCTGAAAGCAGCAGGAGGCGCGCAATAGGGCGATGGCGAATCATCGGGAGTCTCCGTTTCAGGTGGCGGTTGCGGAACGGGAAAACGGCTTCCATCCTGCCCGCTAGATTAGGCGGTAAAACGTCCTTGTGCCAGCCAGGACATCAGCGGTCGATACCCCGAAGGTCAGTGCAAGTCCCGGTGAGCGGTGTCTGGCCGTTCATGAAAAGCGCATCGACAGATCGACCGCGCGCACGTCCTTGGTCAGGGCGCCGACCGAGATCCGGTCGACGCCGGTTTCGGCGATGGCACGGATCGTCTCCAGACTGATCCCGCCCGAGGCTTCCAACTGTGCCCGACCGGACGTCACGGCTACGGCGCGTCTCAGGTCGTCGAGCGCGAAGTTGTCGAGCAGGACGATGGGTGCGCCGGAATCGAGCGCGATCTCCAGCTCCTCCAGTGACTCGACCTCGATCTCGACCGGGACGCCCGGATGCAGGGTCCGCGCCGCCTCCAGTGCCGCCGGGATGGAGCCGGCGGCCAGGATGTGGTTCTCCTTGATCAGGATGGCGTCGAACAGACCGAGCCGATGATTGTGGCAACCGCCGCAACGCACGGCATACTTCTGTTGCAGCCTCAGACCTGGGAGTGTCTTGCGCGTGTCGAGCACCCGCACCGGCAGCCCCGCCACGGCATCGGCATAGCGTCGAGCCAGAGTCGCCGTGCCGGAGAGCGTTTGGAGATAGTTCATCGCCGTGCGTTCTGCGGTCAGCAGAACATGCGACCGTCCCTCGATCACGCACAGACGCTGCCCCGGCTCGATGCCCTGGCCATCGCTCGCGTCCCAGTGAATCCGGACGGCGGGATCGAGCAGGCGAAAGACCGTCTCGAACCAGGCGGTACCACAGAGCACGGCCGACTCGCGTGTGACGAGTTCGGCGCGCGCCTCCTGATCGGCCGGCAGGAGTGAAGCGGTCAGATCGCCCGGCCCCACGTCCTCGTCCAGGGCGGCGCGCACCTGGGACTCGATCAGGGCTGGATCGAAGGGGATGGAAAGCTGAGGGACGGCAGAGGTGCGAGACATGGGCGATACCGACGATGACTGGAGTGAGCGAAGTGAAATAGGATAGGACAGCTTACGTGCGCACGGCGCAATAATCCGTCACAAAAACACTCAGTCATCCAGACAACTCAGGTACGCCCTCGACATGGTCGCGATTTCCAACAGCGCTGATTCGTCGTCCGGCTCGGGCATCGATGCCGATGGCTGGCTCGCCGGCGCCGAGCAGCGCCCCTCGCCGAACCAGGACGCCCGCCCGCCCGAGACGACGATCGACCTGCTGGTGATCCACAATATCAGCCTGCCGCCGGGCGAATTCGGGGGCGACTGGATCGACGCGCTCTTTTTCAACCGGCTCGATCCGAACGCACATCCCTATTTCGCGCCCATCGCCTCGGTGCGCGTCTCGGCCCACCTGCTGATCCGGCGCGACGGGCGTCTGATCCAGTACGTTGCCTGTGAGCGCCGGGCCTGGCATGCCGGAGTCTCCAGCTTCCAGGGCCGCGAGCGCTGCAATGACTATTCGATCGGAATCGAGCTGGAGGGAACCGACGAGACCCCCTTCACCGAGGCGCAATATGCGCGCCTCGTCGCCTGCACCCACCAAATCCAGCGGCACTATCCGGCCATCACGGATGCGCGTATCGTCGGACACGCGGACATCGCTCCTGGCCGCAAGACCGATCCTGGCCCGGCCTTCGATTGGTTGCGTTACAGACGTGCCGTCGGCGCCTCGCCATCGGGCACGGAACACCGCTGATCGAATCCAGTCTCTCCAACCGCCATCATCGACGCTTTGCACCCTGACGCCTCGCGCTGTTCCAGTAATCCTGTATGCTCGTGCTCTTCAACAAACCCTATGGCGTGCTCAGCCAGTTCACCAGTGATCCGCTCGGCTCAGGCGGGACGCTGCGCGATTTCATTCCCCTGCGCGGCGTCTATCCGGCCGGGCGGCTCGACAAGGACAGCGAGGGCCTGCTGCTCCTGACCGACGATGGCGCGCTCCAGCATCGCATCAGCCATCCGCGCCACAAGTCCTGGAAGACCTATTGGACACAGGTCGAAGGCCGACCGACGGACGATCAGCTCGAACGGCTGAGACAGGGCGTGATCCTGAAGGACGGCCCGACCCGCCCGGCGCGCGTGCGGGCGATCCCCGAGCCGGATCTCTGGCCGCGCGATCCGCCGATCCGCTTTCGTCAAAGCATTCCGACCACCTGGATCGAGATCGCCATCCACGAGGGGCGCAATCGTCAGGTGCGGCGCATGACCGCAGCCGTGGATCTGCCGACGCTGCGGCTAGTGCGCGTGGCCGTCGGCGACTGGCGGCTCGACGGTCTGCGTCCCGGCGAATACCGTGTGCTGAATCAGCCGCGTTCGCGAGCGCGCTCGTGAGTGCCATGCCGCATGCGGCCGATCGGCCGGCTGGCCGAACCTGGTTATGGCTGGCCCTGCCGCTCTCAGCGGCACTGCATGTCGCCGTGGCCGCTGTTCTCTGGCGGACGGAGCGATCCTATTCGACCGAACCCGATGTGCCGCCGTTGGTGTTCGAACTCGTGCGCCCTGGGGCCGACGAGCCGCCACACGACAACCGACCGTCATCCACAGAAACGGCGTCAGTGCCGCCTGCGTCTGCGAACGATGACGCCATGCCCGTACCGCCGGCGCCCGTGCAGACTCCCGCCCGCCCCCCGGTCGATCCCGTGGCCTTCGCCTCCCGAGCGACCAAACCCGTGCCGAAGACATCGCAACGCCCCACGCGCCCTGTCAGGTCCGACCCGACGCCCAAGCGGGCAGCTCCCCCCCCGGCCAGCGCGCCCCGATCCACCCAGGCAAGCGAACCGAGGAACCAACGCCCCCGCCCGCCGTCGACCAAACACTCGACGACTACCGGATCGGGCGCGAAGGCGGCGAGCGCCAGGAACAGCGCGAGTCCCGTCAGCCCGGGCCGCACGCAGACTACACAGCCAGGCGAGTCCGCCGCCGTCCAGCGCGCCGCTGAGCGCGCGTATTTGACGGCCCTGCAACGCGCCATCGCCCGCCATCAGCACTATCCGGCCGGCGCCCGGCGTCATGGGCAGACTGGCGTGGCGACACTCGCCTTCGTCATCGAGTCCGATGGACGACTCAGCCAGATCCGGCTCGCTCAGAGCTCCGGTCACGCGTCGCTCGATCAGGCGGCACTCCAGGCGCTCGCACGGCTCGGCCGCTTCGACCCCATCCCCAAATCGATCGGCCGGAGTCGCTGGTCGCTGCGCATTCCGATCCGCTTCGACCTCAAGTGAGGCGCGTGCCAGCGTGCTTGACCTGAGGCGTACTGTACTTCAGCATCGGCTAAAATACGCATCGTTTCGACCGGCTCACCGAGGATTCGACTCAATGGCAGCGCTCAATTTCGATCATCTGCGTCCCCTGCAAGATCAACTCGAAGGACACGCCATCTATGGCGCCATCCAGCGCATCGAGGATCTGCGGATCTTCATGCAGCATCACGTCTTCTCGGTCTGGGACTTCATGTCGCTGATCAAATATCTGCAACGTCAGATCGCCCCGGTCGCCGTGCCCTGGCAGCCGACCTCGGACCCAAGCCTGCGCTATTTCATCAATGAACTGATCCAGGAAGAGGAATCGGATGCCATCCCACTCGGTTCGGGCGAGGTGCTGTACGCGAGCCATTTCGAACTCTACTGTCGCGCCATGAACGAGATCGGCGCCGATGGCGGGCTGCCCGAACGTTTTCTGGCACTGGTCAACGAACAGGGACTCGACAAGGCGCTCTATTCACCTCTGGTTCCGTTGCCGGCACGCTATTTCAGCGAGACCACCTTCTGCTTCATCCGTGAGGACAAGCCGCATCTGGTCGCCGCCGCACTGACCCTGGGCCGCGAAAACCTGATCCCGACCATGTTCCGCCGGTTCCTCGACCGCATGGGGATCGACGAGACGCAGGCGCCGATCTTCCACGCCTATCTCAAGCGCCACATCCACCTCGACGAGGACTTCCACGGCCCGCTCTCGATGCGGTTGCTCGAAACCCTGTGCGGCGACGACCCGGAGCGAATCGAAGAGGCCGAGACCGCCGCCGAGGAGGCGCTGTGTGCGCGCATCCGCTTCTGGGATGGCGTGCTGGAGGCGATCGAGTCCGGACGCTCAACCCAATAACCGATCGACTTGATAAGTTATCATCCGCCGCTATCTCTGGAGCACGGACTTTCGCTTCCCAACCCTTCCGGAGATAGAGACGATGAGTGCAACCCTGAGCGTGGCCCTGGACAATGAGGGATTCCTGCTCGACCGCGACGACTGGAGCGAAGAGGTCGCCGTCGAGCTGGCGCAGAGCGATGGCTTCGAGATGACCGAGCAGGTGATGCACTTCATCCGTGAGGCGCGCGCCATGTACGAGGAGGATGGCGTGGTGCCGCCGATCCGGATCTTCGCCAAGAAGCAGAAGGTCTCGACCAAAGACCTCTACGACATCTTCAAGAAAGGCCCCATGAAGCTCATCTGCAAATGGGGCGGACTGCCGAAACCCACGGGATGCGTCTGAACGCCGATCTGACCCAGGGATCGCTGGTGATGGCTGGCAGGAATCGAATCAACCGACAGCCATCCCATAGGCCCAAACCGGAACCTGACCGGCGTCAGGCGTGCATCACACCTCGCCCCGATTGTAGTCGGGCTGGGCCGTGATGCGGTGGATGCTCAGATCGGCGCCGATATACTCCTCTTCCTGCGTCAGGCGCAGTCCCAACGTCCATTTGAGCAGGCCGTAGATCAGGAACCCGCCCAGGAGCGCGATGATCACGCCGGCCAGGGTACCGGCCACCTGAGCCAGCAGACTGACGCCGCCCGCGCCGCCGAGCACCTCGAGTCCGAACACCCCGGCGGCGATTCCGCCCCAGAGTCCGCACAGTCCATGCAACGGCCAGACACCGAGCACGTCGTCGATCCGCCAGCGGTTCTGCGTCAGGGTGAAGGCATAGACGAAGAGCGCCCCGGCGACCGCCCCCGTGACCAGCGCCCCCATCGGATGCATGACGTCGGACCCGGCGCAGACGGCGACCAGACCGGCGAGCGGGCCGTTGTGCAGAAAGCCGGGGTCGTTCTTGCCGGCGATCAGCGCCGCGAGGATGCCGCCGACCATGGCCATGAGCGAATTGACCGCCACCAGCCCGCTCACGGCCTCCACCGTCTGCGCCGACATCACATTGAATCCGAACCAGCCGACCGTGAGCGTCCAGGCGCCCAGCGAGAGGAAAGGGATTGAGGACGGCGGATGCGCGGTCATGCTGCCATCCTTGCGATAACGTCCCTGACGCGGCCCCAGCAACAGTACGGCGGCGAGCGCGATCCAGCCGCCGACCGCATGCACCACGACGGAGCCGGCGAAATCGTGGAACTTGGCGCCCAGGATGGATTCGATGAAATCCTGCACCCCCAGATTGCCGTTCCAGACCAGACCCTCGAAGAACGGATAGAGCACGCCGACGATCAGGAACGAAGCCAGCAGTTGCGGATAGAACCGGGCGCGCTCCGCGATCCCGCCCGAGATGATCGCCGGAATCGCCGCCGCGAAAGTGAGCAGGAAGAAGAACTTCACCAGCTCATAGCCATTGCGGTCCTGGAGAACCTGAGCGCCGGAGAAGAAATCGATCCCATAGGCCAGGCTGTAGCCGATGAAGAAATAGGCGATGGTGGAGATGGCAAAGTCGGTCATGATCTTCGCCAGGGCATTGACCTGATTCCTGGCGCGCACCGTGCCGACCTCCAGGAAGGCAAAACCCGCGTGCATGGCCAGCACCATCACGGCGCCGATCAGGATGAAGAGAACGTCAGTACCTGCTTGCAAGGACTCCATAGATTCGAAACCCGGTTGTTCAGTTTTGGTGCGACCCATAAGCATGGATCGGACCATGATCGACCAGGGCACTCGATTGGAGCCTGAACCGGCGATCGCTCGCTATGACAAACACTGTCAATGCACTGATTGGGTGCCGATCCACTCCCTTTGCACCAAGATGTGCCTGAGCGCCTCGGCGACCTCGCGACTGAAGTCGGCCAGGGTCAGACTGAGCGCCGCCAGTAACGCCTGGGTATCGCCCGGCTGAGCGATGGCGCGCTGGTAGCGGCTCTCGCGGGCCAGCAACACCTGATCCAGATTCGGTTCCAGCACCGACCAGCGCACCCGCAGCTCGGCCTGACCCTCAGCCGTTCCCTCGAAGGCCAGGATTTCGGCGCTCAGACGCACGTCGAGCGGGTAGCGGATCTCGCTCGGCAGGATCAGGATGCGGCTCGATCCGGTCAGGAGCGCCAGATTCTCGCTCCAGACACGCAGGAAGTCGTCCTGGAGCGTCCCGCCCCAGCGCTCCAGTTCATCGATCGCCAGCCGATTGGCCGAGGCGCGCGAGACGATCTGCGGCCGGTCGAGAAAGAGCGGGAAGGTCACTGGACCAAGCCCGATGGCCAACTCTTCTTCGAGCCGATCGTCCCGGCCCTCGCGACCGACGCTGGAGGGCTTCGCCTCGAACGCCGGGATCGGCGCGAGCGTGTAGAAGTTCGAGGGCGGCGTGCTCGCACAACCCGGCAGTCCGATCGACAGTGCCAGACTCAGCGGAATCCAGCGCGCGAGTGATAGCGTCATCCGTTCAGCTCCTCAGACTTGAGATCAACGCCCACGTCCCTTGCCCTGCAACAGCGCTTCGGGATGCCGCTCCAGATAATCGGTCAGCAGTCGCATCGAACGCGCGGCGCTGGAGACCTCTTGCAGCATCCGCTGGGTCTCGACATAGAGCGGCGAGCGATCCGAGAGCAGTGCGCGCGCCCGTTCGAGCGTGGCCGTGCTCTCGCGCAGGGTCTTGGTCAGCTCGGGACCGAGTTCGCGATCGAGCCGTGTGGCCGTGGCACGCACCTGGGTGAGCGTCGCTTCCAGCTCGACCACGGCGCCCTTGAGCTCGGGCGCGTTGACCAGCGCATTGGCGCCCGCCGCCGTCTGACTCAGGTCACGACCGATCTGTTCGATGGGGATGGTATCGAGCTTTTCGAGCACACTGGCGAGCTGAGTCGTGATGGCCTCCAGCGAACCGGGCCGGGTCGGGATCACCAGATGCTCGCCCTGCCGGACGAGCCGTCCTGCCGGTGCGCCCGAGTCCACATCCAGATCCACATAGAGCGCCCCGCTCAGCACGCTGTCGAGCTTGAGTTGAGCGCGCAGACCACGTTCGACCAGACGCTCGACCAACTGGCGTTCATCGGGCGCTTCGGCCGCGCCGCGTCGCACGATGCGCTCGGGTTCGATCTCGATCAGCACCGGAATCCGGAACTCCAGCGCCTCGGTATCGAGCTGGAGCTGGATGTCGAGCACACGCCCGACGTCGATCCCCTTGAGCCGCACCGGCGCCCCGCTCACCAGACCGCGTGCCGCGCCCTCGAAGAGAAGCAGATAGCGTTCCTTGCGCGCATAGATCCGGGCGTGGGCGGCTTCGCGATTGCGATAGAGCGGAAAGACCTCGGGATAGGGATCATGGGCCTGAGCCGGGTCGATGGTCTCGGGCGTGCCGAAGGCAATGCCGCCGAGCACCACCGACAGCAGCGACTGGGTGTCGACCTGGACGCCGGCGGCCGAGAGCGAGACATCCAGCCCGCTGGCGTTCCAGAAGCGCGTATCGGGCGTCACCAGCGCATCGTGCGGCGCGGCGACGAAGATCTCGATCCCGACCGCGCGCCCGTCCGGCTCCAGACCATAGCCGATCACCTGGCCGACCTGGATCTGACGGTAATAGACCGGCGAGCCGATGTTGAGCGAACCGAGCGTGGGCGCACGCAGCCGGAAGCGTCCGCCATCCTCGAAGGTCGTGATCACCGGCGGCTGCTCCAGCCCGGTGAAATGCCGTCGCGAGCGCCCGGCCTGTCCGGGATCGAGCGCGATATAGGCGCCCGAGACCAGGGTGTCGAGTCCAGAGACGCCACTCAGGGTCACGCGCGGGCGCTCGACCCAGAAGCGGGTGTGCTCGGTGAGAAAATCGTCGAAGGTGCGCTTGAGTTCGGCCGAGACGATGACGGTCTTGAGATCCGGACTGAAGTCGATGGACTTGACCTGACCGATGTCGACGTCTTTGAACTTGACGCGCGTCTGACCGGCGGCCAGTCCGGAGGCGCTCTTGAACTCGATGGTGACGATCGGTCCGCGCTCGCTCCAGGTCTTGACCGCCAGCCAGACGCCGACGGCCAGCGCCACGAGCGGGATCAGCCACACCAGCGAGAGCCGGCCGCGTGGTCTGGCGACGGCTTCGGGGATCGGGTCGGGCGAACGGATGTCCGGTTCGCGTTCGGTCTCGGTCATACCGGCTTGTCCGCCTCGTTCAGGGTCATCGGCGCGTGCTCGGGTTCGACGGATTCCAGCCGATCCCAGATCAGGCGCGGATCGAACGACATCGCCGCCAGCATCGTCAGCACCACCACGGCACAGAAGAACACCGCGCCGGCTTCAGCCTGGACATTGGCCAGATTGCCGACCTGCACCAGGGCGACCAGGATGGTGACGACATAGACATCGACCATCGACCAGCGTCCGGCCGTTTCGGTGAGGCGATAGAGCCGGGTGCGCTCGCGCGGGTTCCAGTTCCAGCGGAATTGGACCGAGAGCAGCAGCAGCGTCAGCAACAGGAGTTTCAGCAGGGGCACCACCAGACTGGCGACGAAGACGATGAGCGCCAGCGGCCACATTCCATGCGCCAGCAGAAAGATCACGCCGCTGAGGATGGTATCCGATTGCTCGCGTCCGAACGAGGTCAGAGTCATGATCGGCAACAGGTTGGAGGGGATATAACAGAGGATCGCCGCCAGCACCAAGGCCCAGGTGCGTTGCAGGCTCTCGGGTTTGCGCCGGTGCAGGACATGGGTGCAGCGCGGACAGCGCAGACGGTCGCCTTCACGGACGGCGGCGGTGCGCGGCATCACCAGCTCGCAGACATCGCAGGCCAGATGATCGTCGCCCGGACGCACGGCGGCGGGAGTCGGGTTCGACAGGGGCACGCGCGACCAGACCAGATCCGGATCGAGCGCCGCCTGGGCCGCCGCCAGCACCAGGATCAGCGCCGCGAAGGCGAACAGCGAGGCGCCGGGCACGATGTTCGCCATCTCGGCGAGCTTCACCACCGACACCAGGATGCCGAGCATGAAGACGTCCATCATGCCCCAGGGGGCCAGCGTGCGCACCAGCCGGAACAGACGCGGCAACCAGGGCGGCATCCGTTCGAGCGCCAGCGGGACCAGTACGGCCAGCAGCAGGGTCAGTTGCAGCCCAGGCGCCAGCACGCTGGTGAAGAGCACCACGGCGGCAATGCCCCATTGACCGGCGTCATAGAGATTGAGGACGCCGGTCAGCAGCGTGGTGTGAGTCTCGTTGCCGCGCAGGTCGAAGGCGAGGAAGGGGAAGCTGTTGGCGATGACGAACAGCAGCAGACCGGCGAGCGTCAGGGCCAGCGTGCGATTGAGACTGTCCGGCCGGTCGCGATGGAGCACCGCGCCGCAGCGCGCGCATTCGATCAGGCCGCCGGGCGGCGGGGGTTTGTGGCGCTGCAAGAGACCGCATTCGGGACATTCGGTGAGTGAGGGGTGGGACATATGACAGCCGGCGTCGCGGTGACCTCTGGACGATGAGGCGCTGGTCGAGGTGCGATTATAGAACCCCGCGACCTGCGGGCGGTTTAGAATCCGGCTTCTCACACCTGTCCATCGAGCCGATCCGACACCCCCATGCCCAATGCCCATCAAGCTTTCGATCACTGGCTGAGCACGCTTGGCCCACTGCGGCTCGCTCTGGAGGGGCGGGTGGGCTGGGAGTTCGGCGCCCTGTTCGCCGCGCAACCCTGGCTCGCCCAATCGCCTCGGGGCGACGGGCATCCGGTGCTGGTGCTGCCGCGTTTTCTCGGCTGCGATCTCTCCACCCAGCCGCTGCGCGACTTCCTCGACCGGCTCGGCTATCGCGCCGAACCCTGGGGGCTGGGCGTCAATCTGGGGCCGCGCGCCGGTGTCATGGATGCCTGTCTGGAGCGCTTGGAGCACTTGCACGCAACCCACGGACGCCGGGTCAGTCTGATCGGCTGGAGCCTGGGCGGACTCTATGCGCGCGAGCTGGCCAAGGAAGCGCCGGAGCAGGTGCGGCTGGTCATCACGCTCGGCACACCCTTCGCGGGCGATCAGTCGGACCCGAGCGAGCTGTGGCGACTCCAGGAGCGGATGACCGGCGAGTCCATCGGTCTGCCGCTGCGCCATGGTCCACTCGACCAAGCACCGCCCGTGCCGACGACCTCCATCCTCAGCCGCAGCGACGGCATCGTCCACTGGACCGACAGCCTCGAACACGAAGGCCCCATCACCGAGAACATCCTGGTCGAATCCAGCCATCTCGGGCTGGCGTTCAATCCGCTCTCTCTCCACGCCATCGCCGACCGACTGGCGCAACCCGAGGGCGCCTGGCGACCGTTCGAGCGCACCGGCGCGCGCGCCTGGCTCTATCCGGCTCTGCCTCGCGCCTGATCGCGCGCCCGACCGCCACACCCACGCCACCGACAACCGACCCGGCCCGCCGCCTTGACCACACTCATCGTCCTCGTCTTCCTGCTGGTCTATCTCGGACTCTTCCTCGGCGGCCTGCCCTTCCTGCAACTGGATCGCACCGGGGTGGCGCTGCTCGGGGCGATCGTGCTGCTGGCGACCGATGTCGTCGACATGAATCAGGTGTGGGAGGCCGTGCATCCGCCGACACTGGCCCTGCTGTTCGCTTTCATGGTCATCTCGGCGCAACTGCGTCTGAGCGGCTTCTACGACTGGGTGGTGTGGCGGCTCGATCGCTTCGACCTGCCGCCCTCGGTCCTGCTGGGCGCCGTGATTCTGACCTCGGCACTGCTCTCGGCAGTGTTCAGCAACGACATCGTCTGTCTGGCGATGGCGCCGGTGCTGGCCGACGCCTGCCGCGCGCGTCGGCTCGACCCGGTGCCCTTTCTGCTCGCGCTCGCCTGTGCCGCCAATCTCGGCTCGGCGGCAACCCTGATCGGCAATCCGCAGAACATGCTGATCGGCGAGCGGCTGGCGCTGGACTTCGGTGGCTATCTGCGTCTGGCTGCCGTGCCGGTCGGACTCGGGCTGGCGGCGACCTGGCTGATCCTGCTCGGACTCTCGCGCCGGCGCTGGCATTTGGCCGCGCCCGTGGCGGCGAACCCGGAGCCTGAGAGCGAGGCGACGAGCCACCGACAACGCGCGGAGGATCAGGCGCCCGGACTCGATCGCTGGCAGACGCTCAAGGGGCTGGGTGTGGCGGGCGCACTGCTGCTGGCCTTTCTGTTCGCGCCCTGGCCGCGCGATCTGCTGGCGCTCGCCGGGGCGGGCCTGCTGCTGACGAGCCGACGTCTGCACTCGCACCGGATGCTGGGTCTGGTCGACTGGCAACTGCTGGTGCTCTTCGTTGGCCTCTTCATCGTCAATCACGCGCTCCAGGAGACCGGACTGCCGGCTCGGGCGATCACGGCCCTCGCCGGTCTGGGGATGGATCTGCACGACCCCGCCCCGCTCTTCGGCGCCGGGGCCATCCTCAGCAATCTGGTCTCCAACGTGCCGGCGGTGATGCTCCTGCTGCCGGCGGCAACCGAACCCATGAGCGGCCCGGTGCTGGCCCTGTCGAGCACGCTGGCGGGCAATCTGCTGATCGTCAGCAGCATCGCCAACATCATCGTCGTCCAGGCCGCCGCGCGGCAGGGGTTGCTGATCGACTGGCGCGTCCATGCGCGGGTCGGCCTTCCGGTCACGCTGACCACGCTCGCCATCGCGGCCCTGTGGCTGGGCGTCCTCCAGGGCTAGGCGAGCCACTCGATGCGGCGTACCATGCCGCTTCGATCTTCCGCGCGACCTCCATTCCTCACTCAAAGGACGCGGTTCCATGTACTCGATCGGCTTGCTCATCCTCTTTCCGCTACTGGCGGGCCTCGCCATCGCCCGCGCGCCCGACAGCACGATCCGCGCCCAGCGGGTCCGGTGGTCGGCGGGAGCCATCGCTGTGGCGACCATCCTGCTGACCCTGTTGCATCTGGGCCTGGGGCCTGAGTTCTATTCCGTCCCTGGCTGGCTGCTGTGGACGCTCGACCGTTTCTTCATGCTCGCCGGTGTGGCACTGGCCCTAGTGCTGCTCTATTTCTGTCGGCGCATCCTGGCGCGCGAGTGGTACATCCCGGTGCTGATCCTGCTCCAGACCGGGCTGATGCTGAGCGCAGAACTCGCCCCTGTCCATCCCGAGGTCGCGCATCCCTTCTATATCGACAGCTTCACGCTGCTGATGGCGCTCATCGTCGGCGTGGTCGGCGGGCTGATCTGTCTGCACGCCGTGCAATACATGCGCGACTATCACGCCCATGAACACGCCGTCGCGGACCGCCAGCCGGCGTTCTATTTCGTGATCTTCCTGTTCCTGGCCGCGATGTTCGGCATCGTCTTCACCAACCATCTCACCTGGCTGTTCGCGTTCTGGGAGGTGACGACGCTGTGCTCGTTCTGGCTGATCTCGTACTCGGGGACGGACGAGGCGATCCGCAACGGCTTTCGCGCGCTCGGGCTGAACCTGATCGGCGGCGTCACCTTCGCAGCGGCGATCGCCTGGCTGACCTATGGGCCCGGACTGCACACCTGGGAGCTGGACCGGCTGGTCGCGGCCGGCAGCGCACTGGCTCTGATCCCGGCGGCACTGATCGCGGTCGCCGGACTGGCCAAGTCGGCGCAACTGCCCTTCTCCTCCTGGCTGCTCGGGGCCATGGTCGCGCCGACACCGATCTCGGCGCTGCTGCATTCGAGCACCATGGTCAAGGCCGGCGTCTTCCTGCTGGTCAAGCTGTCGCCGGTGTTCCATGACACCTATGCCGGACTGCTGCTGTCGCTCATCGGCGGCGTCACCTTCCTCGTCACCTCGCTGGTCGCGGTCAACCAGCGCAACGCCAAGCGGGTGCTGGCCTATTCGACCATCGCCAATCTGGGCCTGATCGTGATGTGCGCGGGTGTGGGCACGGCGGCAGCGATGTGGGCGGCGATCCTGTTGATCCTGTTCCATGCGGTGGCCAAGGCGCTGCTGTTCCTGGCCGTGGGCACCACCGAGCATCTGATCGGCAGCCGCGACATCGAGGACATGGAGGGCATGGTCTACCGCCGTCCCGAGATGGCGGCGATGCTGCTGGTCGGCATCCTCGGCATGTTCCTGGCGCCGTTCGGGATGCTACTGAGCAAGTACACCACCTTCCAGGCATTCCTGAGCATGGACGTGATGCTCGGCGATGGGCTGATGCTAGCGGCGATCCTGGCCTTCGGCAGTGCGCCGACGCTGTTCTTCTGGAGTAAATGGATGGGCAAGCTGGTGGCCATGCCGCGCCGGCCGCAACCGAGCACCGAGCCGATCGCGCGTGACGAGTTGCTGGCCCTGGGCGCGCTGACCGTCATCACCTATGTGGCCTGTGCGCTCTTTCCGCTGGCCGATAAGGTGTTCGTCATCCCCTACACGCATTATCTGGCGGTGCTGGGTCTGATCCCGGACGTGCAGGCCGTCATCCCCTGGGAGACCGTCTGGCTCATGACCCTGATGCTCGGCGTGCTGTTCGTGCTGCCGCTACTGTTCTGGTGGCGACCGCCCCGGTTCGCCGAGGTCAGCGGCTATCTGAGCGGGGCCAATGTCGACGGCAGTGCTTCGTATCGCGGGGCGATGGGGGCCGAGCGGATGGTCGAGAGTCGGGGCTATTACATGACGAGTTTCTTCCATGAGACGACCCTGCTCCGCTACGGAGGTCTGGGCACGGCGGCGCTGATCGCGCTCTTGATCGGGGGGGCGGCGCTATGAACACCCATTACGCCTGGTGGCTCGCCATCGCCTTCGTTGTGCTGGGTCCGCTGGTCGGCGCCCTGCTCGCCGGTATCGACCGACGGCTGACGGCGCGGATGCAGTCGCGTCAGGGTCCGCCGATCCTGCAACCGGTCTACGACGTGCTCAAGCTGTTCGAGAAGGACACCCTGGTCGTGACCCGGTTGCAGACGCTCTATCTGTGGTTCTTCCTGTTGTTCATGGTCATCTCGGGGTTCATCCTGTTTCTGGGCAGTGATCTGCTGCTCAGTCTGTTCGCCCTGACCGTGTCCGGGATCTTTCTGTGTCTGGCGGCCTATTCGACCAACTCGCCTTACAGCAACATCGGCTCATCGCGCGAGCTGATGCTGATGATGGCTTATGAGCCGATGCTGATCCTGGTGCCGCTCGGGTTCTATCTGACCACCGACAGTTTCCGGGTCGCCGACATCGTCGCCGGCAGTCCCTGGCAGGTGCTGCAACTCTCCGGCATCCTGGTCGGCTTTCTGTTCGTGCTGACGATCAAGCTGCGCAAGTCGCCGTTCGATCTCAGTACCTCGCATCATGGGCATCAGGAGCTGGTCAAGGGGCTGACCACGGATTTCTCGGGGAGCGATCTGGCGCTGGTCGAGATCGCGCACTGGTACGAGAACGTGATCCTGCTCGGCTGGCTGTATCTGTTCTTCGCGCCCTGGGGGCCGTGGCTGGCGCTGCCGATCGCCTTTGCGCTGTTCTTCGTCGAGGTGCTGGTCGACAACACCCATGCACGTCTGACCTGGTCGAGCACGCTCAAGGCGACCTGGTGGGTGACGCTGCTGGTGGGCGTGACCAACCTCATGCTGTTGCCGCTGGTGGTGTGAAGCAACGGGCTTCGGCGGCCTGACGATCAGCGAGAGGCGACATACTCGCGTAGCACGGCATCGATGCGCGTCTGCCAACCCGGACCTTCAGCCTTGAAATATTCGACCACTTCCGGCGAAAGGCGGATGGAGACCGGCTGCTTGGTCGCGTCAGACTTTGGACGTCCGGGCAGGCGGGTGAGCGGACGGAGCTTGCTCAGTTCTTCGTCGGTCAGCTCATGGGTGTCGGGATCCGCCGCGATGCCTTCGCGGATGCGGGCGTCTTCTTCCTCGCTGTTCAGGAGAAAGACCCGCCCAGACTTAGAGGTGATCGATGTAGGTGCGTTTTTCACGGTTGGTCGCCTCGCGCAGGCTGATGATGCGATAACAATCATGTGCTTCGGTGAACACCACGCAATAGATCTGCCGGCCGATGGGCGCGAAGCCAACCCAGCGTTGCTCGCCGTAGGCTTCGCGGGTGTCTTCATTCACCAACGCCAGATCCCATTCCAGATCCGCTGCCGACGCCAACGACATGCCGTGATTGGCGATGTTCAAGCGGTCCTTGGCAGGATCGAGGATAATGTTCATGAGCATTAATGTATATACACTAATACCAGAAGGCAAGGCCGCTTGATGCCCTTGGCACATCGCTGAGGTGAGGACGCCTTCTGACCATGATCTACACTCACACGATACCGAGCGTGACGGTGAAGGCAGCCAAGAGTACGCTCGCCTCTCAGTCCCTGTGACTCAGCCCAAGAGCCGGAATCCATGAGCTTCCTGAAGAAATCCCCCTGGGTGCTCCATTACGCGGCCACGAGCTGCAATGGCTGCGACATCGAGCTGCTGGCCTGTCTGACGCCGACCTATGACGTCGAACGCTTCGGCATCGTCAACACCGGCAATCCCAAACATGCCGATATCTTCCTCGTGACCGGCTCGGTCAACGAGGAATCGCGCAAGGTGGTCGAGAACCTCTACGCCCAGATGCCCGACCCCAAGGTCGTGGTCGCCATCGGCGCCTGCGCCCTGAGCGGCGGCATCTTCCGCGACGCCTACAACGTCTATGGCGGTATCGATCAGGTGCTTCCGGTCGATGTCTATGTCCCCGGCTGCGCGGCACGTCCCGAGAGTATCATCGACGGCATCGTCCAGGCGCTCGACATCCTGGAACAGCGTGCCAAAGCGCGTAAACGTCAACGTAAGATCGTCAGTCAGGAGCTTGAAGCGCGATGAGCCTGGGCGAACCATTCAATGAGCTGACACCCGATCAATGGGTGCCGACCGCCGAGCAGCATCAGCGCGACGGCTTCCGGCTGGTGCAGATGACCGGCACCGCGCGCGCCGATCACTTCGAGATCCTGATCAGCTATGAGCAGGACTACCGTTGCACCCACTACCGGGTCCAACTCCCGCGCGACCCGCTGCCCGAACTGCCGAGCCTGAGCGCCATCTTCCCAGCCGCCTTCACCTACGAGAACGAACTGAAGGATCTGTTCGGCCTGAGTTTTCCGGGACTGACGGTCGACTATGGCGGCAACTTCCTGCGCACCAAGACCAAGCTCCCCTTCTCGGGCGAGGTGACGATCAAGAAGGAGTCCGCGAAGCCGGCGGCCAAGTCCAAGTCCGCCCCGGAGAGCTGAGCCATGTCCAACACCACCATCGTCCCCTTCGGCCCCCAGCATCCGGTGCTGCCCGAACCGATCCATCTGGATCTGGAACTCGACGACGAGCGCGTCGTGCGCGCCCTGCCCTCGATCGGCTATGTGCATCGCGGTCTCGAACTGCTCGCCGAGCGCTACGACTTCGTCGAGATGGCCAATGTCGCCGAGCGCATCTGCGGCATCTGTAGCTTCATCCACGGTCAGGGCTACTGCCAGGGCATCGAGCAACTGATGGGCGTGGAGATCCCGCCGCGCGCGGCTTATCTCCGCACGGTCTGGGCCGAGATCTCGCGTATCCAGAGCCATGTGCTGTGGCTGGGTCTGGCCGCCGACGCCCTCGGCTATGAGAGCCTGTTCCAGCACAGTTGGCGCATCCGCGAGATGATGGTCGACATCATTGAGGAGACCACCGGCGGGCGCGTCATCTTCGGCGTGTGCAAGGTCGGCGGGATTCGCAAGGACGTCGACGACGAGACCTTGCGCGACGTGCGGCGGCGGATCGGTGAGATCCGCGCCGCCTTCGACGAGATCGCGACCATCTTCCGCGACGATCCGACAGTCAGACAGCGCACCGTCGGGGTCGGACTTCTGAGCGCGGCGGATGCGCACGCGCTCGGCGCCGTGGGTCCGGTGCTGCGCGCCAGCGGCGTGGTGCACGACACGCGCCGCCTCGGCTATGCCGCCTATGGCGAGCTGGACTGGGAGCCGATCGTCGAGCAGGACGGCGACTGCTATGCACGCTGTCTGGTGCGGGTGCGCGAGGTCGATCAGTCGTTCGATCTCATCACCCAGTGCCTCGACCGGATGCCGGCCGGCGAGGTCGAGATCTCGGTCAAGGGCAAACGGCCCAAGGGCGAGGCGATGTTCCGGCTCGAACAGCCGCGCGGCGAGGTCTGCTACTACATCAGCGCCGACGGCAAGAAGAACCTGGACCGCTTCCGGGTGCGCACCCCGACCTTCGCCAACATCGCCCCACTGATCCACATGCTCAAGGGCTGCGAACTGGCCGACGTGCCGGTCATCGTGCTGACCATCGACCCCTGTGTGAGCTGCAACGAGAGGTGATCCGCATGTCCTGGTCAGTAGGCCCCATCTCAGCCCTGGTGACGCGCAGTGCGCTCGCCAAACCGGCCACGCGCCTCTATCCGGTCGAGCGCCGCACGCCCTATGCCCGCACGCGCGGGCATATCGAGTTTCGGATCGACGACTGTAACTTCTGCACCATCTGCGCCCACAAGTGCCCGACGCTGGCCATCCAGGTCCACAAGCAGGACAAGACTTGGGCCATCGATCACAGCCGCTGCATCCTCTGCGGCATCTGTGTCGAGGACTGCCGCGAGGGCTGTATCACACTCAGCCCCCTCCCCTGCCCGCCCATGCGCGCCAAGGAGGTATTGAGCTTCCGTCAGG
This sequence comes from Allochromatium humboldtianum, assembly GCF_013385175.1. Classification (GTDB taxonomy): domain Bacteria; phylum Pseudomonadota; class Gammaproteobacteria; order Chromatiales; family Chromatiaceae; genus Thermochromatium; species Thermochromatium humboldtianum. The sequence goes on along the minus strand of NZ_JABZEO010000002.1, from coordinate 199,680 downwards.
AACACGAAGCGCCGACCGTGAAAGTTGCTGCGCCGGCGATCGAACGATAGGAGACGCATCGGCATTCGGCATCCCGACGCGCCGGGATACGGATTCGCCCGCTATCGCGGCGGCTTCCAACCGGCCGCCTCGGGATCGGACTCCCAGCGGATACGATGATGGGTATGCTCGCCGGCGGCATAGAAGGTCCGAGTCATCAGCTCGGCGAGCACGCCGGTCGTTAGGAACTGGATCGAGACGACGAGAAACAGGATCGCCGTAAACAGTAGCGGCCGCTGTCCGATCGGCTCGCCCAGGATGAACTTGACCACCAGCAGGTGCGTCATCATCAGCCCGCCGAGCACGCCGAACAGCAGACCGATCGAACCGAAGAAATGTCCCGGACGCGCGCCGAAGCGCAGGAAGAAGAAGGCCGCCAGCAGATCGAGCAGCACCCGGAAGGTGCGCGAGATTCCGTACTTGGACGCCCCGAACTGGCGCGCCTGATGGCGGACCTCGGTCTCGCCGATGCGCTCGGGCGCGGTCACAGCCGCCACCCACACCGGGATGAAGCGATGCATCTCGCCGAGCAGCCGCACTTCGCGGATGACCTCGGCACGATAGACCTTGAGACTGCATCCATAGTCATGCAGCGCCACGCCCGTCACCCGCCCGATGAGCGCATTGGCCAGACGCGAGGGGATCTTGCGCAGCAGCAGATCGTCCTGACGCTGGCGCCGCCAGCCCTGCAACAGATCCAGATCGCGTTCCAGCAGCTCGTCGACCATCTGAGGGATGTCGGCCGGATCGTTCTGCAAGTCGCCGTCGAGCGTGGCGATCAGCTCGCCGCGCGCCGCGTCGAGTCCGGCCTGCATGGCCGCCGTCTGGCCGAAGTTGCGTCGCAACTGGATGACGCGCACATGGGAACCAAGGCGCTCGGCCAGAACCCGTAGGCGCGCCGCCGTACCGTCGCGGCTGCCGTCGTCGACACAGATCAGCTCCCAATCGCCGCGATAGTCCGCCAGACCCTCGTGTACCCGCGTCAGCAGCGGCTCGACGTTGTCGATTTCCTGATAGAGCGGAATGACGATCGAGAGCCGGGGACGCTGTTCGGCGCGCCCCGGCGTTGCAGTAGAACTGGACATCGGACGGACAACCCTAGGATTCGGGGCAACACCGCCCCAGCGCGGGCAAGCTAAAGGGTCTGGGGGGAAAATTCAACACGTGCGAACGCTTTCACACGATGGACACATGGTCATCAATCCTTCACGAGGCTCTGGTCTACTCATCTTGGTCGGAGCAGAATCGACTCACATCAGAGGATTCAGCGCCAGCGCCCGCCTTCGCCCCAGGTGAGGCCGGCATCTGAATCACAGCGGCAAACCATCATGCACGCACAATCCACATCGAAGCGCGATCAGGCAAACGAGTTCATGATCCAGGCTCGCGACACCCTGACCTATGCCCTGCAACCCATCGTCAACATCCACACCGGCAGCGTCTTCGGTTATGAGGCGCTGCTGCGCGGCTGGGATCGGCTGGGATTCGCGACCGTCCATGCCCTGCTCGATCAGGCCCGGACCCTGAACCTCTCGGCCGCGCTGGACGCGATGCTCGGCGCCCTGGCGGTCAGCCGCTTCGCGGCGTTGCCGAACGCGCCGCGCTACCGGCTGTTCTTCAATCTGGACCCGCATCTGGTCGACACCGATCATGGACGATGTACGCTCGAATGGCTCGTGCCGCCCGGCTTGAGACCCGACAATCTCTGTCTCGAACTCTCCAGGCGCGTCGATCACAGCCTCCATCCCGAACTCGGCGCCATGATCGCCGGCTATCGCCAGCACCGACTCCACGTCGCCATCGACGACTTCGGCGACGGGCACTCCGGACTGCGCCGACTCTATGAGTACCCGCCCGACCACATCAAGCTCGATCGCGTCCTCGTCCAGGGGATCGACACGGATCACCGCAAGCGCTCGATCGTCGCCAACACAGTGCAACTGGCCCATCAGCTCAACGTCCAGGTCATCGCCAAGGGAATCGAGACCGAGGGCGAGCTTCTGACCTGCCGCGAAATCGGCTGCGATCTGGCTCAGGGCCATCTGATCGCCCGGCCCCAGCGCGATCCGGGCGCCCTACTCCCCGATTACACCCTGGTCGCCGAGATCCATCAACGCAACCAGCGCGAACTGCCCGGCGATCTGGGGCTGATCGAATCCTTCCTGGAGTCCATCCCGCCGATCCGCGTCAGCGAGGGTATCGCGCGGTTGTTCGAGGCGCTGCGCCGCGACAAGCAGCATCACATCGTCCCGGTACTCGACGACGCCGAGCGGCCGCTCGGACTGGTGCACGAATCCGACATCAAGGACTTCATCTATTCAGCCTATGGGCGCGACCTCATCGTCAATCGCGCCTTTGCGCGCCAGGTGTGCGACTTCGTCCAGCCCTGCCCGCTGGTCGATATCCATGATCCCATCGATCGTCTGCTGGAAGCCTATTCGGCGGCCTCAGACACGGCCGGCATCCTCATCACCCGCGATGGACGCTATCAGGGGTTCATCTCCGCGACCTCGCTGCTCAAGCTCGTCGAGCAGAAGAATCTGGCCGTGGCACGCGATCAGAACCCTCTGACCAAGCTCCCCGGCAACAACCCCATCCATCGCTATGTCTCGCGGGCGATCAGCGAGCGCGATCACGCCTGGCATCTGGCCTACATCGACTTCGACAACTTCAAGGCGTTCAACGACTACTACGGCTTCCGGCGTGGGGATCGCGCCATCCAGCTCTTCGCCGATCTGTTGCGCGCCGAGCTGGAACAGCACGGCTGGTTCGTCGGGCATGTCGGCGGGGACGACTTCTTCGCGGGCATTCAGGACGCGCCGCTGACCAGGGTGCTGGAGCGGCTCGAATGGCTGCTGGAAAAATTCCGGGTCGACGTCCAGAGCCTCTATGACCCCGAAGATCGCCGGCGCGGTCATCTCCAGGCCAGGGACCGCTATGGTCAGCTCCGGGAGATGCCGCTGATGCGCTGTAGTCTGGCGCTCCTGGAGATTCGTCCGGGCGACGACTACAGCGACGGCGACGAGCTCGGACGCACCATCGCCCAGCTCAAGCATGCGGCCAAACAGAGTCCTTCCGGGCTGGCGCTCCAGCGCGAGCCGAACGGTTCGGCGCACGTCATGCCGGATTCCTCCCGGGACGGGTCAGACGCGCGATGAGCCAGGTCGCCAGCAGCGCGACGATCAGCAGCCCGATCCCGACCCAGTGGACGCTGAGCAGATCGGGCGCCAGCAGCATGACCAATCCCAGACTCAGCATCATGACCCCCGAGAGCAGCTTGAGGACGCGGCCCTGTCGCTCGCTCAGCTTGCGCGCCCCAAGCGTGAAGGTGAACAGCAGCACGATGGCCAGCAGCGGCAGGACATAGATCAGGTTGTAGAGCGCCAGATAGCCGTAATAGGTCGCGGACGGGAGTTGCTGGAGCGTCAGGGTGCGTGTGAAGACCATCGGAAAACCGGCGGTGCAGAGCAACTCATAGCTGTTGGCCGCCAGCGCCAGGGTGGCCGTGCCGAGCAGGAGCGTCCCGAGACGATCGGCGGCGATCAGTCCGCGCATCCGGGCGAAGAGTCCGGGCTTGGCCTGATCCGGGATCGACAGGGTCGGACCCTGCTTGAACAGAAAGTAGTCCTTGATGTTCAGTCCGCCGATCAGGAGTGCGATCAGACCGGCGACGGTCGTCACCACGGCCGCCCCGCCGACGACCAGGAACAGGTTGAGCCAGGCGGCCATGAACAGGAAATAGACCAGCCCGGAGAAGACGACGAAGGTCGCGCCGACCAGCAGCATGCGTCCGCGTCCTCGGGCATGGACCATCAGGCTCAGCAAAAACAGCAGCACGAAGAAGGCACAGGGATTGAAGGCGTCGAGCGAGGCGAGCACCAGGGTGAGCACCGGCAGAGACAGCCGGCTGGCCTCGACCCGGCCCAGCCATGGCAGGTCGATCGCGGTGGCGTTCTCCAGGATGGACGCGCCCTGCCCGCTCTGAGCCGCCGTGGCTCCACCCATCTGCCGACAGAAACGCGCCAGCCCCAATAGCTGCGCGCCCATGCCCTCCGCGTTGTCGAATCCGGTCAGCATCCGCCCGCAGACGAAGAAGGCCGGTACGGCCGTCGCCTCTTCACCGAGCGCGCGGGCCTGCTCGACATAGCGCTGGAGATTGGCGCGATCCTGGGTCATCTCGAAGGTCTGGATATCGAGCCAGGGTTCACGATCACGCAGGGTCTCGATGAAGGTCAGCGCCGAGCGACAGTGCGGACAGTTGCGCGACCAGAAGAGTTGTAGCGTGACGCGCGGCTCGCCCTCGATGCCTGTCACGGTTTGGGGCGGCATATCGGACTTTGAACGCGACTCAGGCGCGGCGGCCAGTCCGACCGGCCAGAGCGACAGTATCAGGATGAACAGCGGCAGACGTTTGATCCACATCGGCAGTGCCTCGTTCGAGAATCCGTGTCTGACAAGTAAAGCGCAATTGAGTCGCACGTGGCGTGGGACGTCGTTCAGCCTCAGTTTCAGAGCAGGATGGTTCGAGCCGCCAGGCTCGAATAATCAGCCGGGTTGCAGGTGAGGATGATGATCTGCAAGCCGCGACGGGCGGCGAGTTCCAGCATCCGGTGCAGCGACTGGATGCGCTCGGGATCGCTGTTGGCGAAGGCGTCGTCGAAGACGAGCGGCAGGCTGCCGCCATGATTCTCCGCCAGCACCTCGGCGATGGCCAGTCGCACGGCGGCACCGAGCTGCTCGCGGGCGCCCCCGCTGAGCACCTCGAAGGCGAATGGACCGGCTGGCCGGATGAGTGCGAGTCCCTGGAAAGCGCCGTCCTGGAGCTTCAGAGCGGCGCGGCCCTCGGGACCGAACAGACACTCCAGATAGTCGCCGATCTTCCCGATCAGCGGTTCGGTGAAGCGCTCCGAGAGCCGCTGCTGCTCCTCGCGGAAGAGGTCGGCCAGATGCTGCATGGCCTTGGCGCGGCGCAGTTGAATCCTGTGGGCCTCTTCCGCGCGTTCCAGATCGGCTTGCGCTTCGAGCTCGTCGGCGTAGGGATCGGTGGCGCCGTCGCGCTGAAGTAGTGCCAGCGTAGCGGCGATGCGCTGTTTGGCTTCATCCAGGGCGTCTTGCTGAGTCGTCAGTGAACTTTGATGGCTAACGAGTTCAGCGGTAAGGCGGTCAGGTTGCAGAGCGACCAGACGTTCATCGAGATCGCGTACCTCCTGCTCCAGACTGCTTTTCTGACTCAAGGCTTCGGCGATCTGGGTTTGACGTTGAGTCTCATCGCCGTGGAGTTCGAGCAGGGTCTGAAGTGCGGCGGCGGCCAAGCGAGCTGCTTGAATGGCACTGTCCTCGATGCTGTCGGTCGGCTCGGGCGTGCGATGCGTACTCTCATCGGCCTCCTGAACGGTTTGCGACCGGAGGCGGAAATGGTTGTCACCGATCCGTAGCTCGCTCGTCGCGGTGATGAGGCGGGTCGTGCCGGGCTGCAACGGCTCGCCGTCGAGCGTGACCGGACCCGAGCCGGAAATCCATTCGAGGACCGTGGCATTCGTTTGGAGGGCCAGTGTTTCCGATTCGACGACGGCAGAGTCTCGGGACGTATTGGGGTCCGCTTCGGTCGGCGGCACATCCGATGCGGCATGAGGTCGAGTCTGGGCGTCGGGTTCCTGTGCGGTCTCAGTCAAAGCGCGAAGCTTGGCATCCGCCGTGACCAGTTCTTCATAGCGCTTGGTGGTCTCGTCGAGGGAGCGTTTGAGTTCTGAGCCTTGCTGGGCCAGACGCTGCGCCTCGTCCAGCTGCGACCTGAGTTCCGTGATCCGGGCTTCGAGTCGGGGGATGGCCTCAGCCGCTTCCGCGCGTCGTTGCAGCGCCTGCGCATGATCGCGTCTGGCCGTTGTCAGTGCCTCGGTGCGCGCCTGACAGGTCGCGAGTCGCTGAGTGGCCGATTGCAGCGCTGTCTCGGTCTGCTTCAAAGAAGAGCCGGCTCGCGGTTTGCCCGTCGCGGTGAAGGTCTGCTCGACGGCGGTGAGAAACCGATCAGCCAAGCGCGCATCCAGCGCCGACTGCATGACGGCCGTTCCGCCCTGGGCTTGCAGCCGCTCGAGCAAGGTGGCCTGTTCGCGCTCGATCTGCCCGGTCGGATCGACGCCCGCCGCCCCCTGCCAGATCCAGAGATGCGCCCACTGTGACTGGGCCTGATTGGACGACACCGGCGCGGCATAGCCCAACACGGCGGCCAAGGCCAGCTCGGCCTCGGCACTCTGCCAGCGCTCGGCCGTATCCAGGCGCATCAGCTCGGCATGACCGCGCGACCCACTGAAGCGTTTCAGCAGCCGGTACGGGCGACCACGCTGCTCGAAGACGAGTTCGATCTCCGGCGGCTCCCTGCCGGATTGCGAACGCATGGCTTCAAGCTCTTTACCGGTGCGGCGATGACTCAGGAAGAGCGCACGATGCGCCGCTTCGACCAGCGTGCTCTTGCCGGTCTCGTTCGGTCCGCCGATCAGGGTCAGCGAGGGATCGAACGCGATCTGTCGTTCGCGATGGAGACGATAATGACGAACCCGGAGCGAGACGAGTTTCATGGTGCGGAATCCATTCAGGCGTTGGCGGCTTGATAGAGCTCGCGCAGCGCGAGCCGGGCAATGGCGGCGACTTCGGCATCCAGGCTCTCGGTTTCAGCCAGCAGACGCCGGGCGACACGCGCCGTCAGCGGATCCTCGGCGCGCTGGGTCAAGCGTTCGATCTCGTCCCCGGACGGGGCTTCACGCACCTGATCATCGACTCTGAGCCAAATGAGCCGCGCTTCCCAGGTCTCCAGCCGCTGATCGAGCGCCAGACGCTCGCTGAGCGTCAACCGTCCGCTCAGATCCAGATGCAACAGCGCACCCTCTGCTCCACTGCCGAGCCGGTCGTCGAAGAGCCGTTCGAGCTGAGCGAGCGAGGACTCTGCATCGAAGCGGAAACCGATTCGCTCCCAGCGAATCGACCCAGTCGCGACCACCTCGACCTGGGGCGCGACACCGCGCGCAACTTCGACCAGCAGCGCATGACCGGGCCGGTGGCCCTCGCCCTTCGGAAAGCCGTCGATCTCGGGAGTGCCCGAATACCAGGTCTTAGGATCGATCGACTTCAGCCCGTGCCAGTCGCCGAGCGCGATATAGTCGATTTGGTCGTCCGGCAACCGGCTCAGGTCGAGCCGATTGTAGGTCGTGGCGCCCTCCTCCTCATCCGCCGAACCGAATCCATGCACACTGCCATGAGCCAGCACGATCCGAGGTCGATCATCGGGGAGCGCGTCACAGGTCTGGCGGATCCAGGCGGTCGGATCATGCGCCACATGGCGCTGATGCAGCGGCGCCGGCAGGATCACGGCCTCGTCCAGCACCAGAGGCCGTTCCTCGGTGAGGATGCTGAAATTCGGCGCCAGCGCGGCCATTTCCTGCTGCACGAACGCCTGCTCCCAGGGGCCGCCCGGTCCGCCGAAATCATGGTTGCCGGGAATGGCGACGACCGGAAGACGCATGGCGCCGATGGCCTGGAAGGTCGCCGAGACCAGTGAGCGCGCCGGGCTGGGCGAGTCGAACAGATCCCCCGCGACCAGGATGAACCGCGCGTCCGCGCGTCGGGCGATCGCGGCGAGCCGTTCCAGACAGTCCAAACGCGCCTGCTGGAGCCTGTGCCGCTTGTCGGCATCCGGAATCCGGGCGAAGGGTTTGCCGAGTTGCCAATCGGCAGTATGGAGGAATTTCACGACTGTTTGCTCCATGCGGTTGGATCAGCCCCGCGTCCAGGCGCGCACCTGATCAGGCGCCGGCACGCCCAGCGGAATACCGGCCTCGACGAAACCGATGAACAGCAGATATATCACGTCACAGATATTTATCGACCATTTCGTTTGCAACGACGCCGCGACGCCGCCCAATGCTTGATACGCCCGATCGCTTCGGATACTATTTGCGGCTCCTTCGCCGATGTAGCTCAGTTGGTAGAGCAACGCATTCGTAATGCGTGGGTCAGCGGTTCGAATCCGCTCATCGGCTCCATAAATTCAATGACTTAGGCTTGCAGTGCCTGAAGTGATGTGCCGGATAATGTGCGGCCCGATTCAATCCGGGCTGCCGCTTCGGCCAAGTGTTCCGGTGCCAGATGCGCATACCGGAGCACCAAGTCATAGCTCGACCAGCCACCCATCGCCATCAAATCCTGCAACGATGTTCCGCCCTGAACATGCCAGCTCGCCCAGGTATGTCTTAGATCGTGCCAGCGGAAATCTTCGATCCCAGCGCGCTCCAGTGCCTTGTACCATGCCGCTGTCGAGACCTGTGTGATCGGCCTGCCCTTGTACGTGAACACCCATTTTGGGTCGCGCTCGATTTGGCGACGGAGCACGTCAACCGCATCAGCATTGAGCGGGATTCCGATGGCCTTACGCGCTTTGGCCTGATCCGGGTGAATCCAGGCTACCCGGCGCGGTATATCTATTTGACTCCACTCCAAGCCGGTGACGTTGGCGCGTCTGAGTCCGGTCGCCAGCGTAAACCGCGCCATATCTGACAGATGTTCGGGCAGTTCCGCGAGCAAGCGGTCCGCTTCGTCCCGCGTAATCCAGCGCACGCGCTGATTGGGCGCCGAGTACATCCGCACCGCTGGTGCGCGATCGATCCACCCCCATTGACGCTCGGCGCGACGTAGAATAGCGCGAATCAGTGCCAGCATCCTGTTCTTGGTCGCTGGTGCAGTTCCCTTGCGTGCCTTGGCGGCTTGATCAATCCTGTCAGTCGTGATTTCGTCTAGGAGCAGTGCGCCAAAATGCCCATCGAGCCAGCGCAACAGATTGATGTCATCCTGCCGACTGGCTTTGTGCTCAGTCTCCTCCAGCCAGCGAACGACAGCTTCGGGCCATGTCCGCTTGGGCTTCTCACCCAGCCGGGCCACTCGCCATAGCTCCTGCTTCAGCTTTGCCTCGTACTCCTCGGCATCCTTCTTGTCTTCCGTGCCAGTGCTTCTTCGTACTTCCTTGCCGTCTGGCGTGGTGAAACGAGTCCACCAGCAACGGCTGTTGGGTCGGCGGTAGAGCATGTCTTGAACCTCTCGATCATGTCTGCCGCTCGCGCTGAATCAGCATACTGAGAATGCACTCAAGCGGCTAGGCGTTTGCCACACCATGCATGGAAATCTTCTTGGGAAGGGATCACGTGCGCACGAAAAGCCTACGCACTGTCCTGAGTCGGCCTGAGCATCAACCTCTCAAATTTCAACAGGTGCGGTGCACGCTGGAGTGGACACCAAGCTCTGCACGGATTTAGCGAGCGTGTTATGCACTCATTGTTTTAGAAGCGCTTCGCATTCCTCGTTGCACTCCTTGGGCGACGCTCCAGGAGATCTTCGTATTTCTTTGCCGTCTGGTGTGGTGAAGCGCCTTCACCAACACCGGTTATCGGGTTGACGGTAGAGGATGTCATCGTTCCACTCGGCTCACCCCCTCGCGCTTTTTCGGAGTAGCGCGCGCGCAGCCACTCGACCAGATCCTCGTCGATGAACAGCCAATGTTTACTGGGTTTGGCACCAGGAATTTCCCCGGCAACGGCGAGGCGTCGTAGGGTTTCGGGATGCATCCTGAGAAAAGCGGACGCTTCAAGTAGATCGAATGTTTTCAATGAAAGGCCTCCGCGAGTCTCGCGCTCGCCGCTTGGCTTCCAAGATCAAGCGCTGTGAATGAGGCTGTATGAGCGTTTCGTGGATGAGTCGCTCTTCACGGCCCGTTGTGAAGATCCTGAAACAAATAGTAGCAATTTGCTATTCAAAAATAAATAGCAAAATAGTACGACTCCGCACGGACTTTCACTAAGAGCCTATCCCAAAAGGCCGGTAGCCCGCCAAGTGATGATCCCGAGCGCCAGATGGACCATGGCCAAGTAGGTGTCATCGCGCTTCTCCCAGCGCACCAACAGGCGACGGAAGCGATTCATCCAGCTATGTGTGCGCTCCACCACCCAGCGCCGGGGCTTGAAGTCGGGGTGACGCACGACGGCCTCGGCTTCCTCACCCCGCGGGCGAATGTGGGGCGTGAACCCCAACTCCGCAGCGATCGTCCGGACCTCGTCATAGTCATAGCCGGCATCCAGGCACAGGCCCTGTGGTCTCTCGGGCGTGGGGGCGGGACGGGGGACGATGATCCCCTCCAAGGTCGTGCGCGTGAGCTTCATGTCATGGCGGTTGGCCCCGTCGATGGCTACCGCCAGGGGAAGGCCAGCGCCTTCCGTCAACAGGCTGCGCTTGACACCCTGTTTGCCGCGATCCGTCGGGTTGCGCCCCGTTTTTTTGACCCCGCCAGCGGCGCCTTGGTCATCGTCCCATCCAGCGACAGCCACGACCAGTCGATCCCTTGGAGTTCATCGTATTTGAGCACACCGGCCTGCCAGAAACGCTCGAACACCCCGGCCTCCACCCACTCCAGAAACCGTCGATGCGCCGTGCTGCTCGAACAGATCCCGGTGGCGTTGAGCGCATTCCATTGACAGCCGGTGCGCAATACAAACAAGATCCCCTCCATCACCACCCGATCCTCGATGCGGCGCCGATGGCAGCCCAGCGGATGGGACGGCGGCTGGTACACGGGCAACAGGGGGTTGAGCTGGGCCCACAGGGCGTCGGATAACCGCCAACCATCGTCTTGAACCGCCAAGCTCATCGTCGTTCTGACTCCTTTGATCGAGAAAACTTCCGCCGAGAATATCACCTTTTGGGATAGGCTCTAAGCCGCGCAACTCAAGGTCGGAGCGCCAAGGGGGACAGGCTGATGCAGGAGCTGGGATGAAACAGATTGAGGGCAAGCGCGTCGATGACCGTCGATTTGGCCAACTGAGCCGTCATATGTGTACAGCAGTCATATCGGACCAGCGCAGAACACGCTCGGCCAAGATGTCCGGATCATCCTCAACTTCGCAACGCATGTGCTGCATGCTCAGACGCCACGTTGTCATTTCAATGACCTGGTTGATCTGCTGCTGTTGCTTCTGGTCATAGCCTGGCTGACCAACGGGGGGGCGCAGGATGAACAACCCACCGACGTCATCGGGAAACAGACGCCGTGCGGCGTCCAAGTCCGCTTGGGCGCGCAGGGTGTTGAGTTCGCGTGTTTGCGTTGTTTGGTACCAGAGAGAGATGAGGGTGCCAAATCGGTGGTGTGAACGAATCGGCATGTCCAGCCTTTTATTGCCGTCGACAGACCAGATCGGATTGGTCGCCAGCATCGCGGCCGAAAGCGGCGCTTTGCGCACCATCGCCTCGAATACCAGCACGCGTGCGGCTTGCGTATCAATGCAACGGATATTGTTGTTGGCTCTCCGCCGGGCGAAGCTATCCGGTTGCAACGACACGGTTTCCTGGTACAGCTCCTCCAGGATCGCTTCGATGCTGTCGCCGGCCGCGTACTTCAGTACGCTGAAAGCGATGTTGGGGCTTGGAGGGGACTGCGGTACCCCGGTATACGTCCAGTGCTGCCTCAGCAGGTCGATCAGGAACTGCAGCTCATCGAAGTCGAGGCGATCGCCGTATAGACAATGCAGACAGGTGAAGTCAGCCAGTAGTTTGGCGTGGATCTGTCGGTCTTCGGCAACGAATCCGACCCCGATATTGAGCGTCTCGCCATCCGTCAGGTCAGGGGTGAAGCGGATGTTGAACCAATGTCCCTTCACCGCCGGCACCGGCGACGGGCTGGCTTTCAGGCGTAGGTTGGCGTAGAGGCTCATAGACGCTGCATCTGGTAGCGAGCACAAATATGGTGATCCTGGGCGCGATTACCCAAAAACTCCGCCGCGGCTTGTCTTTCCGCGTCGTCTAGCAGGGATACCCACCAGTCTAGTAGATGCTCACTGACCTGTATCAGCGCCTCGCCATGGTAGGCGCACGATTCCCGGGCCAGCCGACGGCGATAGTCTGGCGTGTGCGTCTGTGGCGCAAGCAGCTCGCGCAAACTGTTGGCGTAACGGAGGCTGGTATCCCGCAACGTCTTGGCCGTCCATGTGAGGCCGCCGAACATCTGGCCGTGATCGATGAGCAGATAACGGTGCTTCCCCAGACGCAGTAGGTTGCCCAAATGACGATCGGTGTTTGCAATCCAATCATCGAAAGCCATAAATGAAATCAATTTATCGGTTTTGCGCAGTTCTTCGACGAGGGGGTGCGTGGTATCCAGGGGTTCATCATGGTCCTGAGAGAGCAGGAACCTGAGACTCGGTGCCGCCATATCCAGGGTGCACCAGCCCGGAATCGATTCACCCGGAACCGTATCGGCCCAGGCGGGGCACGCCGGCAGCGCGATCTTCGGCACAAAGATCACCGCCGCGTGTTGAGGAACAGGCAAGCCGATGGCCGCTGCGAGCAAGTGTCCGGTGATCTCGTTGACGAGACCATGGTTGGACTCCGGATAGAACTTGATGTAGACCCGCCGGATCTCACCGTCACTGAAACAGACCCGCGCCAAGTGACTGGCCTCGATTCCGGCCTCTGCTGTAGGTTCGAGATAGCTGCGATAAGCGCCTTCAGTCAGCAGCTCGATCGCCATCCCTGGCCCTGAGTCGCAGTCGGTCGTATTTGCCGTTCGAGCTGGCGAGGCGTGTGGCAATCTGCTGAATGAGTTCGAGATCGATCTCGCTGAGCCGTCCCTCTTCAGCGGCGCGCACAATCTGCTCCAACGCGCGCCGGGCGCGTGGCGAGGTCTGCAAGAGCCGCTGATCGAGCGATGACGGTATCGCGGTGGCGACCGGCGTGTCGTCCTCGGTGCCGTGCGGATGGTCCATCCAACCATGCGGCAAACCGAGTTGCGCCTCGATCCGGCGGGCCACCTCGTCGCCCATCCGGCGCACACCGTTCTTCATCTGGCTCACATGCGAAGAAGCGAGCTCCGTGCGCTCGGCAAATACCCGCAATGACGGGTAGCGACGCAAGAGCGTCTCAAGATTCTCGGTGCGGGCCTGTCGGACGTCCATAGTCTCTGCATAGTAGCAGATTGCTAAGAAAGCGGCCTGTTGCAATCAGCTATTGTCAGGTCAGTAGCATATTGCTATCTTCTTGGTCAGCCATACCGGCAACACGACGGCCCGCGCGCGGCGCCGACCATCTGACCGAGGAGACCACGATGAACAACCGAGAGGGTTTGTCTGTTGGGACGACACTGGGTGGGATCACGATTCTGGCCCTACTCGATGCCGGGCGCTACCGCGTGCGCTATGCCTGTTGCGGACGCGCCGGGATACTGACGCGCAAGCAGATCATCACGCGCCTCCATCGCCCCCAGACGCAATGCCATGCCTGTGGTTGTCGTCGCCGGCGGGCCGCCTCGCGCTTCATTCAACACGATGACCTCCCGGTACATCCAGGCGATCAGCCGCCCAGTGCCGCCTGGCTGCTGGCCATCTACGCACGCGCTGAGGCCGTGGTTCGACGCCGGGCGCTTGACTGAGCCTCTATCCGGCTCACGGCCGCGCCCGGTGCGGTGCGCTCGATTTCTTCACGATTCGCGGAGAGTGGCATGGATGACGACGGTGTTGACCGGGGCGTGCAGTCCTCGCGTGTTCGAGCAGTTGATGCGGCCATGGCCACAGATCCGCCTGAGGGTCTGCTTCCTGTCGCCTTTCATGGCCAAACCCTCTTCATCGCCGAGCATGAAGGCGAACCCTTTACCCCGATGCGCCCGATCGTTGAAGGCATGGGCCTGGACTGGGCGAGCCAGTTCGCCAAACTCAACGCCAATCAGGCACGCTGGGGGGTGGTGACGATCACAATCCCTTCCAAGGGCGGACCGCAGAAGTCGCTGTGCATGCCGGTGCGCAAACTTCCGGCTTTCTTCGCCACGATTCACGCCAGCCGTGTCGCTCCGGAGCTGCGCGAGCGCATTCGCCAGTACCAAATCGAATGCGACGACGTGCTCTGGAATTACTGGCGGCAACGCGGTGCCGTCATCACGCCGGATCGCGATCCGATCCCACCCGAGATCCACGCTGCGATCGAACGGCGTGCCTATTCCCTGAGCCTGAGTCATTACACGGGCCTGCGCGATGATCTGATGGCGGCCGTTCGGCATCAGGCCGAGCGTTATCCGCACGATGTACAGCGGCTTGAGCAGTACGTCGAGCAGGCCGGAGCCCCTGAGAGCGACTTGGTCCTGGTGCACCGGGACGACCTGTGGCGTCTGACCTCCGGTATCGCCTGCGCGGAGTTGCTGCAGCGACGCCTCATGGCCGATCTCCAGGCGCTGGAGGCGGCGACGGGGCGCCTCTGGTATGGACGCGAGAGCGAGGCGCCGAGGAATTAGACATGCCCCGCACCGCGTGGAACGATGATGAGCAGGCGGCACTGCGCGGCTTGTCGATGTTGGCCCAGCTGATCTATCTGCGCGTCTTTCGCCGACGCATGGATTATCGCACCGGGATCGCGGGTGGTCTGGGCCATCGCATTACAGCCACCAGTATCGCCGAGGAGGTGGCGTTTATCCCAGATCCCCGGAGTACGAAGAAGCCCTGGGTACCGACACGCGGCGAGATCCGGGCGGCCATTGCCGAACTCGAGCGCCCGCGCCCGATCGATGGGGATCCTGAGTGGCGCGTATCTCTGCTGATCGAGGCGGGTTCGAGGCTGGACATCGGGTATGTCAAGCAGCTGCCGTTGGCGGATCGGGGTGCGTCTGTCCAAAAAATGAACAACCCAAGAGCGCCCCAAGAACAGCCCACCGACACCAACCCAGTGAACACCCCGCCCCAGGCCACGCCAGGCCACGCCGATCGGGCGTTTGGCGGTCGAGCGCAACCGGATGAGCGACCCGACCGGTCAACCGCGGCGCCAGCGAAGAGCCGCCCCTCCTCTGGAGTTCCGGTATCTGGAAGAGAAGAGGTGCTAACGCACCCTGTGCGCGATGGCCAACCCGTGGCGGCGGTTGGCACACACGGCTCCCCAGCCTCCTCGGCAGCAGCATCCGGCTCACGCTACACCGGCCTCGCGCCCGAGTCGGTCTCGACCGACCCCGATGCGGGGTGCATCGATCCGGTGCTGGTCGTCTTCCGGCATTGGCAGCAGGTGATGAACAAACCCAAGGCCCGGCTGGATGCCAAGCGCCGGGCGGCGGTGGCCGGACGGCTCAAGGACGGCTATCCGGTGGCCGACTTGCTCACGGCGATCAATGGCTGCAAGGCTTCGGCCTGGCATCAAGGGCGCAACGATCGGCAGCGCCCGTTCAACGATCTCGGTCTGATTTGTCGCGATAGCGCGCACGTCGAGCAGTTCATCGAGCTGGCGCGTGGTCAGCAGGCGGCGGATGCCAAGCTAGAGGCCTTTCTCAACGGCGCGGCCCATCCGCACACCCTGGAGGGCGAATTCCATGTTGTTCGACAGTGAGCGGCAGGCGTTTTCTGATTTGCTGGACGAAATCGGGGAGCACTACGGCCGTGTGGTTTCGGGCGCCACCAAGATGACCTGGTGGCGTCTGCTGGCCAATCAGCTGGATCTGGAGACGCTGCGTCAGGTGCTGGACCGGCATCTGCTCGACGCCGAGCGCGGACGCTTCTTTCCCCAGCCGTCGGATGTCTTGACGCTGGTCGAGCGTCTCCAGGGCGGTCGACCGGGTGCGGATGAAGCCTGGGCGCTGGCCCTGGAGAGCTTCGATGAAGCGGTGACGGTGTGCGTCACCGATGAGATCCTGATGGCGGTGCAGGCAGCGGCGCCAGTCTGGGCGATCGGTGACGGCATCGGCGCCCGCATGGCGTTCAAAACGGCTTACGAGCGTCTGGTGGCCGAACATCGCGTGCTGGGGCGACGGCCGCAGTGGCAGCTGTCGCTGGGGTGGGATGCGGCGCGTCGAACCGCTGTCGTGCAGCGGGCGGTGGCGTCTGGACGACTCTCGCGCGATCAGGTCGGGCATCTGCTGCCGCCACCCGAGGTATCCGCACAAATCCCCACGTCGGCTGAATCCTGCGAGACACAGCCGGCCCTGGCATTGGATCGGACCAATGTCAGGCGACAGTGGTTGCAGCGGATACATGAAGCCATCCAGCGCGGCGCACCACCTCCGGTGGCCGAACGTCGTGAAAATCGTGCGGCACGCGAACGTGAACGCTTTGCCCAGCTTAAGCGAGACGCCTTGGCCAAGTTAGAGCGGCGGCGCAACACGCCGGCGGACACGACGGCGCCGACGAATGGGTCCGAGACGGGCTGACGGGTGATCAAGGACTGGACACAGCCTGCTTCTCATTGCCGAAGCGCGGTTGTGTGGAGGTGCCTTCAGCCAGCATGACTCAACCGGCTACCGGACGCGCCAATCCCGCCCGCCAGTCCTCGACGAAGGCCTCGATGGATTCGATGAAGTCAGGATCATGCTCGGTGCGGTTGATGGTGACATGGATCAGGACACCCGCTCCCGCCGGGGCCGGAGCGGTCAGTGTCCAGGCCAAGGCATTGGGGCAGGTCGGCAACGTGAAGCGCACGCCCTCCCGGATGCACTCGCGGCGCACCTGGAACTGTCCCCAGAGACAGTAGATCTCTCCTTGATCGCGCGCATCGTCCCAATGCAGCACGCGATCGATGGAGGCACAGAGCGCACTCAGACGCGGTCCGGTCATGTGTCGTTGAAGTGACTCAGCGGTCCAGTCAGCCGGCGCTGTGGCGAAGAATTCCATGGGTGCTTCCAGGGTGGTCGGGATCGGAAATCGTGGATGATAGCCCGAAGCCGACCCCGCGCACTGTCCGTCAGGAGATCCGTCATGCCCATCGATCGGGCTGCACTCGAACGCGCTCGCGCCGCCTATACCGCGCGACTGCGCTGTGTCGTCGCCGGCGAGACGGTCTGCGTACAAGCCAGCGGCTACTATGGCGGCTGGATCACCGCCGAGATCGTCGAGCCGTTCAAGGGCGAGCCGGGGACGGGACATTGGTAGGCGTCCGCCGTGACCACCAGGCCGCCAGCATGGCCCCGGACAGGTTGTGCCAGACCGAGAACAGCGCCCCCGGCAGTGCGGCCGCCGCCGGAAAGGATTTGAGCGCCAGGGCGGCGGCCAGCCCCGAGTTCTGCATCCCGACCTCGATGGCCAGGGTCCGGGCGCGGACTGCGTCCTGCCCGAACGCCCGCGCCCCCCAATAGCCTAGCGTCAGTCCCAGCCCATTGTGCAGCATCACCGCCACCACCAGCCCCAGACCGACCGTGGCCAGTCGCCCGGCATTGAGCGCGACGACGATGGCGATGATGACCAGGATCGCCAGCACCGACACACCCGGCATCCAGGACCGGACCTGTCCGAGCCGGCGCCCGGCGAAGCGGTTGACCACGACCCCGGCGATGACCGGCAACAGCACCACCAGCGCGATGGACTTCAGCATCTCCCCCACCGGGACCGTCACCCAGGCGTCGGCATAGACCCAGGTCAGCCAGGGCGTGAGCACGACGGCCAGCAGGGTCGAGGCGGCGGTCAGACTGATCGAGAGCGCCACATCGCCGCGTGCCAGATAACAGATGACGTTCGAGGCCGTGCCGCCGGGGGCGGCGCCGACCAGCACCATTCCCACCAGCAGCTCGGGCGGCAGTGCCAGTGCCTGCGCGAGTGACCAGCCGATCAGCGGCATCAGACCAAACTGCAAGCACAGCCCCAGACCGATGAGCGCCGGTCGGCGGGCAATGGCCAGGAAATCGGCGGGGCGCAGGGTGGCGCCCATGCCGAACATCACCACACCCAAGAGCGGCATCACCGCCGCGCGCCAGTCCGACAGCGTCTCAGGAGCGATGAAGCCGATGAGGCCCGCCAGCAACGCCCAAAGCGGGAACAGCCGGGTCAGGATGGCTCCTGGGATCGGCGGATGTCCGTCGCCGATCGTATCGCGACTGGGTCGACTCGTCATGGCTCAGGTCACCGCCGGAGCCTGATGCAGAAAGCGGTCCTCACTGAGCTGCCGCAATACGAAGTCAGCGACATCGGCGCGACTGACCCGCCCGGCCTTGAGCGTCGGATCGGTCCCGAACTGATAGGCACCGGTGTGCGGACCATCGGTCAGGCCGCCGGGGCGCACGATGATCCAGTCCAGACCGCTCGCCTTCACCAGCCGTTCTTGCTCGGCCTTGGCCTCCAGGATCGCCTTGAGCGTCAGGTCCATGATCAGCCGCCAGGGCCAGGCCAGCTGGGCGCGACTCTCGCCGACCCCGAGCGAGGTCACGACCACCAGCCGACGCACGCCCTGATCCGGCATGGCGCTGAGGATGCGTTCGGTGCCGCGTGCCTCGATCGGGGTCTTGGACCCATGCGAGCCGAGCACGCAGACGACGGCGTCCGTCCCGGCGAGACAGCGCGCGACCGCTGCCGGATCGAGCACATCGCCGGTGACGAGCGTCAGATCGGGGTGCGGGGTGAGCTTGGACGGATCGCGGACCAGGGCCGTGATCCGGTGGCCCTGCTCCAGGGCCTGTGCCACGACCTGCCGGCCGGTGCCGCCGGTGGCGCCAAACAGTGCGATGTGCATCGGTGTGTCCTCGGTGTCGTTTGAACCTGGATCCAATCTGGGGACTCGTTGCCCGCTTCCAGTCCTGGTCGGCTCGCGTCCCCAATCATGACCGCGATGGTGTTGGCCATGCAGGCCCAGGACGTCACACTATTGTCGTGCCTCGACGCCGCGTTCGGTGCGCTTACTCGCCCAGAACCGCCACGCGAAGCGCCGCGATCTCCGACTCGTCCCAGTCGCGCCGCTCCTCCAAGTGTCCCCACACCGGTCGTGGCCAACAGGCATCGCCGGGGCGACGCCCAATGATATGGATGTGGAGCTGTGGGACCAGATTCCCGATCCAGGCGACGTTGATCCTGGGATAGCCCAGGGTGCGCAGGGCATCCGAAACGCGCGTGCAATCGGCCAGAACGGCGTCCCGGTGCGCGGTCGGCAGATCCAGGAGATTGGCCAGATCGGTTTCAGGGACCAGGATGAACCAGGGTACGGCGCCGTTGCGATGCAGCAGCAGGTGGGTTGCGGGCAAGCGCCCGAGGACATGACCGTCGGCCAGGAGCTGGGGATGGAGGGCGAAGGACGGCATGATGACCTCGAATCGACAGGATGGGCCGGCTCACTGTGGAACCGGTTCAGCGTCGAGCGGATCGCCGTCAAGCGACGGCTTGTGGAAACCGCGCTGGTCGACCGCTTTATAGACCTTGGCGCAGCGGACGTCCCCGTCGGCGCGCACCACATAGACGGCTGCCTCCTTGCCGCTTTTGAGCGCGCCGAGGACTTCATCGATCAGTCCTTCATGGACTAGCGGTTCGAGACGTTTGGGAATTTTCATGGGCGTCTGGCGTTAGAAGTCGGGAGGACGGACCGGGATGGAGCACTCCGGGTCGCGCGTGGCCTGAAGGATGATCCGGCGAAACGGAGCACGCCCCTCGGGCCTCACGCACCAGCAGGATATCATTGCACGCCCAGACACATGGAGAGACCGCCACATGCCTGCCGTCGACAAGCCCTATGCCGAGTCCTGCGACCAGAACCGTGACCCCATTCTGGCCGTGCTCGCACCCCTGTTACGGTCGCGCCGTCGACTGCTCGAAATCGGCAGCGGTACCGGACAGCATGCGGTCTACTGTGCGGCCGCCCTCCCCCATCTGACCTGGCAATGCAGCGATCGGGCCGAGCAGCTTCCAGGGATCCGCCTGTGGATTGCGGAGGCGGGCCTGAGCAACCTCCCGCCGCCACTCGAACTCGATGTGCTGAAGCCCTGGCCGGCCGAGTGCTTCGAGGCCATCTTCAGCGCCAATACCGCCCACATCATGAGCCTGGAGGCCGTCGAGGCGATGTTCGCCGGTGTCGGCGCCCACCTGGAACCGGGCGGCCTCTTCGCACTCTACGGCCCCTTCAGTCGTGATGGCCGGCACACCAGTCCGAGCAATGCCCGTTTCGATGCCTGGCTGCGCGACCAGGATCCGGCGATGGGGGTACGCGACCAGCGCCAGCTCGAGCCATTCGCGGCGGCGCATGGCTTGCAACTCGTCGCCGAGCACGCCATGCCGGTGAACAACTTCACACTGGTGTGGGAGCGGAACTGAACCGGCGGTTGGGGCGAGGCTCCATATGGAGCATTGTCTAAAACCCGGTCGACGCCACCGGCGTCTATGTCGACAGATTCGACGCCTGGAGCGAGCCCCCGATTCTGGACATCAAGCCGGTGCTCGCCGGCGAATGAGACTTGCCGCCACTCGGTGCAGATTGCAGACTTCCAAGTTATACGAAGCGGCTACGCGCTTCGATGTCGCCCGAGATCCGAGATCATCATGGACATCCAACCCATCAAGACCGAATCCGACGATCAAGCCGCCCTGCGCGAGATCGAGTGCCTGATGCCGGCTGAGTTCGATCGATGATCCGGCAACGGCATCGCGATCTCGGGATGCCGCCGGAAAGCCTGATCCGGCCGTCGAGCCATCCGGAAGCTTATCCGCTCCAGTTCACACGCGCGAAAAGCGCACCCTTCCCCGAATCCAGGACAGGAACCGCCGATGACGCCCGCCCACGCGCTCGTGTTGAGCTTGGCCAAACGCTGGCTGAGCGATGTGCTGCCACCCTCCGTCAAGCAGGAACTGGCCGCGGACTTCTCCATTGCCGAGGACGTCCTGGCCAACCACCCCGTCGCCTCGGCCTGGCAGGAGAACACCCGGCTCCAGCAACACTGGGACGAGATCCTCGAAGAGCCGCCCGCCGATCCCGCTCTGGCCGATGCGCTGCGCCAGACCCTGTTCGAAGGCCGTCAGGTCGAGGTCGATTACCGCAAGCAAGGTGCGACCCAGCAGGCGCGGCTGCATCCCTTCGGCTGGACCCAACGCAATGGCGTGCAGTATCTGGCCTGCACCTTCTGGGACTATGCCAACCCGCGCTGGCTGGCCGTACATCGGGTGCAGGCGGTGACGCCCCTCGATGCACCCGCACGCCCGCCGCTCACCCCGGAACAGCGGGCGGCGTTTCTCGACCGCTCACCGGTTCCGGCGACCGCCGCGCACGGCGCCGTGATCGCGCTGGACGTCGAGTTCCAGTCCGCGCTCTATGACGCCATTCGTGAGCGCCCGCCGCGCGGTACTCAGAAGATCGATCCGCCCGCCGACGGCTGGTTTCGTCTGCGGGCCGAGGTGCCGGATACGCTCGGGCTGCGCTGGTGGCTGCTTGGGTTCAACGCCCAGGTGCGGATCCTGCAACCGGAGTCGCTCAAACGCGAATTACAGGGGCTGCTGTTTGACCGGCTGACCGGGCTGGTCAACCGGCACGAATGCGAGCGCGTCCTGCAGCGGCGTCTGGCCGAGACCCGGCGCACCCATCAGCCGCTGTCGCTGGTGCTGCTGGACCTCGATCACTTCAAACAGGTCAACGACGGCTTCGGGCACGACTTCGGTGATCGGGCGCTGAAGCATGTCGCCCAGTGCCTGAGCCAGACCTGTCGCACCATGGATCTGGCGGTACGCTATGGCGGCGAGGAGTTCCTGATTCTGCTCCCCAACACCACCGGCTCGGACGCGGTCGTGATCGCCGAGCGCCTGCGCGGCACACTGGAGCGCACCCCCCTGACGCTGACGCCGGAGGCCATGGAACACCACGCCCGGCTCGGACCCGACCGGCCGAGCGAGGTGCGCCTGAAACGGGAAGGAGAGGCACTGTACCTGACCGCCAGTCTGGGCGTGGCGAGCGAGACGGGACAGACGGCTGGGGAGCTCGATGACTTGGCTAAACAGCTGCTCGATCGCGTCGACAAGGCCCTGTATCGGGCCAAGCATGAAGGGCGCAATCGCGTCTGCACCGATGATGGCGCGTTAGCCGGGTGACAGTCGCCTGGGGTCCGGAAAACATCCCCTTTGAAGCCTCCTGGCGGCACAGCGGCCCGTGTCACCTGAGAGAGCGCCCACAGCCTCTCTCGGCCACAGTGGCGTGGACGTTGATATCCCGGTGATAGCCTCTGCCGGTAGCGGGGTTAAAGCGGTTCCAGGCCGTAGAGTTTGGCCATCTTCGCCGCCTGTGAGGCCAGGATCCGGCGTAGCTCGGATGGTGCGACCACCTCGACATTGTCCCCCGCCCCCAACAGCCAGCGCAGCAGTTGGCCGGTCGAGGGCACGCTGGCCCGGACACGGATTTTGAAATCCGCGCCCTCGGGTTCCGCCGTGCATTGCTGGTCCGGTGACAGTGGACAGTCAGGAAGCACGCGAGCCAGATAGCCACGCACCCGCAATTCCAGTTCGATCCAGTCGCCTTGCCCGAAATCGGCGTATCCGTCCTCAATGGCGTGCTCCAGATCGAACGCCGGTGCCTGACGCGCCGCGATCGCAGGTTGGGCTTCGGCGCGCGTCATCCGTTGCAGGGCATACAGCCGTACCGGCTCATCCTCGTCGTTCTTGAGCGCGAAGAGATAGGGAATCGGGCCGCGCTGAATCAGGGCCTGGGGATGGAGCAGGGCCGACTGCTCGTCACCTTCAGCCTTTTTGTAATCCACATCGAGGGCATAGCCCTTGGCCAGGGCGGTGATGACTTCGATGAGCACGGCTTCCTTGAGCGCCACCGGCTGTAAGCGCAGCGTATCCGGAATGACGCGCAGACGACGCGCATCGAGCTTGACCGCGTCCGGGTCGTTGAGCAGTCGCTCCCACAACCGATTGAGGTCACGCCGTGGCACGGTATCCGCGATCAGATCGCGAATCTGCTGGAGCGCGGTGTTCCAGACGTGCGCGTCTTGATCCCGCCATTGTTCCTTGCGGCGTCGATAGCGCAACGGTCGCCCGCCCGGATTGGCTTCCTCGATGCGCTCATCCTCGATCAGCGTCCTGAGATCGTACTGCAAGATACGGCGACGACTGGTGTCGTTCTTCGCCTCCGCATAGGCATTGGCGAGCCGTTTGAGCAACCGAGTCCCATCGGGGCACTGATCCGGGTGCGTTCCAGGCGGCGGCAACAGCTCGAACAGGCGTTCGAGTCGCTCGATCCGCGCTTGATGCGCGGCCAGTGGCGGTGGCTGGTGTTTCGTTTGAACGATCATGAACGGCATCTTAGGCGAAAAACGCTTTCGCGTCGATCGGGTTCAATGCCTTCCAAGCGCGGTATCCAGCCGCGCGATCATCGATCGCAACCGGGAGGCCTCCGCCATGTCACGCCCCAAGAAACACCCGCCGCTGTCTTCGCGCGAACTGCTCGAGCGCATCGGCCTGAACGAAGAGCACCCCACCAATCTGCTCGTCGACGAGCCGCTCGACGATCTGCGCGGCGATCTCGGCGGCGCCCTGCGCGAGCGCTATCAGTCGCTCGTCCAGACGCATCGCTTCGCCCCCGGCGATCTGGTGACCTGGAAAGCGGGCTTGAAGAACAAGCGTCATCCCCGCTATGGCCAGCCGGCCGTGGTGGTCGAGGTGCTGGAGACGCCGCTGCGCGATGGCGAGGACGACTCGGGCAGCACCTACTTTCGCGAACCGCTCGACCTGGTGCTCGGCCACATCTGGGATTCCGATCCCGGACGCGGCGAGCTGATGGTCTTTCACTACGACAGCCGTCGTTTCCAACCCTGGACCGAGGAGCGTTGATCATGCCTGCTGCACACACATTCTGGCGTACCGATGTCGAGGCCATTCCCGCCGTCGAGCGGCGGTTGGCGCTCTATGCCCTGCAACTGATTGAGGATGCACCCGATTTCAAGAAGACCCGGCTCCAGGAGCGCGACGTCCTCGGTGCCCTCTGGCCACTGCTGCGGTCGAGCATCAAGCCGCGCGCGATCGCGGCCTGCGTGACGCGCCCGGACGAGATCGACGATCTCGATGCCGAGCCGCACATCGACTGGGACGACGACGACCTGCCGCTGAGCGATCGCCGTCTGCGCGAGCGGCTGCGGCAGGGCTTCGAGTCGGTCCCGCACACGCTCATCAGGCGACTGACGAAGGCCGAGGCGGACGTGACGCTGTCGCCCACCGTCGCCCTGTTGGTCGAGCAGTTGGCCCTGGATGCGACGACGCAACGGGTGCTGGAATTTTTCGATCTCTATACCCTCTCCGAGCCGTTGCGGCAACTATTGCGTGCCTGCGGGACCGCTCCAGGCCGCGTCAATCTGCCGCGACTGGCGGCCCTGCTGGGACTGCCGGCGCCGACCCTGCGCGCCGCTCTCCAGCGCACGGCGCCGCTGCGCGCTTTGGGTCTGGCGCGCTATGACGCCGATCAATCCGATCTGGAGGATTTCCTGCGCCCGAGCGAGCTGTTGCGCGAGCTGCTCGACAGTGCACCCGCCGACGGTTCGCAACTGCTGGCCCAACTGATCGAGCCGGCGCCGGCGGCGGTCTGGCCGCTGGAGTCCTTTCCGCATCTGGCGCGTGAGGCCGAGCGGCTCACCGAGACCCTGGGCGAGGCGGCGCGCACGGGCGCGGGCGGGGTCAATGCCCTGCTCTACGGCGAACCCGGTACCGGCAAGACCGAACTGGCGCGCGCCGTGGCGGCGGCGGCCGGGCTGACGGCCTATCAGGTGCGCAGTGCCGACGAGGATCAAGATGGACTGGTGCGCGAGGGACGGCTGGCGGCCTATCTGCTCGCACAGCGGCTGTTGGCACGCCGCCCGGATGTGGTGCTGATCTTCGACGAGGTCGAGGATGTCTTCGACAGCGACAATTCGCTCGCGGCGCTACTGCGCGGCGGGGCCGTCACCGGACGGCAGAAGGGTTGGATGAACCGGATTCTGGAGGAGAACCCGGTGCCGGCGCTCTGGATCGCCAATCGCACCGACGGCATGGATCCGGCGTTTCTGCGACGCTTCCTGGTGCCGGTGCCCTGTGTCACGCCGCCGCGCTCGGTGCGCCGGCAGATGGCCGAGCGCCATCTGGGCGAGACCGGGCTGTCGCCGACCCTGCTCGATGAGCTGGCCGCCGATCCCTTGCTCGCCCCCGCCCAGCTCGGCGCGGCCCGGCGTCTGCTGGAGTTGCGTCCGGGGGCGGAACCCGAGACGACGGTCCGCGAGGGGATGGCGGCGCTGCGCACGCTGTTGCATGGGTCGCCCGCGCCGCGTCGGCGTGAACCGGCGACCGAGTTCGATGTGGCCTATCTGAATCTCGGCGGCGGACTCTCGCCGAGCGCGATCGCGCGGGCGTTGCACCGTGAAGGGCGCGGCACGCTCTGTTTCTATGGTCCGCCCGGAACCGGCAAGACGGCGTTCGCCGAGGTGCTGGCCGAGGCGCTCGATCGCGAGCTGGTGGCGCGTCAGGCGTCCGATCTGCTCTCGCCCTATGTTGGGGAGACCGAGCACAACCTGGCGCGGTTGTTCCGCGAGTTCGATCCCAGTCGCAGCGTGCTGTTGCTCGATGAGGTCGACAGCTTCCTCAGCGATCGTCGTCAGGCCCAGCACAGTTGGGAGCGGACCCAGGTCAATGAGCTGCTGCAACAGATGGAGCGGTTTTCGGGGATCTTCATCGCCGCGACCAACCTGATGAGCGGGATCGATGGGGCGGCGCTGCGCCGGTTCGACTTCAAGCTGTCGTTCCAGGCGTTGACGGCGGCGCAGCGGGTGGCGCTCTTCGCGCGTGAGGTGTTCGGGGAGGCCACGGCGCCGATGGCGCCAGAGTGGGTGCGTCACCTCGAACAGCTGGCGGGGCTGACGCCGGGGGATTTTGCCACGGTCTGCCGCCAGCAGCGGTTGCTCGGTGAGGCGTTCACGCCGGAGCAGTTCATCAAGCGGCTGGTGGTGGAGTGGCAGCTCAAGGGCGAGTCGTTGGCGGCGGTGGCTTGAGTTCCTGGTGCGCCGGCCGCGCGCCGGCCACCATGACGCCGCGTTGTGATTGAATCCGGGTGTGGCCCCACGATTCGGAGACGACATGAACCCGCTTCTTCTTTCAAATGATCCCGATGCCTCGAACGCACTTTCGCTCTGTATCGGCCTGGGGCCGGAGGCAGAGCAGCTGCTGAGGGCGTTGCGTGCCCAGATGCAAACCGAGGCGGCTATCGGTGGACTCGTCGCGCAGTCCGGCACGGATCCGGCCATTGTGGACGCCTGGTCATCGGAGACTCCGCCCTATCCCTGTGTGCTCGTCGTACTAGTGATTGATGCCCGCGATCGTCAGGCGCGTGACATGAGCCGCTTCTGGACTGAACGGCTGGCGCCGATCGGCTATCTGCGCGCCGCGCTCGTCATCGGTGATCAGCCGGCCACGGCCGAGCCATCGTGGCGCCAGGAACTGAGCGCGCACTTCGATGGGGTGATCGATCTCTGTCCGCAACACCCACAGCTGCGCCGGATGGCCGCGCTCAGCCTGGGCATCGGCCTGCTGTTCTTGAACCGAACCCTGATCAGCATCGATGCGGCTGATTTACGCGACATCCTGCGTCTAGGATCACAGGCACGCAGCGCCGCGACCATCTGGAGTCGTCCTGAACGCCGTCTTTTCGCGCTCCAACGGGTGTGGCACACACTCCAGCCTGGGCAGATTCAAGGGGCCATAGCCTTTCTGCATGGCGGTGTCGACCTGAGCCTGGATGAGTTTGTGCGACTGACCGATCATCTGTGCCGGCGTTTGCCGGAGGATGCATTTGTAGTGATGGGGTGGTTTCCGCATCCTGAGTGGCCGAACGGACGACGGGGTCTGGAGCTGATGCTGGTTGGCGACTGGGGCGATACGCCGCTCGCGACCACCCCTGGATGGATCGCCGGTTTAAGACAAGAAGTCGCCGAGAGGCCGGATGACGAGGACTATGTGTGGCATCCAGTAGAACCCGTGGTGGCAGATGTGGATTCTCGTGATATTCCATTTTTCCTGCAGCCTGCTCGTCGTTCAGATACCCAAAAATGAAAACCAAATTGACTGAAGCCTCCACTTACTGGTTCTCGCCTGCGCCGTGTGAATTCACGTCTTCACGGATTTCTCTAGACTTCGATCTGCGCACAGCCGACCTATTCTTTCGTGAACTTGTGGTGCCCGAACTTGGACGCATCTGGTTCGCACGGCAGATCTCATGGCCTTTGGCGGCGCTGGCACTATACGAGGAGCTTGCGAGCCACGATTCAAATGTTCCTAAGCCCACTGCTATCTGTCACGGTATCGAGGCACTCGCATGCAAGCTGGAGTACCTCAGCGATCGTCAGGATCCCTCGCGCCGCATCCTCGGACGACGCGCATTTGGCCGCGACGCCGAGCATGAGGTGTGGTCATTCCAACGGTTGCGCCAAGCGACTAACTACGTCCGCAACACGCACCGCCAAGCCGCGACGCGCGCGCTCCGAGTTGATGGTGGGCTTGGCTTTGCGAGCGGCTCGCGCTTCGACCTGCTCGAACTGGAGCCTGTCGGGCGTGCGCTGGCCGACGCATTCCTTGAGCAACGCATCGGGAAAGGCGGCACCAGCCTTCGCAAGTGGCTGCTTGGGTGGATCGAAGGCGACCGCGAGATCTCGGGCTGCCCCAAGACCCTCCTGCAAGCGCTGTCCCCCGAGCACCCGACCGACGATGAGCGCGTCCTGATCCGCTCACGGCTGTTCGGAACATCGTCGTCCGCAAGCGAGAAGCGGCAGCACCTAGCCCGAGCAATAGGGCGCGCTGCAAAACTGCCGAGCATCGAGGACAGCGTTGTCGTTCGTCTTCGCGAGGCCGGTCATCGCGAGCAAGCCAACGAAGTCGTCGTAGCGCGTGCGTTCGGCGCAGTGCTCGACCGAGCACGTGATGCAGTCGCGAGCCTGACCCGCGCGGTCGAGCCCGGACGTGGCGGCGTGAAGCTTACGAATCTTGCAAGTGACTCAGTGCTCAAGAAGTCGATCAAGGATCTCCGGACCAGCTCGAAGAAATATATCGAGAAGGCAAACACGGCGGCCGTTAAGGAGACCACGAGCCGAGCGTTCGCAGACGCAGTCGTCGCGGGAGATGACGCGGAAGCCATTCGGATCCTCGTTCGGCGTTCCGGTGAGGTGCTCGGGCTTGCCGACGGCTTCGTCACCCGCGGCCCGCTGTTTCGCATCGTCAGCTCGACTGATAACACCAGTGACCCGGAAGACGGCGCGGCGAGCATCGAACCCGATCGCACGGGTCGAACGTTCCGCATCGCGAACTTTCACTCGCTCCTGCGCGACATCGATCAAAGGAGTTCGCGATGAATGCCGAGAAGACGCTACTCGACATCTTTGTGCCGCCCGATGGTCTGGCCGGGCACAGCGCAGCCCTCGTCGCCATGACCGGCACCGAAGATTTCCTTGAGGACGCCATGCAGCGTTTCACGGGTCTTCGCCCCCGACAGCGCGCCGAACTGGGGCATGTGCTCGTATACCTTATGCTTGACGGACATGCTTCGGACTCCCGGCAGGAGGTCTTTCCACCAGGACGTATCCCCGGCCTGCACGAGATCCAGCCGCGCAAGGTCGAGACCGATTCGCTCCTGCACGCCAAGGTTGCGCTGCTGGCGTTCGCACCGAGCCGGACCGGCGCACCTGTCCACCTTCGCCTCGCGGTACTCACGGCCAACTTCACCTATACCTCGGCGCGGCAGCAGCTCGAGTTGGTCTGGGTCGTCGATGTGCCCCTCGACGACACTGCACGCCCGGAAGACCGCGCGGATGCCAGGGTAGCGGGAGCGTTCGTGGAGACGCTCCTCACGCAACGCTTCCATTGCAACGAACAGAGTCTCCCGCCGGAGGACCGCAAGCTGACGTCGCGGCTCGACGTCCTCCTTAAGGCCGCATCGTCCCTCAAGACGAATCGCAAGCCACGCTTCATCCACTCGCTCGACAGGCCTCTGTACGACCAGATCCGCGAGCGCTTCCACAGCGCGATCGACAAGCCGAGGAACCTGCTACTGTGCGGCTCGGGTTTCTACGAGGAGCCGTCCAACAAGGCGCGCAAGCCCGCCGTCTTCGACAAGCTCGAGAACCTGGGTGTGTTCACCTCGAACGTGCGCCGCGTGGCGCTGGTCGAGCCCGAAAAATCTGGTGCGGTGGCGACGTGGGCCAAGGCGGGCAACACGGACGGCTGGGAGGTCGTTCGCCCCTTTGACGCGCTCAACTACAAACGGCGGCTCCATGCGAAGTTCGTTTACGCGGGCTACCTCCGCAACGGGCACTTAAGTAACGGCTGGATCTATCTCGGGTCGGGCAACCTCTCGCGCCGCGGCCTCCTCACTCACGGAGGGATGGCCAAGGGGAACGTCGAGACCGGCGTGGTCTTCGCGGTCGACGACCGACTCGATGGTGAGGCGATCAAGCGTTGGCTGTTCTGGTCGGACGAAGCCGAGATCATCGGCGACGAGGAGTGGGCCATCGGTCAGGTGGGCGACGCGCCAGACGCGCAGCCCATCCTGGAAGCAACGCCGATTCTTTCGGCGATGATCGAGACGGCGCAGACACGACGCCTAATATTGCTCTGGCGCGAGGACTTCTCTGGCGAGTCCCGCGTGAGGATCTCCTGGACGGGACGTGACTGGTTCGACGTGAAACGAGGGAGCGAAATCCCACTGCAGAACGACGAGAGTCCAACCGCGCTCAACGTCGCTGGCGAAAGCACCCACAGGTGGGTCGTACCCGTCGTGGACGCCGCCGGGCGCGTTGGGTGGCAACCGCCACGCTTCGACACCTACGCTGATGCGCTTGCGGCCCTCCTCGATTTCCCAATTCGTCCTGCCGAGGCTACGGACGACGATGACAGTGACGAAGAGGATGGTCGCAACATGAATGGCAAAGGGACTGGAGAAAGGACGGAGGAGAGAGTCGAGCAGGAGAAACGCTATGCGCTGCACGCCGCTGCCGAACTCATCGAAAAGGTCGCTGCCCTACAGGCGGTACTGCCCAAGTCGATGCTTGACGACTGGCTCGATCATCTCGATCGGATGTTCCGTGCATCCTTTCCTCAAGCACTCATTGAGACTTGGCGCACGCATCGTCTCAATATATTCCTGCACCTTAAGGCAGAGGAACTGCGACCACCAAATCTGAATGAACAGCAGGAAGCCAGGTACTCCGAGGTGCTTGATGGCGCCGCGCGTGCGTGGGGGCTGCAATGAGTTTCTCGTGGGCAGGTGCAGCCACCGCGCTTCGCACGTTCGTCAAGAAGGATGCGGCCAAGCCGCGTGCGGATCAGCATCTCGACGAGGGCCAGCGAGCGTCGCTCACATGGGTGGCTGAGCGGCTGCCACAGAGCGGTGTCATACTCGCGGATGAGGTCGGCACCGGCAAGACGCGCATCGCGTGCGCTGTGGTTCACGCCGTCTTGAAAGCGGGCGGTCGCGCGGCTGTCGTCGTTCCGCACGGACTCATGCACCAGTGGATCGCGGAGTCGCGGAAGCTCTGTGCAATCAGCCCGGTGCCGAAGGAACTCACGACGTTCACGGAGTTCCTGCGAGGAGTGTCGCTGAATGAGGCTTCGTGGAAGGAACACTGCCCCCGTCCAGACAAGTCCGAGTGGTGGCTCATTTCTCACGGATTTCGCACGCCTCTGGTCCGCAGCAACCCTTGGCGTGTGGCGCTGCCGGCGTTCGTCGAGCTGCATCTCGCCTCGCAAGCCGAGCGCAATGACGGGCGGACGCGGATCGGCAAGCTCCAGCGCGAGATCAAGAACGCGCCTGAATCGTGGTGGGACTGGAAGGGCATGGCACGCATCGCGAGTGAGATCGCGCCCCGCGTTCCTGAGCGTTTGAGCAAGCGCATTGAGGCGTTGCCCAAGCTCAACGTGTCGAGCTGGAACAACAACGCGCTCCTTGCGCAGTTTGGCAACGGCGGCGATGGGCGTCCGTTGACTGAGGAGCTGCTGGGCCTGTGGCTCGGCGAGTTCGATCTGCTCGTCATTGACGAGGCCCATAAGAGCCGGGGCGAGGTAGAGGAGGTCGAGGACACGGATCGGCGCACGAAATCGGGCAAGGTGCTCGCTCGCCTCGTCGACAAGATCTTGAAGCAGCCCGAGCACGGCCGTCGGCTGTGCCTCACGGCGACGCCGATGGAACTTGATCTATCGCAGTGGCTCGACCTGCTTCGCCGTGCGCACTGCGGGATCGACCAAGAACAAGGGAAGCAGGTGGTGAAGCGCCTGCATGACGCGGCATCGCGCGCCGCTATCGCCCCCGATGAAGGAAGTCGCCTCGATGAGCTGTGCGCAGCCGCAAAGGTTTTTACCAAGACGCTCTCTCCATACGTGACGCGGCGTCGGCGGGACGAGGATCCGCTCATCACGAAATTTCGCGAGGGTGCAGAGCTGCTCGCTGGGCGGCCGCATCCACATCGACGCCTTCAGCGCCTACAGATTGGATGGACGGAAACGGTCAGCCAAAATTCGCCCTGGCTCGATGTGCTCTTTGCGGCCGAGTGCATGAGCCAGAGCGCACGGGGCTTGAAAAAGGATGTGTTTGAGTCGGCGATTCAGCTATCAGGTAACAGTTCCGATGAGAAAAAGCAGAAGCGGCTGAAGCACCTGATCAGAGATATGTACGTGCGACTTGCATCTGGTCACCTGAGTGCCGACATCTTCGACACTGACGTGCGAATCGTACCCCCTGAGGATTGCGAAGTTGTCGCACGAGGCAAATTGCAACGCACTGAATACTGGCGGGCCAGGATTCAGAAGTCCATGCGTTCCGGCCTCCACGAGGATGAGCATCCGCGCATTCTTGCTGCCGTGAAGGAGATCGAGAGCTGGATGCTTAAGCGCGAGAAGGTACTGGTTTTTGGCGTCTTCCTGCGCCCGCTTCGACTCCTGCGTGACGTGCTCAACGTGCGGCAAGCGCTATATGCCGCCGATGTGGGTCAGCCGATCGTACACGCAATTCACACCGACAATGCACTGAGCGAAATTGCGTTGCGCCAGCTCTATCGCCTGCGCGCGGAAGGCTTGCTCAAAGGCCGTCTTTCCGCAGGCGGCAACAAAGTGATGCTTGACGCACTCGAAGAGAGCCACAAGGCTTACGAACGCCTGCGGGACAGGGTACGTTTGCGCGCAAAGAAGCAGGTCGTCGCGTGGAGCAAAGACCCGCTGTTCCTCGGCGGTGCATTGGATGCGCCCGCGCTCAAGGGTGCGCTCGAAGACCACCTAATTTCGTTCGTACTCGACGACTTCCTAGCCAAGACATCGGTGTCCGACAAGCAGTTGACCGACGAGCGTTTCAAGACGCTCGTCGCCGAGTTCGTCAAAGAGCGCCTGCTTCCGCTGTTTAGCGAGTTGGGTAATGAAGAGATCCAAAAGAAGCAGATCGTGCTCCGTCAGGAGTCGCTGAGGGCACTTCTCGATGACGACGACAGTCGCCAGAGCCTTCACGCGCGTCTTCTTCAGGGGGACACTCGATGGCAGACCCGGCGCTACCTACAGGCTGCATTCAACCGTTCCGGTGGCTCGCCGTGGGTGCTGATCGCGCAGAGTCAGGTCGGGCGCGAGGGGCTCAATCTTCACGAGTCCTGTCGTGTAGTCCTGCAGTTCCACGCCGAATGGAACCCCGCTGTACTCGAACAGCAAATCGGGCGTGTGGACCGGAAAGGCAGCCGCTGGGAGCGGCTCGCGAGAAAGTGGATTGAGGATGGAAAACAAGGAGAGCCTCCGTTTGTTGAGGTGCGTCAACTTGTCTTCGAAGGCACATACGACGCCTTTCAGTGGGATCGTGTGATGCGCCGACAGCACGCCTTCGATGCTAGCCTCTTCGGCTCACTGCTACCCGCTAACGCGTGGGATCGCGTGCCGAAGACCCGCCTCAACGAACTCAATCACTGCGCTCCAAGATTCAATCCTTTGAGGCACAAAAATTTTACCGAGGATCGATAGTCATGCTGCCCACGCTCCTTTGTCCTGCGCGATCTCAGGCGCCAGCGTCTGGAGATGGATGAATCCCGCCGGCAATGGCTCGGCGGTGACTGAAACAGCGACGGCGGCCATCAGGATCGCCGGCGACAGGGGCGGGTCAGTGACAGGCGTGAACGCCCCATCAGGGGGCTGAAGAACCGCCATGATAACCAGAATCGATTCGTGCCAGGGAAACTCCCGACTCCAGCCGGCGGCCCTTGACGCTGTATTCGATCTCGATCATGGTTGAGGTCCATTGGATAGCTTGGGACGAGTATAACCCCGCCGGCCAGTTGCGCTGCGCAGTGGCGGGCGGCCCGAGTCCCGCACCGATACCGGAGTCCTGTCGACGATGCCGAACACCCGCACACCGCTGGCACTCATCACGGGCGGCGCCCAAGGGATCGGCCGCGCCCTGGCTCAGGCGTTCCTGGCCGAAGGCTGGCGGGTGGCGGTGCTCGACCGGGAGGCCGAGGCGCTGTCTGAGGTGACGGCTGAATGGGCGACCTCCGCCTGTCTCGGGCTGGAGGCCGATGTCGGCGATGAAACGGCGGTCGCGCGCGCCTTCGCCGCACTGGCGGCCTGGCAGGCTCGGGATGGCCAGCCCGACGGCCTGGATCTGCTGGTCAACAATGCCGGTCTGGCCGACCCGCTGAGCGGTCCGCTCGAAACACTGTCGCTGGCCGACTGGAGGCGTTGGCAGGATAGCCATCTGACCGGCGCCTTTCTCTGCACCCGTGCAGCCATTCCAGGGCTGCGCCGACGCCGTGGCGCGATCGTCAACATCGCCTCGACCCGCGCCCTGCAATCCGAACCCCAGTGCGAAGCCTATGCCGCCGCCAAGGGCGGACTGCTGGCCTTCACCCATGCCGCCGCGATCAGTCTGGGACCGGAGATCCGGGTCAATGCCATCAGTCCCGGCTGGATCGAGACCGGTCCGCTCCAGAAGTCGGCGCATCGGCGTGCCCCGCACCATCGCCCGATCGATCGGACCCAACATGCCGTCGGGCGGGTCGGAGAGCCGGAGGACATCGTCGCCGCCGTGCGCTTCCTGGCCGGCGATCAAGCCGGATTTATCACCGGCCAGAACCTGATCGTCGATGGCGGGATGACCCGCACCATGATCTATGCGGCGTGAAGCCGACATGGGCGCACGACACTCAACACGTCGCTCGAGTCTGGAGACAGCGCCGAACCGGCTGGTCAGTCCTCACAAAGATGGCGAGCGGTCTCAAGGCCGCTGGATTCATCCGGAGAAACAGCGTTACTACAGCGTCGCCCTGGTCCGCGACCTGTTCGGCGATTGGACGCTGCTCCAGTGCTGGGGAGGGATCGGTTCCCACCTGGGCGGCCAGCGCATCCTGTGGGTCGAATCGCGCGAAGCCGGATTGAAGCAGATCGCGGCGATCGGGAAGCGGCGTCGGCAGCATGGATATCGGGATGACGAACGCATCCGTGCTGCAAGCGAATCCTGATGGCGACGGCTCCCCGCCTGGCGCTCCAGCTCAGACCGATCCGCTCGACGACGGCATCCGGAAAGCTCGCATCAAGCTCCAGGTCCAGTACAGGGTATAGGCAAGAAAGCTCCCGAGCGCTGTAAGAAACAGCGGCTCATCGAGGCGCACCGGATCGGCCAGATTGGCCTGCAAGGTCAGCCACTCGGCCACCAACAGAAACCCGAACAGCGCCGTGCCGAACGCTTGGAGTCGCTCGTGAAGCCGTGCACCCGTCGCACCAGATCGGCACTGCACGTCAGCACCCCGAACAGCAGCAACGACAGGCCCACGCTCAGACCCGTCGCCGTCAGACTCGATCCCCAGCCATCCGGGACGCCGCCCGCGCCGAAGTGGATCGCCACCCGCTCGGGCAGGAGGTTCCAGGACTCCAGGGCCAGGATCAGGTTGGCGAAAACGCTCAGATACAGGGCCAGACGCATCCTCGATGCCTGTTCACTTCCAGGGCCAGCCGCCATCGATCTGGCCATGCTCGAAGAACGTCCGGCAGCGCGGACAGAGATAGAGCACCGGCGAACCCATGTGCGGCGTCTTGAGCACACGCGAAGAGCCACCGCAGCGCGGGCAGGCATGGATACGCCGATGCAGCCAATAGACCAGTACGAGCCAGGGCGCGACGATCCACAGCAGATCCGCCTGAAACCCCGCCGCCGCCAACAACGGAATGCCCGGAAAGGTACCGAGCAACACCACGACCAGCCAGACCCGGAAGCGTCGTTCGGCCCGCGCCGGAAACGCGCACTCGCGATAGCGCTGACCGTTTTGTTGAAGTTCGCGCCCATCCTCGGAGAAGAGGACGCCCGCATAGCGGTATCCCCGGCGTCGGTCGGTCAGCGACATCGCCGCTTCCTCATGGAATAGATCGACGCCGAACTCAGGACGGCGCTTCCAGGACGATCCGAAACAGCGCCTTCAGGGCCGGGACATCGAACAGCACACCGGCCACAAACAGCGCCGCCGGTCAGCGCCGTTCCAGACAATAATCGCCGCTCACAATCCAGCCCGAAGGACAGGAGCCGATCTTTGGAATCGCCGCCCGACCCGACGCCC
This sequence comes from Allochromatium humboldtianum, assembly GCF_013385175.1. Taxonomy (GTDB): domain Bacteria; phylum Pseudomonadota; class Gammaproteobacteria; order Chromatiales; family Chromatiaceae; genus Thermochromatium; species Thermochromatium humboldtianum. The sequence continues at coordinate 164,345 of NZ_JABZEO010000002.1, read as the reverse complement.
CCGACAGACAGTAGTCACCGCTGACGTGATAACCGCTGGGGCAGCTCCCCCGCTTCTCGACCGCGAACCGCGCATTCGAGCCGGGCGTGCAATAGTTCCCGCTGACGTAATAGCCGCTCGGACAGCTCCCGCGCTTGAGCAGCGGTTGAGGCGCGGGATCGGGCCATGCCGGACCCGCGATCATCAGGATAGAACAGACTGCCGGCAGCCGGACAAACAGGGCGAGTCGACGCATGGGATAGGGTCTCCGGTGTGGCTTCAGGGCAAAACATCCCCGATAAGCTTCAATTCCATCGCCCGCTCGGGATCGAGCCAGCGGATGCCCTCACTGGGCATGGTCGCCGCCAAGGCCACCACCTCCGCATCCACCCCCATGCTCTGGAAGTAGCGGATGTAGTTGCCGACCAGACGCTGACCATCCTCCAGGCTGCCGCCGCCGGGTGCATAGGACTGGTGCAGACCGATGCGCGCCCCATTGATGGCCAATCGATCCACGCCGCCAGCCAGTGCGAAGGTGCAGGCACTGGCGCATACCTCACCGGCGATCGTGTCGAGATTGTGGCTGCGCAGATAGTAGCCGACCATCTGCGCTTCCGAGACCAGCCCGCCGACGCTGTTGAGCCCGAGGGCCGCCGCCTCGTTCTCCTCCAGGGCCGCGATGATCCGTTGTCCATCCCCAGCCTCGAACTCGCCTGAGAACATGACGATCACCGTCCCGTTCTCCAGGTCGATGCGCGAGAGTTTGTCGGGCGCGGACGGCTTGGTGGGGGCCAATGCCTGCTCGGATTTGGGACGGCTGTGGCTCGGTTGCAGCGTCGTCCTTTGGAGCATGAGGAGACAGTTGCCATAGGCGTTGTTGAACGCCAGCGCCGTACCCGTGAGTCCCACGTTCAGATTGCCCTGGTCGGTGCGCACGCGCAGGATCTGGCCGCGCTTGAGGTCGTAGAGCGCCTTGTCCGAGAGCGGGAAGCCGATCAGCGGCGTGCCGTCACCGGTATCGACCGCTTCGACGTCGAGCGTGTTGTATTGGCTCTGGTCGATGGTGAAGGTCATCGACGTGACCTGATCGTTGCCGATGAGACCGAAGTAGGCGGTATCGCAATCATCATCGGGCGGAAAGGCGATCGCGATGGCCAGTCCGTTGTCGAAGAAGGTCTTGGCGACATTCCCTTCCCACTGCCATTGTCCACGTCCGCCTTGATAGGTTGGGGGATCGAACTGGGCTGGGGCCGCGAACGCGGTCAAGGCCAGAATCAGACCCGGCAGGAGCCGAGTGACAGGGGAGTGGTACATCGCGAGCATGTCTGAAGCCTCCAAGCGGATCATGCGTAAGAACCGCACCTGATGACGGGTGCGGAGCCAGATGAAGAATACACACGAAGCCGGGATGGCGTCCGAGAACCCGCGCTGCCGGCCAAGGAAGCGCGAAGCGCGGGGCCGGTAGTCCCGGGTAGGTGTAGGCGCGGGCCTAACGCCGCAAGCGCGTAGGGGCCAACGGTCCCGAAGCGGTGGAGGCGAGTAGGCAAAGCGCACCCGACACACCGTAGAGTCATTCGCGCAGAGGATGGCGTAGGCGCGTAGAGCCGCAGCCGTCCTCGGAGTGGGACGAACCCGGGCCTAAAGGTTGTCTCGTCGCGAGGGCGTGGGGGCGACTTGGAGTCCCGCCACGCATCCTGAGCGACGATGACACTCCGGGTCACCGTCGCCACATGAAGCCACCCTCGCCTCCCGTCGTCTGGGAAATCGACATCCCGCTGGCGACCAACCCGCGTCTGCTCAAGACCCTGGCCCTGGTCTGCGGTCTGGCGGCACTGATCTCCAGCCTCTTCATGAGCGTCATCCTGGGCGCCCAGGGCGACTGGGACGACATTCCGCCCCTGGTGGGGATCTTGGCCTTGATCGGCTTGGGGATGTTCGTCAGCTTCGTGCTGATCGCCCTGATCGTCTTCGGCAACCGTCTGCGCACGCGCTATACGTTCGATGCCCAGGGGATCCACCAGGAGACCATCGATCGCACCAGCCGACTCATCAATCGGCTCACCGTGCTCGGGGGCGCAGCGAGCGGTCAGCCGGGCACGATGGGGGCTGGACTGACCGCCCGCGCCCGTGAAAGCGAGCGGCTCGATTGGCGCGGCAGTTTCAGTCTCCAGGTCCAGCCGCGCGTCCATCGGCTGATCTTTCGCAACGCCTGGCGACCGCTGATGGAGGTCTACTGCACACCCGAAAACTTCGCGCAGGTCGAGACTCTGGCACGACACTTCATGCAGCGGTACCACACGCCCGAGCGCACAGCGGCGCGCTCACCCCTGCCGTCCTATCTGGGGCACTCCGTGCTGATCCTGCTGGCGGCCTTCATGCTGTTCACCGCGCACGATGAATTCGATCTGGACCTGTTCGCGCCGATCCTGGTCATGGCCTTCGCGCTGGCCACGCTGTGGCTGATTCCGCTGTTCGGCTATGTCGTGCTGCTGGTCAATGCCGGTATCCTGGTGTCGCTGGTGTTGGCTGCCCTGGAAGAACGGACCTCCTACATCCGCCCCCAGGAGCGCTATCGTCACTACGAGGTCTTCTCCGACGCGGACTGGGCGTTGCTCGGCTTCAGCCTACTGGCGCTGGGGTATCTGTCCTGGCTGGCGTGGCGGGCGGTGCGTGGACGGTTGCTGTCGCTGCTGATGCGCGATCAGGGCGATCAGACTGGCTCGGGCGACTGAGGCGTTGCGATCACGACCAAACCACTGGAGAACAGAACCATGCCATTCACGACACTGTCACGCGGGGCGCTGTGGAGCCTGCTGCTCACGTTCCTGCTGTTCGGGACCGTTCAGGCCGATGCCGTAACTGAGGTCGAGCGGATCCTCGACGACATTCGCCAGGATCAGCCGGTGCCGCGCCTGGACTATCTGCACCCTGTCGCGCCCATGAATACCGGATGTGCGCTCTTCGAGGGTCGCTACGGCGCCGTCACCCTCCAGGTCGAGACCCATCCCGACAGTCCGCGTGTCGCCTCGCTCCTGCTCCGGATCCCCGGTCCGGATCAGACCCGCGCCCTGCTTCCGACCGTCTCGCACGTACTCGGAGCACCGCACCGTCAGGATCGACGCCAGTCGGCCTATGGCTGGGACTGGCCGGAGTATCGCACCGCCTCTCTCCACTATGTCCCCGGCGGATCCAGTGCACCAGGCCAGACGATCGTGTCGCTGTTCTATCGCTAGCCGATCCGGCTAACCGGACCATCGAGGACATCCCCATGCGCACTGACAAGGCTTCAGGTACGCCCAGGCTCCGCGCCCGCTATCACGGGGCCCTGCTGGGACTGGCCGCTGGCGACGCACTCGGCACCACGCTGGAGTTCACCCGTCCCGGCACCTTCGCGCCGATCACGGACATGATCGGCGGCGGTCCCTTCCGGCTCGCCCCCGGCCAATGGACCGACGACACCTCGATGGCCCTGTGTCTGGCCGAGAGCCTGATCGAATGCCGGGGCTTCGAGGCCGCCGATCAAATGCGCCGCTACCGGCGCTGGCGGGACGAGGGCTATTGGAGCAGCACCGGGCGCTGCTTCGACATCGGGAACACCGTGGCCAGTGCCCTGAACCGCTTCATCGACACCGGCGACCCCTTCGCCGGCGCGACCGATCCCCACACCGCCGGCAACGGCTCGCTGATGCGGCTGGCCCCGATCCCACTGGCCTTCGCCCGTGATCCGGTCGCCGCCGTGGAACAGGCCGGGCAGATGTCGCGCACCACGCACGGTGCCGCTGAGGCGGTCGATGCCTGCCGCTACTATGCTGGACTCCTCATCGGCGCCCACCAGGGCGTGGAGAAGCCCGTGCTGCTCGCCCCCCACTTCGCCCCCGTGGGCGTCGACTGGAACCAAACACCCCTGGCCCCCGCCATCGCCACGATCGCCGCCGGTTCCTTCAAAGAGCGCCATCCTCCAGACATCCGAGGCACCGGCTATGTGGTCCAGGCGCTCGAAGCGGCGCTGTGGGCCTTCCACACCAGCGACAGCTTCGCAGACGGGGCGCTCAAGGCGGTCAATCTGGGCGAGGATGCCGACACCACCGGGGCCATCTATGGCCAACTGGCCGGGGCCTACTATGGCGTAGAGGCCATTCCTGAGTCCTGGCGCGCCCGACTGACCCACGCCGAGGCCATCGCCCGTTTGGCCGATGGGCTGCTGGAGCTGGCGGGACGGGAGGCGACGGATTGAAGCCGGGTGGCCTCCATGACGCCATCGCCGGGCACCGTCACAGGACAGTCGAACCCTCCGCGCTTCGCTCAACCGGCTAGTACCTCGCACCGATAATGTCCCGGATAATCTGATCGCCCCAAGGCCACGAACTCACCCATTTTGCTGGCTTTGGTTATCTGGCTCATATCCGGTGCGAGGTACTAGGGCACAGGTGGTACGGACCAGAAGAACCCGCCGAGAACCACACCAATAAGCAACAGCGGTGCAACGAAACCCGTGCTCAACATTTGGCTCCAGGGAACCCAGCGTCGGATGGCGGATGGCTGAAGCGGTCTCGAAGTCATCACCCACTCCTGTGTCTTCATGAATGGCACCCGATCCATCCGCTCAAGGCCGCCAACCCGAATCACCCTGTTGCTCGCGCAGACGCTGCACCTCGGCGAGGCAACGCCAGTGACAGGCCAGCCGACGATAGGCACACAGCTGATCGGGCTCCCGACAATCCGTAGGATGCAGGCACAGCGCCTCGATATGGCACAAGATCGTCTCGGCCAGCGCGACCGAGCGCTTGTGAACGTACTGATGGATGAGATCGGCGAGGCGTCGGCGCAAGCGCGACGCTTCCAGGCGCGTGAGGTCGTCGAGTTCCAGGTGGTGGGTCAGGGCGGACATGGCGTGTTTCTCCCGAGAGTAACGGTTGAGGAAACACCCGGCTTGGCGATCCGGTCTGGAGTGGCTGGCGGGTCTATTTGATAATGATTCTCATCTTATCTCAAAAACGTCCCCTGTCAATCGATTTTCCGAACCCGGACAGTCAGCCGCTCGCGCGCTATCCTGAGCGCCTTGTCATCGTCATGAGGATTCGCCCATGCCTACTCTTCGCCTGCTGACCAACGTCGAGATCGCTCCCGAGTCTCGCCCCGAACTGCTGGCCCATGCCTCGCGCATGGTCGCTGAGCTTCTCGGCAAGCCCGAATCCTATGTCATGGTGATCCTGGAGAGCGGGCGCGACCTGCTGTTTGCCGGGACGGCTGATCCGGCCGCCTATCTGGAACTCAAGAGCCTGGGCCTGCCCGAGTCGCGGACACCGGAGTTCTCACGCGCCCTCTGTGGTCTGCTCAACGAAACGCTGTCCATCCCGCCCGAGCGGGTCTACATCGAGTTCGCCGCCTCGCCCCGACATCTGTTCGGGTGGAACAACGCCACCTTCTGAGGCCCTCGAATCATGCGCCTCACTGGACCCCCGATGCCTGATTCAACACCAGCCGCCCGTCTGCGCGCCCTGCTCGCCCGCGATCAGCTCCAGCTCATGCCCTGCTGCTTCGATGCGCTCTCGGCGCGCCTGATCGCGCAGGCCGGTTTTCCGCTGACCTTCATGAGCGGCTTTGCCGTCTCCGCCGCGCGACTGGCCTTGCCCGACACCGGCCTGATCACCGTCACCGAGATGCTCGACCAGGGGCGCTCCATCTGTCAGGCGGTCGACATCCCAGTCATCGGCGACGGCGATACCGGACACGGCAACCCGGCCAACGTACGTCGCACCGTCGAGCAGTATGCCGCCGCCGGCTTTGCCGGAATCATGATCGAGGATCAGGTCGCGCCCAAGCGCTGCGGACATACCGGGGTCAAGGCGGTGGTCGAGCGTTCGGAAGCGTTACGGCGCATCCGTGCGGCCGTCGAGGCGCGCGAGGCCGGCGCGGATCTGGTGATCGTGGCCCGCACCGATGCGCGCAGTGCCGTGGGACTCGACGAGGCGCTATGGCGCGTGCAGGCGTTCGCCGATCTGGGCGCTGAGGTGCTGTTCCTGGAGGCCCCGCGTGATGAACAGGAGATGGAGCGCTTCTGCCGTGTGGTGCCCGGCTGGCCGATGGCCAACATGCTGGAGGACGGTCTGACACCCTGGCTGCCGCCCAAACGCCTGGCTGAGATGGGCTATCGGCTCGCGGCCTATCCGCTGAGTCTGCTCAGCAGCGCCGTGGCGGCGATGCAAGGGGCGCTGGCCGATCTCCAGGCCGGGCGCACGCCGGGAACGCGCGTCTCCTTCGGCGAACTGCGCCGGATCGTCGGTTTCGACGACTATGAAGCCTTCCTGGAGCGCTATGCTGAGTAGGCTCTGGGCCGCTTGGTTCAGCCGTCAGAACAGTCGACACGCCGTCTCGTCGCGTATGTGGCGGTGCTGGAGAACCCGGCACTGCCGGTGTTCGAGAAGAAGGCCGGGGGAGTCAGTGTTAGAATCCCCCGCGCGTCAGGCATTGGCGTCCAGGCTGTGAGCGCCAATCGTCCACGCCAGGGGCTGAGTGATTTGAGTCGCCTCGCGACCTCTGGAGGACAGGATGGGCAAGACAGCGCTGGATGAGATCCTGGTCCGGCTACGCGCGACTCAGCGCGAGCTCGATCAGGAGTTCGACCGTCTGCTCGCGGACAGTCGCGAGCAGTTTCGCTATTCACTGCAACGCGGCAAGGTCGTGTTCGAGCAGGGAATGCGACTCTGGCATCGACAGCAGCGGACCGGCGTGTGGCGCTATCTGCGACAGGCTCCGGTCGCCTACCTCCTGTCGGCCCCCTTCATCTACGGCATGATCGTTCCCTTGCTGCTGCTCGACGCCGCGCTGACGCTGTATCAGCACGTCTGTTTTCGTATCTATCGCATTCCCAGAGTTCGGCGTGGCGCGTATTTCAGGCTCGACCGGCATCGGCTCGCCTATCTCAACGGCATCGAGAAACTGAACTGTCTCTATTGCGGCTACGCCAACCAGTTGATGGAGTATGCCCGTGAAGTGGTCGCTCGCACCGAGCGGTACTGGTGTCCGATCAAACATGCCCAGCGCACGGTCGACCCGCACCGCTATACGGCCCACTTCTTCGAGTATGGCGATGCCCAGAGCTATCGACACGAGTTTCAGCGCTTTCGTCGGAGCTGGTCGCCGGAAGACGCCTCCAAACATGATCAATCGTGATCACACCGCTTTGATGATGTCGCCGCCCGCCCTCCTGTTCAGCTGGAACAAGGCGACCTTCTGACCGGCGACCACGCCCCTCAGCGGTTCATGCCTTCTTCAGAAACTCCGCCTTCAACAGAAAGCTCCCGGCGTCGGTCTTGCAGTCGACGGCATGATCGCCGCCCACCAGCCGGATGCCCTTGATCTTGGTGCCGACCTTGAGCGTGGTCGAGGTGCCCTTGACCTTGAGATCCTTGATCAGCACCACGCTATCGCCATCGCTGAGAACCTGTCCGTTGGCATCCTTGACCACGATGGCGTCCGCGTCGCCCTCGTCATCGGCCTGTTGCGGCCACTCATGGCCGCAGTCGGGAGATGTAGAGATCTCCGTCAGGATAGGTGTTGCCCATCGAGCAGCGGGGACAGGGTGGAGGTGTGGTCATCGGTCGGTCGTCATCGGTTGGTCTTGAAAGGGGCGCATCATACCGGATCGGACGATGCCGGCACCGGAAACCTTTGAGCAACCAAACCGGCCCACTGGATTGGCTTTTTATTGATATTTGTCAATTTGTTAGAGCAATTAAACCGATCGTGACAAACGACTGTATCCGTTCATGCGCGAGCGCTAATCTAGCCTCAACCTCGTGAGAGGGATCCACACCGAACGTTACCGACACGAATGGAGAGCTCAGCCATGACTCAAGAGACGACCGCGACCGCCATGCCGCGCCTGAACGAACCCGCACCGGCCTTCGATGCCCCGACCACCCACGGCCGCAAGACGCTGGAGGACTATCACGGGAAATGGCTGGTGCTCTTCTCGCACCCGGCCGACTTCACCCCGGTCTGCACCACCGAGTTCATGGGTTTCGCCCGCCGGCACGCCGACTTCCAAGCCATCGGCTGTGAACTGCTCGGACTCTCGATCGACAGTCACTACAGCCATGTCGCCTGGGTGCGCAACATCAAGGAGAAGTTCGACGTCGAGATCGGCTTCCCGATCATCGCCGATCTGTCGATGGCCGTGGCCAAGGCTTACGGCATGATCCAGCCAGGCGCGAGCGACACCTCGGCGGTCCGCGCTACCTTCGTCATCGATCCCCAGGGCGTGCTGCGCGCCATGCTCTACTACCCCATGAGCAATGGCCGCTCGATCGACGAGATCCTGCGTCTGGTCAAGGCGATGCAGACCTCGGACGCCAACAAGGTCGCCACGCCCGAGAACTGGCAGCCGGGCGATAAGGTCATCGTCCCGCCGCCGGGCAGTGTGGAAGAGGCCAATGCGCGCGCCGTCAGCGACGAGTACGAATGCGTCGACTGGTACTTCTGCAAGAAGTCGCTCTGACCGCCTGCCCCACGGGTGTGACTGAAACCCAGGCCCCGGCTCCGTGAGCGGGGCCTTGGTCTATGCGCCGGCTTGAACGTCTTCAGACAGTTCGAGCTTCAGGACAGCCGGCACACCGTTTCATAGAGCAAGCGATCCAGTTCCGTCGTCTCGACCTTGGATGCCGTGGGCGCCACCACGGCCTCCAGGCGCGTCAGCTCGCGGGCGATGAAGGCATCGAGGATGGGATCGGGTGCGCCGTGCTCGGCCTCGCCGACAGAGCGTTTGACGCGCAACAGTTCCGCAATGGCCGCGCGCAACACCGGATCCGCGATCAGCGTCTCGACCAGGGTCTCGAAGCGCATCGGCGCCGGTCCGCGCCCCTGCTCGATCCACAGCGTCGCCAGCAGTGGACGCAGCACATAGAGGTACTTCTTCAGCCGCACCCGCTCACCGCCCAGATAGGCGCGGGCATTGCCCCGCGCCATGTGGATGTAATGATGAAACGCGCGCTCAGGCCGGTGCAGTTGCCGGGCGAGTTCGCGCAACCGCTCCAGAAAGACCGGCTCGGCCCTGTAGACGATCGGCGAATCGAGCCATTCGATCAGGGTGGCATTGCCCTTGTGCAGCAGCGCGAGCGCCTTGCGCAGTTCCCAACCGTTGATGTCCAGAACATCACTGATCGGCTCCTCGATCACATCCCGCGCCGGATGGACGCGCAGATACCAGGGCAACGGATGGACGTAGAGAAAGCGCACGTCGTAATCGCTGTCGGGCGAGGCGAAGCCCCAGCCCCGGCTGCCGGACTCACAGGCATAGAGGAGCCGCACCTCATGGGCGGCCTCGATGGCGGTCAGCCGGTCGCGGATGTCGGCCTGAATGGCCGGGTCGAGGGTGTCGGCGGCGCTCATCGATCCAGCCTTGGCTACGCCTGCACCGCCTTGAGCGCTACGGGTTGGGCGTTCTCGGTCCGGATCTCAGGCGTCGACGTCGACGCCGACCCCGCGCTCGGCTCCAGTTCCACCGACTTGCCCTTCAGGATCAGCTCGACCTCGCGAGCATGACGGGCCAGATGCACCGTCAGCGTCTCCAGGTCGTCATCGGGCAGACTCGGCAACACCGATCCGGCACGCAACCAGTCGGCCAGCCGCTCGGCGTTCTCCAGAATCCGGTCATAGGCTTCGGCGGCTTTCTTGTCGGCGGTGCGCAAACGTTCCACTCCCCGGCGGTCACGGACGATGTATTCGATTTCGATCATGGTGCGGCCCCATTTTGGCCATCAGTGGTCTGGGATGGGGAGTATAGCCGTTCACGGTTGCGCCCTTTGGATACACGACAGATCCTGGATTCGCAGATACTCCAGCACACGAGTTTCGAGCCAATAGTGCGGCTTCCAGGGCCAGGGGCCGGCGACGAACCCGACATGCCCGCCATGCGCGGCCAATTCGAGCGTCACGCCGGGACCAAGCTCATGCGCCCAAGGGACGGTAGTCGGGAACATGAAGGGATCATCCGCCGCCTGGAGGATGAGCGTAGGCGTGTGGATGCCGGCCAGAAAGGGCCGGCAACTGGCCCGCGTGTAATAGTCGAAGACGCCGGAGAAGCCGTTGAGCGGTGCGGTGATTTGGTCGTCGAATTGGTTGAAGTCGTGGATCGCGTCCAGATCCACATCCAACGGAAAGGGGCGATGGGCGAACTTGCGCCGCAGACTGGCCTTGAGCTTGCCCAGCAGATGGCGCCGATAGAGGCGCGAGCCGCCCAGATCCAGCCGCAGCATGGCATCACGCAGCACGAAGGGCACCGAGACAGCCACCGCCCGTTGCAGCCGTGGCGCGGGTGTCTCGCCCAGATACTTGAGCAGAAGATTGGCCCCGAGCGAGAAACCGATCGCCGCTACGTTCTGTACGAAAAGTAATGCCTGAAGCATCGGCGGATGCAAGCCAGCGTGAACATGGCCGAAAAGCTGGAGGCCAACTTGTCGTAACGAGTGGCGATGCGTCGACAGGACTTGAGCCAGCCGAACAGTCGCTCGATGACGTTGCGCTGGCGATAGCGGGTAGCGCTGAACGTCCGAGGGCGGCCCGGCTTGGGCTTGCGCACGCCCTGGCGTTGCGGGATCACCGGACGGATGCCGCGCCGATCGCAGTAATGGCGTAAGCCGTCGGCATCGTAGCCCTTGTCGGCGAGTAGCTGACGGCCGCGCGTCCGTGGACGCCCCGGGCGGGCGCTGGGCAGGCGGACCTGATCGAGAAGCGGTTGGGCATAGCCGATGTCGCTGTGCTGCCCCGGGGAGAGCAGAAAGCTCAAGGGGACGCCCTTGGCATCGCAGAGCAGGTGGATCTTGGTCGTCAGGCCGCCCCGACTGCGCCCGAGCGCCTGGCTTAGCGGCTCTTGCGGCCCCCTTTTTTCCCGCCGCCCGCGGCGGCGCGCGTGGCACGGATCGAGGTCGAGTCGATCATCCAGGTCTCCAGATCGATCAACCCGTCCTCACGCAGTCGGATGTGCAACCGCTCCAGGACCTTGGTGAAGGTGCCGTCGTCACGCCAGTCGCGAAACCGCTGGTAGACCGTCGACCAGGGACCGAAGCGCTCGGGCAGGTCGCGCCACGCCGCCCCCGAGCACAGCACCCAGAAGAGACCGTTGAGCATCAGGCGGTCGTCTCGGCGCGGGCGGCCCGTGCGTTGCGGACGGGAAAACAAATCGGCGATCAACTCCCAGGCTTCTTCGGGAAGCTCGTAACGTCTCGACATCTGGCCTCTTCTCCTCTTGGAACGAGGTCAGTGTAACAAGCTGGGTTTTCGTACAGAACGTAGCGGCGCGCCCTCGGGATCGCGGCTCAAGACCTCCAGCACCTCGGCCAGATCCGCGCTTGCGCCCGAGTGGTAGGCGCGATCGAGCCGGTTCGGTTCCTCCGAGCACCCGTGCAGAAACAGGAAGATCGGCTGAAAACCGCCGTGCGCGAGTGTCTGCATCAGACTGCCCGCATAGTGCGACTCCAGGTTGCCTTCGAGCCCATGGATCACCAACACCCGTGGACCGGATGAGGTTCCCAGGGCCAGATCGATGAAATCGCCATCGACCAGTTCGATCCGGCGCCGTGTCAGCGCCAGGCGTGGACGCCGACGCATCAGGCTGGGCCAAAGGGTCTGGAGATGGGGACCGGGCAGCCACCAGGCCGGACGGAAGCGGCTCGTCGTGAGGCGGCCCGTGGTGCGCGGCGTGGTCATGCACGGGTCTCGATGATCATGGGGCTCCTGGCTCCGTTGGGTCTGGAGCCTGAGTATACTCGGCCGGCTCGCCGTGCCGCGCCGTTCTGCCACACTCGCTCCAGGCTCGGTATGGCAGGCGCGGCCCCGATCCCAACAGCCGAATCCGAGCGCCATGAGGACACCACGATGCATATACAGATCCGCTCCATGAAGCCCGAAGAGATCGATCTGGCGCTCGACTGGGCCGCCGCCGAGGGCTGGAATCCAGGCCTCCAGGATGCCGTCCCCTTTCGGGCCGCCGACCCCGAGGGCTTTCTGATCGGGCGGATCGACACCACACCCGTGGCGATCATCTCAGCGGTGCGCTACGCCGAGACTTTCGGCTTCATCGGGTTCTATATCGTGCACCCGGACTGGCGCGGCCAAGGCCACGGCTGGGCCATCTGGCAGGCGGCCATGGCGCGTCTGGCGGGACGCACCATCGGCCTCGACGGGGTGCCGGCGCAACAGGACAACTACCGACGCTCGGGCTTCGAGCTCGCCTACCGGCAGGTGCGCTATCAGGGCCACGGTCTGGCGCAAGGCGTTTCATCCGATCCCGAGCTAGTGGATCTGCATCAGGTTCCGCCGGCTGAACTCGCCGCCTGTGACCGTGCCAGCTTCCCAACGGCGCGCGAGGCATTTCTGCACGCCTGGATCCGCCAACCCCGGACTCGTGCCCTCGGGCTGCTCGATCAGGGACGACTCGTCGGCTATGGCGTGCGCCGCGCGTGCCGGCAGGGCTTCAAGATCGGCCCGCTCCTGGCCGCGACGCCCGCCGGGGCCGAGCGACTCTTCACGGCCCTCCGGGCCGATGTCGCGTGCGAGGAACCCGTGTTCCTCGACATCCCGGCCGGCCATCCGGCTGCCGTCGCCCTCGTCCAACGCCACGGCTGGCAGCCGGTGTTCGAGACCGCGCGCATGTATGCCGGTCCGGCACCGACGCTGGATCCGGCACGAATCTATGGCGTGACCAGTTTCGAGTTGGGCTGATGGGGAAGCCACCAGGGCCTCACCATGACAGGCGGTGCGTCGAGCATTGGCTTTGCTCCAGCAATCAGACGGTCCAGTCTCCGGTCGTCAACGAGCGCGCCTTCGCGCCGCCTCGACTAGACTGCGACTGGAATCCGTTGCGGTCTGGTCAAGGCCGCACGGCTCAATGTCAACTCCAACGAGGACTCCGTCATGTTCAAGTTCGATGCGATTCGGCTCACAACCATTGCGGCCCTTGGCGCACTGTCGATCCTGTGGGGAGCGGTCCGGGCTGAGTCCTCGCCGCCGACGGGAGCCGCGGCCACGCTGGAGGTCAAGGTGTTGGAGGCACAGCCGTCGACGGGCAACGAAGCCCTCTACCGGATGGAGGTTATCTCGGTGTTGCAATCCAGCATCCGCGTGAAGCCGGGCGACAGCATCCGCGTGCGCTCCCGCCTCGCCGCTCCGGACGCACTGGATCAGGGTCTCAAGCCGCGCGGCTGGATCGGAACCGCCTACCTCAACCCGGATCCGAGAGCCACCGGCCCGGAGGCGCGCTTGCAATTCGTCGGGGCGGCCAACGGTGACAGCTTCGCAGAGCTTCCGCCAACGCCCCCTTCGGTGCGGTGGATCGAATATCCGCGTGAGGGCACTGAATGAACACCGAGATCGTCGGACAATGCTGGAACTGCGGGGCCGATCTGAGCCAATCGGACTACGGGCGCGAGGCCGACTGCCTGGCGTGCGTCAAGCCCACCCATGTCTGCCGCAACTGCCGCCACTACGCCACCGGCCGCCCCAACGATTGTCTGGAACCGCTGGCCGAGCGCGTGCTCGACAAGGCGCGCGCCAACTTCTGCGAGTATTTCGAACCCAGCCTCACCCCAGCGGCGGCGGGAGCCTCCCCAGGCCCGGAAGACTTGGCCAAAGCCGCGCTGGATCTGTTCAAGTAGCCCAGCATCGGGTCAGATCACTCGGGGGCCTGGCCCTCTTTCCCCCGCTGCCACGGCCAGCGCCCCTCCAGCTCGACCTGAAGCGCCATGCTCAGAAAGGTCCGAATCAGCACGATCAGGCCCAGCACCGTCACGCCCTCCAGCGTCGGCGGCACGGCCACGGTGCGGATGATGTCGGCCGCGACCAGCAGTTCCAGGCCCAGCAGGATGCCGCGCCCGAGATCCAGCCGCAGTTGATGGTACGGATCGCTCCCCGCGCGCCGTTGCATCAGATAGCGCCAACCGGCGATCAGAATACCGGCGACGATGACCAGCACCCCGGCGCCGTCGATCAGCAGGGCGATCCATTCGATGAGGTCTTTGAAGTGGGTCATGGTTGTATCGGTTCCTCAATCCCACAGCCGGGGTTCGCCGATCTGCGTCACGCGCGACCCGGCGTACTCCAGCGTAAACCCGCCTTTCAGGTAGCCCCAGTTCGCCATGAGCGCCATGTCGATCCGGTCACAGGGCTGAAGCGCCTCGGTCTGGGCCGTCAGATCGAGGCCCCGGTCGAAGGCGACCGGCACGGCTTGTCCGGCAATCTGGGCCGACCGCACCACACCGTTGCGGATTGCCAGATCCGCGCAGGTCTGGCGGGAATCCCGCTTGGAGATCGACACCATCGCGCTACGATCCGCCGGCAGCGGGAGGATGAAAGGCGATCCGCCGAGCGTGAAGGATGCCGCGACCTGTTCAACGGCCCGCTCCAGTTGCCTGGCCTCCCAGAGCATCAGGCCTACGAGCACAAGCAGAGGAAGGCCCAACAGCAGGCCGATCCATTTCAGGAATTTGATGAGAAGGCGCATGACTGTCGAGCCTTCCGGTTTTCCTCGGTCTTGATCTCGCGGGGGACGCCGATACGCATCGATCGCCTGTCTTGGATTGCGCTGCTGGGAGGCGAATACTGTGGGATATCATCCGGCGTCATTCAAGCGATACATCCACCATGAATCCTCAACCCCTGACTCACGGAGACATCGATGCACACCGCGACCCCGCCCCTGTCCGATCGGCTCAAGCCCCGGATGTCGGCCTGGCTACTGCTTGCGCTTGCGCCCGTGGCGATGGCCGACGGCTCGCCCTGGTATCTGCGCGGCGGTCTGAGCTGGGTGACATCGAGCCATGAGCATCTGACCGACGAGCACTGCGCCAACCACAGTCCGCCGGCCCTCTTTGGCTGCTCCCTGGGGTCCGATGGCCGGCCGATCGGCGCCTATGGCCGACTCGACGACGCGCTGGGCTGGGATCTGGGCGTGGGCTATCGGCTCTCGCCCATCTGGCGTCTGGAACTCGGCTATGAGCGGGTTGCCGACCGGAGCTTTTCGGGCGACGCCAATTTCCTCTCGGTGCCGGGGGCACAGCCGGTCACGGGCGATCTCGATACCGGGCTGCTCCTGGCGCAGGTCGTGGCGGATATCGATGTCGGTTGGGAACGGGTGGTTCCCTGGGTGGCCGTGGGTGCAGGTTGGGCCAGGCATGAAATGGATCGCATGACCTATGGCTTCCCTGGACTGGCCCCCGGAGCCGTGACGGTGACCGCCGACGGTGAGCGGGATCAGTTCGCCTGGCGGGCGGCGGTTGGTGTCGGCCTCCGCGTCGATCCGCGTTTCACGGTCGATCTGAGCTGGAGCTATACCGATCTCGGCTGGATGGGCACGGAGGCGGGTGCGGCGACGATCGTGCGTGCGCGTGGGACGCGCACCCTGGAGATCGACGGCACGGAGGCGGCGATCCGAAATCAGGCTGTTCGCTTGGGGATGCGCTATCAGTTCTGAGCGGAGCGTGCGCGGACGACTTCGACCGGCTTACGCCGGCACCACACAGGGATCGTTCGCCTCATCGGAAGACGTGAACCCATGACAGCTCGATTCGATGGCATGGCGTCCGGGTCGGCTCACTCACGGCCGGACGACATCGCCCGCACCATCCGCAGCACGCCGCGCCCATAGGCGCGCGCCACGGCTGCGTCCTTCCAATGATGGTAGCGCCCGACCCCCAGCTCCAGATCCCCCGGAGCCGAGGCGATCGCCTCGGCCAGAATGCCAGCGGCGATCTCCAGATTCGTGCGCGCCTCCAGCAGCTGAACCGGATCGGCGACTTTGTGGCCATGCCAGTGCAGGTTCACCTGCATCAATCCCACATCGATCGCCAGCGGCGGATGACGGGCCGTCAGCCGGCGTAAGGCCTGTTCGGCCTCAGCGCGCGAGCGATAGAACTGCGGCCCGTCGGGACCGCGCAGCGTATAGGGCCAGGGGGCCGAGCGACGCGCTCCGGCGCGCCGCCGACTCTCCTTCAGGGCCACGCCATAGAGCAGCACCGGATCGAGTCCATGCCGTGCGGCCACCTGCGCCCAGACCGTGCCCTGTAAAAACGGCGCTGTGGCCACCTGGCCGGAACCGGCCGCACCGCTGGTCTGGAGTCCCTGGGCATGGGCGTGCAGCGGTGACGGCGCCATGACGACGGCGGCGGTCCCCAGCAGCCAGCCCGCGTTCAACCAGGCCGCCCGCCGCCGGCCCCATCGGTCCCGAAACGTCATCGGATGATCCTCTCCTGTCGCTCAACCTCAAAGCCCCGAGCCTATGACAACGCGCGGCGCGGTGCCTGCAACAACGGTGACTGGCACGCCAACCGTTTCCAGACCCAAACCGGATGGGCACGGATTCACCGTTTCGCCTTGAGAAACGACACCGGGGCGCGTCAGGATGTGGCCACCGCCTACCGTCCAACCGGTCTGGAGCCATCGATCCGCCATGACGCCTGATCCTGATGCCACCCCCAATGCCACCCCCACCACCGAGCACGCGGCCCCTCTCGCCGACGACACGCCCGCCCGGGGTTCCGACCCCAACGCTCAAACCACCCCGCGCCAGACGCGGCGTCCGTATCGCCACAGCCGCCCGGTCTTTGATCGCCCGGTGCGCATCCACAGCGAGTACGCCCGCCGCCTGGTCAGTGAGCGTCAGTTTCGCCCGGCGATGACGGCCCTCTATGGCCTCGACGTCATCCTGCGTCTCATCGCCACCGAGGCCGAAGCCGATCAAGTCGAAACCGTGATCGCCACCCGACTGAGCGAGCTCAGCCAGGAACTGGTGGCCGAACGCGAACGCCTGCACGCCGAGCTGGAGCGCTATGACCTGCTGGCGGTGCGTCCCCGCTACACCCAGCCGATCGATCTGCGCGTGCAGATCGCCTCGCCGCACATCGGCGCCTACACCAATCTGATCCTGGAACTCGATCAGCTGATGATGGCCATCGATACCCTGTGGCTGTCGGGCGTGCTCTCCAACAAGGAGCACACCGAACGCCAGATCGCCTGGCGCAATCGCCTCGGCGCGGCCGGACAGAGCTTTATCGACCTGCACCGCTACGCCTATGCCGAGGCCGAGCGCCGGGGTCAGCGCGAGGCCGTCGACCGCGAATCCCGCGCCGGACTCCAGGGGTTCGATACGGATGAAGAGGAATCGGAGGAGCCGGAGGCGGACTGATCCGGCGGTCGTCAGTCAACAACGGTTACACCGCGCCTCACCGTTCACGGTTCCAGCCGCACCGGTCAGCCGCTAGGCTGCCTCCCGCCCCACATCCACTTCACGAGGAGAGCTGGTGATGGAACGACACGCGCCATCGGCCTTTATCCTGCACTACGTCACGCGCCACATTCATGACGGCAACTATGACCTGGCTCTGCAATTGGGCTTCGACTGGGAAGAGATTCGGCTCCTGGAGTCGCTGTCGTTGCAGGAGTTCCATTGGCTGGAAACGCGCAGCGCCCAGTTCATCGCCTGCGAGGTCCGCGTCGATCATCCGCACGCGCGCCAAACCCTGCGGCGGCTGGCCGAATATCGACAGGCCCTCGACCTCCAGAACCGTCTGCTCATGGCCGGCGCCCCGCGTCACCTGATGGGCCAGCTCTATGGCTGGACGCCGCTACAGTATCGCAATCAGCGCAAACGACTGCGGCTCGACGACGAATATCCCAACGGCGGGCGTCCGGCGAATCCGACCCTGGCCGAGGAGGAGACGATTCTCGGCCACTGGGATCGGCTCGCCGAGTTGGAGCTGGCCGAGCGCTATCTGGAGACGGCGCGCGCGTCCGGACTCAGTGTCCGGCAGGTGTGCCGGGCGCTCAGTCTGCGCGAGGAGCGGGAGGCCGACATCCTCGAACGGCGCCCCGCGATCCGCTGGCGCCCGGATGACGGCGCCTGCACTGCCATGATCGACCGTTTCGGTGTCTGAACCACAGGCTGCTCACCTGCCGGCGGCGCTGCTCGCCCTGGCGCTGGCGCCGGTCGCACCGCAGGCCGGGGAGAGTCCGCGCTTCTACGATCGCCAGGCCGAGGGCTGGTTTTGGTATCAGCGCGATCCCATACCGCCCTCCCCGACCGACCCCGAGCCGCCGTCCACGTCCACGCCCGCGCCGCCCACACCTGAGCCGCCCACGACCGCCGCGTCCGCACCGCCGGACCCGGCCCCACTCTCGGCGGCCTGGCTGCGCGCCAACCTCGAACACTATCGGCTCCAGGCCATCGACGACCCGACCCCCACCAAGGTCGCGCTCTATCTCTATTTGCAGAAGCTCGCGCTCGACAAGGCCTCGCGTTTCACCGAGACCTTTCAGCAGGTGGTGCAGAGCGATCCCTATCTCGACGAGACCACGCGGCGTCCGGTCGGCACCTACGCCAATCTGCTCAACCGCGTGGCCGGTGAGCAGCGTGAGGCGCAGCTGCGCGCACTCGCCGGCGACGTCGGGATCTGGTTCTTCTATCGCGCCGACTGTCCGTACTGCACGGCGCAGGCGCCGGTGCTGGCGCGTCTGGCCCAGCGCTTGGGCTTGACCGTGCAGGCCATCGCCCTCGATGGACAGCCGCTGCCCACCGGGCACTTCCCCGACTTTCGCGCCGATGCCGGTCAGGCCGCGCGTCTGGGCGTCGTCTCGACACCGGCGCTGTTTCTGGTGCGTCCGCCCGACGGACTGGTGCCGCTGGCTCAGGGACTGCTGTCGCTGAGTGACCTGGAGCAGCGCCTGCTGCTGGCCGCGCATACGGCCGGCTGGATCGAGGCCGCCGACTATGCCCGCACCCGTCCCCTGGTCACGGACCTGAGACTGGCCCCGGCGTCCGAACACTTCACCGAGATCCCCGCCGATCCGGAGACGTTCCTCGCGCGACTGCGCCATCACGCTCAAGACCGCGACCCAGCTCCGGATCCGGCCACGCCCGATATCACTCCACCCACGGCCCCCTGAAGGAGGTCTCTCCCATGTCTGATGGTCACGGTCGCTCCCGCTGGCCGGTCATTGCCGGGTTGCTGCTTCTGAGCGCCACCACGCCGGTGCGCGCCGATCTGAGCGCGCAGATGGACCAGCTCTTTGGCAGTCTGGTCAATGTCACCGACCCCACCGCCCACTGGGGACAACGCCGTGGCGTGCTCTCCGGCGGCTCGGTCGTGGCGCGCCACCGGATCGTCGATGTGCATCCCGTCGCCATCGTTCCGCCGTCGTATGAAGCCGGGTGCGGCGGCATCGATCTGTTTGGCGGCTCGTTTTCCTTCATCAATGTCGAGCAGTACACCAACCTGCTGCGTTCGATTGCCTCCAATGCCGCCGGCTATGCCTTCCAGCTCGCCCTCACCACCATGGCCCCCTCGGCCGCTGAGCTGATCGAGCAGCTGCAAAAGAAGGTCCAGCAGCTCAATGCGCTCTCGGCCAATTCCTGTCAGCTCGCCCAGGGGCTGGTCAATGACGCCGCCTCAGCCCTGACCGGCAAGCGCCATGGCGAGGCCAGCCTGATGGCCGATCTGTTCGAGCTGGGCGATGTGTTCGAGAACCGCTCGACCGTCACCGGCAAGGGGCCGCTGGAGACGGTCTATGACCAGATCCCGGCGCAGGCGGCCACGCAGTTCGAGGGCAATCTGGTCTGGAAGGCACTGACCGATCACTCGGTACAAACCTGGTACAGCCACGGCGACAAGGCGCTCCTGGAAGCGCTGATGAGCCTCACCGGCAGCCTGATCGTTGGGTCAGCCGACGGCGGTCTGCAACCGAGTGCCGACGGCGGTAAGAATCTGCCGACCACCTATCTGGAGGCCACCCTCAGCGTCAGCGACCTCCTACATGGGAGCGGTGACAGCGACCTGACATCGGTCGTCCTCTGGCGTTGCGCCTCGCTCACGGAGTGCCGCACGCCGACTCAGGAGCGCGTGACCCTGACCGGCTTGATCCCGCGCGTGCGGGCGCTGTTGATCGGCGATGCGACCCGGACCGGCCTGATCGAGAAGTTCAAGCGGGGTGTGGAGACGCTGACGGCTGAAGAACTGAGTTTCATGGAACAGGCCCCCTGGGGGCTGGGGGGCGCCATCCGCACCCTGGCGCGTCAGGAACCGGGGCTGGCCCTGGCCTTCGCCGAGCGCGCTGCGCCCATCATCGCCGTCGAGCTGGTACAGGGGCTGGTGCGCGACATGCTCAACAGCGTGCGCCTGAGCAGCCGCACCCTGCAACACACCCATGCCACTGAGTTGATGCAGCACCTGGCGGCGGTACGTGCCGACATCTGGGAGGAGTACGACATCCTGGCCGCGCGCTACGGCCATCCCCAGGCGCTGCTGGAGAGCTACCGCCATCTGCTCGCGCTCTACACAGCGCCGAGCTATCTGGACGTGATGCAGCCGACCGCCACCACCGGCCACGCGGAGACGCCCTGACGATGTGGACGATCTATTCCATCGGCGATCCGGTGTTCCTCCAGCAGGTGCTCAATGCCGTGGCGATGCTGTTCGGGTCGGCGGATTTCCTGCAATTCGTCGCCATCGGCTTTTTGATCGGACTCCTGATCATCGCCGTCCAGGGGCTGATCCAGGGGGCGCAGAGTATCCGCTTCCAGGGACTGCTGGTGTCCTTTCTGCTCTACGCCCTGCTGTTCATGCCGACCGTCTCGGTCAGTATCGAGGGGGCCTATTCGGGCACGGTGCGCGTGGTCGACAACGTGCCGCTGGGACCGGCCGTCGTCGGTTCGGCGGTGTCGAATCTGGGCTATGGCGTGACCCGCTTGTTCGAGCAGGTCTTCACCACCCCGACCCTGACCGGACAGGGCTATGTCGAGGCGCTCCAGGTGCTGGCGACGGTGCGCAAAACCGCGCTCTCGCGCCTGACCACGGGCGAGGCCAACAGCCCAACGCCGGGGGCCGATATCGAGCAGTCCTGGATCAACTATGTCGCCGATTGCGTGCTCTACGGCGTCGACCGCCAGATCAACGGGGCCGGCCTCGATGCCATCCTCAAGGCCACCGACCTCGATGCGGCGCTCCAGACCCCCATCGTCACCGGGACGACCGAACTCCAGCTTGGCCCGACACGCCAGATCCTGACCTGTGCCGAGGCCTACCCCCAGCTGCGTCAGGTCACGACCACGGACTTTCTGCCGAAGTTCAAGCAGGCGCTGGCCACCCGGCTCGGCGCCTCGACGGCGACGGTGGACACGCGCGTCACGGGTGCCTTAACCGCGCTGGCACAGGACACGGTCGATGCCCAGCAGTACATGGTGATGGCCGCCCTGCTGCCGATGTTCGAGAAGGGAATCGTGCAGCATTACCGCCACCTCGGCGATCAGGCCGCCGCGACCCAGACCAGTCAGGCGATCCAGCAACGCAACAGTCAGTGGGCCACCGAGCAGAATCTGTTCATCGCCATCATGCAGCCGATGATGGTCTACTTCGAGGGCTTCATCTTCGCCGTCGGACCCTTCATGGCATTTGCCATCGGACTCGGCCCGCTGGGGGTGCGGATGGTGGGCAAGTACCTGCTGTTCGGACTCTGGATCCAGTTGTGGATGCCGATCCTGGCCATCTCCAATCTGTATCTGATCCTGACCGCGCAGCGTGCCTTCGAGGCCCTGGCCACGCAGAACGGGGCGCTCCTGCCCTCGTTTCGGGCGCTGTACGAGACGGACTTGCTGCTACAGAGCTATCTGGGCACAGCCGGGATGCTGATCGCCTCGACGCCGGCGATCAGTCTGATGCTCATCTACGGTAGCGCGATCACGGCCACCCATCTGGCCGGACGTCTGCAGGGCGGTGATCACATCAACGAGCGACTCACCGCGCCGGATGTGATGCAGCCGAGTGCCGCCGGCACTGTGGGACCGCTGATGCAGACCACCGCACTCGGCGGCACCCATGCCCCCGGCGCCCAGAGTCTGGTGTGGTCGTTCAAGGCCGGCCAGTCGGCCCAGGCGCTGGTGCGCTCAGCCGAGCTGACCGCCGTCCAGGCCCAGGAGAGTTTCCAGAGCGTCTTCGGGCAGTCCTTCGCGCGCTCGGCGGCCGCCTCCCGGCAGACGGCCACCCAGTATGCGCTCAGGCAGACCTTCGAGGCCTCCTATAGTCAGGCGGATGCCGCCGTGCTGGCCAGTGCCGAAGAGTTGTCGCAGCGCTTCGGCGCCTCGGGGGTCAGCCGCGAGGGACTGGGCACGCTAATCAGTGCCGGGTTGAAGGGCCGGCTGGCCGGGGCGAGTCCGTCGGCGATCGGGGCCGATCTGGCCGGCCACATCCGGCAGCACTATGACGTTTCCGCCAGTCAAGCGCAGGAGATGGCGCAGGCGATCGCCCAGCGCGTCACCACCGATCAGCAGCTCAAAGCCGCCTTCAGTGAGGGACTGGCGTCCGATATCGCACGCCAGCATGGCGAGAGCTATACCCAGGGACTCAATCAGAGCGACAGCACGCAGCTGACGCGCAGTGCGCACAATGTCCTGAGCACATCGCGCTCCTATGAGCAGGCCGCCACCCTGGCGCGCTCCATCGGCACCGACGCCAGCTTCAACGCGATCGAAACCTCGGGCCTGTTGCTGGCCAATCCCGCCCTGATGAACCGCCTGGAGCAGACGCTCGAACGCTTTGGCTTGTCCGGCGATGTGGCGCGTCAGGCCGATGGGCTGCTCGCCGGTGGTGTCGTGGGCCATCCTGTCCAGGCACGGGCCATCGCCGGTCTGGGGCTACTGCTCGGCTTCTACGGCGGATCGCGCGCCGATACCCTGACCCCGCACGAGAAAGAACAGGCGCACGCGGCGGCCATGGGTCTCTATTCGAGCCTGCTGGGCGTGCGGTTCCCCGAGGGACTCGATCCGCAGGTGCAGGCGGCCCTGGCGACACAGGCGCCGGCGCTCGATGGCGTGCGTCAGGAGGTGATGAACGCGGGCGTGCAGGACGTGCGCGATCCGGTGGCGGCCGGTTTGCAGCACCACCAGATCAACGCCGACGGCACCATCACCCGCGTGACGTCCGGCCGGGAACAGGTGCAGGACTTCGGCGCCGGCGCCCGTCAGGCCGTGGCCGATCAGGGTGTGCGCCACACCAACCAGCTGCGCCGGGAGCAGGCCGAGGGGCTGGCCGACAGGCTCGCCGAGCGGGCTGGGCTACCGGCTCCCGTGGCCCGCGCGGCCCAGGAGCAGGTTGGCGGACTTCTGATCCAGCTCGGGGAAGAGGGAGCTCTACTGCGTGCGGGTATCGGTGATCTGGCCGGACAGGGGGCGCGGCAGGCCGCCGCCGCCCTGGCCTATGGCCAGGCCCTGGTGGACGGCCAGGGATGGGAGGCGGCCCGGCAGGCCGGGCGTGAGGCCGCCGGAAGCGACTCGGTCTGGGAGAGCGCCCGCGAGGCGATGATCGAGACGCGACTGACCGCCGTGGCCGGGCATGGGCTGACACCGGCGCAAGCGGAGCTGTACCGCGCGACCACCGAGACCAGCCTGTTTGCCTTCGTCCCCAGCGAGGCGCAACGGGCGGCCCGGGCGCGCGTGATCGACGAGGCGCCCTCCCCGGCCGTCGGCGCGCAGATCGCCACCCTGATCGAGCGCTCGGCCGGCAGCCGTGAGGAGACGGATCTGCGGCTGATCGGCGCCTACAACCAGACCCAGCCACTGTTTCAGTCCAGCCGGACGCCGACCCCGGTTGGGGAGCTGGCCGCCGAGGTGCTGCCACCCGTCACAGTGACGCTACCGAGGGCGAGCGCTTCAGGCGGGGAGGACGGAAAAAAAAACGCTAGCGCCCAGCCGGGAACCGGAATCGGCGGTTTGCCGCTCCGACATTCCAATGTGACTGGAGGCGCGTTTGGGCAGATCCTGGATCTGATTGCCGCCCCGGAGTCGCACGGCAACTACAACGCCTGGTATGGACAGGTCGATCAGCAGGGAGTGGTGCTCGATCGTCTCACCTTCGACGAAGTGCGCGCCCTTCAGACGCACCTCCTGGCCGATGGACAGGGCGGTTCGGCGATCGGCCGCTATCAGTTCCTGCCGGACACCCTGGAGGATCTGCGCCGCCAGTTGCAGCTGACGGGCGAGGAGCCCTTCACCCCGGCCCTGCAGGATCGTCTGGCCTTGCGGCTGTTACGCGAGTCCGGCGTCAACGACTGGATCGCCGGTCGTCTCGACGCGGCCGGCTTGGCCCACAACCTCTCACGCCGCTGGGCCGCCCTGCCCAAGGATGCCTCCAACCTCAGCTATCACGCGGGCGTGGGCGCCAACGCCGCGCATGTCGAGCAGGCCGAGGTGGTGGCGGCGCTGGCCGCGATTCGCTCCGGCGCGTCGACACCGTTCGCGGCTCCAGCGCCCGCTGCCGGCCCAGGTGTCGTGCTGTCGGCGCCGTTGCAGGATCCGGAACACTATCCCGTAACCTCGGCGTTTTCACCGGAGCGCCGGCATCCGGTCACGGGGCGTCTTCAAGCACATCGTGGGGTCGATCTGGCCACACCCATGGGTACGCCGCTTTTCGCCCCAGCCGACGGCTTTGCGCGCACCGGCTATCAGGAACACGGCGCCGGTCACTTCATCGCCCTCCATCATGGCCCGGAGGGCGATCCGGGGAAGGTCGAGACCAAGTTCTTCCATCTCTCCGGGATCCTGGTCGAGCCGGGGCAGCGTGTGCGTCAAGGCGATCTCATCGGGTATACCGGCGACTCGGGCTTGGGAACCGGTCCGCATTTACACTACGAAGTGTGGCGCGATGGTCGGGCCGTCGATCCGCGCACCGATCCGCTGATGCGCTGGACGACCGCCGCCGGCACTACGGATTGAATAATCCTATTGAAAAAGGATTAGCATTGTTCACGGCCCCTCGCTCAGCTATGATCCTAAGAAAAAAGGATCAATGTATGCGCACCGTCAAGGCCACACCCCTCCCAGCGCCACTCATCACCCACCCGCAACAGCTCGGCGCCCTGGTGCGCGCGGTGCGCACGGCCTCGGGTCTCACGCTGGAAGAGACGGCACTGAGCGTCAAGGTCGCCAAGCAGACCCTGCAAAACCTCGAAACCGGAACCGGCACGGTGTCGCTGGCACTGGCGTTCAAGGTGATGAACGGGTTGGGGATTCGCCTGACCTGGCAGGCGCCGCCGGACGCCGGCGGTCCCGGAGGCACGGATGCGGCTTGAGGTCTGGCTCGACCAGGAACGGGTCGGCACGCTGGCCTATGACGCCACGCACCACCGTTTTTCATTCGCGTATACGGACGCTTGGTGCGCCCGCCCGGCGGCTTATCCGCTGAGTCCTGCTGCCCGAGGGTCAGGCCCTGGAAGAGGCGGCACGCGCCAACCGCGTCTCCAAAGGCAATCTGGTTGGTCTGCTGATCGCGCTGGGGCGTGAAACGGCGGGGGCTCTGCGTCTGGTGCTCCCGGACAGTCCGGGTCGGGATCAGGCCCACAAACGCTTGTTGACTCCGGATGAACTCGCCCACCGTCTCCGCCAGCGTCCGCATGTCCCCTTCACGGTCTGGGATGGCAAGGTGCGGTTGTCCATCGCCGGTTTTCAGGACAAGCTGGCAGTTCTGGTGGAGGGCGAGGACTGGTATCTGGTCGAAGGCCCGGACTTGGCGTCCACTCATATCCTCAAGCCTGATCCCGTCGATCCGCGCCTGGCCGGTCTGACATCCAACGAGTTCTTCTGCATAATGCACAGATCAGGCACGATCCTATGAGACGGGTTCGGGCATAGATGGCGCGCACATGGCCAGCCATGTCTTCACTTGCAGAATCGTCTGCTGATGCCCATCTGCGGCTTGAACTTGTGCTTCATGCTGTTGGCGCAGCGGCAAAACGATCTGTGTTTCAACTTCAGCCAGAGCCTGCATCGCCGCGTCCTGAATAGCCGCAATTAGGGCGCTGGCGATCTCTTCGATCCATTGCTGTCTCTGCAGTGCAGCACGCTGACGTTCGGTATTGTGCTGATGCTGTCCGTACTGCGCTAGGCCGATTTCCAAGACAGCTACACCGGCCTGAATCCAGGGCATGGCCTTTCCAGCCCACTTCTCCAGCGTTGTCTCCCAACGTCCCTTGAGCCACGGAATCTTGGCTGCACGCCCAGCTTTCAATAATTCGAGAAGGTGTTCCTTGCGAATGGCACGCACACCTGTGAGGGTCAGTTTGCCAACAGACTCCAGGATATCCTTGGTCAAGTCATATTCTGCATGGCTAGCTGGATCCGCCGTGACCCGTGTCGTGCGCAATCTGTCCACCAAACGGTTAGCTTCCGCATAGAGCGGGACCAGTTCCGCCTCCAGCCAGCCAGCCATGTCTTCCGCCACGCCTGCGGCCAGCTCGGCTAAGCGGGCTTGTAGCACATCGACTTGTCCCTGACTCTGGTCCAATGCCGCCCCAATCTGCGGCTGCAAGGGATAGATCATGGTCGCCAGCCGGTTTTGGGTGCGTTCGGTCAACCAACGCAGACGCTGCTCCAGTTGCGCCAGATCCTCTGCCGAGCGGGTCAAGGCTTCCTGGGGAGCACCATTCGCTTTCAGCGACGCCAGCAAGGGTTGCAGCAGCTCGCGCTTGATGTCCGCTTGAATCTGCGCCACAGGCGGATGCTCGCGTTCACAGGCCTCCAGCCACTGCTCCAGGCGTGTGCCGACATCCTCGAGACCGGATTCACGCACAAAGACGGCGCTGGATTCCAAACGGCCGCGCAGCGCAAGCCTCGCATTCAGCAGTAATACAGGCAAAGCAGCGATATGCGCATCGGGCACTTCCCGTCGAGCCGCTTGGGTCAGCAGAACATCCAGCAGGCGGGCGCGCAGCGCCTCGGCTTCCTCGATCTTTGCATACTGATGATTAATCAGCAGGATGACCGGGCGCCTCTCGCCGAGCAGTTCGAACAATCGATCATAGACATCTGCACAATCCTGGTTGCCCTCGCGCACCACAAACAAAATCCGTTGAGCCGTGCGCAGTGTTTCTGCCGCCACGGATTCGTGTTCGACCGGCGCATTGACGCCTGGGGTATCCAGCAGAATCCGTCTCCCCCAGTCGTACTCGGCGGTGCGCAATGTCGTGGGGATATCGCCCACCGGCGCCTCTTCACGACCCAGCAGAGCATTGACCAACGTGCTCTTGCCCGCGTTGTAGGCACCAAAGACGAGTAATCTGGATCGCCGATCGTGCAACGCTTGGCGCAAGGTGTCCAGAGTGTCCAAACGCTGAGGCAGAGACGCCTGCAGCAGTGGCCTCAGTGCATCGAGTACGAATTCCAGAGCGGAGGCGGTCATCATGCTGCATCTCCCACAGGGGTCAGTTCGGTGGCTTCAATCGGCTCAATGAAGCGATCGACAAGTGACTGCATTTTGCTCAAGCGCCCATCGAGCGCCTCCAGCTCGGTGCAGACACGGCTAATCTGTGTATCCATCAGGTTTAGGATTTCTGCTTGCAACAAATCTTCGATGCGGGTCTGCAACTCGAAATAGTCGACGCCGACGGGAAGGCGGAGGGTTTCCTGGGTGAGGGCAAGGCGGCCGATGGCAGTTCCCACCAACCCCCCGATCAATCCGCCGACCACCATGCCGAGCGGACCACCGGCGGTGCCGATGACCGTGCCCAGCTTGGCGGCACCGTAGACACCCAGCGCGGTACCGCCAGCCCCCGCCGCGGCCGCCAGACCGGCTCCCCGCTGCTGCTCAACGTTGATGAACCGCTCGGTATAGCCGCCGAAACGACCGGGATCGAGATCGATCAGAATGGCTTCAGCCTGAGTTTCGTAATCGGACAGGGCATTGAGCAGATGCGTCTGGCTAATTGTTGCGAGCAACGTCGACAGTTCCTGCGCGACGGCCTGCACATCCTGGCGTTCCTGGTGGCGACGCAGCACCGCCGGCAGTGCGCCGATCATTTCCACCAAAACCGCTTCGGACATCGGACGGGTCTGGCGGCCTAACCGTTCGATCGCCTGTCTGCCGGCTGAGCGCAAGTCCTCCAAGGGCGGTAAGACCTTCGTGCGCAGTGATAAATACAGAACGTTTTGTAGATAATCTTGGTAGATCTTCAACGGCTTTTCGCGTTTGTATTCCAACGCGCTATCGGCGAGTCGGCATAGTCTTTGGTACAAACGCTCGAAACCGCTCTCCTCCAGCGCAGCTGGCGTGCAGCCCGCTTCACGTGCGCACTTTACCGACACCGAGACGGGTTCCTCCAACAGAGAAGCCACGCCTTCGTCGTTGAGCTTGCAGCGTGCCCGTGTCAGTACATCCTCCTCCTGTCCCAGGCGCCGCGCCGGATCCTTATTCACCCAACGATCATGGATTTCACCATCCACCTCCATGGGCTCATTCACATCACTTTGTGTCAAAAGGATCTGAATCGGCTTGCCACTCTCAGCGGCGGTGCGCAACACATCCAGTTCTTGGGTTTCACCAGGAGCCCCTGAGCTCGTCACCAGCAGCGCTGCGTCGGCGGCTACTCTAAAACGCTCGGTCAAGGCGTGGTTCGCCTGGGTGACCGACAACATGCCGGGGGTATCGAGAACAACCAGGGTCTCACCCAGTTTCACACCCTGGATATGCGCGGTGTTCTCCGTGCATGAGGTCTCAAAGGGGCCTTCCAGAGCGACTTCATGCCCGTTCTCGATTCGGAACCGCTGAGCCGGCAGACCGTGGGCGGCAAAACGCTCGACAAGAAAGTTCAGCAGCGTGCTCTTGCCGGCATTGACCTTGCCATAGATCAACAGAATCAGCCGATCCGCCATGGAGTCGCTGAATTGGCGTCCCAAGGCACCTTCACCCCAGTTTTGGGTCGCTTGGTGTATGGCATCCGCGACGGCTTGCTCAAGCTGTCGCCCACTACGCTCCAGCATCGGGCCCTTGCGCGGCAACGCTGTAACCGCCGTTTGCAAAGTCTGCTGCATGGCCTCGGTGCGATGATTGAGTGCATCGAGCTGCGTCTGTATCGCCTCGCTGACACAGACAAATTCACCGACAGCTTTGATCCAACGTGTTTCTGCGGTTGACTCCATCGTGGTCATGCCAGTCTCCCTGTGAAATCAATGTTCGGGGTGGTCAATGGGTTTGATATGCGAGCGCAAGGTTTTCAGCAGTGCGCTGTACTCGGCAACCGATTGCTCCTCGGCCTTAACGGCGAGCTCGGCATGCTGAATAGCGGGTGAGGCGCGCGTCAGAGCGGCCCATACGTCGGCCTCCAGTGTTTTCCCGTCCACCAAATGGCTTAACAGCTTGGTTTGGTGGTTTGTGTCGAGCGCAATCCGCTGACTCCGTAGCCAAGCCTCGGCTTCGGCCTGGATCTTGTGGCGAATTTGCTGCTCTCGTGCCTCACGCTGACGTTGCTCAGCATCCCTGTTATGGCTGGATGACGACGTGTCATCATCGTTCATTTGGCTGATGCTATAAGCAATGGCGGACACCACGGTCGCACCAATCGCCAAACCAGCCCAAATAAGAGGAATCGGCATCAGATGTCTCCATAGAATTGACAGAAAACAATCCTGTTGATTTGGCGGTTAGCCGCGAATTTCTGTCGCAATGCGGTGTTGCAATTGCGCAAATTGCTGCTGTAAGACGTTGTGAGTAGCTTGGGCCCGAGATTTAGCCTGCTCATGCCGGGAGTACGCTTGATCCAACAGGTGACTGACGTGTTTAGCAACTGTGCTTACTAGAAGCGCGCGCTCGCACTCTCGAATCCGTTGTGTCTGGAGAACGGCGCTGGTGATTGCAGTGTGCAGTGCGACTAAATTGCCAAGTTGCACGAGTGCGGGCATCTTGTTTGCAATGCCACGCTGATGACTGCTGGCGGAGACGGCCACAATGTGTGCTTCAGGAACTTGCTGAGACACAGCACGAATCACCTGCTCACGCTCTGCTACGGGTTGATTGGCGATCCGTGTCAACACGAGCACGGTCGGACGCCCGGTTGTAGACTGCTCATCAAGCAATTCGCGCATCAGGGCTAGTTCGCTCGCATCCAGTTCACCTAAATCTATAGCGTGTATGAAAAGACGCACATCGGCCTGACGGCGTGCGGCCTGCATGGCACGACGATCATCATCACCCGCCACATCCGCATCCAGGCCCGGCGTATCCATCCACTGGATACCCTGATGCATCTGCACTGATATTCGGCGGGTTTCACGTTGATCGGACACCGCAAAACAGTCCTCACCGATCAAGGCATTCAGCAATGAACTCTTACCGTGGTTGTACTTGCCCAGGACGGTGACTACCGGCCATGTTGCCTCGTTCAATTCTGATAGACGCTCGATTTCAGCGCAGTGATGCGGCGCGATTGCCGTCAGGCGGGCCAGCGTTGCCGGGCAAAGTGTTGACATGCGGATGTACTCCTTGTCAGTGGTGAAGAGGACGGATCAGTGCGCGTAAGACCGCTGGCACGCTTAAGCGAAGGCTGTTGATGCATTATTTCAGCGGCGTATCTCCACAGCGCGGACAGGTTTCAATCTGTTCACCGACCCTGAGTGCAGCACGGCGTGAAGCGACGGTTTTCGACCCAGACCCACTTGGGCTAGCCGCAGAGCCTCGAACAAGGGCAGGTAATCCATCTTCGTCGTTGCGTCATTCATGATCAGGGCACCGGTTTGGCAGAGATACCCAGACAACGCAACGGAACAGGAAATTTTCAACCATGGCGTCCCTGCACATGCAGGCCACGACAGACCAAGTCGAGCAGACCCTGCGTAACTGGCTGAAGGGGGCCGAGATCGGCGCGCTCAACGGCGTGATTCCGCCTAAGGTCACCGAGCAAGCGATGGAGCTGTCGCGTCTGAAGAGCCAGGTTGAGATCCTAAAAAACCCTCCCCCGGGGCGCGCCCAATGCCATTAACTTAAGGCCGTCCGCCGATAGGGTGCATGAAATCTGGGCTTGAGCTTACCGGGGTTTTGACGCGGGAATTGGCGATCTGGACGTACAGCCTCGACAGCGGACGAGAGGTTGACGAAGAGCATGGTAAGGCGCGATTGAGTGACGTCGAGCCGCGAAGCGTGCGAGCGGAACGAAGTGATACCCCGCCCCTTGGGGCAGGGACGTTCATTTTTATGATACACAGGATAAACATAAAATTATAAAAATCAATGACTTAAATATTTGCGTGTAATGCGATAGGTCAGGAGCTTATCCACGACACGATTCACCATGACGGCTCATCCACGTCGCCCGTCCCGATGTCGCGCGTACTGAGCGCCTGCCCGATCAGGGCGAAGCGCCGCTCAATCTGAGCGATGTGCGACTGAACAGCGCGCAGACGCGATAACTGGGGTTCAAAGTCGGCAATCAGCGCCTTCTCCCAGTCCGTGACACGCCCAAAGGCGCTCGGTCGGTATCGATGGCTGATGCGCCCATCCTTGTCCTTGCCACGCTTGAGGTACTGGGTGCGCCGTTTGCCGCGCACGCGATACCACTCGATCTGAAAGCGTCCCGGTGCCGACCCCGCCGTTCGCCGCACTCTCAGCCCGATGCTGCCACGCTCGCTGGCCGGGCGTGCTCGCCGCTCCCGGAGCATGGCCTCGGTGAAGGCGCTCGTCAGCACCCTCGCCTCCTCTTCCAGAACCCCCAGGATTTCGATGCAGCGGGTGGAGAACTGGGTTTCCAGATCCGCGAACGCCTGTGTGGCCTCGTGCAGCCGGATCTGAGGGTCGAGGGTCGCGGTGCGCATGTGTGACCCGTCGTGATCCGATGTCGTCATTTCCACCACTCGGGCGCCTCCAGACGATGTTTCACCCAATCCAGCCGCTCTCCCCCTGTTTCCACCCTCCTACCGGGGTGGAAACAGGGGTTGCCGCCACCCAGGGACTCGATCACGACTGTGTTTCGCCCCCCGCTCCCGCCCCTTCACGGGCCGGTTCGAGCCGGTCATCGTGGAGCACGCTGTCTGGGCCGGCCAGGCTCGGCGAGTATAGGCCGCGCCCCCGACGCTGTCGGCCCAAAACCGTAAGTCGCCCAGTTACCGTTGTTGACTGACGCCTCCGGCGTCCTGGCCTAGGATGAGCGCCGACTCGACAGCAGTGCTGTCCGTCGTCACTCGGCCCGTGGGTGTCGGACCGGCCATGGACGCCTTTCGACGGTGCCCTGACTGGTATTGACACCGATCGACACGGCCCTGACGCCGGATGGACAGCGCGCAGACACCTGGTGCTCAGGACAGACTCACCCCAACGGAGCGACCCGCGATGCACGACGGCTCAAGTATTCCGCCATCCGCCGCCGCTTTTCTGCAGGCCCTGGCTCAGAGGCAAAGCGCGGCCTCATCCGGAGCCGGCGCCTTCATCAAGACGCACCGCACCTTGATCCTGGCTGGGCTGAATGCCGGCTATTCCGTCGCCCAGATCCTGCGTGGTCTCAAGGCCCTGGGGCTGTCACCGCCCATGAGCGAGCGGCAGTTCTATCGCCACGTCAAGGCGCTCCAGCAGCGGCCGGCCCTCAGTGTACCGTCGGCCCCAGTGACGCCCCGCACAGCACCGAATCCCGCCATCCCTGCCGGACGCGCCATGGTCACGGGACCGGAAAGGCCATCCGCCGCGCGTCCGGACGGCACACGGCCAAGAACATTCGACTGGGCGCCGGAGACCGACCTTGACGACCTTCGGTAAGCCCGCCCCGTCCGAATCCGGAACGACCGGTCATTGGCTCCGGAATCCCTCACGATCATGACAGCATGCGTTTTCAGAGGATCTCCAGCATGTCTCAGTTGTACATCACACTCCAGGCCAAGGGCGGCGTCGGCAAGAGCTACGTGTCCTCGATCCTGGCCCAGTATTTTCTGCACGCCGGCCATCCGGTGCGCTGTATCGATACAGACACCACCAACCCCACCCTGCTGCGCTATCAACCATTGCGCAGCGAATACCTCAAGCTCTCCGAGGAGCACGTCATCAATCCGCGCGCCTTCGACCGTCTGGTCGAGACCCTGGCGGCGGCCGATGACGCCACCCACTTCGTCGTCGATGTCGGCAGCAACGGCTTTCAGCCATTCATGGCCTATGCCGTCGAGAACGATCTCTTCGCGGTGCTGGAGAGCCTGGGGGTGCAGGTGACCATCAACTCCGTCATCGCCGGCGGCCCGGATGTGGCCGAGACCCTGAGCAGCACCAAGGCCGTGCTGGAGCACACCCAGGCGCCGACCCTGATCTGGCTCAATGCGCATCTGGGCGCCCTGGAATACCGGCACTGCCCGATTGCCGAGCTGCACCTGTTCAGCCCGTTCGAGGCCCGGATACGCGGCTGGGTGACGTTGCCGCGTTACCCGGCCACCACCTTCGGTCAGGATGTCGAGCAGATGTTGCGGCAGCGCTGGACCTTCGACGAGGCGATCGATCGTCTGACACTGATGCCGCAACGACGCCTCCAGCGAGTCAAACAGGATCTGTGGTCGCAGCTGGAGCGCGTGCGCTGGACGTGAGTTCGCGTCTCTTTCTTCCGTGACATGCCGAGTAGAGCGACAGCAAAACGCCGCCCGACCCTTGGCAAGGATCGGACGGCGTGCGGTTGCGAGCGGTTCAGACCGCCGGTTGCTGTGGGCGCAAGGATTGGACGATATCGGCCCAATCGACGCTTTTACGGTTGCGTGCAATCGCCGACTCCGGCAACCGCACGGCGGTGGCGATCCCGACCGCTTCCAAGCGGTCGCGCAAGGCCAGAGCGGCCAACTCACCGGCTCGGCTGCGATCCCGATCGGCCCAGATGGTCAGACGGCGTAAGCCGTCAGGCGGCTCGAACCGTTCCAGGAGCGTGGCACTGACCGCCGCCCAGACCGGTTGTCCGGACACGCACTGGGCTGCCAGCGCGGTTTCGATACCCTCGGCCAGCCCAAGCTCGGTCCGGAGCGGGGCCAGGCGGATCGCGCCACCGGCCAGCGGCGCCAGGGGCGTCATCAGTTTTCTGGGATGACGAACCGGCGCCTTGCCGCCTCCATCCGGTGCCAGATAGGTTCGATGCAGCGTCAGACCACGCCCGTTGATCCCGGACACCCGCGCCAGCATGGCTGGAAAGTAGCCCCGGCAACGACCCGACTCGTAATAGGCCAGATGCGGATGGAAGCGCACGACACGCGGGTCCAAACCGCCGAGCCTCGCCTCCAGCCCCCGCTCCTCCAGATAGCGCCGCAGTGGCCAGGCCAGGGGGTCGAGGGGATCGCAGGTCTCGTTCCACAGCGCCAGGAGCCGTCCTCGGCTCGCCCTGGGTGCGGTTGTCACGGTAGGCGTGGAGGGTGCCGGTCGGAGGCCCGATCCCGTGCCGCCATCCATCAGACCGAGCTGTCTCGCCACCACGTCGAGCACCCGTGGAAAACGCCAACCCGTCAGCCACATCAGTAACGCAAACCCATCCGGGAAGAGGCCGCAGGTGTTGCAGACGCCCCCGCCCCGCTCATCGAGGTCACGAAACAGCCGAAAGCCATCGTGACCGCCATGCACCGGACAGGGCACATGCCGACCGATGCGCGCCAACGCCATCTCCAGCACGGGCGCGAGTTCAAACAAGAGGCGACGCCACTGGCCACGGGCCTGGGCGCGAATCAGTGCGGTGTCGAGTTGCATCGAAAACGCTCCTATGGCTCCGACCGTGTCCCCTTCCCCACAAGATTCGAGGGATGGCGTGACACGGCGGAGCGGTTGGGTTGGAGATCAGGAGGCCCGCGTGGGAGCGGGCGATCAGGCGCGGACTAGAGTTCGCCGCGTTCGGCCAGGGAGGTGCAGGTCTCGCCGACGATGATGTGATCGAGCACCCGGATCTCGACGAGCGCCAGAGACTGGCGTAACCGTTGGGTGATCTGGAGATCGGCGGCGCTCGGCCTGGAGTCGGCCGAGGGATGGTTGTGGTAGAAAATGGCTGCTGCCGCATTGTGTTTCAGGGCGGCCTTGACCACCTCGCGCGGATAGACCGAGGCGCCATCGATGGTGCCGCGAAACAGCTCCTCGATGGCCAGCAGACGATGGCGCACGTCGAGCCACATGACGCCGAAGACCTCATACTCCAGATGGCCGATACGCATCCGCAGATAGAGCTGCGTGTCCTGCGGGGACTGGAAGGCCTCACGCGGGATCACTTTCAGGCGTCGCTCGATGATCGCCATCGCTTGCTGCACAATCACCGCCTCCTCGTCGGAGGGCACCGTGCCGTAGGACTGGTGCTCCTCGGTGGCGATGCGG
Organism: Allochromatium humboldtianum; assembly: GCF_013385175.1. GTDB lineage: Bacteria > Pseudomonadota > Gammaproteobacteria > Chromatiales > Chromatiaceae > Thermochromatium > Thermochromatium humboldtianum. The sequence goes on along the minus strand of NZ_JABZEO010000002.1, from coordinate 129,267 downwards.
TGAGCCGATCGGGTCAAACGCTGGGATGTTCTAGACATGGGTCGGTCCTCGAACAGCGGAAGCCCCGCCCCCAAGGGAGCGCGGCTCCCCAGGGGGTTGAAGCCCGCCTGGAGGCGGGCTGTTGAAAGACCCGCGCAGCGGGTCGGTGGTGGGCGGGCTTGGTGCGATGGCCTACACCAGCAAACGCTCCGTCAAACGGAACAACCGCGACTTCAGGTCGGCCATGGATTCGATGACCTGGCTGTGGCGGAACAAGGGCGAAACATCGTACTGAATGCCGATCCCCACCAGCTCGATCCCGGCCTGTTCGCATTGCTCCAGGATCGACAGGGCCAGTGCCCGGTCATTGGGATCACCGTCGGTGAGGGTCAGCACCAAACGCCGGGGTTCCGGACGCAACAGCAGATCGGCCGCGGCATACCACAAGGCTTGTGCCAGGGGCGTCCCGCCGCGCGGATGGCGGTCAAAGGCGCCGGCCCGGCTCGCCACACGCTGTCCATGCTGGACCAGACGGGTGACGGTCTCGTCAGTGCCGTCATCGCCGGGAAAGGCGGTGACCGCCACCGAGACACCGGGAATGGCCTCCAGGGCCAAGGCCAGCGCCAGCGACGCCTCCAAGGCAATCTGATAGGCGTAGCGATTGGCCGAGACCTGGCTTCCCATGGACCCCGACAGATCCACGAGCAGATGCACGGCGGTATTGGGCGCCGGCTGCTCGCGATGACGGGCAAACAGCCGTGTCTCGCCCAGACCGACCCGATACAGACGCCGGGTCATCAACTGTCGTCCACGTTCGACGGCGCACGGATGTTCCAGACGGCTCGCCTGGACCAGGCCCTGGAGCCGGGCGATCAGGACACGCGAGGTACGGCGCACCTGCCCCAACAACAGCGTCGCGCTCACCGAATCGAGCGTGGCGTCCTCAGCGGCCGGTAGCCGTACCACGCCGGCACTCTCGGTGTCGGCCTGGCCAAGCTGCCGGCGGACGCGCTCGAACAAATCGCCCTCCAGCGCATCCGCCGTGGCCGCCAATGTCTGGCGGAGCCGTTCAGCGGCTGTCCCGGATGGCGTTTCTCCGCCCGCCCCGCCGGCCGTGTCATCGCCTGCCGCTTGGTCCATCGCGTCCGGGCCAGGCCCGTCGGCGGCGGCTTTCTGACTTGGACATCCATCGGCATTCGGCGGCGTTTCCGTTTCCGCTTCAGCCTCAGCCTCAACCTCAACCGCATCCGAACTCGGTGTCGGATCGGATGCCCCGGTCGAGGACTCGTCCCTATCACCGGTCTCAGTGCCGGTCGCTGTTGATGTCTCAGCGGCGGACGCCGAATCGTCGTCGCCATCGGCGCCGTTCGTGTCGTCTGACGACGCTCCGGGCGCGGGTGGCGGACTGGATTCAGCCGCCGTGGCTTCATCCTCCAGCAACGCCTCGATCCGGGCCGCCAACAGGGCCGCTTCGGTCGTGCTCTTCAGCCCCGCTGCCTGACTCATCAGACCCATCAGGCGATACACCAGCGTGGCTGGAAAGGTCTGACGCAGCACCTGCTCGGCCTGCCTGGCCGACTCGGCCAGGGCCTGTTGCCCCAACACGCGCCAGCGCAGCGCCAGCAGCAGATAGCCGCTCAAACACTGGGCCGGATGGGCGTCCGTGGTCGGAGTCTGCAACTGCCCGGTGGCCAGCATCCAGTCGATGACATGCTCCAGGGTGGTTTGGGTACCCGGATAGTCACGACGGATCGCCTGTTCGATGCGCACGTCCTCCAGGACATTGAGCAGATGCTGACGCAGCGGCGAGGCGCTCGCCTCACGCTGGAACACCGTCATGTCGGTGTGTCGGACATGGCTCGCCTCGTGGGCCAGCAGCCCCCAGGCGACCGGTCGCAACGCCGACTCCGGCGGCAGATCCGGCAGCCAGATATGTTGGCCGTCGGTGCAGGCGTCACGACCGCCCACGATGACTTGCACGCCGAAGCGACGTCCAAGGGCAGTGGCCACGATCGGCATGGCCTGGGTCAGGTTCTTGATGGTCATTGGCGCTCTCCAGGATTGAGGCCGCGCCGCCCCAGCGGGGCGAACATGGCCCCGATGGGTGAAAGGGCCACCGAGATCGGTGGCCCGTGGTGAACCCCGGCCTGACGGCTGGGATTGGGATTAGAAGAAGCTATCGAACACGTCGAGTACGACCTCCTCGGGCATCACCGGCGTGGCCGGCCCGCGCGTCACCACGGGGGAAACGAACGCCTCGGAGACGGGCGGCTCAGGGGCCGGCAACAGATCCAGTGCCGGCGGTTGCGGGAGGGGTGCGGCCATCACGGGCACGGGTGTCAGACCGGCGCCGTGCTGGGCCAGGCGCCGCTCATCGCAGAGCAACGACCACAGCCCGAAGCCTTCCTGAAACAAGGCGCCGGTGATCGGCCCCTGACGCGGCACACGCTGCAAAAAGTCCTCGACCAGCTCCAGGATCGGCGGAATGCGTGGATCGATGAACGACAGCACCCCGAGCTTGTCCTGAATGCGCCGGAAGGTGCCCAGCGCCCGCTGGCTGAGGCTGTTTTGGCCCACCAGGCTTTTTTCGAGCGACACCGCGATCTGGGCGATCTCGTGAAAGAGCGTGTGACCGATCTCGGCCACATCCTCGGCCAGTAGCGCGTCCTGTCCCGGAGCCGCCTGGATCACCAGCGGACGAAAGCGGAACGCAAACCGCGTTCCCACCCGGTCAGCCGGCTCGACCGCCGCGCGCAATTGCCGCTCCCAGGCGGGATGGCGTTTGATCCAGTCGGCGATCTCCTGATCGTACTCGGCCAGGAAATGCTCACGGGCTTGCTCGAAATCGCGCTTGAGCGTCCCCAGGACGTCATTGAGCGCCTCCAGCTGGTCATTGGGCACCAGAAACCCGCCGAGAAAGCGGGTTCCCACACGCAGGCAGGCCCGTTCGGCCTGACCCTTGAGCGTGTGAAAGAGGCGCAGGGCCTCAGGATTGCATAAACGCTTACTGCCGAGTGACACCAGGTCGGCCGACGGAATCTCTCCGTCCGGCAGCCCCAGATCATCGGCGCGCAATTTGCGCCGTCCCGACCAGATGCTGACCGTGAGGACGATCAGCGACAGGCGTTCAGTCAGGGTGATGAGAGTCTCGGTCTGCGTGCGCATGGATCAGCTCCCGCCGAACCGACGCCACCCCCGATGGGCAGGCGGCGCCCATCGGCTGCTTGGGTTGAGGATTGGTTAGAACCAGTCGTTGCTTACATCCGTCACCAGCCGTGACCAGTCGAGCTTCAGGCCTGGTGAGACGGTTCGTGAGCCGGCCGGAGCCGGGTGTGTGGCACCGACCGCTGTCGGACGGGTCTGGCGGCCGGTGTGTTGCGTCAACGGGCGCCAACCCAAATCGACATAGCCCTTGCGGATCTTGCCGGCGATGGTCTTGAACAACTGTTCCTGATGGCTCGCCGGATACAGGCGCTGCTGCACCAGCCGTCCGGCTCGCCCCCAGCGCACCTCCAGTGTGCCGTCGGCCCGACGACGCCAGGCCCACTCCTTGGCCGAACCATCGGCGTTGATGTAGCGGTAGAGTTGGTAGGTCTCGCTCATAGCAACGTATTCCCCTGCCACAGATCGCCCATCACATCGGCGGCGATCCGGTGGATCGCCTCGCGTTGCTCCGGGTCGGTCCGTGCCGTCAGGGACTGTTCGAGTGCGTAAGCGATCGGCTGGGGCGCGCCGCGAAAGGTCAGCGCCAGCCGTGCCCAGCGCACCAGGGTGCGCGTCGAGAGCGTGACGGTCAGTTCCGCCGCACACTCGCCCTCACCGAGGAACAGCCGCCGGATCTCATTGGCGACCACGATCATCAGTCGCCCGACTTCGGTGGGCAGACTGGGCACACAGCTCTCCAGCACGCCCAACTCGACGTCCGGGGCCAGATACCCCACCTGCATGACCCGAAACCGGTCGAGCAGCGCCAGATTCTGGCGTCGTATCCCCTGATAGAGTCCGCTCGGATCGCCGGCCCCGGCCGAATTGCCGGTGGCGAAGAGCCGGAACTTGGGATGGGGTCGGATGATCTCCCCACCGTTCTGGGTGATGACCAAGGGCTGGCCTTCGATCACATCATTGAGGCCCGTCAGCTCGGCGGGGTCCATCAGGTCGATTTCGTTGAGGATCAGCAGATGTCCCTCACGCATCGCCACCGCCAGCGGTCCATGGACGAAGACGGTCGAGCCGTCGATGAGCACGAACTGCCCGATCAGATCCGACAGTTCCAAACGCCCATGACAGGCCACCGATTGCACCGGCCAGTTGAGCCGGGCGGCGACCTGACAGATCAGCGAGGTCTTGCCGCTGCCGGTCGGACCGGTCAGCAGCAGGGCATCGCCTCCAGCCTGGCGCAGAAAGGCCAGCAGCGACGACAGCCCCTGACGAAAGACATAGGGCGTGCGCACGGGGATCTGCGGATGCGTCGCATCGGCAAAGCCCTCGATGGTCATACCGGCCGGAGTGGCCACCTCAAAGGTCTGAGCAATATTGAACGATTGCGTGGTAGACATGCGTCCTCTCCATAGAAACCGGGAGAGGACCGCCCCCCAGGGGAGTCGATCTCCCCCGGATGGGTGAAGGCCAGTGGTGACTGGCGGTTGGTGCGCGGGTTCAGGATCGCCCCCGCCGGCGAGATGAAGCACTCGCAATGAGCACCTCAGCAACCATTGTCCGTTCACGACCGCAGACGTTCGGGAAGGGACAGGGGTCGCCGATCAAGACCGTGCCCCGGCTGGGGCACGGCGTGTTTCAGTTCAGAAATAGCCAAACGGCTCCAGGGCCGTGGCCGGTTCAGTGGTGTCGGGCGCGCTGTCGCGGCGTCGGCGTCGCCGCGGGGCATCCGCCGGCTCCGGCGACCCGGTCACGGGTTCCTCCTTGAGTGTGACCCGGACACGCTCACTGGCCGGGCGTCGATAGGCCTCCAGCTGCGCCGGTTCCAGCTCCGGATGGAGCTCGGCCAAGGCGGCGGCATAGTCCACGCTGCCCTGTTGCCGGTAGCGCTGCACCCGCAGGCCATCCTGCTCGGCGAGCAGGAAGTCGCCCATGAGTTCGACCAACGCCTGCTGGGCCTCGGCCAGCTGGCCCTTGAGCGCCTTGAGTTCGGCCTCGATGGGCTGGATCCGGCGGGCGGTGTCACGGTAGTGGCTCGACCAACGTTCCCAGTGCATCCGCGCCTCGCCGTCGGCGATATAGCGATCGCGTTCGGGATCCGGCGGCGGTTCCTGGCGGGTGCGCACGGCTTCGGCAAACCGGAGACAGGCGGGAATCAGCTCTTGTTCGATGAAGGCGTGATCACGCACGATCTCGAACTCCAGTGCCGTGGCCTGGTCGCTGACCGGATCGAAGACCAGCCAGCCACGCGCGGCCTCGGCGATGGCGATCTGAAACTGCACCTGCACCCAGTAGAGCCGATAGGCCTGGCTGTCGGCGCCCTGACTGGCGACCGCCTCCCAGGTCTTCTGGGCCGGGATCTTCAGCTCCACGGGTTCGCCGACGTCGTTGAGGCCATCGAAGGAACAGCGCAGCACCGGATGCACACTGGATTCGGCACAGACGGGCAACAGCAGCGTGTCGTGACGCTGTTCAAACCCGCGTCGAGCCTGATCCTCCAGGGCGAGGCCCCGTTGCACGAAGGGATTGTCCGCCAGGTCCGCCGGGGCGCATTGCCCGGTTTTTTCGGCCCATAGCCGCCAGGGGGTCTGATACGGCGAGCGGCCCAGGATCACGGCCGCTTCGGAGGCCGTCACGCCCTGGGCGCGCCAGGCCAGCCATTGCGGTGTGCGTTGCGAGAGATTGACGATCTTCATGGTGGTCTCCGGATGGCGAGACACCCCTCCCCACGGGAGCGGTGTCCCGTGGGGGATCGACCGGTCGGACCGGTCGGGTTGATGACGGCTCAGGCCGCCTCGGCCAGACACTCCTGTTCGGCCCGGTTCAGCTCGGCCAGGGCATGTGCCAGGACCGGGCCGTCGAACCGACTCTTGAAGTAGTCCTGCGCCGAGGCCCAGGCCCGACTCTTGGCCGCGCGGATGATGAGTCCCTCGATCTGGGTCAGGGTCTCGGTATCGAGCTCCGGGGCCGCCTCGTGCTCCGCCGCCGCTTCAGGTCGAGCCTCTTCGGGGCGACCTTCGGGGACGGCAGGCGCGGCCACCGTCATGGCGACGAGATCGCCATCGATGGTCTTGCCGGCCATCTCCTCGGCGGTGTAGCCGGCTTCCTCGGGAAACGCGGCACGCAGACTGGCGGCCTTGGCACACTTCAACAACTGACCGCGCGGGCGTTTGACCCACATGGCCGTCGGCACCTCGCCGCCACTGAGGCGTGAATAGGTTTCCTCCCAGAAGACCGTTTCGGTGAAGGGGCAGCGCAACCCGCCGACCAGGCGGTAGACGGTCACTTCGCACCAGGCCGGAAACGTGACCTGCACCTGCATGTCCTGCCAGCCGGCTTCGGTCTTGCTCTGCCCGGTGAAGATCCGGGTCTCTTCCGGTCCGAAGCGTGCCGGCTCCATGCCGGCCCATTGGCCGGTGCGGGCGGCTGTGGTCTGCACCTCGGCGATGCCGGGCCAGACGGTTTCCACTTCGCGTCCCAGGGCACGGTTCCACATCGGGACCACATGCACCGGGCGCTTCATGACGTCCAGTCCGCGCGCTTGGCAGTAACGTACCGCCAGCAGGACGCCCTCGACCGTCTTGGCGGTGGGAAAGATCGAGTCGACCAAGACCTGCCAGGTCGCCGCTTCGAGTCCGGTTTCGTCCAGGGCCTGTTGACTGATGGCCAGACGGCAGGCCGGGGCCATCGTCTGGGGTTGGTTGCGTTTACTCATGGGGCCTCTCCTCAAATGCCAGGGGGCACACCGTTCCCAGGGGGGCGGTCGTGCCCCGGTGGGGTGGATTTCAGCCGGCGCGTTGTCGGCGCGGCGGCCGGTTCAGGTGTTACAGGAGGTGGAGCGGATCTCCGAGATCCGGGATGTCAGCCTTCCAGGCTGGGCGTTGAGGATCGGCGTGGCCGCTTGCGCGCGAGCGCGTGCCAGTCGCTGAGCGGCTTGCAGGAGTCGCGGCCAGCCGGGTAGCTGGGCAAATGCCGAGGCATGGGTATAGGCGGCGACACCGGTGGCGAAAAAGGCGACCGTGCGTAGCGCACGGATCGAGGCCGTGGTGGTTTTCATGGATCGTCTCCGAGGATGGGCAGACGTCCGTCCCCGGCTGGGGAGGACAGCTCCCCACGGGGTTGAACAGCCGGTCGGAACCGGCCGATGGTGCGCGCGGTTTTGTGAATCGCCCGCGCGAGCGATGACAGGATCTCCAACCGGGAGATCACGCAAACAGCTGTGGTCTCGGGGCCGATGTGTCAGGCACGGCAACGCCGAAGCGACAGGGGTTTGGCGTAATCAGGAACAGGGCGGATCTGACGTGCGGGCGCACGTTGCCTGAGGATTCCCGGCAGTCTGGTCGGGATCAGACGTCGTCTGGCGACGCGGGATAGGCGCCAGTAGTTGGCGCAGGTGGTGCGCGGATTTGAAGCCTCCGCCGGCTGATTTCAGGAGCGTTTTCTATCATGCCTGCACTAGAGAGGCAACCCCTTAATTTTAAACCGCTTTAACTATCGTACTGGGCTTGGTATGCGCCTGTACTTCGTTTGCCGTCGATACCAGGGATTGAAAAATTTAGGACTCAGTGCGTTGATCCATTCGAAACTGGCCACACTGACCTGGGGACTGGCACAACAATCTAAAAATTTCCGGGGACTTGATATGGTTGGGGTTTCGGAGGTCAGTCATACGTCATCCTGCTGGTCTGAAAATCCATTGCCCATCGTCAGAGGAAGTATCAAGCCGGATTATTGTCAGCCGAGCAACCGCCCTGCAGCATCGACGAAGGGATAGGGGCCATCGTAAGACCCAATCATGACACCATGGGTCACGAGATGCCCGTCATGCCACCAATGGAGCAGATAACCGGGCGGCTCCAGGCTGAAACCACCGGCGGTGTCCGTCCGAAAATCGAGCGCGACCTGATGAGCCGGGCTCGGACAAGTCGAGACACGCCGGCCGCCGACCATCGTCTGGATGTTGCGATGCAAATGACCGCAAAGAATCATCTCGATCTGCGGGTGACGTGCGACGATCTCGGTGAAACGCTCGCGCCCGTGCAATCCGATCTCGTCCATGAAGCCGATCCCGCTCACGAAGGGGGCATGATGCATCAGCAGGATCGTCGGCCGCGTCCTTTCGCGCTGGAGTTTCTCGTCCAGCCAGCACAAGCGTTGCTCGCATAGCTCACCCCCACCTGCCATTGGCACATGAGTGTCGAGCCCCACGATACGTAGCGGATATCGATCATCGATCGAAAAATGCAGGAAACCGCTGGCCGGCAAATAACCATCGTCGGCAAAGGCGGTCCGCATTGCTTCGCGTCCGTCGTGGTTTCCCGGCACCATGATGATCGGTTGCTTCAGTGGCGCAAGCAGCCGCTTGAGATGGGCGTACTCTTCCGCACAGCCGATGTCGACCAGGTCACCGGTGATCACGATCAGATCGGGCTGTGGATTGAGTCGGACCAGGTCGGCCACACAGCGGCTCAGCATGTACGCGGTATCGACACGTCGGTAGGCCAGTTCACCGGGGCGCTTGATGTGGGTATCCGAGAGTTGAGCGATCAGCATCAGAGCTTCATTCCACCTTCAGCACGACTCCGACGGCTTCCTGACCGGCCAACAAGAACTCGCAATCATCGTCCACCCCAAGTCCCATGAATGGCGCGACCACGGGTGCCTGGGGCGCCACACACATCACATTCACGCCATTGAGACAGGCCGCCATGCCCGCGCCGTCTGGAACGAGAAAATAGCCCTGAATCCGCTTCTCGCCTTCCACTTCGACCTCCAGCATGAAAAACGCGCCCATCTCGACGATGGCGAAGCGTACATCCTCGTCGGACAGCTTCTGTATCAAAGCCTCGCAGACGGCGAGATCGTCCTGCAGCCCGATCAGTCGGATCCGATGCCCGGCCGCCAGCGATTGCGCCTCTTCCTTGAAGGTGTCGTAACGACTCTGCATAGCGCCTATATGGCTATTTGCTTCCATTTGAGCATCTTTGACGCCCAGCTCAGCCTGTTTTTTCATTTCAAGCAGACGTGAACGAACAAGACTCAAAGTGGCAATTTTTTCTTGATTGAGAGTCAATTTTTAACACCATTCGACTGAATTTCTGTTATTGGAATGCCCGGCCGAATATCTGGTCGCAGACTGCGGACGGACTCAAGCCAGCTGTGTTAATCTGAATCAAATCCTGCATGGATTTGAACCTTTGCTCGGACAGAGTCAACACGTCTGTTCTGTGGTCGGCAGGATTAACGATGCCTTCAGCGGTTTCCCGGCCATGCAAACGCTGGCGGCGTGTCGCTTCATCCGAAAGAAGCAAAAAACTCAGGTCAGGCCACAATATCTTCGGGAACATCTCGCGAGGGTTGCGAGGCAATGGCGCATCTTGTGGCCACTGGTAGGCCAAGGTGGAATGGATGTAGCGATCACAAACCACATGATGATTCCGCAAGGCGGCCTCGAACTGCGGGCGCTGGCAGACCATGGAGTCCATGTAGAATGCCCACTTGTCAGCGATCTGACCGCTCGCCTCGACCCGTTGACGCTTCACACGCAGTGATGGATCAGGGGTCTGCGTCGCAACTCCCCCGATACGCTCGGCAAGCAGACGGACGATCGTCGACTTACCGACTCCATCCAGTCCCTCGATGGCAATGAAGCGGTAAGCGTTCAGGTCTTTGTCAAGTGGAATTCGCATGATTTATATTTCCAGGCAATGCTGCTTAGGGTGCATTTCGAGCGTTAATGAACATTGAAAACAAGACACTGTAGCCACAAAAATCAATGCCTTCCGGGGCAGCTTTAGGTCGGTGGATAAAAGATCATCACCCTGGTTTTATAATGACCTATCGATGATCTTGATCGATCAGATGCTCCTTTCCTGAAAGCAATGGATACTCTACTGGTCTTTCCCAAGCTCGTGTAGAGCCTGGGTCGCAAGTCCCCAGATCTGGTTCAATTGCTTGTGTAGTACTCCGGCCTCGCGCAGAGGACGCAAAATATCCAATATCAGCCGTAACCACTCCGGTTCATCCTCCGGATCTGCCTCCAGGTACTGGTTCCAATAGCTGATCGCGAGACCTACCCGCAGGTCGGGTCGGCCCGGCTCTTGCTTAACCAGAGTTCGCCAGATCTCCAGCGCCTCGTCGTAATACGCCCGCGCCATTGCTTCATCTCCCGCCGCCTTCGAAAGACGCCATAGGCCACCAAGCGATTTAGCCAGGTCTCCCCAAAAATCTATCCTCGCTGGCTCATGCACCACCAGATCACGGCGGATCTTCAGTGACTCCTGGAAATGTGCCAAAGCGCTCGCGCCGTCACTCTCAGCCTCTGCCAGACTCCCCAATTCGCTGAGATATATCGACAGGTCGTGCTTCAGGTCTAGCCGCTTTGGTTCCTGCTGTATCAGGGTACGCATGATCATCAACGACTCCTCGAAGCACGTCCGCGCCGCGACAACGTCACCCTCAGTCATCGCTAAACGCCCCAGGTTGTCGAGCGAGACTGACAGGCGCCGATAAAAATCGGATCGCCCGGGTTCGAGTACGACTAGGTCACGCATGATTTCCAGTGACTTCTCGAAGTACGTCCGCGCTACCGTAATATCACCCTCTGTTACCGACAAACGCCCCAAGTTGTCGAGCGAGACCGCTAGCTCGCGCTTAAGATCCAAATGCTCGGGATCGGTCGCAATAAGGGCATGACCGATCTCCAGCAACTCCTCAAAGTAGACTCGTGCCATCGTGCCATCGCCCATAATCCACGCTAAGCGCCCCAGGGCGTTGAGCGAGGCCGACAGGTCGCGTTTAAGATCCGTTCGTCCGGGCTCAAGTGTCACCAAGTGACGTATAATTTCCGCTGACTCCTCAAAATACGTCCGCGCCATCTTGCCGTCGCCTGTGGCCTCCATCAGGCGCCCCAGGTTGTTGAGCGAGACCGACAAGTTGCGTTGAAAGCCTGGCTGCCCGGGCTCAATTATCACCAAGTGACGCATAATCCCCAGTGACTTTTCGAAATACGTCCGGGCCACCGTTGCCTCGCCTGTCGCCTCCATCAAGCGCCCCAGGTTGCTAAACGACGCAGACAGGCCATTTTTAAAGTCAGACCGCCCCGATTCCGTCACCAGCGCACGCATGATCTCCAGCGACTCCTCTAAGTGCACCTTGGCCGCTGCGTTATTGCCCGCAGCCTCCATCAGGCGGCCCAGATTATCGAGCGATGCCGATAGTTGGTGTTTAAGGTCGGATCGCTCTGGTTGAAGGGCCACCAGTGCACGTATGACCAGAAGTCGACTCTCGCCAACCTGTCGCGCGACCAAGCTGTAACCATGGTTGACCAGCCAATCCTGGACCTCCCAGGTTGATACAGCCCAGTGTTCGCTTAACTGTGCCTCAGTGAGCGCCCGATTTATCATCGGCGCGATGACGGCTTCGGACGTATCCTTATCTGTTCTGCCGAGCGGTCCGAGCGTCTTCAGCGCGCTTTCAAGCAGACGCGTACGGACGCTTTCTTCATTCAAATCAAGCAATGCAGCTAGTATCTGCCCCTGACCTGCCCGGGCTAGCTCCGCTGTGACGATCTCTAGTGCACCGGCAAGCTCTGGAAAGTCGTTTGACTCAACTGCGTCTGCGCGCTCGGCTTGATGTGCCCAAGCGAGGAGTTCTGCTGCTGTAGGTAACGATCGAGGATGAATCTGCCGCTGGAGTTCGCGCAAAAGCACCTGTTCGCACAATCGCTGATAGGTAAAGCCATAGCCCATCAGTCGTCGCTCTGAACCACGACCCTCCTCTGCTGGACGCATCAGCAGGGAGGCGGAGACCAGTTCCTCCACGGGATCCAGCTTGACCACGCACAGGGCACTTTGTGCACCGAGGCGAGCGCGCCATTCCGTGACCCATGCGTCCGCCTCCTCGATCGGCAGGACGGGGATGCGCCGCTCGAACATCAACCGCCCTAGGCGCTCCAAGTAAGTCGCCATGCCGGGGAGATCGGCTTGCATTCGATCCAGATACGCACCCAGCAAGCGACCTTGGTCCAGGTTCACCGGGAGATCGGTGCGCCCGCGGAACGTCTCGTGGAGCAGATGCAGGTAGAGGGGAGCACGGAGCAAGTGGCGCAGAGCTGGCGCAAGCGCGTCGTAGGGCTGGATGCAACTCAGCTCCGGGCCGCGCTGGCGACGTAGATCGTAAGCTTGTGCCGCTTCTGTTTCGGTAAATGGACGGAGATCCAGATAGGGCACTACTTTGTCGTTCGGAGCGGTAAAGCTGGCCAGGTAGCGGCTATTCGTGAACACCTCGGTACCGTGCAGCAAAAGGTCATGGTGGCGCTGAACCAGGGCATGGTAAGCACCGCTGCGCAGGCTCACAGCAAGACGCAGCCAAGCATGGCGTTCCAGGGCGGGGAGGATGTCATCCAGCGCCTGAATCAAATCAGTGAAGCGGTCAGCTTCATTGAGTGCGTCGAGAATCAGCCAGACGCGCCGGTCGGAATCCAGATCCTCGTTGGCGGTGGTTTCGAGGTGACGGAAGAGGTCGTTAAGGTCGGCGAACTCGCCGCTTCTGATCCCGGCGCGGCGCAGGACGGCCTCGCACAGGGTCTGGCGACCGGACCAAGCGGCATCGCCCTTGTAGGCGTCGGCACCAGACAGGAACAGCACCACATCGCCACGGCCATGCTGGGCGAGATAGCGTTGAGCATCGTCATCGTGGTCTGTGTCGCCATGCAGCAGATGATCGACCCAGCGGGCGAGCAGGGAACTCTTGCCGGAACCCGCCTCACCGAGCAGCAGCAGACCCCGCCCGGATCGATCAAGAACCGCGCGCGCCACAGTTTCCACGCCGGCCCGTTCCAGATAGAGATCCGGGAAATATTTACGTCTGCAAAGTCCGTCGAGGGTATCGCTAGCGGTCACGGCGGCCCAACTGGCGAGGGTCCAGCGGGTGGTCTCCGTGCGCTCTAATTCGAGCTGCACCTCTTTGCGAGCCAAGGCGCGCTGGATCGGCCCGACCAGATGGGGGAAATCTCCCCAATACTTCTGTGCACCGAGCACCACCACCTTCTTTTCGCCGATTCCCTCTACCAGACCGACAGGTTCCATCAAACCGCCGCCTGGGAGTGACTCATGGAGCGTTTCCGCATCCGACGGAACGAACAGCGGGTAGACGGGCAGATCCGCCGTGGGCGTTGAGACCAGAAGGCCGGTTGACCCCCAATTCAGGGCGGTCAGCTCGGGGCTGTCCTCGATCGCAAAACTCAGGTCGGCGTGCGGGCCATGCAAACGGATCGCCCCCGCCCCGTCGCCGAACCGGCGCCACAGGGTGAACTCGCTGCAGGCGAAGAGCCGATGGACCATGGTCTCCACGAGCTCCAATAGACGCGGGAGTCTCGCCAGTTCGTCGCCATCGTCTACCGTGCGCGTCGCATTGCGGTGAGCACGGTTGTTACGCGCCTTCCACAAGGCATCGTTTGGACTATGGGCTGCTGGTCCCTGAATACCTGGGAGACCTGCGAGGAGCGCCAACCAAGGGTGGTCTTTTGGAAGCTTCTTGGATCGGTTCACTTCCTGCCAGGCCGCTACGAGGTGGGGAAAGTGCGTCTCCCGCTCCGGATGTTCCTGCAAACCATTTGACCAGAACTGGCAGAGTCGGTCGCACAGATGGCTCCATTCGTACCAATGGGGCTGACGGAGTCCGCGAATCGGCTTCTGTAGCTGAAAGCAGACCGTGTCGCAGGCCAGATAGTCCGCCAGCAGGAGTAGCGCGGTCGTGCGCATGGCTTGGTAGGCGGCGAAGATGGCATTGTCACTGCGGTCGCGGGCCGATAACTGCGGATCGCGGGCGTGGGCCAGCGGATAGGCTACGGGAAATGGCAGGTTTTCGAGGTCCAGAACTGGGGCAGCGGTCTCCGGCGTTGACGGGGGCGGTACTGCGTCGAGCGTTTCTCCGCACTCCTCGGCGATACAGCGCCAAGATCCAATCCGGTTGAAGAACCGCAAGGTATCCTGACCGCAAGTGGGACAGATGGTGGGAGGTTGTGTCATCGATGTCAGCCCGGGCTATCGAAGATGTTAAAAGATGTCAGTATTTCCGCGCGTCATCAGCAAACGATTCAGTTTGTGGTTTTTATATCGAAACGAGTTTGGTGTAACGGTGTCGTGTCATCCTCTACAACGCCGTCTGAGCGGTGATTTTGAATGGCAATCCCCACATTCGAGAGCCTCAGTAACATCACATTGATATCGTCAATCAGCTTCCTGACAGACGCCTCGTCAATTTCCTGCATTTTTCCTTGGGTGTCAGCATGTGCGGCACGGTTTCTGATACGGATGATCCGGGCGATTAGACTGCCGTCCTGAGAGTCAGGATCCTTGACAAATAAAGACCTGATGTTCTCTCCAGTGCCATCCAGGTGTCCGTAGCGTTTTTGGATTTTCTTGAGCAGGGACACAACTGGTCGTGGCGCGATTTCAGTATTTGAAAGCTGAATCTGTTGGTCGCCTTTGACCGCTAGCGCAAGTGCCATCGAATTGGCATTCAGCGAAATCAGTGCCTTCTCAAGCTCTTCTCCTAGAGCTTTCCGTTGCTCATTCACGCTAACCTGATAATCGCCAATTAGATCGCCAATCCGGTCTAGAGTCTCCCGAAGCTTATCCAGCTTGCCAAAAGTCGCATCCTGAATGTCGATCCCCCAGCGGCGTGACAATTCATAGACCATGGTTTCCAGACTGCGCCCTCCGCGCATGGCGCATGCCGTGAAATGCCCCAATCTGAATTCATCCAGTAAGAACTTCATTTCATGGGCAAGAACTGTATGCGTTTCTGGTGCAAGATCCTTGAAGGTTTCCAGAATGTTCGAAACCTGGCCTTCTACAATCCTGATTGCATCATCAGAAGGAAAAAATGAAGGAAGCGCAGATTTTTCTTTTTGCGTAATCCTGGTGTGAAGTATTGAAAGCAACCCTCCCAATAAACCAGCAGAACCCAGAGAACCAGCCATGCCTAACCCACCATATCCTATGGCTGCTCCGGTAAGTGCCCCGACCGACCCTGTAATGGTGCCAATAGCAATTCCGGATTGAATAATCCGAATGCGCCACGCCTTCATTTCTTCCTGAATTTTTATTGCGACTTCTTCAATTGCTATTTTTCTGACCAGATCACCTTCGATGTACAGGCAGAAAATACCATCTGGCGTTTTCTGCTCCTTCTCAGGCTTTTGATGACTTGGATGCAATAGGATAAGAAACGTCTTGAAGGTGACGCCAAGCTCTTTACTGAGTATCTCGTGTTTTGTTGCCGTCCCAGCAACGGCGGAAGCAAGCTGTTCGGGATTTGGAATGCTCTTGATCTCCACAGATGCTCTCGGCAACTGTGGAAGATAAAGATCGATCCGATGAATACCGCCCGGCAAGTGGAAGTCGCGCTCGGAAGGGATACCCTGATTGCCGAGGGATGCCTGTAGCCGATCCAGGAAATCGCTTTCTTTCAAATCCATCATGGTGACCAAGGAGGATGCCAACTGTCATGGATCGTAAAGCATACACCTGTCAGGAGAGCGAGATGCCAGCCTGGTCCATCAGGCTACCTCCAACCGCATGGGTGGGGTGATCTGAACCGCCTCTGGACGGCGCGGTGGAAACAGAAAGTTCTGCCCCTGCTTGAGGCACCAGGAGGTCGTGGAGGCAGGAAAACCGCAGTTGAAGTTACAGCCCGAGGTGACGATGTAGCGCAACGCGGCACGGTTCAACAGGGCGTCTGGCTCGACGCCGAACTGGCTCCGAATGGTCTGCCGCAGTGCGGCCGCAGGATCCGGGCTGGCGAGGATGGGTGCCAGCGAAAACTCGAGATCCGCCCGTCGGTAACAGAAATTTCCACGCAGATCCGGCGTCACCCGGAAATAGTCCGCGAGCCCCTCCAGGCAGTGATTCCGGTACGAGCAGTTGGCGCAAGGTCCGACATTGAGGCGAGCGGTCTCGGAGCACTTGATCTCTACGAGACCGCCATGCTTGGTGTGGAAACGCCGACGGCCACGTCGACCATCCTCTACACCATCTTCACCAAGGCGAGACTCGCGCAGTAGCCCGGCCCTCACGAGGGGACGGACAACCGCCATCGGCTCGACGTAATGCGCTTGCCGTTCTCTGGCATTGTCCATGGTTTCGTAGAGATCGAGCAGTTTCAGACGCAGGCGGTATTTGTCTACAAAGGCAACGTGCTCAGGCAGGTCGTCGCACAGGCCGCCGATCAGTACCCGATTGATCGACAATGGCAGTCCAGCAGCCAGCGCGGCATGGACGCCATCGATAAAGGTGACGTAGTCGCCAGTCGCCGTCAGGGCGCGAAAGCGCTCGGCATCCAACGTGTGCCAACTCAAGCGCAGACGAGACAGACCCACTTGGGCCAGCCGTGGCGAGAGGCGGGCCAGGCGGGAGCCATTGGTTGTCATCGACACCGCCATCCCGCATGCGGCCAGTTCCCTCGCGAGATCAGCAACGTCCTTGTCCCCTTCCCGCCAAAGGGTCGGTTCAAGCGCCGCGACCTCCACCTCCGGTCGACCACCTGCGGCGCGCCAGCAGTCGGCCAGCCGCAGAGCCTGGAACAAGGGCAGGTAATCCATCTTTGTCGTCGCGTCGTTCATGATCAGGGCACCGGTTGGCAGGGGATACCCAAGACAACGCAACGGAACAGGAAATTTTCAACAATAGATCCCTGCATGAACGCCATGACAGACATTCGACAGCATTCGCCATGCCGGTTGAAATTCATGCTGGATTGTCCGTTATATGAAGGTGTATGCAGAATCGAAACCCGCACTGGAGACCAACCACGCGATGAACCCGACCTCACCCAGTTGTCCTGCCTGTGACTCCATGAACGCGTTGTTCAGTCCCAGACGTCAGGATTATCTCTGCGAGGACTGTGGCCATCGTTGGCAGCTCCCCCAGTCTTGGCCCCAGGGATTAGAACCGGAGACCCTGCCCACCTACCTGGCAGCTCCCCTTGCGGAGCTATTGAAAGAACAGCACCCTGGGGCACGACTGCACTGGCTGGTCAGTTGCGCCGAGATCGCCGTGCGCTGGAGCGTGGCGGTGGCCCTGGCACAGGTGATCCACGCCAACGGGGGCGGCTTACCAATACCCATTGCCGAACGCATCCGCGAACACATCGAGCGTCCAACGCTGGGGCGCTGGCTCTTTCTCCTGGAGACGCTGAGCGAGGCGCCACCGACCAGTGCCCGGTTGGCTCCAGGCGTCTTCAACCTCTATCAGGAGGT
The DNA here is from genome assembly GCF_013385175.1 of Allochromatium humboldtianum. GTDB lineage: Bacteria > Pseudomonadota > Gammaproteobacteria > Chromatiales > Chromatiaceae > Thermochromatium > Thermochromatium humboldtianum. The sequence continues at coordinate 111,869 of NZ_JABZEO010000002.1, read as the reverse complement.
CTTCGAACCCCGTTTTCGCGAGAAGGTTACCGATCAAGATTCCCTGCTCACATTGCGCAACGGGTTAGCCCACGGTGCCGGAATGCGCTCCGCAAAGGCACGGGAACTGCTCCTGGCCCACGAGGCGGACGTTTTTGACCTGTTGCGGGCGGTTGTCCGGACCAGCGCCGGAATCCAGGTCATCGCCATCTCCGGTGAGCACACCGAGCGACTGTCCGGGTTGCGGCCTACGCCTGTCCCCCGACCGAGCCAGCTAGATACGTGCGCGGACGGACCCTGGCTCATCTCCGAGACCGAGGCCCTTCCGCTCCTGCCGCTCGCCGGCTACGGTTCCGTGCGCCTGGTCAACAGTGCCGGCCAACTGGAACAACGGCCCGGAGAGGCCGCTGTCACACTCTACCAGCGAGCCGAACGCAAGCATTTAGCCTATAACCCGCTTGGACGCGATGAGCCGGTCTCACTCTCACTTGATGTGGAAGCCTTTCGCGCACTGTTCCGACTGGATGATCTCGTGAGTAAGCCCTCCACAGGGGATGGGTTCTGGCGCTGGAACGCCTTCCTGAACGAAGCCCGCATTCTTCAAGAGGACTTCATCGGCCGCGCTGCCGAGATCGACCGGATCAAGACATGGATGAAAGGACGCGACACCCGCCGAAATGACGTGCCCCCACTCGGTTGGCTGTTTGGCGGACCAGGCGTCGGTAAATCGCTTTTGATGGCGCGGTTGGCCTACGACTTCAGCAATGCCAGGCCGGAACGACAGGGTATCTATTACCATCGCTTTCGTGCCGGTGATGGGCGAAACAACACCCGCGACTTCCTGCGGGGCCTGCTCACGGCCTTGGCCCAGTGGTCACCGCTGATGGCCTCGGGGAGCGAGGAGCATCAAGAGACACCGGAACGCGAACAGGCGCTGCTGGAGTCCGCGCATGAAATGCTGGCGGCGGTGGCCGGATTACCAGCATCATCCCCCAACGCCCCGCCGCCCCGATTTCTCGTGCTCGTGGACGGTCTCGACGAAATTCTACCCTATGACTCGCTGTTACCGCAGCGCCTGCGTGAGCTGACGCTACCCGGTACAGTCTGGCTGCTCGCGAGCCGTCGGGAGCCAGCGCTGATCCAGGCATTCAGTGACCGCCGGTGCGAAGAGCTGTTCCCACATGGACTCCCACCCATGTCCGCAACCGACATCCGCGCCATGTTGCTGGAAGGGCTCGCCACCGCCGCGCCTACTCTGGTCGCCCGCGACCAGGATACCGACAAGGGCATCGACAATCCTTTCGTGGAAGGGGTGATCGCCTGCGCCAACGGTCTCCCGCTCTATATCCATCTGCTGCTGGAGGATCTGCGTGCCGGACGCCTCTCGGTGCATGACGAACAGCGTCTGCCCCAAGGACTGGTGGCCTATTACGACGATTTGATGAATCGCACCGGCCTCTCCGACCTGAAGCGCGACCTGCCCCTCCTGGTCGCCATCCTCGCCCGCACCGAAGAGCCACTGGATGCCGAGGCATTGGCTCTGCTCCTGGCGGATACACCCGATGATGCCCCACGCTACCGTGAGCGGGCACATCATGCCATCCGCGCCGGGCAAGCTCTATTGCGCGATGCTCCCACCCCGGACGGCACCGAGGGCCAGATCCTCTACCATCAGAGTTTCCGCGACTACTTGGTCGGGCGTCCGGCCAGTGGCGATCAACCGGCCATCCCGCCCGCCCCGGCGCTTGCCGGCACGGTGCGGGACGCTGAAGTCAAGTTTTGCCGCCTGGCTCAAACTTGGGCCGAGCTTCCATGCGGGAACCTGCGTAATCATCTGTTCCGCTGGGGTGTGCGCTATGCGCTGCGCTGGCAAGGCGAAGCGGGAATCAGAGCGGCATTCAGGCGACTGACCGACTTCGTCTTCTTGCAGGCATTCACAACCGAGCTGCCAAGCAGTGCGGTTCGCGGCCTGGTGGCCGACTACGAAACCCTCCTGGCTCGCCTGCCCGAAAGTCCCGAACGTCAGGAATTTCGGCTGTGGGAGTCATTTTTCCGCGAGCGTGAGTACATCCTGCGGCGGGGCGATGAACGCTGGCCGACGTTCAAGATCCTGCTGCAACTGGCCGTCGAACACGCGGATGATAGCCCTGTGGCACGAGAGGCCGAGGCATGGCTCGCGCAGGGTAAGTGTGAGTGGGTATGGCTGCGCAACCCTCAGCGTGTGGCACACGCGGCGCCAGATTCTTGTTTACGGGTCTTTGAGGGGCATACAGGGAGTGTCGAGGGCGCCCATGAGCTTCCTGATGGACGCGTCCTCTCTTGGTCATATGACGGCAACTTGCACCTTTGGGATGTGCAAACCAGCGCACCGCAGGCAATCCTCCATGGACATACTGGCTCAGTCGAGGGAGCCCTGGCGCTCACCGGCGGGCGGATCATCTCTTGGTCCAGAGATGCCACTCTGCGCCTGTGGGACGGCCAGACCGGTACACTTTTGGCGATCCTCAACGGACATACCGGTCTTATTTATGGTGCCCAGGTACTCCCCGACGGACGCATCCTTTCCTGGTCTTTCGACAGCACCCTACGCTTGTGGAATGGGCAGACTGGCTCACAGTTAGCAGTCCTCAGAAAACATTCTGGCTGGATTCGTGGTACTCAAATATTTCCCGATGGACGCATCCTTTCTTGGTCTGATGATGCCACTTTATGTCTGTGGGATGGTCAGAACGGTGCGTTGCTGGCGACTCTTGCCGGACATATCGGTGAAATCTATGGTGCCCAGATACTTCCTGATGGACGCATCCTCTCCTGGTCTGGAGAGTCTGATGATTATCTGCTTGACGAGAATAATAAAGAGCGTTCTCACACTCTTCGTTTGTGGGATGGAAAAAGCGGGATGCTGTTGGCAATCCTCCGTGGACATACTGGCTCAGTCGATGGAGCCCTGGCACTTCCCGACGGTCGTATCCTTTCTTGGTCTGCGGATAAGACTCTACACCTCTGGGACGGGGAAGTCGGTGCACTGCTGGCAAGCATCATTGATTTTGGCTTGATCGGTGGCGCACAGGTGCTTCCTGATCGGCGCGTTCTATTTCGCTTTTATGATGGCACCATCCAACTATGGGCCGTGGAAACCAGCTTATTGTTGTTGGCGACTCTCTCAGGACATAACGACTTCGCCTGTGGTGCTCGCATACTCCGCAACGGTTGTATCCTTACATGGTCGCGGGATCATACCCTGCGCCTCTGGGACGGTCAGACTGGCGCATCACTGATAGCATTCAGCGGCCATACCCAACGAGTCAATGGCGCCCTGGAACTCACCGACGGACGCATTCTCTCTTGGTCTTCGGATAATACGCTGAGGTTATGGAGCGGGCAGACGGGAGAAACCCTGACGACTCATCTTAGTGGTCATTCCCGCTCGATCAAGGGTATCAAAATACTTCCCGATGGCTCTATCCTCTCTTGGTCTTCCGATAAGACACTGCGCCTGTGGGACGGTCAGAGGGGCGTACCGCTCGCGATCCTCGCAAGACATACCGAAGAATTCAATGATGTCCAGATACTCCGCGATGGACGTATCCTTTCCCGGTCTTGGAATGGGCTGCACCTGTGGGACGGCCAGACCGGTACACTGCTTGCGACCCTCAACGCACATACCGACCTCATTTATGGTGCCCGGGCACTCCCCGACGGACGCATCCTTTCCTGGTCTTTCGATAGTACTCTACGCTTGTGGAATGGGAAAACCGGGTCGCAGTTAGCGATCCTTAAAGGACATAGCGGCGCAGTTCTTGGTGCTCAGCTCTTCCCCGACGGACGCATCCTTTCTTGGTCTGATGATGACACTTTGCGCCTGTGGGACGGTCAGACCGGCGCACTGATTGCGACCCTCAATGGACATACTGATGTGGTTTATCACGCCCAGATACTCTCTAACGGACGCATCCTATCTCAATCTTTAGACGGCACTCTGCACCTGCGGGACGGGCAAACCGGCGCGTCGCTCGCGAAACTTACTGGATCTGCTAAGTGGATCGTTAGGGCGAAAGATGGGTGCATCCTTTTTTGGAAAAATACAACCCTGGGCATTTGGGATGGGCAGACCGGTGCTCCGGTAGCGAACCTTCTCACCGCCCATACTGATATCACTGACGTCCAAGTCACTCCCGATGGACGCCTCATCACTTGCTATTGCGACGGCACCGTGCAGCTGTGGGACAGAAATCGCGGTGTCCCAATCGGCGAACCGATATTGGAGCAAGACCTTCCCTGGCTGAGTTCATCTCTTCTGCTGACCCTGAACGCAGCCAAGTCTCCTGAACTGATCTCCGGCCAAACCGCGGGCTGGCACCTTGCCAAAACAGGGGGTTTGGTTACTTGTGCTGCACCGAATACTCCTGCCTGTTGGCATGGCAATTCGGCGCTTCAATCACATGCGTTGCTTGACGATGGCATCCTGGTCGCGACCCTCGAAAGCGGCCAGGTCTTCTGTTTGCAGCTCTATCGCGGAGCAAACCGTATCACGGTCTCGAACTACGAGCGCATCGGCCTTCCGCACGATTAGATGCTGCGGCCCAGCCGCGTATGCCGTGGCGGGCGGATATGGTATGATGCGGAGGCTTCCTTCTGACGTTCTAACAGTCAATAACGGAATCCTCACGCATGTTCACCGGTCGACCTCTTCCTCCCCTGCCACCCGTTGTGACTAAAGCCAACTGGGCGGCAGGCTTTGTGCATATTTGCCAGCAATCGGCACTCGATTTCGGAAGTGATCGGGGCATTCCGGTTCCAAGTCGTCCGGTCGTCGAGGTCCGCGCTGATGGTGTACGCATCGTCGTCTTGCCTTGCACAAGCAAGACGCAATCCACCAACCCGGAGTTCTTCGAACTGACGCCCGAGCGAATTCACTGGGTACGGGTCGATGTGACACGAAGCTACGCTTTTTACCGCTATGAGACAGTTCCGGTCAATGCACTGATCGGGAAGAAGATCGGCACCATGACCCATCCCGCACGCATCGACCTGATGAACTGGCTGAAGGAGCGCTATTGATGAGTCCACTGCCAACCGGAAAGGCACTCGACGCGGAACTCGTCGATCTGTGGGCGCGCCGCGACACTCTCAATCAAGCTGAATGGGAACGGCTCTACCAGATCGTTCATGCCGTACTCGGAAACTATCGCCCCTCGGAACTTAGTGGTCTACCCGAGGAGAAATCGTTCTATATCCAGGATTTCTTTCTCTACAAAGTCATGAAATTGCCGGCCGGCTCTTCCCGTATCGACCATGCCGGTGCGCTCCGTGTTTTCTATCTAAGGCATCTGAAAGACCATCTTCGCGACGCCAAAAAAATCAGGCAGCACTTCGTCCAGGCCGCAAGCGATGGCGGCGAGGATACGGAAAATCACTGGCTCGACAATCTACCAGCGGAGCCGATTGAAGTTGGGCGACCGACCGATATGTTTGAAGAACTGTCGGAATACGGAATCACACAAGCAACAGTCTCTTGCTCGGCGCGGGACTTTCTGTGTCGCAGCGAAGCCTGGGTGCCCGTTTATCTGGCGTTTCATTTCTGTCCAGACAAGGATTACAGCGAGACATTAGTCTCGCTTGCGGCGCGCCTCAAGATCAGCTCCTACCACTACAAGGCCAGCCAGCTCGGAATCAACTGGGCTGCGAATAAGGCTGGTAATCAAGGAAAGCGGTTTGCCGACACGGTGATTGGCCGCTGGGTCAGTCGGGATCTGGGAATTGAAATCCAACCCGAAAACACCCATGCCATTCTTACCGTTTTTAAAATCCTCTGTCTTGAGGCGTTGAACTGGAGAGAAAACCAGGAACAGGACACTACCCAATGAAACTTGATCGCCCACTTTCCCCACCGCTCGCTCATATCGAACGCAGCTTATTCGGCGTTTCCCCCGCATTGATTGAAGCGGTTGAACGTGGCGAAACCTCGTACGCCATTGCTGAAGCCGTCCATTTTTCACCTGAATGGGCAGAGCGTGAAACAGCCGTGTCGCGGATTGAACCCGGCGAGCTTGATACGACACCTTCCTTGCTACCGCCCCACCTGCGCACGTTGATCGAACGTCGACTAGCCGCTCGTGAGGTCATCGCAAAGACGGCCGAGCCTATTCCTGCCGCCGGGCAGATCGTCGAGCTGCGTCAGATCTGCACGCCCAAGAAAGGCCAACTCGATTGGGTGATGCAGGTTCCGCTCTACGTGCTACTCGATGCTCCGGCCGAAGCTGCAACGCTTTGGCACGGCTGGCTCGTCGGTAGCGAGGCGGACTACGCGGGCTGGTGGGACTTCGTACTACAGGAAGAAGACGGGCCGATCGAACCCGAGGCGGCCGTCGTGCAGTTGTGGAATCCGCTACGGATCTATCTTCCGATGGCTGAGCGTGTGGTGGGTCGACTCTCTCCTGCACGGATGCAAGCCGTGAGAGCACTTGCTAGCGAGTTCGTGACGGGCAACCTCCCGACAGAGGTGCCGATATGGCCAGGCCGGGTCGCCCAACGCTTGACCCACGGAGAGCTGTCAGTCGTGACCGGTAGTCCGCTGGGCGGCGATGAGGATCCTCGCCACCAGTACCAGCATCTTTATTTCCACGCGGCTGAAGCGATCCGTGAACCGGCGCGATTGGCGCTGGCTGAGCTGGCCTCGGTGCCCGAACAGAGCAGCATTGCGGCTTGGCTGTCGCGCTTGGATAACCTCGTCGCGCAGCTCGGAACAATGCTGATTCCCGCTCCGCGCATCGCGCTCGCCATGAGCGAGCGCGACAATGGGGCGATGGCGATCCAAGATCGGCTGTGGGACGATCTGGCCCGCATTTCGGTGTTAGAGATTGCCGCTGATGGGGCAGGACGTGTGCAGGTAACAGCCGAATCGGACATCGACGTCACCTGTGAATTGCGAGTGTCGGGGGTGCTGGAGTTCAAGCAGACCGCCCGTCGCGGCGAAGACCCGGTCCAAGTAGATTGGGATGCCGGTGAGGTTACAACCCTAACGTTGACAGTCGCCGATGGACGCGCTGCCCTGGAGTTACCACTTGTCAGAGACAACTGACCCCCGCCTCTTCATTGCACTGCGGGGAGAAAGGCATCCCGAAGCCGCCTTGACGCCGCAGTACGCCATGCCCCTGATGGCCATGCCGAAGCCGACCACAGACGCGGCGCTAGCGGACTTGCTTACCGAGCTGAAGATCCGGCAGGAACTTTCCGGCTGGCGTGCCAGTGGTCGGAACGGTTTACTCGTGATGGATTCCCAGCTGCCGCTGGATTGGCAGCGTGCTCCCTGGGAGTCACTACGTTTCGAGGGGCAACCTTTAGCAGCGACGCTACTGACCGTCCGCCATGCCAAGCCGTTGTTTGGCCAACAGCCTTTGATTGGGGTTCGTGCCGCTTGGCTCAACCTGTTTCCCAAACACGAATTCAATTTTGCCGGCAAGCTACAAAAGCCGATTGCGGCCGAGCGCTTATTTCGGATCCTGCCGCGCTCTTTAAAGAGTGGCCTGGATGGTTACGACGAGTTGTTCGTGCTCGCGCATGGCGACGAGCATGGTCTGCTCGATCAAGAAAAACGGCTGTTCGAACTCGATACGGCGGCGCTCCCTCGTCGAGTCTGGTTGCTCGCCTGCAATCACGATGGCGCTATGTACCGGCTGGCCGAGAGTCTGCTCGCCCGAGGTGTGCGCACCGTGGTCGCTGCGACGGGGGAGCTTTCCGCGCCGGAAATCGCCACTCTGCTCAACGCTTGGTTCGAGCGGGATGATGGGGTGACGTTGGAAGACTGGTTGCTGGAGAGACGAACAGGCGTCAGTGTGGCGGGCGGCATTCATGCGCTGACGCTGTTCGGCGAAGTGATGTTGGATGATTCCAGTGTCGCGCATTGGAACGAGATAAGCTGGCGCGAGTGGCGTGAAACATTGGTCGATGTGCCGTGGCTGGCCTATGGAGATAAATGGCAGTTCCAGGATGCGCTCAAGGCGATTGATTCGCCGGCATTGTGGCCGAAGACTCTCGACCGGTTGCTGCCGCAGGCCTTGAGTGCGGCGGAGAATCTGGATCACCGCACAATGAAGGTGCTTTACAAGCGCTATAAATACGCTGTCGGCCAATCCCCTGCCCTTTCTTGCGCACTAGCTCACACCTGCTATCGATGCGGGCACTACGATTTGATGGCTGATTTTCTCATCAATGGCCTTCAATATGGCTTAATCCCCGCCATTGACCACGCAGAGCTGCTGGGCGCCATGACGAACCTCTTGATCGACATGGCTCTGCCCACGGTTGCCGCTTCTATTTCTGGAAGGCATGCGGAATGCCAAATCGATGATTTAGAGGCACGCGATTGGCAAGATTTCAAGCGCCTTGACTGGCAGGCGCGTATCGCCCTCCGCCAACAGCGCTTCGATGAGGCGCTTCATTTTCTGGAAATCAAACGCCAGAAAAGTCCTGATGCTAACGACACACGAGAACTGGCATGGCTTCTCTATGTTGCGGCATGGAAGTTACGAGAGGGTGGCTCCGCTGCACAATTGGTGCGCTATCGCGATGAAGTTCAGAAAGTTTTGGATGCACTGCCGGCAAACAAGATTGGTGAGGGTAACGACGGAGCTGCTTACCTGCTGCGTGCGCTGGCCTGTTATCGCTGGAGTACCGGCGACGAGGCGCTTGATGCGCTGCTGAAACGATGGTTGCCCTTGGTCGAAAAAGGTCTGACGATGCCCGACCCGGGGCCATGGGCTTTCGTGGGCTGTTATCTAGCGCTGTCAGATGCGCGTTTTGCAACCTTAGGATCGCATGCCTTGACAAGCCTGGACCATGCTGGTTATTGGCTGGAAGCGGCGGGTTTGGCGGCTCTCGGAGTCGATCCCGCACGAGAAGACGCACTGATGAAGAAATTTGAATCAATGCGCGACAAGGTGCTCATGCGCCTAGCCCCTTGGCTGGAGTCAATCGGTGTCATGGTTGACGGCCGAGATGGTTGTAATAACATTCCACCCTTATAAATCCAAGGTGTCATCGTCGCTCAGGAAGCATGGCGGGATTCCAAGTCGCCCCCAAGCGCCTGCGTGACGTGACAATCTTTCAGCCATAGTTACAGGATTTCAGGAGTCCAAATTTGCTGGCACCGAATCCTGAAACGAATTTGAAAGAATTCTACTGAAGATCTGGACTGGCGGATCAAGAAGGCACGAACGCAGATTGTCGAAGGCCGCACCGTCAATGTGCGCGGTCACATCCACGTCTCCATGAGCGAGACCATTTCTAAGCTGAGGCAGCGGAATACCGTTGACTCTTGTTTCGGCGATCAGTGAGCATAATTCCGAGAACGCATCTCGCTTGAGCTCAAGGAAATCAGAAAACATCCGTACTGCCTCGCTCTTCGCGCATGCATTATTACTTTTGATGTGCGCGCTGAGAAAATTTACTGCCCCAAGCGTTAAGCGGCTCTTGCCAACCAATACATCGTGCGTGCGTTGATAGCGAACGTCGTGACACGACGTTTGTGATAGTTTGTTTCTGTGCAGGTCGATAAATGGCTGAATAAAATGGCCGTCGAATTCCTGCTCAAGTGTCACGAAATAGTGCATTAAACTAAAAAGCGATGATTTTTTAAAAATTCGCTCAGCTATCTTGAGATTTCTGCGCGAATCATAAGACATTTTTTTCCACTGAATCTGGTCGAAGTCGGGTATCGGAATGTCGACGTACAGATTTTCATCTTCCAATTCCTCAGTCAGATGAAACAAGATACTGCTCAGCATAAATTGATATTTTCTTCTGAACTCTGGTAGACCGACGTAGTCTCCTGTTCTCAGTTTATCCCTTTGAACCAATGCGTCGGCGACGAACTCCCGTAGCACGGGATGAACGGGATACCCAAGATACTTGTAAGTTGTAAACCAATCCCATTGATCTTTCTTGAGGCACCGATTGCACATGCCTTTTAAAAAACTGATGTCAGTATCGATCAACTCTTCGGGATGATCAAACATTTTTCGCAAAATACCAACATATCTTTCGGTAAGGCCTTGAGATATGTCATGCTTGCCGAAGTAGGCATTTGCATATAGATACAAACCCTGGTTTCTATCATACTGAATCACCCATGCTTTGATGATTCCGTTTTTTCGTTCATTAGGTTTTCCTTTTATCAGGAGGATGCCAGGATTTTTGTTGTTCTCATCGACGACCCGAGCCTTTCTGTCGCTGATGTAATCAATGATTCTCACGTCTAACTGTCTACCTAATTTCATAGCGAATCCTCAAGTGTACGAACACCCAACAGGCTTGTCGATTTATAGCTGCACAACTTGATCTTCAGTTATGCGCTTTTGTTCCGCTTTAAAAAATCCAGTTCTAAATCGCACGGGATTCAACACGTAGTAGCATCTATCCACCATCACAAGCGAGAATCGCCAGTCCGCGGTCATCACCGGAGGTGCTGCGCCAGACCTCGCGCTCCTGCAGGAATGACCGCAGTCCGGTCCGGCTCAACTTTTCTTTCCGCGCCTCGTTGAAGAAGGTGGCGAGTTGGCCGCTGATCCGGGAGCCATCCAGGCTCACCAGACGCTCAGCGGCCCCGTCGGTCATCGCGGCCAGGCCGGTCATTCCCAGCGTCGGTTCGAGACCCCACTGAACCTGCTCGGGCCGAAGTTCCCGCCCCAGAAAGACGGTCTGGTTCGCGAATTCACCCTTGCCTGTCTCCCCTAGCAGCTTCAACGCACCGTCTCGCTCCACAACCAGAGCGCCATCGCCGACCCGCGACCACAGCCAGTGGGATCGCCCGCCGACCGCCACCAGCAGGGTACTGCGAAAATCCGTGACGGGGCGACGGTGAAGACTGGCCAAATCCTCGAGCAGACCGCAGGCATGACGCACCAAGGTATGTGCAAGCGCCTGGGCCGTCGCATCGGGCGGAGCGTCGGACGCATCCAGCACGGTTCGGAACTGACGCGAGACGCTGTCCACCAGACGGCGCAGACCCATGACCACGATTTCGGCTCCTAGATCCGAGACCGGCGAGGATCCTGCCCCATCGGCGACCACCAGCATCGGCCGATCACCAGCGACGACCAGTGCGGCATCTTGGCAGGGTGTCGGAGGTTCGTGGCGCAGATGGGCGGCCCCAACACAGGTGTCGGCCGCGCCGAACCAAGCGCGGGCGGGTGGGATTCGAAGTTCCGGTGCCGGCTCAAGGATGTGGGCCGAGCGAGCGTGCCGTTTGGCCAGACGCTGCTTGAGTTTCTGCGCGGGAGATGGTTCAGGCCATGATGCACGCTTGCGCTTCCCGTTCTTCCGTTGAGTGCGCGTTAGCATGAGGTGCCGCCGGAAACACGAACCCTGCCACGGATCGTCTGCGGACTCGGAAGCCTCCATCCGACCGGATTGGTGTTGGGTTGACGCATCGTGACGTATCTTCAGCGACGAGCCCGGGACTTGGTTGGCGGTGCCGTTCACTGGGGCAGCGGTTAGCGTAGCCGGTCTGCCTGAATCTGCCCCCAAGGACCGCGCTAGTGCCTTATCCGCTGCTGCCCGTGATGCCCTCACAGGAGGCTGATCGGACATGCCGGCCCCTTGGTCCGTCGGCTGGATCAGGCTCAACGTGCCCAGCTTGCCTGCGTCTTCCGTCAGACGACTTTGCAAGGTGTCCACAAAAGCGCGCACTCCAAGCCTCGCCAGCGATAAAGGGTGTCCGTCGCCGAACGCGCCAAGCACGGATAAATCGGCACCTGTCCCCACGCCGGCCGCAATGATTTCGAGTTTGCCCTGATGCACGAGGTCGCGGCAAGCCGCTGCCACCGGTTGCCAATCATCTGTCGCCCGTCCCTGCCCGAGCACCACTAGCCGGGAAGGGCTGAATGTCATGCCATGCTGTCGGTACTGCGCTTCCTGCGACTCCAGCGCCTGCAATGCGCGGGCAACCGCCTGTCCCACTGGTGCAGGCCCTGCGGCCGTCAGGCGTGTCGGGACAGCAATCCGGTGCAACGGCACCATCTCTTGCAAGCGGCGCACCTTCGAGCCCAGGGTGAGGATGCCAAGATCGAGCGCCTTGGTGGTGACCGCCTCTGATTTCAGTCCAGCCACGAGCTTTTGCAGCACGTCCTGCAACTGTATAAGCGACACCCCCTGCATCGAGGCGGAGGTGTCGAGGACCAGCATGCAGGCACGGCAGGCGATCATGGGCGATGTTCCTGTGCGATCGGGATGAGAGGTGTCGAGCGAAGGCTGTTTCATTGCAGTTTTCCAGTGATAGGTCGCGAATAGACAACATCGGAAACGCCCACACCACATTGGCTGGCGCTGGCTGGCGAACAGGCCTGCTGGGCATCCAGATGCAGCCGCCGCCATCCATGACGCACCCCGCCAGCCGGCGCAGCTAGATCTGATCCCAGCCGGAGGTCGGGGGCAGGTTCACACCAGTGCCAGGTGTCGATTGGCTGACCCGGCTCATGCTGGCCGAGAGCCATTGGAAGAACTCCCGGAAACGCAGTCCTGCAATCGGCATTGCCGGTCGATGGGAAAACTGGCCCAGGATCGCTAGATCCGCGCCTTCTCCGACACCGACGGGGAGCACGACCAGCTTGCGTTCCGCACTGAGCGATCGGCACTGGACCGCCGTCGCTCGCCAATCGTCATTCGGGGCGCCATCACTCATCAGGACCAACCAGGGCTGGTAGTAGCTGGTACCGGTCTGACGATATTCGGCCTTGCGTGCGGCCAGCGCCTGCATCGACTGGGCGACAGCCTCCCCCATCGGCGTCATGCCGTCGGCTTCCAAGGGCCGTACATCGGTGATCAGGTGTGCGGGCGTGATCGGCAGGGTGACATTTACCCGTGAGCCGAAGGTAACGATCCCCAGCTCGATCGCCTGACTGGCGAACTCGTCCTCCTGGATCTCAGCGATGAAGCGTTGCACGCCATCATTGAGTTCCCGGATGGGTTCGCCATCCATGCTGCTGGAGACATCCAGGACCAGCATGCAGGCGCAGCGGGCAACGGGGTTCTCGATGAGGTCGGCGTAGGGGGTGAGCGCGGTCGTGAATTCCATGATGTGTCCCTCGTGAGGTTTGGATACCTGATGTAACGCGCTTTCGAGTCCTATTTTCAAAACTGAATGTTGAAAATTCGTTCGTGCAGTGCGTTGACAGAGAAACACCCTTGGACAGGAGCAAGACATGTGCGCAGTGGTCTTCGATGCGATGGGCGCGGGGAAAACGCTTGGTCCCGAACTGGATCGGGGCGGAGAGGGAACCGTCTACCTTCTTCCAGAACGTGCGGATCTGGTGGTCAAGATCTACGCCCCAGAGAAACTGGCCTCACGAGGCGACCAATTGCGCGATAAGGTCGAGGTGCAGATCGCGACCTGGCCCGGCCTGAAGGACCAGCCACTTGCCTGGCCGCGAATGAGCATCTATGACGATCAGGGCCAGTGGATCGGGTACGTGATGCGCCGGGGTGCTGGAGTGACGTTGCGCAAGCTCGCTCATCCCAAACTGAGCAACCAACATTTTCCCGGCCTTTCACGTCACTTTGTGGTGGAGTCCCTGCTGCAAGTGTTGCGCTGTGTCCAGACCCTGCATCGCCAGGGCATCCATTTGGGCGATGTGAATCTGAACAACTTCCTCTGCGACCCGGTCAGCGGCCAAGTCACTTTGATCGACTGTGACAGTTTCCAGATCGCGCCGTCGAATGGCCCCTTTTTCCCTTGCCCGGTCGGTAGCCAGGACACCACGGCCCCGGAACATCTGGGAGTGGATTTCGCGCGCGTTCGGCGCACTTCGGCAAGCGACGCCTTCTCACTGGCGATCCTGATGTTCCAATGCCTGATGCTCGGACGGCATCCTTATGACAGCGTGGGTGGCTGCAATCCGGTGGACAATCTCAGGCAAGGACATTTCCCCTATGGCAAGGGCGGCGCCCGTCCCGGCAGTCAGGGCGCCATTCCCCAAGGGCCATGGTATCTACTGTGGAGCCATCTCTCTGGCCGCCTGAAAAACGCCTTTATCCAAACTTTTACGGAAGGCGCTGCCAATCCGCTGGCTCGTCCCGGAATCGACGACTGGTGCTTGCTGCTCAAGCAGTATCAGTACTCGATCAGGCAAGGTTGGCTCTCCGACGAGATCCGTCCAACCGCACCGAAACCACAAGGCAAGCTGCGAGGCGCTTCAGCGAACACACTCAACAAGCAACCACTTCAAGCGTCGAACTGGGTGAGCTGATGACCAAGCATGGATTCGCTGGTTAATCGCTTGGCCTCGGCAATATCTCCAGCGTCTCTGCCCACCCCTGCGCCTCGGCCGCCCGATTGGCCTCCCCCACCGTCTGCACCTCACTCAAATCCTCCAGCCGTTCAGCCGTGCGGTTGCCCGACCCTTCGGTGAGTGTGGCCAGATCCAGTCCGGTGGTGGTCAGGATCAGATCCGCGTCGGTGAGCAGCGTCAGCCATTCGGAGAGATCCACCCGGCTCCAGTCGACCTCGGCCAGGGCCGCGACCGGGATCCCGGCGCAGTTGGGGTTTTTGGCGCGCCCATAGCCGCTGAGTCCGGCCGGTCCGCGCAGCTGTTCGTTCAGGATCCGCGACAGCGGCGAGTTGAAGCAGCAGTAGCTGTCGCGGCTCTCGATACAGGCCCCGAAAATGCTCTTGCGGCAGTAGGAGCCGACCCGATGACAGGCCTTGAGCGCGCGCTGCACGCCAAGGGTGAACTCGTCCTCGGTGCACTCCCAGATCAGCCGGATCAGGATCATGACGATGGAGTAGATCAGATAGGCCCACATCACCCACTGGATCACCACCGTGATGGCAGGGTTGAGCGCCACGTTGGCGGCCACCGTGCCGTCAGCGGCCACCGCCACCCCGCCGCTGCCGGCATCGATGAACAGCGCACTGGCGGCCTGCGGCCCGAAGGTCTGGGCTGTCCATTGCGCCGTCTGTTGCAGCAGCTCCTGCTTGAAGCGCGCGATCAAGCCCTGCTTGGCCGCCTCGGTCGTCACCGCCGTGGTGTGGCCGGTGATGTTGTTCACCGCGGAGGTGAAGGCGTCCTTGACCGCGCCCCAAGTATCGACCAGCGGCGAGCGCAGCGTCTCCCAGGCCCCGAAGGCGGGATTGGACACACCGGCTTTCACCAAGGACATGGTGACACTGTCGAGCTTGGCCACCGAGAACATCAGTTGCAGATACAGCCCGAGCGAGACGCCGTCCGGACGCTCGCAGCAGTTGACGATCCCGCCCACGGCACGCTTGCACTCCAGCGCCTCACCCTTGAACACCGCACAGCCTGCGCTGGTGCAGTCGGCATCCAGCGCGACCAGCTCGGCGGCGTGGAGCGCGGCCACCGCTTCGTCGAAGTTGTCTGAGGACTCAGGTTCGATCGCCACACAGTCCTCCCCCAGACAGCGGATCTCGCCGCCACAGTCGAGCGCGTCGGTGCGCTCGATGCCGGTGATCTCCTGCGTGGTGCCGCAGTCATAGACCACCTGATCGACATAGCACACCCCGGAGCGCCCGGTGGCCGCCTCAGCACACTGGCGGCTGACCCGGCGGCAGTTGGGATCGGCGTCAAGGGCCGCGCAGTTGTCCAGATCGCCGGGATTGTCGGGACAGTGCTCCACCCCGTCGGGATCGTTCCAGCACTCCATCCGTCCCTGATTGAAACTGGTGCAGTCGAGCGCAACGCTCACCTGCATACAGGCCGCACCAATGCCGGAAAATTGCTCCCAGGGTTCGTTCCCCGTCTCCCCGTGATAGGGCGGCGCCACCAGTTCGCTCCCGCACAGCTCTCCGCCGGACACGGCCACACAGGCCGCGTCGGGATTGGACGTGCAGGTGGTGGTGCTGCGGCAGAAACCGTCCATCAGGCGGGCGTTGAGCGTCTCCTGACAGGCGCTCGAGGCCCAGTCCCAGCGGTCGGTGCGCTTCTCGACCCGGCGCACCAGTTCGATGATCGGCTCCCCGGTCTCGGGATCGGTGCCGACCGTGACCGGATCCCAGTGCACGGTGGCCTCCAGCGTGCGCGTGGTGGTGCAGCTGAGCCGGGGCTGATCGGTGTCCGGGATCAGACAGGCCTCATAGTCGGGGACGTGCACCGTGCGCGGGCGATCGAGGAAGGTCGTCTCCCAGGTGCAGTCGGCATAGGTGGCGGTGAAGTCGTCCAGCGAGCCGACGGTGGCGTCGGTGAAGTCCCACAGCGGATCGGCGCTCAGGTCGACGCGCGGTCGGTCGAGCGGCTCCAGCAGGGTCTGGTAGGCCTGGCCGCTCGGGGAGGCGTCGGCATAGGGCGTGTCCACCAGATCCTGCTGCGTCTGGAGACCGGCGGCTTCGAGCGCGACGGGATTCCCGTAGAGTGCGCTCCAGTCGGTGACCGTACCAGTCTCGGCCCCTGGAAAGTAGACCCGGTAGTCGTCCGGTTGCTCGAACGGGGCCAGTCGGTCCGGATCGATTCCGAGCGCGCTCCCCAGCGCCTGTCCGTCGTCGGCGGCCTGATCAAAGTCGAGCGCCCGGTGCAGGTCATCGCCCCACACCAGCGCCCAGGGGGTCCAGCTGATCGCCAGGACCAGGAGCCCGACCAGCCCACGGGTGGCGGTCCGCCCCAGCCTCGCTGTGCCCACGCCCGGCGGCTCCGCCGGCTCACAACCAGCTGAGACAACAGTCATGCCAGCGCCAGATCAGGTACAGATGGTCCTCGCCGATCCCCGGCACGTTGCGCCCCAGACCCCAGCGCAGCTCGCTCTCGCCGATGACGTGGTTGGAGTTGGCCTCCGGGCGCGGGTAGAACTGCGACAGCCGGTACTGGGTCTTGGGCAACATGAGCGCGAAGGGCGCCTCGCACAGGGCCTCATCGCCGACGGTCTGACGCGCCAGTCCCCGCCGGTGCAGCGCGGCCAGCACCCGCGCGCCGGCCAGGCTCATCTCCGACGGGCGGCCGTTGAGCGTCGGCACGCGCCCGGTGAAGGGATAGAGTCCGCCCCAGGCCCCGGCACACCAGAACAGTTCGTCCAGGGGCTTTTGCACTGTGGTCGCCGAGGCGGCATCGACCAGACAGGCGGCTTGAGCGACCGGGTTGGCCACGAACGCCGCTTCCGGATTGGTAAAGAAGGCCAGCTCGTCGTTGTTCCAGGTCGGATCGAGTTCGGAAAGATAGAGCAGGTCGAAGTCGGTCAGGTGATCGACGTTGCAGCGATCGGGAAAGAACAGATCGAGCATCACCAGCAGCGGGAAGGCGTAGTAGTGGTAGTTGTAGAACGCCTTGTCGGAACCGTCGTAGGTCGCCTGTCCCGGCGTGCCGAGCGTGCGCCAGGCGCCCAGATCGAGCCGGGCGCCGCCCAGCGCCGGCAGACAGCCGGGCACCCGCACCAGCTCGACGATCCGCGCCGGTTCCCACATCCCGATCACCACCCCGGGACTCGGCAGCCCGGCCGGGTCGGGACAGGCGCACAGCGCCTGGGTACTGGCCCCGCTCGGGACCGGGCCGCTACCGATCGGTGCGCCGGCGATGCGCAGCGGAAACAGACAGCTCCAGCAGATGTCGGTGATGAGCTTGGGGCCGAGCAATTCGGCGTCGGGACAGACGGCGTTGCCCAGACCTGCTGTGGCGTCCTCCTCGGCGTGGGCCGTCGGCGCCAGGACCAGCAGCAGTCCGAGCACCGCCGCCGTCCACCTGACAGACGCATTGAGCACACCAGCCATCCTCAGCCCTCCGGCGGCCATTCGACCACGACCAGGGTGTCCCCCCGTGCCTCGACCCGTGCCGGCACCCGTTCGATCTGGAAACGCTGCGCCACATCGGGAGTGAGCAGATACAGCGGATCTCCGAGTGCGGTCTGGACGGCGCGGTAGCCGTCCCAGCCGGCGGCGCGATCGAGGCGCGTGGCCAGATAGAGCGGCAGGCGTCCCTCGGCGCGACTGGCCGCCCCACGTCGGGCCACATCGGCCACCTGACGCGGGTCGGTGGCATCGAAGACGAACAGCCGCTGCCGAAACGGCCGGATCGCCAGTGGATCGACCCGCGCGCCGGCACGGATCACGCGCGTGCCATCGGGAAGGTGGACATCGGCCTGGGCTTCGAGCGTCAGGTCGAGACGGCGCTCGCGCGGCTGCTCGGCGGTCGGGCGCTCGATCAGGGTCGCCCGCTCCCAATAGCGCGCCCGGGCCGCCGCACGCTCGGCCGCCCAGTCGATCCCGGCCAGACGCCGTTGCAGTTCAGCGATCAGATCCGGCTCGCTGACGGCCACCGTTGGCCCGCGCACACCCAGATCCCCGCGACGTCCCTGGCGCACCTGGGTCAGGATCCAGTCCGGATCGCTGAGGCCGCTGACGCGGGCCAGTTCCGTTCCGTCACCGTCGGTGACGATCAGCGTTGGGACGAGTTCGACCAGCGGGTTTTGAAACGGGCGCGGATCGAGTTCGAGACGCGGAACCGCCTCAGCCTCGCGGTTGGCCAGCGCCGCGCGCAGCGGTGTCTGGATCCAGCGCAGGAAGGCCCCCAGCGATTCGCCTGGGGCCACGCCGCGCCAGACGATCCGCACCTCGGGACGATCGGCGGCCATCGCCAGGAGTTCACGCAATTGCGCCTCGCCCAGGGCGCGCGAGGCCAGCACGGTGACGGTCCAGGACGGCGGCTCCGGCTCCGATAAACCAGACGCGGACGGCGCCATCCAGGACGGCGGCTTCAGCGCCTCCAGCGCACCGAGCTCGCGCGCCCACTGGGCGGCCGCCGGCTCCTGGATTTGGAGCCAGTCAGGACGCGCCTCCAGCAACGCCCGCTCCTCAATCCGCACCGCCTCATCACGCAGACCCGGCTCCGGAAGCGCCGGGGCCGGACCGGCGGCCACACCGCTCCCGGCCAGGACGCTCATCATGACCAGCCCCCGCCCCCATTCAGAACAGCGCATACGCCTTCCCCACCACCTGCGACTGCGGCAAAAAACCCCAGTAGCGCGAATCGAAACTGTCCGGGGTCTCCCCCAGCATCCAGAAATGCTCCACCGGCACCCGCTCATGGCGCAACAGGGTCGCCGGATCGCGTGCCAGCGCCGAGGCCAGCGCCAGCCCGTCGGCCAGACGCAGACCATTGATCCAGGTATGCGTGAGCGTCACCGTCACCCAGTCCCCAGGCACCCCCGCCGCGCGCTTGATGAACAACTGCCCCTCAAAGACAGGTACCCCCACCCCCAGAGCACGAAAGGCCACCAGATCCCCCTGCATCACGTCTTCCGGCCCCGCGAAGGTATCGATCAGAAAAATCCGCGATCCATCGAGACAGCCATGGTCTTGCAGGTCGAATCCCAGCCGGTAGCGGTGTGCGCCATAGAGCCCCAGACCGAGCACGAGCACCAAACCCAGCCCCATGAGACCGGCCCGGCGCCATGACACGCGGACTTCTCGCCATCGCCACCCCTGAACGCGCGACGTCCAGGCGTTGACCCACCTGCGCCACGCCTCAAGGCACACCCGGCACCTCCGTCTCCCGCAGCACCAGCTCGCGCGGAGCCGCCAACACCCGCTGCCGCTCCAACACCAGCACTCCCTGCTCCGCCAACCGGTCGGCCGCCTGCGTGTAAGCACGCATCACAGCTGTCAGGGCTTCGGGATCCGTGGCACGGGCAAGCGCCGACAGATCAAGGATCATCACCGGGGGGCGCATCACCAGGCGCTGATCAAGCTGACGCTGCCACCAGATCGCCACTGCGGCACTACTGATCAGCGACACCAGGCCCGCAATCAGCACCACCGTTCCGACACCCACACGCTCAGCCATAGGCCTGCTCCTGGAGCACCTGCCGGATCGCCTCATCGATGGAACAGCCCTGCCGACGGCGCGCATTCAGTGCCGCCACATCGCGCGGATGGGTCGAATACAGCAGCCGCCGGAACGGATCGACGACCAGCCGCCCGATTCCCGCCCCCTGATCCCCAATCACCAGGATCTCGGAGTACGCCCCCGGAATCGTATGCACGGTCTTGAGCAACTCCGCCCCGCCCTCAGTCAAGGGCAGCCGCTTGGCCGCTTGCAGCTGATCGATGGCCTGGGCCGGCTGGGCGAGCAGGAAGGTATGGGCCGAGTTCTCGGCGATCGCCCGCCCGGTCGGATTGGTGTAGAGGTCGTTGAGCGACTGGGTGACCGTGACCGCCGCCCCCCGGTACTTGCGAAAGCGCCGGTAGCCGGTCTCGATGAATCGTGCCACATCCCCCTGGGTGAGCAGATCCCAGGCCTCGTCGATGATCACCAGCTTGGCCTGATCGCGCTCACCGAGATACATCGCCTGCTGGATCTGATAGATCAGCTGCAACAGCACGACCTGCTGCAAGTGCTTGCGGCCCTTGAGCTCTTCGAGCTCCAGCACCACGAACGGCGCTGAGAACTCGATACTGTTCGGTCCATTGAAGAAGCGCCCGTACTCACCCTGGGCGGTGAAGGGATAGAGTTGAGTGCCGAGATCCCGTAGCCGCACATCGGCCTCAGCCACCAGCGCCTCGGCGATGGCGTCGATGGTCATCGCCTGACCCTGGCTGTCCCAGACACTCTTGAGGACGCGCTTGAGTCCGGATTGCGCATAATCGTCCAGGACACCGGAGGGCGCGATCATCGCCCCGACCAGGGCGGCGATCATGTCGGCCTCCTCTTCCCAGTGCTGAACCAGAGCGAACGGATTGAGGCAGATCCGGGACTCGCGCGTGAAAGCCAGGAACTGACCATCCAGCGCATCGCAGAGCTTCTCGTAACTGCGCCCGACATCGACCACCCAGCAGCGTCCCCCGACCGAGAGCGTGGTCGAAATCAGTTCATTGGTCAGAAACGACTTGCCCGAACCGGACTGGGCGGCGATACAGGCGTTGTAGTTGGAGGCCGAATCGAACAGCGAGAGATTCATCAGCTGCCCGCCCCGGCTGATGAGGTTCAGCACCGGCGTGCCCGTGCCCTTCCAGTCGCCGAGCACCGGCATCAGGTTGACCGCGTGCGTGGCCGCCAGTGTGCGATAGCGCTGCATGTCGCGGATGGCGCTCCGGTCGGCGCCAAACGGCAGACAGTTCAAAAACAGCGGCAGCGTGAAGAAGCGATCCGTCACCACCTGAAACCCCAGCTCACGCCAATAGGTGCGCAGGTTGGAGGCGGCGGCGGTCGCCTGGTTCTTGGGCGCAAACAGCACCAGTCCCAGATGCGCCTTGACTGGGCGATCCCCGGCATCGAGGCGCTCGAACAGCACCCGAAAACCGCGTGCCCGTTCGGCGAGCCGGGGCAGATAGAGCGCGATCGGACCGGTGGCCATGTTGGTGGCCCACTGGCTCTGGGTCTGCAAGAGCGAGCGCGTCGATTCCGGCTCGGGAAAGAACAGATTCAGGCACACCAGCAGATTGTTGGAGATGCCGCGAGCGCCGGAGAACGGATCGCTCAGATAGCGCGCCGCCAAGCCGAAATGCAGCCGGTCCGGGAAGCGTTTGACCGAGAGCGTCTGCACCCGGTACTCACCCAGGGTCAGTCCCTGCGCATCGACCTCCAGCGCCTGATCCGGGTCGAGGAAGTGCTCGCGCAGCAGACGTGTCGGATCGACTTCGGGCGTGATGCGCTCGCGCCAGGTCGCCGCCTCGTCCCAGTTGAGCAGGGTGTTCATGATCCGGCTGATATCACCCGCCATCAGCGGGCGCGGCTGTAGACCCACGGTGATGAGCACCTGTTCGGTGCTGGCGCGCAGATCGATGGCCGCCTGATGCGCCGCCGACGTCGGCAGGGGACCGGGCAGCGGCAGTTTCACCGTCACCAGCACCTGTACGTCGCGCACCCGGGTGTCCGACGACTGGACGATGGGACGCCGGACCCCGGCGCGCAGAAAGGCCGCGCGCTCGGCGGTGGCGGCACGCAGCAATGGCTGGTGCAATCCGGTGCGCAGTCCGTTCATCACCGCCAGCGGTCCCTCGATGTCCGGCGAGGCCCAGAGCAGCACCTGCAACAGGGTGTCGGTCGGCCATTCCTGGTTGACCAGGGCCGTCAGGCGGTCGGCATGGCCCTGATCGGCTCCAGCCAGTGGTTGGCAGAGCCAGCCAAAGGCGAGGCTCTGATCATCGAGCAGAAAAATTCCATGTTCCGGATCACCGGCCAGCAACGGGAACAGGGCGGCGGCACGCTCGCCCTGGAATCGGCGCTCCTTCATGCGCACGGCTCCGTGCCGGCGACGACCGCATGACGCAGCTGCAACAAGGGCGGATCGGCACAGAGGAGCCGGGCGCGCTTGCGTGTCAGGAGCTCACGCGCGCGGGCCGGGTGACAGGGTCGCAGCAGACGGCGATTGGCATCACACACCAGCACCGGCGTGCGTCCCTGGACCTGTGACAGCGCTTGCTCGAAGAGACGATCGCGCGCCGGCCACGACAGCCGGGCAATCGCCTGGAACAGACACTTGGGGACCGACAGATAGTGCCGGGTCTCGGGGAGTGCGAGCTGACTGGACATAGACTGAATCCTCGCCGATCGAAAGGGGTGGGCCGTTGCCGGCCCGGTCTCGGCCGGGGTTGGCCGGTGGCGCACAGTGAATGCGCAGGAGAGGTGAAGCGACGTCGTCAAGTCGGTGTTCAGGCCAGCGGTAGCGTGGCCGTGAACAGGGTATTGATGATGTTGGGTGCGACCAGCATCCCGACGCCGGCCGAGACACCGACCACGAAGCCCATGATCGACTGGCGCATCACACCGGCCACCAGGCCGACCAGGATGAAGGCGATCGCGACGACCTTACCCAGCAGGCCGGTCATCCAGCCGGTCAATAGTTCGTAGACCACCTGGAATTCCGTGCCGGTGGTATCACCGGTCCCGGAGGTGGCCAGCGCCAGCATCGGGGTGAAGGCCGTGGCCAGGATCAGGATCCGGCCGGCCATCAGTCGTGTGGATGGAGTCATGGTGTGATAGTCCTCTGAGTGTTCATGGTGGGTGATGCGGATGACGACGCCCCGGCCTCGTCAGGTGCTCGCCGCTGTCCGGGCGGCACCGGCGAGACCGCGTGCGCCCGCTGTTGCACCTGCAGCGGTTTGAGCTGTGCGTTGGAGAAGCGGTCGGGACCGGCGGCGAGCGTCCAGGTGCGCGGGACGATCTCGGTGAAGACATAGCCGCTGGCATGCAGATCGGATTGGTCGTCTTCCCAGGGCGCAAGCCAGATGCGCATGACCTGGGACGGGAGTCGCAACGGAATCGGGTCGCGCGAGCGTGGCAGCAGCAGCGACTCGGCCACCGCGTGCGGCGCCTCCTCGACCGACGGAACGTCCGCCGGGGTCTGCGCGGCGCGCGGGCGGGACGTCCGCGCATGTGTGGCGCCGAACAGGGCCGCATCCTCACCGAAAAATCCCATGGAGCCGATGGAGTCTGAGCGCCGCTGTCCGGTGGCGGCGTGCCGTGGCGGTCGCTGGGCGGCGGCGTCCGGGACATCGGCCGGATCGCGGGTCTGGAGCGTGTCGGTCCCGCTGGTCAGCTGGTAGACCCGGGAGGCGGGCAGACACAACGGATCGCTGGGATGGCCTTGACAGCCAAAACGCTTCTCACCCACCGCCAGCGAACCGCACCCCGTGGTCAAGGTGAGTCCACCCAGGAGCATCAGCATCCCGGCGCCCTGTATAGCGTGTCGCCAATCGAGGTTCGAGGTCATGCGTCGTCTCCTTGGAGCCAGAGCGGCAGATTCATGGGCGCGCCGGCCTGGAGCCGCCCATCGGGAGCGATCAGAAAAGGAACCCGGTCGATCCCCAGCAACTGGGCCGTGACCAGCGCCCGTTGCAGCGCGCCCTGACCACAGGTTCCGCTCGCGCCGGGCAGGGTCTCGAACTGATGGGTGAGCAAGGCTTCGGTGGCCCGCGCGCGATCGGTTTCGGCCAGGCAATTGAGCCGCACGACGATCGCCACCGACGGCTGTCCGAGCACCGCGAGCGGAATGAGACGGAATCGATAGGGCGCACGTTCGGCTGGCGTCAAGGCGGCGATCTGGTCGAGCAGGTCGGCGCACTGCGTGCACTGGGGATCGACGAAGATCCGAACCTCCTGGGCGCCCGCGCCGACGTCGAGGGCGCCCAGATCGCCGACATCCAGCTTGAGCCGCGCCGGATCCAGACGCTCCAGCCAACGGTCGGCCTCGGCCAGTGACGTCAACCGCTCGCCATTCCAGAGGTCGATCGCCGCGCCGAGAAAGACATAGCGCCCGTTGGTGGAAACGAAGAAGACGCGCTCCCCGGCCTGCACCATGTGCACCCCCGCCACGGGCAGACGCCGCATGCCGTCGATGCCCTGCATCCAGTGTTCGAGGGTTCCCTCATCCGGTCTTGGCGTCGCCAACGGAGGCGGACCGGCCTCCGGCGGCGTGATGCGCTCGCCGGCAGAGGCTGCAAGCGGCATGGCCAGAACGGCGATGAGTAACCTGAACGATGGGGTGTTTCTGTGGATCATGAGCATCTCGACCGGGTGATTGGAAAGCGCGCGTCAGCGACGCACGCCACGCGCGGCTCGGGGGCCGGCCAGTTGCAGGGAGGCGCCCCGATTGAGGATCACCTCGATCGCGCGTCCGGCATCGATCTCGATCACCGGAAAAATGTTCTCGGCCATGTCCAGGTAATACTGGGCCAGGCGATCGAGCGCCTTGCCCGTGCCGGTAATCGCGGCGGCCTGGGCCGAATCGCTCGACAGCACGTCCTGGTAGCGCACCGTCCCGTCGCTCGTGGTCGAGATGGTCGTCACCGTGCTTTTGTTGAAGACGTCCGATATCCCTTGCAGGAAGGAGACCTGCATCGCCCGCGCGATCACCTGCCCCTGCTTGGAGACCAGACGTCCGCGCAGCCCGACCTTGCCATCCTCGCCGACGGCATAGCCGTCCATCGGCACCTCGATCACCCCGCCGTCATGACGCACACAGGTGATCACCTCGGTGCGCAGAAACGCGCGCTCACTCGACAGCTCACCGTAGCCGGCGACCGTGATAAAGCATTCGCGCACATCGGCGCGGAAACGGTTGGGCAGGATGGCCTCATGTTTGAGACGCACCAGCGCCGGATACGGATCGCGCCGGGCCTGGCGTCCGGTTGGCGCATCCATCCCGGACAACAGCACGCCTCGCAGCAGGCTGCCGGCCGGAATCACAATGGCCTCGGCACCCGGATCGGGGATCGGCCCAGGGGGCGTGGCCGCTGTGGCCGTCGCCTGGGTGGTCGGCGTCTGCTCCACCACACGGATACTCAGCGCACCGGCATTCGGAGTCCGGGTGGCCGGGTTGGGACTCAGGGGCGTCACGGCTGTGGCCGGCCGACGTTCGAACAATCCAGCGGCGGGTTCGGCGGCAGGCGCGGCGGGCGGTGGCGTCGGTGCAGCGCCCGCTTCCGGCGTTGCCGGCGGCGACGGCGGTTGTGGCATGGTCTGAGGCGCTTCCAGTGCCGTCTTCAAGCGCGCGATCTCCTGGCGCAGTGCCTCGACCTGGACGTCCTGCGCCTGGCGCAGCTGCTCGACCTGCTGATTGACGGCGGTCGTCTCACGGCTGTCGCGCTGACTCTGCCGGGTGGCGGCTTGGGCCAGTTGTCGCTCCAGCTGCTCCAATCGTTGGGCCAGCCCATCGATGCCAAGGGTGCGGGGATCGGTATCGGTGAGCAGCCGGCGCGTCAGTCGTTCGCGCGCCTCCTGGGTGCGCGTCGCCGTCGGCGTCTGCGGCTCAAAGGCCAGCACGGCGATCAGGGCCACGGTCCCAAGCACGCCACCGATGACCAGCCAACGGCGCCAGGTGGGCGACAGCCGTTCCCAGGCGTGTAGGGGACGCACGGGCATCAGCGCGCTCCCGCCCCGCGCAGTGAAGGACGTTCCGGATGGCGCTGCGCCTGTGGGCGTAGACGGGCCGCCACATAGAGTTCGACCCGCTCGCCCGGCTCCAGCCACACACGCGGCCAGGCGGCCACCGCCACCGTGTCGCCGTCGATGTCGGCCCGACAGGCCCGCTCCTCGATCTCCAGCGGCGCCTCAGTGGTATTGCGCGCCAGCGCCGTCACCAACCACAACCCGCTGCCCTCCAGCACCTGGCCACGGCGCGTCTCCAGTCCAAGCTGGACACAGGTGACGGTCTCGCCACGCTTGGCCGGACGCAGGCTGTAACCCTGGGGGATCTCTTCCTTGGCCAGCGCGCGCATGGCGTCGGTGATCGCCGCGACATAGTCGGACGCAGCGCCGGACGCCGGTCCGGCCGGATTCCGGGGCGGCGTCGGCCCCGGCCAGGGATCGGTGAGCACCAGACGGATCTCGCGCGGCGGAATGCGTCGCGGAGCCAGGGTCAGCGACACGGCGTGATTGGGATCGGAGGCATCGCTGATGAACAGGGTGACGGGGGTTTCATTGGCCGTGGCCACATAGATGGCCGAGCCGTCGACGCTGGTCGTTGCGTCCGAAACGGTGCGCACCTGCGGATTGGGAAAGGGGGTGAGGATCCGGTTGAGATGATCGATCGCGATGTCGAGGATCAGATTGACGCCCACGGTGACATTGACCGTCATCGGCCCGAGTTCGAGATGGCTCGTCGAGGCCGCCGGCGTCTCGGCCTTGACTGGTAACAAGCGCCCTCCCCAGCCATCGGTCGGCGCCGAACGCTCACTGGCCAGCCAGGCATCGGGGACGGACGGCAGCTCGATGCCGATGTCCTCGTGCTGGGCCGCCGCCGGAGTCAGGCCAACCAGCGCCAGCGCGAGCGCGAGCGCCGAACCCAAGCTGGAGGCTGACGCCGAGCGAAGTCTGAAGCGGTCGAGAGACATGGCACATTCCTCGGCCAGACGGAGGCCGTCTGGGTGATGGGTTGAAAGCGAGCGCGCAGGCGCTGTCCGGTGGCCGTACCGGCCGGTTAAGGACGCGGCTCCCCGCTGTCCTCGCGACCGCGCCCCTGACGCTCGCGCGGGTCGGCGTAGGCATCCAGGTACGTGATGACGGGGCGATAGTTACGGAACATCACCCCGATCTCGTAGCTGCGCGGGCGTGTCACCGGATCGGCGCCCGGTCCGGTGACGACCTGCTTGCCGCTCACCCGCACCCGATCGGTCGCCGGATCGAATTGAATCGTCTCCGGGCTGAAGCGCACGCTGACGCGATCGCGCCGCAACTCGGCCACCTGCGCCTCCAGCACCTGTGCGACCTCACGCCGCAAGCCGGGACTGAGCAGCGGCTCCAGGGTCTGGTGCAGAAAGGGTGCGTTGGTGGGCGTGACATTGCCCAGCAACTCGGTGACGAACAGCCCCCAGGCCTCCTTGACCTCCTGGCTGGCCGCCTCGCGGGCGACATTGACTTGTTGTTCGAGGATCGGCGGCACCAGCACCACGGTACGCTCGGCCTGCAACAGCGCCATCAGCGTCAGCAGATTGGTCACGAGCAGCCCCAGCAGGAGGCCGCGATGAAAGCGGTTTTCCGCCACCAGCGACTGCCAGGTCTGGCGAAAGCGCGTCAGCGTCATGGCAGATACCGACGCACGAAGGGATTCGGGGTGGTGCGATGTCCCATCGGCATCAATCCGATCCAATAGAGCGCATGGAGCGCATAGCCATCCGCGCGGCTCTCGCGAAAGCGTCCGTAGAGACGCACCGCCAGCAGTCCCAGCAGGCTGAAGATCAGCGGCTGATTGATGAGGACGCCGATGATCAGCACCAGGAAAAAGGGAATCACATCATCGATGCGCCAAAACAGCAGGTTCGGCGGATCATCGACATGACGCGGGAGTTCAAGGCTGGCCATCGGCATCAGGTTCGGGTGACGTGGTGTCGGTGTCCTTAACGATGCCGATTTTCGCCAGCCCCGTCAGCAAACAACCGTGATCGCACCGGGAACCGTTGTTTCAGAGTTGTTTTGGACGGTGCGCGAGGCTGGTGCCGATGAAGAGCACCGCCGGCAGCCCCAGGAGTGGAATCACGAACGGGTGCAGCGGGACCGGCAGGAGCACCATGAACAGCAGCAGACCGACGACCAGCCTCAACCCCAACTGGCCGGCCTGACGCGCGCTTGGACTGGGATAGTCGAATCCCAGCTGGCGGATGCGCCAGCGCCAGTGCCCGTCGAGCACGCCGGCCATGAGCAGCAGCCCCATGGCCGGCGCCCAAGCCGCCAGCAGCGCGGCGCGCAGCAACGCCAGCTCGACCAGGAGCCAGGCGGCCTCCAGACGATCGGTCAGCCAGGCCGGATCGCTCCCCTCCAGGAGCGTCCAGGACAGCGCCTCCTGCAGGGCGCGATCGCCTCGGCCACTGGCCGCCACCTGCGCGTCAAACCAGCGCGCGGCCTGATGCAGAATGGCGCGTGCGGTGTTCTCGCCCAGATGGCTCAGGATCCACTGCTGTTCGAGCGCCTGCACCTGCCGCAGCCAGGCGGTCGGGATGAAGACGGCCCCCGCAATCAGCGCCACCAGCACAAGACTGATCAGCGCCACCGAGACGGAGCTCGGGCGGGTCGCGCCGTCAGCCGCCGATCCAGCCATACTCAGGGCCGCCGCGCGTCATCCGGCGGCGCGCCCTTGGGCGTGCCGAGAATCGGCAGCCGTCCCTTGACGATCCGCCCTCCCGCCAGACGTGCGATGTAGTGCAGGTTGGGCAACAGGCCCAGCAGCGCCGGCTGGAACAGCTCGCTCACCTCCTCTTTCAGCTGCTCGCCGACATTGCCGGCATGGGTCAGGGGACTGGTCTGCGTGGAGGTGCCCTGGGTTCGGGTGAGTGTCTTGAGGCGCGCCTTCGGCAGGCTGTTGGTCACATACTCCTGGGTTTCGCTATCGAGCACACGCAGCGCGATCAGCGTATTGAGGTTCGCCAGCACCTGACGCGCCTTGGCCTCGCTCCCGGTACGCGCGGCAAAGTCGGCAAAGGTCTGGGTGGCGATGGTGAGTCTCAGCCCGGCGCCCCGTCCCTTGTTGAGCAGCTGGATCATGGGGTCGTTGACCACCTCCGAGGCCTCGTCGATGAAGACGTTGACCGGCGGCGGCTGGGTGCTGTAGTTGTAACGATCCCCGGCCACGGCGGCCAGATCGGCGATCAGGATCGAGCCGATCGCCGCGCCGACCATGCCGTCGGACAGGGCGTCGAGGCCGATATAGGCCACCTGGGCGCGCTCGACGATCCGCGCCATGGCGGTAATGGGGCGCGGATCTGCGGGATCGTCGCTGTCGGGCGACAGGAGCGGCCCCAGGGGACCGGCGGTGAGCATGTTGAGGATGGGAAACAGGCTCGCGACCATTTTGGAGAAATGGACCCTGTCATGCTCGAAGAGCGACACCAGCCCATCGATCACCGTCGAGGGTTGTTTGGCCCGGATCTGTTCGCGGTAGAGGCGCACGAGGGCGCGTGCGCGGGCCTGAGTGTCCGGCGTCTTGCCCAGGTAGCGCGACGCTTTTCCCTCCCAGCCCGGTTCATGGGCGTCGAAGAAGCGCATCAGCACCCGCACCACTAGAGCCTCGACCCCGCCTTCGAGATAGCGGCGGAGATTGACCAGATTGGGCCGCTCGCCGGCGGCCAGCACCCCGCCGATGACGTGCGAGAGCGCCATCTGCGAGAAACTCTTGAAGGGATCGTTGCCGCTGACGCTGGGCATGATGGCCGCGATCCGGCTGGCGATCTCGGTGGCCCGGTTGAAGCTGTAGAGCGGATCGAGCCGATGACTGCGATCCGGAAAGGCCGGATGGAAACTGACGAACCGGCCGGGCTGGTGCGCACAGGCACGTTGCGCCGATTGCTGGAGATCCCGATCCCCCTTGGGGTCGAGGATGACGACGGCCTCACCGCGCAGAACCGCTTGCGTGACCAGCAGATCCAGCAGGCGGGTCTTGCCGGCCCCGGTGGTTCCGACGATCAGCAGATGACCGGCGCTGTGCTCGACCGGCAACCAGACCGGCGCTTCGCGCGCGGCCAGTCCATGCAGCCAGTGCGCGCCGAGCTGGGATTGGGCGGGCACGATCCGCTCCGGGCCGACCCGGATCAGATCCAGCGCCAGCTGCGCATGCTCGCTGTTCCAGTCAAAGCCCCAGCCCAGCCACAACGCCTCGCGGCGACGCCGGCACTGCTCGGCCAGCTGCGTGGGGGTGAGAAACGCCAGCGGCTGTCCGATGAGCCGGGCGCGGCGCTGCCCCTGATGCAGGGCCGCCGGCAGCCAGCGCAGCGCCAGTGGGATCGACAGCCACGCCAGCACCTGAAAGGGACGCTGATAGAGCGGCCAGAGCGGATGCAGCACGGCGGCCAGCAGCCCGACCATCAGCCACAGCGTCAGTGCGGCCAGTTCGAAGTTCGGACGCCAGGGCGGGTTATAGGCCAAGCGTGAAGATCCCCTGCTCCACCGGCCGGGCGCCCGGAAGTTTTTCCAGGGCGCGCCGTAGCGCGATCTCGGAAATTCCCGCGCGCCGGGCCTCCTCCAGCAGCGGGCCGCGCAGGGCGATGGCCAGGGCGCCCGGACGCTCGACGATCGGGCCGAGTGCGGGATCCCGGGCCAGCAGGCGCTGCCGGACGTGGCGGGCATAGTCGGCGGCGTCGCGGCCGGTCGTCGTGTGCGTGACGGGGGCGCGGTCAGGCGCGGTCGGCTCAGTCGGTGTCACCGCCGCACTCGGCGTGACGGCCACGGCCTCAGCTGCCGGCGGGCAACCGACTGGCGTGACAGGCACACCGAGTCCCAGCGCCAGCAGCGGCCGGGAGACCTCGCGGTTCAACCAGAGTCCCGTCACCCCGCCCTGTTCACGCAGCTTGAGCAACGGTCGCAGCGGATCGCACTCGATCCAGTGGCGCGCGACCAGATCCTTCAGCACCTCCTCGGGAGATACTGCCAGGCCGGTGAGGGCCTGGGGATAGGGCAGAAACAGCTTGCCGTCGATCAGCGTCGGCTGGGCATCGAGCGTCAGACGCCCCTCGGTCAGCGCCTCGGCCATGGCCATCAGGCTGGTTCCGGCAGGTGCGTGGCGTGCCAGCCAAGCGCGGGCGGCCTCCTGCGGCGTACCGGCCGCTGGGGGGTCCGGATCGGCGGTGCCGGATGGTTCGCGGTCGGCCGCACCGGTGTCAACGGCGCTCTTGTGGCCTGTGGTCGACTCCGACACGAGTGGTGGTGCCGTCTGGTCTGCCAGTGGCGTCGGTGCGGCTTCGAGAGCGACGACCGGTCGCGTTTCAGCCGGCGATTCAGGCGGTGCCGTCTGTTGCGTTGATGGCGGCGGTGCCGCTTCCGGGACGACGACAGGCCGGACCTCAGACGGGGCTTCATGCTCGCGCGTCGATTGGCCTGCCACCGTGTCCGGCGTCGGCACGAGCGGTGTCGGCGAGGGCACCACCCCCGAAAACAGCAGCTCCGGCGTGGCCAGACGCAGGAAGGACAGCTCGACCGGTTGCTCGCGCGCCAGGATCGCCGGCGCCAGTCGCCAGTAGCGCGCCGCCGGCTCACCTTCAGCCACGGGTCGCGGCCGGGCCAGATGGCGCTCGATCAGGATGTCGGCGAGGGTATCGGGATCATGCGGGATGCCTGGAATGCGCTCATCGGTGAGCCGCTGGACGATGGCCTCGGCACAGGCCGGCCAGACCAGGTGCACACTGTTGGGCGGAAAGATCCAGACCCGCGCGCCGGGCGTGTTGACCGCCCAGGTGCCTTCGCGCAGTAGGGCGCGCATGGTGTCGACCAGATAACGCTCGATCGGGACTCCAAGCGACAGGGCTTCGGGATCGAGCCGGTTTTCGCGCAGATCCTGCGCGACACTGGCCTGGTCGGCCTCGCGCATCAGCTGATAGAGCAAGGCCTGGGTATCGCTGCCGGCGAGCACGCGGCTCAGGGTATGCCAGACCAGCGGATCGGGGTCCATCAGCCAGGTGCGCACCGGTCGCGTCAGCACCTGATGCAGCACCGACGTGGTGAAGATTTCGTGCCCGTGATGGACACGCTGGGCGTTCCAGCGCAGGAAATAGCGGTCGATCCCGTGCGCGTCGGCCCAGTCGCTCAGGGTCTCGTCCACCGGCTGCCAGCGTTGGGCGCCGGTACGGTCGACGACCAGAACATCGGCGACCGGTTTGCCGATGTCGTGCAGCAACCCCACGATGCAGGCGGCCAGATGCCAGCGCGGTTCCAGGAGACGTCGCTCCTCCGGGCGTCGATCGAGCGCAAACAGGCGTCCGCGACTGGCGCGGGCGGCTTGGAAGGCGACCTCGAGTCCATGACGAAACAGCCCGCCCGCCCCACGATGGTGGTGCGTCTCCGAGGCGGGCAACAGATGGACGAAAGCGGCATAACGCTCGACCAGTGGATACACCAGGGCCTGGTAATCGGCATCGGTGAACGCCAGGGCATCCTGCAGGCCGGCGATCAGCTCACGCTGGGTCTCCAGGATCTGGGCCGTGCGCGCCACCGGCAGTCCCTTGAGGAAGGGCGGATAGCGTGGAATCTCAGGCTCCGGCCCGACCGAGGCCGGCGCACAGCCGTCATCCCGGTTCGAGACACTGTCTGGCGGGGCGCGAAAGGCGGACCAGGCCGCCTGACAACGGGCGATCAAGCTCGACATGCGGGCGCAAAGATACCGGAGCGACGACAAACCGCTATCCCAGCATGGTTCCATCCGGCCCGGCCACCCGGAACGGTGATTCGGTAGCGGACCGTTTTGTACCGGTCAAACCGTCCGCGCCCGATTCACCGTTTCAGCCGGTCGAGCGCCGGGCGTCCCGCTATGATCGAGTGCTGTTCATCCGGGAGTTTGGATCATGCTCAAGCACGCGCCCCTCTGGCCATTCATACCACTCATCCTGCTGACAGGGTGCACCTCGGCCCCGCCACCCACGCCGGCAACCGGCTCCCCGCCCCGCCTCCCCTTTCCCAGCTATGTGGTCAATCGCTCGCCGGAATGGCTGGGTGGAGCGGCTTGGCGCGGCGGACAGCCGGAACATGCCCTGGCGGTCGATGGTCAGTCGTGCGGAGTCGCCCTGGATGGGCGCGTGCACTGCCGGCGACAGGTCGCCGCGAGCGTCAGCCGAACCGACACCGTTCCGTCCACCGGTCATCCGCTCGCTGACAGGCCGGGGAGCGACTGACATTCGCCGGCACGACTTGCCCAAGCCCTTGCCCCTGGATCGTTGACGCTCCAGCGCTGACTGGCCATGAGACTCACTTTGTGGCCGGCTCATTGATGATCGGTCCGCCAATGACTCGGTCAAACACCGGCGCCAACAAAAAATAAATCTTATATTTTCAGTGCATTAGTCTTTTTTTATTGATGACGACCAGGTTTTAACTGCAAAACCGCTAGTCGGTTATCAAAACCCAGCGTGAAAACTTACGGCTACCCGCATTACGGATTCGCCCTTTCTTCGTCAGCTTTCCGAGCAGATAGTGGATGCGGTTTTGCTTTTGCTCGTCGTCGAGCACCTCCGGGAGCTTGTCCATCAACAGGCGATCGATGTCTTCCCGCGTCACGGGCTGATGTTCCTGGATCAAGGCGAGCACTAGAGCTTCATAATGTTGACTATCAAGTCCCCGATCGCGGATATGGCGTGCCTTCTCGCCGACGGCGGCGGCAACCTTGCCCGCGACCACGATACTTGGGTAGCGCCCCTCCACCAGCTTGCCGCCTTTGAGCCGGCGATGCTCCTCCGGGGTGATCGGTCGGCGCTTCTGGACCTTGTCCAGCAACATGATGGTGAAGAGATCCAGATCGGTGTTCGCCATCAGGAGACGGGTGTAGCGCTCGTCGAGAATCCGCCCCTGGATCTCGACCTTGACCCGCTGGGGTTCGGAGAGGTCGTAATCCGGCAGCGGGAAGAAGCGACGGCGCTGCTTCAGAAACATGCGCTTGATGCCGCCGCCTTGGGTGTCGATCATGTTCAGGTTGACCATCACCTCAGCCAGTAGCGGGTTGCGGTACACCTCCAGCGGTGCATCCTGCTGGATCACCGTCTCGACCGATCCCGGCAGGAAGCTCCCCATGTTGCGCAGGATCAGGCCGTTCGGCGTCTCGACGATGTTGATCCGTCCGCGTAGGCCGTAGTCCTGATGGGCGATGCAGTTGTGCAGTGCTTCGCGGATCACCCAGGGGTCGTACTGCGAGATCTCGACTGGGAACAAGGTGCCGTCCGGCAGTTCGCGTACCGTGAGGTTACGGATGCGGGCCAGTACCTGATCGACATTGAGCAGGAAGGGCGGACCGAAGTGGGCGTAATCCTGCTCTTCGTTGCGGTCGTTCTTGAGAATCCAGCTCATCCGCGCCACGGCAGGGGCCAGCAAGGTACTGGACTCCTCGCGCCCGAGCAGCAGCAGAGCGGCCTGAGTCACTCTGCCGCGCGTGGTCAGCTTGGTCTTGTTGAGAAAGGTGGCGTCGTCCCAGGTGTCGACCGCGGCGGCCTTGCCGGGAAACTTGGTCTTGTACTCCAGGCGCGCCTTGGCGAGGGCCGCCGGGTCGAGATCATCCAGGGTTGCCCGCTCGCAAACCTCGGCGCTCCAATCGATCTGACGGCTCCAGATCTGGCGCGCCTTCTGCGGATACTTGCGCAGCTCCGTTTTGCTGGAGCCGTCACGGATATAGGCCGTGCCGTCGAACTCCACCGGTCGGTCATAGGCGGGATGGATCTCGAACAGCACCACCCGCCGGCCCTGGTACTCGAAGGGATGGATCTCGTAGCCGGTGTTGGGTTGTAGATGCCGCGACAGCCACAGCGGCAGCAACTGGTTGCCCTTGCTGTCTTTGTCCTTGACCGTCTCGGCGCCTGGGTCGAAGCGGGTGCCGAGCACGGCGTGGGTGCCGTCCTCGATGCCGAAGACCAGATAGGCGCGCGGGCGTCCCAACAGACAGGCCGCATTCGCCAGTGCGGAGACATACTCGCCCAGCGCCCTTGGCTCGAATCGGTCGTGCTTGAACTCCAGCCATTCGCTCTCATGCGGCTCGGCCCGCAGGCGGTCGAGCAGGGCTGTCAGCTCCTGGGTGTTCATCAGTCTTGCGCGAGAAACCCCGTCCTTGACTGGCGGGGAGGGATAGCGCACCGCGCGGAGCGCGGTTAGGCGGCCCGCCTCGCGTCCTCCGTTACAGGTTTGGGTTGAACGGTGTAGCCATAGCCGTCGGCGCGTTGCAGCAGACGGCAATAGCGATGTGAAATGCCTGCGACCGTGCCGCCGGGCGTCTGGACGTTGAACG
This sequence comes from Allochromatium humboldtianum, assembly GCF_013385175.1. Taxonomy (GTDB): domain Bacteria; phylum Pseudomonadota; class Gammaproteobacteria; order Chromatiales; family Chromatiaceae; genus Thermochromatium; species Thermochromatium humboldtianum. The sequence continues at coordinate 76,775 of NZ_JABZEO010000002.1, read as the reverse complement.
ACCCCGTGCGCCGGATGGCCACGCGCCCGACATGCACGCCGGCCTTCTTGCCCTTGGGCACCTCAGCGCGCACCCAATCACCGGTCTGGAAGCCATGGACGCGCTTGGGGCGCATGAGATAGCCACGCGGAAAGCCGTTGTTGAACGTGCGCGTGCGGCTGTAAGCGCCGCGCCCGGTGGCTTTGATCGCCAACACCGGACGATTCCAGCCCCGGACCTGATCGACAGCGCCGACACAGGCGGCATCGAGGGCATGGGTTTTGGGGATGTCCAGGCGCGTGCGATTGAACTTGGTCCGTCCGCCCGAGCCGGTCTCGACGGCAAACCCCGTGGCCTTCAGGGCGGCGAACAGTGCCCAGCGCGTCGCATTGACGGCGGCGGCGTCCTGGAGCGGGGCTTTGGCCTGCGCCTGGATCTTGTGCAGCCGCGCCGGTTGGCGCTTCAAAAAGTCCTCGATGGATCGGCTCCCCTTGCGCTGATTACAGGGCCGGCAGGCGAGCGTCAGATTCGAGACGCGATCGGAGCCACCTCGGCTCTTGGGTTGGATATGCTCGATCTCCAGTGGGACGTGCGTCGCGCCACAATAGGCACAGGTCCGGTTCCACTTCTCCAGCAGATATACACGGACCTCGTAACCGGCCAGTTCGCCCTGTTGGTATTCGACCCCGCTGATCTCCGGGTTCTGGAGCGCCTGGGTATCGAAGCGCACCAGCTCCTGACTGAGGGCGCTGATCGGGGCGAGCCGGCGCAGCCGCTCCACCCAGTTGACGGTGGTGTCGAGCCGATGCTGTAACGACGGCGGCAAACAGCCCGCGCGACGGGTGCGATTCAGGAAGCGCGCTGCCCGGTGGCGGGTCTTGCGAGCGCGGCGCGCCCGGCGGTAGTGACGCCGTTGCTCCAACGCCTCCCGGATCGCCTGACCGCGATGCGCCAGTTCCCCGAACCACAGCCCATGCTCCAGGCGCTCGACCGCGCCCGTTTCAGGATCACAGGTTTCGGATTCGCGCACCAAGGCCAGCCCGGTGGTCCGGCTCCCCGGATCGAGCTTCAGGCGCAGTGGTTGAACCGCGCCGCCGATCCGGTCCTTCAGGCGAATAGTAAAGGGGGCCAGACGCACCACCACCGCGCGTCCGCGCTCCAGTAACAGCCGCGCGCGTTTCTCCGTGCACGGCATCAGTGGCGTCTTCTGTTTGTCGAGTACGAATACAGCCATCGATCTGTTCCCAAAATTGCCCTTACGGGCCTAGTGACGGAGCCTTACGGCTCGCTCCCCTCGGGAATGTCTGCAACCGGCTCCCGCCTCGCGGCGGCGATCGGAACCTTCGGCGCTTTACCTTTCGCCTGCCTGATCCCGACCTTCCAGGGTCCGGGACTGAGGAAGCATCCCGGAGTGGGTCTTGACGACCTGTTGCAAACGGAGCGGACTTGCACCGCTGTCCCTGGTCAACCCGGCTTGCGAGTGGCCTCACAAGCCCCCGCCTTCAGGCGGGGGTAGTTGACCGTGTCCTGTTGTGCTTTTGGGTGAGTAGAGTTCGAAACTCTACTACAAACCGCCACTTAAAAGATTTTCACTTCTTGTATCCGGCTCATTGATGATCGGTTAGGTACCGCCCGTTTTGCAGCCGCCCCGGAGCGCGTCCTAAATCTGGTTGGTCACCTAAAATGACCAACGAACGCTGGTGTCAAGCGATACGGGCGTTCGATGCGTATGGAATAACGCGAGTCTGGTGAGACGCGACTTGGACTCTGCGGCGGATCAAGTCAATGTGGCGGGGAATGTGGTCGAGCGGCGGTCGGTAGTGACGGCCAATCACACTCAGGCCGTAGCCGCGCAGGCCGGAATACGACTCACGAGTGCGGCCTTCCTTGTGAACTGTTAGATTTTTTATTAAATTATCTAACACAGAGGCCACCATGAACACATCTCAAGCCATCCGCGAGCGCATCGCGGCTCAACCTGTTGGAGCACCGTTCACCCCGGCCCTATTTGCAGGGTTGGGGTCGCGTGCGTCCATTGATCAGACCCTGATGCGCCTGACCAAGGAAGGTCTCATCGAACGCCTCGGCCGTGGTCTCTACACCGTCCCCAAAACCAGCCGTTTTGGTCTGAAAACCATGCCCTCGCCAGAAACGGTGGCGCAGACGGTAGCGGCCACCGAAGGAGCCTCCATCGAAATGCACGGAGCCGAAGCCGCTCGTCGTTTTGGTTTCAGCACCCAGGCGCCGGCCCAGCCGGTCTTCTACACCACCGGCTCGTCTCACACCGTGCGGATGGGCAAGCTGAAGGTACGACTGCAGCACGTCGCGGCGCGCAAGCTGGCACTGGCCGGTCGTCCAGCGGGCCAGGCCTTGTCCGCACTCTGGTACCTCGGTCGTCGGCAAGTCACGCCGGCCACGTTCGAGCGTATTGCCGCCAAACTGCCGCCGAGCGAATTCGAGGCTTTGCGTAGCGCCAAGTCCTCGATGCCGGCCTGGATGGTCGAAGCCCTTCGCCGGTATGAGGAAGGCACGGTGGCGCATGGCTGACATCCACCGCGAGCACTACTTCGACCTCCCCGTCAGCGATCAAGCCGATGTGCTCCAGAGCCTGGCGCCCGTGATGGGACGCCGGGCCGAGATCCTCGAAAAGGACATTTGGCTGTGCCAGGTGCTCGACATCCTGTTTCAGCTTCCATGCCGCAAGCCCATGGCTTTCAAGGGCGGCACCTCGCTGTCCAAGGTCTACAAGGCGATTGAGCGCTTCTCGGAAGACATCGACGTCACGGTCGACTACCGCAGCCTGGTAGCCGATGCACCTGAACTGGAATCCATCACCAGCAACAGCCGGCGCAGCAAGTTGTCGGACACATTGAAAGCGGCGCTCACTCGGCATGTAATTGACGAGCTGGCGCCGGCATTGCAAGTAGCGCTCGCTTCGGCGTTGCCCACGCAGACCCCCAGCATCGAGGTCAGTGATGACGCCGAGAAACTGTGGGTGTTCTACCCCAGCGCCGTAGAAAACACCGACAGCTACGTGCGGCCGAGCATCCTGATCGAATTCGGCGGTCGCAACTCGACCTTGCCGCAAAGCACGCTGGCTATCACGCCCGATATTGCCGAACACGTCCCTGACCTGGCTTTGCCGATGGCGCAGGTGTCGGTGTTATCGGCCGCGCGTACCTTTTGGGAGAAGGCGACGCTGATTCATGTGGAGTGCCATCGCTCGAACCTGAGACCCAGTGCGGAGCGACTATCTCGCCATTGGTACGACCTCGCACGTCTCGCGGATCACGAGGTCGGGCAACAAGCTTTAGGTGATTCGGATTTGCTGCGCGACGTCCTGCGCATCAAGGAGACTTTCTACCGAAGCGGTTTCAGTCACTACGACCGATGCATCGCGGGTGGCCTGCGGCTGATTCCCGATCAGCCACTGCTGGACGCTTTACGCCAGGATTACCAAGCGATGCTGGCTGCACAGATGTTCTACGGCGACACCCTGGCATTCGAGACCATCGTGGCACGCCTGCGGCAGCTGGAAGCTGAAATCAACAGCATTGGTCGCCGCTGAAGCGGCCTACCAAGGCGGGGAGGAAAAGAAAGACATCTACGTCAGCGCGACCTGGAGGCGATCACCCCGACGATTCTCGCCCGATATGCTTTGGGAGACTGGGGCGATTTGGACGAGGAGGACTGCCAGCAACTACCAAGCCCTCAAGGACGGCTCTCGGCTGCTGAGCGCCTACCGGATTCACGATGACCTGAAGGTCTGGGTCATCACCAAGTGAGACCGCTCGGCAACGACGATTCTGCTGCCGGAGGACTACTGATTACCGCCTTCAGCAGTGTGCCGGATAATGTGCCGGCACACCGCCGACACGGGTATAAACAGGGCAGATCAGGGCAGGTTTGCACAGTGCGCGAGCGGCTAACCTGTTGAATATAAAGCGAATCGAGGCTGAATTGCGCATTCGTAATGCGTGGGTCAGCGGTTCGAATCCGCTCATCGGCTCCATGAATTCAATAGCGATGTGCCGCCCTGAACATCGCCGGCTCGCCCAGGTATGTCTTAGATCGTGCCGGCGAGAGTCTTCGATCCCAGTGCGCTCCAATGCCTTTCAAGCCTCCTACGGCAGACCGGGCGTCCGGCACTCGGCAGCTTCGATCAGCAACGCCCGAAACGCGGCGAATATACGGTGCATCGCGGCCGGTTTGTAGGGATATAGATCGATCGGGTCCATGTCGTGAACCACCATCGCCGGGTCGACCTCGAAGATCAATAGCCGCCCATCGGCGGTCTCGGCACAGTCGATCCCCAGATAGTCCAAGCCGAATGCCGCGTGGATGGCGGCCAGAGCCTCGTCATGACGTCGGGCGAAATCCCGCTCGAAGCCAGCCATGAACGCGGCTTCCTCGGCACGCTTGGCGGCGCTCTCGTCCATGCCGGCGTTGAGATAGTGGATCATCCAGTGATCCGAGATCCCCATGTGGACGGCAAAGGGCCGACCATCGATCAGGACGACGCGGAATTTGCGAAAGCGTCCATCGGGACTGCGATAGTCGACGAAGGGCGAGACGAAGAACGCCTGACTCGACTGGCCGTCGAGGGCAGCGAACAGCGCCTCCGGAGTATCGACCTTGGTCAACCCCTGCCCGGCATGAGAATCGAGCGGGCGCACCAGCAGTGGGAAGTCGAGTCCCGCCCCCCCCTCCCCGCCCGCCAATACCCGGAGTCGGTCGCGATCGAGACGCGCCGTGAGCGGTGCCACCAGTCCCGACCAGCCCTGGAGCCGCAGGCAGGCCCGATCGCGCGCCACATCGAGAATACGGCGCGGATCATTCAACACAGGTCGCGGCCAGTCGCGCAGATGCGACGCCCAGGCTTCGAGCAGCGGCCGATTGGCCTCCGATTCCCCGATGGCGACGAAGAGCAGATCATGCTCGGGGAGGTCGGCCGGATCCGGCGCATCGGTCGACACATAGTAGAGATCGAGTTCGATGTCGCTCCCATCGAGCAGACATTCGACCGGCACATTGGCCATGATCGCGCCCGGCGCCATGAGCGCCAGCAGCCTGAGCCGCGCCGGGCCGGTCGTCGCGCGAATCCGATACTGCCGCTGTTGCCCGAGCGCCTCGCGCTGGAGCCTCAACCCCATCTCCGCATTGCCGAGACACTGCAGGACGATGGATGCATCCAGCAGCGCCGCGCTGTCGCTCGGATCGTCCGCCGCGCGCTGCAACAGCGACTGACCGAAGGGCGCCAGATCCTCGCCCGCCAGCGCGAGCCGCAACCATTTGGCGAGACCGAGAAAGGTCGACATGGCCGATTCAGCCTCCATGGCGCGCGAAGTCCACCATGAACCCGGCCAGCCGCTCGACGGCTTCGAGCGACATCCCGTTGTAGATGGATGCACGGATGCCGCCGAGCGAGCGATGCCCCTTGAGTCCGCTGAATCCGGCCGACTCGGCCCGGCGCAGGAAGTCGGCCTCGCGCTCAGGCGTCGGCAGCCGGAAGACGACGTTCATCCGCGAGCGGTCCGTCGGATTCGCCCAGCCCTCGTAGACGTCCGGATAACGGTCGATGACCCCATAGAGACACTCGGCCTTGCGGCGATTGAGCGCGTCCATCCGCTCCAGCCCGCCGATGTCTTCACGCAGCCAGCGCAGGACACGCGAGACCACATAGATGGCCAGGACCGGCGGCGTGTTGTAGATCGAACGGGCCTGGAGATGGGCGCGATAGTCGAGGATCTCGGGGATTCCGGGCGGCGCCCGATCGAGCAGCGTGCGGCGGATGACGACCAGCGTCACCCCGGCCGGCCCCAGATTCTTCTGTGCATGGGCATAGATCAGATCGAAGCGCTCGGGATCGAAGGGGCGCGAGAGAAAGTCCGACGACATGTCGCAGACCCGCCTGACCCCGTCGAGTCCGGGAATGTGATGGAACTGCACCCCCTCGACCGTTTCATTGGAGACATAGTGCAGATAGGCCGCCTCGGGCGAGCACGCCAGCTCGTCCGCCGTCGGCAGTCGGCGAAAGCCCGACCCCTGACGCTCGCCATCCCAGAGCACCCGCACCTCCCCTTCCAGCCGTGCGGGCGCAATGGACTTGGCGCTCCAGTAGCCGGTCCGCAAATACTCGGCCGCCCGTCCCGAGCCGCGCAGCAACAGCATGGGCACCATCGAGAACTGGAGCGTCGCCCCGCCCTGGAGCAAGAGCAGAGCATGACTGTCGGGCAGATCCAGGAGCGCGCGGAGATCGCGCTCGGTCTGCTCGACGAGACCGGCGAACCAGTCCGAGCGATGACTGATGCCCAGGATCGAGAGTCCGACCTCGGGCACGGCCTCGATCGCCTGCCGGGTCTCGGCCAGCACCACCGCCGGCAACGCGCCCGGTCCCCCCGAGAAGTTGAGCGCGTTGCGATCGAAAGCGGTTTCAAACGTCATGAGCTGTCCTGGGTAAGGGTCAGGCCGAGAGCCGTTCCGCGTCGGCGACCAGATTGCGGAAGCTCCGACGCAGTTTGGAGAGCTTCGGCGCGATGACCGCCTGACAGTAGCCCTGAGTCGGATAGCGGCGATAGTAGTTCTGATGATACCCCTCGGCCGGATAGAATGTCGGCACGGGTTCGATCTGGGTGACGATGGGGTCCGGCCAGATCCGTCCGGCATTCAGGCGCGCGACCACGGCCTCAGCCAGGGCACGCTGCTCGTCGTCGTGATGGAAGATGACCGATCGATACTGACTCCCGACGTCCGCCCCCTGACGGTCGCGCGTGGTCGGATCATGGGTGGCGAAGAAGACGTCCAGCAGGGTCTCGTAGTCGACCACCGCCTCATCGAAGGCGATCCGGACCACCTCGGCGTGCCCGGTGGCGCCGGTACAGATCTGTTGATAGGTCGGATTCGGGATCTGCCCGCCGGCATAGCCCGAAACCACCGACTCGACGCCCTGGATCGCTTGAAAGACGGCTTCCAGACACCAGAAACACCCACCACCGAATGTCGCCTCGCGTATCGCCATGACTCACCTCCCATGTTGGCTATGAAACTCGAACCGCCCGCGCGCTTGGTACAGGCCGGAGTCATCCAGGTAGGGTCGCCCGCCTGTTCTGCCAAGACTTGCAATGACGCGCCCTGTGTGGCTGGACGCCCAGCACCTGCCCGGCACGGACACGCCCCATGAGCGCCGAGCGCATCCGGGTGCGGGGGCTGGTGCAGGGGGTCGGATTCCGCCCGACCGTGTGGCGTCTGGCCCATGAGCTGGGACTGCTCGGTGACGTGCGCAACGATGGCGAGGGGGTGCTGATCCGACTCCAGCCGGCCGACCCGACCGATACGGATGCCATCGAGAGTTTCTGCGCCCGGTTGCGCGCCGAGTGCCCGCCGCTGGCACGGATCGATGCCGTCGAGCGTACCCGCCTGGAGAGCCGGCTCGACACCACGACCTTCGCCATCCTCGGCAGCGACGCCGGCGCCGTCCACACCGGCATCGTCGCCGATGCCGCGACCTGTCCGGCCTGTCTGGCCGAGATCCGCGATCCGACCGATCGGCGCTACCGCTATCCCTTCACCAACTGCACCCATTGCGGGCCGCGCCTGAGCATCGTGCGCGGCATTCCCTATGATCGCGCCCGTACCAGCATGGCCGCCTTTCCGATGTGCGCGCGCTGTCGGGCCGAATACGCGAACCCGGCCGACCGGCGCTTCCACGCCCAGCCCAACGCCTGCCCGGACTGTGGGCCGCAGGTGTGGCTGGTCGATGCGGCTGGGCGGGAGATCGTACCGGCGGAGCTGGACGCGCCGGACGCCATCGCGGCGGCCAGTCGCCTGCTGACCGAGGGGCGAATCCTCGCGATCAAGGGCATCGGCGGCTTCCATCTGGCCTGTGACGCCACCCATGCCACGGCGGTCGAGACACTGCGCCAACGCAAGCGACGCTTCGCCAAACCGTTTGCGCTGATGGCCCGTGATCCGGACGTGATCCGGCGTCATGCGCGGTTGTCCGAGCTGGAGGCCGAATGGCTCGCGAGTCCGGCGGCGCCGATCCTCCTGCTCGAACGCCGCTGCGATTCCGATCTCGCCCCCGGCATCGCGCCCGGTCAGTCCACGCTCGGCTTCATGCGGCCCTACAGTCCGCTGCATCATCTGCTACTGGCCGATTGGGACCGCCCGCTGGTGATGACCAGCGGCAATCTCAGCGACGAGCCGCCGTGCATCGACAATGCCGACGCCCTCGCCCGTCTGAGTGGTCTGGCCGATCACCTGCTGCTCCACGACCGTGACATCGTCAATCGGGTCGACGACTCGGTCTGGCGCCTCATGGACGGCCGCCCCCGCCCACTGCGGCGCGCACGCGGCTATGCGCCGGCGCCGATCCGACTGCCGCCCGGATTCGCGTCGACAGCGCCGATCCTGGCCCTGGGCGGTGAACTCAAGAACAGCTTTTGCCTGATCCGCGACGGCTCGGCGATCCTCTCGCAACATCTGGGCGATCTGGAGGAAGCGCGCACCGCGCGAGAGTATCGCGCCACGCTCGCCCTCTATGGCGAGCTGTTCCAGCATCGCCCCGAGATCCTGGCCGTCGACCGCCATCCCGACTATCACTCCACGCAGCTCGGGCGCGCCTGGGCCGAACGCGAGGGATTGACGCTGATCGAGGTCCAGCACCATCACGCCCATCTGGCCTCGGTGCTGGCTGACAACGACTGGCCGCTGGACGGCGGCGCGGTGCTCGGCATCCTGCTCGACGGCCTGGGGCTGGGCGAGGACGGGACGCTGTGGGGCGGTGAGTTCCTGCTGGGGGACTATCGGAGCGTTCAGCGGGTCGGACATCTGACGCCGGCGGCCATGCCAGGCGGCGTCCAGGCCATCCGCGAGCCCTGGCGCAATCTGCTGGCGCGGCTGGAGGACGCCGGCGGCTGGGAGCACTGGCGCGCACGCCATCCCGATCTCGAGGTGATACGGCGTCTGGAAGCCCAGCCGATCGGTCTGGCACGCAACCTGATCGCGCGCGGTCTGAACGCGCCCCGCTCGAGTTCGGCCGGTCGGCTGTTCGATGCCGTGGCGGCGGCACTCGGCCTGGGTGGCGAGACACTGAGTTACGAAGGACAGGCGGCGATCGAACTGGAGGCTCTGGCATCGACGTTTGCACGGACATCCGGCACCGAGTCGGGCTATGTCTTCGATCTCGACTGTTCGAACCGTCCCTGGCGTCTGGACCCGGCGCCGCTGTGGGACGCGCTCCTGTCCGATCTGGAGCATGATCTGCCACCGGCCTGCATCGCGGCGCGGTTCCACCTTGGTTTCGCCGCCGCCATCAGCGACATGGGCGCACGGCTGGCGCGGGATCTCGCTGTCGAGACCATCGCACTCTCGGGGGGCGTGTTTCAGAACCGACTGCTGCTGGAATCGGTCGCCGGTGGATTACGCGACGCAGGACTGACGCCACTCGTCCATCGCCGGCTACCGGCCAACGACGGCGGACTGGCACTCGGTCAGGGATGTGTCGCGGCCGCGCTGACGGGCGACGCGGCCGGCGCTTGAGCCGGTCAGCCTTCGCCGTCTGGCGCGATCGTGTCGAGCACCTGACGACGCCCCTTGTCGTCCATGGCGCGGAAGGCTTCGACGAGCTGGCGTTCCTCGGGACTGAGCGGACCACAGTCGTCGAGCATCAGCAGCCAGGCCGGCGTCACGTCGCCGAAGGCCTCGGCCAACTGACAGGCCGCCTCCAGCCCCATGCGGCGAATCCCCTGCTCGTAGTTGCTGATCCTGGACTTGGAGAACTGGTCCTGGGTGCGCTTGGAGAGATCGTTGAGCGACCACCCGCGCCGCATGCGCTCGGCGCGAAGACGTTGTCCGATCCGTGCTGAGAGTTGGGCGAATTCTGCTTCCACTGTGCGATGACCCCGCTGTTTGTCTAGTTGATTATCGATGCGTGATTGAGTTGTCGTCGCAAACGACTTTAGCAAATCCGACGCGAATCGCGGTGCGCGTTGGGCTATGATCGGGCCGAACAGCGGCGCTCGGCGCCGATTCTCAGCCCGAGTCGGGCGCCGTCTCCATGCGCGCCCGCTCCTTCGTTCCAATCCAGACTGGGTGTCACATGTTAAGAGACTGGTCCGACGTCTACTCGATCGGCATCACCGAGATCGACGAGCAACACCGTGGCTTCTTCGAGGCCGCCCACCGCCTGTACGAAGGCATCCTCGATCGCGAGGGCCGCAACGCCGTCGTCGAGGCGATCGCCTTCATGCGCGACTACGCCAACCGTCACTTCCAGACCGAGGAGGTCTTCATGCGCGAGCACGACTACCCCGGACTCAAGGACCACCTGCGCCAGCACGCGGCCTTCTTCCGCCGTCTCGACGAACTGGAGAACGATCTCATGATCTTCGGTCCCAGTCAGGATCTGGCCGACCGTGCACTCGACATCACCCAGGACTGGCTCATCGATCATATCGCCGATGAGGACATGCTGTATGCGCTGCATGTCAAGACCGAGGACTCCAGGGCGACGGTCTGAGGCTCCCACTCCGACACGAAGCGGGTTCGCGTGTGTCTGGTGGACAAGCATAGCGCAGTCCGGCCGGATTTTTTCACTGTCATCGAAGGGAGAGACTCGTCGTCATGCGCTCATCATCCAAACCCTTGCTGTCGTTGCTGCTCGTGGTGCTGCTGCTCGGCTGTGGCGCCGAGGACCGCAAGCAGGCGTATCTCGAACGTGGAATGGAACTACTCGCCGCCGGCGACCCGACACGCGCGCGCCTGGAGTTCAAGAACGTCCTGAAGATCGATCCGAAGGATGCGATGGCCTGGTTCCAGCTCGGCGAGACCGAGGCGGCGCGCCAGGAATGGCCCGCCGCCTACGGCGCCTATTCCAAGGCCATCGAACTGGACGGCACGCTCGTCCAGGCGCGGCTCAAGCGCGGACAGTTGCTGTTCGACGCCAATCAGACCGAAGACGCGCTGAAGGACGCCGAGGCCGTCCTGCAACGCACGTCCGACGATCCCGAGGCCTTGGCCCTGCGCGGCGCCATCCGCGCGCGCCAGGACGATCTCGCGGGTGCAACGGCGGATGCCAAGGCCGCCCTGGCGCGTGATCCCGATCATCGCAATGGTCTGTTGCTGCTCGCCGAGATCGAGCGCGCGCGCCAGAATCCGACTGAATCCATCCGACTGCTCCAGCAGGCCGTCACCGCCCATCCGGATGACGTCCGGCTGCGTCTGTCACTGGCCAGTCTCTACCAGGATCAGAGCGACACGGCCGCCGCGCGCGAACAACTCGAACGCATCCTGACCATCGAGCCGGGCGAACTCATCCATGTCGCGCGTCTGGCGGCCTTCCTGGATCAGACCGGCGACAAGGCTGCGGCCGAATCCGTACTGCGCCAGGGCGTCGCCGACAAGCCGGATGAACTCCAGCCCAAGCTGCTGCTGGTGGAATGGACCGGGCGCGAGCGCGGCGCCGAAGCGGCCATCGAATTGCTGGAGACCTATGTCGAGTCACGCCCGGACGACCAGGAACTGCGTTTCGCGCTGGCCGACGTCCAGCGTGCCTCGGGCCGGACGGACGCCGCCGAGGCGGTCTACCGGGACATCATCGAGCGCGACCAGCTCGGACCTGATGGACTCAAGGCGCGCAACCGACTGGCCGCACTCAATCTGTCCGCGCAACGCACGGACGCGGCCGAAGCCCTGCTCGCCGAGGTCTTGACCAAGGACATGCGCAACCATGAGGCGCTGGTGCTACGCGCCGCCATCGCCCTGGACCGGAACGACACGGCGCGAGCGGTCGCCGATCTGCGCGATGCGCTCCAGAGCGACCCGAACGACACGCGCGCCCTGATCATGCTGGCCAAGGCGCATGAGCGGCGCGACGAGCCGGCACTGGCCCAGGACGCGCTCGACCGTGCGATCGCCGCCGCGCCGAACGACCCCATCGCCTATCTGGAACTGGCCCAGCTCAAGGCCGACAGCGGAGACCTGCCGGGCGCCACGACCATCCTGGAACGACTCATGGAGAAGGCGCCCGACAATGCGCTCGCCCAGAGCGCGCTCGCTCGCATCCAGCTCGGTCAGCAGGACTGGACGGCGATGGAGAAGACGGCCAAACGCATCCTGGAGTCCAATCCCGAGCACCCCTTGGGATATTACTTGAACGGACTGCTGTTGCAGCGTGAGGGGCGCGACGCCGAGGCCGTCACGCAATTCGAGACCGCGCTCGAAAAGCGTGCCGATGCCGTCGAGCCGCTACTGGCGCTGGCGCGCGCCCACATGACGCTGGGTCAGTCCGATCGGGCCGAGGCCAGGGTGCGTCAGCTTCTCGACAACGAACCTGTCAATGCCGCCGGCCTCAATCTGCTCGGCGAGATCCAACTGGCTTCTGGGCGCTTCGACGAGGCACGCGAGCAGTTCCGTCAGCTCATCGCGCTCTATCCGACCGTGCCGGGCGCCTACGCGCGTTTGGCCGATCTCCAGCTCCGGGCGGGCGATCGCGACGGGGCCGTCGTGACACTGCGCACCGGCCTGGATTCGACCGAGCGCAACCCCTTCCTGCTGTTCAGGCTCGGGATGCTGCTCCAGGAGACGGGACAGGAGGACGAGGCGATCTCGGTCTATGAGGAAGTCCTCAAGACCAACCCGCAGGCCGAGGCAGTCATCAACAATCTGGCTATGCTGCTGGTGAACCATCGGCGCGATGATCCAGAGGCCCTGGCGCGCGCACGCGAACTGACCCAGGACTTTGCGGGTTCGGATCAATGGGTGCTGCTCGATACGCTCGGCTGGGTGCAGTTCCGTTCGGGCGATGCGGATGCGGCCCTGGCGACCATCGAGCGGGCCTCCGCCATGGTCGACCCGATGCCTGCCGAGATGCTCTATCACCTGGGTCTGATCAAGGCCGGCCTGGGCCGAACCGACGAGGCCCGTCAGGCGCTCGCGCGAGCGCTGGAATCAGGGGAGACCTTCCCTGGCATCGAGGAGGCGCGCGAAACCTTCGAGCGCCTGTGAGGCCGCTCAGCCCCTCTCCCCTTGCGGGAGAGGGGTTGGGGAGAGGGGCTTCAGTACACCCGTTCCTTCGGGGGAAAGGATTCGACGGTCAGCGGCTTGGTGCGCACCGGCTTGTAGTCCATGCGGTCGCCGTCCTGATAATAGAGACTGTGCTTGAGCCAGACCTGATCGTCGCGTTCGGGGTAGTCGGGGCGTGAGTGCGCGCCACGGCTCTCCTGACGATGCAGGGCTGAGACCGCGATCGACAGACCCACATCGACCATGTTCTCCAACTCCAGCGCCTCGATGCGCGCGGTGTTGAAGACTTTGGAGTGGTCGGTCAGACGCACCTCGGGCAGCCGGTCGCGCAGCTCGCGCAGACGCTCGACGCCTTCGGACATGATCTCTTCGGTGCGGAAGACGCCGGCGTGGTCCTCCATGCACTTGCGGAACTCGGCGCGCAGTTCCTGCACCGTGGCCCCCTCACCCTTCTGCTCCCAGCGCGTCAGACGCGCCATGGCCTGATCCAGGCTCGCCGAGTCGGCGGCGCGCTGGTAGGGGTTCTCGCGCACGAAGTCGATGATGTCCTTGCCCGCCAGACGCCCGAACACCAGGATGTCCAGCAGCGAGTTGCCGCCGAGCCGGTTGGCGCCATGCACCGAGGCACAGGCGCACTCGCCCGCCGCGTAGAGTCCGACCACGACCTCCTCGGAACCCGTACCCGCCGGCATGGCCACACGCCCGAAGCGATCGGTCGGGATGCCGCCCATCGCATAGTGCGCGGTCGGGAACACCGGAATGGGTTCGACGACCGGATCACAGCCGGCGAAGATCTTGCTCGACTCGCGGATGCCCGGCAGCCGCTTGGCGATGACGGACTCGCCGAGATGGTCGAGCTTGAGCATCACATAATCGCCGTTCTCACCGCAGCCGCGTCCTTCCTTGACCTCGGTGACGATGGCGCGCGACACGACGTCGCGGCTGGCCAGATCCTTGGCGCGCGGCGCATAGCGTTCCATGAAACGCTCGCCATGTTTATTGACGAGATAGCCGCCCTCGCCGCGCGTGCCCTCGGTGATGAGCATGCCCTTGCCGGCGATGCCGGTCGGATGGAACTGGAAGAACTCCATGTCCATCAGCGGGATGCCGGCGCGCAGGGCCATGGCGCACCCGTCGCCGGTGTTGATGTGGGCGTTGGAGGTGGTGCGGAACACCTGACCACAGCCCCCGGTCGCCAGCAGTGTGGCCTTGGATTCGATCAGCAGCGGCTCGCCGGTCTCGATCTCCAGCACCAGAGCGCCGCAGATGATGCCCTCGGCGTCGCGCACCAGATCGATGGCGAAGAACTCGTCAAAGAAGTGCGTGCGGGCGCGGATGTTCTGCTGATAGAGCGTATGCAGGATGGCGTGTCCGGTGCGGTCGGCCGCCGCACAGGTGCGCGCGGCCTGATCGCCGCCGAAGTTCTGGCTCTGGCCGCCGAACGGACGCTGATAGATCTTGCCGTTGTCCAGACGCGAGAAGGGCACGCCCGCGTGTTCCAGCTCATAGACGGTCGGAATGGCCTCGCGGCACATGAACTCGATGGCGTCCTGGTCGCCCAGATAGTCCGAACCCTTGACGGTGTCGAACATGTGCCAGTGCCAGGAGTCGGGCAGCACGTTGGCGAGCGCCGCGTTCACGCCGCCCTGTGCGGCCACGGTGTGCGAGCGGGTCGGAAACACCTTGGAGACGACGGCCACGCGCAGATCCGCGCCGGCCAGTTGCAGCGCCGCATTCAGGCCCGCGCCGCCGGCACCGATGATGAGGGCGTCGAAATGACGTGTTGGAAGACTCATACGGAACTCAACCCCCGATGCCGGCAGTGATGATCGCCTTCACGAACCAGAGTCCGGAGGCGACGATGATGAATACGAACCAGGTCATGAGACCCACGCGCAGATTGGTGAGACGCACATAATCGATCAGCACGTCGCGGATGCCGACCCAGGCATGGGCGAGCACCAGCGGCACGCCGAGCATCAGCGCCATGGCGACCAGCGGATGCGCCACCCAGGCCACCAGTTCGGCGTGGTCGGCGGGGGCGTCGAAAATGAATTTGAGCAGCAGGTAGCCCGCGAGAAAGGACAGATAGATGGCCGTGGTGCGCTGCAACAGCCAGGCCATGAGTCCGGATGCTTGACGACTCATGCGTTCAGTCTCCCAGCAGAAACGACAGGATGATGGACAGCACCAGCAGCACGGGGGCGGCATAGAGCGTGAGGCGGGCGGTTTCGCGCGCCATCGCGCGATCGAGGCCGACGCCGTAGTCCAGGAAGAGATGACGGATCCCGGCGACCAGATGATGGAACAGCGCCCAGAGCAGTCCGAGCAGAACCAGCTTGATCAACCAGGTATCCAGAACGGCGGCGGTCGCCGCGAAGCCTTCGGGGCTGGACAGGGCCTGATGGAACAGGATGGCGACGATCGGGATCGTGAGCACCATCAGTACACCGCTGACGCGATGGAGAATGGAGACGATACCTGACAGCGGCAGCTTGATCCGCAACAGGTCGAGAAATACGGGTCTGGGAGTAGTCATCTTGGAAGGGATCCAGTCTTTTGTGCGGCGCAACAGAATATCGATTTGTCACCCGGTCCGGCAACTGCTATCACATCCGCAGCATGGCACGCGCGGCGCGGAGCATCGGCGTCGGCAGTCGCTGCTTGAGCCACATCAGCGCCGGATAGGGCAGGAAGCGTACCAGCATGCGCGGATGGACGGCGCGCAGCAGGCCGGAGAGGCGGTTGGCCTTGGACGACATCAGGAGACGCACCGGGGGCGCGCTGTTGACCAGACTGCCCTGGCGCCAGCGGGTGATGGCGCCGCGCCGGGCGCCCGGACTCATATGATAGGCCAGTGCCTCGCCGAGGCTCAGGGCCGGGGCGAAGGGCAGCAGGCGTCCGGTCGGGTCGGGCGAATAGGGGAAGTCGCCGATCTCGCGTGCGAGCAGTACGCTCGGGCGCTCGACCAGGAATTCCAGACGGCTGAAGTAATGAGGCATGAGGGCCATGATCTCGGCCGGCGTGAGCCATCGGCTGAGACGGTCGCTGAAGGCGTGGATGCCGGCGCGAAACGCGCTCAGTCCCCAGTCGCGGATCTCAGCGCCCTCGGCGTTGAGGATGGGGTGATGGACGCCGTCGCGCGCTTCGTAGCCCAGGGTGCTGCCGTGATCGGCCGCCGTGAAGCATTCGACGATCTCGCGCAGGGCGGTCGGATCGCGCCAGAACTGGCCGGGCTGGAAGGCGAAGGCCGTCTTGCGGTTGGTCGCGGCGCCGGCGCGTGCCTGACCCATCAGGCCCCAGTAGAGGCCGTGCAGGCTGACCCGGTTAGGCTCATCGCCGTTCAGGATGGCGTGCAGCGAATCCTGGATGGTACCGCTCCAGCCGACATCGACCAGACAGACCGCATCGCTTGCGGTCAGTCCTTCCTGATCCAGATAGTCCAGCAGTCGGGCGCGCTCCAGCGCGGCCTGTTCGAGGACGAGCGCCTTGAGTTCGGGGTCCGAGACGAACAGCGTGCGCAGACGCCGCCGGGTGCGGGCATCGAGCGGTGTCTCGGGTGAACCATTGAGACCCGTGGCCGCCTGGAGCCGTTCGATCAGCGCCTCGGGCCGGGCGCTCAGACGATGGGCGATGTCGATGAGCGACATCTCGCGGTGCGAGACCAGGATCCAGTCGACCAGCGCCTCGTAATCCTGATCGACACAGCGATGACAGGCCAGACGCGAGACATGCAGATAGCGCGTCTCCATATCCCCCAGCCCGAGCCGACGGGCGATGTCGAGCAGCACCTGTCCGTCGCGGGCGAGGAAATAGAGCCGGTCATGGCCCTGGGTGCGCGCGTGATCGATCACCCAATGCACGAACGGCAGCAGCAGGGGCGCGGCGTGGATGGCTCCCAAGCGCGCGCGGTCGGAGTCGAGCGTCAGACGGCTCTCGCGAAAGACGCCCGCTGAGACCTGCCAGCCGAAGTCGTCCTCGTTGGCGCCGAAGGCTTCGTCTGGCGTCAAATGACAGGCCTCGAACAGCGTCACCTGACAGCCCTTCTCGCGCGGACGGCTGATGTCGCTGATCGGGTTGTCGCCGATGTGTTGGATCTCGGCGAGCGCCACGCCTTCCACCTTGGCTACATGCTCGAACAGCCGACCCGAAGCCTTGTTGAGCTTGATCTCAGATGAAAGATAGAGCGGCGCGGTCTCCAGCAGGAACGGATCGATGCCGTCGAGCAGTCGCTTCAGATCCGAGCGGCGCAGATACATGTCCGAGATCAGCACCACCCGCTCGCCACGCTCAGCCAACGCGCGGAACCGCGCCAGCATCTCGGGGACGCCATAGAGGAACTCGGCCTCAGCGGCCAGTTCGAGCTCCATCAGACGCTCGATGTCGGCTTGCGTGAGTCCATGCCGCCGACCGAGACAGGCGTGGATGTCGGCGAAGTCGATCTCCTCGACCTGATGCGCGGCCTGGGGATCGCGCGCGCGCGCTTCGAGGCGAGCGGCGTATTCAGCCGCCACGCGCTCGTGTGCAAAGCGCCGGCAGAGTTCAGACGGCAGTCCCTGCGGATCGGCCAGCAGCCGGCGTTGCAGATGGACGAAGACCCCGCGCGGCGTGCCGACCCGGCGGGTGACGAGTGTGTCGAAGATGTCGAACGAATGGATCATCGCGATTGCAGCCAGCTCCAGGCATGTTCGATCGTCTCGGCCAGCGCGCGATAGCGCGGCTCCCAACCGAGCAGACGCCGCGCCTTGTCGGCATCGGCATAGAGCACCGGCGGATCGCCCGGACGACGCGGGCCGATCTCACGCGGAACCGGGCGGCCAGTGACGCGCTCGACGGCGGCGATGACCTCCAGCACCGAAGCCCCCTGCCCCGTCCCGAGATTGAAGGCGCCGCTCGCTTCACCCGCGCGCAGATGGGCGAGACTCCGGACATGGGCCTCGGCCAGATCGCTGACATGGATATAGTCGCGGATACAGCTCCCGTCCGGAGTCGGATAGTCGTCGCCGAAGACCTGGAGCTGTGGACCACGCCCAGCGGCCGCCTGGAGCGCCAGCGGGATCAGATGGGTCTCGGGATCGTGATCCTCGCCGATCTCGCCCTCGGGATCGGCGCCGGCGGCATTGAAATAGCGCAGCGCGATCCAGCCCAGTGCGTGGGCGTGCTCGAAGTCGGCCAGCATCCGCTCGACCATCAGCTTGGAGGCGCCATAAGGGTTGATCGGACGTTGCGGATGATCCTCGGTGATCGGGGTCCGGTCCGGGATGCCATAGGTCGCGCAGGTGCTCGAAAAGACGATGTGCGGGATGGCGTGATCGCGCATGGCTTCGAGCAGCGTCAGGGTGCCGGCGACATTGTTGCGGTAGTAACGCCCCGGATCGCGCACCGACTCGCCGACATAGGCATAGGCGGCGAAATGGATCACCGCCTCGGGCCGATGGCGCGCGATGACCGCGTCCAGACAGGCGCGGTCGCTGATGTCGCCGATCTCCAGCGGCCCCCAGCGCACCGCCCACTCATGGCCATAGACCAGATTGTCGAGCGTGATCGGCCGGTAGCCCGCGCGTGCCAGCGCCTTGCAGGTGTGGCTGCCGATGTAGCCTGCACCGCCCGTGACCAGGACCGGGATCATGCCAGCCCCCGGCTCAGCAGACCCTCGAAATAGAAGATGGTCTGCTTGAGTCCGTCGTCGAGCGGCACGCGCGGCTCCCAACCGAGCAGTTCACGCGCGCGCGTGATGTCGGGCTGGCGCTGGGTCGGGTCGTCCTGCGGCAGCGGACGGTAGACCAGTTCGGACTTGGACCCCGTGAGTTCGCGGATACGCTCGGCCAGTTGGCGCATGCTCAGTTCGATCGGGTTGCCCAGATTGATCGGCCCCGTGATCTCGGCCGGGCTGGCCATGAGCCGCACGAACCCCTCGATCATGTCGTCGACGAAACAGAACGAGCGCGTCTGCGAGCCGTCGCCATAGAGGGTGATCGGCTCGCCCTTGAGTGCCTGGACGATGAAGTTCGACACCACCCGCCCGTCGTTCGGATGCATCCCCGGACCATAGGTGTTGAAGATGCGTGCGACCTTGATCTCGAGCCGGTGCTGACGGTGATAGTCGAAGAACAGGGTCTCGGCGCAGCGCTTGCCTTCGTCGTAACAGGCACGCGGGCCGATGGGGTTGACCCGGCCCCAGTAGGTCTCGGACTGCGGATGGCACTCGGGATCGCCATAGACCTCGCTGGTCGAGGCTTGCAGGATACGCGCCTTGGTGCGCTTGGCCAGACCCAGCATGTTGATGGCGCCATGCACGCTGGTCTTGGTGGTCTGCACCGGGTCGAACTGATAGTGCACCGGCGAGGCGGGACAGGCGAGGTTGTAGATCTCGTCGACCTCGACATAGAGCGGAAAGGTGATGTCGTGGCGCATCAGCTCGAAGTGCGGATGGCCGAGCAACTGGCTGACGTTGTCCTTGGTCGCGGTGTAGAAGTTGTCGACGCAGATGACCTCGCAGTCCTCGGCGACCAGCCGCGCGCACAGCCGGCTGCCGAGAAACCCGGCCCCGCCGGTGACCAGGACACGTTTGTGTAATGTCTTCATGAGGGTTCGCTTGTCACAGATTCGATCAGGATGCCGACTCGCCCACGCCGAGCGTGTCGAGTCGCGGATAACAGAGCATCACCATGTCCGCGACCGGCGATTGCAGATCCAGACGCTTGAAGCTGAAGTAATAGCCCAGCTCCAGCGACTCCAGCCAGGGCTTGATCTCCAGGAAGTCCTTGGGATGGTGATAGACGCTGACGATGAGTGCCGGACGATAGCGGCGGAGGGTCTCGACCGCGCCGAGCAGGGCTTCCTTCTCCAGCCCCTCGATGTCGAGCTTGATGAGCGCCGGGCGCAGATCATGACGCGCGACCAGGGCGTCGATGGTATCGAACTCACACCGGACGCGACTCTCGCCGCCGTGCGCCGCCTCGTCGCGGAAGTCGGCGAGCAGACTGGTGCCCTGATCGGGGAAGTCGCCGGCGCCGTGATGATGCATCTCGAAGTGGCCGCGATGGTCGTGCAGACCCTGGGGTTCGGGGATGATGCGTCCCTGGAGACCGAAGCGTCCGACATTCTCGCTCAGCCGCTTGAAGTTGACCGGATCGGGTTCGAGCGCCAGCACCCGTGCGTTCGGACAGGCATCGGCGAGTTGGACCGCCGAGTCGCCGATGAAGGCTCCGCCATCGATCACATCGCCCCCGGCACGGATGCGGGCCTGGATGTCGCGCGGAAAGGCGTTCAGGCCATAGAGCGCCTCGAACACCTCGGCCGAGAGCCAGGGGTATTCGTCCAGGAACGCCTGATAGCGGGCGGCGATCCGGGGCGCCGGACGGGTGTTCTGCCGGAAGCGTTCGGCCGGACGCCAGAGCAGATCCCGGTGCAGCAGGAAGCGGCTGTAGTCCTGGCACTCGGGCAGATATTTGTCATAGATGCGCACGAAGGTCTCGACCAGTGCACGGTCGTTCTCAGACAGACCGCGCTGGAGTGTCGCCAGACGCTCGGGCATGTCGGCGTGATGCGTGCGCAGATAGTCGCGCCAGAAGTTGACCCAGTAGGTCGCGACACTCTGATAGTTGGTCAGGACATCGGCGCAGCGCGGGTCCGGGATCACCCGCCGTCCCAGGACGCGATGCTTGATCGGCTGGACCCAGGGCAGACCGCCGACCCGAGTACGCAGCGCGCGTGCCTTGTCACGCAGACGCGCACGCCCCGACGAGAGATACCGCCTCGCCGTCAATTGCAGGGCCAACGCCCGATGCGCGCCCTGACGATAGAGCGGCGAGGCGAAGACGCGCTCATAGAAACGGATCGCCTCGGGGTCGAGTAGATGGGGATAGTCGCGCACGAAGCGCTCCTCGTCGGCCGACAGGCCGTCGAGAATGCCGCGATAGGCCAGATAACGGAATCGCGGCTCGATGTCGCGCGTCCAGAAGTATTGCAGGCTCATCTTGTACTGCATGAAGTCCTGGAACACCGCCTCGTAGACGCCCTGCTCGCGAAAGAGCGCGATCCCTTCCCGGAAGATGCGGAAGATGTCGAGATGGTGGCGCCCGCGATGCCACATGATCGAGCCGGCGCGCATCCGGTACTTGTAGAGCTTCTCGGGCAGCATCACGACCTTTTGGGCCGCCAGCAGCACCTGCCAGTGATAGACGTTGTCGTCGAACTGCAAACCGTCCGGAAAGCGGAAGTCGTACTGGTTCAGGAAGTCCATCCGGAAGAACTTCGACCAGGTGTAGTGATAGTGCAGAATCTCGAGCTTCTGCTCCAGCCGGGTCTTGGGCTCCAGGCTCCAGCCGTCGAAGTCGTAATACCAGTTATCGAACTCGCGCTCGTCCTCGATCATCAGGTGCTGGAAGACGATGAAATCGGCCCCGGTGCGTTCGATCTCCTCGACCAGACGCGAGACGGCGCCCGGACGCAGCAGGTCGTCCGAATCGACATGCAGCAGATAGCGTCCACGGACGTGTGCCAGGGCGGTGTTGCGCGTCGAGGCCAGTCCACGGTTGGTCTGATCGACGATGCGGATGCGCGGATCGCGCCGTGCATACTCGGCCAGGATCGCGGGCGACTCGTCGGTCGAGCCGTCGTTGACGCAGATGATCTCCAGATCGGTGAAGTCCTGCGTGACGATCGAGTCCAGACAGGCCCGCAGATAGGGAGCCACGTTATAGACGGGCAGCGCAATGCTGACGGTGGGAGAACCCATGAATGCCATGCTCCGCGGAAAGCTGTGATCCAGGCGTCAAGGGTCGCCCGGACCAGGTGGATCGTAAAGGGGTTTAGGGACGTTCGCTCGCGCGTGCCGCCGAGAGATCGCGAATCAGACGCCGTCCGGTCGCGCGTTCCTGCCTGAAACGCCTGAGGTGCTTTCGCAGCGTGCGCGCCAATTTCAGGCTGTCGAGCACCGAGTGCTTGACGAGCACCTTGAGACCCTGCGAGAGCGGATGCAGTCTCAGTATCAGACGCGCCATAGGCGGACTGCGCACCAGACTGGCCTCGTACCACTCGGTCATGAGCCGTCGATCCTCATAGCGGCGCCGGAACGCATAGTCGAAGGCTTCGCGCACCCCAAAGGCCGGCGCCGACTCGCGCAGGGCCAGATCGCAATGATCGCCCGAATAGGGCACGCGGCCCAGCGTCTCGGCGATCAGACGCGGCGGCTTATGCATGAGTTCGAACAGACGCGGCAGGACGGCATCGAAATGCTCGGTCAGGAGCGGATAGCGTCCGGCCAGTCGCGCATACTCGGTCGCGAACCACTCGGCGCCGTCCAGGAATTCGCCGACGCCCCAGTCGCGCAGATGGCCGCCATCATCGCGTAATCTGGGCACGACCCGCCCATCCGGCCGACGCTCGTAGCCGACCGTCTGACCATGATCGGCCTGCGCCAGCAGCTCGGTATGGAGCGCGACGATGTTGTCCTCGACATGGTTGGGCCGGATCGCATAGGCGCTCTTGCGATTGCGCGCACTGGTGTAGTGCGAATAGTGGAAGAGCCCGAAATAGAAGCCGTGGATCTCGATATCGGGCTTGTGCGAAACGGCGATCTTGTAGAGCGAGTCCTGACTGCCGCCCATCCAGCCGATGTCCACGGTTCCGACCGGCCCGGTGTCGAAGAACCCTTCCTGCTCCAGATAGGCGATGAGCAGATCGCGCGCGCGCCGGGCGTTGTCGAGGATCGCCTCGCGGATGGCGGGGATCTCGTCGAAGTGTTCGAGCAGTTCCAGCGTCAAGGGCTCGGGGATCGAGGCGTCCAGATCGCTCAGGCGCGCGCGCAGTGCGTCGGGCAAGAGGGCGTGCAGTTGCTCGCCGGTCATGTCGACACGCTCGGCGAGCATGGCGAGCGACAGCATGGGGATGCGTTCGGCCAGCCAGCGATGCTCGCGCGGCGTGATCTCGAACACCGATGGCAGACGGAAGGCACGCCTGGAGCCGTACAGATAGCGTAGATCCAGATCGAGTCCGCGCTCACGGGCGATGGCGCGCGCGAGACGCAGGAAGATCATCCCATCGCGCGCGATGAAATAGAGCCGCCGGAGGCCGCGCTGTTGCGCCTGATCGAGCGCGTCGCGGATGAAGCCGTAGAACAGCGGACCGGCGAGTCCGGCCCCGATCAGGGCTTGCGACGAGGCGTCCGGATGCAGGATTCGATAGGTCTTGGAGGCGCCGGCCAGTAGCTGGCAGAACAGGCTGTCCTCCTCGTGAGAGGCCCACTCGATCTCGGACAGCAGAGCCCCCTTGTAGCGTTCGGCCGAGATCCCCAGGGCGCGCGGCATCCGCCGGTCGGCGCGAACGTCGTGGCCCAGATGGACCAGCTGGCCGGGCGCGATGCCCTCGGCCTGGAGGACATGCCTGAACAGCTCGCCCGAGCGCTTGGTCAGACCCAGATCGGACGACACATAACAGGGACAGGCGGCCAGACGCGCGTCGATGCCGGCCAGCAGGCGCTCGACCTCGGCGCCCGCAAAATCCGTGTCCGAGATCAGCACCACCCGCTCGCCGGCATCGAGCAGTCGGTGAACGCGCGCGATGGTCTCGGGGATACCGATCAGGAGTTCGGCGGTGAGCTCCAGTTCGAGCCGCCGGATGGTCGCGATCAGAGCCGGATCGACCTCCGGATAACGCTGGGCGATACGCGCATAGATCGCGTCGAGACGCACCGCGACCGGCTCCTCGTCCTCCGTACCCATCGGATAGCGCACCTGATAATCGGCCGTGGTGCGAACCTCCAGGAACTCCTCGACCAGACGTGTCGGCAGCCCGAGATCCTGCCGGACATGCAGCTCGTGCCGCAACGCGCAGAGCACGCCGCGCACGGTCGCCGTGCGGTAGGTCACGAGCGTGTCGAAGACACCAAAGGAGAAGACCGTTTTCCGGGTCATGCCACATCCATCCTCGACCCCCCGCCGGCATCGCCAGATCAGACGCGGCGGGGATCAGCATTCGTTTTCTATTGAGATCCAGAACGCACGCCACGGAGTCCCGATCCCAGTGGTCGGTGCGTCGAAAATCGGCATCATAGCACCCCGGCCACCGGCTCATGGCACCGGATTGAGGTGATTTGGGTCATACTTGAGGAGTAGGATTGCAGCATGGGTACGGTCGAGCGATCGTCCCTGTCATCGCCATTCCAGAAGGAGTCGCCTCATGAACCGATCGATCCCGATACTGGTCTTGATGATGGTCGCCTCGGGGAGCCATGCCGCCGTGCAGGCGCCGCCCCTGGGGGTCGAGCCAACCCACGTCCACGATCACAGCGTCCTGCTGGCACAGGGGCCACGCGGCCCTGGTGGTCCAGGTGGGGGGCCACCCGACTTCAGAGGTCCGGGCGGCCCTGATCCCTATCCCTATCCGCCCGGTGGTCCTAGAGGTCCGGGCGGTCCTGGTTTCTACCCAGGTCCAGGCCCCGGACCTGGTCCGGGGCCACGCCCGGCCCCGCCGCCCGATCCTGGCCCGGCGGGCATCATTCCTCACATCCTGCCGTTGCTCTTGCCTCCACCCCGTCCGTGACGGATGGTCGTGGGGTATCCACCGTTCTCGTAGGGTACGCACGGCGTACCCTACGCTCGATTTAGCGCAGACCGAACTCAGGCCCGCCCTCCTCGCCCGGACGATGGTTCGGATCGGTCGGGATGCAGGCCAGCCCCTGACGGTCGGTCGCACAGCGTCCCGCGATCTCGCCCTGTGGTGTCCGGACGCGACAGGCCGAACCCTGTGCGCGATCCAGACAGGCGTCGAAGGCTTCGCGTGGCGGTCGGGGCGCACGTTCGGGCGCACCGCTCGCGGATGACAACGGCATCGCAGTGGCGGCACTTCCGGCGCCGAGACCGGCGCTGCCCGGTCCGCCCGGCATCGGACGCCCCTCCGGCGGCGCGCGATCCGGCACGCACACCCAGTCGCGCCCCCGCTCCTGACAGGTTCCCGTGATCGCATGGACGCCGTCCTCGAAATAGCAGGTCGCCGCAGCGGCCTTGTAGAGACAGGCGTCGAGAGCCGCGCGAGGCGGACCGGGCGGGCGCTGGGGTTCGGACGGTCGCGGCGGATCCTCGGCGCAACCCTGACCACAGACCGCCAGTCCCAGCAGGGCCAGGAAGCCGGCCGAACCCAAGCGCGTGCGTCTGATCGAAGCGTCTTTCACAGCCATCCGTCTCAAGCCTCGACTGAGTCCTGGCGCGCCCGATAGGGATTGAGCGGCCCCGGCGCATACTCATCCGGTTCGAACGGAATGTAGGAACGCGCGTGGAATTGATGACAGACTTCATCGGCAAAGAAGGCGCCCTTGCGGGTCAGACCAGCGAATCCTCCCTTGTCCTCGACCAGCCCCTCGGCGACGAGCCGCTCCCAGAGTTCGGGGAAGGCCTCGTCGAACTCGATCCCGGTCAGCGCCCGATACTGCGCCTTGTCGACATCGCGGTTCTTGAGCGGCAGCACCACCGCCCAGCGCTTCTGTTCCTCGGCACTGCGTTTGATGCCGCGATTGACCGGCAGCCGGCCCGAATCGATGCGCCGGTAATAGTCTTCAAAGGTCTGGGTGTTGAGCAGGAACCGATCGCGCAGACTGCTGAAGGCGGTCAGGCCGAAGCCGACCTGATCGTAGAGCTGACAGCACTGGTTGTGCGCATAGTGCGAATACTTGGCCGGATCCTTGGAGAAGACGCGCCGCAGATTCTCCGTGTAGCCGTGCTCGGCCAGGATCTCGATAGCGGCCTGCTTCATGCGGATCGCCTCCTCGAACGCTGGCAGTTCCTGTGGGCGCAGTTGGACGATCTTGTCGATCGGCCCCTGAGCATCGCCATAGGAGTCGATCTTGAGCCGATAGAGCTGGATCTCCTCGACATCCAGACGCGCGGCCTCATCGATCATGCGCATCCAGCCTTCGAGCGTCTGGCCCGGATAGCCGAAGATGAACTCGATGTTGAGCTGGAAGCCGTCGGCCCGGCAGGCCTCGATCGAGGCGAGCGCGGTCTTGACGTCGTGCGGACGGTGCATCTTGCGCAGGATCTCGTCGTCGAGCGACTGCACGCCGATGGTGAGCCGGTCGACGCCATGCTCGCGCAGGATGCGCCGGCGCTCGGCTCCGTGCTGGTCGGTCAGGGTGCCGGGGTCGACGTCGAAGTTGAACTGGGTGACACGCGAGCAGTCGACCCGTTCCTTGAAGCCGGTCAGCATCCGGTCCAGTTGCGCCGGCGTGAGCAAGGTCGGGGTGCCGCCGCCGACCAGGATCGAGCGTGCCTGGAACTTCGGGATGCCGAGCCGGTGGCGGAACAGATCCATCTCGCGCTCGAGCGCGTCCAGATAGCGTTCGGTTTCGGGATGGGTCTTGTCACCGAAATGGCCGAATTTCACCGGATAGTGACAGAACAGACAGCGCTGCTCGCAGAACGGCAGATGCAGATAGACGTCGAACAGACCATCCTGCGGCAGCGCGTAGTCGTCGAGCAGCTCTTCCTCGGTGGCCTCCGGATACATGGTGATCGGCGGATAATGGACCGAGGGGAAGAAGTCGCCCGACCGGGCGATCAGTCCCAGCTCGCGAAAGCGCGCGAAGTCCCGAACACGCGCCTCCAGGCTCTCGCGATGCGCGGCGATCCTGGGTTCATCGGTCTTGATGCTCATGTCGTTCATCGGTCTCACCTCGATTCAAGACGGAACGACCAGACCGGCGCGCTCGGCGATGGCGCGCAGGTGGTCGTCGTTGGGCCGGTAGCGGGTGTCGTCATAGATCGGGAACAGGTGCTGGAACGCCTGCGGCGTCCCATCGTGGACGGTCAGGGTGTTGGCGCCGGCCATGAGCCCGAGATACTGACCATCGGCCTTGAGCTTCTCCAGGGAACTGGTGGTCGGCATGAGTGCGCTCGGGTTCAGGATCCGCAGCAGGGCCATGAAGTTGAGCGTCGTCTCGACATCACCTCGCGGCTCATGCTCGTAGACGGTGCCATGTCCGGGGATGAAGACCGAGGCGCTGACCATGTCCAGATCCAGCTCGCTCAGGAAGCGCAGATCGCCGACCAGATCGTCCTCGGTCTGCCCCGGCAGGCCGACGATGATGCCGCTGCCGACCATGAACCCGAGTTCGAGCAGGTCGTCGAGACACTGACGCCGTTCGCTCCAGGTGTCGTGCGGCTTGGCCGCCTCGTAGAGCGCGGGGTTCGAGGCCTCAATCTTGAGCAGATAGCGATCGACGCCGGCCTCGCGCATCTCGCGGTACTGGTCGCGGCTGAGGTTGCCGATGCAGCCGATCAACTGGATGTCGGGCAGGCGATCCTTGATTTGGGCGCAGGCGCGGATGACGTTGGCGACGAAGCGCCGGTCCTTGTTCTCGCCCGATTGCAGCAGCAACACACGCCGCCCGCGCTCGCGATGGAGAAAGGCGGCGATCTCGACCAGATCCTCGCTCGGAATGACGTACTTCTGCGTCCCGGCATCGCCGATGCTGCAATAGTTGCAACGCTGCTTGCAGATGTTGGAGATCTCGATGACGCTGCGCACCTCGGCGCGCCGGTCGGGAAACCCTCTGAGCCGCGCCTCGCGGGCGATCTCGAACAGCGCCTCCTGCGCCTGGCCGCGTGCGTTCAGGGCCGCCTTGACCGACTCCGCGAACGCCTCGCCGGCCTGGATCCGTGCGCAGAGCGCGCGCGGATCGAGCGGCTGGATGGACTCGACTGTCTTCATACGACGCAACACCTCAGATGGACGCGGTTCAAGTGAAAAGTGTTCTGGCCGAGATGATCGCCACGCCCGCGACCCCGACCAGGCTCCCCGTCAAACGCCGGGCGCCGGGCGTCTCCCGATAGAACAGCGCCATGATCAGGAGCACGAACAGCGGCTCGGTCGACAGCAATGTGTTGGCGATCGCCAGGGGCGTCAGCTTCATCGCCAGCAGCGACAGGAAGAATCCGCCCAGGGTCACGAAGGTCGCGATCAGGCAGAAGCGGATCGCCAAC
Source organism: Allochromatium humboldtianum (assembly GCF_013385175.1). Classification (GTDB taxonomy): domain Bacteria; phylum Pseudomonadota; class Gammaproteobacteria; order Chromatiales; family Chromatiaceae; genus Thermochromatium; species Thermochromatium humboldtianum. Next base: position 48,795 of record NZ_JABZEO010000002.1, on the reverse strand, counting down.
CGCCAGTCGGCCAGGATCGGACTCAACCAGTTGCCGCGCCCCAGATAGAACAGCGGCGCGAACAGAAACAGCGACACCACGCCGCCGGCGATCCGCAGCCAGGTCGCCGTGAGCGCGTCGGCCTCGTCGAGCGCGCCCTTCGCCATCGTCACCGAGACGGCCATCGCCATCACCGAGCCCAGACCGAAGAGCACGCCGCGTCGGGTCGCGCGCGCATCCGCGTCCGTACCCTGCCCTGCTCCGTCCTCGGGCGCCATCAGCACGATGGCCACGCCCAGGATGACCAGCCCGACACCGAGCCATTGCAGCCAGAACAGCGACTCGCCCAGAAAGACCACCGCCATGGCGATGGTCGCCACCTGCCCCAGCAGCATGAGCTGCACCACCGAGTGCGACGACAGCTCGCGTAACGCCTTGAAAAACAGCGTGTCGGCGACCCCGATCCCCAGCACGCCGCTGAGGAAGAGTATGGTGGCCGTCGTCCAGCTCGGACTCGCTGGGCCGACCATGAGGATCAGCCCACCCAGCACACCCAATCCGAACACACCCTTGGCGAAGGCCAGCGCCATGGCCGGCAATCGTTCGGCGAAGGGTTTCAGCAGCAGCGCGCCGACCGCCCAGGTCGCCGCCGAGCCGAGCGCGGCGAGGATCCCGATCAGCTCCAGGGCCATGGGCGCTCCGCAACGATCGGGACACTCCGAGTCCTCACAGGACTCAATGTAGCCAAAGAATGCATACGGATTCCATCACGGATTCTGACGTTATCGGCTCGCACGCTAAGGCCCTGGGGTCAGACTTTGACGCAGATCGTTCACGATCTCGCTCACGGGCTGGGTGGTCGGCTCGCCCATGGCGTTGGGTTCGATGATGAGCCGGTCGGGCTGGGCACTCAACGCATCGAGGATGGCATTGGCCTCCGCCGTGCGTCCTTCCTGGATGTATTGACGGGCCAGATAGGTCTGGAGCGTCGGGATGGCATCGATCCCCTGCTCGGTGACGACCTCGCCATAGGGCGATGTGCTGATCAGGGATTCGTAATACATCTCGGCACTCTGAGTGTTGCGATTCATGGCCGCATCCAGCGCCTGCTCGGCGACGGCCACGCTGGTGGCCCAGGACTCCGGATAGTTGGTCATGAGACTGTTGAGCGCCGCCTCGCGCTCGCTGCGCTCGGCCTGCGTCTCGTTGCCGCGTCTGGGGCGGGCCTGCTGGCTGAGTTCGGTGAGACGCTGGAAGTCGCTCTGGCCATAGGTCTCCAGATCACGCTGACGCATCTGGGCGGCGCGCTCGCTGAGACGCTGACGGCTCTCCTCGAAGCGCGCGCGTGTGGCGTACTGCTCGCCGAGGGTCGTCAACAGCGGCTCGCTGCCGGGCGGTCCACTCAGGAGCGGAGCCGCTGTGTCGAGTCCGGAGGCCCGCATCACGCGCGTGATCTGGGCGAGCTGGCGCTCCAGACCCTCGATGCGTCGTGCCTGTTCGTCGAGCAGACGCTCGGTGGCCTCGCTGGCGGCGGCGACGGCGGGCGTGGTCTCGGGCGTCTCCTTGCGAACCGTCCGCGCACCCTCGACCGGGGGTTCCTGCACGGTGGCGGACGCGGCGTGATCGCCCATACGCTTGTGCAGGGGCGAGAATTGCAGCCCGATCGCGACGAGTGACAGAACCAGGGCGCTGGCACTCAGGATCAGCGCCGACTGAGGTGATTTCATGCTTGTGAACTCCGGTATGAATGCGAACGCCAGACTCGGCCTTGGGTGCGGCCATAGTGGTACTCAGCGCGAGAACACCATCAGATAGCGCTGCGGGATCACCTGCTCGCTGGATTCGAGCTCGAAGCCATAGGCCTTCAACTGCGAGGCGATCAGCTCCTGGCGTATGTAGGGGCCATGATAGGGCAGCAGACCAGCATCGACCGGCCCGTTGTCTACGACCACCAGACGTCCACCGGGTTTCAGGGCCTTGAGGATACTAGCGATCATGCCGTCACGCTCGGCCTGGGAAGAGACGCCATAGAGAATGTGATAGAGCGAGCACATGAAGACCATGTCGGCGGTGCCGGGTTCCGGGATCTCAAAGCCGTCCGTGGACGAGACCGCACCGACGACCTGTTTCAGTCCCCATTTGCTCGCCAGGCCATTGAGATACTCGATGTGCGAGTCCTTGGTGTCGAAGGCCAGTACCTGCCCGGTCGGCCCGACTCGCTCGGCAAACTTGAAGCTGTAGAAACCCGGACCACTGCCGATGTCGACCACCCGATCACCGGCCTTCAGCGGCAGGCGCTCCATGATCTTGGGCGACTGCTCCCAGGCGTCACGCTTGGGGTTGTTGAAGAGGATGAAGTCCTCCAGCGCCTGACGGCGGACGATGCCGATCTCGCGCGTCTTCTCGTCGGTCGCCTCCTCGATGGGGATGGCTGTCGTCTGTAGCTTGTACTTCCTGGCGATATAGAGCTTGAGGTTGGCGTAGTCGTCCTCGGCCAGATAGGCGATGAACTCGGCCGTGAGCGGGTCGCGCGTCAGTTCGTGCTTCTCCTCCTCGGTCGCGACCAGATACCCGGCGATCCATTGCAGGGCGGTGTATTCGCCGCCGAAGTTCTCGTTCGGGATGATCTTGTCGTAGAGGCTGATGGCCTGACGCGCGGCCTTCGGGTCCGAGTCGGTGAGCGCCTTGAGCATCAGCCGGCCGGCGGCGATGCCCGAGGGCGTGATGTCGAAGGAGTCGAGGCTGCCGATGTGGATCACCGAATGCGAGTCGTTCACCCGGATCGAATCCTGCCCCGGCGCCTGTGTGTAGACCGGCGGCTTGGGCGCCTGGGGTGCGCTCTTGCGCAGTACCAGCAGATAACGGTAGGGCGACAGATCCTCGTTCGCGACCAGTTCGAAGCCATAGTGATAGAGCTGGGCCTGGACGAACTCACGATCCACGTAGGCATTGTGCAGCGAGGCACCGTCATGGTCGCGATTGTCGAGCACGACCAGATAGCCGCCCGGACGCAGTGTCTGTTGCAGCGTCTCCATGAAGGCGTCGCGCTCGGTCGGCTGGCTCCAGGCATAGAGCACATGATAGAGCGAGGCGATGAAGACCAGGTCGGTCGGCTCACGCACCACGATGTCGTTGGGTTTGGACAGGACCGGCCGCACGCCGTCAAGGCCGTACCGATCGACGAAGGTCTTGAACTGCTCGACATAGGTCTCCTCGGTATCGGCGGCATGGACGATCGCCTCCGGTCCCAGCGCCTCGGCGATCCGGGCCGAGAAATAGCCGAAGCCCGCGCCCAGGTCGATCACCCGACTCACCTCGGACTTGAGTCCGGCGATGATCTCGACGACACGGTCGGTGGCATCCCACTGCGAGCGCATCGGGTTGTTGAACAGCAGCATGTCGTCGAGAAAGGTGAGTCGATCCAGATGTGTCTCGGGATCGTTCGGCGTGTAGTCGCCCGCGCGATACTTGCGCTGGAGATATTCCCGCAAATTCCTGGCGTCCTCACCGAGGAAGAAGTCGAAATAGGCGCGCTCCAGTTTGGGTTCGGGACGCGCCGCCTCCAGACCGACCTCGTTGGCGCGCAGCCAGGCTCGTGCCAGCCAGATCAGGGCCGTGGCATTCCCACCTGCGACCTCGCCCGACTGATGGGCCTCGATGCGTTCGATCGCGCCTTTGACCCGAGCGGGATCCCGGGCTGCCAGCCCCTCGAAGAGTACCTGGGCGCTCGCGCGCGCGACCTCGGTCACTGGATTGGGGACGGCTCCGACGCGCACCATCGAGCGCTTGCCCGGCAGGGGCACATCGAGCGCCGGCTCGGACGCCAGCGGCTGGGCAACCACGGTGATCGTCAGCAATGACGCAAGCAGCAAAGACCGCATGATGAGTGACCCTGTCGGTGGAAATGGGCGAAGGTTAGCAAAGGGGACGCCGTTCAGCGACCCGAACCGCTCCGGGCGCCCTGGAAGTAGTAACTGAGCTTGTCCGAGAGATTGAGATATTCGATCTGCGTCTGAGTCAGCTCGGAGCGATGCAGGCTGTCGCGAATCCCGATCCCCTCCTCGATCAGATCCAGCACCAGGGCCTCCTCGGCGGGGATCTCGTCGGAGTAGACCAGCACGTTGGGCTTGAGCAGGTCGTCGGCGTTGATCGAGATGACCACGGCAATGCGCTCGTCGTTCAGACGCACCACGGTACCGGGCGGATAGACGCCCAGGTTGGTAATGAATGTCGACAAGACCTTGGGATCGTAGCATTGACGTTCCTTGGAATACATGCGCGAGACGGCCTGGTGCGGCGAGAGACCACGCTCGCCGCCGAAGCCGTTGCAGAGATTGTCGTAGCGGTTGACCACGGTCAGGATGCGCGTGAGCAGTCCGAGGTCGTTGGCACGCAGTCCCCCGGGATAACCGCTGCCGTCCAGATGCTCGTGATGCTTGGCGATGATCTCGATGACGCCGACCGGCAGTGTCCCGATCTGACGCGCGATCTCGGCCCCGTAACGCGGATGCTGCTCGTAGAAACGCCGCTCGGGTTCGGTCAACGGTCCCTTCTTCATCAGGATCTGAGCCGGGATCTTCAGGTGTCCGAGGTCATGGAAGAGTCCGCCCTGACCGAGCAGGCGCAGCTGCGCCTGATCGAGATCCAGCTTGCGCCCGAGCACCAGCGCCAGAGCCGAGACATTGATGGCGTGGTTGTAGCTGTTCTCGTCCTGATGCTTGAGATTGACCAGCTGCACCGTCGTCTCGGCGTCCTCGGTCAGCTCGCCGACCATGCCGTCGACCAGCTCGCCGGCCTCCTCGGCCGCCTGCGCGGGCGAAGAGCGCAGATGCGCCATGAGTTTGCGCGCCATGCCCACTTTCTGAACATAGGATTTGGCGCATTGGTTCAGACGTGAGCGGCGCTGCTTGAGGCGACGGATGCGTTCGTTCTTCTCGGCCCAGAGCGTCGAGCCTGGATCATCACCACTCTCTGAGGTCTCGGTCTCGTCGAGCGTCACCGTTTCGTCCAGCTCCGCCTCGGAGAAGGTCTCACTCCGGTCCAGGTCGACCCGGACCTGCTCTATGTCGAGCTGACGCAGGATGCTCAGTTGGCGCTGATTGCGGATCTTGAAGTTGTTCGTCAAGAACGGGTGCCCCATCCAGGGCAGATCGAGCATCACGAACAGGCCGATGCGAAGCTGAGTCTTGTCGAGAATCTTTTCGTTCACGTATCGAACCGCGTCCTGACTGATAGACTTGGGTTGTGTGCGTGATGCAACCGCGCGCCCCCGTCAGCGTGATCGGCTGAACGCGGCTGGTGTGATTCTATAACGGATTTCACCGCCCCTTGTCTCTTCACGCGCGCTTGATTCTCCACGCGCCCACTTGTAGCTTGCACGACTAAGCCGCGTTCGGCATGACATGTCTCTTCAGGATCGAACCCCAGTGACCGACTACAAGCCCACACTCAATCTCCCCAAGACCGATTTCGCCATGAAGGCCAACCTCGCCCAGCGCGAGCCCGAGATGCTCAAGCGCTGGGAGGCGCTCGACGTCTATGGCCACATCCGCGCCGCGCGCGCCGGGGCGCCGACCTTCATCCTGCACGACGGCCCGCCCTACGCCAATGGCGAGATCCACATCGGTCACGCCGTCAACAAGGTCTTGAAGGACATCATCGTCAAGTCGCGCACGCTCGACGGCTTCGATGCCCCCTATGTACCCGGCTGGGATTGTCATGGTCTGCCGATCGAGTTGCAGGTCGAGAAGAAGCACGGCAAGCCGGGGCACAAGATCAGCGCCGCCGAGTTCCGGGTCGCCTGTCGCGACTATGCCGGCAAGCAGGTCGACAAGCAGCGTGCCGACTTCAAGCGGCTCGGCGTGCTCGGCGATTGGGAACGGCCCTATCTGACGATGGACTTCGGCTTCGAGGCCGAGATCATCCGTTCGCTCGGGCGCATCATCGCCAACGGGCACTTGCAGAAGGGCGAGAAGCCGGTGCACTGGTGCGTCGATTGCGGTTCGGCGCTGGCTGAGGCCGAGGTCGAGTATGCCGACAAGCAGTCGATCGCCATCGACGTGCGTTTTCCGGTGGTCGATCCGGCGGTGCTGGAACTGCGCTGTCATGGTTCGCCGAACGGATGCGGCGAGGGGCCGGTCTCGGTCGTGATCTGGACCACCACGCCCTGGACCCTGCCGGCCAACCAAGCCGTCGCGCTCAACGCCGAACTTGACTATGTCATCGTCGAGGCCGTCACCGAGCAGGGCCGCGAACGGCTGCTGGTCGCCGAGGGGCTGCTCAAGGACACCATGGATCGTTGGAGCGTCCAGGAGTATCGGGTGGTCGGCTACGGACGCGGCATCGACTTCGAGGGCGTCAAGCTGCGCCATCCCTTCTACGCGCGCGAGGTGCCGATCATCGTCGGCGAGCATGTCACGCTGGAGGCTGGCACCGGCGCCGTCCACACCGCGCCCGGTCATGGTCTGGAGGACTACATCGTCGGCCAGCGCTATGGTCTGGCGGTCGACAATCCGGTCGGCGGCGACGGGCGTTTCCTGCCCGGCACCCCGCTGTTCGAGGGCGAGAACGTCTTCAAGGCCAACGAGCATGTGGTCGAGGTGCTCAAGCAGCACGGCGCGCTGCTCCTGGAGACGCGCTTCACCCACAGCTACCCGCACTGCTGGCGTCACAAGACGCCGATCATCTTCCGTGCCACGCCGCAATGGTTCATCAGCATGGACAAGCAGGGCTTGCGCGACACCGCCCTGAGCGAGATCGAAGGGGTGCGCTGGATGCCCGATTGGGGCCAGAGCCGCATCGAGGGCATGGTGCGCGGCCGGCCCGACTGGTGCATCTCGCGCCAGCGCACCTGGGGCGTGCCGATTCCGCTGTTCGTCCACAAGGAGACCGGCGCGCTGCATCCGCGCACCGATGAGCTGATCGAGCTGGTAGCCAAGCGGGTCGAGAAGCACGGCATCGAGGCCTGGTTCGCGCTGGAGCCGGCCGATCTGCTCGCCGACGAGGGCGCACTCTACGACAAGGTGCATGACACCCTGGATGTCTGGTTCGACTCGGGCGTGACCCATGCCTGTGTGCTGGAGCATCGCGACGGACTGAGCGCCCCGGCCGATCTCTATCTGGAAGGCTCGGACCAGCATCGCGGCTGGTTCCAGTCCTCGCTCATGACCTCGGTGGCCATGCACGGGCGCGCGCCCTATCGTCAGGTGCTCACCCACGGCTTCACCGTCGATGCCAAGGGCGAGAAGATGTCGAAGTCCAAGGGCAACGTGGTCAGCCCGCAGGAGGTGATGAAGACGCTCGGGGCCGACATCATCCGGCTGTGGGTGGCGGCGACCGATTATCGCAGCGAGATGAGCGTCTCCGACGAGATCCTCAAGCGCACGGCGGATGCGTATCGGCGCATTCGCAACACGGCGCGCTTCCTGCTCGCCAATCTGGAAGGCTTCGACCCGGCGGTCAACTGTGTCGCGCCGTCCGACATGATCGAACTCGACCGCTGGGCCGTCGATCGTGCCCACCGGCTGCAACAGGAGGTGATCGCGGCGTATCGGGACTATCAGTTCCATCTGATCTATCAGAAGGTGCAGCAGTTCTGCGTGGTCGACCTGGGCGGGTTCTATCTCGACGTCATCAAGGACCGTCAGTACACCACCCCGGCCGACAGCCTGCCGCGTCGCTCGTGCCAGACGGCGATGTATCACATCATCGAGGCCATGAGCCGCTGGCTGGCGCCCATCCTCAGCTTCACCGCCGATGAGATCTGGGCCGCGATCCCCGGCGAGCGCGCCGAAACCATCTTCACCGAGACCTGGTACGAGGGTCTGTTCGCGCTCGACGCCGGCGATTCGATGGACCGCGCCTTCTGGGATCAGGTGATCGCCGCGCGTCTGGCGATCGGTCCGGCGCTGGAGAATGCGCGCAAGGGCGGAGCGATTGGTTCGTCGCTCGACGCCGAGCTGGATCTGTACGGCTCGGATGCGCTGCTCGATTTGCTGGGCCGGCTCGGAGAGGAACTGCGCTTTGCGCTCATCGTCTCCGAGACGCGCCTGCACCCGCTGGCCGCGCGTCCGGATGACGCCGTCGCGACCGAGTTGGATGGACTGGCCGTGCGCGTCAGCGCCTCCGAGCACGCCAAATGCGTGCGCTGCTGGCACCATCGCGCCGATGTGGGCGTCGATCCGGAGCATCCTGAGCTCTGCGGACGCTGTGCCGAGAATGTCGCAGGTACAGGTGAAACACGGCGCTTTGCGTAAAATAGGTTGCCTCACCCTTCGACTTTGCTTTCCGTGCTGAGCAAAGTCGAAGGGACCGCTCTGGGTGTTACAATAATTCTTGTTTGAACGCCACTGAGTGCATCTAGAGAAAGGAAATCGACATGCCAATCCGTCCAGGACCTATCACCTTCAGTTGTCCAGCCTGCGGCTGGTCCAAAACAGTTGCACCGCGTAGCGATGCCCTAAAACCAGGTGAGTATTTTGATAAATGCCCAGTTTGCGGGCATGAAGAACTATCGATGAAGTCGAAAACCACAATAAAGATGACAACGCTTCCCGGTTTGCTGTTTCGGCTTTTTAAAAGCTGACAAATTGTGTCTACCATGAGATAATCGCACTGCAATTCAGTAAAAATTTGTTTTTGATAGAAAAATTCGATCAAACATAAGGAGAAGGATCATGCACGAGCAAAACATCGAAGCACTTAGAGACGAAGCACTGCGCTTGATCGATCTACAACTGGAAATTCTGCGCAAAATGCTGAACGAAACGGGAGTCATTGCGGAGTCAAAAACTGGGGAAATCCAGACATTCGATCGCAACAACACGCTGAAATACATCGAAATTCTTGAAGGAGAAAAAAAGAAACTGGACCGTCTGGAGTTGGTTCTTGCTGTTGTTGGGACGATGAAAGCAGGCAAATCGACAACAATTAACGCTATCGTCGGCACTGAGGTATTGCCAAACCGTAACCGTCCCATGACAGCGTTACCGACTTTAATAAAGCACACGCCGGGCCAAGTCGAACCCATTTTAAAATTTGAAAACAGCGCACCAATCGAACGTTTGATGGAAGAAATTGGTCGACTTGCCAAGCATTCTGACAACACTAATCATATTGAGCACTTATCGAAAAATGAACACATGGAAGACCTGCTTGAACTAATTAACACGCAGGTTTCACTGAATAAAATCTATAAAGGATCTCAGTCGATTTTTCAGTTTCTGGAAACACTGAACGACTTGGTTCGCTTGTCCAGAGATCTGAATATCGAATTTCCATTTTCAGATTACGATGAAATTTATGAGCTTCCTGTTATCGAAGTTGAATTTGTTCATCTTCGAGAGCAAAACTCTGCTGCTGGAACATTGACGCTGCTTGACACCCCCGGACCTAACGAATCTGGACAACCTCATCTGCGCGAGATGTTAAAGGAGCAGCTACGCAAGGCTTCTGCAGTATTAGCGGTGCTCGATTTTACACAGTTGAAATCAGATGCTGATGCACAGGTCAGAGATAATTTAAAGGAAATTGCTAGCATTGCAGAAGGACGATTGTATGCGCTAGTAAACAAGTTTGATCAGCAAGACCGCAACAGCGACTCTGAGGAAGAAACAAAATTATTTGTTGCCAATTCCTTAATGGAAGGAAAGATAGCTGAAACCCTTATTTTTCCTGTTTCTTCGAAATTTGCATATTTAGCCAACTATGCAAGACGGGAACTTGCCGTTTATGGAACGCTTCCGGATCATAGCCAGTATCCATGGGTTAAGGATTTTGGCACTGAGGCATTCGGTCGATCTTGGAAAGATTCGATTGCTAATCTTGAAGGTGTAAAAAAAGGCGTCGATCTGCTTTGGGATGACTCTCTGTTTCATGCGCCTTTAGAAAAAATCATCCACGCTGCCCATGCGCAAGCAGCCCTGCTTGCAGTTGATTCTGCATCCGCCAAATTGGTTGATACATCCGAAAAATTAAACAATTTCCTTAACATACGCGAGACAGCGCTAACAAAAAGCTTTCAGGAGCTAAAAAGCCAAATTGACGATCTTCAAAATGATGTCGTTCGCATCAATTCCATCGAAGATTCTGCAAAAAAAAAGGCAGACCAAATACTTATAGAGCTAGAAAAAGAAACCCAAAAAGCTTTCCAAAAAGTCAAAGAAAATGTATTCGAAAGCATTGATTTTTATTTTGAAGAAAGCCAAAAACAAGAGGAGCAAAGACTGCTAACAGCAGGAACAAAAAAACAAGATTTCAGGGGTTCAGCTAAGTCTGAAAATAGATTTTCTGCGATTTTTGGCAAGCTTTTGAATTTAAATCCTAAGCCCAAAGCAAAAATCTTTAATTCAAATATTAACGGTGAATTTGACAAAAAACATGGGCTAATAAAATTTAACGACAAAACAAAAGCCAAGTCACTAATTAATAATATTCGCAGAAGCCTGGAGGAAATTATTCGCGAAAACGAGCTGGCAATGAAAAACATGATGAATCTAGCTTTAAATGAGTTTCAGTCTGTTTTTGTGGAGACTATTGCGGCTGACTCAAAAGAAATTTTTAGTAACATGGAGGATCGCATGAAAAAAAGCGGATTTGCTATCAGTCTTTCTATTCCTAATACCTCATTACTTTCGCTAGAAGCATCTGGCTCTGAATTGTTAAGCGATCTTGTGGATGAGAAAACGAAAAAGGTAACGCGGCGCCGTCGGAAAGATAACGTCTGGGGAACAATCTGCGGCTGGTTTGATACAGATGATTGGGGCTGGGAAGAATACAGTATTCAAGAAAAATATTTTGAGATAAACATAAATGCAATCAAGAAATCCGCTAAAAATAACATTGATGAAGTTTTTAGTGGATTAGAAAAAGATATTGCAGAAAAAATTAAGGCACCTTTACAAAAAAATATATGCGAATTTTTCAATGCTTTTCGGAAAGCCGTAGAGCAGATACGTGGTGATTTGCTGCAAAGCATTCGCGATCAAGAAGGCAGCAAAGCTGAACAGGAAGCCCTTGCCAACCGCTTGGCTGGTTTGAAAAAATATGTTCCAGTGATTAGTAAGGATAGTGTTGAGCTACAAGAAGATACGAAAAATAAATTAAAAGCCAGTGCAGGATGTTTAGCATGACTGAGCTTTCGCCGATTTCACCCAGCGATGAAATCTGCAAAGTTTTGCCATGTCTTCCGGAAAAATTCATCGTCGATTTTGCTAACGGCATCGATGTTGTAAATGACCATCTGCGGGTGCAACGCGCCCGCAATGGTTTTTCTGCTCGTCTTTACGATGGATTCACCGGGCAAGGTCAGCGCCGCCAGGCTGAGATCAATGCCAGCCTGGTTGACAGTGTAGAGGCATCTTTGCAATGGCTAACTGAGCTTTCACGCTCACTAGCTAGAAGCAATTTGGCGATGACTCACGTCAAAAACAGAGTCGCCATGATTCAAACTGCATTGATCGATCTGACGCATTATTCCGCAGATACAAGACAGCAGATCGAAAGACTATCCTTCGAGCTTAACGAGCGTTGCACACAGCTTGAACGTGACATAAAGCGTATAGACTTGGTTCAGCGCGCCAATATTGAAATCGATTTGGTTTTCAGCAAGTGGGAGGCTGGAAAATTTGCAAGCTTTTCACTGGCTGGACGTTGCTATGCTGTCTTGGAAGAGTTACGTTGGGGGGCGTTCGGAGATCTCTATCGAAATGGTTCAATCGGCGAACGCGCAACGCATCTTGAAATCCTAAGCAATCGCGCGATCAGCCAACTCATGCGCGATACTGACGAAGCTTCAACCAAACGTCTCGATACGACTCAATGGCTGGCCCCGCCACATGGTCGCGATCTTTTGCCTGACGCGCAAGACGCACTCGCCTATCTCGGTGATTGGTCATGCATCATTCAATCACCTTTCGTTCATGCCATTTGTAACTGTGGCCATAAGCTACCATTACGGATGCCAAGAATTTGTTCATCCGAGCGTTTGGTGGAAGGGCTGGTCTCCGATATCTTTAGAGTAAACGAATGAAATCGCAATCGGATTTTGCTGTTGGATTGGTTCTTTCTGGGGGCGGTGCAAAAGGCGCCTACCATGTTGGCGTACTCAAGGCTTTACTTGAACTGGGCGCGCGTGTCGACGCTATAGCCGGCGCAAGTATCGGAGCTTTAAATGGTGCCATACTGGCCTCTGCACCCTCCCTCAAGGAAGGCGTTGAGCGAATGGATGAGTTATGGAATACGCTGGCCAGTTCACCACCGTTAGCACCGAATTTTCCTGCTTACTTGGGACTTTTGGTAGAGGTCGGACTTAGAGTCAAAGGATTTGATCATCTTGTAAAACTAGGAAATATTGCACGCGATGCTGGGCTGAAAGTCCCGATGATTGGGAACTTGCTTGATGATGGGTTGCTTTCTTCAAGTCCGCTGCATCGCTTGATGGATGTGTATTTCGATCCAGACGCTCTAGATAATGGGCTGCCGCTCTATGTTTCTGTATTCAAAAGCCGTGGAGGATTAGAGGATCTTTTGAGTGTCGTGATGGCTGATTCAGGATTGAAGGATTCGCCTGCGTCGGAATTTCTACATATTCAAAAGCTACCAAAATCCCAACAAAAAGATGCATTGCTGGCATCGGCAGCAATTCCGTTGCTGTTTTCCCATCGCCATATGAATGACTCCATTTATCGCGATGGTGGAATGGGAGGCTGGCAACGGATGCAGGGGAATACTCCGGTAACGCCGTTGTTGCAGGCAGGCATCAAGACATTATTAGTCACGCATTTGTCCGATGGCTCACTCTGGAGCCGACATGATTTTCCCGACGCAACTATTTTGGAAATTCGACCGCAATCAGCTATACAACGAGAAGGCGGATTTAAGGATTTGCTGGGATTTGATCCTCGTAAAATTCCATCCTGGATGGAACAGGGATATGAGGACACGCTTCAGTGTGTAGGGCGTGTCATTGATGTGACAACGGCCCGAAATGAACTGCGCCTGTCTGAACTAACGTTAAGTGACAGCGACAACCAGTTCAAACGGCTTGATCAGAATTTGTCTGAGGCGATGGCGCGTTTGCGTTGATTCTTGCTTTGCAACACAGAGTCGTGACCTATGTTTGACTCAAAAATTGGCTTAAATTCACACGCTGTAATCGATCAATGCGTCCGGCTACACGGCGCTGACTGGGACGATTACGAGCGTCTGATGACTCTGCGTGCCGAGCGTGCCGACCCTCGCCTAACCTATTTGGATGGAGAGCTGGAACTGATGACCCCCTCCATCGAACACGAGGGCGACAAGAAGCGCTTGGGGCGTCTTATCGAGACCTATGCCGACGAAACCGGAATCGAACTGGAAGGCTTCGGCTCCTGGACGCTCAAGTCACCTGACAAGCGGCTCGGTGCCGAAGCCGATGAATGCTATGTGGTCGGCCCCCTGATCCAGCCCCCGGGCGTGCCGGACTTCGCCATCGAAGTCGTCCGCACCTCAGGCGGACTCGACAAGCTCGCCGTCTATGCGGGCCTGGGCGTGCCCGAAGTCTGGATCTGGCGCGACGGACGACTCAGCGTTCACCGACTCGATGACACAGGTTATCAGGAGCAGGAGCGCAGCTGCTTCCTGCCCGGACTCGACCTGCGCCTAATTGAGACCTGCATGACCGAACCGAGCCAGACTCAGGCGCTTCACACCCTGCGGGCAGGACTTCGAGATAGGCCGCGTTAGGTTCGTCCCAAGCCACAGTTAACGGATATCAGATGGTTTGCGTGCCGGCGGCGAGTCCGGTGTGCTTTTATGCCATAGAATAACGCCCCGCTCGACCCAACCCGAGCATCGGACCACCCGCAAACCAGGGCAATTATCGCCATGAAGGCGAAACCGAGACACCGTATCGCTTCAAAAGCCTGCTCAGCCTGATCGAAGACTTCCGCGAGGATGTACGCCGTTTGGCAGGAGAAAACTATGTCTAAAGCGATCGTGGAAACATCCACCGCCGGTGATTACTTCGCCAAGGCGTTGGAGGTGGCGCGCCTGATCGATGCGGGCGAAGCGGTTCCAGAGGCCGACTACTCTCTCGGCTTCAGTAGCACGGCCCAGCTCTTTAGTGAGCTGACGTCCGCGCGCATGGCGCTGCTGGAAGCCCTCAAGGATCTGGGGCCGGTTTCGATCCATGCACTGGCCAAGCAAGTTGGGACGCAACTACAGCAACGAGCATTCGGATGTGACCAAGCTGCTGGATCTGGGAGTCATCGAAAAGGATGCCGCCGGCAAGATCTTCGTTCCTTGGGAGGAAATCCAGGTCCGGGTCAGTGTCGGCAAGGCGAAGGCGGCCTAGCGCACCGGGCGTGCTGATCCCGTAATGCGGCCTATGTGTCAGCTCGACAGACTCTCCCGGTTCCATGCATTCCAGGGACTCGACCTCGATCTGCGCGCGGCGCTGCTGGCCCAGATCCGCGATCTCTGGACGCATGGCTCGACCGCCATCGAAGGCAACACCCTGACCCTCGGCGAGACCAAATTCGTCATCGAGGAGGGGCTGACGATCTCCGGCAAGCCGCTGAAGGATCATCAGGAGGTCATGGGCCATGCCCGCGCGATCGAGCTGATCTATGCCTGGCTGGATGAGGATTTGACGACCGAGCGGCTATTCGAGCTGCATCGCGCCGTCCAGACCCAGGTGACGCTGGATATTTTCAAGCCGTTCGGCGCCTGGAAACGCGAACCCAACGGCGCCTATGCCGTGACGGCGGATGGACGCCAGACCTTCATCGAATATGCGGCGCCCGAGCATGTACCGGCGCTGATGGCCGACTGGCTCGATGAGCTGAAGCGGCTGGCGAACAGCCCCCTGAGCGAGTCCGAGGCCATTGACGCCTATGCGCATCTGCATCTCGGGTTCGTGCACATCCATCCGTTCTGGGACGGCAACGGTCGGCTCGCACGGCTACTGTCCAATGTGCCGGTGCTGCGCGCCGGTCATCTGCCGGTCGTGATCGAGGTCAGGGATCGCAAGCACTATATCGACACCCTGGCTGAGTACCAGTTGACCATGGGACCGCTGACGCCGACGACGGGCGTCTGGCCGAGGGCCGATCTGGAGGCGGATTTCCGGGCCTTCTGCCACGCGGCCTATGCGGCGACACGGGCACTGGTCGAACAGGCGCAGGCACACCAGGCCAAGCGGGGTTAGGCGCTGCGCACCCTGCGGGCCGGACTCAATCACACAACGAAGCGCGACACTTCACACTAGGAACGACGACTCTTGAAACACTGGCTTTGGCTCTCGCTGGCGATCCTCTTACTGGATCAGGCTGGCAAATGGATGGTGCTCCTGGCGCTCGAACCCTACGAGGTCGTCGCCCTGATGCCCAACGTCAATCTGACCCTCATGTTCAACACAGGCGCGGCCTTCAGCTTCCTGGCCGACTCGGGCGGCTGGCAGCGCTGGTTCTTCGTCGTGCTGGCGCTCATCGTCAGCGGCGTACTGGTCGGCTGGCTGCTGCGGCTCCCCGCCACCGAACGCCTGCACGCCGCCGCACTGGCGCTCATCATCGGCGGCGCGGTCGGCAACCTCATCGACCGCGCCCTGCTCGGTCATGTGGTCGACTTCATCCAGGTCTATCTGCCGATCATCCCGCTGGCGATCTTCAACCCCTGGCCGTCGTTCAATATCGCCGACAGCGCCATCACGGTCGGCGTGGTCCTGCTGCTGATCGCCAGCCTGCGCGCGGAGACGCCACGCGCATGAGAATCGCCATCCTCTCGCGCAATGCCTCGCTCTACTCCACCCGCCGTCTGGTCGAGGCGGCGCGCGCGCGCGGGCACGAGACCAAGGTGGTCGACGTGTTGCGCTGCTACATGAACATCACCTCGCACGCCCCCTCGATCCACTACAAGGGCGACGACCTCACCGACTTCGATGCCGTCATCCCGCGCATCGGCGCCTCCGTGACCTTCTACGGTACGGCGGTGCTGCGTCAGTTCGAGATGATGGGCGTCTATCCGCTCAACGAATCCGTGGCCATCTCGCGCGCGCGCGACAAGCTGCGTTCGCTCCAGTTGCTCGCACGCAAGGGCATCGGACTGCCGATCACCGGCTTCGCCCATGCACCCGACGACGTCCAGGATCTGATCAAGATGGTCGGCGGCGCGCCGCTGGTCATCAAGCTCCTGGAAGGCACCCAGGGCATCGGCGTGGTGCTGGCCGAGACCCAGAAGGCCGCCGAGAGCGTGATCGAGGCCTTCATGGGCCTCAAGGCCAACATCCTGGTCCAGGAATACATCAAGGAGGCCAACGGCGCCGACATCCGCTGCTTCGTCATCGGCGACAAGGTGGTGGCGACCATGAAGCGTCAGGCCAGGGCCGGCGAGTTCCGCTCCAACCTGCATCGCGGCGGTACGGCCTCGCTGATCCGCATCACGCCCGAGGAACGCTCGACCGCCGTGCGCGCGGCGCGCATCATCGGGCTGAACGTGGCGGGCGTCGACATCCTGCGCTCCAATCACGGCCCGGTGGTCATGGAGGTCAACTCCTCGCCCGGACTCGAAGGCATCGAATCGGCCACCGGCAAGGACATCGCCAGTCTCATGATCGAGTTCATCGAGAAGAACGCCGCCATCGGCAAAACGCGCACCCGTGGTCAGGGCTGAGGAGGAGACAGGCCGATGAATCCCGAGCCATTGCTCATCGCCGGCCGCTACATCGCCCCAGGCGAACGCACGCGGGTCGACATCCCCCTGCCCTGTCTCTACACCCAGACGCCGGTCCTGATGCCGGTGCATGTGGTCCACGGACGCCGGCCCGGTCCGCGCCTGTTCGTCACAGGCGCCGTCCACGGCGACGAGATCAATGGCGTCGAGATCATCCGTCGTCTGCTGCTCAAGCGCGCGCTCAACCATCTGCGCGGCTCGCTGCTGGCCGTGCCCGTGGTCAACGTCTACGGTTATGTGCGCCAGTCGCGCTATCTGCCGGACCGGCGCGATCTCAACCGCTCCTTTCCCGGCTCGGACACCGGCTCGCTGGCCGCGCGTCTGGCCGCCACCCTGCTGAATGAGGTGGTCACGGGCTCGACCCACGGCATCGACCTGCACACAGGCGCGCTCCATCGCGAGAATCTGCCGCAGATCCGGGTCTCGCTCGACGCCGATCCGATGATGCCGGAGCTGGCGCGCGCCTTCGGCAGCCCGATGATCCTGGATGCCGAGTCGCGTGCCGGTTCCTTGCGCGCCGTGGCCGCCGCGCGCGGGATTCCGCTGCTGCTCTATGAGGGCGGCGAGGCGTTGCGTTTCGACGAGCTGGCGATTCGGGCCGGACTCAAGGGCGTGCTGGGCGTGATGCGTCATCTGGGGATGATTCGCGCCAGCAGTCATGTGCGCGCGATCGAACCGCGCCCCTCGATCGCACGCTCCAGCCTCTGGGTGCGGGCCAATCAGAGCGGAGTGCTGCTGTCGCTGACGGCGCTCGGCGCCAGCGTCAAGCGCGGCGATACGCTGGCGGTCATCACCGACCCCTTCCGGCCGGCCGACGAAGCGGTCGTTTCACCGCTCGACGGTATCGTCATCGGACGCACCAATCTGCCGCTGGTCACCGAGGGCGAGGGGCTCTATCACATCGCCCGGCTCGGCGATCCGGAGGCCACCGCCGAACAGATCCTGCACTACCGTCACACGCTCGACCCGGAAGAGGACGAACAGCGGATCGTCTGAATCAGAGCGCTTTTATTTCGGCGCCAGGGTCAACTGATTCTTCTCATCGTCGATCGTCATGCGAAAGCGCCCGAGCAGGCTCATGCCGAGCAAAGAGGTTCCGCCCAGCCGCTGATCGTCCATGAAGGCGACCTCGACGTCTTCGATCCGCTTGGGACCGACCCAAATAGCCCCAAGACGTCCGACGCGGGCATCGATCGTGCCGTTGGCCGTCTGCACCTGCTGTTGCTGGAGCGCGTCCGGTGAGAGTCCCAGCGAGGAGATCAGCGAGACCGGCAGCACCACGCGATCGGCGCCTGTGTCGATGAGCATCGACTCCTGCATGGGCGCACCGCCGGATACCCCCTCCAGTCCCAGCGTCACCAGATGCGCGGCGCCACGACGCTGGGTCGCCAGCACGATCTCGTCTCCGCTCGCCGGCGCGGTCTCCGATGACTCGCCGCCCTCCACCACCATGGGCGGCGGCACATAGGCCGCCTTCTCACCGAGGATGATTACACGCTCGACGCCCGCGCCCGGCGCCTGCACGATGACATGATCGAAGTCCTCCAGCAGCAGATGCAGACGTTCGACGATCGACTCACCAGCCGCATGAGCCGTGGCGCCCTCGGTCTGCTCGATGCCGCGCACCTCGAAATCGAGTTCTTGGCTGAGCCGGTCGAGTTCATCGGCGACCTCGACCCGCATGGATTGGACCTGCGCTGTCGGCGCCGGCCCTTGAGCCTGGACCAGCCCAGCCGTGAGCAAGCACAACGCGGTCAGCGAGCGTGGATCGAACGTGGGCATGGTCGGGCGCTCCATCGGGACGATAAGATCCGGCCATTATAGTCGCGGAACGCCGACCGACCGGCTGGAAGCCGTCGAAAATCCAGAATATTAGCGTTCCTTAAAGTAACATGACGCTCCTTTCAACCCATCACACACGAGGACAAGCCATGCTCGACGCCATTCGCGCCCTGTCCAAGACGGACATTGCGGGCGCCGCCTTTGCCATTGCCGCCATCTATCTGGCCGGAACCGTCCCCACGCCCGAGATCGCCTGGGTGAGCGGCTTTCTGCTGCTGACGGTCTTTCTGTTCGCCTTCGAGGTGGTCAGCGTCGACGTGGCGGCGATCACCGTCATGGTATTGCTGGGCCTGACGAGCCTGACTGCGCCCCTGATGGGCCTCGAACAGGGACTGGTGCCGGTCGAGCATCTGTTCGACGGTTTCGCCAGTAATGCCGTGATCTCGATCATCGCGGTCATGATCGTCGGCGCCGGGCTGGACAAGACCGGGATCATGTCCAAGGTCGCCGCCTTCATCATGCGTATCGGCGGCTCAACCGAGAAGCGCATCATCCCGCTGATCTCGGGCACGGTCGGGGTCATCTCCAGCTTCATGCAGAACGTCGGTGCCGCGGCGCTCTTCATCCCCGTCGTCAGCCGCATCTCGGCGCGCACCGGGCTGCCGATGTCGCGACTGCTCATGCCCATGGGCTTTTGCGCCCTGCTCGGCGGCACCATCACCATGGTCGGCTCCAGCCCGCTGATCCTGCTCAACGATCTGATCCTGACCTCCAATCAGGCCCTGCCCGAGGGCGTGGCGCCGATGAAGACCTTCGGGCTGTTCGATGTGACGCCGATCGGTGTCGCGCTCCTGCTCACGGGCATCGTCTATTTCGTGCTGGCCGGACGTCTGGTGCTGCCGGTCCATGGCACGACCAAAGCCGAGGGCGGCGACACCCGCACCTATTTCGCCGAGACCTATGGCCTGACCGACTTCGAGATCGGCGAATTCCGCGTGCCCAACAGCGACAGCCATCTGATCGGGATGAGCGTCGACGAGCTGGAACAGACCTGGCGGGTGCGTCTGGTCGGCGTCGAGAAGGGCGACGGACTGCGCTTCGGCGCCGATGGCGTCGACCGCACGCTCGGCATCACGCCTGGCAGCAGGCTGGCGCTGCTCGGCACGGCCGATTCGCTCCTGGACGTGGCCAACGCCAACAAGCTCGAACGCAAGCGCGATCTCGACCTCTTCGCCGAGGCCATGTCGGCGACCAAGGCCGGCGTCGCCGAGATCGTCATCCCGCCCGGTTCCAGCCTGATCGGCAAGACCGCGCGCGACGTCTGGATGCGCAAGACCTATGGTCTGTCGCTGCTGGCCATCAATCGCGGCGGCACCCGGATCACCTACAAGACCGGCGGAGTGCGCAACACACCCTTCGCCGCCGGTGATGCCCTGGTCGTCCAAACGACCTGGGCCGATCTGGCGCGCCTGGAGAAGGATCGCAACTTCGTGGTCGTCACCACCGAGTATCCGCACGAAGAACTGCGTCCGCACAAGGTCTCGGCCGCGCTCGCGCTCTTCGTGCTGACCATCAGCCTGATCCTGTTCACCGATCTGCGGCTCTCGGTCGCGCTGCTGGTGGGTGCGCTCGGTATGGTGCTCACGCGGGTGCTGACCATGGAGGAAGCCTATCAGGCCGTGAGCTGGAAGACGGTGTTCCTGCTCGCCTCGCTCATTCCGCTGGGGATGGCGGTCGAACAGACGGGCACGGCGGCCTGGATCGCCGAACAGACGCTGGCCGCGCTCGGGGATGTGCCGGTCTGGGTGGTGCAGCTCTCGCTGGCGGGTCTGGCCACGGCCTTCACCCTGGTGATGTCGAATGTCGGCGCCACCGTGCTGCTGGTGCCGCTGGCCGTGAACATGGCGCTCGGCGCCGGGGCCGATCCGGCCATTTTCGCGCTCACGGTCGCCATTGCCACCTCCAACTCCTTCCTGCTGCCGACCCATCAGGTCAATGCGCTGATCATGGGGCCGGGCGGCTATCGGGTGGCCGACTACATGCGTGCCGGCAGCCTCATGACGGTGCTGTTCCTGGTGGTGGCGCTGACGATGATCAATGTGATCATGTAGGCATGGGTTCGACCGCTCGAATCAGGCGTGCCGCTGCCAGACCATCATGTAGTTGACGGCCTTCCAGCGCGTGTATCCAAAGGTTCGACCGAATGGATTCACGCGCACGCCTGTCTCGTGCACCAGACGATAGCCCGTGCCCAGTCCATGGGCGACCTCGACGGGCCGCACCAGCTTGCGGTAGTGATGGGTTCCGCGCGGCAGCCAGCGCAGGATGTATTCGGCGCCAAGGATGGCCATGATCCAGGCGGCCGGCGTGCGGTTGATGCTGGACACGACCATGAGTCCGTCGGGCCGCACCAGACGTGCACAGGCGGCGAGAAAGTCGGGCAGATGTTCGACGTGTTCGACGACCTCCATGTTGAGCACCAGGTCGAACGATGCTCCCTCCTGCACCAGTTGCTCGACGCTCGCCAGACGGTAGTCGATCGCCAGTTCGCTCCATTGGGCATGCATACGGGCCACCTGGAGATTCTTCTCGGTGATGTCGATGCCGGTCACTTCGGCGCCGAGTCTGGCCATGGATTCGCTCAGGATGCCGCCGCCGCAGCCGATGTCGAGTATCCGCAGACCCGCGAACGGGCGCTCTGCGGCGGGATCGAGGTCCAGTGTCGTGCACAGATGGCGGCGGATGTAGTCGACCCGGAAGGCATTGAGCCGATGCAGGGGCCAGAACGGTCCCTCGGTGTCCCACCAGCGGTGGGCGAGCCGCTCGAAATAGGCGACCTCCTCAGGGTCGATGCTCGGCGCGGAGAGATGGGCGGTGGACATGGTAGTCTCCTCGGTCGAATGGCCGCCGGCTGGGTGGTGGATCCAGATGGTGGCGCGGAGTGCAGACGGCAAGCCGGCGACGTGGGGATCGATGTGCCGGCGCTTGGCGGCTCGGCACCGAACCTCAGTGCTCGTCCTCACCGTAATAGTTGCCGATGTAGTTCTCGAACTTAGTGTATTTGCCGAGGAAGGTCAGGCGCACGGTCCCGATCGGGCCGTTGCGCTGCTTGCCGATGATGATCTCGGCGATGCCCTTGTCGCTGCTTTCCTTGTTGTAGACTTCGTCGCGATAGATGAAGACGATGAGGTCTGCGTCCTGTTCGATGGCGCCAGAGTTGTGACTGACGATACCGTCCGCCAACCAGCACGCTGGCCCCGGAACGGTCAGATCGAAGACATCCTCCTCTCCGTCGGGTTCAATCGCGACGATGGTATCCCAGAACAAATCGCTGGTGGCGGCAGCCTGTAACTCCGGATCTTGAAGCCGCTCTCCGTAATCCGCCAATACATTTCGCGACGGCGAAAAACGAAAATGAGAAGAACCACCATAGGCAGTTCCACGCAATTCCGCCATTTTTCTTTGCGAAATACCACGCTCTTGCATCAACGTGCGTACGCGCTCGAAAATTTCGCGCGGTAGCGTGTCAACATTTGTGTTCGATTTGACATCATTCAGTACGGCTTGCAGTGCTGCTGCTTGCGATGCACGTGGGCCGAAAGCGCCGACTTGACTCAAAAAACGTCTTTGATTGTCAGCGCCTCTAATCCAAACCATATAGGTCGTCCGATAACCGGCTTGCAATACAGACTGAATCCGCGCAACGATTCCCAAGCGCATCAATACAGCCGCGACATCTTCCGCAAGACCTCGACTGTTCGTGCTCAAATGCACACCGTGACTCCCTTTCTGCCCCGGCTTACGTAATGAAATCGTGCCATCAGTTGCCCAAAGATGGCGCAGAAACAATGCCAGCTGGTCATTATCCAAACGGAACAAATCGGTTGGCAGACGTTTTTCATGAGATCTTTGCCCAAAAATTCCCAGATCACGCAGCCAAAGATTGATGCCCGCCGGATGCCAGCGGTTTCCGTTGCCACTGAAAACGAGCTGATGCCAAGCACCGACTCCCGCATGGCGGTTGACGCGCACGCCGAATCGAGATGCACACGCAGATACGATGCGGCTGTTGTCCTCCGAAGCGGTCGTATAACGCAATGGCTGACCACGCAGATAGCTGCCGTCACCGATCAAATGAGCAAGCAGTATTAAATGATGATCCGGCCAGCGCTGGCTATCTACAGGAGAAGGTAAGCGACGCGCAATCGCCAGACGTGCCCCTGGCGTCAGTTCACCAACGGTTTGCCAACCATTCGCGCCTAACAAACGATGCTTGGCCGTGGCTCGAATCCGACGCCCGCTCGCGAGCCGGACGACGCATACAGGGCGGCGCCCCACGCACCACACACAGTCGGACTTGGCCTCGATCAAGCGACCGGACTCGTCTATCGATACCACATCGGGACAGGTACCCACGAGATCTCGAATCGGCATACGACGCCCATCCGCCAGCACGACCAGGGTGTCTCCCGTCACACATTCTCTGAGGTCCGACATCACCGGACGCTTGTTGGGGCGCTGTTCGAGACTGCGGTTGAGCTGTGAGAGCGCGATGACCGGGACGCTCAGCTCCTTGGCCAGTCCCTTGAGCGCGCGCGAGATGGCCGAGATTTCGGTCGCGCGGTTCTCGCCCGCGCCGGGCGCCTGCATGAGCTGGAGATAGTCGAGCACGATCAGCCCCAGATCGCCCTGCTCGCGCTTGAGTCGCCGCGCGCGCGCGCGCACTTCGGTCGGTGAGAGCGCCGGGGTGTCGTCGATGAAGATCGAGGTCTCCGACAGCAGGTTGACCGCCGAGGTCAGACGCGGCCATTCGTCGTCCTCCAGCTTGCCGGTCCGCACCCGATGCTGATCGATCCGTCCCAGCGAGGACATCATGCGCATGGCCAGCGAATCGCCGGGCATCTCCATACTGAAGACCGCCACCGGACGCTTGGACTGGATGGCGATGTTCTCGGCGACATTCATCGCGAAGGTGGTTTTTCCCATCGACGGCCGCCCCGCCACGATGATGAGATCCGAGGGCTGGAGTCCCGAGGTCATCTCGTCGAAGTCGGCGAACCCAGTGGCCAGACCCGTGATCGGCTCATCACGCAGATAGAGCGTATCGATGCGCTCGACGGCCTGGGTCAACAGGCTGCGGATCGGCTGGAAACCGCCGCCGCCGCGCGACTCCTGCTCAGCGATGGCGAAGACCCGCCGCTCGGCCTCGTCGAGCAGCTCGGACGCCTCGCGGCCATCGGGATGGTAGGCGCTGTCGGCGATCGCCGTGCCGGCGGCGATCATCTGACGCCGCACCGACGCCTGACGCACGATCCTGGCGTAGGACTGGATGTTGGCCGCACTCGGCGTCTGACTGGCCAGGGTGCCCAGATAGGACAGGCCGCCGACATCGTTCAGGCGCTTGCTGCTCTCCAGCGTGTCGGCCAGTGTGACTACGTCGAACGGTTGGTCGACGGTGGCGAGCTTGGTGATGGCCTCGAAGATCAGACGATGTTCGCGCCGATAGAAGTCGCCCTCGCTGACCATGTCGGCGATGCGATCCCAAGCGCTGTTGTCGAGCATCAGACCGCCCAGCAGCGATTGCTCGGCGTGGAGGTTGTATGGCGGGACACGCAGTTCGTCGAAGCCGGTAGCCATACCCGGCGGCCCGGCGGTCTCTGACTCGAACATGGCACCAGACCCGTCAGCGTCTGAATAGACGAGACGCGCCTTCGAGCGCGTCTACGGGGGCGCGTGGCCCGACGGCCGAGCACGCCCCGAACGTTTACAGCCGTAGCGGTTCAGTTGCCGGGAACGATGTCGATCTTGACCTGAGCGTTGACGTCGGCATGCAGATGCAGCGCGACTTCGTACTCGCCGACGGCACGGAACGGACCCTCGGGCAGACGCACCTCGGACTTGCTCAGCTCCAGACCAGCCTCGCGCGCAGCCTCGGCGATGTCGGCGGCGCCGACCGAGCCGAACAGACGACCTTCGTCACCGGCCTTGCGGGCGATGGTCAGGCTCAGGCCCTCGAACTTGGCCTTGCGCGCCTCGGCGGCGGCCAGTGCTTCGGCGGCGGCGCGCTCCAGCTCGGCGCGACGGGCCTCGAAGGCTTCCAGGTTCTCAGCCGTCGCCGACACGGCGAAACCACCAGGGATCAGATAGTTGCGGCCATAGCCCGAACGGACATTGACCTTGTCCCCGAGCACGCCCAGCTTGGTGACGTTCTTCAGCAGGATGACTTCCACTTGAGTATTCCTCTCGACAAATTTTGAGGCCGCCACCGGGGCTAGGATTTCCCGGTTCCGGAGACACGTTGCTCGACCCGGGCGCGGATGTCGGCCCAGAGATCGATCAGCCCCAGACTGATCAGCAACAGCACCATCTGCGGCATGAAAAAGACCAACAGCACATAGAGCGCGACCAGCCAGCCCTGATTGGCGTTGCGCAGCTCGCGGAGACGGTGGATCACGGCCAGCCCCTGCAGGAGCAGCAGCAGCCCCAGGACCGGCGCCAGATCCAGCCCCAGTCCCTTGGCCAGCAACCCCCAGGCCAGAAACAGCACAAACAGCGCGCCGACCAGCGAACCCACACGCAGCGCCTTGAACTCGGCGCCGAATCCGCCCGGATTGTAGAGCTGCGCCTGCCAGGCCCGCGCAAGGAAGAGACTGACGAGATACTGCAACACCAGGGCGGCGGCGAAGGCGCCGGTCATCCACTGGGCCAGACGCGCGAAGAGCACCTGACTGGCCTCGGCCTCGACCAGGCCATCGTTGAGCAGCGACTGACGCAGGGGCTCGATGAGTTCGCGCCAGTAGAGCGCGGGATCACCCACGGTCAGATGCACGACCAGCACCACCACGAGTCCGCCCAGGGCGGCGAGCTGTGCGGTCAGATTCAGCGAGCGCGTGGCGCGCAGAATGGTCGCCAGCCCCCAGATCGGCACCCAGAGCACCAGCAGGATCCCGAGTCCGACCCAGGGATTCCCGAGCGCCGGCCAGGCGATGAGGCCGCTGGCCAGCGTCGAGCTACCCAGCAACAGCATCCCCGGACGGGCGCCCTGACGCAGCGTCACCAGGCCGACCGCCGCCGAGCTGATCACGCCGACGAAGGGGATCAGCAGCGACAACAGACCCGCGACCGTCGTCACTAGGGTCGCCGGCGAGTAGCCACGCATGATGAAGTTCGCAAGCGGCTTCATCGCCGATGGGACTCCTGACTGGACGCGCGTGCCGGCTCAGCGTCGAACGACGCTCAGTGGCCGTCGGTGTAGGGCAGCAGCGCCAGATAACGGGCGCGCTTGATGGCCTGTGCGAGCTGGCGCTGGTACTTGGCCGAGGTTCCGGTGATGCGGCTCGGGACGATCTTGCCGGATTCGCTGATGTAGGCCTTCAGCAGGTTGAGATCCTTGTAATCGATCTCGGTGATGCCTTCGGCGGTGAAGCGGCAGTAGCGCTTGCGGCGGAAGAAGCGTGACATGGTGTTCTCCTGGAGTCAGAGACGCGCGTCTGAGGCGGGGCGCTCAGTCGTCGCTGTTGTCGTTGTCGTCGTCGTTGCTGTCGGAGTCGTTGTCCGAGCTCTCGGCGCGCTCGCGCTCTTCGCTGCCCTTGGCCAGCGGCGAAGCCTCGGTGACGGCCGCATCGCGCTGGATGATGAGATTGCGCAGCACGACGTCGTTGAACCGGAAGGCGTTGGCCAGCTCGTCGATCGCTTCCTGATCGCACTCGACGTTCATCAGCACATAGTGGGCCTTGTGGATCTTGTTGATCGGATAGGCGAGCGGACGACGCCCCCAGTCCTCACAGCGATGCACCACACCGCCCCGCTTCTCCAGGCCACCCTGATAGCGCTCGATCATGCCGGGCACCTGCTCGCTCTGGCTCGGATGAACCAGGAAAACCACTTCGTAATGTCGCATTGCGGCTCCTTACGGATTGAACAGCCTCCCGCGCGGCGCGGTGAGGCAAGGAGACCCCGAAATTCGGGGAATCGCGCATCATACTGGAAAGCGACCTGATGTCAAAACGATGATTTTGCGCCCTTTCACGGCGTCCGCCGCTTGCCCCGGACGCTGGCCTGGATCAAACTGGCCGTCTAAAATTTTAGCAATTCAGAATATAGGGGGACATCGAAATGGGCACCGTGCAAGACTTCGAATCACTGCGTCGCTCCAGTCTGAGCGCCAATCTCAGCGACGAACAGGTCCAGGCCCTGACTGGAATCGCCTGCTGCCGCCGGCTCGCCGATCAGGAGATCCTGATCCGGGAGGGCAACATCGACAACAGCCTGCATGTGATCACCGAGGGTGCACTTGCGGTCACGCGCGACATGGGCAAGGGGGAGTACACCACCATCCATGTGCTGCGCACCGGCGATCTGGCCGGTGAGATGGGCTTCATCAGCGGCCAGCCGCACACGGCCACGCTGCGCTCGCTCGGACGCACCCAGGTCTGTAGCTTCGAGCGCGAGGCGTTCGAGTCATTGCTGATCGAGCATCCCTGGCTCGTCTATCGTGTGATGCAGAACATCGTCAAGGTCAGTCAGGACATCCTGCGCCGCATGAACGCCCAGCATGTCGAGCTGACCAAGTATGTCAGCAGTTCGCACGCGCTCTTTTGAACGGAACGTTTGAGCCTGATCGAGCGTCTGAACGTCTCGACATGGCTGTGGGGCCGGAGTGCGGATCGTCATCACGCCCCAGGGCGAAGGTGGCTATAATCGCGTCTGGTTGCACCCGTCGCCATCGTCGTCCGAAATCTCGAATCCGTCCAATCCCTTAAGGAGTGAAGAACGCATGAGTATGCTGCAGAACCTGCCCAAGAACGTCGGCCCCATGGACCGCAACATCCGTCTGGCGGCCGCGGGCGTGCTGATCCTCGCCGGTCTCATGACCGGCAACGTCATCCTGGACATCCTGGGCCTGATCGTGCTGGCCACCGGCGCCGTCAGCTTCTGCCCGGCCTATACGCTGCTCAAGATCGACACGAACAAGAAGGACTGATCCTGACGGCGGCCGTCGGCCCGGTGCCGGCGGCAGACCGCCGATCCCGCCATGGACGGCGATCACAGCCATCGCTCCCCCGTTTACCCGCCCGCCAGCAGTGCTTCATACCGCGCCTTGAAGGCTTGCTGACGCAGGCGCCCAGCTTCCTGCTCGGTCGGCGCCAGCGGCGCATCCATCCAGGTTCCAGTGTCGTGGTCGAAGATCGAGAAGCGGTAGCCGCGTCCGACCTTGAAGACCTGGGTCACGTCGCGTCCGGCCTGCTCCATCGCCTCCAGTTTGCTCAGACCCGCGCCGGCTGCTCTTGACGTGGCGGGCGAGGTCGTCGGTGCTGTTTGGGTCTGGCGTCCCATCTCGAAGCGCGTGTTCTGGATCTCGCCCTGGAGGTCCGGCTCGATCAGGCCCAGCCCCGGCAGACGATCCAGGAGATAGCCGGCCATGAGGGTTCCGAGCTTGAGGTTGTCGGTCTCGATCGCCGTCAGCAGACGGTCGGCGACGATCTGGGCGCGCTGGATCCGGTCGGGTGCCTCGACCCAGTCACGGCCCATCTGCCAACCGCCGTCCATGTCGCGGTCGATCTGGTCGAAGTAATCGCGCGCCTCGGCCAGGAGCCCGTCCGGCACGTTGATTTCATGGGCCTGGTCGTCGATGATGACTTTCAAAATCACCGGTATCCTCCTCAATAGTTCGCTTGGTTTAGAGTGTCGAAAATTTCACACAAGGAGCTATCCATGAGCCACTTTCAGGAAAGAGGACTGGAAATCAGGGCGCAAGCCAAGTATCTGGTTCTTGAGTTCATGCACACCTCCAGCAGTTGCCAACCTGGAAACGAGGGCATGCGACTCTCCGCCATCTTCCGGGCTTGCGGCTTTGACTGGGGAACCTATCCAAAAGCCACATCCACCCATCAGCAATATTGGGTGGTCGCGCTCATGCGAGAACTCGAAGCCGAAGGACAGGTTGAGCAGATTGCGGCTTCGGGGCCGTGGCGACTGCGCTGAATCAGCCCAGGCCACTGCCCCGATACGGCGCCCCCTTGCACCATGCTAGACTTGAACCAGTTCGACCCGACCCATTTTCCCCAATCTCCGACCAATCGGCATGGATATGACCAGGCAGAAGACCTACCTCGTGATCTCGGCGCTGGGTGAAGACCACCCAGGCATCGTCAACCAGCTCTCCAAGGTCATCCTCGACCAGGGCTGCAACATCGAGGACAGCCGCATGACCGTCCTCGGCGGCGAGTTCGCGGCCATGCTGCTGGTCGAGGGCAAGTGGAACACCCTGGCCAAGATCGAGAACGCGCTTCCCGAAGTGGAACGCCAGCTCGGCATGACCATCATCTGCAAGCGCACCGGCGAGCGCGCCACCGGACGCAACCTGCTGCCCTATGCCATCGACGTGGTCTCGCTGGACCACCCCGGCATCGTCAACAACCTCGCCGGATTCTTCGCCGAACGCGACATCAACATCGAGGATCTCTCAACCAGCACCTATGCCGCCGCCCACACGGGCACGCCCATGTTCGCGGTGCACATGACGGTCGGCATCCCGGCCGATCTCCATATCGCGGCGCTGCGCGAGGATTTCATGGACTACTGCGACGCGCTCAACCTCGACGCCGTGCTCGAACCGCTCAAGGGCTGAGCCGCGCGCCGGGCGGGCGCCCTCCTCCACTGCTCCCAACCAGAGGCGGAACATCATGATCAAACGCGAAAACGACAAGCCCTGTCTGTTCGTGCTCGACACCAACGTCCTGATGCACGATCCGACCTCGCTGTTCCGCTTCCAGGAGCATGACGTCTTCATTCCGATGGTGGTGCTGGAGGAGCTCGACCGCACCAAGAAGGGCTTGTCGGAAGTCGCGCGCAACGTGCGTCAGGTCAGCCGCTTCCTCGATCAGCTCATGTGCGATGCCGACAAGGCCGAGATCGACGCCGGTCTGCCGCTCGGGCCGGAGGCGGTGGGGGGCGGCATCACGCAATCGGCCGGCGGCCGGCTGTTCTTCCAGACCGAGCCGCTCGACATCCATCTGCCCGAATCCTTACCCGGCGCCACCCCCGACAACACCATCCTCGGCATCGCCTTGGCCCTGCGCGAGAAGCATCCCGAGCGTCAGGTCATCATCGTCTCCAAGGACATCAACCTGCGCATCAAGGCCGCCGTGCTCGGTCTCCAGGCCGAGGACTATTCCAACGACCAGGTGCTCGACGACGCCAACCTGCTCTATACCGGGCTGGAGGTGCTGGCCGACGACTTCTGGGAGCGGCACGAAAAATCGGTCGACGCCTGGAAGGAACAGGGCCGCACCTTCTACCGCATCTCCGGTCCGGACATCGCCGACTGGTATCCGGCCCAATGCCTCGCCTTCGGCGATGACGGCGAGTTCGAGGCCATGGTGCGCGACAAGCCGAGCCCCAACGAAGCCATCGTCGAGCTGGTCGAGGACTATCGTCTGCCGCGTCACAACGTCTGGGGCATCAACGCGCGCAATCGCGAGCAGAACTTCGCGCTCAACATGCTGATGAACCCCGATCTGGACTTTGTCACCCTGCTCGGCACGGCGGGCACCGGCAAGACCCTGCTGGCGCTCGCCGCCGGGTTGGTCCAGGTGTTGGAGCGCAATCTCTATCGCGAGATCATCATGACCCGCGTCACGGTCCCGGTCGGCGAGGACATCGGTTTCCTGCCCGGCACCGAGGAGGAGAAGATGACGCCCTGGATGGGCGCGCTCATGGACAACCTGGAAGTGCTGACCCGCCCCGAGAGCGGCGGCAGCTGGGGACACGCAGCGACCCAGGATCTGGTGCGCAACCGCATCCGCATCTCCTCGCTCAACTTCATGCGCGGGCGCACCTTCCTCAACAAATACATCATCTTGGACGAAGCCCAGAACCTCACCGCCAAGCAGATGAAGACGCTCGTCACCCGCGCCGGGCCGGGCACCAAGTTCGTCTGTCTCGGCAACATCGGCCAGATCGACACGCCCTATCTGACCGAGACCACCTCGGGACTGACCTATGTGGTCGACCGCTTCAAGCACTGGCCGCACAGCGGGCACATCACGCTCATGCGCGGCGAGCGCTCGCGTCTGGCCGATTTCGCCTCGCAGGAACTGTGAAGCGTCGGATGGCCGCTAGTTCACGACCAGGACCGGATCGCCGATCCTGAGCCGCTCGAACAGAAAGCGCGCGTCCTTCTCCCCGACCCGGACACAGCCATGCGAGTCCGGGTAGCCGGGGAGCCAGCCTTCATGCAGGAAATAATGGCCGTAGAACTGGATCGAATACGGCATCCAGGCCTGCATCCCGAGCTGATTGGTGTAACGCGATGAAACCTTGTGCTCATCCTTGCTGAGCACCTTGAAGCGGCCGGTCGGCGTCGGATTGCCCGGCTTGCCCGATGAGATGGGGCCGGAGCGGACCACGGACTCGTCTTCCTTGTATTCGAAGGCTTGATCACCGAGCGAGATCGTCAGCGAGCGGCGTTTGGCGGCGTCGGCGTCTGCGGTCAATGTATCCGTTGTGGGTTCGGTCGGCGCGGGCAGCGGCTCGGAGGCGACAGGTTCAGCGGGCCTGGCCGGCGCCGCCTCGATCTCGTCCGACTCGGCGTTGCTCTGTACGTCCGTCGTTACCGGTAGAGCAATGAACCCCAGACCCACATCGGCAGGCGGCCCCTCGTCATACTCGCCGATCCGCCACTCAGTCTCGCGCGGTTCTGGCTCCGAGAGCGTTTCTTTGGGTGTATGGGCGCAGCCGACGAGCGACAGGGCCGCGAGGAATGACAGAAGGGGTGCGGACTGTACAGGCATGGCGTCAAGGCTCTCCGCTCGCCCCGCCGGGATCGACGGGTCTCTAGAGAGAGCATAGACAGCCTGTTCAAAAAAGTCGAAGCGCGCGGCTGGTCCTGACGGCGACTGAACGCCATGCCTGCGCCGATATTTCACACCTGCGTCACCAAAACCCGCCCCATTCCCGGCGCCAGATCGAACTCGAAGGGCGTGGGCAGGAAATCCATCGCCCATTCCAGCGAGACGTCGCGCAGCGGTCCGGGTGAACGGATGTAGTGGTAGAGGTTCTCGACCCTGAGATACTGACGGTTCCAGGGATCCTTGTTGAGCGCGATCAGCGCCTCACCTTGCCCCTTGGGGTGCGACTTGTGCAGCAGCAGGATGGCTGGATTGGAGCATTCTAGACACTCGATCGGCCCCTCGCTCTGAAACACCGGATAGCGATCCTTGATCTGGTTGATCTGGGCGATCTCGTGAGTCAGATCGACGTTGATCCCCTCCCATTGATCCGGCTGAGTGTTGACCACGTCGAGCCGGCTGCTGAAACCGTATTCGAAGCCGATCGGGATCATGACTCCGGTCGAGAACAGCGCGGCGAACAGATAGCGCTGGCGCAGGGCATTGGGATTCTGGCCCGACTCCAGGAACAGCCGCTCGGTGTCGTGACTCTCGGGGAAGCTGATCGAGGGTACGACCTGGCGCGTCAGGTCGTACTGTTCCAACAACCAACTCCCCTCGAAATCCCACCACTTGGAGCTGTTGAAGATGGCATCGAAGCCGGCGCCCGCCGTCGAGCGCGTCTGCTCGGGCGAGCAGCCGAGCGTCTCGGCGACGAAGACGAGGTCCGGATCGGCCTTGCGCGCGCGCGTGATCAGGCGCTTCCAGAGCTCGGTCGGGAGCTGATAGGCCGCGTCACAGCGAAACCCCTTGAACCCGAGATCGGCCAGATGGGCGATGACGCGATGCAGGAAGTCTTCCAGTCCCTTGCGGTCCGACGAATGCTCGTGATCGAACTGCGCCAGGTCGTACCAGACGACCTTGGCGCCATCGGCCTCGACGCAGAAGGGATTGGCGATGCGGCCGCCTTCGCGCACGAACCACTCGGGATGCTCCTTGACCAGCGCCGAATCGACGGCGCAGTGGTTGATGACCAGATCGATCATCACCGACAGGCCCAGCCGTTCGGCCTCGGCGATCATGGCGCGCACCTGGGCATCGGCGTCGAGCTTGGAACGCCGGTCGACGAAATCCGGGTTGATGGCGAAATAGTCGGCGACCGAGTAGAGACTGCCCGAGCGCCCGGTCTTCTGGATCGGATTGACGAACACCCAGTCGAAGCCCATGGCCGCCGCCCGCTCCAGATGCGGCGTCCACTCACCGAAACGGCCCGCGAGCCGTGGAAATATGTTGTAGATCTTCATTGAACCACGCCCGGAATACGCTGATCGTTTTGGTGTAGGTGCGGCTTCAGCCGCATTGGCCAAACTGGATGCAGGCTCAGGCATCGCGGATGTAATCGTAGATGTTGAGATAGTCCTGACCGGGCTGGTTCCAGGAATAATCGCAACGCATGGCGTTCTTCATCAGCTCGCGGAAGTGTTCGGGGAAGGCGTTGTAGCAGTCGATGGCGCGCCCGAGCGCCGACTCCAGACCGCGATGGTCGTAGTCGTTGAAGACATAGCCGTTGCGCTCGTGCAGCGGGCGGTTGGAGTGATCCTTGTCGAACACGGTGTCGGCCAGTCCGCCGACGGCGCGCACCACCGGGATGGTGCCGTAGCGCAGTGAGATGAGCTGGGTCAGCCCGCAGGGCTCGAAGCGGCTCGGCACCAGCATCATGTCGGCCCCGGCATAGATCAGGTGCGACAGATCCTCGTCGAAGCCGATCTCCAGATGGCAGTCGGGACTGTCGTTGAGCATGCGCTTGAGCCCCCAGAAATCGGCGTTGATCCGATCGTCGGGGCTGGAGCCGAGCAGCACGAACTGGGCGCCGCGCTCCAGGGTGTTGAAGATGGCGTGACGCACCAGTTCCAGCCCCTTCTGCGGATCGAGCCGGCCGATGAAGGCGACGATCGCCTTCTCGTTGTCGGCCAGCATCAGACGATGACGCAGAGCGCGCTTGTTGTCGTACTTGCGATCCAGGCTGTCGATGCCGTACCGGACCGGGATGTGGTGGTCGACCTCGGGGTTCCAGACGTCGTAGTCGATGCCGTTGACCACGCCGCCGTACTTGATGTGGTGGGTGTGCAGCACCGGCTCCAGGCCGAAGCCCTGCCCCTGATCCTTGGTCTCGAAGGCATAGCGCGGCGAGACGGTGGTGACGAAGTTGGAATAGACGATGCCGCCCTTGAGCAGATTGAGCGCGTTGGGGTGACGCGGGTCGCCGAGCCGGGTGTGCGAGAGGAAGTGCTCGGGTCGATGCAGGCCTGTGGCACGCAGCAGCTCGGCGCCGGTGATGCCCTGGTGGGCGAAATTGTGGATGGTGGTGCAGACGCGCGGATGGGTCATGCCGAGCGCCTGATACTGCTCGAACAGATGCACGGGCACCAGCGCCGTCTGCCAGTCGTGACAGTGGATGATGTCGGGATGCTTGCCCGCTTTCCACAGGAACTCGATGGCCGCGCGCGAGAAGAAGGCGTAGCGCATCACATCGTCGTGGAAGCCGTAGATGCTGTGACGATTGAAGAAGTTGTCGGCCGAGTGCGGCTCGATGAAGAAGCACTTGCGCCCGTGCACGAAGCCGAAGAAGACCGTGCAGTGGATGGCCCCTTCGTACCAGGGCACCCAGAGATCCTTGTAGACCTCGTGCAGCTCGAAGATCTGGTCGTAGCGCATCGAGGCGTACTTGGGCAGGATGATCTCGACATGGTTGCCGCGAATGGCCAGCTCGCGGGTCAGGCCGAAGACCACGTCCGCCAGTCCGCCGACCTTGGCCACGGTCGCCAGCTCGGGGGTGATGTGGACGATGTAGAGGCTCGGACGCCAGACCGGCGGCGCGGCCGGCTCCCACTGCGGCTCGGGGGCGTACCAGGGTTCCTCGTGCTCGACGTGGGATTCGGGTTCGGGCGTCGAGTCGAACGTCGGCATGAGTGCGTGCGTGGGTGCATGGCCGAGTTCTGAGAAGGGGCGCGGCTCCGGCTTGGTGATGTGCTCGGACTCGCTCTCCGCGCCGACCGGCACGGTTGGAAGCGAGGTAACGGCCTCCGGTGGCTCCGGCAAGGACGACGGTTCCCCCCGAGTCTCCACGGCAGTCGGTGTCGTCGCCTCCTGCACCGTCGCTTCAGCCGCAACGACTGGCGCTGGCGGCGTCTTGGAGTCGGACACCTTGGAAGCCTTGCGAGCGGCCGTCTTCTTGATGACTGGAGGCTTGGGGACGTCGGCTCGGGCGGCATCCGATGACGGCTGAACGGCGCTGACGGCCGTTTCGGTCGGTGCGGGTTCAGGCGTCTTCTTGCTCGACATCCTGGTCTTGGCGGTGCTCGTGGTCTGCGACTTGGGGGTGCCAGTGCTCTTCTTGGCCATGCGCTCGATTCCTACGGCTTGGTCGGTCATGGATTGACGCGAATGTGGACCGGCTCATTCTGCCACGAAGGGCCGGCCAGGATCGTGAATTGTCGGCCCGATGGGCGCGAGTCGGCGTGATGGATCGACCGCCGAAGCCGATCCATCACGCCAGGCGTCAGACTCGCTGACCGCGCGTATGGAAGGTCACGTTCCAGCGCTCGTCGCCGCCATCGACGGGGATGGCGGTCAGTTCCAGGGTACCGACCTCGGTCACAGCCGCCTGGAGCCGCACCGCGACCACCTCGCCCTTCTTGCGATCTTCCGCGCCGAGCGTGGTCTGGATCTCGTCGAGCTCGGCCAGCTCGTCCTCGTGCCAGTCTTCGAGCAGGTCGCCGACCTGATCCTCGCGCCGCACGCTGGAGCCGAAGAAGCGGAAGCGCACCGGCTCGCCGACCACCAGACCGAATTCCTGCGGCGGCGCGACCGGCTCCGAGCCTTCTTCCAGACCGAAGGGCACCAGACAGAGCGCCTGGATCTCCGGCTCCATGCCGGGCACGGCGGGCATGGCGCTCTCGACCCCGACATAGTAGGTGTGCGAGGTGCCGCCCCGGATGCGCACCCCGCCATGCCGGCGCGCATGGGCATAGAAGGCCGCGCCTCGGGCCACGGCCAGATCCAGATCGCGCGCTTCCAGCCGGCGCGCGGGCGGCGCGTCCTCGGCGGCGAGCCAGCCGTTGAGCACCTCCATCACCCGCTCCTGCAACAGCCCGGCCTTGAAGACGCCGCCGTTGAACAGCACCGCCGTCGGGCGCAGGAAGCTCGCTTCTGGCGACTGCGCGACGAAGCCGGCCAGATCCTGGGTCGCGCCCGCCTGACGTCCGAGGAAAGCCGCCAAATGGCGGGTGATGGCCGGATCCTGCGCATAGGGCAGACCGACCTTGGTCAGCGCGCCGCGCGAGCGGGTCGTCGGACGGCTGCCCGACTCGACCGCCGGGAAGAAACCCTCGATCAGACTGGTTCGCACCTCGTCGCGCGTCAGCTCGGTGCGGATGCTGCCGCCGATCAGCTTCGACCCACGGCTCGGCACCACCACGGGCACGCGCTCCAGCTCGGTATCGGCGAGCAGCGTTTCCTTGGCCTGACGGCAGGCATGAGTGAGCGCCTGCAACTGCCAGCGATCCAGTTCCACACCGCCTTGAGCGAGCTTGTGACGCAGCACATAAGCGAGCGCCAGATCCATGTTGTCGCCGCCGAGCAGGATGTGCTCGCCGACGGCGACCCGGTTGAGTTCGAGCGCGCCCTCGTGCTCGGTCACGGCGATCAGCGACAGATCCGTGGTGCCGCCACCGACGTCGACCACCAGGATGATGTCGCCGACCTGGACCTGTTGACGCCATTCGCCCTGGCTGTCGTTGACCCAGCTATAGAGCGCCGCCTGCGGCTCTTCCAGCAGCACCAGATGCTTGATGCCGATCGCCTTGGCCGCTTCGGCGGTCAGCTCGCGCGCGGCCGGGTCGAAGGAGGCCGGCACCGTGACCGTGACTTCCAGCCGGTCGAGCGGCTCATAGGGATTTGCGCCGTTCCAGGCGTTGCGCAGATGGGCCAGATAGTGGATGGTCGCGTCGAAGGGCGAGATCTGCGGGATCTCGTCGGGCACGCCGGGCGGCAGGATCGGCGCCTGACGGTCGATGTCGGGATGACAGAGCCAGCTCTTGGCGCTGGAGACCAGCCGGATCGGGGTCATTACGCCCTGATTGCGCGCCAGTTCGCCGACGATCCGGGTCGGGTCGGACTGCCAGGGCAGGCCCAGATCGTTCTGTCTGAACTCATCGGCGTGCGGCAGATAGAGAAAGGACGGTAGCAGCGGGCGCGACTCGACCGCGCCGGGCGAGACCAACTGCGGAACCGGCAGCATGTCCTGGACGATGCGCTCGCCCTCACTGCGCTCCGAGTCGACCCAGGACAGAGCGCAATGGGTGGTGCCAAGATCGATGCCGATGGCGTAACGCGAACCGCTCACAGCTCCACCTCCGCCGCCGCGATGATGCGTGGATCATGGCCGCTGGTGAGCTTGGGCAGACGGGTCTCGGTCACGCGCCAGCCGCGATGGGCGAGCGTGCCGCTGAAGGGCGGCTCGCCGACCAGATTGCCGGTCGGGCGGATGGCGGCGGCGTCGAATCCAGGCTCCAGAGTCACGCGACTGCCCTCGGGCTCGTCGCGCACCGGGGCGAGGCTCAGATAGTCCCGCAGCACCTTGCGACAGCCCTGATGCACCACGCGCGCTCCGCGCCCGATCTCTTCGTCCGAATAGCCCTGGATCTCCTCTTGCAGGAAGTCGACCAGACGCCCCTCCTTTTGCAGCAGGCCGAGCAGCAGCAGGGCCGAATCGGGCGCGGCTTCACCGAGCGGCACGGTGGCGGGTGCGGCCGGACGTGCCGCCGGATGCACGGGTGTCGCAGTGGCGAGCGCCGAAATCGCACGCGCGAACTCGGGATCTTTCAGCGCGCGACGCAGACTGCCAAAGGCGATGGAGACCCGCCGAAAGAAGGACGGCGCCGATGATGACATGGGAGGTTCCTCGATAAAGAGACGGATGAACGGGATTCAACAGGGAACGAGCCAATTACTCGATGGCCAAACGCCTCCAGCCCGACGCCGAATGACTCAGCGCCTCGCCCACGCCGTCGCGCCATTCGGCCAGCACCAGACGCTGGGCGGCACGTCCATCGACCTCGTGCACATGATCGGCCGGGCGATGCGTGTGACCATGGATCAACCGCGTTGCACCATGACGCCGGAGCGTGTCGACGACAGCCTGCTGGTTGACGTCCATGATGGTCGCGGTCTTTTCGGCATTGGCCTCGGCGCTGCGGCGACGGTAATCGGCGGCGATGGCGCGACGGCTGGCGAGCGATTTCCAGAGAAAGAGCCGCTTGACCAGCGGATGGCGCACCCGGCGCCGAAAACGCTGATAGGCCAGATCATCGGTGCAGAGCCGGTCGCCGTGCATCAACAGGGTCGGCTCGCCGTCGATCCGGATCAGACATGGATCGGGCAGCAACCGGCAGCCGGTCTCGCGCAGAAAGGCGCGCCCGATGAGGAAGTCGCGATTGCCGTGCAGGATGGCGCACTCGGCGCCCGCCGCCGTCAGCTCGCGCAACGCCGACCGCACCGCCCGATGCAGCGGAGCATCGTCGTCATCGCCGATCCAGGCATCGAACAGATCGCCCAGGATATAGAGCCGTCGTGCCGCGCGCGCCCGTCCGGCGAGAAAACGCAGAAAACAGTCCAGCGTCGCCGGCTGATCGGGCGTCAGATGCAGATCGGAGATGAACAGCGATTCGCCGTCGTCGTGGGATACGGACATGGTGAGCGATGGCGTGGCGGTCAGCGCGCTGGGACGATCCGCCAATCAGTCCTCCGGCAGCTCCAGCCAGCCTTGCAGCGCCGCGATCAGCCCCTGAGCCTGGGCGCGGCTGGAGATGTTGAATTTGGACTGCTGACGATACTCGCCGTTGCGTTTCTGATAGCGCCGGATGGTGTAGCGGTCCGGGCTATAGACCTCCTTGGCGCGGTCCCATTCGCGATAGCGGAAGAGAATGGTGGTCCAGCTTCCCTTCGACAGAACCACCTTGTCGAGTTCCTTGACGGTTTCGATCCCGTCCTCGACATAGGTGACGGTCAGGTCTTCGATCTTTTCGGCCATGCGACATTACTCGTGTGTTCAGTGTATTTCAGTGTGATTCGGTTCGATCGGCCTGGAGCGCCCCGTTGCGTCGCAGCAACTCGACGATCTTGGCCCGGTCGTCGCGCCGCTCGCCGGTCTGCGCGAGTGCCAGATCCAGCGGCTGCCGTCCCTGCCCATCGGGCCGGTTGACATCCGCTCCCAGCAGGATCAGACGTGCGACCGTCTCCAGATGCCCGCGCGCGATCGCCCGCGTCAGTGCGGTATCGCCGTTCGGGTCGACGCGGTTCAGCTCGGCCCCCTGGCGCAACAGCAACTCGAAGCTGTCGCGATCCGAGATCCCCGCGCCCGCCAGTTCCAGCAGCAGGGCCTGAGGCTCCAGCGGCACGCCATGCGCGATCAAGGCTTTGGCCACCTGGGTCTTGCCCGTCAGCAGGGCCGTCTGCAAGGGCGTCGCACCCGCCGCGTCGTGCACGGATGGATCGGACCCCGCCTCCAGCAGAGCACGGGTGATGTTGACACTGCCCTGACGCGCGGCCACATGCAGCGGATAATCGCCCAGCGCGTCCGGCTGATCGAAGTCGGTGTCCCAGTAGACGTGACGCTTGACCTGATCCAGGTCGCCGATAGCGACGGCCCGATGGAGATTCACGGTCGGTCGTGCCGGCTCGCTACAGGCGACGAGCAGAAACACGGACAGACAGAGCAGCACGAGCACTGGACGGGACATGACGGCGAACGACGCAGCGGATCCAATCGATGCCTGGGATCTTAAACCGCGTCCGGCGTGAAAACCACCGGGGGCTTGCTTGGGCGATCAATGCTCGAAGAACAGGTTGCGGAATCCCGCGCGATTCTGCATCCGATAGACCGTGAAGTCCGAATCCACACTGGCGACCGTGGTGATACGCAACCGTTCACAGAGCGCCACAAGCGAGGCATCGGCAAAATCGGCGGGGAGATCGCTGTATTTTTCAAGCAGGGCGCGGATACGCGGGAGATCCGCTACGGTGTCGGTATCGATGACCAGGGCGGATTCAGCCCAGAACAGAAAGTCCCTCTGAGCCTGGAGCGAAAAATCGAGCATGTAAACGACTTCGGTCATCACCGCCAGATTGGTCACTAATCGAGCGTACCGACACTCGCGCACAAAGACGACCGCCTCGTCGTGAAACCGATCCGAGCCATCGAAGAGCGCGATCAGAGGGCCGCTGTCAACGACGATGCTTGGCATGGAGACGCTCGCGCAACAGTTCCTTGCGCCGCCGGCTGCGATCCTGCTCGCCGCTGGAATAGCGGCCAAACAGCGACTCACCGAGTTGATAGGGCGAGGCGTTTTCGTCGGTCTGGGCAAGCTTCTCGCGAATAGCCGTACGCACGAAGTCGGACAGGGCCAAGCCATCGTGTTCCAGGCGTTGTCGCAGTGCCGTTTCCGTTTCGTGATCGAGTCGAATCGAAATCGTCATCGTCGATTGCATCCTGTATGACAGCAGTGTATGACATCAATCTAGCCGATCTGCCGTTGCGCGTCGATCAGCAGTTGTGCGATCACCCGTCAGACGGCTAGAGTTCGCGCATGATCGGAAAGCTACTCCTCACACTGGCCGTTTTACTCGGCGCCTATGGCGTGCTGCGGGTGCGTTGGCGGGCCAATCGCATCGAACCCGGCACCGTGCCTGGGTTGGATCGGTCGCAAGGGTCGGATTCCTCCTGGCAGACGATGCGTCTGGCCGCCTCGCTGCTGATCGCAATCATGGCCGTGGGCAGCGCGCTCTATCTGGCCCAGGGCTGGTTCGAGGATCAGGAGGTCGTGCAGGTCCAGGTCATCAATGCCAATACCGGCCGGATCACGCTCTACGAATCCAGGCGCGGCTCGGTCGAGGGGCGGCAGTTTCAGACGCTCGACGGACGCACGATCCGGCTGGCCGATGTGGAGCGGATGATCATCCTGCCGGCTGAACCGGAACTCGACCCAAGCCGTGAGCCGTCGCGATAGGCCGTCGCCTCGCGTCCCCGGCCTCAGTAGATCGCGCCGCCCGCCCGGGCATAGTCCCGCAGAATCTGCGCCGACTCGGCGCGCAACAGATCCCGCGTCACCTCGATGCCGCGCTGCGCATAACCCGCGATCCAGTCCGCCGGTTTGTGACCTTCGTCGAAGCCGATCGCGCGCACGTCGCTGTCACGCGCACCGATGACCACGCGCTCGATTCCGGACCAGGGAATGGCCCCCATGCACATGGCACAGGGTTCGGCGCTGGTGAAGAGCACACAGCCGCCCGGAACGGCTTGACGCAGATCGAAGTGCCCGAGTCGCTGCTGGGCGATGCCGATGGCGACCATCTCGGCATGGGCGATCGAACAGCCGGAACTGACCACCCGATTGACGCCAGCGGCGATCAGGCGACCGCTCCGGCGCTCGAAGATGGCCGCCGAGAAGGGACCGTCCGCACCATTACGAATATTTTCGCGCGCCAGATCCAGCACCAGCGCCATGCGTCCGGTGTCGTCGAGATCGCCTGTCTCGCGCGCAGCGAGCACTGTGTCGATCCAAGCCGGCAATTCGATCCGAATCGCGTTTCGCTGTTCCATATTTCTCCACCGTCGAGTGTTGCGGTCAGTACAGGCCGAGGGCCGACCATCCTTCGGCGCGCCTTGTATCCGAGGATTTCAGTTCCATGTTAGAGCGCAGCCGTTCACGCAGATCGGCGGCGGGCGTGGTTCGATCGCGGTTTCCCTGAACACGCCCCACCCTGCCGGTCGAGTATGTTCAACATCGACCTTTGAATCTGGAGGCTGTGATGCGCGACTCGATTCTCTCCATCGCTCTGACCGGAGCGCTCGTCCTGGGCGCCTCGCCGGTCCTGGCCGACTGGACCCTCGACCCCGAACGCTCGGCCGTGACCTATGTCACCATCAAGTCAACGAACATCCCCGAGAACAACCATTTCAAGGAGATGCGCGGACAGATCGACGCAACCGGCCAGGTGGTCGTGACCCTGATGCTCGACAGTGTCGAGACTCTGGTGCCGATTCGCAACGAGCGGATGCGCGAGATTCTGTTCGACACCGCCAATTACAAGGACG
Organism: Allochromatium humboldtianum; assembly: GCF_013385175.1. Taxonomy (GTDB): domain Bacteria; phylum Pseudomonadota; class Gammaproteobacteria; order Chromatiales; family Chromatiaceae; genus Thermochromatium; species Thermochromatium humboldtianum. Next base: position 7,281 of record NZ_JABZEO010000002.1, on the reverse strand, counting down.
CCGAACTCAAGGCGCGCATCGATCCCAAGGCTCTGGAGTCGCTCCCCGTCGGCCAGATCCAGCGTATGGCCGCCGAGGGTCAACTGACTCTGCATGGCCAGAGTCAGACACTGACCCTATCGATGATGGTCGGCCGGCTCGACGCCGATACCCTGATGGTGGCGGGCGCCGAGCCGCTGCTGATCGAGGCCTCCAAGTTCGGGTTGAGTGAAAGTGTCGAGAAACTGCGCGCGATCGCGGGACTGCCGAGCATCAGCGAGGCGGTGCCCGTGGTGTTCGTCGTCACCTTCACCCAGACCGCGAACGATTGACCCCACCGTGTTACGGAGGGTCAAACCATCCAGGTCGAGCACAGATGGATTCCTGAAGATGCCCAAGAGGCGTGCTAATCGACGCTGAGCGAGGCCATGTCGATGACGATGCGATGCGCGAAGTCACCCTGTGCCAAGTGCTCGAAAGCGTCGTTGATCTCGTCCATCTTGATCATTTGGCATTCCGGGTAGATCTGATGCTCGGCACAGAAATCCAGCACCTCCTGAGTCTCGGCGATGCCGCCGATCAGTGAACCGGCCACGCGACGACGACCGAAGACCAGCGGCATGGTCATGGGCTCTTCCATCGGACCGATCTGACCGACGATCACCAGTGTGCCATCGACGTCCAGCAGCGGCACATAGAGGTTCAGGTCGTGTTTCACGGGCACGGTATCGATGATGAGGTCGAACGTGTTGGCGGCGGCCTGCATGGCCGCCTGGTCGGTGGAGGCGAGAAGGCCTCGGGCGCCGCTGGCCTTGGCTTCCGCCTCCTTTTTCTTCGAGCGGCTGATCACGGTGACCTCCGCCCCCATCGCCGCCGCGAGCTTGACGGCCATGTGGCCGAGTCCGCCGAGCCCGATGACGCCGACGCGCGTCCCTTCGCCGACGTTCCAGGTGCGAAGCGGTGAGAAGGTGGTGATGCCGGCGCACAGGATCGGCGCGGACCTGGAGAGATCGAGGCTGTCGGGGATGCGCAGCACGAACTCCTCGCGTACCACGATGTGCTTGGAATAGCCGCCCTGGGTGATCTCGCCGCTGAGGCGATCCGGGGCGCCGTAGGTCGGCGTCATGCCGTTACGGCAGTACTGCTCTTCATGGTTATGGCATTGATCGCACTCCTGACAGCTGTCGACCATGCAGCCGACCGCCACGCGATCGCCTTCTTTGTACCCTTTGACCTCCGGCCCCACGGCGCTGACGACGCCGACGATCTCATGGCCCGGCACCACCGGATAGGGCTGCGGCCCCCAATCGCCGTTCACGGTATGCAGGTCGGAGTGACAGACGCCGCAGTACCGGATGTCGATGGCGACATCGTTCGGGCGCAGCTCCCGGCGCTCGAAGTGATAGGGAACGAGCTTCGCGTCGGCCGAATGGGCCGCGTAGCCAATGGTTTTCATCGTATCTAGCCTATTTCGTCAGTGGGTTGGGAGTGGGTTGCCGGTCTTCGCCGGGCGGAGCGCCGTTCCGCTACGACGCCAAGAATTATCTGGTCACCTCAGTCACCATGCCTGTTCAGATGCCCCGAGGAGCCATTGCTCGGCTCAATATCGACATTGAGATGGGGCGCCTGAGCGAGCCGATCAACGGGATGGGCCGGTAGACCGAGATGAGCCGGGCGCGTGCTTGGCTTTTCAGCGCGGCGCAGCTTGAATATAGTTAGCTAGCTAACTATATTACTTGCACGCCTCTGCTCGGTATCCTTCCCATGAACCATTCCCGCCAGATCCAGGAACGAACCCTCACCGCCCGCCTGCTGCGCGTCGCGCGCCTCTACCGCAAGGCGGCCGACCGCGCTTTAGCGGCTTATGGACTCTCCGAGGCCCAGGCCGTACCCGTGCTGCACATCGCCCGTTGCGGCGGTGGCGTGCGCCAGCATCATCTGGCCGAGGAGATCGGCATCCAAGGCCCCTCGCTGGTGCGCCTGCTCGATCAGCTCTGTGCGCAGGGGCTGGTCGAGCGGCGCGACGACCAACAGGACCGGCGCGCCAAGACGCTGCACCTGACGGCTACGGGCGAGGCGCTCGCGGCGCGGGTCGAGACAGTTCTACAGACCTGGCGCGGACAGCTCCTGGCCCCGCTCTCCGATGAGGCGCTGAACGGCGTCCTCAGCGGACTGGGGGCATTGGAGTCGGGTCTGGAGGCGCTCGACAAGGAGACGGCCAACTGAGATGACGCAAGCCACCCGCGACCGTCTCCACTTTGCGCTCGCCAGCTTCGCGGCGGCCATGCTCGCCCTCTACATCAGTCTGGCGATCGGTTTGCCGAAGCCCTACTGGGCGGTCATCACGGTCTATATCGTGAGCCACCCCATCGCCGGTGCGGTGCGCTCCAAGGCCATCTATCGGCTGCTGGGGACAGGACTCGGCGCCGCGGCGCCGGTCGTGCTGGTGCCCCATTTGGTGAACGCACCAGCCCTGCTCTCGCTGGCGCTGGCACTGTGGGTGGGCGTCTGTCTGGCGGTGGCGGTGCTCGACCGCTCTCCGCGCAGCTACATCCTGATGCTGGCCGGCTATACCGCCGCCATCATCGGCTTCCCGGGCGTGCTCCAGCCTGCGGCGATCTTCGACGTGGCACTCGCCCGCGCCCAGGAGATCGGCCTCGGGATCGTCTGTGCCACCCTGGTGCACAGCCTCTGGTTTCCGCGTCCCGTCGGCACGGTGGTGCGCGCACGACTCGACGCCTGGCTGACGGAGGCCGACCAGTGGGCGCTGGATCTGCTGCGCGGCGGGAGCGCGGAAACCCTCGAGCGCGACCGTAGCCGGCTCGCCGGAGCAGCGAGCGAAATCCGCCAGCTTGCGACCCATCTGCCCTATGACACCTCGCGCCTGCGCGAGACCACCGCCGTGGTGCAGGCGCTGCAAGAGCGCCTCCTGCGGTTGATCCCGCTCTTGGCCAGTCTCTCCGACCGTCTGGCCGCCCTGCGGGCACTGCGCGGCGCGCCGGATGCCGAAACGACGGCGGCGCTGGCGGAGGTCGCCGACTGGGTCGCCAGTCCCGGGATGGACCCACAGCCCCTCTTGCAGCGTCTGCGACAACAGGCCGCCTGCGTCGACCGCCGCGACTGGACCGGACTCCACCAACTGAGCCTGCTGTCACGGCTGCTGGATCTGGTCGAGACGCTGGATGAGTCGCGGCAGCTCCTCGCTCATCTGCATGCGCCCGAGCGAGCGCTCCCGTCGCCTCTCGCCAAAGCGGTCGCCCGCGCCGAGGAGCGACCGCTGCACCGCGACCCTGGTCTGGCCTGGCGCTCGGGCGGGGCGGCGACACTCTCCATCCTGATCTGTTGCGCCCTATGGATTCTCGGCGGCTGGTCGGCGGGAGACGGCGCCGCCGTCCTCGCTGCGGTCCTCTGCTGCCTCTTTGCGACCATGGACGACCCGGCGCCGGCCATGCGGGCCTTCGGGATCAGCCTGCTGCTGGCCGTGCCCCTGGCTGCCGTCTACCTGTTCGTGCTGCTGCCGCGCGTCCACGACTTCGTGCCGCTGGCGCTCGTCCTCGCCCCGACCCTGGTCGGACTCGGGATGCTCATGGTGTCGCCCCAGCACGCCCTGCTCTCCCTGTCGGTGAACATCAACTTCATCAACAGCCTGGCGCTCCAGGACCGGCTGACCTGGACCTTCGCGGATTTTCTCAACGTCAATCTGGCGCCCTTCGTCGGGCTGCTGGTCGCGCTCTCCGTGACGCGCGGACTGCGTTCCATGGGTGTGGAGACCAGCGCCCGACGGCTGCTGCGCCAGACATGGGACGCCCTGGCCCGTCTGGCTGAGGGCCGGGGTGAGCGCGAACCGCTCGCCTTCGCCTCGCGCATGACCGACCGGCTGGGACTGCTGGCCCCGAAGCTCGCCGCCAGCAAAGACCCGGCGCTGGCCGGTGTGAGCATCCTGAGCGAGCTGCGGGCGGGGATGGATCTGGTCGCGCTGCGCGGGCTTCGCGCTCGCCTGTCTGCGCGGAACGACAGCACGCTCGAGCCGCTGTTGCAGGCGCTCGCCGCCCACTATCGTGCACGCGCCGACAGGCAGCGCGGCCCGGACGCCGAGGCCGACTTGCTTCCGCTGCTCGATCGGACGATCTACCGCCTGGGGACGAATCCCGCCGAGACGGACGCCCGCGAGGTCAGCGCCCTCCTTGGGCTGCGGCGCAGCCTCTTTCCAGACACACCCGTACCCATGACGACCCAGGAAGCCAGGACATGAGCGGCGAAACCAACCTCTTCGGCGTCTATCTGCACGCCTTTCTGGTCACCGCCGTCCTGGCGTTCGTCCTGACGCTCGTGGTGCATCGTCTTCTGGTCTGGCTGAAGGTCTATCGCCACGTCTGGCATCCGGCCCTGTTCGAGACGGCGGTGTTCGTCATCTGCTGGGCACTGGTGCTCAATCTGCCGGAGTACGCACGCTCATGAACGACCGATCCATCAAGACCGCCGTGGCGAAGATCCTCCGCCCCGTGCTCACACTCACGCTGGTCGGCGTTGCCGCCGTGGCGGGATGGCGGGTGTGGGTCTACTACCAGGTCGAGCCCTGGACCCCGGAGGGACGGGTGCGCGCCGACATCATCGAGGTCGCTCCTGATGTGTCGGGAATCGTCACCGAGGTGGCGGTGGACGATCATCAGTCCGTCAAGCGCGGGCAGCCGCTCTTTCGCATCGATCAGGCGCGCTATGTGCTCGCTCTGCGTCAGGCCGAGGCGGTGCTCGCCGCCAAGCGCGCCACCCTGGCCCAGACCCAGCGCGATGCGCAGCGCAATCAGGCGATGGGCGAGCTGGTCGCCAAGGAGGTCCGCGAGCAATGGCAGTCCAAGGTGGAGCTGGCCGAGGCCGAGGTTGCACAGGCCCTGGTCGCGCGCGATCTGGCCTCACTCGATCTCGAGCGCACCCTGGTCGTCGCGCCCGCTGATGGCATTCTCTCGGATCTGATGCTACAGGTCGGTGATGCCGTCACCGTAGGAAAGCCTGTTTTGGCTCTCATCGAAGCCGACTCCTTCCGGGTCGAGGGCTATTTCGAGGAGACCAAGCTGCACGACATCCGCGTCGGCCAGTCTGCCCTGGTCAAGCTGATGGGTGAGGAGCAGGTCATCAGCGGCCATGTGCAGAGCATCGCCTCCGGCATCGAGGACCGCGATCGGGTGACGAGCGCCAATTTGCTGCCCAATGTGACGCCGACCGTCAGTTGGGTGCGTCTGGCCCAAAGGGTTCCCGTGCGGGTGACTCTGGATTCAGTCCCGCCGGACATCCGTTTGATCGTCGGCCGCACTGCTACTGTGACCATTCTGTCTGGGGTCGATACAGACTGAGACCCTGCCATTCCGCTCGCTGGGAACCTCTAGACCTCCACCTCTGGTACAACAGTCCTTGGAGATTTTGCATCCTATCAATGGGCTGACACAGCCGTACTCTATCCAACGGAAGTCGCCGCCAGCATGCCAATTCGATGGCGTCCCCGTCTTCTAAGGTAACGGGGCCTGTTCGGATCTCTGTCGACGACTCGGGCAACGTCGAGTCGCCGGTTTCGCCATCGGTCGGCTAATATGTCGGCTATGTCGAGACGAGCGACGACACTTGGGGCTTCGCGATGAATCTCGACCTGAAGGATGAAACGGATCTGCCGCTGCGGGCGGCGCTGACTCGGGATGCCTTGCGGGCCAAGGGCATCATCGACTGAAAAGGGCGTTTCAGGGGCCGTTTGGTGAATGCCCTGGACGACCTGCCTCAGGTAGATTGGAACAGCTTCTCGGAACTCAAAGCTCGGAGCCTGACCACATGCCCTCACCGATGATCAACCCGGATTTCGCTCCGCTGCTGGAAACCCTCGGGCAGGGTGCCAGCAACTTCTTCCTCGCGGCTGGTCTCTACCACGCACACAAGGTTAGTTTCGCCGCCGCTGCGGCCCTCGCTGGCCTTGGTTATGAGGAATTCCACTATCAGCTCAAGGAGCATTTCGGTCATGGCTTCGTTATCACCGATGAAACGGTGCAGGAAGATCTGCGTCTCGTCGAAGAGCTCGTGGGGCAGCGCCCGTGAGACTTCATCGGCGGTAGGCTGAGTGCCACAGACACCTTTGGCGCATTGGCAGCATCAGGATATACTCTATTTGGTTGCGGTGATATCAAGGAGCAAATTCATGGCCCTCAACATACGCGACGCCGAAACCAATCAATTGGCCGAACGGTTGGCTTCACTTGTCGGTGAAGCCAAGGCAGCAGCGGTAGCTCAGGCGTTATGCGAACGTGCAGCAAGAGACACGGCGTGCCCACATCTGGCAGATCGCCTCGACGAGATTCATCCAGCATCATGGCCATCCTGCAATACGAGCTGGAGCGGAGGGTGTTCAACGAGGCCGCTGCCTGCAAACGACGCCTTTCCGCAACCACCTATGTAAAACTGTCCATCGCCATCGAAACACGCCCTGGCCCGGAAGGTATCCGCGATCCCGACTTGTTTCATCAAACATAAAGGCGCCCCCTTTTTCTAACCTAACCCCATGGAATCGACCATGATGAAGAAGCGCGCTTTGCTGGTCGGGGGCAACTAAATGGCGACCCCGATTTGTGACCCGAGCTTCATTGCCAAACGAGGAGTCTTTGTTATCATATGCCAAAGTTTAAATACTACAACGTCCAACTGCTGCCTCTCGATACGAATTCAACACAGAATATTGGCCCTGCTGGTTACAAATTGCTTCTTAACTCGATTTGGGATTCCGTGCGTTTGGCAATCAAAGCGAAGCACCTAGAGTCGATAGCCGCACCGTTGAGGAACGATATGTACCTCGTCCCCTTTCATGTTGCTGTCGGCGAAGATTATGCAATAGGGCAACTTCTTAAATTTAACCATATCGATGCATTGAGGGATCTATATACGGGTGATGAGCTACAAAAAATTGGACAGGGAGTGACCAACAAGAGGTTAACTTTTGATTTTGTTTTTGACTTTAAGCGTCATATTTTGGCTATTTCTAGAACCCCAGGACTTCCTAGCTCAAGGCCACTTGTTGAGGCGTTGGCATATTTGGTGGAAGCTCAAGCTGACGAAATCTTTCCACAACATACAGTTCGGGTTATAGAGCTGACAGAAAGCGAGTCGCTTGAAGAAGTATTAAGAGCTGATGGCTACAAACGGGTGGAAGTTACGGTCACTTTTTCAAACTCTGAAGAGACGGAAGAAGAATGGGAGAGACATCTTGAGCAAGATCTACGAGACAATAATGTTCATGATGTCGAACATATAGAACGTTCAGATAAGAATACA
>NZ_JABZEO010000019.1 GCF_013385175.1 Allochromatium humboldtianum | reverse complement strand
GTCCGACGGGAATTCAAAGCAGCGATTCCTGCGGTAACATCAGCTTTTCCGTGAATGCCACTGGAACAGCCCAATATCTTCCCAATGCACGTTGCTGGGGACGGTGATGAACTCCCCATCCTATTATTTTTCTGCAAACCGATGGGCTGGTTTCGGGTTAGTTGAGCTGCTCATCGTACTTGCGATTTTGGCTATTCTTGCAACAATCACTGCACCATCTTTCACGGATACCTTCGAACGTAGGCGTATCGAAGGTCTGGCACTCGCCATCAGCACGGATCTTCAATTCGCCAAAGCTGAGGCGATCAAGCGAAATCGGATTGTCAGAATTGTATTCACTACCACTGGCCATACAATCACCATCCCGGTTTCGCCAGTGATCACTATCAAGACCCTCTCTTACGCAGATTATGCCAACATCTCGGTAAGCGCCAGCACAGGTGCCGCAACAATTGACCTCAGTCCCAGGCTTGGGATTCCCGTCACTACGTTAGGCATAACAGATGGCGTGACCATTGCAGGATCTGGTGGACGTTCTCTTCGGGTTTCGGTTAACGTGATCGGTCGCGTGTCGATTTGCGGAACCTTTGGAGGCTATCCGACATGCCCCTCCTGAAATCAAAGATCTCTGGATTTAGCTTAGTCGAGATGATGGTCGGACTAGCTGTCGGTCTCATTATGTTAGCGGGGTTGATTTCGTTCTTCGTTGTTTACAACAAAACGAATTTTGATCTTCTCAAAGCGATACAGCTTGAGCAGGAAATGCGTGCAACTCTTGATTTCATCAGTCGCGACATACGGCGCGTAGGCTATTGGGATGATGCGCATGAAGATATCGGCGACGAAGATTATTGTCCACTTGGCTATTATTCGGCATGTCCAACCGGCGCCACCCCGATTCCACGCTTCACGATTACTACCGGCCAAATTTTATACAGTTATGATTCGGATATGGATGGAGCGCCGGAGGATTATGGGTTTCGGCGAAACGGTAGCGTGATCGAGTACCTAAACACCTCCTGGATTCCGCTCACTGAAAGCTCAAGAACTAACTATTCGACTTTCACCATCACGCCAACAGTTCGGAGTGTGGCGCTATCAGGCACGACGCATCTGCAGATCCGTGAACTGCTGGTTTCTCTGTCTGCGAATGCCACCGGGGATCCTTCTATTTCAAGAAATCTGATCGAAACCATACGGATCCGCAACGATGAATATGTTCCCTAGAAATTTTCGTGCTCCAAAATCGCGTGACGGAAGCAAAGGCGCAACCCTCATCATTGCTCTGATTTTTCTAATCATCATGTCACTGGGAACTTTTTTTGCCCATCGGGGAATGGTGTTGGATCAGAATGTCGCCGGTAATTATTATCGCTCAACCCGCGCCCTTATGGCGGCGGAATCTGGGCTGGAGATTATGGCCGCCCGCTTGCGTGATTATGCGCAACGCGAGTCGATTCTTACGAACGATGGCACTACATATACCGGGTTCGCAGCCAGCCCGCCGATTTATCGTCCAACCAGTGCTGATCTGGGAACTGTCACGGCAACAGCTACGGGGCAGGTCACGGCGTTAGTGACATTGTCCGCAGTCGGACCAGTGAGTGGACCTTTTGCCAAACTAAGAATCGATGCCATCGGCTGCTGGGACGATACAGGCACCGATGCAACCTGCTCGACCTGCTCGACTAATTGTCCAACGACGGCCCAAGTCTCGCAAATCCTGGCCTTTGTGGGTGGGCTAACGGGAGTTCCATCGGCGCCTTTAACCACTAAAGGAAATGCCAATCTGGGTGGCTCGGCGATTACGGTCACTAACACGGACCCTGAAACCAATGGGCTTACGGTCCATGCGGGTGGATCGATCTCAGTTCATAGCAGCACCGCAAATCTGATTACCCTTCCCGGCACACCCCCTATGGCTAGTTTAGCACCGAGTGATTCTGAGCTTTCGACAATTACGCCAGATCAGTATTTCGAAAAGTTTTTTGCCAAAGACAAGGATTCATATAAAAATAGCGCTGATGAAATTATTGTTTGCGGTGGGGTTTGCAATACAAGCGTCAATGGAAAAACCGGGCGGATTATGTGGGTGGATGTGCCAGCTGGCTCATCGTTTGTATTGAATGCAACTACTGTTGTCGGTTCATTAAGCGCTCCTGTAATTCTTGTTGTCAATGGACCGCTCGAACTACGCGGATCTGCTACTATTTATGGTGTCGCTTATTCGACTTCAACCCTGTGGGACAATACGGGAGGCGGCACTTCGCAAATTATTGGCGCTGCGATTGCCGAAGGAAACTTCACAGCAAATGGCACGCCAAACCCAGTATATAATGCCGACGTGCTAAAAAAACTTTCTGGGCGCATCGGAAATTATACAAAGATCCCTGGAAGCTGGCGCGATTTCTGAGTATTCTTGGTGGAGTAAGGTTATGCGCGGGTTGAAAAAGTCGGCCTTGCAAAGTGGCATTGCGCTACTTGAAACCTTGATGGCTATTTCCGTCATGGGATTTGGCTTGATTGCGATCTCTAAGTTCCAGGGAAACATGGTGCGAAATACCAGTTTCGTCCATGAGCAGAACCTTGCCATCAAAGCGGCAGAATCGAAAATCGAGGAGATGCGGTCATTTCAAACGCTGGCTGTTACGACGGGCATGACGTCCTATGACGGGATCGTAACAGGATCCGACACCGTGACTTCTGGTGTCGTTACATTTAATAGAAGCTGGACAGTTACCCCGCGCACATCTCCAGGTCTCTTCAAAGAAGTGATTGTCTCTGTTACTTGGAACGACGCGCAAAATTTAGGTCGTACTGTACAGATTTCATCATTGATTCAGGGTTTTGATCCCAAAACACTCGCTAGTGTGATTCGCTCCTACGCACCGCCCGGCAATCCAGTACAGCCGTTTAACCGCGTCCTTAAAGTGCCGATTCCAGCAATTATCGATCCAACTGACCCAACCAAGAGTATTTACACGCCACCGGGTGCGCCGAGTGTAAATATCAGACTCGACAATACCACCGGACTAGTTACCAGCTTGAATGGCATAGCAACCACTAACACAACTTTTCTGCTGTCCGGGTACATAGGTTTTGGCTCGGGTAGTACAAGCCCGACTGTCACGCCAACGAGTAATATCGACTTTAGGCTGGTTAATGCCGCAACAGGCATACCTCTTTCTGGTTACACTTGCTGGGATGACAGCGCAACGACTAAGGCTTACGCTGGATATATAACCTATACTTGTGTAGTGGAAACAAATGGAACTATTTTAATTGGCGGCGTCGATGTTCCCGTTTGGTCCGGACGTATGCGGCTAACCCTCGGCGGAGCGACTGCCGAACCTTATGGTTGGGGTTTGACTTCCAGTACGGATCGCATATGCCGTTATACGGGAACTGAAAATACTTATTTGAATATTCAAGACACGCTTGCCAGTCAGAACTATATAGCGATCCAGGGGAATCGTTATTGCCCAAGCGGAACGACACTTTTCCAGCCATAAGTGAGCGATGCAGGACGGATAGAGTAGAAAACAGGGACGTACCACGCTTTCTCATCCACGCCCCTGCCGCCAAAACGTCAACACGGTCTGTTCCGCAACCAAGGCATCGAGATGTACGCGGTCTATACCCCGATGTCTCGGCCAAACGCAACGGCGAGGCGCTGTAGATCGATCTGCTGGTCGTCAACGACGACACCATCATCGGCGTCGAATGCAAAAGCACACTCATCGAGGAACACCTCGACCGCCACCTGACACGACTCGAAATGCTCAAGCGCGTCCTACCGTCACACAAGAACCATCGCCATAGGCGCCGTCGCCGGAATAGTGGTCGCAGACTCCGTCTACCGAATACGCCATGGCGCGAGGACTGTACATCCTGCGCCAAAACGGTGAGCAGGTCGAAGTGCCCCATCCGAGCGTCTGGTAAGACGCACCGCCGCGCCGAACCGCCAGGGCGGCGATCGAGCACTCAGGCCACCGTAACGCCTTCTGGACGACGCCTGCTCCATCCACACCGACACCCTGCTCGACCCCAAGAACGACTACGTCAAGCGCACCATCCGAGCCGATTCACCCCGACCCGCTGGTGAGACGCACCGCCGCACCGCCTGCTCAGTGCTGATCGGCCTCGCGCAACGCCCGCACCTGCTCACCGCTCAGACCCGTCACCTGCGCAATCTGCACATCACTGAGCACGCCGAGCTTGAGGAGATTGCGGGCCGTTTCCAGACGCCCTTCCTGATGCCCTTCCTGACGCCCTTCCTGACGCCCCTCCAGACGTCCGGCCTCACGCTCACGCCGCGCCCAGTGCTCCAGGTTTTCCGCCAACATCGACTGATCCTCCACCAGGGAATGAATACGCTCCAGATCGACCTCCGCGCCCAGACGCTGCAAATGCCGCTTCAGCCAGCGCGTGATGAGCCGATCCAGCCGCTCTTGATTGGGGTCACGGCGCAGACTCGCCGCCAGACGCTCGACCGCCGCCTGCAACGCCCGGTGATCGCTCGCCGTCTCGATCCCGAACACCCCGCTCAACGGACTGCCGATCGCCGCCAACTGTTCCGGCCCATAGGCCCCTTCATCGATCAGGTAATAGCGCAGATGCGGCTGATAGGACTCCCAGAACGCCGGCAGCTTCGGATGGATCAGCGCCCGGATATCCGTCGCCGCCGACCAGCGCGCCGACCCATTGTAGAGCACGATCGGCAGGATCGGCGGCAGCCCCCGGCGCAGCGTCGTCACCCGCGTCTTGAGCAGATGGTCATAGAAACAGGCCACATAATGCAGCATCCGGATCGACATCCGCGCATCGACCCGCGACTGAAACTCCAGCAGCAAATACACGAACACCCGCCGCCGCAGACCCCGCCACTGCACCTCCAGCGACCAGACCACATCCTCGATCTTCTCCTCGAACAGCGGCGTGATGTAGTGCCCGCTATGATTGGTCAGGGTGCTGAAATCCATCAGCTCCACCACCTCAGCCGGCGCGAAGCCTTCGAGCAGTTGCTGCACGAACTCCGGATGGCTGAACAACTCCCGGTAGCCGGTATCATGGGGATGGTGTTGGGTCATGGCAGGTCGGGTCGTGGTCGGGTGTCATCGCTCAGGCGTCCTATCATATCGGACCGTTCCAGGATGGCCCCTATCGAGGTGTCCAAAATTATTGGACCATGACATGTCGGCCTGGATCGCGTACTTTGAACACTGGCGAGAGGACACCACCATGAGCACTCACACCTACCCCCCGGTCCAACGGGCGATCGAAAAACTGCGCGCCCTGAGCGCCGATGAAGAGGCCCGCTACTGGGCCGAGGCACGCGAAAAAGCCCTGCACGATGAGGCCGCCCTGCTGATGGAGGCGCGCGAGGAGGGACGCCAGGAGGGCGAGCAGGTCGGGTTGCAGAAGGGCCGCCAGGAAGCGGCCCGCGAGACAGCCGGTCATCTCATTGAACTCGGCCTGCTGAATGATGTGCAGATCGCTCAGGCCACCGGACTGAGTCTGGTCCAGATCGAAGCCTTGCGCGCAAGCCGGGCGCCCTGAGCAACCCGAACGCGGTCGGCGGAACCTCTCAAATCGACGAACTCATCCAGGCTTCAAGTGCCGTTCAATCCGCGCTGACTTTCGACCATCGCCGCTCATAAAAACCTACCCAAACTTGCACGAAGCTGAATAAGTCTGTTCACGTCGTCAACGCCCGTGCGGGCGAACCCGTCTTACCTGACTCTTACGTGCGTTTAAGGTCTCGCCTGAGCGCGTCGCGACCATACTGATCAAGGTTTTTGGCGGCGTTGAGGTCGCGATCCATGACGTGTCCGCAGTCACAGACCAGCGTGCGCTGCGACAGCGGCATGTCGTGGATCTGGCCACAGGCGTGACAGGTCTTGGAGGATGGAAACCATCGATCCGCGATGACGACCGTCACGCCGCGCCATTGGGCCTTGTATTCGATCTGCCGCCGTAGTTCGCCAAAGCCGGCATCAGCGACAGCACGGGCGAGTCGGCGATTCTTCGTCATTCCAGTGACATTCAGGTCTTCAATCGTGATGACCTGATAGGTGCGGGTCAGGGTGTCGGACAGTTCATGGAGCACCGCCTGACGTTGGTTTCTGATCCGCTGATGCAGCCGGGCCACTCGGAGCTTGGCTTTCGCTCGGCGTCGACTGCCTTTGACTGTGCGCGACAGCGTCCGTTGTCGGCGCTTCAAACGCTTGAGAGTCTTCTTGAGCGCCGGGTTGGCGGGGATGGACTCGCCGGTACTGAGGGTGGCCAGTGCCTTGATCCCGAAGTCCACGCCGACGGACGGCTGATCCGGTGCGTGCGGGTTGTAGTCTTCGGTCTCGATCAGGATCGAGACGTAGAATCGACCGGCGCGTTTGCTGATCGTCGCCTGCTTGGTCTGACCGGTGAAGCGCAGCGGTTGGCGCATCTTGATTCGGGTCTTGAGCCGCTCGATACGCAGGGTTCGTCCGTCGACGTCGAACTTGGCCGGTTCGCGCAGGGCGAAGGAATCGTTGACGTCCTTTTTCTTGAACGCCGGATAGCCCGGCTGTTTCGCCTTGGCCTTGACGCGCCGAAAGAACCCCTTGAAGGCCGCGTCCAGATCGTCGATGGCGTTGCGCGTGACGCGGCTGGAGACCTCGGCGTACCAGGGAAACTCTACGCGCAAGACCGTCATGTAGTGCTGATAGGCCGCCGCCTTGGACCACTTCATGCCGGGCTGACTGAAGTGCGCGAGCAGTTGGTTGTAACAGTGCCGCCGCGCACCGCACGCCTGATTGAGGTAGACGGCTTGCTCGGGAGTCGGGCGCAGTTCAATCTTATGAGCGATGAGCATGCGCCTCGACCGCCTGTTTCACGTCGTCCAGCAGCTGGCGGTTCTTGCGCGAGCGACTCCCGTAGAGTCGGGCTGAAAAGACGGTGATGATCTCTAGCACATCGCTGGCCAGGTCTTCCTCGAAGGTGGTGTCCTCACCTTGGTTGAGGATGACGACCTCAACCTGCTTGGCCTCGCAGATCGCAAACACCAGTTCCGCGCCGAAGCGCAGCAGCCGATCCTTGTGGGTGATGACTAGCCGCCCGATACGCCCCTCCACGATCTCATCGAGCAGGCGCTTGAGTCCCTTCTTGTGATAATTCACCCCCGAACCCAGGTCGGCGATGACCTCGAAGGTCCAGCCCTGGCGGGCGCAATACAGTTCGAGCACCTGCTTCTGGCGCTCCAGGTCGGCTTTCTGGTCATGGCTGGAGACGCGCGCATAGGCGATCGTGCGCCGGGCGGGCTCGGGGGCGTGAAAGCACTCCGGGCGCAACCGGGCCAAGTCATAGCGCCGCCGCCCGCCGGCGGTGCGCTCATCGGGAATCAGCTTGCCTTCGCGCTCCCAGCGCCGTAGCGTTTGAGCCGCGACGCCGAGGAAATCGGCGGCTTCTTGAATGCTGACCAGTTTGCGTGACATGGTTAAAATATAAATAACTGCGCAAAAATGCGCAACTTTTATTGAAACTGTTCAAACCCCATGCTACAAGAACTCTCCATCGCCGCTGTGGCCCATGTCATTCAACTGGCGGTTGCGCCGGTCTTCCTGCTGACCGGCATTGGCAGCATGCTAGCCGTCATGACCAACCGCATGAGCCGGATCGTCGATCGCGCGCGACGGCTGGAGACCGGCCCTGCGTCCACGCCCGAGCAAGAACAGGATTTCCTGACCGAACTCCAGCGGCTCTCGCACCGGGCGAGGCTGATCAGCATTTCCATCAGCCTCTGCACCCTGACGGCGCTACTGGTCTCGGCGGTCATCGCGATCCTCTTCCTCGGCGCCTTTCTCGCCTTCGATGCCTCGATGGTCGTGGCGCTGTTGTTCGTGGCCGCCATGCTGGCCTTCATCGTCGCCCTGATCTGCTTTCTGCGCGAGGTATTCATCGCCATCCGGGGACTCAGGTTCGTGCGCGCCGTCTGACACAGGTCGAGCGCGTCGCCCGGCGAGAATGTCCAGCTTGGCGGATTCATCCCAGCCATCTGGTAAGCCGGCCACGAATCAAAGAAAGTGCTGATCGGAGGGGAGACAACCCAAAAGAAAACAGCCGGTCGTTCTTGCGAACTGACCGGCTGCTTTTTGTTGGTGCCCAGGGGCGGAATCGAACCACCGACACGCGGATTTTCAGTCCGCTGCTCTACCAACTGAGCTACCTAGGCTTGGAGCTTGACCGGAATGCTTTCACTGCCGGTCGAGCTGCGTATTAAACCGATTTCGGATCGGCTTGTCAATCACTTGTTTTTGAATTTTTGAACGGCCGTTGTTCGTTCACTCCCCATCGCCTCTACTTCACCTTCATGCCGGGCTCGGCGCCCGAATCCGGGCTGAGGACGAAGAGGTCTTTTCCGCCCGGACCGGCCGCCAGCACCATGCCCTCGGAGACGCCGAAACGCATCTTGCGTGGGGCGAGATTGGCGACCATGACTGTCATCCGGCCTTCGAGTTCCTTGGGGTCATAGGCCGAGCGGATGCCGGCGAAGACGTTGCGCGTCTCGCCGCCAAGGTCGAGCGTGAGTTGCAGCAGCTTGTCGGCGCCCTCGACCAGACGGGCCTCGCGGATCAGGGCCACGCGCAGGTCGACCTTGGCAAAGCTATCGTAGTCGATCGGCGCGGCGACGGGGTCGCGTTCGAGGTGCGGATTGATCGCGGCCGGAGCGGCGGCGGCCACGGTCGACCCGGTGGCGCTCAGGTCTTCCTTGGATGCTTCCAGCATGGCCTCGATCTGCTTCGGGTCGACGCGCGTCATCAGCGGTTTGAAGGGGGCGATGACGTGATCAATCAGGGGCGTGGCCAGCGTCTCCCATGTGAGCGGATCAATCTGGAGGAAGGATTCGGACTCGGCCGCCGTGCCGGGCAGGATGGGACGCAGATAGCCGATCAGCACCCGGAACAGGTTGAGGCCCATGGAGCAGATGTCCTGCAACTCGGCCTCGCGTCCGTCCTGCTTGGCCACGACCCAGGGCGCTTTCTCGTCGATGTACTGATTGGCGCGGTCGGCCAGCGCCATGATTTCGCGCACGGCACGGCTGAACTCGCGCTTCTCATACGCCGCCGCGATCGAATCGCCCGCCGCGATGAATTCGGCGAAGAGTTCGGGTTCAGCCAGCGCGCCCGAGAGCCGCCCGTCGAACCGCTTGCCGATGAAGCCGGCACAGCGGCTGGCGATGTTGACCACCTTGCCGACCAGATCGGCATTCACCCGCGCCGTGAAGTCTTCCAGGTTCAGGTCGATGTCGTCGACGCTCGACCCGAGCTTGGCGGCGAAGTAATAGCGCAGGTATTCGGGATTCAAGTGATCCAGATAGGTGCGCGCCTTGATGAAGGTGCCGCGCGACTTGGACATCTTCTGACCGTCGACGGTGAGGAAGCCGTGGGCGAAGATGGCGCTCGGCGTGCGGAAGCCGGCCCCGTGCAGCATGGCCGGGAAGAACAGGGCATGGAAATAGATGATGTCCTTGCCGATGAAGTGATAGAGCTCAGCGGTCGAGTCCCGGCCCCAGAAGCGGTCGAAGTCCAGTCCGGGCGTCCTGTCGCACAGGTTCTGGAAGCTGGCCATGTAGCCGATGGGTGCGTCCAGCCAGACGTAGAAGAACTTGCCCGGATGATCCGGGATTTCGAAGCCGAAGTAGGGTGCGTCGCGCGAGATGTCCCACTCCTGGAGTCCGGCCTCGAACCATTCGTCGAGCTTGTTGGCGACCTCCTTCTGGAGACTGCCGCCGCGCGTCCACTCCTTGAGCATCGCCTCGAAGTCGCCGAGCCTGAAGAAATAGTGATCCGACTCGCGCTGTTCGGGCACCGCGCCCGAGACCGCCGAACGCGGATTCTTGAGCTCGGCGGGCGAATAGCTCGCCCCGCACGCCTCGCAGTTATCGCCGTACTGATCCGGCGCGCCGCACTTGGGACACTCGCCCTTGATGAAGCGGTCGGGCAGGAACATCTGCTCCACCGGGTCATACGCCTGGGTGATGGTGCGCTTGGCGATGTGTCCGGCGTCGCGGTTGCGTTCGTAGATCAGGGTCGCGTAGTGCTGGTTCTCGGGCGAGTGGGTCGAGTGATAGTTGTCGAAGCCGACGCGGAACGCCGCGAAGTCGGCCTGATGCTCCTCGGCGACCCGGGCGATGAGCTGCTCGGGCGTGATGCCCTCCTGGCGCGCGCGCAGCATGATCGGCGTGCCATGGGCGTCGTCGGCGCAGACGTACCAGCAGTTGTGACCGCGCATCTTCTGGAACCGCGCCCAGATGTCGGTCTGGATGTATTCGACCAGATGACCGATGTGGATCGGACCATTGGCATAGGGGAGGGCGCTGGTGATGAGGATGTCGCGGGGCTGGCTCATGATGGATGATGCTCGGATACTCGGTCGGCGAACTTGAACCCTGTTCGACGTCGACCTCTCCGCACGGGATATCGATGTCAACAGGGTTCGGGTCTATGGTGGTTCCGTTCAGACGGGTTTGGAGCGCGTGAACACTGGATGGGACGCGCCGGATGCGGCCTAGAGTATCGCATGATTGAGGCCGGCGCGGCTTCCCAACCGGTGGGCGTCGCTCAAGCCACGCGCCGCCAATCGGCCTGGATCAGATTGCGCGCCGCGCTTCCAAAGACCAACCCGACCTCGAACAGCCCCCGCCCAGGCGCGCCGCGATACTTCTCGCTATAGCCGCGCGCCTGGATCTGGGCCAGGGCGGGGTTGGTCACTTCAGTAGACTCCGCGTCAGCAGCGCCCTTTGCATCCTCCGCAACGACATTCGAAGCCGCCGCCCCGCGATCGAGCTTGAGTTCCATGACATAGGTGTAGCCGGCGATCCGCACCGTCAGATCCGCCTGTCCGTGATTGGTCAGGTCGTCGGGAATGATCTCGGCATTGAGACTGGCGAGAAAGGCATAGAGCACACTGGCATAGTAGCCCTCGGACTCGGGCAGATCGTTGCCGGTGAAATTGCGCCAGGGGATGCCGGCGAACAGCCGTTTGATGGCCGCGACCAGCGCCGGCAGATCGCCCTGGGTCAGTGCCTCGCCCAAGCCCGCTTTGTAGCGCAGGCGTTCGATGCTGATGTCGGCATAGGCGTCGATGAACTGATTGTTCAACGCGGTGCGTACTTCCTGATTCGGTATCCGTAGCCGAAAGGTCAGTTCACCCCAGGTTTGCTCGGTCGACTCCACCGTCAGATAGCCGCTCTGAAACAGCAGGGTGATCGGATTGATGCGCTCGATATCGAAGGAATCGAGGATCTCCTCGCTGACTTCGATCTGCTCTAGGCTCGGCAGGAAGTAGCGCCGGCGCTGGAACAGCTTGATCAGAAAACTCGGGCTGCCGGTCTCGAACCAGTAGTTGCGGAAGCTATGGTTTTCGCTGATGAAGAGCAGGATATCGTAGGGGTTGTAGACCGGCTCGCCGAGGAAGGCATAACCGTTGTACCAGCGCCGGACCTCATCCCAGTCGACACCCTGTAAGTGTCCGGCGAAGGTGCTTTCCAGGTCGTGTTGCGTATAGCCGCAGATAGTTGCGAACTGCGGACTCAGAGTGATGTCGCGCAACTGATTGAGTCCCGAGAACAGGCTGACCTTGCTGAACTTGGTCACGCCGGTCATGAAGACGAAGCGCAGATGGGCATCCTGGGCCTTGAGCACCGAGTAGAGATTCTTGAGTCCCTCGCGGATCTCGGCGGCGCGCTCGGGGTGGTCGATGTTGTCGAGGATCGGTTTGTCGTATTCGTCGACCAGCACCACGACCGGCTGGCCGTACTGCGTATGGGCGAGCTCGATCAGTTCAGCGAAACAGCCCGCAAGGCTGTGACTCTCACAGCTGAGGCCGAGCCGGCGCTGATTGGCGCGCAAGTGCTCGGCAAGCATCTCGTCGAGCTGTGCGCGACTCTGGATCACCCCGGCGGCAAAATTCAGCACGATCACCGGATGGCGCTGTTCCCAATCCCAGCGGTCGTGGATGTGCAGTCCGCGAAAGAGTTCCTCTCGGCCCTCGAACACTTCCTTGAGCGTATCGACGAACAGGCTCTTGCCGAACCGGCGCGGGCGCGAGAGGAAATAGGCCTTCCCCTGCTCGATCAAGGCGAGCGCGTGCGCGGTCTTGTCCACATAGGCATAGCCCCGCTCGATGATCTGGCTGAAGGTCTGGACACCGATCGGTAGCAGACGTGGCGAATCAGTCATGGCTGAAGACTCTGCGTGAAAGGACATGCCGACGATTGTCCGGCAATCGATGGACCGAAGCCATGGGCGGGGTGTCCGGAATGATGATAGATAACCCGATAGAAATTGCGGGAAAAGCTGTGCAGACTCGACAACTGCCCGAGTTGTTGGGGGCGGCCCTTGGTGGTCCGGCCAAGTCCCATGGACTTGAATTGGCAATTCCCAATGCCAATTAAGGGGCGTCCGGCGCACAATGGGCGCCCTTTGATTTTGCTCTTCGACCTCCTGGCCGCCCAAACCCTCGGCGAAAGACCGAGGCGCCAAGCGCCATGCGCTCCACGGTCGAACCTCCCGCGATCGCCGACGCCCGGCCGCGGCCAGGCGTGTTTATCCTCATTTATGGAGTACCCCATGTCCCAACCCACGAAAGACGCCATCGAATCCGCCATCAAGGAGTACAGGGAGCCGCATCTCGGGCGCGACCTGGTCGCCGCTCATGCCATCAAGGACATCGCGATCGAGGGCGATCAGGTGCGGATCGCGGTCGTGCTCGGGTTTCCGGCCAAGGGCATTCAGCAGACCATCGCCGAGGCGCTCACCGAGCGGGTCTCCAAGCTGGACGGCGTCGGTGCGGTCGCAGTCGAGGTGAGCTGGGAGATCAAGGCCCATTCGGTCCAGAAATCCCTGAAGCCCATCGACAACGTCAAGAACATCATCGCCGTGGCCTCGGGCAAGGGCGGCGTGGGCAAGTCGACCACCGCCGTCAATCTGGCCCTGGCGCTGGCGGCCGAAGGGGCCAAAGTCGGACTGCTCGACGCCGACATCTATGGCCCCTCGCAGCCGCGGATGCTCGGCATCAGCGGTCAGCCGGAGTCGAAGGACGGGCGCACGCTCGAACCCATGGTCAGTCATGACATCCAGACCATGTCGATCGGTTTTCTGATCGAGGAAGAGACCCCGATGATCTGGCGCGGCCCCATGGTCACTCAGGCGCTGGAGCAACTGCTCAACGACACCAACTGGTCGGATCTCGACTATCTGGTCATCGACCTGCCGCCGGGCACGGGCGATACGCAGTTGACGCTGGCGCAGAAGGTGCCGGTCTCGGGCGCGATCATCGTCACCACGCCGCAGGACATCGCGCTGCTGGACGCGCGCAAGGGTCTGAAGATGTTCCAGAAGGTCGAGGTGCCCGTGCTCGGCATCGTCGAGAACATGAGCATCCACATCTGCTCCAAGTGCGGTCACGAAGAACACATCTTCGGTCAGGGCGGCGGCCAGAGCATGTCGGATCAATACGGCATCGATCTGCTGGGCGCGCTGCCGCTCGACATCCAGATCCGCCAGGAGACCGACGGCGGCAAACCCACGGTCGCCGCTCAGCCCGAGTCGCGTATCACCCAGATCTATCGCGAGATCGCCCGCAAGACCGCCGCCAAGCTCTCGCTCCAGGCCAAGGACTATGCGTCCAAGTTCCCGCGGATCGTGATCCAGAACACCTGATAGCCCTTTCTCCGACCCCTCTCGTTCGCCGGGAGGGGTTGAGAAACAACGCAAACGGTTCAGGCCGTAAAGCGGACCTGTACGTCCCGTGGCAGAGCCTGATGCGGCGCGCTCGTGACCAGCAGACGAGCGCCAGCGCGGGCATAGTCTTCGGCATTGCGCGCGTTGATGCCTCCCGCTGCACCCACCAGCGCCGCCGAACCGCGTGCACCGAGTGCTGCGACGACCTCGGCGACTCCTTCGGGTGTGAATTTCTCCAGTTGCAGCACATCGGCGCCGGCCTCGGCCCAGTCGAGCGCTTCGTCCAGACTGTGGACCTCAACCACCACCCGCTTCTCGGGGGCCTGTCGCCGCAGGTCGGCGATGGCCGTGGCGGGCGTGGCATCGGTCAGGAACTGGCGATGCTCAGCGAAGATGAGGATGGTCTCCGACAGCCCACAGCGGTGCATCACGGCCCCACCGGCGCGGAATGCCTTGACCGCTAGACGGCGCGTTCCAGGCACATTCTTGCGCGTGCCGGCGACGATGGCATCGGGATGGCCGCGCCGTGCGGCGGCTTGGATTGCGGCGGCGCTGCTGGCCATGCCCGAACACCACTCCACCAGCGTCTGTGCACTCTTCCAGGCGCGATGCAAGGCGCCGGCCGATCCGGTCGCCGTGAGTAGCGGAGTTCCAGGTTCGGCCGCGCGTCCGGATGGCGTCTGGAGCTCGCTCTGGGCACCGCACAGCGCGAACAGCCGCACCGCTTCCTCGGTCCCGCAGACGACCATGGGGTCACGTGCCTCGAACCGGATACGGCCGGCACGCCCGGCGATGCCGAGCGCCTCGGTGGTGAGATCGCCGAAGGGGACGTCCTCGGCGAGCAGGGCCTGGAGTTCGTGGTCGCTGAGCACGGGCGTGTCTGTCGAATACATCAGTGTCTTGTCCTTGGGTCGAATCGAACCTCGTCGATGGTCGGATGTCGTGTTTCGTGCACTCGTCCTGGGGCCGCGATCCCACGGGCGGGTTTCGTGACCAGTGGTCGCCAAACCCTGGATTCCCTGACATCCGGAGGTCGAAAAGCGTGTTTTTTGGTAGTGTGTCCCAAACAGGGGCCGGCGGCATCGAAAAGCATCAACGCAAAAAACAGGCCGACCTGATCGTCTGTCGTCGGCTGGTATTCGGAGGCGGCGGATCACACATGGATGCAGTAGGATGCGTCCAAACGCTCGGCATCCGCCATTGCGACAGCCGTTCAGCCTTCAACTCAGGAGCACGTCCAGCATGATCTCCCAAGCCATGGCCCAGCGCCTCAATGCCCAGATCAACCGCGAACTGTATTCGGCCTATTTCTATCTCGGACTCTCGGCCCAGGCCGAGTCCATGAACCTCCGGGGCGTGGCCGCCTGGTTCTTCGCCAAGCACGGCGAGGAGCAGCAGCACGCGCTCAAGATGTACCGCTATCTGATCGACCAGGGCGCGACGGTCGCCTTCAGCGACGTGGCCGCACCGGCGAGCGTCGAGCGCGGCGTGCTCCCCATGTTCGAGCGCACCCTGGAGCACGAGCGCTCCGTGACCGCCGCCATCAACGAGCTGGTCGATGGCGCGCTCTCCGAAAAGGACCACGCCACCCACATCTTCCTGCAATGGTTCGTCACCGAGCAGATCGAGGAAGAGGCCACGGTCGACGACATCATCGGGCGGGTGCGGCTGTTCGGCGATCAGGGGCAGTCGCTGCTCATGATCGACAACGAACTCGGCGCCCTGGCCAAGCAGATGGCGACCGGCGCGGCGCCTCAGTCCGGCGCCGCCGCCTGAGATCGGGGTCAAACGAGGCACGCGAGATCCATGGCCAAGAAGTCCGACAAGTGCTGCAAGAAGTACCGCGAGGGCAAGCGGTGCAAGAAGTGTCCGAAGGGCTGAACGCTTGAACGGTCGCCTCACCGATCGCTCCTCGCTCCAGCGCCACATCGAGCATTCGGCACTGGCCGCGGCGGCCCCGCTCCTGGAGGATCTCAGGACCAAGCCGGGGCTGATCTTCCGACTCGGCATCAAGAGCGCGCCGCTGTTCGTCGGTCAGGCGCTCTTCATCGCCGAGCAGTCGATCATCGACGACGTCGGGACGATCTATTTCTTCACCCGCGAAGGCGAGTTCTTCGAGCGCGTCTTCGCGTCCGTGGCGCCGAACGGACGTCTGGCCAATCACATCCTGCCGCGCGCGCGGCTGCTGGAGGTGAGCCGGCTGGCGACCTTCTCGGCCTCACTACGCGCGGTGAGCCTCGACGAGATGCGCCGGCTCTGGAGCCTCTACGACAGCCAGTCGCTGTTCGCGCTCGCCCGCTCGCTCGGGCTGGAGCCAGAGGCGCTGGAGCCGATCTGCTCTCGGTACGATCTGCCGCTCGTCGAAACCATCGTGCATCCCTGGCTCGACACGCGCGTCAGGGCCCTCTTCGCCGACCCAGGGTTCGTCCGGCGCGTCTCCGACAAGATCGACGCGGACCGACAGGCCGCGCTGGCCTATTTCACGCAACAGGGACTGGTCGATGGACGCGGCCCCTTCGGTCTGGTCGACATCGGCTGGCGCGGCACCATCCAGGACAACCTCGCCTGGATGCTGCCGAACACGCGCTTCTTCGGTTACTACCTGGGTCTCCAGCGCTTCCTCAATCATCAGCCGCCTAACGGCGTCAAGCGCGCCTATGGCCCGGACGCCAACCTCAACCTGTTCTTCAGCCACCTGCTCGATGCCGTCTCGCCGATGGAGATGCTCTGCAACTCGCCGCGCGGCAGTGTCATGGGGTATCGTCTGGAGGGCGGGGAGGCGCACGCCTGGCGTCTGACCGAACCGACCGAGAACGCCATCCATGCCGAGGTGGTGCGGCACTTCCAGGACGGCGTGCTCTTCGCCTGCCGTCACTGGGCGCCCCATGTCGAGGCCCATTCGATCCGCAGTCAGGATCTGCGCGAGCAGGCCTGCCAGCTCTGGAGCGACCTGATCGAGCGGCCCGACCGCCAGATCTCGGAGGCCTATGCCGCACTCAAGCACAACGACGTCTTCGGCGTCGGCGGCTTCGTCGACAAGCGCGTCGTGCCCTCGCCCTGGCGCATGATCCGCGGGATCGTCTCGTCCGAGGACAGGCGCGCCGTCATCCTCTACATCAAGCAGACCCAGTGGAGTTCGGGGTTGTGGCAGCGCCGTGACCTGCGGCCCGTGCATCGTCTGATGCTGATCGCCGCCCTGACCCTGGGACGGACCTACAAGCATCTGCGCATGTGGATGCATTACCATCTCGTGACCAAGCGTTGACACGGATCATCGATGGTTGGGGATGGCATTGACCTCGGCCCCGTTCGGTCGCTACCTTAGTCCATCGATGCGAATCACCGTGTTCAGCGAGGCCCGCATGTCGATCGCCACCCAGTACCTCGACGTCCACCAGCGGATGCGCGATCAGGGCGTGATCTTCTCCTTCGTCGGCTATGTGTCCGAGGGCATCCTGTTCTCGCTCGGCGAGGCGCTGAAGCAGAAGATGCGTCTGGAGGAGACCGACGCCAATGTCACCAAGCGTGTCTTCTCGATCTTCGTCGAACAGGTCCAGAACATCATCCGCTACTCGGCCGAGCGGTTGCACGCCGAGAGCGGCACCCCGACCGAGATGAGTTCGGGCCTGATCACGGTCGGGCGCGATGCCACGCACTTCTTCGTGGTCTGCGGCAACATCGTCGGGCGCGCCGAGGGTGAGGATCTGCGCGGTCGGCTCGATGAGCTGGCACGCATGGACCCCGACACGATCAAGACCTACTACCGCGAGAAGCTGCGCGAGCCGCCCGAGGAGGGCAGCCGGGGCGCGAGCATCGGTCTGATCGAGATCGCGCGCCGCTCGACGCGCCCGATCGAGTTCGGGCTGACCGAACTCGACGCGGATCGCGCCTTCTTTTGTCTCAAAGCCTATATCTGAATACAGTCCGACCGATGGATAGACTCCAGCTCCCCCAGACCGAACGCTCGCCCCTGGTCGATTTCGATTTCGACCGGCAGCGTCTGCGCCTCGAAGGCGAGTCCTACCCGGAGGACGCGGCGGCCTTCTTCGGTCCGCTGATCGCGGCCCTGGATCGCTATCTGGAGCGACTGCGGGCCGAGCCGCCCGCCGCGCCCCTGATCTTGGATCTGCGTCTGGCGTATTTCAACAGCAGCAGCGCCAAGGCGTTCATGAACATCTTCCAGCGTCTGGAGGCCGCCGCGCGCGACGGAGTCGAGGTGCAGGTCAACTGGCACTATCAGACCGACGACGAGACCATGATGGAGTTCGGCGAGGACTTCAGGGAGGATTTCCAGGCCGCTCGCTTCGAGCTCTGTGTCTTCGACTGAAACGGGGCCATCCATGTCCACCCACGACCTAGAGCCTCAGGAGACCTACTCGCTCTATGCCCACGAGGAGTCGGTCATCCGTCAGGCCGAGTCCATGCTGGGCAAGCTCGACGATGTCTCCAATGGGGTGCGCGTGCTGGCCCAGGCCTATCGCGAGGGCTATCGCGAGACGGTGCGGCTGGTGCGCATCAGCGACCGGATGCAGGAGGAACTGCATGCGGCCAATCGCACGCTCATGGATCAGGCCGCCGACCTGCAGCGGCTCAACGAGGTTTTGCATCGGGAGATCGAACGGCGCGAGGCGCTCGAACACGAACTCAGACGCATCGCCTCGGTCGACGAGCTGACCGGCACCCATACGCGGCGCCATGTGCTCGAACTCGGTGAGCACGAGCAGCGCCGGCGCGCCCGTCATGGCCATGATCTGGCGCTGCTCATGGTGGACCTCGATCACTTCAAGCGTGTCAACGATGGCTTCGGTCATGCCGCCGGCGATCAGGTGCTGCGCGATTTCGGTTTCCTGCTGCGCTCCTGTCTGCGCAAGGGCGACATCGCCGGGCGCTTCGGCGGCGAGGAATTCCTGGCGATCCTGCCCGAGACCGATCTGACGACCGCCCGATCCATCGCCGAGCGGCTCTGTGAGCGGGTGCGCGAGAACCGGACCCTGTGGAAGGATCAGTCGCTGGCGGTCACGGTCAGCATCGGTCTGGTGACGGTGCGCGGCGACGAGTCGCTGGACCGCGCCATCGCGCGCGCCGACCAGGCGCTCTATCTGGCCAAGCGTGCCGGGCGCGATCGGGTCATGGTCGGGTCCGAGCTGGACGTGGATGAGTAGGGGCACGCGCGAGGATGGCGCCACGGGGCGGGGCGGTCGCGTCCTGGGCCTTCTCGTGCTCCTGGCGCTCATCGCGGGTGCGCCTGTCCCGGCGGCCGAGCGCTATGTGGTGGGCGTGGAGAACATCGACTACCGGCCCTATCAGGCCGGTCACACCGGGGACTTCGAGGGTTTCGGGCGCGAGCTGCTCGACGCCTTCGCCGCCGAGGCCGGAATCGTCTTCGAGTATCGGCCGCTGCCGCCGCCGCGTCTGCTGGCGAGCCTGCTCCAGGACCGGGTCGACTTCAAATATCCCGACGATCCGGGCTGGGCGCCCGAGGCGCGCGCCGGTCAGGTCATCCATTACAGCCGTCCCATCGTCGCCTATCTGGACGGCACCCTGGTGCGGCCCGAGCGTCTGGAGCAACCGGCGTCGATGCTGCGCGTGCTGGGGACCGTGGTCGGTTTCACCCCGCTGGCCTGGCGCGCGGCGCTCGATTCGGGTGCGGTCAGTCTCAGGGAGAACGCCGATTTCGGCGCGCTCTTCCAGCAGGTACTGAGCGAGCGCGTCGATGGCGCCTATGCCAATGTCGCGGTGGCGCGCGATCAGTCAAGGCGTCTGCTCGGGCACCCGGATGCGCTGGTCTTCGATCGTCGTCTTCCGTCCGCGCGCGGTGATTATCGGCTTTCGACCCGCCGTCACCCGGAAGTGATCGAGCGTTTCGACCGCTGGTTCGTCGAGCACGCCGACCGGGTGTCGGAACTCAAGCGGCGTGCCGGTCTGAGCGAAACGGATCGGAGCCATGACGCGGTCGACTGAGTCCGTGGTCGGTGCGTCGGATGAGGCCGGCACGACGCTCAGCCGTATTCCGCTTCGACATAGCCTGACCTTCAAGCAGGCGGCCGTCACGCTCCTGGTGGTCCTGCTGCTGGGGTTGTCGGTCGGCACGCTCGAACTGCTCCTGGACTGGCGCGCCATGCGCGTCGAGGTCCGTGAGAATCTGGAACACACCCTGGATCTGGTCGAGGGTTCGGCGGCCGAGGCGCTCTATCAGCTCAATCCCGAACTGGGGAGCCGGGTCGTCGATGGGCTCCTGGTCTTTGAGGCGGTGCGGTACGTCGAGTTGCGCGACGACTTCGGCCGGGTGCTGGCCAGTCAAGAGCGCCCGCCCCTGGCCGCGAGTGCGTTCCACCGTTGGTCGGGACTCTTCGCCGACATGACGGATTTCAGCCGACCGCTGCGTCAGGTCGAACCCGATGGCGCCCGGACCGAGGTCGGCGTACTCCGCGTCGAGCTGTCGCCCGAGCGGCTGACCGAACGGTTCCTGCAACAGGCGGCGCGTGGCGCCTTCTTCGGCGTCGCGCGCGCGGTCGCCATCTCACTGCTGGTCGTGATCCTGTTTTATCTCATGATCACCCGGCCGTTGCTCAGGCTGGCGCGCGCCGTCGCCGAGATCGATCCGGCGCGTCCGGGGTACTGGCCGACGCCCGAACTGCGCGGACATGGACGCGACGAACTGGGGCTGCTGCTCGCGCATCTGCGCCGACTCCTGGACGCCTCGCAGGACGGGTTGGACCAGCGCGACCGGGCACAGGACGAGCTGACCGCGCTCACACGCGAACTGGAACAGCGCGTCCGCGAGCGCACCCAGGCGCTTGAACAGGCATTGAACGACCTGGAGACACGCAAGGACGAGGTCGAGCACGCCTTCGAGGAACTGGACTGGACCCATCGGCGTCTGAGCGAGGCCAATCGGTTGCTGCTCGAAAGCCATGCCTATGCGCGGCGCATCCAGACCTCGATGCTGCCCGATCCGGCGGCGCTCGGCGATGACGTCGGCGAGGTCCGCGTCCACTGGGAGCCGCTGCATCTGGTCGGCGGCGACTGGTATTGGCTGGAGCGGCGCGGCGATCAGTGCCTGATCCTGCTCGCCGACTGTACCGGGCATGGCGTGCCAGGCGCCTTCGTCACCCTGGTGCTGGCCTCGGTGACGGAGCAGGTGCTGCGCGAGACGTCGGCCTGGGAGCCGGCGGCGATCCTCGCCGACATCGACCGCCGGGTCAGGCGACGTCTGCGTCAGGATCGTTCGAGCGACTGGACCGGGCTGGACTCCGACGACGGACTCGATGCCGCCGTCCTGCTGTGGGACGCTGGGGCGCATACCCTGGAGTTCGCGAGCGTGGGCGGCATCCCGCTACTCTGTCTCGATCCGGACAAGGGGATCACCACGGTTCGCGGCACGCGCGGGCATCTCGGCTATCAGAGTCTGAAGCCGCCGGACGCCATCGCCGGTCGGCGTATCGCGGTTCCGCCCGGCGCGACCCTCTATCTGCTGACCGACGGTCTCACCGATCAGATGGGCGGCGCGCCGCGCCGTCTGCTCGGACGGCGGCGTATCGTCGAATGGCTGGAGTCGCACGCTGCACTCGGTCTGAGCGACCAGATCGATGGGCTGTGCCGGATGCTCACCGATTACCGCGCCGACGAACCGAGACGCGACGACATGACCCTGATCGCCTTCAGACCGGGATCGGACGCCGGCGTCAAATGATATCGGTGATCTTCCACTGAGTACCGATCCGCGACAGGCGGAGATGGGTGGCGTTCTCGCCGAGCCGTCCGAGCCGGATCAGGAAGCGGTCGTGGGATTCGAAGAAGGCGAAATCGACCGCGCCGATCAGATAGGGCGGGCTCTGGCCCGTGACCTGAGTGACGGCGTCACGTACCGTCTCGCGCACCCAATCGAGCGTGATGGTCTGCTCCAGGGCCGAATCGCCCAGCCGCTCGACATTCTGCTGAATCCAGCCGCTGATGCTCTGCGGATCCGTCGCCGGAAGCATACCGCTCACGCCGGCCGACAGACGGCGCTTGTAATTGGCGCGGATGGCTGGAAGATCCACCAGTGTGGTCAGCTCGGTCGTGTCGGGACGAACGATGGCGCCGTCGAGCCGATAGAGGCTGTAATAGGGCCAGAGACCATAGGTGATGAGCACCAGGAGCAGGAGATAACCGATGAATCGCATGAGCGTCGTCTCAGTGTCAGTAGTGGAGCGATCGATTGAAGTCTAAACCCTTTAGCGGCGCGGGCGCGACCCAGGGACTCGAAACCTATCTGGTCGGCGGCGCCGTGCGCGACCTATTGCTCGGGCGCACGACGCATGAGCACGACTATGTCGTGGTCGGCGCCAGTGTCGAGGAGATGCTCGCCCGAGGTTTCCGGCAGGTCGGCAAGGATTTCCCGGTCTTCCTGCATCCGGAGAACCAGGACGAATACGCGCTCGCCCGCACCGAGCGCAAGACCGCGCCCGGCTATCGCGGCTTCCAGGTCCAGGCCCATCCTGCTGTGACGCTGGAAGAGGATCTGCTGAGGCGCGACCTCACCGTCAATGCCATGGCGATGGACGCCGACGGACGGGTGATCGACCCGCATGGCGGTCTGGCCGATCTGGAGGCGCGCGTCCTGCGTCATGTCTCGCCGGCCTTCGCCGAAGATCCGGTGCGTATCCTGCGTCTGGCGCGGCTGGCCACGCGCTTCGTCGGACTCGGTTTCCGCATCGCCGATGAGACCCTGGAGCTGACGCGCGCCATGGTCGCCGCCGGCGAGGTCGACGCCCTGGTGCCGGATCGCGTCTGGCAGGAGATGTCGCGCGCGCTCGGCGAGGAGCGGCCCGCGCGCTTCTTCGAGGTGCTGCGCGACTGCGGCGCCCTGGCGCGTCTGCTGCCCGAGATCGACCGTCTCTGGGGCGTGCCCCAGACCCAAAAATGGCACCCGGAGATCGACACCGGAGTGCATGTGATGATGGTGCTCGACATGGCCGCGCGGATCTCGCCCGAGCTGGAGGTCCGTTTCGCCGCGCTCTGTCATGATCTGGGTAAGGGCGCCACGCCACCCGAGATCCTGCCCAGCCATCATGGCCATGAGGAACGCGGCCTGCCGATGGTGGAGGCCATCTGCGACCGTTTCCGCGTCCCCAATCGCTGTCGCGAGCTGGCGCGTCTGACCGCCGCCGAGCATGGCCGGATCCACAAGGTCGATGAACTGCGCACCGGCACCGTCCTGGATCTCTTCGAGCGTACCGACGCCTTCCGCCGTCCCGAGCGCTTCGAACAACTGCTGGTCGCCTGCGAGGCCGATTTTCGCGGGCGCGGCGATCATGCCGAGCGTTCGTATCCGCAGGCCGATGTCTGGCGCCGTCTGCTCGAAGCCGCCGCAGCGGTCGACACGGGGACCATTGCGCGCGCGGCACGTGAGCCGCGCCTGATCCACCAACGCATCCGCGCCGCGCGGCTGGAGGCCATCGGGCGCGTCCGTCCCAGCCTCACCGATTAGGTACGAGACCCGTATGCGTCCACTGTCCGCTCACAGTCGTTTGATCCCGCTGGCGATCGTCATCTTGCATGGCGGTGTGTTGGTGTCCCCGGTCTGGGCCGGCACCGAGCGCCAGGAGCCGCTGTCCGAGCAGGAGCGCGCTGAGAAGGTCGAGCTGCTCGCCGAGCTGCAAGACCTGACCGAGCTGGCCACCAAGACGAAGATGAACGCGGACTATGTGCCCGGAATCATCAGCGTGCTGTATCGTGGCGATCTGCTTGCGCTTGGATTGCGAACGGTCGTCGAAGCCCTGCAGCTCGTTCCGGGAATCCAGGTGGAGCGCGAACCCACGGGGGACTATGCGATCTATCCGCGTGGATTCTCCGATCATAAGGCCATCAAAATGCGGGTCTTGATCGATTCGGTCGTCACGAACTCCGCCTTCGATGGTGATGCGCTCTTTGCCCAGATCCCCATCGAGCAGATCGATCGCATCGAGATCATTCGCGGACCTGGATCGTCCGTGCATGGCGAGTTCGCCTTCGCCGGTGTGATCAACATCATCACCCGTGACGATGGCGACCGCGTGCATGTCCGTCTGGACGGTGACGGCACCCGACAGGTCGGTGGTGTCTTCAAGCTGAGCGATCCCGAGCGTGACCGGCACCTCAGCCTCAATCTGTCGGGCTGGAAGAGCCGTGGCGATGACATCACGACCGGCACCGACGTGCTCCATGAGATCGGCCTCGGCGAGATCTCGCGGGCGCCTGGGTCGCTCGATGCCGGCGAGCGATACGGCTTTGCCGTGCTGAAGCTGCATCTGGGGGATTTCTCGCTGCTGGCGCACGCTCAACAAGCCAACAATGGCGCCTTTTTCGGCGCCCTGAATGCCTTGCCCTCCGATACCGGGCGGACCGACACGCTGGAAAATTCCAACTGGTCGATCCAGGCATCCCAGCGCTTCGTGCCGGGAGACGCCCTGACGGCCGAACTGAGACTGCTCTGGAAAGTGAACCAACAGACGTCCGATGAGGAGATCCTGCCGCCTGGAGCGCCGTTTCCGCTGTTCTGGGAGGACAATGTCTATCCCAATGGTCTGCGCCAGGAGCTCTATGGGAGCACGCGGCGCGCACAGGCCGACCTAGAGGTCGAATGGTCCGGTTGGGAGAAGCACCTGTGGCGGATCGAAGTCAGTGCCTCGGACATCGTGCTCACGGATGCCTGGTGGGCCGTCAACGGCGACCTGGATACGCTACAGCCGCTGCCGAACATGGTGCGCTATACCGGCGACCGGAACTATATCGATGAGGACGCGGCCCGCACCATACAGAGTCTGTCCGTGCAGGATCAATGGTCGGTCACTGAACGCCTGGACGTCACGGCCGGTCTGCGCTATGACCGTTACAGTGATGTCGGCGACAATCTCGCCCCCCGCTTGAGCGCGGTCTGGCGCCTGAGCGATGAGCATCTGCTCAAGGCGCAGATCGCCGAGGCCTTCAACCCCCTGACACTGGTGGAGGTCAA
The DNA here is from genome assembly GCF_013385175.1 of Allochromatium humboldtianum. Classification (GTDB taxonomy): domain Bacteria; phylum Pseudomonadota; class Gammaproteobacteria; order Chromatiales; family Chromatiaceae; genus Thermochromatium; species Thermochromatium humboldtianum. The sequence continues at coordinate 23,758 of NZ_JABZEO010000019.1, read as the reverse complement.
TCAGACCGTGGAGCTGCCCGGACGCCGCCTGCCCACGGACCCCGAGACCATTCGAACCAGTGAACTCGGCTACGTCCGAACCCGTGGCGATACGGTCGCTCGCGCCACGCTCTTTCATTCCGACATCTCCAATCTGTATCTGACCGAAAACGGGAATTACGTCGGGCAGGGGGACGCCCGTTTGCAGGGTATCGAGCTGGAGTGGGAGCAGCGATTCGGGTCGACCTGGAAGCTCCTGTCCAATGTCAGCTACAACGATACGCTGGACAAGATTCGCGGCGGTCCTTTCACCGGCGCCGCGCGCTGGCTGGGCAATCTGGCCGTCTTCTATCGCCCGCGTTCGGATCTGTTGCTGACCGGGCGCTGGCAGTATGTGGGCAAACGCGAACGCAACGCGAACGACCCGCGCGACGAGCCGCTCGACGGCTACGACAACATCGCGCTCACCCTGAACTGGTTCGACGTGGGCGCCAAGGGTCTGACGTTCCGCGCCGGCGTCACGAACCTGCTGGGCGAGGACATTCGTTCCCCGGCGCCAGCGCTGACGTATCGCGAGGATTACCTCCTCGACGATGAGCGGACCTGGTGGGCGCAACTCTCCTACGAGTGGTGATGGCCACGTCATGTGACTAACGGGCCGTGGCCTTGGTCGACGCTCTCCGGATGTCTCATTGTCGCCGCATCTGGAGCGATTTGTCTTGATGCCGTGCATGTCGCATCATGCGCTTCCCCGATCGAACGAAACCTCAAGAATCCAAAGATTGCCGATGCCGGACACTGCCATCTACACCGCCGAGGGCCTCGAACGCCGCCCGCTGAAGGACTTCACCGAAAAAGCGTATCTGGACTATTCCATGTACGTCATCCTCGACCGTGCCCTCCCGCACATCGGCGATGGCTTGAAGCCGGTGCAACGTCGCATCCTCTATGCCATGTCCGAACTCGGACTCTCGGCCACGGCCAAGTTCAAGAAGTCCGCCCGTACCGTCGGAGACGTGCTCGGCAAGTTCCATCCGCACGGCGACTCGGCCTGTTATGAAGCCATGGTGCTCATGGCGCAGTCGTTCAGCTATCGCTATCCGCTGATCGACGGGCAGGGCAACTGGGGTTCGCCCGACGATCCCAAGTCGTTCGCCGCCATGCGCTACACCGAGTCGCGCCTCACACCCTATGCCGAGCTGCTGCTGACCGAGGCCGATCAGGGCACCATCGACTGGCAGCCCAACTTCGACGGCACGCTCGACGAGCCGCGCCTGCTCCCGGCGCGCCTGCCGAACCTGCTGCTCAACGGCGCCACCGGCATCGCGGTCGGCATGGCCACCGACATCCCGTCGCACAATCTGCGCGAGGTCGCCCGCGCCTGTATCCATCTGCTCGAACATCCGGACGCGACCCTCGAAGACTTGGTCCGAATCATCCCCGCGCCCGACTTCCCGACCGAGGCTGAGATCGTCACGCCCGCCGACGAGATCCTCAAGCTCTACCGCACCGGCAACGGCAGTCTCAAACAGCGCGCCCGCTACACCCGCGAGCAGGGCGACATCGTCATCACCGCCTTGCCGTACCAGGTCTCGGGCAGTCGGGTGCTGGAGCAGATCGCCGCCCAGTTCAACGCCAAGAAGCTGCCCATGATCGAGGACTTCCGCGACGAGTCCGATCATGAGTATCCGACCCGCCTGGTCATCGTTCCGCGCTCCAACCGCGTCGATGTCGAGCGCCTGATGTCGCATCTGTTCGCGACCACCGACCTGGAGCGCAGCTATCGGGTCAACCTGAATCTGATCGCGCTCAACGGCCGCCCGCGCGTGATGGATCTGCGCGAGATCCTGAGCGAATGGCTGATCTATCGCACCGAGACCGTGCGCCGAAGGCTCCAGCACCGGCTGGAAAAAGTGCTTGAACGTCTGCATCTGCTCGACGGCCTGCTGATCGCCTTCCTCAATCTCGACGAGGTGATCCGCATCGTCCGCACTGAGGATGAGCCGAAGCCGGTGCTGATGGACCGCTTCGCGCTGACCGACCCCCAGGCCGATTATGTGCTCAACACCCGCCTGCGCCAGCTCGCGCGCTTGGAGGAGATGAAGATCCGCGCCGAGCAGGCCGAGCTGGCCGCCGAGCGCGACGGCTTGCAGCGTCTGCTGGGCGACGAAGGCGCACTCAAGGGCCTGATCCGCGACGAGATCGCCGCCGATGCCGAGCGCTATGGCGACGCGCGTCGCTCGCCCCTGGTCGAACGCGCCGCCGCTGCCGCCATCGACGAAACCGAGCTGACCCCGAGCGAACCACTGACCGTCGTCCTGTCCGAAAAGGGCTGGGTGCGTGCCGCCAAGGGGCACGAAGTCGATGCAACCACCCTGAGCTATCGCGCCGGTGACAGCTTCCTGAGTCTGGCACGACTGCGCAGCAACCAGACCGCCGTCTTCCTCGACTCGACCGGGCGCAGTTATGCGCTCCCTGCCCATACCTTCCCCTCGGCGCGCGGTCAGGGCGAGCCGCTCACCGGACGCCTCGACCCGCCGCCCGGTGCGCGCTTCGTCACCGTGCTTGGCGACAGTGCGGAGACGCGCTATCTGCTCGCTTCCGATGCCGGTTATGGCTTCATCGTCCGTTTCGAGGAACTGATCGCCAAGCCCAAGGGCGGCAAGGCGGTGCTGACCCTGCCGGACGGGGCGCGCATCCTGGACCCGGTGCGCATCGCCGAGATCGAGGGCGCGAGTGTGGCCGCCGTCACCACAGCCGGGCATCTGCTCCTGTTCCCGCTCACCGAGCTGCCCGAGATGGCGCGCGGCAAGGGCAACAAGATCATCGGCATCCCCGCCGGACGCGCCGGCACCGAAGGCGAGCGTCTGATCGCCGTCGCCGTGGTGGGGGAGGGCGCAAACCTGACCGTCCTGTCCGGCAAGCGCGAGCTCACGCTCAAGCCGTCCGATCTGGCGCTCTACCGTGGCGAGCGCGGACGGCGTGGTAAACTCCTGCCGCGCGGTTTTCAGCGCGTCGATGGTTTGCGGGCCTGAGCGAGCGGTTCGGTGTGGTTTTCGAGAATGACCACACAGTTCCGCGGGTTCGTATGAACCGGAGATCCTTTGTCCACTATCATTAGATCGACAGCCCGCGCCGGACAGGACGGACAGCGCCCCCACGACCCCCTACCGGAGGCTCAATGATGGATGCTGGCCTGGCGACGATCCTCATCGTCGACGACTCGCCCGAGAATCTGGCCGTGCTGAGCGAGTTGCTGCAAACCGACTATCGCGTGCGCGCCGCCACCTCAGGCGAGAAGGCGTTGCGCGTGGTCAAGACTACGCCCAAGCCGGACCTGATCCTGCTCGACGTCATGATGCCCGAGATGGACGGCTACGAGGTCTTCGCGCGTCTGCGCGCCGACAGCGACACGCGCGACATCCCGGTCATCTTCGTCACCGCCATGGACAGCACCGAGGCCGAGATTCGCGGACTGGACGTCGGCGCCGTCGACTACATCGCCAAGCCGATCGTGCCGCCGATCCTGCGCGCGCGCGTCCACACCCAGCTCGAACTCAAACAGGCGCGCGACTGGCTCAAGAACCAGAACGACTATCTGGAGATCGAGCTGGCGCGGCGCATGAGCGAGAACCTGGTGGTCCAGGACGTGAGCATCCATGCCCTGGCGCATCTGGCCGAGATCCGCGACCCCGAGACCGGCAACCATCTGCGCCGCACCCAGGGCTATGTCCGCGCGCTGGCCGAGCACCTGTCCGATCATCCGCGTTTCGCCGACTTCCTCACGCCGCATGCCATCGACCTGCTGGTCAAGTCCGCGCCCCTGCACGACATCGGCAAGGTCGGCATCCCGGACAACATCCTGCTCAAGCCGGGCAAGCTCACGCCCGAGGAGTGGGAGATCATGAAGACCCATGCCAAGCTCGGGCGCGATGCCATCGAGCAGGCCGAGCGCGACGTCGACCGGCCACTCGAGTTCCTCGTCATGGCCAAGGACATCGCCCACTACCACCACGAGCGCTGGGACGGCGCCGGCTATCCCGAGGGGCTGGCCGGCGACGACATCCCGATCGCCGCGCGGCTCATGGCGCTGGCCGACGTCTTCGACGCGCTCATCTCGCAGCGTGTCTACAAGCCGCCGATGTCGTTCGAGGAAGCCTACGCGATCATCGTCGCCGGACGCGGCAGCCATTTCGATCCCGACGTGGTGGATGCCTTCATCACCTGTTTCGAGGAATTCCAGGAAGTCGCGCTCCGCTATGGCGAGGCCGAGACGGCGGCTCTGGCATTCGCCGTCGGTTGATGGGGCGCGATCTATAACCGGATCTTGTGATGATCGGGTTCGTAGCCGCGTTCCCGATACGCGCGAAAACGCTCGCGTCCGGCCTGGCGTACCGTCGGGTCGTTGTCGACCAGATCGCACAGTCGCTCGAAGCGTTCCAATCCAGCCGGAAGCGTGCGTGAGAGGTTGAGGAGCACCGGGCAGCCGTATTCCGAGGCGCCGTCCGGGCTGATGAGGATGGGCGTCAGCTCCGTATCCACGTTCCCGACCAGACCATGCGGCAGGAAGCTCTCCTGCCGAAAGGTCCAGAGCAGCCGGTCGAGATGGCGTGCCTCCTCGCGATCCGGGCAGAAGACGAGCACGCGCAGATCCTGGGCGCGGATGCGCTCGACGAGCCGACAGGCCAGGATGAAGCGATCACCCCGGCTGTCGGGTTCGAGGCTGTAGAAATCGATCCGCGCCATGCCGGGGATCAGAAGCCGTCGGTCGAGGTGAAGAGTCCGACACGCAGATCCTGGGCGGTGTAGATGGTGCGACCGTCGACCTGGACCACGCCGTCACCGATGCCGAGCACCAGCTTGCGGCTGATGACGCGCTTCATGTCGATGTGATACGTCACCTTTGTCGCCGTCGGCAGTACCTGACCGGTGAACTTGACCTCGCCCACGCCCAGCGCCCGGCCATGTCCGGGATTGCCGATCCAGCCCAGATAGAAGCCGACCATCTGCCAGAGCGCGTCGAGTCCCAGACAGCCGGGCATCACTGGATCACCGGGGAAGTGGCACTCGAAGAACCAGAGATCCGGGCGGATGTCCAGCTCGGCCAGGATCTCGCCCTTGCCGTTGGCGCCGCCGAAGTTGGCGATGCGCACGATGCGATCCATCATCAGCATGTTGGGCGTCGGCAACTGGGCATTGCCCGGGCCGAACATCTCACCGCGCCCGCAGGCGAGCAGTTCATCACGAGTGAAAGAGGCTTCTTTGTTCACGGTCGATCCTAGATTGAGGCACGCGGGGCGTGCTGGAGGCCGGGCGACACTGGGCCGCATCAGGCGTTGAGGATTGGTTTCGGGTCGGCGGCTCCACCCGGACGATGGAGTCCGCCCGCCGGGTTTCAGGCACGCAGACGCTCGCGCACGAACTCGACGATGGTGTCGATCGGGATGAGCTGCATCTCTTCGTCGGTGCGGCCCTTGTACTCGACCTGTCCGTCGTCGAGTCCCTTGTCGCCGACGACGATGCGATGCGGGATGCCGATGAGTTCCATGTCGGCGAACATGAAACCGGGGCGCGCATCGCGGTCGTCGAGCAGGACGTCGATCCCGGCGGCCTGGAGTTCGGCATAGAGCTTCTCGGTCGCCTCGCGCACCCGGTAGGACTTGCCGAGCTTCATCGGCAGCAGCGCGACCTCGAAGGGCGCGATCGGCGCCGGCCAGCAGATGCCGCGCTCGTCGTGATGCTGTTCGATGGCGGCGGCGACCACGCGCGACACGCCGATGCCGTAACAGCCCATGGTCATGACGGTCGCCTTGCCGTCCTCGCCGAGCACCGTGGCCTTCATCGCCTCGCTGTATTTGCGACCGAGCTGGAAGATGTGCCCAACCTCGATGCCGCGTGCGATGGTGAGCGTGCCCTGACCGTCCGGACTCGGATCGCCCTCGACCACGTTGCGCAGATCCGCGACCTCGGGCAGCGGCAGATCGCGGCCCCAGTTCAGGCCGAACCAGTGCTTGCCGTCGATGTTGGCCCCAGCGCTGAAGTCGGCGGTGACGGCCACGGTGCGGTCGACGATGCAGGGAATCGGCAGATCCTTCGGCCCGAGCGAGCCGGGACCGGCGCCGATGGCGGCGCGGATCTCGGCCTCGGTGGCCATGCGCAGCGGCGAGGCGACCTGTGGCAGTTTCTGAGCCTTGATGGCATTGAGCTCGTGATCGCCGCGCACCAGGAGCGCGACCAGGTCGGCGTCGATTTCATCCGAAGCCGCAACCACCAGGGTCTTGACCGTGCGCTCGATCGGTTGATTGAACTGCTCGACCAGATCGGCGATGGTGCGTGCATCGGGCGTGTCGACCAGACGCGCGTCTTCGGTCGGCGCGGGCGCTGTCTCAGCCAGGGCCACGGCCTCGGCCAGTTCGACGTTGGCGGCATAGTCGCTGCCGGTCGAGAAGGCGATGGCGTCCTCGCCCGAGGAGGCCAGCACATGGAATTCGTGCGAGGCGCTGCCGCCGATGCTGCCGGTATCGGCGCTCACCGGGCGGAAATCGAGTCCGCAGCGGGTGAAGATGCGGCAATAGGCCTCGTGCATCCGCTGGTAGGTCTCAGCCAGCGAGGCGTCGTCCAGATGGAAGGAATAGGCGTCCTTCATCAGGAACTCGCGCGCGCGCATCACGCCGAAACGCGGCCGGATCTCGTCGCGGAACTTGGTCTGGATCTGGTAGAAATTGATCGGGAGCTGCTTGTAGCTCTTGAGTTCGTTGCGCGCCAGCTCGGTGATGATCTCCTCGTGCGTGGGGCCGAAGCAGAACTCGCGCTGATGACGGTCCTTGAAACGCAGCAATTCGGGGCCGTATTGTTCCCAGCGCCCGGACTCCTGCCAGAGTTCGGCCGGCTGCACGGCCGGCATGGAGACTTCCAGCGCCCCGGCGCGGTCCATCTCCTCGCGCACGATGCGCTCGACACGGCGCAGCACGCGCAGTCCGAGTGGCAGCCAGGTGTAGAGACCGGCGGCGAGTTTGCGGATGAGACCGGCGCGTAGCATCAGCCGGTGGCTGGCGATCTCGGCGTCGGCCGGCGTCTCTTTGATGGTCTGGAGCGGAAACTCTGAGGTGCGCATCGGATCGAAAATCTCGACAGGTAAAGCGCGGAAGTCTATTGGTCCGGCGACGTCGAAACAACACCCGGCACGCAACCGGCCATATGCATTCGATGGTCGAGGCCGAAACCATCGCCTCGATGATGATAAAGTAATGGGGTCCAACCGACACTTCTCAGCCCTTCCATCCACGAAAAGCTCTCAAGTGGAAAGCCTAGCAATGACTCAGTCGGAATCCGGATCGATGGCCATGGAGCGGCGCACCCAGGCACGTATCGACCTGCATATTCCGGTCGAGTTGGCCCTTCCGGGTCAGGATGCGCCCGTGCGTGCCGTTACGCGCGACCTCTCCTGGGGAGGCGCGCTCCTGCATCTGACCGAGCCCCTGCCCAACGATCTCGAGACCCTGATCCTCAGCCTGCCATGGCGGCGGGGCAAGTCTATCCGCGCCCAGGCCCAACTGCTGCGCGCGCGTCCGCATGAAGGCGGGTATCTGGCCGCCGTGCGCTTCATCAGTCTGTCGCCGCGCAGTCAGAGCCGCCTGGAGCGCCTGCTCAAGATGCTTCACGCCTCGGATTCCACGACGGGCGCAGGCGGCAAGAATGCCTTGTTCCGCGAGCTGGAGGTGACGGTCAGCGATACCGAGGAGCTGCGCCAGAAGCTGTTGCAGATCCTGGAGGGGCGCTACACGGTGACGGTCTTCGAGAGCTATCAGGTCGGACAGAGCATCAGTCTGTCGATCACGGGCACCTTCGATCTGCCGAGCATCCGGCTGCGTGCGCGTGTCTCGGACGTGCGCAAGTCCGAGGTCAAGGGGTTCGACTGGGCTGAACTCTATACCCTGTCGCTCCAATTCGAACATCCAAGCAACACGATTCGCACCTTCGTCGATCTGGTCCTGAATCGCTTGTCCGACACCGAAGACGAAAGCTCCACCTTCAGTCATCTGGAGGGCGCTCCGGACTGGCTGCGCTCGGTGGCCGCGGCGACGGTGCGTTCCGGCGCGAGTACCCGGAGTGCCGAGGCTGCCGGCGGGGACGAGACGCGCTCCTGCCTGGAGTCCGAGTTCCCCGAGGCCATTGCGCGGCTCGTCGCCGGCTGGGGCAATGTCGCTGACTTCGACATGGTCTTCAGGAGTCTGGTCCTGAGCCGTAACGACCAGCAGAATGCCTGGTCACGGGAGGCCTGGGAGGAACTGGAGATGCTCCAGAGCGTCCATGATCGCGCCTATGGGGTCTCGGCGAACCGCCGCAGTCTGCTCAAGGGCGGAAGGCTGTGAGGCTCGCCCGCCTGGACCGCCCGCTTCCGGACGGCGATCGTCTGCCCCATGCACTCTACCGCGCCGAACAGGTGCGCCGGCTCGATCGTCTGACCATCGAGCGCTTCGGTGTCCCTGGGATCGAATTGATGGAGCGCGCCGGCGCGGTCGCCTATCGGCTGCTGCGCGAGCGCTGGCCGAATACGCGCCGCCTCACCATCCTGGCCGGAACGGGCAACAATGGCGGCGATGGCTATGTGGTGGCACGGCTGGCGCGCGCCGATGGCCTGGATGTGCGGATGTTGCAACTGGGCGGGGCGGATCGGGCGCGCGGTGAGGCGGCACTGAGTCTGGCGGCCTATCGCGACGCCGGCGGTGTCGTCGAGGACTGTCTCGGTCTGCCGCGCGAGACCGATCTCTATGTCGACGCACTGCTCGGTACCGGGCTGGAGCGTCCGGTGACGGGGCGCTGGGCCGAGACCATTGCGGCGCTCAACGCCCAGCGCGCGCCCGTGCTGGCGCTCGACATCCCCTCCGGACTCCACGCCGACACCGGGCGCGTCCTGGGCGTGGCGGTGCGGGCGAGCGCGACCGTGTCCTTCATCGGACTCAAGCTGGGACTCTTCGTCGGCGCCGGCGCCGAGTATCGGGGGGAACTCCACTTCAGTGCGCTCGACGTCCCGGCCCAAGTCTATGCCGGTGAGATCCTGGCGGCGGCGCGGATCGACTGGGCGCGCGAATCGCGCCTGCTCGCGCCCCGCTCGCGGATCGCGCACAAGGGCGACTGCGGTCATGTGCTGGTCGTCGGCGGCGCGCCGGGGATGTCAGGCGCGGCGCGTCTGGCCGGCGAGGCGGCTCTGCGCGCCGGCGCCGGACTGGTGACGATTGCGACCCATCCACGCCATGCCGACTGGCTCAATCTCGATCGGCCCGAGCTGATGGTCTCCGCCGTCGAGCGGCCGGACGACCTGGAGGCGCTGATCCAACGGGCCGATGTGATCGCGATCGGTCCGGGGCTGGGGCGGACGGACTGGGGGCGGGGGCTCTGGGAGCGGGTTCGTGCGTTGCCGCATCCGCTGGTGGTGGACGCCGACGCGCTCAACCTGTTGGCCGAATCCCCTGGTTGCGGGCCGGACTGGGTGCTCACTCCGCATCCCGGCGAAGCGGCACGTCTGCTCGGTGTCACGACGGCCGAGATCGAATCCGACCGTCTCGGCAGCGCGCAACGCCTCCAGGCGCGCTTCGGCGGGGTGGTGGCGCTCAAGGGCGCCGGTTCCATCGTGCATGGCCCCGCGCCCCGCGTCCCGGCCGTCTGTAGCGACGGCAACCCCGGCATGGCGACCGCCGGCGCGGGCGATGTCCTGACCGGCGTGATCGCCGCCCTGCGCGCCCAGGGGCTGGAGGCCGACGAGGCCGCCCGCGCGGGCGTCTGTCTGCACGCCGCCGCCGGCGACCGGGCCGCGCGTGCCGGTGAACGCGGACTGATCGCCACGGATATCATCGCTGCCCTGCGCCCCCTGTCCAATGGCCTCGCCGAGGTGGATCGCTGAGATGCAAACGACCCTGGAACTCACACTCGACACCCCCGAGTCACAGATGGACTTCGGCGCCTGTCTGGCGTCGGCCCTGAAGCCGCCCTGCGTGATCTTTCTCGAAGGCGATCTGGGCACGGGCAAGACCACCCTGACTCGTGGTATCCTGCGCGGCCTCGGGCACTCCGGGGCGGTACGCAGTCCGACCTACACCCTCGTCGAGCCCTATGCCCTGACCGGCTTCGAGCTCTACCATTTCGACCTCTATCGCCTGGGTGATCCGGAAGAACTGGACTATCTCGGGTTGCGCGATCTGCTGGGGAACGCTGCGGTCTGGATCGTGGAATGGCCCGAGCGCGGCGCCGGTCTGCTGCCCAAGCCCGATCTGCGCATCCGGCTCGTCCACCTCGATGCCGGCCGGCGTCTGACCCTGAACGCCCTGAGTCCATCGGGCCAGGATCTGCTTGCTGACGTAATTTCTGCCGCTGATGTCGTCTCTGCGCCACACCTTCGAGCCGATACTTGAGGAATATCATCTAATCAACGGAGTTGACTTGGAAAGATCGGTGATGACCTGCTATCTTTTAAGCGACGCTCGTACCCAAGTCAGGCTTCGAGGCGGCATCGTGAACAGGTTCATCGTGCTCTTTCTGCTACTGATCGCTCTGCCCGTGGCGGCTGTCGCGGTCGAGGTCGATTGTCACTGGAATCCGGGGAACTCGGGTAGAACCCAGTTGCTCCTCGGCGTCACGGCGCCCGCCGCGCACCGCATCTTCACCCTCGACCAGCCCGACCGGGTGGTGATCGACATCGCTGGCGCGCGGATGCGGGGAGACTTGCCGGCGGCACGCACCGACGACCCGTTGCTGATCGGCGTGCGCGCCGGCGTGCGACCCAATGGTGATTTGCGCATCGTGCTCGACCTCAAGCAGCCGGTGCGCGTCAAGAGTTTTGCCGACAAGACCGGCGGGAGCCAGCCCCGGCTGATCGTCGAACTCATTCCCAAGTCGTTCGGGGGCGGCGGGCTCCAGCCGGTCTCGAATCAGGGGGCGGCCCAGCCGGTCTGGTCGAGTCGTGGGCGCACGGCCATCGTCGCCATCGACGCCGGGCACGGCGGCGAGGATCCGGGGGCGATCGGGCCGAACGGCACGCGCGAAAAGGACGTCACCCTGGCCATTGCCCGCAAGCTGGAGCGGCTGATCGAGCGCGAGTCCGGGATACGCGCCGTGATGGTCCGTGATGGCGACCATTACGTCGGGCTGCGTGAACGCACCCTGATCGCGCGTGAGCACAAGGCCGATCTCTTCGTGTCCATCCATGCCGATGCCTACGACAACCCGGACGCACAGGGATCGTCGGTCTATACGATCTCGCACGGTGCGGCCAGCAGCGAGGCGGCCGGTTGGCTGGCCGACCGCGAGAACAAGGCCGATCTCATCGGCGGCGTGGATCTGGCGACGAGCGACGACGTGCTGGCCTCGGTGCTGCTCGACATGACGCAGAACGCGACCATGGAGCACAGTACAGAAGCCGCCGCCTCGGTGCTGCGCTATCTCAAGCGTGTCGGCGTGGTCCACAAGGGCGACGTCCAGCGTGCCGGCTTCGTGGTGCTCAAATCGCCCGACATTCCCTCGCTGTTGGTCGAAATGGCCTTCATCAGTAATGTTCACGAAGAACAGAGACTCCGCAGCAACCTCTATCAGCAGCGCATGGCCGAAGCGATCCTGGCCGGGATCAAGGGCTATTTCGCCAAGTATCCGCCTCAGGGCGTGCTGGCGGCTGACGCGGGCCGGGGCATCGAGCGTTCAGGTTCCAGTGCCGCGCATGGGCTGAGATCCGCCTCCAGGACACGCGCGAGCGGTCTGCGTGAGTATGTGATCAGCCAGGGTGATACCCTGTCCGGCATCGCCAAGCGTCATCGCGTGAGCCTCAGTTCGCTGCGGGCCGAGAACGGTCTCAGCGACACCGATATGATCCAGGTCGGGCAGGTCATCGCCATTCCGACCGATTCCTGACGTCGTTTCGGGTGGAGCCGCGCCGGCTCGCCCCGAGTCGGCGTTTCGTTCGTTCCTCGTCCACCCATGTCCAATCCGATTCGCATCCTCTCCGATCATCTCGTCAATCAGATCGCCGCCGGTGAGGTCGTCGAGCGCCCGGCCTCGGTGATCAAGGAGCTGATCGAGAACAGTCTGGACGCCGGCTGCGCGCGGCTGGAGATCGATGTGGAGCAGGGCGGGATCAAGCGTCTCCGGGTACGCGACGACGGGCGCGGCATCCCGCGCGATCAGCTCGCCCTGGCGCTGGCGCGGCATGCGACCAGCAAGCTCACGGAACTGGCCGATCTGGAGGCGGTCGGGACGCTGGGGTTTCGCGGCGAGGCGCTGCCGAGCATCGCCTCGGTGAGCCGGTTGACCCTGATCTCACGGGTGCGTCCGGACCTGGAGTCGGATGCCGATACGACCGAGCGGGCGGCGGGCGATTCGGCCTGGGAGGTCGCGGTCGCCATTGATGGGCGGTTGGAGGGGCCGCGACCGGCGGCGCATCCGCCGGGAACCAGCGTCGAGGTCCGTGACCTCTTCTTCAACACTCCGGCGCGGCGCAAGTTCCTGCGGACCGAGAAGACCGAGTTCGATCATGTCGATCAGGTGGTACGGCGTCTGGCCCTGGCGCGTCCCGATGTCGCGCTCGAACTGCGTCACAATGGGCGGGTCGTCCATCAGTTGCCGGCGGCCGACGGGCGGCCCGAGTCGGTGCTCGCGCGCCTGGATCGGCTGCTCGGGTCGGGATTCGCCGAGCAGTCGCTGGAGATCGACGCCTCGGCGGTTGATCTGCGTCTGCATGGCTGGGTGCGACGTCCGGCCTTCTCGCGCAGTCAGGCGGATCAGCAGTTCTTCTATGTCAACGGGCGTCTGATCCGCGATCGGCTGATCACCCATGCCATTCGTCAGGCGTTCAGCGATTTTCTGCATCAGGCGCGTCATCCGGGTTATGTGCTCTTTCTGGATCTGCCGCCGCGTCTGGTCGACGTCAACGTCCATCCGGCCAAGCACGAGGTGCGGTTTCGCGAGTCGCGTCAGGTGCATGACTTCATCCAGCGCGCTCTGCAGCGACGTCTGGCGCACGGGGTACTGGGCGGCGTCGTGTCGGACGAGTCGACGCCGGAGACCGCCGACAGATCTGCGGGTGCGTTCGTTGCGGCTCCAGACAGACCAACCGTATCGCCCGACGAGACCGGCGACAGTCCTGGCCGGCGCCACTCTCAGCCGCCGCGAACGTTCGGCTTCGGGGCACGTCACCCGACTCCTGCGCTCGGCGTCGGCGATGGACGGCGGGTCTATCAGGCGTCGCTGGCGCTCCAGCGCCCGGTGGCGGACTCGGTAAGCGCCTCGCCGGTCGGTAATGAGGCCGAATCGTCCATTGCCGCTGAAAGCGACCTGCCGCCGCTCGGCTTCGCCCTGGCCCAGCTCAACGGCGTCTATCTGCTCGCCGAGTCGGCGGAGGGACTGATCCTGGTCGACATCCATGCCGCCCACGAGCGCATCGGCTACGAGCGGCTCAAGGCCGCCTGGAGCGCCGGACGGGTGACGAGTCAGCCGCTGCTGGTTCCGCACAGTCTCCAGGTCGACCCGCGCGAGGCCGATCGTCTGGAGGAACAGCGCGAGACACTGGCCCGGCTCGGTCTGGTGCTGGATCGTCTCGGCGTCGATCGGGTGGTGGTGCGCGAAGTGCCGGCGCTGCTGCGGCAGGCCGACATGGACGCCCTGGTCCGTGATCTGCTCGCTGATCTGGCGGCGCAGGGTGAGAGCACCCGCGTCGAGCAGGCCATCGACAGCGTCCTGGCGACCCTGGCCTGTCACGGCTCGGTACGCGCCAATCGCCGCCTGACGCTCGACGAGATGAACGCCCTGCTGCGTGACATGGAGCGCACCGAGCGCATCGACCAGTGCAATCATGGGCGTCCGACCTGGGTCAGGCTCTCCCATGCCGACCTCGACCGACTTTTTCTGCGTGGACGCTAGACCTTGATCGACCCGACATCTGACACCCGCCCCTGGGCGATCCTGCTCATGGGACCGACCGCCTCTGGCAAGACCGATCTGGCCCTGCAACTGGTCGAGCGTCTGCCCTGCGAGATCATCAGCGTCGACTCGGCCATGATCTATCGCGGTCTCGACATCGGCACCGCCAAGCCCGGTCCCGAGATCCTGGCGCGCGCCCCGCATCGCCTGATCGACATCCTCGACCCGACCGAGTCCTACTCGACCGCGCGCTTCCGCGAGGACGCGATCGCTGCCATGACCGAGATCAGCGCACGCGGACGCATTCCGCTCCTGGTCGGCGGCACCATGCTCTATTTCCGCGCTCTGCAACAGGGACTGGCCCAACTGCCGAGCGCCGACGCCGAGGTGCGCGCCGCGCTGGAAGTCGAGGCCGAGCGCCTCGGCTGGGCCGCCATGCACGCACGTCTGGCGGAACTCGACCCGGACGCTGCCGCCCGCATCCATCCCAACGACCCCCAGCGCATCCAGCGCGCGCTGGAAGTCCAGGCACTCAGCGGACGGGCCATGAGCGACCTGATCCGCGACGCCGAGCACGAGGCCCTGCCGTTTCGGCTGCTGAAACTCGCGCGCGCACCGAGCGATCGCGCCATACTGCACGCACGCATCGAACGCCGTTTTCGCGTCATGCTGGAACTTGGGCTGGTCGACGAGGTCTCTCGGCTCTGGGCTCGCGGCGATCTGACGCCCGATCTGCCTTCGATGCGCTGCGTCGGCTACCGACAGGTCTTGAACTATCTGCTCGGCGAAAGCACTTGGGAAGACATGGTGCAACGCGGCATCATCGCCACCCGTCAGCTCGCCAAGCGGCAGATGACCTGGCTGCGTGCCGAGTCAGACTGTCACTGGCTCGACGATGAACCCGATCCATTGATGACGGCACTCACGCTCATCGAACCCATACTCAAGGACGAGGAGCGCTCGACAGGTTTGCCCGTGGACGGTCGCTTGAACGACACTTGATGCATTCACTGGAGAGTCTTGCGCGGAGCGGTGGTTCGTCCCGGCTGCCACCATCCGCATTCGGCCCGACCCCGAGATCCGAGGTCGAGGCGGTTTTCAGCCGGGCACACCTGCTTCATCCAAAACAACAAGGAGCCAACCTCATGTCCAAGGGACAGAGTCTTCAAGATCCCTTTCTCAACGCTCTACGGAAGGAGCGCGTTCCAGTCTCCATCTTCCTGGTCAACGGCATCAAGCTCCAGGGCCAGATCGAGTCGTTCGACCAGTTCGTGGTGCTGCTCAAGAACAACGTCAGCCAGATGATCTACAAGCACGCCATCTCGACCGTGGTTCCGGCGCGCAACGTCCGGCTGCCGACGAGCGACACCGACGGCGCCGAGCCGGAGGCGCATTGAACGATACACCCGTAGCGGTTCCGTCCGTCGAGGCCAGGCCTGTCGCCGTCGGCCCGTCGCTCGTCTTCGAGCGGCCCAAGGCCGGCGAACGGGCGGTGCTGGTCGATCTCGACATCGGACGCGGACCGGCGAGCGAGGCCGACGAGCGCGAAGAGTTCGTTCTGCTCGCCCAGGCCGCCGGCGCCGAGGTGGTGGGGGGCATCGGCGGCTCGCGCGCCACGCCCGACTCGCGCCTCTTCATCGGCTCGGGCAAGGCCGAGGAACTCAAGGCGCTGGTCGCGGCGACCGAGGCCGAGCTGGTCATCTTCAACCATCCGCTCAGCCCGGCCCAGGAACGCAACCTGGAACGCCTGCTGCAATGCCGGGTGATTGACCGTTCCGGCTTGATCCTCGACATCTTCGCCCAGCGCGCGCGTTCCTTCGAGGGCAAGCTCCAGGTCGAGCTGGCGCAGCTCAAGCACCTCTCGACCCGGCTGGTGCGCGGCTGGACCCACCTGGAGCGTCAGAAGGGCGGCATCGGCCTGCGCGGTCCGGGCGAGACCCAGTTGGAAACCGACCGCCGGCTGCTGGCCACGCGCGTGGCCATGCTGGAGCGCCGGCTGCAACGCATCGAGGGTCAGCGCGCCCAGGGGCGCAAGGCGCGCGCCAAGGCCGAGTTGCCGGTCGTGTCGCTGGTCGGCTATACCAATGCCGGCAAGTCGACCCTATTCAATCGACTGACGGAAGCGGGCGTGCTGGAGGCCGATCAACTGTTCGCAACCCTGGACCCGACCCTGCGGCGGCTGGATCTGCCCAGCGGCGGTCATGTCCTGCTGGCCGACACCGTCGGTTTCGTCAGCCGACTGCCGCACGAACTGGTCGCCGCCTTCCGCTCGACGCTGGAAGAGACGCGCGGCGCCAGCTTGCTGCTGCATGTGATCGACGCGGCGGCGGCCAATCGACCGCGCCTGATCGCCGATGTCGAGACCGTGCTCGCCGAGATCGGCAGTCACGAACGCCCCCGGCTGGAGGTCTTCAACAAGATCGACCGGCTGGACGGCGAGACGGCCCGTCTGGAGCGCGACGCCGAGGGACGTCCGGTGCGGGTCTGGGTCTCGGCGCGCACGGGCGAGGGCATGGATCTGCTGCGTCAGGCGCTGATCGACCTGACCGGCGGCGAGCGCCTGATCGAGACCTTCGATCTGGACGCCACCGATGGGCAGCGACGCGCCTGGCTCTACCGGCATGCGCGGGTCATCGAGGATCGCCCGCTCGACTCGGGCGGTTGGCAACTGCGTTGCGAGATCGCGCGCGTGGATCTGGAGCGCCTGCGGGCGCGTTTGCCGTGATCGGACCGGCTCCCGTACAATCGGGAGCCATCGATCGATGAACATTCTGATATAGAAAGACGGAGAAGCTATGGCCTGGAATGAACCAGGTGGCGGTCCAAAAGACCCCTGGAGCGGCAAGGGCGGCGAGCAAGGTCCGCCTGATCTCGACGAAGTGGTGCGCAAGCTCCAGGAGCGGCTCGGCGGTCTGTTCGGCGGCAGCCAGCCACCCGGCGGCGAGGGTCCGTCCGGCGGTCGGTCTGGCGGCGGCCAGCTCAGCACCAAGGTCATCGGTATCATCATCGGTGTCCTGGTCGTCATCTGGCTGGCGACCGGCATCTACATCGTCGAACCCGCCGAACGCGGCGTGGTCATGCGCTTCGGGCGCTATGTCGATACCACGGAGCCCGGTCCGCACTGGCACATCCCGCTGCCGATCGAATCCGTGGTCAAGGTCAACGTCGACGAGATCTCGACCCTGACCCATCGTGCCGCCATGCTCACCCAGGACGAGAACATCGTCGAGGTCGAGCTGACGGTCCAGTCGCGCATCCAGGATGCCGCCGACTATCTGTTCCAGGATCAGGATCCCGAACGCACGCTCAACGACGCCACCGTCACCGTGGCGCGCGTGGTCATGGGCCAGAGCAAGCTCGACTTCGTCATGACCGAAGGTCGTGGCGCGGTGGCCGTCACCATCAAGGAGCGTATCCAGAAACTGATGGATCGCTACAAGACCGGTCTGATCGTCACCTCGGTCAACATGCAGCCGGCCAAGCCGCCCGAGCAGGTCAAGGCCGCCTTCGACGACGCCATCAAGGCGCGCGAGGACAAGGAGCGTCTGGAGAACCAGGCCGAAGCCTATGCCAACGAAGTGCTGCCCAGCGCGCGTGGTAACGCTGCACGCATCCTCGCCGACGCCAAAGCGTATCGCGATCGCGTGATCGCCTCGGCCGAGGGTGAGACGGCGCGTTTTTCGGCCGTGCTCGCCGAGTACAGCAGGGCGCCCGAAGTCACCCGCCAGCGTCTCTATCTGGAGACCATGGAAGAGGTGCTGGGCAAGAACGGCAAGGTGGTGCTCGACGTGACCGATGGCGCCAACAGTCTCATGTATCTCCCCATCGATCAGCTCATGAAGCAGACCCAGACTCAGACTCAATCCGAGCCGCAGACCCAGCCGTCCCTCAGCGGATCGCCGGCGCTGCCCGAACGGATCGATCCGCCGCTGCGGACGGTCGATCGTGAGCGGAGGGCTCGCTGATGACTCAATCCAGCCGACTCAAGACCTGGCTGCCGATCGGTCTGGCGGCGGTCGTGATCTTCTTCTCCAGCTTCACCTTTGTGGTGCGCGAGTACGAGGTGGCGCTCAAGCTGCGTCTGGGTGAGATCGTCTCCGACACCTATGCGCCCGGACTTCACTTCAAGATCCCGATCCTCCACCAGATCCGCAAGTTCGACCGGCGTTTGCAGACGCTCGACTCGCAACCCGAGCGCTTTCTGACGATCGAGAAGAAGGACGTGATCGTCGACTCCTACGCCAAGTGGCGCATCGCGCGTCCGGCGCAGTTCCTGCGCTCGACCGGCGGCAACAACGCGCGCACCAGCCGACTGCTCTCCGAGCGCATCAACACCAGTCTGCGCGACGAGTTCGGTAAGCGCACCATCCAGGAAGTGGTCTCGGACGACCGGCTGGCGCTGATGGAGGCCCTGACCAAGGACGTCAACGCCAATGCCGCCGATCTGGGGGTCGAGGTCGTCGACGTGCGGGTCAAGCAGATCGACCTGCCGCCCGAGGTCAGCGAGTCGGTCTACCAGCGCATGCGCGCCGAACGCGAGCGGGTCGCGCGCGACCTGCGCGCCAAGGGCGCCGAGGCCGCCGAGCGCATCCGCGCCGACGCCGACCGTCAGCGCACCGTGATCGTCGCTGAGGCCTACAGGGAGTCCGAGGAGATCCGGGGCGAGGGTGATGCCCAGTCCGCCGCGATCTATGCCCGGGCCTTCACCGCGAACCCCGAGTTCTACGCCTTCTATCGCAGTCTCGCCGCTTATCGCGAGAGCTTTGGGCAGGGCGGCAGCGTGATGGTGCTGGAGCCGGACTCGGAGTTCTTCCGCTTCTTCCGCGAATCGAGCGGACAGCCCTGATCCCGATGGCTGGAGACCCGCGCTGCCGAAGTCTCCAGCCATTGGACAAATCCCCGATCCTCTGAGAGGATAACGCCCTTTGGCGTGCCCGGCCGTCGTGCGGTCCGGTCCATTCTCGATCAATTTCGCGGGATCCTTTCATCATCGTGCATGACATCCTGGTCGCCCTCTCGCTCGTGTTCATCATCGAGGGGATCTGGCCCTTCCTCAATCCGGCCAGCTTCCGGCGTCTGCTGGCGATGGTCGCGCTCGAAAGCGAACGCTCGCTGCGTCTGGCCGGATTCGTCAGTATGATCTCGGGTCTCGGACTGCTGTATCTGGTCAACTGAATCCCGCTGGTCAACCGAACCCGAAACTCTGCCGTCCAACTGCCATCATGTCACCCATGAACGAGGAACGCTGGCTGCTCCCCGCCGGCATCGAGGAAGTCCTGCCGCCCCAGGCGCGGATCGTCGAGGGTCTGCGCCGCGAACTGCTGGATCTCTACGCGAGCTGGGGCTATGAGCTGGTCATTCCGCCCTTCATCGATTATCTGGATTCGCTCCTGACCGGCACCGGACAGGATCTGGATCTCCAGACCTTCAAGCTCACCGATCAGCTCACCGGGCGTTTGCTTGGCGTGCGCGCCGACATGACGCCTCAGGTCGCACGCATGGATGCCCATCATCTGCGCCGCGAGGCGCCGACCCGGCTGTGCTATCTCGGGACCGTGCTGCATACGCGCCCGGACGGCTTCGCCGGGACGCGCAGTCCGCTCCAGCTCGGCGCTGAGATCTATGGTCACTCCGGCATCGAGAGCGATACCGAGATCCTGCGTTTGGTGCTCTTGACGTTGCGCACGGCCGGGATCAGCGAAACCTATCTGGATCTGGGACACGTCGGGATCTATCGCGGGCTGGCGCGTCAGGCCGGACTCGACCGGGTGCAGGAACATGCGCTGTTCGATGCGCTCCAGCGCAAGGCGATCCCTGAGATCGAGTCTCTGGTCGGCGACTTCGGGCTGACCGGCGCTCCGGCCGGGATGCTGGTGGCGCTGGCAGAATTGAACGGCAGTGACGCCCTCGAACGGGCGGCTCGGGTGCTGGCGGCGGCGGATCGTCCGGTGCGCGAGGCGCTCGACTATCTGCGCCGGCTGGCCGAGGAGCTCAATCACTGGCTGCCCGAGGTCTCGATCCATTACGATCTGGCCGAACTGCGCGGCTATCGCTACAAGACCGGCGTGGTCTTCGCCGCCTTCGTGCCTGGCTGGGGCCTGGAGGTCGCGCGCGGCGGGCGTTACGACGACATCGGGCGCGTCTTCGGTCGGGCGCGCCCGGCCGTCGGCTTCAGCGCCGATCTCAAGGGGCTGCTCCAGCATGGCCGGGGGCTGGAAGAACGCTACCGTCAGCCCGGAGCCATCCTGGCGCCCTGGTCGAACGATCCGGCCCTGCGCGAGACCGTCGAGACCCTGCGCGCCTCCGGGCGGCGCGTGATCCAGGCGCTGCCCGGACTCGAACCGGACCCGCGCGAACTCGGTTGCGAGGAGCGCCTTGAGTATGGCGACGGGCGCTGGGATGTACGTCCCTTGCCGTAGGCGGCTCGATCATCAACTTTCTCTTCATACATTTTGGAAGCGTGACAGATGGGCAATAACGTTGTTGTGATTGGCACCCAATGGGGCGATGAGGGCAAGGGTAAGGTCGTCGACCTGCTGACCGACCGCGCGGCGGCCGTGGTGCGCTTCCAGGGCGGTCACAATGCCGGGCATACCCTGGTCATCGATGGCGAAAAGACCGTGCTGCATCTGGTGCCCTCGGGCATCCTGCGCGACAACGTCCAGTGTCTGATCGGCAATGGCGTGGTGCTCTCGCCGTCGGCGCTGTTCGAGGAGCTGGACATGCTGGAACGCGCCGGGGTGCCCGCGACCGAGCGTCTGGGCATCAGCGCCGCCTGTCCGCTGATCCTGCCCTATCACATCGCGCTCGATCAGGCGCGTGAACGCAAGCGCGGCGCCAAGGCGATCGGCACCACCGGACGCGGCATCGGTCCGGCCTACGAGGACAAGACATCGCGGCGCGGCATCCGTCTGGGCGAACTGCTCGACGCCAAGCACTTCGAGGAACGTCTGCGCGAGGTGATGGAGTATCACAACTTCGCGCTCGTCCACTACTACCAGACCGAAGCGGTCGATGTTCAATCGGTGCTCGACGAGGCGCTGGTCCAGGCCGAGCGTCTGCGTCCGCTGGTGGTCGACGTGCCCGGCCTGCTGCACGCTCTGCGTGCTCAGGGTCGTGACGTGCTGTTCGAGGGCGCGCAGGGCGCACTGCTCGACATCGACCACGGCACCTATCCCTATGTCACTTCGTCTACGACCACGGCGGGTGGGGCGGCCAGCGGCAGCGGCGTGGGTCCGCGCGATCTCGACTATGTGCTCGGCATCGTCAAGGCCTATACGACGCGCGTGGGCGCCGGCCCCTTCCCGACCGAACTCGATGATGCCGTGGGCGAGCATCTGGGCGTGCGCGGTAATGAATTCGGCGCGACCACCGGGCGCAAGCGTCGTTGCGGCTGGCTCGACATGGTCGCGCTCAAGCGCTCGTTCGCCATCAACAGCGTCACCGGGATCTGCATCACCAAGCTCGACGTGCTCGACGGGCTGGAGACGATCAAGATCTGCACCAGCTATCACCTGGACGGCCAGGACGTCGACGCACCGCCCGTGGGCGCGGATGCCTTCGAGCGTTGTCAGCCGCGCTATATCGAGTGCCCCGGCTGGAGCGAGTCCACGGTCGGCGTCAAGAGCCTGGACGATCTGCCCGTCAACGCGCGTCGCTATCTGGAGACCATCGAGCAACTGAGCGGTCTGCCGATCGATCTGATCTCGACCGGACCGGATCGGGTGGAGACTCTGATCCGGCGTCATCCGTTCGACGTCTGACCGGTCGGGCCACGGGCCGTCCGGCCTGGACGGCGGCTCCATCTCCACCTTCGGGACGGGACAGCATCGAGGCCCGGCTGGAGGCCAGGGTCTCTGGCACGTGAATCCAAGTCCCGTCTGTGGGATCATCCGGGCTTCAGGCCGCGCCCGTGCAAGCGGACGCGGCATTTCGATGCCTATAACGATACGCACAGGCCATGGATCCACGACACTCAATAGACGACCCGAGCCGTGCCGAGAGCGCGCCCGTCAAGGTCGCGGACTGGACCGCCGCCGATCTCATCGATCTGGAGTATTACCTCGACGCCGACGAGCGCGAGCTGCGCGATCGACCCTCGATCCGCAAGACGCTCGCCGAGCGCGATCGCTCGCTCTATCTGGAGCGCATCGAGTCCGAACTCGGCGGCGAGCCGGCCCATACGCCCAAGCATCGACGCCTGAGTCTGCGTCTGTGGCTGCGAGCGCGGCGCACCGACGAGGATCCGAGTCTGCGGCCGTTGCTGCCGGGACTGATCTTCGCCCAGGCCCAGCGGCTGGGGTTGTGGGTTCTGGCGGCGCTGGGTTTCGTGGTCGGTATCAGTCTGGCCTCGACCCTGCTCAGCTATGATGGCCGCCTTCCGGTCAGCGTGCCCTGGTTCGTCTTCCTGCTGGTGGTGGTGCAGTTCCTGCTGTCGGTCGGTGTCGCCTGGACCTGGCTGAGGCGCGCGCTGCGACGCCAACGCACCGATATCGAGGAGTCCTGGCTCCTGAGTCATGTGATCCAGCCGGCGCTGGGTCGGTTCGCGCACTGGCTCCAGGAACAGCAACTGTCGCACTCGCCCCAGGAGATCCGCGAACGGGCGCTGGCGACCAAGGGGTTGGTGCGCTCCCAGTTCAGCGTCTATGGCCCGCTGTCGATCCTGACGCTGTTGATCCCGGTGCAGGTGTTCGGCGTCGCCTTCAATCTGGGCGTCATCCTGACGACCATCGCGCTCGAATGGTTCACCGATATCGCTTTTGGTTGGGGCACTTCGCTGGTGGCCCATCCGCAGACGATCTACGACCTGGTGCGGGTGATCGCCGCGCCCTGGAGCTGGCTGTTCGGCGAAGGCGTCGGCTATCCGACCCTCGAGCAGGTCGAGGGGTCGCGTATCTATCTGGAGCAGTGGACGGCGGCCGCCGCCGGCCTCAAGCCCAACCCGGAGCATCTGCGTTCCTGGCGCTGGTTCCTGGTGCTGGCGGTCTTCACCTATGGTCTGCTGCCGCGTCTGATCCTGCTGGGCGGGTCGATGATCGCTCAGCGCGTCACGCTGGCCCGGCTGACCTTCACGCACGGTCGCATCCAGGCGCTCTATGCGCGGATGCTCGCGCCCTGTCTGGATACCCATTCCGGCGAGTCGGGGCAGGGTCCGGAGATGCACATCCCGGCCGAGATCACGTCCGGTCGACCCCGCACCGGGCTGGTCGGGCCGCTCAAGAAGACGGAAGGACCGACCGTCAGTCGCCGACCCTGGCGCGACGAGCAGCCGAATCGCGAAGAGACGGTTCCAGCCGAGGCGCGAGCCGCCGAGGTCGCGCTGACACCCGTGCCGCCCATGGTCGAGCCGCCAACGCTCGATGACTCGACGGTCGCGCCCGAACCTCTGCTGACGCCGGAACCAGCCCCTGAGGTGTTACAGGTTTCCGAGGCCGAGCCTGCGACCAGTGTCGAGGCTGTCATTGCCGCTGCTCAGGAGTCGGAGTCGCGTTCAGAGTCGGTTCCAGCAGCCACGCCTGAGCCACAACAGGAGCCGGAGCAAGCAGCAGAGCCGGAACCTGAGACGCATGGCGCTGCATTTGAACCGGCATCTGAGCATCAACCCGAAGCTGAAGCCGAGCCTGAACCACAGCCGAAATCCGAAACCGAACCAGCTCCGGAACAGAAGCAAGAGCCGGAGCCTGAGTTACAGCCGACTCCGGCGCCGGATGTGGAACTGGAGCCAGAGCCGCAACCGGAATCCGCGTTGCACGCCGAGGCCGAACTGGAGCCTGTGATCGAGTCCGAATCTGTGCCGGAACCGGAACCTCCTGTTGAGCCACAATCCTTGCCTGAGCCTGAGCCTGAGCCTGAGCCTGAGCCTGAGCCTGATGCTCAC
>NZ_JABZEO010000018.1 GCF_013385175.1 Allochromatium humboldtianum | reverse complement strand
AAAACAGCCAAGCGCGATGCCGGACACAACCGCGACTACTGGCCGTTCTATCAGTTGGAAACCTTCATCCGCTACAAAGCGATGCAGGCCGGTGTGGCGGTGGACGCCGTGCGTCCGCACTACACCTCCAAGACCTGTCATCACTGCGGCGCCCTCAATGAGCGGCGCAAACACGCCTATGTCTGCACGCGCTGCGGACACCAGGCGCACGCCGATGCCAACGCGGCGCAAAACGTCCGCGACTGGTATGGGCTGTGCTGCCCAGTGGTTCTTGAGGCTCCACTGGGCGGGCCGCATGACCCGGCCCCGAAGCGGGTACGCGAAATCACCGCGAAAGCGGTGATGTAGCTAGAACCGCAACTTCTCCGCCCCGGACGGAATCCCCGTCCTTTAGGGCGGGGAGGAGGTCAAACGCTTGCTGACCAGTTGCGCCAGATCCTTGTTCCCGCTCGAGATCAGGGTCGGCAGACCTGTCGCCGCCGCTTGCGTGGACAGAGTGCCGATCACATCAGTGGCCTCGACTCCCGGCACCACCAACAGCGGTAGCCCCATGGCGCGGATGATCGCCATCAGCGGCTCGACCTGGGCGCGCAGATCCTCGGGCTCGGGCCTATTTAGCCTCGCCCAAAAATCGGCCTTGTAGTCCTTGTAGTCGGGATAGATGTCGTGACGGAAACAGCGCCCGCCGGCATCGAAGACCACGCCGATGTATTCGGGCCGATGATCCTCGAAGAGCTTGCATAGTATGTTTAGCACGCCGATCAGGGCACCGGTCGGCTCGCCCTGCGAGTTGGTCAGCTTGGGCAGGGCGTGATAGGCCCGAAACAGATAGCCGGAAGCGTCGACGAGGATCAGTGGATAGCGAGGTGTCATCGGTTTGGCGCGCGTGAGATGGGAGACTGGAGTATGGCGATCAACGGTAGCACAATCGCTACTTGCAATCTTGCGAAGATCCAGACAGATTTTTGCACTTAACCAACACGGGAATCATCGAAGCGAGCCATGTCCAACACCGAGCCGGAAAGCCCGCTGTCCATTTGTCGACTGGATCTCGTCGCCCTGTATCCAGCGTGCTTCGACTGGAAGCGCCCACGACCGCTCAAGATCGGCATCGATCTGGATCTAATTGAGGCCGGACACGCGCCCCAGGCTGTTCAGCGATCCCTGCGTTCGTACTGTGCGCGTGGATGCTACCTGAAAGAAATCCGGGCTGGGGCACCGCGTATTGGTCTCCAAGGAACGCCAGTCAGCGTGGTCAGTACCGATGAGGCGGCGGCCGCACTGGCTAGTCAGACATTGCCCAGGCCACGGCATTGAACCTGGATCAGGTTCAGCGTCTTGCGCGAAAAAACCCGCGACATCCGGATTTTGCCGACGAATGCCGTCGCCAGTCTCGCCTAGTCGCTCAGGCGGACATGGCCGACACGGATATGCCGCGGTTCCTGGATGCGGCTTTGGCCGATCTGGACGATCGCTAGGCAGAACAAAAAACCCCTACTAAGCATAGCTCAGTAGGGGTGTGGGACAGTCAAGCGATCGAGGCTCAATAGCCCGCCGCTTCCGCCTGATAGTCTCGCTGGTTGCTGTCGATCTGCCGCCAGCGCGGGTAGATGACTCCATCCGTTTCATAGCCCGCCTGGAGATCACCCTCGATCAGGCTCTCGCTTTCGCAAAACCCGCTCAGTCGACCATCGCAGTCCACTCCGTCGCTGATGCTTTCGCGCCGAACGCGATCACCCTCGTGGGTCCAGCGCTCGGCGTAGAAATCCCACCCTTCGTCCGTCGCGCGACGACCTGTCGAGTAGGCTAGGGTCTGGCCAGGCTTCAAAGAGATTTTGACCGGAGCATTCCAGTAGACCCAAAAACGTGCGGTTTTCATCGCTATCGTCTCCTCATGGTGTCCGCTCAACATGAACGAACTTCACAAGGATTTGCTGGACAGAAATACACCTCGGGCAAGGCTGACCAAGAAACCACGCTGCACTGATGTCTTGACGGCTTTAAATCGGCGCCGCTGCCG
The DNA here is from genome assembly GCF_013385175.1 of Allochromatium humboldtianum. GTDB lineage: Bacteria > Pseudomonadota > Gammaproteobacteria > Chromatiales > Chromatiaceae > Thermochromatium > Thermochromatium humboldtianum. The sequence continues at coordinate 58,801 of NZ_JABZEO010000018.1, read as the reverse complement.
ATTTTTCGTGCTGATTATTGACTACGCCGGAATTATGCGTCACATGCGCCGTTAGTTCCTCAGTTTGAGAGCGCATATTCCACTTTTTAATCGCTTGCGAATGACGGAGTGCTTCATCGACATCATCTCTAACCATCGGCCCGTAGGAATCACAATCGAGACAGGTGACATATCCGGCACCGCAGGTTAATCGATATTCGACGTTGATGCCGGCGCAGAATGGACAAGGTGCTATCAAACTCATTTTCGCCCTCAATTCTTGTTTTCAGCTATTTTCGCATACTCGGAATACCGATTTTTTTGCTCAGACTCAATGCGAACCACGAGGTCCAGCAGCTGCATGCGCGAGATATCGAGCAGATCATCAGGAACTTCTCTCAAGGCACGTTCCGATTTAGATCGAGAAATGACCATTTGGGCCCGCATCGCATAGACATAGGCTTTGTTGAGCGACTCGGGAATGGTCGGAATGGCGAAAGAAATAGAACGAGAGCGATATTCGATCGGTTCTTGCGCCCCCAAGGCTTTAGCCATGTTTTCCGCAGCGGCGTGCGTATTTGAATTGCTGGTGTAGCGATGATCATAGAAAAAGCTACAATAGCAGAATGGTTCGCTTTCACCGTCCTGATGCTGAATCATGACATGCTTGTCACCGTGGAAATCTGTCTCTATCCAAATTTTGCGTTCGTATATTTTTGCGATCTCGCCAGTTTCGACAGCTTGCATGAATCCTGCTCCTGGATTTTTGGGGAAAGTTCATATAGGCTGCCTATCCGGCAGTTCACTTGGCTCATCACGCTCTTCATTTATGAGTGAAAGCCATCACTCTATAAGCAGCCTATCCGGCTGTTCACGAAGCCAAGGAGGCGAAACGGGCGCGTCTTGATCTATAAGCAGACTATCCGGCTGTTCATTCCGTCGCCAGCAGCCGGCGTTGGCCCAGATCTCTATAAGCAGCCTATCCGGCTGTTCACGCGGTCTACGGAACCAGTGCCAAAGACGAGCGTCTATAAGCAGCCTATCCGGCTGTTCACTGAAAGAACAGCGGGTTGTCTGTCCGCACTGTTCTATAAGCAGCCTATCCGGCTGTTCACAGTATGGCGCGGCACTAATCGACGTCGGCACCTCTATAAGCAGCGTATCCGGCTGTTCACTGTTCGATCAATTCTGCGCGCTTTTTAGACGTTCTATAAGCAGCCTATCCGGCTGTTCACCGCTGTATCAACGATCGTTGGGTTCTCGGGTCTCTATAAGCAGCCTATCCGGCTGTTCACTCCCTCATCTTGGTCGAATGCGTGGCTCATAATCTATAAGCAGCCTATCCGGCTGTTCACAGTCGTTCCAGTCGGTTCCGCGCTCGCCAGCCTCTATAAGCAGCCTATCCGGCTGTTTACCCTTCAGGGTGGCAGGAAGGCTCGTGCCAGATTCTATAAGCAGCCTATCCGGCTGTTTACGTGTGGCCAGCTGCTGGTCGCGCGCTTCCAGCTCTATAAGCAGCCTATCCGGCTGTTTACTACAGATATTAGCGTGCAATTCGCTGATTTTCAATCGTTTTTGACCAAAAGCACGCTAAATCCCTTTTTCTGAATGCCATGAAGATGCCTTGAAAAACAACATTCTAGCGTCATCGCTAAAAAAGGGTTCGTTCGCTTTGCGCCGCCCACCATTGAGCCATCCCCCCTTCCAACGCTGAAAGATGCCGCAAATAGCGCTTGATCATCCGCACATCCTTCCAGCCGCCTGCCTGAAGGATTCCAGCCGTTGGAATTCCAGCGGCGGCCATATCCTGCGCAGCGCCTACCCTGAGTGAATGACCCGAAACCGAACTGGCATGAGCGCGCCACGCGCTTCGTCGCGTTTCTTCTCCCATATCCTCGGGTAAAAGCAATTCCCCACGTGCTTCGGCCAGGCGTCCCATAGCGTCTTTAAGGATTAAATTCACCATACCATCCGTTAAGCGCCGTCCATAACTCGCACGATTTAGGCAGGCCTCGCCGTTGCGCTGTATCCGCGTCAACAGCGGCCCATCCTGGAGTCGACTACGTTTCAGCCAGAGGCGCACAACTTTCGCGGCCGGTGGACTGAGATACCGCACATCGACATCAGCCTCCAGGTCGGTTTTTGTCGGACGCAGTGCAATCGTCGCAGAACCATCATCCAGCCACAGGACATCCTCCACATTGAGCGCAACCAGTTCGGCGCGACGCGCCAGGGTATTGTGCCCGATCACCAGCAGCGCCCGATCCCGCCAGCCGGACAGGGTGTCCGGAAGCAAGGGTAAGATCGCTGCAACATGCGACCAGCGCACTGCTGCCGCCTGTTTCGCGCCCCCGCTGCCGCGCACCAACGACTTCAATGTGTTTTTCACCAGCGGATGATCTGTCGGCGAGGGCAGTTCCAGGAGACGATGCAGCGTGGCAAGCGTGCTCAAGTAGCGTCGCAGACTGTTGATCGAGCGACGATCGCCATCTCCGGTGCCGACGCCGGAACGCTGATCGGCCAGAAAACAGGCCAGCAAATGTGGGGATACGGGGAGGGTAACGCGCGCGTGACGCTCGGGGACATGCCGGGCCGCCGGTCCCAAACACCAGTCGCGGAACACGCTCCAATCGGCGGCCCAGGCTTTTCGCGTGTTGGGCGCGGCGGCAGCCAGGGCGCTGGCCACAATCGGGGAGGGCGCTTGCATCCAGCCGTCGGGGGCAAATAACGGTTCGACCAGGCTGGCCGGCAAGCGGGGTGCCGGACTTTGAACCAGGGTGAGATGTCGCTCGTGTGCAAGCGGGCCTCCAGCGGCCTGAGTGGCCGATGAGTCAGGTTTCTGCATGCGCTCACTCCAACTTCGCAAACCTAAAAAACGTAGCAACGTTTCCCTTGCGGCAAATGCCGGCTATGCTCAGGAACATAGCCAAATTCATCACGCAATTTCGTGCGCTTCGCCTTTTTTCTCGCCTCCCATTCAGATCGCCAATCGTTTAGGTGCGGGATGGCCGATTCGAGATCCTCTCTGGACCAAAACCGCTTTTCGATCGTCTTTCCCAATTGAGTCGGCTCTCGGCGGTAGAAGAGCACCGTTAGCCGCCCTTCTTCTGTCCAGCGATTCAGTTCCGCCAGCGAGCACTGAAGCATTTCTCGTGCAGCGCCGGCCTTGAGCGCCTCTTTGCGCATCTGCGCGGCCTCCTGACGCTCCGCACGAGTACCCAAGCGCCGCCTATCAGAAGGGGAGAGTCCCGCCAGCCATCGGATCAGCGTTCCCGCGTTGCGTTTTTCCTCGACCTGATCGCGCAGTTCAGCGAGGCGCTGTTGTTCCTGCTCGGCGTTCAGACGGGCAAACTGATCTTCTGTACTCCTAAGATGCTGCCTGAAGTGATCGATGAGGGGCCGGTTGCATCGGTTGGCTTCTGCCAGTGTTTGTATTATCAGTGGAATATTTTTGAGATCCCGCGTGACTTGACGCCGTTGTTTTTGGGTATGCGCTTTATCCAAAGCGAGCCTGACAGGAAGCCGCAAAGCCGACGATCGCCCCAACAGTTGCTTGATTTGCGACAGGCTAAGCGCGCTGTCGAAATAGGACGTGAGCACATCAATGGACTTACCTGTATTCAGCCGAGCGTTAGCGCTTCTAAGGATGCGTTCAAGATATTTTTCTTGTTTGCACATTGGATTAACACTTTGTCATTCAAGCCGGATTTTATCCCAGACTAACCCAAACCAAGCTCAGGCGCAATCATAGCGATTACTTTGTCCATCTTGGATTATTTCTACCTAAAAGTCGTTTTTGTTTTTTTGCAAGACTTTCGTGAGGATAAGTGTTTAGCGCAATATGGCCAAATTGAATTGACAAAACAAAAGTTCGCGATGCGGCGCATACGTATAATTAAGAAAACAGCCGTTTGAGGTGTCGCATCATGCAATTCATTAAATCTCTGTTGGCAACCAAGCCGCGCGCGATCCTTACTCTTTGGATTGCGTCTGAGTTGCTGGTCGCGGCGGCTTTGGCAATTTTTGCAGCGAATGACAGCGTTTGAATTGGGGATTCACCATGCGATTGTTTTTTTCAGGGGTAGCATCGGCGTCGGAAGCCACGATGCTGACGGAGGCAGGCGTCACGGATTGGCTGGCCGATCCAACCGATTTCGGCAATCTGCCGGATAGCCCTAGCCATGTCCGTGTTTTGGATTCAGTCGATGACTATGTCGCACGGGTCGCCCGCCTGGAAGGCGAGGCGCAGATCGCATGGGCCATCGCACCCGATGTGATTGGCGACTCGATTGCAACGCGCAAAAACTGGCGTCGAGTTGAAGACCTGTTTCTTGCCTTCGAGCACGAAGGCAAGAAGCGCCCGGATATTTACCCGGTCTACCAATGGGGGTCGCCTTGGCGCGATCTGGATTGGTATGCCAGGAAATCGACTAAAGTCTGCATCGGCGGATTGGTTCCTTTGATGCGCGTTAAGGATAAGGGTGCGCTCACTGAGCTACTGAGTATTTCAAAAGATCATCCCGATCTGCACTTCCTTGGACTGAACTGGCTCAAGGCGATCGAAGACCTGGCCGATACTGAACATTCCTGCGACACGAGCAAATGGCTTGATGCGGCGCGCTACGGGCACGTCATCTTCAAAAACACGCGCACCGGTCATTTGAGTCAAGCCCCTGCCAAAGTGCTCAAATTGAATCTCAGCCGGCAAGAGCGCTGCGTGGAGTCGGCACGGGCCATGCGCGAGTACCTGATCGCCGCCTAAATCTTCGTTCGACCGGTCTGCCGCTGGGCCGGTCGGCTCCCCCCATTCTTTTGCACACGCAAAAGGTTTCTGTTTTTTGCTCCCGGCGACTCAGAATTAGTCTGCATTTTTTAGGCAGATATCAGGTTTTTTCACGCAATCGGGCGCGAAAATATTTCATAATCTGCGTTGCAGATAAGAAATTTTTTCGTACAATAGGCCTCAATAACCTCGGCTTGAGCGCCAAGCCAAGCCCCTGAAAAAACACGTTTAGGAGCTAACGGTATGCGTACCGACAATCCAGAAAGCAGCACCACCAGTCACGAAGTCGACCTGAACCTGATCAGTCGCCAACTCAAGCTCATCAGCGTCCTTCTGAGTGCGATCGTGTTGTTCTGTTACCTCATTCTGATAGCGCTTGTTTGACCGGCTCTCCGTCCCTTTAGGGACGGGGCTTTTTGTGCAAGACGAGTAACCCATCGCCCGCCCGAGGGTGGGCCGCATCCACGGAGCCTTGCTCATGCAGACAGCCATCACCCCTGAGAATCTCCCTGTCATCGCCTATCAGAATGTGCGCGTGATCACGACCGAACAACTCGCGCAGTTGTATGGTACTGATGTGAAAAACATCCAGATGAACTATGCCAACAATAAAGACAGGTTCGTTTCTGAAAAGCATTTCTTCAGGCTTGAAGGCGAAGATCTCAAGGATTTCAAACGCTTAGGGATGCCCAATGACATTGGGTATCCTTCTTTGAAGTTTACCTCGCGCCTCACCCTTTGGACTGAGCGCGGCGCGTCCCGCCACGCCAAGATGCTCGATACCGACGAAGCGTGGGAGGTGTTTGGGCGTTTGGAGGAAGCCTATTTCAGACCACGTGAGACGCCGACAGAACAGGCGATCTCAGATCCCGCGCTGGCCGCGATCGTCAAAGCCATCGTCGAGGTCGACAAGATCAAGCAGACACAGACCCTGATGCTGGCCCAACAGACCGCCTTGAGCGAGCAGACCAAATCGATCGAAAGCCGTTTGGCGCAGGTCGAACTGCAACACAGAAACGGCGTGCCCCAGGGCTATGTGAGCAAGAAGCACGCGCACCATCTGTATGGGCGTGGACTGGCCGATGGGATCTTTCATGCCGCCCTTGGCGCCTCGCAGGTGCCGACGAAGCCCTACATTCACACCACAGATGACGGCCATCAGGTTCCCACGATCGCGTATCTCGAGCACGAGATTGAGCCGGCGATCGAGCAGTTCCTGGCCGATTCTATTCAGTGCACCGCGCATATGTGCGCCTCCCCCGTGCTCGGTGGGCGGCGGTTTCGGTATCAGAAATTGGGAGCCTTGGCGGCGTAGTTATCCAAGCATCGTGCAGGCGTAAAGCTGCACAATGCAGTTGCCGCAACGCGCGGGGTAGGGTAGGGGAGACGAGAGGCCTAGCCCCGCGTTGCGCAATCTATCTCTGCCTAAAAGAACCAGTTTTTTCGCTGACTTTTTAGGAATAAGGTGTGCGTGTTATGCGATCTTCGGATACAGAAATGCTTTTTATAGACATTGCAGAAGACCAATCTTTATCGGTTCATGCGCGTTTGGTTTTAGTTTGGGCATTTGGGAACCGCCATGAATCACGTTTTCGCGTCAGCCATATTCGTGATTCATTGGGGATAAGCGAAGGCACATGGCGGCGGATTCGAGCTGAGCTTGTTTTGCGCAAAATACTAACAGTAAAAAGGAAATTCAAATCAGGAATAATTACATGGGATATTAAATTTAACTTTGACGCTATCACGCCAAAAGAATCATGACTGGAAACGAATTACGCGCGCTCTTGAGGCGCATTGGCTTAACACAGCAAGAAGCGGCTAATCGGTGCGACGTCACCCTCCGCACGATTCAAAACTGGATCGCGGATCGCTCACCGATTCCTGAACTGGCGGCACAAGCATTGCGGAAGATCGAGAGCGACGGCCGCGGGCTGCCAAACGATCGCCAGGAAGCCCTGAAAATCGTTGTTGCTGAACTGCGCCGCCGGATCACGCTTCTGGAAGGTTTTCTGGAAGAGGACAGGGTCGCGCTTGCGCGACATGAATCTCTGGCGCGAAGAGATACCGGTGTCCCCGCTGGAGAAGGTGTATTACCCAAATGCGCGAAAGAGGAGGTCAAAATGAACCTTGCAAATTGGTTTAACCCACACAATCCTGAGCATATGAAGGCCTATGATTTTTTGCGCAAAAATGGTCATTGGCATGAAGGCTTTATGCCGGATGATGTCGAGGTGCCTGTTCTTTGGGCGCCATTGATTCATGAGAAAATGGCTACGGCATGGCTCGAAGCCATGCGTAATGGGCATATTTTGGGCTGCTCTCCTTTCGATTAACACCGATACCACTCGAAAGAAGGAGTATCGATTTAATGGCCAATGACGCACTTCGCGAAGCCGAGGCTCAGACCCCACGCCTGTGTCTCCCCTGGACGAATCCAATGCCGGCCAGATGTCTCTGGAACCATTTTTTAGAAGGAGACGCTAACTCCTTGTTTTTTCGATGTGCTCTCGTGGTGCAGAGAAAAAGGTTAGGACCGGGGAATTGCTAAAAACGCTTGAAAAATAATCGATTTTAGCACTAAAATTTGTAGTAAACAGCCGGATAGGCTGCTTATAGAAAGAGCAGGATTCGCGACGGCTCGAAGTGCGAATAAACAGCCGGATAGGCTGCTTATCCAGCGCACCGACGCCTTCTATAAGAACGGCCAGCGGCTCTATTACAAAGACCTCGCCGGGCAACTGAACGGACTCAAACAGCATCCCGACACCGCCTGGCTCTCCGAGGTCTCCAGCGTCGTCCTGCAACAGGCGCTGCGGCATCTGGATATGGCCCCAAAAGAAACCCCGGCACTCAAGGAGCGTCGGGGTTTTTTGTTGGTCAGAGTGGCTCGCCGTGCGAGACGATTATGGGGATGAAATCCTCTTCCTTGATCGGATCATCGTCGCCCTGATGATTGGCGACGACGACCGCTTTTCGAGCCTTCTTGACGGCGTCCTCCGCGGTGGCAGCTGAAATTGGCCCCGAATGATATGTCTCCGCATATTCGCTGGTCATATATTCGGGGTAGAGCAGCGCCACCCAATAGGGCTTGGAGACCATCTGCGTTAAAACCGATTCCGACACAGCCTCTTCTGCATCGCGAAGCAGAACTCCTGCCCTAAAATTGACTGACGGCGCAGAATATCCACAAGCATCGTCTGAACAGAACATCGGCGAACGATCATCGAAATACCACTCTGAGTCCTTAATCGGGCGGGCTTCGAGCGTTTCATCATCGCCCTGGACCAGAACGCTGACGACAGAGATGTCGACGCGCAGGTCCGTGTTACCGCAGAGCGGGCAGCGATAGGTTGCCATGGAGCGTTTCCTCTCAAAAATCCCCAGCGGAATGCCAAGGTTCGAGAGGAGTTGAGAGGCACAAAAAGTCGTTACGACGCCGGTCGCTTCCTGATTCGTGCGTGCAGATCGGCATAGAGCCGATGCGCCCAGTGGGCGAACGCGCCTCCTGACCACAGCGCCTCGAAGCTGTCGTAACAGCGTCCGACGTAGGCGTTGTATTCCAGATCCTTCTCGAAGGCCTTGACCGCCTCCCCCCACGCCTTGAGCGGTTGCGGGTCGGAGTCATCAGGCAGGGCAGGGGGGCCATCGTGGTCGAGCCAGGCCATGCCGGCGTTGAGCGCCACGGGAAGCGGACCGTGCATGCCCTGCCACCAGGCGAGTAGCAGGCCTTCGAGTCGGGTGCGCGCCTCCGCAGCGGGGATGGGAGCAAGCCGTGCCTCGCCCGAGGGTGTCAGCAACAGCGTCGTGACCGGCTCGCCATCGATCTGACTGGCCAGATGGCGCACCCAGGCGCGCAGCGCATTGCGCCATTGATAGCGCCGCTCTTTGGTCAGTCCGCTGGCTTGCAGCAGGATCGGGCCCCGGCCGGCAGGCCCCTGGCGTATCCCGGTCAACACGTCCTCCAGGAGGATCTGTCCGGTCGGCACGGCCATCTCCAGGTCAATCAAGAGCGGGTGTTCGAGCGGCTGGGGCCATTCTTCCAGCGCCGCGTTCCAGGCGTGATAGAGATCCGGCAGATAGGCAATCGCCTCACGACCGATACGTTCGCCCAGCGCCCCGGTCAAGAGACGCCCCTGGGCCTGGAAGCGCGCGATGCCGGCGTGCAGTCTCCGCTCCAGCGTCGCGGGATCCAATCCAGGTTCAAAGGTCTCGCGGATCAGTTCGTCCTTGAGTTGCCAGGCACCGAGGCCGTCCAGCGCGAAGGTCTCCACATCCGGCGGGGTGATGACCTCACCCGGCGTCGTGATCCGCAGCCGCTGATCGAACAGCGCCGTGATCGGATCGCGCAGGAAGCGTTCGAGGCGCTCCAGATCGACGGGAGCCTCGGGGAGCCAGGGGGCGAGGTGATCAGGGCCGGCGTCCGGGCGGGCCGTACCCTCATGCACCGCGCGCCACTCACGGGCATAGGTGAACAGGGACGCCGGACGTCCCGGATCGAAATAGACGCGCCCAAAGGGTTGAAGTGGATGCACACTGGTCAGGGCATCGAGCAGCGACCCAGGCTGTCCCTCGGCCAGACGCCAGCCGGCGGCCAGATGATCGCGCAGCTGCCCTACCAGCACCGAGGGCGGGCGCTCACTATTGTCGCGGATGCTGCGTCCGGCCCAGCCAATGACCAGCTTTTCGCGTGCGGAAAGCAGTGCTTCCAGGAACAGATAGCGATCATCATCGCGTCGCGAGCGATCCCCCGGACGATAATCCCCAGCCATGAGGTCGAAATCGGCCGGGGCACGGCGGCGGGGATAGTCACCATCGTTCATGCCCAGCAGCCAGATCTGACGGAAGGGGATGGCACGCATCGGCATCAGGGTTGCGAAGTTGACGGACCCGCCCATAAACCGCTGGGTCAGATTCGGCTGATCGAGCCGCGAAAGAAAACACTCGCGGAAAATCTCTGCCGCGATGGGTTCCTCGCCCATGCCACCCTGGAGGCACTCATTTTCCCAGGCATCGAGCTCGTCGAGGATACGCGAGAGCATGGTTGCATCGGACTCGCTCGCTTCGGCGAAAAAGTCATCCAATAGCGTGCTCAACAGATTCACCCAATCGGCGGGCAGACGCGATTCGCTCAGGCGCAATTCATAGTGCTCCAGGCGCTCGAGCAGCTGCGCCAGAGGACCAAGTAACGCCGCTTCCAGTCCGCCAACCTCGTCGTGCGGCTCCACGCCGCGCCAGGGGCCGGTGCCGCCACTGGCGAATCCCAGCAGCAGCCGGCGCAGTCCGAAAATCCAGGTATTTTGCTCCAGTCCCTCCGGCAGCCCGAGTCGGGTACGCTGGGCGGCATCCAGTCCCCAGCGGATGTTGGCCCCTGCGATCCAGGAGCGCAGCTGTGGCAAGTCGGTTTCCTCGAGGTCGAAGCGCACGCGCAGTGCCGGAATGTCGAGCAGGTCAAGCAGGTCGCTGACGGTCAATCGGGCTTGCGGCAAATGCAGCAGGTATTCAAGTCCGATGACCAGCGGATGGCGGTGGCGCTGGCCCTGGTCGGCAATCTGGAACGGGATGTAACGCTTGTCGTCCTGATCGAAGCGATCGAAGACGGCCTGGATGTGCGGGGCATGGACGGCGATGTCGGGCACCATCACCAGCACCTCGCGCGGCTGCAACGGATGGTCGGTGCGCGCCGAACGCTCGAACTCATCGAGCAGCCGGTCGTGCAGGATCTCGATTTCGCGCTGCGGGCTGTGGGCAACGATGAACTCCAGACTACGGTCCTGTGTGGGGTCCACAACGGTTTGGCAAGCCTGGCGCTCGTGGAGCGGGCGTAGCTCCAGGATGTCATCCTGCAACTGGTGTAGCAGGCCGTCGGTGCCGGGCGAGGCGAACAGGTCGATTCCCTCACCCCAGGGCACCAGTCCCTGGAAATAGGCCTCGTAGCGCTGACGCTCGTCGTGCTCATCGAGCAGACGCATGTAGTCGCGGCCCTGCTTGCCCCAGCTGGCCAGCAACGGATGTCCGTGCAGATGCAGTTCGCGCTCCTCCACCCCCTCCGGCACCTTGCGGGCGGTCTGACGCTGATAGGGACGACGGAACAGATCCCGTCCCTCGATGATGTCGCCCCAGTAGTGCCGGCAGGGATTGAGCACGAACAGCATCACCTGCGACACTGGTGCGATGGCGGCCAGCACCTCCAGCATCTGGCGCGGCAGCGAGGAGAGACCGAAGACGATCACCCGGCGCGGCAGATCGGCGGCGTGCAATCGCGCGCGGCGATCCTGAAGCGAGCCATGGCCGGCGCGTTTCAGGAAGAGTCGGTGGACGTCGGCGCGGCTGGCGTGGAGGAGGGCAGGGCCCGTGGAACCATACTCCGCTTTTACGTCCTCCATAAGGGAGCGCCAGAGTACCGGCTGCCACGCTTGGCTGTCAGGAACCGGTCTCGGATCACCGTTCAGGTGAGCCAGACGATCGCGGCCTTGGCTCCAGTCCTCCAGCCAGTCGGCACGATAGACCTGATATTGGTCGAGCAAGTCGGCCAGTGCGGCGGCCAGCTGATAGAGTCCGCGTGCCGCGCCGGCTTTCTCCAGGTTGCACAGCGGAATCAGCGCCTCTAAACGCGGGTCGCCATGGCTATTCTTGTTTGATGACGTGTCCGACAACTGCGTCAGCAATCGGTACAGCCGCCAGGTCAGCGGGGCCTTGTCGAACGGGGAGGTCGCTGGAAGATCGCCGAGCACTGAGCGATAGGTTTGCCACAGGAAGCGCGCTGGCAGCATCACATCCAGTGCGGCGGCGATGCCAAGTCCCCCGGTGAGCGGATCCTCGGAGGGCTGCGCCGCCAGGGCGAGCTTGAGCCACTGGGCGATGCCGTTGCTCTGCACCAGGAGCGTTTCGTTCTCCAGCGGGGCGAGCGGATGACGGCGCATCCAGGCCACCATGAGTGCGCGCAACTCCTCCAGCCGGTTGCCCTGGATCAGCATGAAGCCGGTGGGCCAGTCGGCCGCTGGGGGGAGGTCTTCAGGGAACATACGTCGGTCCTGTGCGCGGTGGTTTGAGCGGTGGGTCCGGAGTCTATCCCGTCGTCTTCACCCGCTCCAGGCGCAACGTCCCGCGCGTCTCGGGCCGTCCGCGTACATGGCGGTGCGGCAGCGAGTCGAGAAAGGCGCGCGACGGGCGGCGGTGATAGTGCCGGATCATCTGCTCCTGCCCATCGACGAGGGGCACCAGCACATAGCGCGCCGGCAAGGGGGCGGCCTCGGGTGAGGCGGCGCGCGAGGCGGCGATGTGGGTACAGCCGACCTGCTCGGCCCAGGCCCGCCAGCGTGGGCTATGTCCGGCGCGGGGACCGGCGAGCGCATGGGCGATCTCATGACGGATGGTGTTGAGGATGAGCGCTGGATCCGGCTCACGCGCCGTCAACAGGGCCGAGAGTTCTATCCGACGTCGATCGTAACGGCACAGCCCATGCGCCCGGCGGCGACGATTCCAGCCGAATGACCAGTCGGCCAGCTGAGGAAAGCGGCGCAGTTCGCGCTGGGCCAGGGCTTCGGCGGCGTGCAGATCCATCGGCGACTCAAGCGGCTACCGGGCGTCAGACAGGACTTTGGCTGTACCGCCCCAGACGCAGGTATCCAGTAGCAGTTTCATGCGGCTTCACGGACGATCAACGGCTCAACCCGCTCATGCTCGACCATACGCCAGACAGGCCAGGATGTCTTCGCGCTCCAGCCAGGGGTAGCCCTCCAGCAGCGTCTCGAAATCGTCGCCGGCCGCGAGCATCCCCAGAACATGCTCAACTGCCAGTCGGCGGTCACGGATGATGGGCTTGCCGCTGAAAATAGCGGGGTTGATCGTGATGCGCTCTAACAACTGATGTTCAATGAAATTGAGGACACGCTTTTGAAGCGTTCAGAGCCGTGCTGCTATACTTGTCGCGCAGCCCTAGGCTCAAGTCCTCTCCCAGCCACTATACTGGTGATGACACTAGGTATGCCCCGGACACGCCTCTGCGTCAGCAAGCGACCGGGGCTCAGCTTTTCTAAGTCCTGTCAAGCAGGGCCACCCCAATTCCTCGACAAACCCGCCAGTAGGCGGGTTTGTCGTTTCTGGCACCTTGGCCTCGTGCTTGGCCAAGGCTGCGCGCCCCTCGTCCCTCAACACTCCGAATCCCGATCCGTCGTCGTCGCGCTCAAGCGGCGGATCTCGCTGAGTAGGGCCGCGCGTTCCCGCTCGCGGGCCGCTGAAAGTTCTTGGCGCTGAGCATCGATCTGAACCAACCACCGCACCGACTCGGCCTCATGCGTGGCCTGCGTGCGCTCCAGAAGATCGGTCAGGGTCTTGATCTGTGCCGCGTGTTCGGCAAGTGCCGCGCGTCCCGCTTCCAGATCCGACCGACTCTGGGCCAGAGCGGCCGCGAGTTGGGCGCGTTCAGGCACGGTCTGATCACACAAATATTCCTTTCAAGGAATATAGATTTGCTCTAAACTTGCCACTATGATCTGGGACGTTGAATATACCGATGAGTTTGAGCAGTGGTGGGCAAGCCTCACAGACAACGAACAGGAAGCCTTGGCCGCTTCCGTTGGGTTGCTGGAAGAGCGTGGTCCAGCACTGGGCTATCCGCACAGTAGCGATGTCCACGGTTCAAAGCACGGACGCATGCGCGAATTGCGGACCCAAGAGGGTGGACGCCCTTTGCGGACGCTCTATGCCTTCGATCCGCGCCGCTCCGCCATTCTTTTGATCGGCGGAGACAAGACCGGGGATAAGCGTTGGTATGACGTGTATGTTCCGATCGCGGATCGACTGTACGATGAGCATTTGCAGCAACTACGACAGGAGGGTTTGATTGATGGCTAAGAAGTTCGCTGAACTCCGTGCCGGGTTGTCACCAGAATCTCAGGCGCGCGCTAAAGCCCGGACGCAATCCATGCTGGCCGAGATGCCTTTGAATGAACTACGTCAGGCACGCGGACTCTCGCAAAAAATGCTCGCCGAGGTACTGCATGTGCAACAGCCGGCGATTGCCAAAATTGAGAAGCGCACAGATCTGTATCTGTCCACTTTGCGCAGTCATATTGAAGCCATGGGCGGCTGTTTGGATGTCATTGCGCGATTCCCTGACGGAGAGGTCCGGATCACCAATTTTTCGAATCTCGCTCGATAGCTTTCTACCAATTTCGAGCAAGCGCACCATTCGTTCAATCCTCGAGTGGTGGTCGAGGCGCAAACTCAGCGCTCAAACGGCGGATCTCACTGAGTAGGGTAGCGCGTTCCTGATCCCAGCGCCGCTCGCGCTCGCGGGCCGACGACAGCGCTTGGCGTTGATCGTCGATCTGAAGCAGCCAATGCGCGGATTCGGCCTCATGCGTGGCCTGCGTGCGCTCCAGAAGATCGGTCAGCGTCTTGATCTGTGCGGCGTGTTCAGCCAGTGCCGTGCGTCCGGCTTCCAGATCCCCTCGACTCTGATCCAGTGCGGCCGCGAGTTGGGCGCGTTCGCGTTTCTCCTGCGTGCGAAGGTGTTCCAGCTGGGCAATCTTCTGTTTGGCCGCTTCGACCTCGGCCTGCAACTGATCGCGCTCGGTCTCAAGGCGCTTCGCTGTTTCTTTCCATTCCTGCTCGCTGTGCTCCAGGTCGCGGACTTTGGCGACCAGCTGGGCACCGGTTTCCGTCAGCTGCGCGACACTGGCCTCGGCGTCGGCTAGGCGCTGCATCAGGTCGGCGCGCTCGGTCTCCAGGGCACGGGTGTGCTGGTGAGCGGCGAACAGTTCGCCCTGGGCCTGCGCGAGCGCCTGGGTACGCTGATCGCGTTCGGCACGAATCTGATCACGCTCATTCTCCAGAGCATCACGTTCCTGCGTGCGCTCGGCCAGCTGCTGATCGCGGCTCTCCAGCTGGGTCAGAAGCGCCGCGCGTTCCTCATCCCACTGCGCCTTGGCCGTCTGACAGGCCACATCCCAGAACGCGATCACAGCCATTTGCAGTGATTCCGGCAAACCGGGCAGCTGGAAGCGCCGCGCGGCTTCTTCGATCCAATCATTCAGTCCAGCCTGGATCGCGTTTTGGCCACCTTTGCCGCCCAGCTTCGCGCGCACGGCCACGACGGTCGGACGCTCGCCGGAGGCGGCCAGTTCGCAGGCGGCTTCAAACGCCGCTTTTCGGGTGTCGCCGTGGGTGCTCATCAGTTTCCCCTGGTAGACCAGACCGCTTCAGCGGCGACTAATGCTGTTGATTTCAGCTTCCAACTGCCGCAGGCGTCCCACGATGGTCTCGAATACCAGGGTGTCGCCGTAAAACATCTGGGCGGCCAGCATCGCCTGGTAGTCCTGACGCAAGGCATCCAGCAGCGGCTCATCCGGAATTAATCGTAAGCCACCCGCGATGCATCGGTCATAGTGACTGAAACCGCTTCGGTAGAAGGTCTCCTTGATGCGCAGGACGTCGCGCAGCAAATCTGAATCACCCAACGCTTGTTGCCCGACCTCGTGATCCGCGAGACGTGCGAGGTCGTACCAATGGCGAGACAGTCGTTCCGCACTGGGTCTCAGGCTCGAGCGATGGCACTCCACATGAATCAGCGTCGCCTTCTCCCAAAAGGTACGCGCGGCCGATAGCACCGACACCTGCGCCGTCGGCAAAGCCAGATCGGGGACGTGTTCGGCAATATCCGGTGTGATGGCCAGCGTGCTCTTTGGCAAGGTCGAGTTGCGACCACCGAACTCGATCAGGATGCTCGGCCGCACATAGCTGTCGGCGTTTTCTACGGCGCTGGGGTAGAACACCCACAGCTTCTCGGCATCATCACTGACCTCGATGCTGGTGGAATGCGTGGGCAACGCCGATGCCAGCGTCGCCCGCAGTGCCGGCACCAACTCCTCAATCACGTGCCTGGTGAGCGCCGCCTTCAAAGCGTCCGACAACTTGCTGCGCTGGCTGTTGCTGGCGATGGATTCCAGTTCGGGCGCGTCGGCTACCAGGCTGCGGTAATCGACCGTGACGTCGATGTCTTCCGAGAAGCGCTCAATCGCCTTGTAGACCTTGGACAGCGAGGTGCCGCCCTTGAAAGCCATGGGCTTGCGGCATGGAAGCTGAAAAAGGATGTTGAGCACCTGGCACAGCCAGATGTCTTTTTCGAGGATCTCGGCCCGGCGTCCCATCACGGGCGCCAGGCTCTGGAGCACATCGGCTTGATCACTGACGGGGAGGTCGAAGTAATGCTCGCGGTCGATGTCAGCCATGCGCCACCGTGCCTTCCTCATACCGGCGAAGGGCTTCGACCATCCAGGCCGGCATCGAGGCCTTGGCGCGGCGCAAGGCTTCGAATTCGACCGGCGGCAGCTTGGCGGCGATACGCTCGAACGTGGCCGGCGTGACTTGCCGACGGCCGAGATACCAGAGTGCGGACAAGGCTTGGCCTGCTGGTCGGCCGGCCAGTGCCAGCTTGCGCGCCGCGACGCGCTGTAGTCGCACCCGCAGCTTGCCCATCTGCACGGTGCGAGACGAGCCGGTCGTGTAAAAGACCGGCTGGGCCGGCACCTGGGTGCTGAAACCAAAACGACGAGCGGCTTCGGCTCCATGCACTTCAATAGAGGCACCTTCAGTGGCCGCTACCGTCTGCGCTACCGTTTCTGGCGAAGGCATGGTCTTCAGACCAAAACGGCTGGTCTTGGGGACGATGTAGAGGCCACGACCGAGCCGCTCAATGAGGCCGTCCTTGGTCAGGCGCATCAGGGTCTGATCAATAGACGCACGCGACCCCAACCCTGCAAACAGGGCCGGGGTGAACGGTTCTCCAGCAGGTTGCGCCGCGATGCGCTCGCGGATGGCTTGTGATGTGCTCATGGCGGCCTCCGTGTTAGATAATTTAACAAAAAATCTAACAGTTCACCACATCGTTGGCAGGCGGCTTCAAAGGCCGCTTTTCGGGTGTCGCCGTGGGTGCTCATCCGTTTTTCCTGTTTTTTGCTGCTTGCGCTTGACAGGCATTTTCGAAAAAGAATTAAGGAACAGTTTTTGGCTCCAAAACTTCCAAGGTGCAATGGCTTTCGGCTTTTGCACAAAACAACTGCATGGCGTTTTGCTGTCTGTTTTTGAAGTCGTCCGATGCCATCGCCAACTTCAGTTCATCGTGACTGGCAAACGGATACCCGCGCTCGGCCTCGATCGTTTTGATGACTTCATAGGCAACAGGAGAAAGTGCGTTCAGCGCCTCCCTGTCAATCTGAGAAACGCCTTCGGCAGAAAAGACCGCAGAACAAAAAAAGACGGATAACAACAGATGAGTCGATTTATTCATTAGTTTCTCCACGAGAAAACCCGTCGGGGCGGTAAGGAATAGCGGCTGCACTGTTGCATCCGCCGACTGACATAGGTGTGCTTTGGTGCAACGATATTATCGCGTAAGCTTTTAAAAGTGAATGTAATTCGATTATTTATTTGCGGTTAAATACAATGATTTTAAGTCGTTCCATTTCCTAAACTGTTGGGGCACATCGCCAATGACCGCCAGGACCGAATCTCGGTCTGTTCGCGCTGATACGAATCTTCCCCGCCATAGATCAGCCACCCCGGTAAGGTCTCATCACCGGCATAGCCCTGCCAACGATGCAGCGCCTTGAGCCACTCGCGCACGAAGGTCGCGCCGGATTTGATCTCGACCGGTTGCAGTCGCGGGCCGCACTCAAACAGCACGTCTACATCGTTCCCCGTGTTGTCGCGCCAGAAATACAAGTCCGGCGGACGTCCGGCATTGAATCGTTGTTTGATCAGTTCGCTGATCACCCAGGTCTCGAACAGCGCTCCGCGTTGTGCATGGATGCCCAGGGTATCGGCCTCACGGATCCCGAGCAGCGCGGCGGCCAGTCCGGTATCCAGGAAATAGAGCTTGGGCGTCTTGACCAGGCGTTTGCCGAAATTGCGGTGATACGGCGGAAGTCGCCAGACCAGATAGCTCGCCTCCAGCACTGTGAGCCATTCACGCGCGGTTGTGTGCGAGATCCCGCTGTCGGCCGCTAAGGCTGAGAGGTTGAGCAGCTGGCCGGTGCGCGCCGCGCAGAGCCGCACGAAGCGCTGGAAGAGCGTCAGGTCACGGACCTGGAGCAGTTGGCGGACATCGCGTTCCAGATAGGTCGCGATGTAGTTGGGAAACCAATCGCTCGGCGACAGCGGGCGGTCATAGAGCGGCGGATAGCCGCCCTGCCACAACAGCGTGTCGAGGTCCGCCGGCAACCGTCCGGCGGCCGCCAGTTCAGCGGCCGAAAACGGCAGCAACTCCAGACGCCCGACCCGACCGGCCAGCGACTGGCCGATCCGAGCCATCAACCCGAACTGCTGGGAACCGGTCAGGATGAAGTCCCCCATCCGTCGGCGTTCATCGACCACCCCCTGAAGATAGGAAAAGAGCGCTGGGACATGCTGGACCTCATCGATGACCGCTCCCTCGCGAAAGCGAGCCAGGAAGCCGCGCGGGTCGCTGTGTGCAAACTCGCGGTGTTCCGGATCTTCCAGGGACACATAGGGGCGATCGGCGAACAGGGTCCGGGCCAACGTCGTCTTGCCCGACTGTCGGGGGCCGGTGATCGTCAGGATCGGGAAGCCTTGCGCCAGGCGCTGGGCGGTGGTTTGAGCGAGACGTGGAATCATGTGCGGATCTTACAAATTGAATTCGCAAACTTCAATCTGTAAAAGCGTCATTTCCGGCCATAGGTGGCGTCATGATCGGGCGCGATGGTGAGCAGGCGAATGAAATCTCCGTCACGATACGCGGTGGCCCGTCGTGCCTGGGTGAGGCGCAGGGAGTAAATCGCATTGATCCCCTGGGGTGGTTTGACGCTGGTGATCTTTTCCCACTTGAGTCCTTGGTCGCGGTACAGCTGGTTCCAGGTCAGCTGGCGGATCTTGTTGAGCGTATCCAGGGCGGCATGGCGCTCGGGCTTTTGCAGGGTGAGCAGATTGTCCTGAAACACCGGGTTGTTCAGGTCGAGCCTGATCTTGGTTTCACGGCTCGTCATGTTCGAGACGCTTCAGGGTGTCTTCCGTCTCGGTGTCCGAGGCGGCTCGGGCGACGGACCAGGCCATGGCCGCTTCCAGATCAGCGGCTGCCTTGGGTTCGTGCAGCCAGCGTTCGTTGTCAGGAATCACTGTCGCGGTGCGCACGATCCAGACGCCGGGTTCGCGTTCTTCCACCAGCACTGAGCGGCCGGCGTATTGCTTGCCCAGAGAGATCTGGCCGTTTGTACCGACGACCTTGACCGTAGGTGAGTGTGCCGTGATGGCCATGATGAGGCTCCAGAAGAGTTCTGCACGATATTATAATTTTCGTGCCGCACTATTCAACGCAAAAGGTCGCACCGAAGCGACCCTGGCCAGTTGGTAGATGGCCCAGGAACGCCGCTGTTCGGGTATCGCCGTGGGCACCCATGCTGGAGTATATTTTTCGCGTAAACCGTTTTATGTAAATTTTAAGACGGTTTTAGGGTGCTGAGATCACTCACGATAATGGCAATTATCGTGAGTGATCTCAGGCGAGGGACCGATCCGCTGGGGAGGTCGGCGGCGCCGCAACAGCCCTGGAACAGCATCGGTGCTGGGCGGCGGAACGGGTTGGACGGCTGGCCGGGAAATAGCCGTTAAGCGCCTCGGGGGGCGGCTCCTCTCGCCCGTGCAGTCGAGGACGGCGCGCATAATCCATCCCGGCTTTCACAAAGCTGGGCGGCTGCCGGTCGCGGCCAGGTGCCCGATGGGCCTGGAGACCCCGTTGGATTCGGCCCCGGCTTTAGCCGTGGGGGGGGGCAGCAAAAGCGGTTGGATGTTTCGATTATTTCGTTTATGATTCGGGGGCAGCGCAAAAAATAGATAAACACCGAGAGCAAGATGACTACGATCCAACTACCGCAGACGATGCCCACGGCTGAAGAGGTGGCGCTGGCTCGTGAGAGCGGGCGCGCACTCTCGGCTTACCTGCAAATGCGCGCTGAAACCCAGCAGATCGAGCTTTTCGATGACAAGGGTGCGGCACACCCTGTGCGCGTTCCGATGTCGGCGCTACGTCTGCTAGTGGATGTGCTGACCGAGATTGGTGAGGGCAACGCTGTCAGCATCATTCCGGTGCATGCCGAACTGACCACTCAAGAGGCGGCTGATGTTCTCAATGTATCGCGTCCGCATCTTGTGAAACTGCTGGAAGGCAAGGAGATCCCGTTCCACAAGACTGGCACCCATCGCCGCGTTCGCTACCAGGACGTGATCGCCTACAAGGAGCGCATCGATACCGAACGGCGCAAAGCATTGGATGCACTAGCCGAGCAGGCTCAGGAGCTGGGGATGGGTTACGAATGAGTTCGCACTTCACGGTCGTCTACGACGCTTGCGTACTCTACCCTGCGCCGCTACGCGATCTACTCATGCGACTGGCGCTCACGGACAGGTTCCGTGCACGCTGGTCAAATGCTATCCATGAAGAGTGGATTCGCAATCTGCTTAAGCAGCGCCCTCAACTCGATCCTGCCGTACTGGAAAAAACGCGGACCTTGATGAATTCGAATGTGCGCGACAGCCTGGTCGAAGGCTTCGAGCACCTGATTCCAGCCATCGAGTTACCCGATCCGGATGACCGACACGTGGTGGCTGCTGCCATCCACTGTGGCGCTGAAACCATCGTCACGTTCAACCTGAAGGACTTCCCGTCTGGCGCACTGGAACGCTACAACTTGGACGCCCAGCATCCGGATGACTTTATCGTTGATCTATTCGACCTTCACCCAGCATCGGTTTTACAGGCAGTGGCCGAGCAGCGCGCCTCGCTGAAAAAACCACCCAAGACCGCTGACGAGTTTCTCGACATCCTGCTCAAGCAGGGGCTGACGCAAACCGTGTCGATCCTCAAAGACTGGAAACTCACCTTCTGAATAGTGAGTGATCTTGGGCGAGGGATCGATCCGCTGGCGAGTTCGGCGGCGGCTCAATGGCCGTGGAACAGCTTCGGTGCGGGGCGGCGGAACGGGTTGGACGGCTGGCCAGGAAATAGCCGTTAAGCGCCTCGGGAGGCGGATCCAGACAGGATGGACGCAGGCACTTGGAACACTGGAAAGACGAGGGGACCGTGCTAGACTTAGTCCATTAACTCAACCTATGCGCGAGCGCTCACTGTGACCCTGACCGTCAACGTCCATGAAGCCAAGACCCATTTTTCCCGCTTGCTGGAACAGGCCCATGCCGGACAGGAGATCATCCTCGCCAAGGCCGGCAAGCCCTACGCCCGGCTCATGCCGCTCTCCCCGCGCGAGACAAGCCGCCAACCCGGACGTCTGAACGCACGCCTGAGCGAGGCCTTCTTCGACCCCCTCCCGGAGCATGAACTGGCCGCTTGGGAGGACGGCCAGTGAGGCTGCTACTCGACACCCATGCCTTTCTGTGGTGGGTCACTGACGATCCGCGTCTCTCAGATCGGGCGCGGGAGGCCATATCCGATGACGGCAACCCGGTGTTTGTGAGCGCGGCCAGCGCTTGGGAGATAGCCACCAAGCATCGCCTGGGTAAGCTCGGGGAGGCTGAGGGGGCGATCGAACGCTTTGCCGAGCTCGTCGCGGCCGATGGATTCACGCACCTGGCAGTCAACTATTTCCATGCACTCAAGGCCGGACGCTATGCGGTAGAACACCGCGACCCCTTCGACCGGATGCTGGCGGCGCAAAGCGAGTTGGAAGGACTCGTTCTGGTGACACGCGATCCGGCGTTCGAGGCCTTTGCGACCAAAACGCTATGGTGACACCCTCCATCAAGGCGCAACCATGCTGACACACCATCCTATCACCGCGTTCTACCGCGCCATGGCCGACGCGCGGCGCGTCTTTCTGGAGCGCAGTCCTCAGTACGAACGCCGGACAATGACGCGCGACGAATGGTGCGCACTCAGCGCGCTGGTGCGGCTTCAGTACCGGCTGGGCATTGAAACAGACGAGGCCCTCGACAGATGGGTCTGGAAGCAGCGCCCGGCACTGCCCGGCGATACCGATCCGCGATCCGACGCGCTGCGATGGCGACTGGAGCGACTGCCGAATCGATGGACGCAGACGCCGGACGATTCCTACGATTCCGACATTCCATTCTGACTGCTGCCGTCTACTCCAGCAAATCCGTGCACTGAGGGCCCCCATGAAAATCATCAAGTCCTTCGACCCGGATGGCACCTTCACGGGCGTCACCATTCGCGCTTCCGATCGGGAAGTGCGCGGCGCGTCAATCGAGGTGCTCGACCCGGCCGAGACGTCCGTCCGGCTGCCGCGTGGTTGGTATCTGTTCCAGACCAGCGGGCGCAGCGAATACCAGCTGCTCTGCCGTCCGACCGATACCGATGTTCTGGCCGAACTGTCATCGGTTATGCGCCAGGTCCAAGAGATCCGCTCTAGCCTGATCCCTGACGATCCAAGCTGGGGCGACATGATTGAGGATTTCCGCTCGCTGTCGTTCCAGGACAGCCCCGACGCTTGGCGGGAATGGGCTACGGCCCGGATGCAGGATGCCGAGCGGGATGTCGAGCTCGCGGCACAGGCGATCGTCGAGGAACTGGGCCTGGAATCGGCTCAATGAGCGACGACACACCACCCAAAGCTAAGCGCCCTGCCCTCACATCGGCCGAGCGGCGGCAGGATGCACGCGATCGGGTCGAAGGGGCCATGTGGGAGCCGGCCCTGATCGCCGAGCTGCCCGACAGTCTGCTGCTCGAGGCGATCGGTCTGGCATTTCGAAAAAACCGCTCCGCGGCCCTGGTCGAGGCCACGCGCGAACTGTTCGACCGGCGCAATGCGCGCGATCCTGGAGGTCCGATCCATCTGGGGCTGGTCTACAACGAAGCCGACGCTCGCGCGTCTCGATTTGCGAGATTGACACGACTGAAACCGCCCGATAACGCTCACGACATCCTGCTGGATAGGAACGCCGAACAGGCCAAGGCGGCTACTGATGCTCAGCTGGATGAAGCAAAATTCCAGGATTAAGCCATGTCTCAGGCCTTTGTCGATTTCTCGACCACGGATATCCATCTGGCCGAAACCTTGTTTCAAGAGAGGCGGCTGTCGCTGGCACGCGCGGCCCGCTGTGCAGGCCTACCCCCCTGTTCATGTTTTTGCGGCGCGCCGGATGCCAAGTCGATCCGGCATCTTGTAGCCCAAGCACGACGCTTTAGCGGACCGCCAAAGGTCAATCCCTCCAAATTTCCCCCAATCCGGCGAAGTCGCAGAGCAATGCCCAAGCCGCATAGGGAATATTCGAATCCTCGCCGATCCAGCGCCGCACCGTGCGATCACCCTTGGCCCCAAGGCCGAGCTTTTTTGCGGCGGCTCCGCCCGTCAAACCTGCAAGTCGCAGCACCTCCCGAACTTCTTCGCCAGTTGGCCGCGTCCAACGCTCGGCCGGCTTCAGGCACTCCAGACGGATATGGTTTTTATGAAGTCTCACACCGCTAAAGCCTTTGGAAGGATACTGTTCAGAATGCGCACGCAATTCGTTCAGCTACTGGAGAGCCTCTCGGGCGAACAATTCGTCTTCGGTAATTCCGCGATCAATGCAATTTGCGAAATAAAGTACACCATCAGTTCCGCGCACAAACCGCCAACCATGAAAAAGCTCGGGGCCAATCTCGTTGTGCATGTCATGCGGGAACTTTTCAAAATGCTGAGAAAGCCATCTTTTGGCTTGTTCTCTCGTTGGTTTTGTTTTAGGGCGGAATCGAAAGATCATAATAACCTTAAAAAATCGCCTAACAAGTACCTTCAGTCAATAGCGTGAAAGATCAACCCGGCCTCGGCATGTTCGGATGCAAATTCGCGCAGCTGGTGGTAATGATCAATCACGGCATCCACCCCCGCACTACCCTCTATCTCTTCAGCCATTTGGCCTAACGCGAAGAGGGTCGCGACGATGCCGGCTGCATCGCTCGAAACCTCACCATCGAAGGCATTGCCATCGACAACGAGACGTAAGGCCGCGTCCTTGTCCGGAGCCATGTAGAAGCCACCATTGCTCAGCCTGTAGTAGTTCCAGAATCCGCCGTTGTAGTCCTGGGACAAATTAGACAGCCAACGATACACCAGCGCTTCAAATCGCATGAAATGCGGGCCGACCACTTCTGGCAAGAAGGAAAGACGGTCGCTTTCGGCAACCAGGGAGGCGGTAACGGGTGCTAGTTCTTGTTCTGTCGCCATCGGAAGCTCTCCAGTATGTGACCAGGGCGGCATGCCCGGCCTTCGGTTGTGAACATACTAGGGCAAATTGCCCTATACGTCAAGCTTTCCCATCGCGCTGATCCTCGCTGATTGAGCGGCGACAGCTTTTAGACTGCCGCCGTACGTTGGCGGGGCTACTTCAGGATCGCCTTAATGCGATTGAGATCTACCGTAATTGCCGTACTGACATAAGGATATCGCTTAAGCGGATCATATTTGTAATCGTGAGCATAGCCATTATGACTAAAAATTTCTAAGACGCGCGAAATTTGAGCAGTGTATCGATCGTAAGGCTTGTTGGGATATTTATTGATCACATCAAGAACATTTAATCGGTATGTATCCAGGTGCGGATTCTCATTACTCTTTTCAAGGCACATTGCAACTACTGCCTTAGCCGTTTCAATTTGTGGCACTTTGGCGTTTTTTCTATTTGCAAACAATTTTGCAAAGCTAGGGGTTAAGTTCATGACCATTTCCTCGCGAGGTGATTGAAATGCGACGATAGTCCCGGCTCGGTGTGGCGCTGGCCTAACGCAGCAAGCGTGTAGGGCCGACGGTCCCGAAGCCGTTCTCGGAGTGGGACGGAGCCGGGCCTCAAGGTTGTCACGTCGCGAGAGCGCGGGGCGACTGGGAGTCCCGCCACGCCTCCTGAGCGACGATGACACCCCCTAATCTGTAGTTATTTTTGTCAGACTCCTCAACCGATCGTTTTTCGATGTCTCACCAGATTGGCGCGAGAAGCCCCCGGCTTTAGCCCTGGGGAGGGAAGCGCCCCGCCCGTCAGGGCGGAAGGCGTCGGTTGGGATTGACGCGATTTTTCTTTGTGACTATTATCGTCAATATGAAAGTGACGCTGCAACTCAAACTGCTTCCCACGCCCGAGCAGCACGCCGCCTTGCTCAAGACCATGCAGATGTTCAACGACGCCTGCAACTTCATCGCCGAAGTAGCCTATCGCGAGCGCTGCGCCTCCAAGTTTGCGTTGCAAAAACTCGTCTACGCCGATGTGCGGGAACACTTCGGCCTCTCGGCCCAGCTGACCATCCGCGCCATTGCCAAGGTGGTCGAGGCCTACAAGCGCGACAAGTCCAAACAGTGCCACTTCCAGCCGTTCGGGGCTGTGGTCTATGACCAGCGCATCCTGAGCTTCAAGGGACTGGAAGCGGCGAGTCTCCTGACGCTCGATGGGCGGCTGACCATCCCGATGCAGATGGGCGCCTATCAGCGCACCGCCTTCTCGCGCGGCCACGGGCAGGCCGATCTGGTGCTGGTCAACGGCCAGTTCTATCTGCTGCTCGTCGTCGAGACCCCGCAAGCCCCGCCGATGGACCCCAACGGCTTCATCGGCATCGATCTGGGGATCGTCAACATCGCCACGGATTCCGACGGGGAGCGCTACAGCGGCGCGACGGTTGAGGCGAAACGCCAGCGCTACCAGCGTTTGCGCCAACGCCTTCAGGCCTGCGGCTCGCGCTCGGCCAAACGGCATCTGCAACGACTGCGCAAGCGCGAAGCGCGCTTTCGGCGCAACCACAACCACGTTCTCTCCAAGCGCCTGGTCGAAAAAGCCAAAGACACCGGTCGCGGACTCGCCCTGGAAGACCTCAAGGGCATTCGCGAACGGACCACGGTACGGAAATCTGATCGGGCCAAACACAGCGGTTGGTCGTTCCATCAGCTGCGCCAGTTCATCGCCTACAAGGCGCTGATCGCCGGCGTGCCGGTGGCGATCGTCGATCCGCGCTATACCAGCCGGACCTGTTCGGTCTGCGGAGGCGTGGACAAGGCCAACCGCGTGTCGCAATCCGAGTTTCGCTGTAGCGCCTGCGGGCATACGGCGAACGCGGATGTCAATGCGGCGATCAATATCGCCGCGCGGGCCGTGTGTCATGCGTGCCCATCGTAGCGTGCGATGACGACAACGGACTGTCCGAGTACAGCTACAAGCCCCCGGCTTTAGCCGTGGGGTACATGACACAAATCTAGTAGCCCAAAAAATGACGCTCATCAAAAAAACGCAAGCTAATAACTAAATTAGCGGTTTTCATAGAACCAGACGAGACGCCCCTGACCGGCAGCCGGTTTTACCCGATGTTCTACGGAGGTGCCTATATATTAAGGAATGATCCTGGTCCACACGACTCTCCCATCAGGAGCAGGCTCATCGTAGAGCCGAGACAACGTACATGGATCTGCCAACCCGGCTTGCAAACAAGCGCCCTCCCCGGCAAGATAGACCAATCTAATTCAGCTGCTTGCGAGGCCCGTCAGCTAATGGAACCACAGACGTTTAATTTGCGGGAAAACGGTTTTTTTCTTGGCACAATCACCGTCATGTCCCGAACTGACTCCCGAAAAACCGCCACCCGGCTTGGTCGGTATATCGAAAAACGCCTGAAGCGCTCGGTAACGGTGCATCCGGTATTAAACGCTTAACCGCCTCTCCACAGGATGCGCTGCTCGACATCCACACGTTTTTTTGTGTCCTCCAATACCTTTTGAAGATCGAAAAACGATCATCGAAGAAGCGCTAGGATTTGTGCGCGACGCTTAAACAGCAAACCATTATTGGAGACGTCAGATGTCTGAAAAAATTTCCGATATCGTCGCTGAACGTGATCGGCTACGAGAAAGAGAGAGAAGATGCCCAACCATGGCTGAAGCAGAAGCTCGGTCAATGCTGCGCGCACTGCAAGAAATCGCGGCGGTAATCGGGCTTGGCGAAGATGCCTCGCCAGCGATGATCCTCGCGGCTGTGCGAGACATGGCCGCGCTAAACGGCGACCGCAAAAAACAGCCGGCGGTGTCAACGAAACCGATTCTTGGGCAAGAGGCGATTTGCCGAGACGGCTTAGGTCGCGTCATCGCTTTCTGCGATGAGTTTCCCCATCAGTGGATACAGGTGTCGACCTATGTTAATGATCGGCAATGCAAGTGGGATCCAGGAAATGTCACCCTGATCCCCTCTGCATAACGACGAGCCACCCGGCTTCGGTGGGCATCTCTAGAGAGTCCGCCGACCCCAAACCCCAACGGCCATGCTGTTGGGGTTTTTTTGTGCGCGCTTAAAAGAGGGCCGATGGGCGCGCTGGTCGCGTGGTTCCCACAACCCTGGAGCCGGCACGCTCGACTCCTCGTCTGTAGACCTGGAGCATTTCACTGGGCGCTGAAGAAGGTCGCAACCATCAGGCGTCCATAGTTTCGGCCGGGCCGGAACCAGAAACATTTCACTGGGCGCTGAAGGTGGTTGCAAACCCATCAACCTTCATAGGAACGCCCTCATGATTGCTGCGCTTCCAAGCGACGCGGGTACGGGCATCCTTCTCCTTCTGGACGCGGATGCGCACCTTGTCCACGGCTTGGTTGGCCATTCTGACGACGTGGAACTTGTCGATAACCACCGGGACATCATTGCCTATCACAGCTTTGACCGTATCCCTGTAGGGGCGCCACATGTCCATGGCGACGCCCTTCACAACGGAGCGGTCCTTGAACTGATGCAGCCACCTGGCAAGGGTGGGCTTCTCACGGTCGGCCAGGATGTCGATGGGCTGGTTCCGGCCAACGTCGGTGAGGATGCAGCGCATCTGACGGTCCAACTTCGTTTCGTCGATGCCGAGCCACTCTGGCAGGTAGGGCTGAAACTCGCTGTTCAGAGCCTGGATGCGCTCGCCAGCAAGGTTGCGCACGGTGCCCTCTACGCAGCCGACGTGCTCGGCGATGCGCGTGAAAGTGTCGCGGGTGCATTGTTCCTGGATGTAATGCACGCACCGCTCAGTCATTCGGCGTGCCGCCTCGATGCCTTGCATGGCCGGAAGGAACGTCTCGCCGCAGTCACGGCACTTGTAGCGCTGCACGGTGCCGTCCAGGACGGCTGGCAAGCCACGAACAGGGCTGTCACGCAATCGCACCTTCTTGGTGCCGTGGCGGTATAGAGCACCCACCACACCGCACTTGATGCAGGCGGTGGCAGGTACAGTGTACTTGGCTTCGATGATGAACTCGCCCTGTTCGGTACGAGTTCCGGTGGCTTCCCAGCCTGGCAACTGAAGGATGTCGGTCACGCTACAGCATCCCTCTCAAGGATTATCAGGCCGCGCTTCTTGGTACGGTCAGGGAGTCGTCTCCATCCAGCGGAGATAAAGCAAAATCCAGGGTTGCTTGAGGCGACCGCTTGCGCGTCGACGTAGGTGTAATGCCGGCAACCAGGCCAGAGGCAATCAGCAATCGCATCCGCCTGGCGTATGAGTTCGCTGCTGAGGTGTCGGCTTTCATTGCGGAACACCGCACAGTTGATGCCCTGTTGGCCACTGTCGTCTTTGAATCTTCGCCACACGAACATGGCGTCTCCTTCGGCGGTACGGAGGACGACCTTCTCCCCCGGCCCGGTGAACAGGACCCTGCGTCTTCCGTCTTTGTATTGATAAGCCGAGTAGTGTCGTTCATAGAGTTCAAGGCAATCAAGGTCACCATCCTTCGTAAGCCACCAGATAGGAGACGACATACATAATTCCACACGAAATTACGAATTTAAATTCTATCACAAACTATGTAATTCCACACGGTTTTACGAATAGCCGGTAGAAGAATGACCCCTGTGAATCGAAATACCCGTCGACCTCCCACCCATCGGGGCACAACTCCTTGGGGTAGAACAAGCAGTCGTGTCACCAGCCGCCATTTCCAGGGAGATCATCGACGCTCGACGCGCGCTTTTCTGCATGAGCGGCGGAATATCCCGATCGGCGCCGCCAGAGCGGCTCGCGGCTGGTTCATTCGTCGCGCGGACGAGCGGACGCTTTAGCCATGATGTGTCTTCCAGGAATACAGCCTGGGAATAAACAAAGCGAGTATTGCTGCGATCACGATGGCCGCTGCCGTGCCCGACAACATCATCTCCCAGGTGTATGGTCTGATCACACCCAGGGCGATGATGACCGTGATGATGGGCAGATCCAGGAAATGCGCGAATGTTGGGGTGAAGCGGTCTCGCGTATCGCATAACACGCGCCTCGCCCAACCTGAGACCACCGCCTCCTGAGACAGGCGCCGCAAGCGGGTGAAGTAGCGCCTGGTCAGGGTGTTGCCCTCGATGAACTCGAAGAGGAAGAGTCCGACCATACCTATCAGCCAGGGATGATCGAGAAAGCCAAGCCCACCGTAGTAAAGCGCGATCAGGCTGACTCCTGAGAGGAGGGCGAGGAGTGCGCCCGGCAGCACGAGTCCGTCGTAGAAGACGGCGATCCAGCGGACCGATTCTGTATAGAGCTCCAGCGCTTCGACCTGGCGCGAGCGCACTTCGGCCAGCCAGACGCCAATCAGACCGGCAGACATCAGAGCCGCACCCAAAAGGTGGATGTACTTCAATAGCGGATAAACCATGTTCATCCCTCGCAACGACTCAGGCGACCGGTCAGCCGCATCCCGTCGCGGATATTCAGCCCCATCAGGAACAGATTGAGCGCACCGGCGAGCAGTTCCAGAACCTGTACCCCGTAGAACCCGCTGTCGAACGCACCAGCACCGGCCTTGGCGTTCAGGAACAGTGCTGACGGGATGAGAATCAGGAGTCCGTTCAGCGCGACGAATGGCATGCGCTGCCGCTTGGCGACGAGCTGGGGATGCTGACCCTGACCGCCCATCGCAAACCCCGTCCCACCTGTGGCGATCATGCAGGGGATGAACAGCACGAAGGCATAGACGATGCCGGCCTTCACCGCCGCCACGGCTTCATACGACAGGAACAGCTCGGAAACCAGGGTTGCGCTCCAGAAACTGGCGATGCAGAGAAATGACAGGAGACCGGCGAGCGCGTGGACCTTAGTTTTCATGCTGCTCTCCTTCAGAAGACAGGGAATGCAGTTGGCAGATTGTGTCGAGAACCCAGCGGGCCGTTGCGAGTTGCTCATCGGAAAACTGAGCGGAGAGTGCATCCGCGTGCGCACGCCAGCGCTTGTCTACTTGCTGGTAGAGCGCGTGACCAGTGTCCGTTAGCTGGTAGAGGGGGGAACGCAGATGGGCCGGGTTGGGCCGTTTCTCGATCAGCCCAGCCTCAACCAGCAGGTTGAGCTGTTTCTGTGCCCCTTGGCGTGAGACGCCCATGCTAGCCGCGATCTGGGGTGTCGTCTGAGGTTGAGCGGCGATCTTCAATGCTCCCAGCATCTGCCAGCGAGCGCTGGTCAAATCGTAGGGCGCGACGAATCGATCACCCCAATCAAGCAGTTGGCCGTTCGCTCGGAAGACCGAGAGGATGGTGGCGGTTAGGTTCTGTGGTTGTGCAGCAGACACGCAGGAGCTCCTATGGAACAATATTGACAACCAGTTTCCGTTATGGGAAACCAGTTGTCAATATATTCGCTGGCTAAGAAACTCCCTTCACCGGCTATTAGGAGAGTTAACGGTCAGTGGCTTCCTTGGGGTAGGAATTGCGGCGCGTGATCCCAAAGGCGCGGAAACGCGACAGGCAGAGCTGTGCTCGGTCTGTGAGACCGCTCGCCTAGACCTGTCGGAAAACAGATGATTTCCGACAGCGCACTTGTCGGCCTGGATGTCATTTTCAGAAGACGACTGCACCAATTGACGGGGCGTAACGCCAGATGTGCAGGCGACTCCTGACAACGCAATATCAGAAGTCATCTGCACCAATCTCGACTATGCTCAATACTCGTGTGCACCAAAGCGAGGTGTGAGCATGGCGTCAGACACATCATTGATTGCCGAGCAAGGCGTGGCCACCCTGCCCGATGCGGCTTGGGCGCAGGCCCGGCAACGGGCGGAAATCATCGGGCCGCTGGCAGCGCTTGATGTGGTCGGGCATGAAGCCGCCGATGCCGCTGCTCACGCGCTTGGCCTGTCCAGGCGGCAGGTGTATGTCCTAATCCGCCGTGCCCGGCAAGGTGCTGGGCTTGTGACGGACCTGGCTCGCAGCCGATCCGGCGGCGGAAAAGGCAAGGGACGCTTGCCGGAATCAGTTGAGCGCATCATCCGCGAGTTGCTGCAAAAGCGCTTCCTGACCAAGCAGAAGCGTAGCCTGGCAGCGTTCCACCGCGAGGTCGCGCAGGCTTGCAAAGCGCAAAAGCTGCGGGCGCCGGCGCGCAACACCGTGGCTCTGCGGATCGCCGGCCTCGATCCGCTCAAGGCCACTCGCCGCCGGGAAGGTCAGGATGCGTCCCGCAGCCTGCAAGGTGTCGGTGGTGAGCCTCCCGCCGTGACCGCGCCACTGGAACAAGTGCAGATTGATCACACGGTCATCGACCTGATCGTGGTGGACGAGCGCGACCGGCAACCGATTGGCCGTCCGTATCTGACCATCGCCATCGACGTGTTTACCCGCTGCGTGCTCGGCATGGTCGTCACGCTGGAAGCGCCGTCATCTGTTTCGGTCGGCCTGTGCCTTGTGCATGTCGCCTGCGACAAGCGTCCCTGGCTGGAGGGTCTGAACATAGAAATGGAGTGGCCGATGAGCGGCAAGCCCAGGCTGCTCTACCTGGACAACGCGGCCGAGTTCAAGAGCGAAGCGCTACGCCGAGGCTGCGAGCAGCATGGCATCCGGCTTGACTATCGCCCGCTCGGGCAGCCGCACTACGGCGGCATCGTGGAACGGATCATCGGCACGGCGATGCAGATGATCCACGACGAATTGCCAGGGACGACCTTCTCCAACCCTGACCAGCGCGGCGACTACGATTCCGAAAACAAGGCCGCCCTGACGCTGCGTGAGCTGGAGCGCTGGCTCACATTGGCGGTCGGCACCTACCACGGCTCCGTGCACAACGGCCTGCTCCAGCCGCCGGCAGCGCGCTGGGCCGAAGCTATCGCGCGGACCGGCGTGCCAACCGTCATCACTCGCACCACGGCTTTTCTGGTCGATTTTCTGCCCATCATCCGCCGCACGCTGACCCGCACCGGCTTCGTCATCGACCACATCCATTACTACGCCGATGCGCTCAAGCCGTGGATAGCTCGGCGCGACCGCTTGCCTGCGTTCCTGATCCGGCGCGACCCGCGCGACATCAGCCGCATTTGGGTGCTGGAGCCGGAGGGGCAGCACTATCTGGAAATTCCATACCGCACCTTGTCGCACCCGGCTGTCACCCTCTGGGAACAACGACAGGCGCTGGCGAAATTGCGGCAGCAAGGGCGCGAACAGGTGGATGAGTCGGCGCTGTTTCGCATGATCGGCCAGATGCGCGAAATCGTGTCCACCGCGCAGAAAGCTACGCGCAAGGCGCGGCGCGACGCGGATCGACGCCAGCATCTCAAGGCAACGGCAGTTCTTTTCAAAACCACGCCACCACCGGACGCGGACATGGCTGACCCGCAGGCAGACAACCAGCCACCTGCCAAACCGTTCGACCAGATTGAGGAGTGGTAGCCGTGGAAGAATATCCCATCATCGACTTGTCCCACCTGATGCCGGTGGCCCAGGGCTTGGCCCGTCTTCCGGCGGACGAACGCATCCATCGCCTTCGCGCTGACCGCTGGATCGGCTATCCGCGAGCAGTCGAGGCGCTGAATCGGCTGGAAGCCCTGTATGCGTGGCCGAACAAACAACGCATGCCCAACCTGCTGTTGGTCGGTCCAACCAACAACGGCAAGTCGATGATCGTCGAGAAATTCCGCCGCACCCACCCGGCCAGCTCCGACGCCGACCAGGAGCACATTCCGGTACTGGTCGTGCAGATGCCATCCGAACCGTCGGTAATCCGCTTCTACGTCGCGCTACTTGCCGCGATGGGCGCGCCATTGCGCCCGCGCCCACGGCTGCCGGAAATGGAGCAATTGGCGCTGGCACTGCTACGCAAGGTCGGCGTGCGCATGCTGGTGATCGACGAATTGCACAACGTCCTGGCCGGCAACAGCGTCAACCGCCGGGAATTCCTCAACCTGCTGCGTTTCCTCGGCAACGAGCTGCGCATCCCGCTGGTCGGGGTCGGCACACGCGATGCCTACTTGGCGATCCGCTCGGACGACCAGTTGGAAAACCGCTTCGAGCCGATGATGCTGCCGGTGTGGGAGGCCAACGACGATTGCTGCTCACTGCTGGCCAGCTTCGCGGCTTCGCTCCCGCTGCGGCGACCCTCGTCGATTGCCACGCTGGATATGGCCCGCTACCTGCTCACGCGCAGCGAGGGCACCATCGGCGAGCTGGCGCACCTGTTGATGGCGGCGGCCGTCGCTGCCGTGGAGAGCGGTGAGGAAGCGATCAACCATCGCACGCTCAGCATGGCCGATTACACCGGTCCCAGCGAGCGGCGGCGGCAATTCGAGCGGGAACTGATGTGAAGCCAGCGCCACACTGGCCACTGCATCCGGCTCCCAGGGAAGGCGAAGCCTTGTCTTCGTGGCTCAACCGCGTGGCCCTTTGCTATCACATGGAGGTGTCCGAGCTGCTGGAGCACGATCTTGGTCACGGCCAGGTTGATGACCTGGACACCGCGCCACCACTGGCGCTGCTGGCGATGCTCTCCCAGCGGAGCGGCATCGAGCCGGACCGGCTGCGTTGCATGAGTTTCGCCGGCTGGGTGCCTTGGCTACTGGACAGCCTTGATGATCAGATTCCAGACGCATTGGAAACCTATGCGTTCCAGCTCTCGGTGCTGCTGCCGAAACTCCGCCGTAGGACGCGATCCATCACGAGCTGGCGTGCCTGGCTGCCCAGCCAGCCGATACATCGCGCCTGCCCGCTCTGTCTGAACGACCCGGCAAACCAAGCCGTACTGCTTGCATGGAAGCTGCCCCTGATGCTGAGCTGCCCGCTGCATGGCTGCTGGCTGGAATCCTATTGGGGCGTGCCTGGGCGGTTTCTCGGCTGGGAGAACGCCGACACTGCGCCGCGCACCGCCAGCGACGCGATTGCGGTGATGGACCGGCGCACCTGGCAGGCACTGACGACCGGCCATGTGGAGCTGCCGCGCCGACGCATCCACGCTGGATTGTGGTTTCGGCTACTACGCACGCTGCTCGATGAGCTGAACACCCCGCTTTCGACGTGCGGAACCTGCGCGGGGTATCTCCGCCAAGTCTGGGAAGGCTGCGGGCATCCGCTGCGTGCTGGGCAAAGTCTGTGGCGACCGTATGAAACCCTGAACCCGGCAGTACGGTTGCAGATGCTGGAGGCGGCGGCAACGGCAATCAGCTTGATTGAGATGAGGGATATAAGCCCGCCGGGCGAGCATGCAAAGCTGTTCTGGTCCGAACCCCAAACCGGTTTCACCAGTGGCCTGTCGGCGAAAACGCCGAAGCCCGAACCCGTCGATCACTGGCAACGGGCAGTCCAGGCCATCGATGAGGCCATCATTGAAGCGCGGCACGACCCCGAGACGGCACGCTCGCTGTTCGCGTTGGCTTCCTATGGTCGGCGCGACCCCGCTTCCCTGGAACAGTTGCGCGCCACCTTCGCAAAGGAAGGCATCCCCCCGGAATTCCTGTCACATTACGTGCCTGATGGACCCTTTGCATGTCTTAGACAGAATGACGGGTTAAGTGACAAATTTTGACGACCAGAACTTTCCGGTGCACACTGTCACATAATCGAACGTATATGTGACAGGTACGACATGCTGATAGGCTACATGCGGGTATCGAAGGCGGACGGCTCCCAGGCTACCGATTTGCAGCGCGACGCGCTGATTGCCGCCGGGGTCGATCCAGTACATCTTTACGAGGACCAGGCATCCGGCATGCGCGAGGATCGGCCCGGCTTGACGAGCTGCCTGAAGGCGTTGCGAACTGGCGACACACTGGTCGTGTGGAAACTGGATCGGCTCGGACGCGACCTGCGACATCTCATCAACACCGTGCACGACCTGACTGGGCGCGGCATCGGCTTGAAGGTATTAACCGGGCACGGCGCGGCCATCGACACCACGACCGCCGCCGGCAAGCTGGTCTTTGGCATCTTCGCCGCCCTGGCCGAGTTCGAGCGCGAGTTGATCGCGGAGCGCACGATTGCCGGCCTAGCCTCGGCCCGCGCGCGCGGGCGGAAAGGCGGCCGGCCGTTCAAGATGACCGCCGCCAAGCTGCGGCTGGCGATGGCGGCAATGGGTCAGCCAGAGACCAAGGTCGGCGACCTGTGCCAGGAACTTGGCGTCACGCGGCAGACCCTGTATCGGCATGTTTCACCCAAGGGTGAGCTACGTCCAGATGGCGAGAAGCTACTCAGCCGAATTTGATGCCGGCATGAGGCAACGTAGCGACAGCGTGGTTTGTCTCAATGGGAAGCGCTCATGATCGATCTTTGAAGGCCCGCAGCAGTCGTGTCACAGACAGGACGAACAAACCGGTCAGCGTGAGGGCTGCGATACCCCAGTACTCTCCGATGAACGCGCCGGCCGTCGTGCCGGCCAGCACAATGGCGAGAATCGGCAAATGGCAGGGACAGGTGAGCACGGCCAGCGCGCCCCACAGGTAGCCGGTGATCGGTTTGTGCGTCTCGGACGGCAAGCGCTCGGGGCTGTTCATGGCAGACTCTCCGCGTGCTGTGCCGGCTCGGTCGGCATGGTGGCCAACTGCACCTCCAGATCGGCCAACGCTTCGCGCCGACGCTCGACGAACTGGCGCAGAACGGCAAGCTGCGCGGCCGCTTCATCGCCGTCCGCAGCATCCAGCGCCCGGCACAGCCGCGCCAGCGCGTCCAGGCCGATGCCCGCCTCGAAGGCCGCCCGCACGAAGCACAGCCGTTGCAAGGCGGCATCATCGAACAGGCCATAGCCGCCCGGGGTGCACGCCACCGGACGCAGCAATCCGCGCAGCAGGTAGTCGCGCACGATATGCACGCTCACCCCGGCATCAAGGGCCAGCCGGGACACGGTGTAGGCGCTCATTGAAAACCTCCTTTTTTTATCCAGCGCAGCAGGAAAGCTGCTTCACGTCCTTGTTGAAGGTCTGCGCCGCAAGCTTCAACCCCTCGACCATTGTCAGGTAGGGGAACAACTGGTCGGCCAGTTCCTGCACCGTCATGCGGTTGCGGATGGCGAGCACCGCCGTCTGGATCAGTTCGCCCGCTTCCGGGGCCACCGCCTGCACGCCGATGAGCCGTCCGCTACCTTCCTCGATGACCAGCTTGATGAAGCCGCGTGTGTCGAAGTTGGCAAGCGCTCGCGGAACGTTGTCGAGTGTCAGCGTGCGACTGTCGGTCTCGATGCCATCGTGGTGCGCTTCCGCCTCGCTGTAGCCCACGGTGGCGACTTGCGGGTCGGTGAACACCACTGCCGGCATCGCGGTCAGATTGAGGGCTGCGTCGCCGCCGGTCATGTTGATCGCGGCACGGGTGCCGGCGGCCGCTGCCACGTAGACGAACTGCGGCTGGTCGGTGCAGTCGCCGGCCGCGTAGATGTTCGGGTTGCTCGTGCGCATGCCTTGGTCGATAACGATGGCCCCTTGCGCATTGACAGTGACCCCCGCCGCGTCCAGCGCGAGGCTGCGCGTATTCGGTGCCCGACCGGTGGCAACCAGCAACTTGTCAGCGCGCAATTCACCGTGTCCGGTGGTCAGCACGAATTCGCCGTTCACATGGGCGACCTGGCTGGCTTGCGTGTGCTCCAGCACCTCGATGCCCTCGGCGCGGAAAGCGGCTGTCACGGCCTCGCCGATGGCCGGGTCTTCCCGGAAGAACAAGGTGCTGCGTGCCAGGATCGTGACCTGGCTGCCGAGCCGGGCAAAGGCTTGCGCCAGTTCCAACGCCACCACCGACGAACCGATCACGGCCAGGCGTGCGGGAATGGTGTCGCTGACAAGCGCTTCGGTGGAAGTCCAGTAGGGTGACTCTTTCAGGCCCGGAATCGGCGGCACGGCCGGACTGGCACCGGTGGCGACCAGGCAGCGGTCGAACGTTACCTCGCGCTCGCCACCCTCGTTCAAACGGACGACCAGGCTCTGGTCGTCCTTGAAACGCGCTTCACCGTGCAAAACGGTGATGGCTGGATTGCCGTCCAGGATGCCTTCGTATTTGGCGTGCCGCAGTTCATCGACACGGGCCTGCTGCTGGGCCAGCAGTTTGCTGCGGTCAATCGCAGGCACAGTTGCCGCAATACCGCCGTCGAACGGACTTTCCCGGCGCAGATGGGCAATATGGGCAGCGCGGATCATGATCTTGGACGGCACACAGCCGATATTGACGCAGGTGCCGCCGATGGTGCCGCGTTCGATCAGCGTGACCGTCGCGCCTTGCTCGACGGCCTTCAGCGCCGCCGCCATCGCGGCCCCGCCGCTGCCAATGATGGCGATATGCAAACCGGCGCCCTCAAGTGCATCACGGATTTTTGGTTCATCTTTGAAATCACCAACCCGGATCGAGCCTTGATAACCCAATGCGGCGATGGCGGCCAGCAGTTGGTTGTGGCTCACGGCGGTGTCTGCCATGACTTGCGCGCGGCTTTCTGGATAGGACACCACAGCGGCATTCACGCCGGGAATCTTTTCCAAAGCATCTTTGACATGGGTGGCGCAGGATGTGCAGGTCATGCCATTCACGGTGATTTCGGTCATTTTTTTACTCCATTGAATTTCGGGGTGCAGCAGGCATCGGCTTGGCGTTTTCGTTGGATGGCGTAGATGGTCAAGCCGATGAAAATCGCCAGCGCAGGCAGCAGCACATAGTCCAGATAGCCGGTCAGCGCGGACAAGCCGACCACACCGAGCAAAATGACCAGAACAGGGGTGAAGCAACACAGCGCCACGAGGGTTGTGCCAATGATGCTGACCCGCAGCAGTGTCTTCGGGTCTTTCA
This sequence comes from Allochromatium humboldtianum, assembly GCF_013385175.1. Classification (GTDB taxonomy): domain Bacteria; phylum Pseudomonadota; class Gammaproteobacteria; order Chromatiales; family Chromatiaceae; genus Thermochromatium; species Thermochromatium humboldtianum. The sequence goes on along the minus strand of NZ_JABZEO010000018.1, from coordinate 21,090 downwards.
TGATCAGTTCTTGACTGATGATGGGTAGCCCGCATCCTCGGTAGCCTTGGTCAGTTTCTGCACGCTGGTCTTGGCATCATCGAAGGTGACCACCGCTTCGCGCGTCTCGAAGGTCACGTCAACTTTACTGACGCCATCGACCTTGGAAATCGCCTTCTTGACAGTGATCGGACAGGCCGAGCAGGTCATGCCCGGTACGGACAGCGTAACGGTCTGGGTGGCGGCCCACACGGGGGCAACAACGGCAGCGAGGGCAAGGGCGGAAAGCAGCTTTTTCATGGTGAACTCCTGTGATCAATAGAAAAATGGCACGACGTAGGGAAATCCGAGCGCGACCAAAACCAGCACGGCCACGCCCCAGAAAATGAGCTTGTAAGTAGCTCGCACTTGGGGAATCGCGCAAACCTCACCCGGTTTGCAGGCGGCTGACGGCCGGTAGATGCGCCGCCAGGCGAAGAACAACGCCACCAGCGCCACGCCGATAAAGATGGGGCGATAGGGTTCCAACACCGTCAAGTTGCCGATCCAAGCGCCGCTGAACCCCAAGGCGATCAGAACCAGCGGCCCGAGGCAGCAAGCCGAGGCGAGGATGGCGGCCAGCCCGCCAGTGAAGAGCGCGCCGCACCCGTTTTGAGGTTCAGACATACGTTTGTCCTTTCGAATCTGAATTGGATAGCTTAAGCTTACTTCCGTAGTTATGTACGGAGTCAAGCGATATGGAAAACAATTTGGAGAACCTGACCATTGGCGTTTTCGCCAGGACGGCCGGGGTCAATGTGGAGACCATCCGGTTCTATCAGCGCAAGGGCTTGCTCCCGGAACCGGACAAGCCTTACGGCAGCATTCGCCGCTATGGCGAGACGGATGTAACGCGGGTGCGCTTCGTGAAATCAGCCCAGCGGTTGGGCTTCAGCCTGGATGAGATCGCCGAGCTGCTGCGGCTGGAGGATGGCACCCATTGCGAGGAAGCCAGCAGCCTGGCCGAGCACAAGCTCAAGGACGTGCGCGAGAGGATGGCTGACCTGGCGCGCATGGAGGCCGTGCTGTCTGATTTGGTGTGCGCCTGCCATGCGCGGAAGGGGAACGTTTCCTGCCCGCTGATTGCGTCACTGCAAGGGAAGAAAGAACCGCGCAGTGCGGACGCGGTGTAGCCCGAGGGAACTACGCCTTAGCGTGCTTTATTTTCCGTTTTCTGAGGCGACTCCAACGTCAGAAAAGACCGTGCGGTCGACTTTTGATATTTCGTGCTGTCGCCTTCTGAAAGTGACATCGGGATCCTCGGCCGACAAGGTGCAACAGCCGACGATGCCGTCGCTGCAACTCGCGACTAGGAGCTCGGATCTCAGGACGAAGGTCTCCGCGAATGTCCGGTCGATCCGCGCGACGTCCCAGGCGGGCGTTCCCTTGGCGGACATCCACGCCGCAGCGTCGTGCATCAGCCGCACAACCTCGTCGATATCACCCGAGCAGGCGACCCGAACGTTCGGAGGCTCCTCGCTGTCCATTCGCTCCCCTGGCGCGGTATGAACCGCCGCCTCATAGTGCAGTTTGATCCTGACGAGCCCAGCATGTCTGCGCCCACCTTCGCGGAACCTGACCAGGGTCCGCTAGCGGGCGGCCGGAAGGTGAATGCTAGGCATGATCTAACCCTCGGTCTCTGGCGTCGCGACTGCGAAATTTCGCGAGGGTTTCCGAGAAGGTGATTGCGCTTCGCAGATCTCCAGGCGCGTGGGTGCGGACGTAGTCAGCGCCATTGCCGATCGCGTGAAGTTCCGCCGCAAGGCTCGCTGGACCCAGATCCTTTACAGGAAGGCCAACGGTGGCGCCCAAGAAGGATTTCCGCGACACCGAGACCAATAGCGGAAGCCCCAACGCCGACTTCAGCTTTTGAAGGTTCGACAGCACGTGCAGCGATGTTTCCGGTGCGGGGCTCAAGAAAAATCCCATCCCCGGATCGAGGATGAGCCGGTCGGCAGCGACCCCGCTCCGTCGCAAGGCGGAAACCCGCGCCTCGAAGAACCGCACAATCTCGTCGAGCGCATCTTCGGGTCGAAGGTGACCGGTGCGGGTGGCGATGCCATCCCGCTGCGCTGAGTGCATAACCACCAGCCTGCAGTCCGCCTCAGCAATATCGGGATAGAGCGCAGGGTCAGGAAATCCTTGGATATCGTTCAGGTAGCCCACGCCGCGCTTGAGCGCATAGCGCTGGGTTTCCGGTTGGAAGCTGTCGATTGAAACACGGTGCATCTGATCGGACAGGGCGTCTAAGAGCGGCGCAATACGTCTGATCTCATCGGCCGGCGATACAGGCCTCGCGTCCGGATGGCTGGCGGCCGGTCCGACATCCACGACGTCTGATCCGACTCGCAGCATTTCGATCGCCGCGGTGACAGCGCCGGCGGGGTCTAGCCGCCGGCTCTCATCGAAGAAGGAGTCCTCGGTGAGATTCAGAATGCCGAACACCGTCACCATGGCGTCGGCCTCCGCAGCGACTTCCACGATGGGGATCGGGCGAGCAAAAAGGCAGCAATTATGAGCCCCATACCTACAAAGCCCCACGCATCAAGCTTTTGCCCATGAAGCAACCAGGCAATGGCTGTAATTATGACGACGCCGAGTCCCGACCAGACTGCATAAGCAACACCGACAGGGATGGATTTCAGAACCAGAGAAAGAAAATAAAATGCGATGCCATAACCGATTATGACAACGGCGGAAGGGGCAAGCTTAGTAAAGCCCTCGCTAGATTTTAATGCGGATGTTGCGATTACTTCGCCAACTATTGCGATAACAAGAAAAAGCCAGCCTTTCATGATATATCTCCCAATTTGTGTAGGGCTTATTATGCACGCTTAAAAATAATAAAAGCAGACTTGACCTGATAGTTTGGCTGTGAGCAATTATGTGCTTAGTGCATCTAACGTTGAAGTAACCGGCGCTGCGCGGTTTTATCGCGCAGCGTCCGAGTTGACTGCCGGGTTGGGCGGTAACGCTTCAATAGAGCGAAGGATTGCCCGCACGATTGCCTCCCTCTTGAAAAGATCATCCATTCTGTTTGGCGTATCAATATTCAGTGCGAAGAATACGGAGCCAGTCGGCCACTCAACCCATCCTACCCACCAACCCATACGGCCTTCCCAGCCCGTCTTTGCACGCAGTATCCAGTTGCGACCGGCTTCCACAATCATGAGATCCTTGACCAAGCGCTGATGTTCTACCCGAAAGGGCAGCTCGTTACGATAGAGCTTCCTGAGAAATGCAATTTGCTCCTGCGCCGAGATTGCAAGGCTGCCTTCTATCCAGTAATCGCCATTACTTGTCGAAGGATCGGCGTTGCCATAGTCGATTTTCTTCAAATAGCGCCGAGCTTTGTCATCACCAATTTCCTTTGCAAATAGCTCATACACCCAAACAGTAGAATTCCGCATTGCTGATCGCAAATCTTGGTCTTGATTGTGGCCTGCAAAGCCCCTGTTAACGCCGTCCCATCGAAAAATCTGGAACTCATCACGAACAGCGCCTGCATCAAGTGCAAAAAGTGTATGAGGTATCTTGAATGTCGATGCAGGCGAGTAGCGTTTCTTCGATCGCACAGGATCAAAAACCAACATGGCACGATCCGCTTGGCGTTCGTCTGCCACAACTATCGTGCCTTTGGCTTGAAATTCGCTGAAAAACTTCCTCCAGTCAGAACGTTCTAGCGTGCCTTCTTGCGCATGCGCGAAAGTGGCAAGAGAAAAAATGGAGAAAAGTATCGCGAAGATTCGGATTGCCATTAACTTTTCCTTAATGCCCAACGGCCAAGGTAAGCCGCGCCGCGAAGCGGCGTCGGCTTGAACGAATTGTTAGACATTATTTGCCGACTACCTTGGTGATCTCGCCTTTCACGTAGTGAACAAATTCTTCCAACTGATCTGCGCGCGAGGCCAAGCGATCTTCTTCTTGTCCAAGATAAGCCTGTCTAGCTTCAAGTATGACGGGCTGATACTGGGCCGGCAGGCGCTCCATTGCCCAGTCGGCAGCGACATCCTTCGGCGCGATTCTGCCGGTTACTGCGCTGTACCAAATGCGGGACAACGTAAGCACTACATTTCGCTCATCGCCAGCCCAGTCGGGCGGCGAGTTCCATAGCGTTAAGGTTTCATTTAGCGCCTCAAATAGATCCTGTTCAGGAACCGGATCAAAGAGTTCCTCCGCCGCTGGACCTACCAAGGCAACGCTATGTTCTCTTGCTTTTGTCAGCAAGATAGCCAGATCAATGTCAATCGTGGCTGGCTCGAAGATACCTGCAAGAATGTCATTGCGCTGCCATTCTCCAAACTGCAGTTCGCGCTTAGCTGGATAACGCCACGGAATGATGTCGTCGTGCACAACAATGGTGACTTCTACAGCGCGGAGAATCTCGCTCTCTCCAGGGGAAGCCGACGTTTCCAAAAGGTCGTTGATCAAAGCTCGCCGCGTTGTTTCATCAAGCCTTACGGTCACCGTAACCAGCAAATCAATATCACTGTGTGGCTTCAGGCCGCCATCCACTGCGGAGCCGTACAAATGTACGGCCAGCAACGTCGGTTCGAGATGGCGCTCGATGACGCCAACTACCTCTGATAGTTGAGTCGATACTTCGGCGATCACCGCTTCCCTCATGATGTTTAACTTTGTTTTAGGGCGACTGCCCTGCTGCGTAACATCGTTGCTGCTCCATAACATCAAACATCGACCCACGGCGTAACGCGCTTGCTGCTTGGATGCCCGAGGCATAGACTGTACAAAAAAACAGTCATAACAAGCCATGAAAACCGCCACTGCGCCGTTACCACCGCTGCGTTCGGTCAAGGTTCTGGACCAGTTGCGTGAGCGCATACGCTACTTGCATTACAGTTTACGAACCGAACAGGCTTATGTCCACTGGGTTCGTGCCTTCATCCGTTTCCACGGTGTGCGTCACCCGGCAACCTTGGGCAGCAGCGAAGTCGAGGCATTTCTGTCCTGGCTGGCGAACGAGCGCAAGGTTTCGGTCTCCACGCATCGTCAGGCATTGGCGGCCTTGCTGTTCTTCTACGGCAAGGTGCTGTGCACGGATCTGCCCTGGCTTCAGGAGATCGGAAGACCTCGGCCGTCGCGGCGCTTGCCGGTGGTGCTGACCCCGGATGAAGTGGTTCGCATCCTCGGTTTTCTGGAAGGCGAGCATCGTTTGTTCGCCCAGCTTCTGTATGGAACGGGCATGCGGATCAGTGAGGGTTTGCAACTGCGGGTCAAGGATCTGGATTTCGATCACGGCACGATCATCGTGCGGGAGGGCAAGGGCTCCAAGGATCGGGCCTTGATGTTACCCGAGAGCTTGGCACCCAGCCTGCGCGAGCAGCTGTCGCGTGCACGGGCATGGTGGCTGAAGGACCAGGCCGAGGGCCGCAGCGGCGTTGCGCTTCCCGACGCCCTTGAGCGGAAGTATCCGCGCGCCGGGCATTCCTGGCCGTGGTTCTGGGTTTTTGCGCAGCACACGCATTCGACCGATCCACGGAGCGGTGTCGTGCGTCGCCATCACATGTATGACCAGACCTTTCAGCGCGCCTTCAAACGTGCCGTAGAACAAGCAGGCATCACGAAGCCCGCCACACCGCACACCCTCCGCCACTCGTTCGCGACGGCCTTGCTCCGCAGCGGTTACGACATTCGAACCGTGCAGGATCTGCTCGGCCATTCCGACGTCTCTACGACGATGATTTACACGCATGTGCTGAAAGTTGGCGGTGCCGGAGTGCGCTCACCGCTTGATGCGCTGCCGCCCCTCACTAGTGAGAGGTAGGGCAGCGCAAGTCAATCCTGGCGGATTCACTACCCCTGCGCGAAGGCCATCGGTGCCGCATCGAACGGCCGGTTGCGGAAAGTCCTCCCTGCGTCCGCTGATGGCCGGCAGCAGCCCGTCGTTGCCTGATGGATCCAACCCCTCCGCTGCTATAGTGCAGTCGGCTTCTGACGTTCAGTGCAGCCGTCTTCTGAAAACGACACTGGAATCGCCTCGGCGATGCCTGCAAAAATGTGCGGAAACCACTGTCGTTTTGTGGGAGCATACGGAAACCACTTCTTGCAGGTTATCCGTTCATGTTGGTTGGCTATATGCGCGTGTCATCGGACGGCGACCGACAGAGCACGGACCTGCAACGCGATGCCCTGCTGGCCGCCGGCGTCGATGCCCGGCATCTGTTCGAGGATCACGCCTCCGGCGCGAAGGACGACCGTCTGGGCCTGGCTCAGGCGCTCGCGTTTGTGCGCGCCGGCGACGTCTTGGTCGTCTGGAAACTGGATCGACTCGGCCGCTCGCTCTCCCACCTGCTGGCCATCGTCAACGCCCTCAAAGAGAAACACGTCGCGTTTCGCTCGTTGACGGAGGGGATGGACACCACCACCGCCTCCGGTGAGCTGCTGTTTCATGTGTTCGGCGCCCTTGCGCAGTATGAGCGTGCGTTGGCTCAGGAGCGTGTCGTGGCCGGTTTGGCGGCCGCTCGGCGACGGGGTCGCATCGGCGGTCGTCCACCGGCGATCACCGGTGAGAAGCTGGAGGCGATTATCGCGGCCTTGGACGGCGGCATGTCGAAAGCGGCGGTGTGCCGCAACTTTGGCGTCAAGCGCACAACCTTGATTGAGACGCTGGCACGGACGGGCTGGCCTTCACCGTCCTTGCCGCCAGACGTGCCGACGTGACAGATTCCGAGCGGCTCGACGAGCCATGTCTGTTGACACCCGCCGAACTGGCACTGGTGATGACCAAGCACCGGGCAAGTCGGTTGGGTTTTGCCGTCCTGCTGACGTTTTTCCGCGAGCGGAGCCGGTTCCCACGCGATCCCAGCGAGATTGCAGCGTCCACAATCGCTGCCCTCAGCCGTCAACTGGATCTCCCGACACCGATGGCGGACGACATCTTGCTCACCGGACGCACGGCCGAGCGGTTGCGTGCCGAGATCCGCGCACGCTTCGGCGTCCGCGAGGCCACGGTGGCCGATGCCGAGCTGTTGCTGATCTGGCTACGGGATCATGTTGCTGCCGAGGTGGGCGGTGAACTCGAACCGATGCTTGAGCAGCTTGAAGTGCGCTGCCGCGAGCTCGCTATTGAGCCGCCAACACCGGAGCGGATGGAGCGGATCGCGCGCAGTGCCTGGCGTGCTCACGAAGAGCGCTTCCACACCCGCGTCTATGAGCGGCTCTCACCGGCCACGCGCGAGCGCTTGGAGGCCTTACTGCACCCCGACAAGACCGACACGGCTGCCGATGTCACGGGTGATGGAGCGGCGGCGACGGACCACGCGCCGGCGCTGTTGGTGAGACTGCGTGAGGATCCTGGCCGCCCGAGTCTGGCCAGCCTCCAGGAGGCGCTGGCGAAGCTGGAGTGTCTTCGCCGCATCGATCTACCCACTGGCCTGTTCGACGGGGTATCGTCGCGAGACCTGGAGCGCTCCCGGCAGCGTGTCTCGGTCGAAGTGCCCCGCGACCTGCGTCGGCACCCCGAGCCGGCGCGGCTCACCTGGCTGGCGGCCTTTGTCCACCAACGCGCCCGCCGCCTGACGGACGACCTCGTGGACATCTTGATCGAGACCATCCACAAGATCGGTGCACGCGCCGAGCGCAAGGTCGATCGGGAACTGCTGGAAGACCTCAAACGGGTCTCCGGCAAGCAAAACCTGCTGTTCGAGCTGGCCGATGCCGCGTTGGCCCAGCCAGATGGCGTGGTGCGCGACGTCGTCTTCCCCGTCGTCGGCGAGCAGACCTTGCAGGATCTGGTCAAGGAGTGGAAAGCCACGGGTCCAACGTATCGCGTCACGCTGCGCGCGGTCATCCGCAATTCCTACCGAGGGCATTATCGGCGCATGGTGCCCACGTTGCTGGCCGCACTGGAGTTTCGTTCCAACAACGCGCGTCACCAACCGGTGATGGAGGCGCTCGATCTGGTCAAGCGCTTCGCCACCACCAAAGTGCATACCTTCCCGGCCACTGAAACGGTTCCGCTTGACGGCGTGGTGCGCGGCCTATGGCGCGACGCCGTGATCGAAACGGATGCCGCCGGCCAGGAGCGCGTCAACCGCCTCACCTACGAGATTGCTGTGCTGGAGGCCCTGCGCGAGCGCTTGCGCTGCAAAGAGCTCTGGGTCGTCGGCGCGAACCGCTACGGCAATCCCGATGACGATCTGCCGACCGACTTCGAAACCAATCGGATGGGCTACTATCAGGCCCTGAAGCTGCCACTGGAGGTAGAGCGCTTCATCGCTGACAGCCAGGCCGAGATGGATGAGGCGCTGACGACGTTCGAGGCCGGACTGAAGAGGAATCGCGGCGTGCGGTTGAGCGACAAGGGCGGTGGCTGGATTACGCTGACACCGTTGGAGGCGCAGCCCGAGCCGCCCAACCTGACCGCCCTCAAAGCCGAGCTCAATGCGACCTGGCCGATGACCAGCCTGCTCGACATGGTGAAGGAAGCCGATCTACGGCTGAACTTCACCGAGGTGCTGCGCAGTCCGACCTCCTACGAGACGATGGAACGCGCGGTGTTACGGCCACGTCTGCTGCTGTGTCTGCACGGTCTGGGCACCAATGCCGGTTTGCAGCGCATGGCCGGGTTGGATTCCGGAGCAACGTCGCGTGACTTGGCCTATGTGCGCCGGCGCTACCTCAGTGTCGAGGCGCTGCGTCGAGCCATCGCCATCGTGGCTGACGGTACCCTGCACGCCCGTGATCCCGCCATCTGGGGGAGCGGCACGACCGCCTGTGCCTCCGATTCCAAGCATTTCGGCGCTTGGGACCAGAACCTGATGACGCAATGGCATGTTCGCTACGGCGGACGGGGCGTGATGATCTACTGGCATGTCGAGCGCCATTCGCTCTGTATCCACAGCCAGCTCAAGTCACCGTCCTCCTCGGAGGTGGCGTCGATGATCGAAGGCGTGATCCACCATTGCACCGAGATGGACATCGATCGCCAGTACGTCGATTCGCATGGTCAGAGTACGATAGCGTTTGCTTTCTGCCGCCTGCTGGGCTTTGAGCTACTGCCACGACTGAAGGCGATCCATGCGCAGAAGCTCTACCGGCCAAAGACCGGTCAGCCGGACGCCTATGCCCAACTGCAACCGATTCTGACCCGACCGATCGACTGGGCGCTGATCCGCCAGCAGTACGACCAGATGATCAAGTACACGACGGCGCTGCGCTTGGGAACCGCCGACACGGAGTCGATTCTGCGCCGCTTCACCAGAAACAATGTCCAACACCCGACTTACAAGGCGCTGGCCGAGCTCGGCAAGGCGATCAAGACGATTTTCCTCTGCCGCTATCTGCACTCGCCGGATCTGCGCCGGGAGATCCACGAGGGCCTCAACGTGGTCGAGCAGTGGAACGGGGCCACGGACTTCGTCTTCTTCGCCCGTCGTGGCGAGATGGCCAGCAACCGTCGTGAGGACCATGAGATCAGCATGTTAGCCCTGCACCTGATCCAGAACTGCATGGTCTATATCAACACGCTGATGATCCAGCGCGTGCTTGCTCAACCGCAATGGCAGGGCCGACTGACTCCGCGCGACTATGCAGCACTGACGCCCCTGATCTGGGAGCACGTCAACCCCTATGGTCGGTTCGAACTCAACATGAACACCCGATTAGCGCTGATTTGAGCGAAATGGCGGCTCATGACGCGACTGCTTGTTCTAGCCCTCCTTGGCACACTGCATGGCAACAGCCTTTCGGCTACTGATACTCGCCGTGCCCGGCAACTCGAACGTCAGGGTGTCGTTGATCTTACGCTTGCCGACCTTGCTCAGGTCGCCCACCGCAGCCACACAAGGCTCCCCGGCCATGTTGCGCATAACCATCTGGCAGAACTTCTCGTGGCTCATCTCGATCCGCACGATCCGACATCTGGACAGGGCGTCCCGAACCTCCAAGACCACCCCCTCCCCGGACCCGATAATCGACACATTAACGTCGATTTCCATTTATGCCTCCGCTATTAGACCAGTTTTTTTCAAAGCCCCTAAGACTCGCCACACTCCCCACACGGACACTTGTAGTAGTTACCCGCTTCCTCAATTTGTTGAGGAGTTGGTTTCAGTCCATGGGAAATGAACATAGACGCCTCACGCATGATGTCAGCCAAGCTTGGTTGGTGTTCGCTGGCATAATCGCCATGGGCGCGTTCGGCGGCTTTGCAGGATGGTAGCCAGGACCATAACTGGAATGCGGCCGACTGTTCCTGTTCCAACTCCTGCGCCAAACGAATAATGTCGTCTCTTAAGCTCATCAGTTCCTCCGCGAGAAGCCCCGTCCTTCAGGGCGGGGAGGGATAGCGGCTACGACCGTGCAGCCGTCGGAATCAGCACATATCCCAAGTAGCATCGACCCAACGCATGCGTTTTTTGTGCGGGGGAAACGCCACTTGTTCTATGGTGTGCCTGGGGTCGTCAATGCAAAGACGGAATTTTGCTGTGTCAGCCGCTTTCTGATCCCAGGAAGACCATTGATCAAGATGCTTTTTGGCAAAGCGTTTAGCCCGATCTTTTGTCTTTTGAGGTTCGCAAATTTTCGTCCAGATATCCGTCTTAGGATCTTTCGCCTCAACAAAAAATCCGGCCATTGTTATTCCTTATAGAGATCGAGCGCTTTTGCAATGCCACGAACAAGCGCATGTTGATTCGGACCAATGCTTTTACGTGCAATCCACAACAGCACGAGATATTCCAGCGATTCAGTCGATTCGTGCAATTCCTCGCAATGATAATTTATCACCGATTCATCGGGATCCCCAGTAAGCAAGGTACATTCGTCTTGCTTCCATGGATGATACTTTATCACTTCCATTGTGCGCCCATCGAAATTATACTCAAATCGATCAAGCACACGGCCCCATGTAAAACGCTTACTCATAATAAACCTCCGGTTGTGCTACCTCTGCCCGGTTCCACTCGACAAAGCAAGCAAAGCACTCGTCGAACGTGCCACGCTCGATGCCCGTGAGGGATCCGTCTGCCGTGATCTGAGCCACGCAATAGCTATTCTCGTCGAGAGCATCCGGATAATGCCGTTCCTTGGAAAACAGGATTACGCGATCTCCACCAAAATCGACGCAATCGAGAACGACCGTCCCGCCCAACCCTTCGATTTTCGCTCGAACGTGCGCCACAGAAAAACGCTCATGAGCGCGTGCGCCGCCGTAGTTATTGTTGTTGTTCAGGTCAATCAAATCGTCAATGAAGTTTTCCACTTTGTCTAGCCCTCGCGTTGAAAGTGACATCAATCTAGAAGGGATGACCCGGCAATTTAGTGCGTTTAACTTTCCCCTGTTGCCTTGTTGATCGCCTCAGTGACCTCTATCCATCCGATGCGAGCGCGTTCTGCCGCTTTGGCACGATCGGCGCTCGGATCATTATCCGCTATCGCGGACAGCATCTCCCAGGCACAACGCAGGTTTCGTTCTGCATCGCGCAGCGCTTTCAACAGATCCGACTCGTTTTGACGAAACTCCGCAATGGAGCCTGCAATCCATGGCAGCATGTCTTCATCCACCGTCACGGTAACTGACTGGAACCCATTACAGCAGAAAGATAAATCCACACCTCCGTAACGATCAGAGGATACTTTGACTGATCTTTTTCCGTCCGTTCGGATGATTGAGTTTTCAGCAGAAAAATCTTGTTGCATTATTCTCTCCTATTCTTTGTGACCTTCACTGATAGCCAAAATTTCTTTTAGCTTACCTTTGTGCGTCTCGCACCAGTTTACACTATACCTGCCCACACAATCCAAGGTCATAATCCATCTGATCTGGATCATCCCCGCCAAAATAATAAGAGCCTTGGTTGTAGTTTGTGCCACCCTCGTATGACCTCATAACCCTCTTTTCTGTCTGGGCTTTCGTGAATAGCGCAACCCCGGAATTATCAAACCCGACGGCTTTACTCCCCTTCTTTACACACCTACCTTTTGCATTCCACTCTTTTAGAGTTCGCTGTTTCATCTCAAAACCCCACAATTAACAGAGACCACTCAACGCTAGGCCTTTGTTGATTTGTATCCTGGTCTGCCCTGGTGTAGTATTTGGGCGATATAAAGATTATATATATATTCAAGATGGAGTCAACAGAAAATTTCGCTTCTCAATACAGATCGCACACCGATGCAGGCGGCTGTTTCCGCTCCGAAAAGTCTCAGATAATCTCAACTATCTGTTATTTTCTTCCTGCTTCATCAGTCTTGCGCGAGAAACCCCGCCCTAAAGGACGGGGAGGGATAGCGCGCGGCGCGTAGCGCCGTCAGGCCGCCCGTCTCGCTTCCTCCGTGTCTGGTTTAGGTTGAAAGGCGTAGCCATAGCCGTCGGCCCGTTGCAGGACGCGGCAATGGCGGTAAGAAATCCCCTGAACGGTTCCGCCCTGGGCCTGGATGTTGAACGATCCCGTTTGGCGCACGGCCACGCGCCCGACATGCACGCCGGCTTTCTTGCCCGTGGGCACCTCGGCGCGCACCCAATCGCCGGTCTGGAAGCCATGGACGCGCTTTTCGCGCATGAGATAGCCGCGCGGGAAGCCGTTTTTGAACGTGCGCGTGCGGCTGTAAGCGCCGCGTCCGGTGGCGCGGATGGCCAGGACCGGGCGGTTCCAGCCCCGGATCTGATCGACGGCCCCGACGCAGGCGGCATCAAGGGCATGGGTTTTGGGGAGGTCCAGGCGCGTGCGATTAAACTTGGTCCGTCCGCCCGAGCCGGTCTCGACGGGAAGCCCTGTCGCGGTCAGGGCTGCAAACAGCGCCCAGCGCGTCGCATTGACAGCGGCAGCGTCCTTCAGCGGCGCTTTGGCCTGCGCCTGGATTTGGTGCAGGAGCGCCGGTTGGCGTTGCAGAAAGTCCTCGATGGGTCGGTTCCCCTTGCGCTGATTGCAGGGGCGGCAGGCGAGCGTCAGATTCGAGACCCGATCCGAACCGCCCCGGCTCTTGGGGTGGATATGCTCGATCTCCAGCGGCACGTTCGTCGCGCCACAGTAGGCACAGGTCCGGTGCCACTTCTCCAGCAGGTATTCCCGCACCTCATAACCGGCCAGTTCGCCCTGTTGGTATTCGACCCGGCTGATCTCCGGGTTCTGGAGCGCCTGGGTGTCGAACCGCACCAATTCCTGACTGAGCATGGTGATCGGGGCGATCCGGCGCAGCCGCTCGACCCAGTTGAGCGTCGTGTCGAGCCGATGCTGTAACGACGGCGGCAACCAGCCCGCACGACGGGTGCGATTCAGGAAGCGCGCTGCCCGGTAGTGGGTCTTGCGAGCGCGGCGCGCCCGGCGGTAATGTCGCCGTTGCTCCAGCGCCTCCCGGATCGCCTGACCACGATGCGCCAGTTCCCCAAACCACAGACCATGCTCCAGGCGCTCGACCGCGCCCGTGTCCGGATCGACGATCTCGGATTCGCGAACGATGGCCAGCCCCGTGACGCGGCTGCCCGGATCGAGCTTCAGGCGTAGTGGTTGAAGCGCTCCGCCCACTCGATCCTTCAGCCGAATGGTGAACGGCGCCAGACGCACGACCACCGCGCGTCCGCGCTCCAGTAACAACCTCGCGCGTTTCTCCGTGCACGGCATCAGTGGCGTCTTCTGTCTGTCGAGTACGAATACCGCCATCGGTCTGTTCCAAAACGTGCCCTTACGGGCCTAGTGACGGAGCCTTACGGCTCGCTCCCCTCGGGAATGTCTGCAACCGGCTCCCGCCTCGCGGCGGCGATCGGAACCTTCGGCGCTTTACCTTTCGCCTGCATGATCCCGATCTTCCAGAGTCCGGGACTGAGGAAGCATCCCGGAGTGGGTCTTAGCGACCTGTTGCAAACGGAGCGGATTGGATACCGCTTTCCCTGGTCAACCCGGCTTGCGAGTCGCCTCACAAGCCCCCGCCTTCAGGCGGGGGTAGTTGACGGTTTATTGATTTTAGAGGGAGCTTCAGGATGCTCACGAAGCGCCCGGCGAACGCCCTCGGCGATAATTCCACGCCCCAGGTGCCTGGCAATTTCGATCAGCTCATCGTCCAGACTGACCGGCACAATTCGTTTTGGAGCACCTTCGGATGGGCGCCCTGCCCCTTGACGTTGCCCGCCATGTCCTGATCGCTTTTTTTCAGATTTATTCAAAAATCACCTCTTGTGCAGACATTAAAATTTATTTGATGTGGCGCAAAAATAATGGGAAATAACTCGGTCATCGGTGTTTTTATTAAATATTGTGCATCCAACTAATCGCCTTGTCAAAATCTTGCTGTGAGATTGGAACACCAACACGACAAATCCGCAAAAAGGCATGGCGAGCTTCACTCACAGTAGCATTATCAATAATCGTTTCCGTTGTTCTGGCTTCACGAAATCGATTGCAACTATGCTCCCACAGCTTGATAAAATCATCGACATCGGAACTCTTAAAACGCTTCGTCCATTCGCCGTTCCATCGTGAATAAATAAACTGCATGGAGGACTCCAGCGAAATCTCCTTGTTTACCGACTGAGCGAGTCGGTCAGCGTTTGACAGCACAGTCCAGGCCGGCAAACGGAGGCCGCGATCCGATTCCTCAGCCGGGACGAATTTGATCGAGTGCGAAGCATAGTCCAGAACTAACCGCTCGCCCCCGAGCCATGTGTCTTTTTCGGCCTTTGATGCGTCTGGTAAGGATTTGACAGGCTCCCTGGCCATCATCAGTCTTGCGCGAGAAACCCCGTCCTTCAGGACGGGGAGGGATAGCGCACCGCGCGGAGCGCGGTCAGGCCGCCCGTCTCGCTGCCTCCGTGTCTGGTTTAGGTTGAAAGGCGTAGCCATAGCCGTCGGCCCGTTGCAGAACGCGGCAATGGCGGTACGAAATCCCCTGGACGGTTCCGCCCTGGGCCTGGATGTTGAACGATCCCGTTTGGCGCACGGCCACGCGCCCGACATGCACGCCGGCCTTCTTGCCCGTGGGCACCTCGGCGCGCACCCAATCGCCGGTCTGGAAGCCATAGACGCGCTTTTCGCGCATGAGATAGCCGCGCGGGAAGCCGAAGCGATCCAGGCGTGAGCGACTGTAGGAGCCTCGTCCGGTGGCCTTAATCGCCAGGGCCGGGCATTGCCAACCGGACAGGGTATCGACCTGGCCCACACAGGCGGCATCGAGCGCATGGGTCTTTGGGATGTCCAGGCGCGTGCGATTGAACTTGGTGCGTCCGCCCGAGCCGGTCTCGACGGGTAGCCCGGTGGCCTTCAGGGCGTCGAACAGTGCCCAGCGCGTGGCATTGACGGCGGCGGCGTCCTTGAGCGGGGCTTTGGCCTGCGCCTGGATCTGGTGCAGCCGCGCCGGTTGGCGCTTCAAAAAGTCCTCGATGGATCGGCTCCCCTTGCGCTGATTGCAGGGCCGGCAGGCGAGCGTCAGATTCGAGACGCGATCGGAGCCACCCCGCGCGCGTGGAACGATGTGCTCGATCTCCAGCGGCACGTTCGTCGCGCCACAATAGGCACAGGTCCGGTGCCACTTCTCCAGCAGGTATTCCCGCACCTCATAACCGGCGAGTTCGCCCTGTTGGTATTCGACCCGGCTGATCTCCGGGTTCTGGAGCGCCTGGGTGTCGAACCGCACCAATTCCTGACTGAGCGCGGTGATCGGGGCGATCCGGCGCAGCCGCTCGACCCAGTTGAGCGTCGTGTCGAGCCGATGCTGTAACGACGGCGGCAACCAGCCCTCACGGCGGGTGCGATTCAAAAAACGCGGCGCCCGGTAGCGGGTCTTCCGAGACCGGCGTGCCCGGCGGTAGTGACGCCGAAGTGTCAAGGCGTCGCTGATCTGCTGGCCCCGATGCGCCAGTTCCCCAAACCACAGTCCATGCTCACGGCGCTCAACGGCCCCTGTGTCCAGATCGACGATCTCAGATTCGCGCACCAAGGCCAGCCCCGTGACACGACTGCCCGGATCGAGCTTCAGGCGCAGCGGTTGGGTCTCGCCGCCAATGCGGTCTTTCAGCCGAATGGTGAACGGGGCCAGACGCACCACCACCGCGCGTCCGCGTTCCAGTAACCGCCGCGCGCGTTTCTCCGTGCATGGCATCAACGGACGTTTCTGTTTGTCGAGTACGAATACAGCCATCGGTCTATTCCCAACTGTGCCCTTACGGGCCTGGTGACGGAGCCTCACGGCTCGCTCCCCTCGGGAATGTCTGCAACCGGCTCCCGCCTCGCGGCGGCGATCGAAACCTTCGACGCTTTACCTTTCGTCAGCATGATCCCGACCTTTCAGAGCGGCAGACTGAGGAAGCATCTGCCGGTGAGTCTTAGCGACCTGTTGCAAACGGAGCGGATGTTCACCGCTGTCCCTGGTCAACCCGGCTTGCGAGTCACCTCACAAGCCCCCGCCTTCAGGCGGGGGTAGTTGACGGCTTAAAATTCTCGATAATCGACAGAACAAAAACCTGTTGCCGAACTCCAAACAAGCACTTCGCTTGAAGTATCTAGGCAATCGACGTTGAAATTTTCGCCATCAGCTGTGAAAACACCCCGCTTTTTTCCGACAGGCCTGTAAGCTGTGTGCCCAAACACCTGTTTGATGCCTGCAATTGGCTCGAACTCGGACCAATAGTCGCACCAGACCGGCCCGCCACATCGATCGTTTCCGCCACGGATCTGACCGACCATGTTCCAGTCTGGCTGGCTTGCCCCGAACGACTCTTCGTCAAGGATTTCTTCCAGGCGTGCTTCAATGCTATCGATCCAGACTTGCGTAATGCCTGCGTGCGTTACAACAACCCCCGAGGCGGGATCTGTGTAGACATCAAGCAAATAGCGGCGCATGTCCGGCAGCAGCGCCTTGACCTGATACCAGATCGCTTTCCTAAAACCCGAGCACCTATAGCGCTGCGGATTCAGATAACTGTATTCGTGATTTCCCAGCAATCCGATGACCCGATCAGGGAAAGCTTGGGCGGCGTCCAGAACCAGCAAAAGCGTCTTAACCTGATCTTTAATCGAGCGATCAAAGCTGTCCAGGTAATCGCCCACGAAAATGATTTTATCATCCGGACAGTTTTTTAGAATATGTTCGGCGACCTCATATTTTCCATGCAAATCGCCCACAAAAATCGTCCTATTCATCAGTCTTGCGCGAGAAACCCCGTCCTTTAGGGCGGGGAGGGATAGCGCACCGCGCGGAGCGCGGTTAGGCCGCCCGTCTCGCCTCCTCCGTGTCTGGTTTAGGTTGAAATGAGTAGCCATAGCCATCGGCCCGTTGAAGGACGCGGCAATGGCGATAGGAAATCCCCTGAACGGTTCCGGCTTGGGCTTGGATGTTGAACGATCCCGTTTGGCGCACCGCCACGCGCCCGACATGCACGCCCGCTTTCTTGCCCTTGGGCACCTCGGCGTGCACCCAATCGCCGGTCTGGAAGCCATGGACGCGCTTGTGGCGCATGAGATAGCCGCGCGGAAAACCGTTTTTGAACGTGCGCGTGCGACTGTAAGCGCCGCGTCCGGTGGCACGGATGCTCAGGATCGGGCGGTTCCAGTCGCGCACGTGATCGACGGCGCCGACACAGGCAGCATCGAGGGCGTGGGTTTTGGGGAGGTTCAGGCGCGTGCGATTGAACTTGGTGCGCCCGCCCGAGCCGGTCTCGACCGGTAGGCCCGTAGCTTTGAGCGCGTTCAACAGCGCCCAGCGCGTGGCATTGACGGCGGCGGCGTCTTTGAGCGGCGCTTGAGCCTGCGCCTGGATCTGGTGCAGGCGCGCCGGTTGGCGTTGCAGAAAGTCCTCGATGGATCGACTCCCCTTGCGTTGATTGCAGGGCTGGCACGCGAGCGTCAGGTTTGAGACCCGATCCGAACCGCCGCTGGAGCGCGGCACGATATGCTCAATCTCCAGCGGTACGTGCGTCGCCCCACAATAGGCGCAACTCCGGTGCCACTTCTCCAGCAGATATTCGCGCACCTCATAACCGGCCAGTTCGCCCTGTTGATACTCCACACCGGAGATCTCTGGGTTCTGGAGCGCCTGAGTATCGAACCGCACCAGTTCCTGACTGAGGCCGGTGATCGGGGCGAGCCGGCGCAGCCGCTGCACCCAGTTGACGGTGGTGTCGAGCCGATGCTGTAACGACGGCGGCAACCAGCCATCACGGCGGGTGCGATTCAGGAAGCGCGGCGCCCGGTAGCGGGTCTTTCGAGACCGGCGCGTCCGGCGGTAATGTCGCCGAAGTGTCAGGGCCTCCCGGATCTGCTGGCCCCGATGCTCCAGTTCCCCAAACCACAGTCCATGCTCCAGACGCTCAACGGCCCCTGTTTCCGCATCGACGATTTCAGATTCGCGCACGAGGGCCAGACCCGTGGTCTTGCTCCCCGGATCGAGCTTCAGACGCAGCGGTTGCAGCGCCCCGCCGATCCGATCTTTCAGCCGAATGGTGAAGGGGGCCAGACGCACCACCACCGCGCGTCCGCGCTCCAATAACAGCCGCGCGCGTTTCTCTGTGCACGGCATCAGCGGTCTTTTCTGTTTGTCGAGTACGAATACAGCCATTTCCAGTCCTGCCCTTACGGGCCTGGTGACGGGGCTTTACAGCCCGCTCCCCTCGGGAATGTCTGCAACCGGCTCCCGCCTCGCGGCGGCGATCGGAACCTTCGGCGCTTTGCCTTTCGCCAGCATGATCCCGACCTTCCAGGGTCCGGGACTGAGGAAGCATCCCGGAGTGGGTCTCAACGACCTGTTGCAAACGGAGCGGCTTGGATACCGCTGTCCCTGGTCAACCCGGCTTGCGAGTCGCCTCACAAGCCCCCGCCTTCAGGCGGGGGTAGTTGACCTGTGCAGCGCCTTTTAGATCGTCCGTCAATCCGGCACGCTTGTAACCGTGAAAAATCGCCAGCAAATCTTGTCCAGCGAGGATGTCGGCTTGTATTTGATGCCGAACGTCCTCGCTCAGATCGTCCGAAAATGTTGCCGCGACGAACTCCGGTTCACCGAAGCGAGCGCAGGCTAATGTGCTTCCCTTCAGTTTCAAAACATGGCGATAGGTGTCGCCAGGTTTGATCGCCGTGCTCATACCCCCTCCTGACACGTTTTTTTTTCAGCGACTACAACCGCATCGGCATCACCACAAACGTCTCGCGCTCGGCCCCGAGACCTCGCAAGACCGCACTACCGTTGCCGTCCTGAAAGCGGATCTCCGCCCTGCTTTCTTCGATGGCTCCAAGCGCCTCAATCAGATAGGCGATGCTGAAGCCAATGGAGACCGCATCCCCGGTATATTCGATGTCGATTTCGTTTTCGGCTTCCTCTTGTTCCGACGTGCGCGTCATCAGTTTGAGCACACCCGGCGCGAAATCCAGACGAACGCCAGGATACTTCTCCCCTTTTGAGAGAATCGCTGTTTGTGAGAGCGCTCGCTTCAACTCGTTGGTTTCGACCGTAGC
Organism: Allochromatium humboldtianum; assembly: GCF_013385175.1. Lineage (GTDB taxonomy): Bacteria > Pseudomonadota > Gammaproteobacteria > Chromatiales > Chromatiaceae > Thermochromatium > Thermochromatium humboldtianum. The sequence goes on along the minus strand of NZ_JABZEO010000018.1, from coordinate 1,675 downwards.
CAGGACGGCGCTACCGTTGTAGGCAGGGATGACCCGCTCATACTCGGGATAGCGGCCATCGATGAGCTTTGAGGTCAGCGTCATGGTGCCGACCGCCACGCGCAGGCTGCGTTCGCCCAAACGGATTGCGACCAGATCGTCGCTGGTGCCCAGCAGCCGTTTGAGTTCGATGACCGCCTTGTGTGGGATGATCGCTTGCCGCTTTTCGCTGACTAACGCATCCAGCGGTGTGACGAACTTGGCCAGCCGATGCCCGTCAGTCGCCACTGATACCAGCCCCGCCGCCGGATCCAGTTCAAACAGAGCGCCGTTCAGGTAGTACCTGACATCCTGTTGCGCCATGGCAAAAGCGATCTTTTCGAGTAGCTGCTTGAGTTGGCCCTCCTGGATCTGGAAGTCGAAACCGCCCTCCTCCAGATCCATAGTCGGAAAGTCGGCCGCTGGCAGCAGGCCCAGCGCAAACCGTCCGCGCCCCGCGGTGACGGTGCAGCGCTCGTCTTTGACCTTGAACCGGATTGCCACGCCATCGCTCAGGTTACGGCAGATGTCGAGCAGCTTGCGCGCCGGGATCGTCACCTCGCCTTCCTGCTTGATCTCGGCCTCGAAGCTGGTCTTGATCTCGGCTTCCAGGTCGGTGCCGGTGATGGTGACGCGCCCCTCGCGCGCAACGACGAGCAAATTGCCCAGGACCGGCAGCGTCTGGCGATGTTTGACAAGACTATTGGTCTTGTTGAGCACGGGAAAAATAACTTCTCGATTGACGCTAAATTCCATGGTTGATTTCCATAGTAGATAATTGAGAATTTATTTGAGCAGTCGATTTATATCGCCCGAGCATTTATGCAGGCCGCATAACAACGGTCAATCATTTCCAAAGCAGGCGCATCGCCGTGCTGGATCACGGCCTCCGCACACGCATGTCGGGTATCTCGATCCTGCTCCCGCAAAACACTCTCGATGGCCGACTGTGCCTCGGCACTATCCGCGCCGAAGAATTCCATTAAACCGGCCACTTTCTCGTTAAGCGTTCTCATCGCCAACCTCCAGTCATATCTAACGATTGCATCTAAAACTTCAGTTTTTCCAGTTGCTCGATTTTTTTCTTCAATGAAGCAATCTTCTTCTGGCGCATTTCTTCGGCGCGAGCAAGCGCCTGTTCGCGCGTTCGATGCCAATCCTTGCCGTGGGCAGTATTGGCGTGTCCATCAGTCTTCCACTCAAACATCGTAGAGCTCGTACCGTGACAAACGACGCCCTCAACTTCCAAAATGCCGATTGTGAGCGCGTATTTTGTGACATACGCGGTAATATTTTCGCTATCTTGTTTTTTTTGGGCTGGTTTTATGAAGTTTTTTGACATGATGCGCTATACCTTATATTCTTTATTGATGGATTAAGCGGTCATTGTTTACCGCTATGAAGATGCTGACGCACATACGCTTCGGCTTGTTCTTTTGCGCATTCCGGCGTCTCTACCGGATGATCGCATGTGTTTTTGTAAGGAACATCGCTATCCCAGCCAGCGACCCAATACCAGCCGGTTAATGGTCTTCTCGAATCACCGCCAAGTGGTGAGACCATCGCGTAGGTTTTTTCGCCGTCATGCAATTTGAAACCCGGCGGTCGACCGAATGCAGCGTATTGGCCTTTCGACTCTCTTTTCCAACGTAGGCGT
>NZ_JABZEO010000017.1 GCF_013385175.1 Allochromatium humboldtianum | reverse complement strand
CTTTAAGCCGCATTCTCTTTCAGTCGGCGGTTCAGTCCGCCGATCTTCAACCCACCAGCTTTTAGCTGGTGGTTGTTGAGTTTTATGCATCATGCTGTTTGCAGTGCAACTCGCTCTAAGAACGAAAAATCAATGATTAGCATGGCATGAAAACTTTCATACTGTACTGAGCTACCGTACTCCAGTCGCTAATTTTATAATCCATAATATTTTTTATATTTTAAAAAAAGATTTTCCGCATGTTCATCTAAATCATCAAGTGCACAGTGATCTGGTTGAAAGCATGACTGACATATAGGATTTTTCCAGCGATTTTTAGAAAGATGTTGCAATCTGAGTTTATGCATAAAATCGGATTGCCACAAATCAACTAAATTCGAATCTAAAACATTACCAATAGTAAGTTTTCTAGCCCAATCAACATAACAAGCACTTACAACACCATTCGAATTAACTGTAAGCGCATAAAATATATTTGGACAGATATTTTTTCTTTCTTTTTTTATTTTTTGCCTCCACATTCCATTTTGTATTTGGATTTTCATTTTTTTCGAAACACTAAAGTTTGGCCACATTTCAGCGGTATTTTCAATAAATACTTTGTCAGCTAAAGATGCAAAAATTTCATAAAAACTATTTTCTTTAAATTCGTTTGAAATCAACTCTTTAGGTATTTTGACAGCTAATTCACACTCTGATCTGTAAAGTGAGAATTTTTTTATGTTATTTAATATAGTTAAAAAATTTATATTTTTTTTAGTGAAATTTTTGTAGCTTTTGCTGGAAAGCCCATAAAGAGATACATTTAATTTATTTAACCCGTTTTCAACTAACTTTTTACCTTTTTCTTCACTAAGAAAAAAGGCATTTGTTGTTGTTTCTATTTTTTCAAATTTGCCTGTTTTTTTTGCTAATTTTACCATTTCGGGTAAATTTTTGTTTAAAAGCGGCTCTCCATCGTTTACTAGCATAAGGATTTTAATAGAATTTGGAAAATTTAAAGCTTGCTCTAGAATTTTTTCAAAAATAGACATTTTCATTACCCCTATATGGCGTGATGTGGATTTAATTAAATTAGTATATCCTGTTGGGCAATATAAACACTGCAGATTGCAAGCGCTACTGGGACTAACTGTCAAAATATAAGGTGTCGAAAGCGGAATTACTGTTTCAAGTTGAGTTCTATTTTTTAAATTTATTCTCGGAATGGGGGTAAAATTAAAATCACAGTTATCATTCATAATTTTTAATTGCTCACCTTAGTGTCAGGATACATGTAGCTTTGTCTTGCGATTTTTTTAACTCTATCGCGCAGGCGAGGATGCTCAAATTCTGGTTCAAGGCATCGCATTACACACAAGTCTGTAAGTTGTGCTGATTTTTATAGAGCACGATTCAGCCTGTGTTTCATGAAATTCAACGACTTACTAGAGATGTTTGTAACTTCTCCATAAGTCATGCCCTCAGTGTCAGAATACATGTCGCTTGCTCTTGCGATCTTTCTTAATACATCGACTAGGCGAGGAGGCTCAGATCCTGGCTCAAGGCCGCTCTTGGCACCACAGCGACATGGGCCACATCCCCAGCGTTGAAGCGGTCTACAGGCCGCAGAGACCCGATCATGGGCATCTTGCCCAACCCCAGTGCCAACCTGAACCCTGGCTTGTCTCTTAAGTGACTTAACACTGATACAGGCGACAAGTATGCTGACAACTACCGCAACAAAACAAAGACTTAGAGCAAGAAAGACCGCACCTCTGCGCCTCAAAGTTCCTTAATGCCCGATCAGTGTCAAGCCTAAGCCATTGATTTGCAGTACACGAAAACACTCATTGGTGAAATTTTAGCTCTACCTTGGCGCTGCAACGCATTGATTTTAAAAGTGCCACAGGTTATTGAGAAGTTACAGATGTTTGTAATGCGATGCTCTTACATTCAAGATATGTTCTCTCTCGATCGCTATTCTACGAATTGGGATAATGACAAAATTGAGGCGGGCGATAATTTCCCTGCTTTTCTCATAGCAAAATCACGATCAAATCGATCGTCGATGCTTAGCTCAGGCTGATTGCCCGCTTAGGTCAAAAATGGGAAAACGTCAGATCAAAACTCCTGGCGTTTTTATTTTGTTAGACTGATATATTTTTTCTTCTAAAATTAAATTTTTAAGCTGGTGTGCATAGCTGTCAATATCATCTAACATGGCATGCGTAAGTCGAATACATTTTTTGCATATCTCGTTTTCTGATCTTTCAAAATTTAAATGCTGATAACGCAGTAAGTTAAATTCCAAAGAATTCCAAACTTCGGTTAAAGATTGCTTTTTAAGATCACCTACTATTAGCTTTCTTCTCCAATCGGCGAAACAAGGACTAACTGTTCCGTCAACATTAACCATCATGTTATAAAACATATGAGTACAAACTTTTTTGTTTTCTTGTATAGGTTGAAAAAATATTCCATGTTTTTTTATTTCAAAATTAAGATCTTTTTTAGAATCAAAGCTTTCCCATCCCGGAAAAAGCTCCTCAATAAAAATTCTATCAGAATATTTTGCAAATATATCAAAAAATTTTTCTTCTTTTTCCCCGAAAAGAAGATTTCGAGGAAACTTTATAAAAATTTCAGTTTTATTTTTTATTTTATGCAAGTAAGCTATATTTTCAACATATTCAGAAAAATCTATTGATTTTCCTGTAAATTTATAATAAGCTCGAGAGTTTAATCCATAAACTGAAATGTTTATTCTATCTATTTTCGACGATATAAGATCTCGCGACAGCTCTCTGCTTAAAGCAATAGCATTTGTCGTAGTGTCTATTTTATTTATTTCTTTGTTTTTTCTTGCATAATCAATCATGGAAATTAAATTAGGATTACATAATGGCTCGCCTTCTTTCCACAATCTAAGCATTTTTATTTCAGAATTAAAATCTTTGATTTGATCTATGATTTTTTTATACAAATCTAAATCAATATGCCCTTGATAGTTATTAAGGCTTTTGATTTTATAAGCATCTCCGGTCGGACAAAAAACACATTCTAAATTGCAAACACTTGATGGATCAATAATTAGATTATATGGGGCTTTTAGAGGTATAACGTCTTCAAGATTTGTCCGGCCAGTCATCTCTATTCTTGGTGCAATTTTTCCGCTCATTATTGAAACCTCGTTTTTGTTTTGGCAAAGCCAGATTAATTTTGTTTTAGCCAGTTTTTTAGCTTTGAATCTTCTGGAAAATGTTTCAAAAAATGCAAAATGGAACCTTTTGATGGGGTTGGATGATTTTCTTTTAAGCTTTTTTTTTGATCAGCCAAAAATGATTTTGGCTGACAAGATAAAAACCATTCAAATGATTGAGTCCCAAAAAAAGATTGAAAATCAACTAATTTTTTTGGTTGGCATAAAATTATTTTATAATTTTTCATCATTTCATTACTTAGATTTTTTAAAGTAAAACGCTGCCGAACCGTAACAGATGCACGAGCAGCCAAGCTGCTTCGCTCAGCTGGATTCTTGCTTAGCCAGTCAAGCGCATCAGCAAATGCATGGCGATGATTCACAATCAACCCAGTCGCACCATGCTCGACAATCGCTGTTTCAGCTGGATTGTTTAAAACAACCGGAACCAGCCCCATCGCCATAGCCTCAAGTAAGGCATTCTCAGCAGTGCCATAGTGCTCAGGATTAAGTAAATAAATCAAAACATTGAGATCAGATAACTCACTAACAACATTCTCTACATAACCGCGAAAATTCAATATACGCTCGTCACATCCAATGTTGCGACAGTATTCGATCAAAGCATCACGCTGAGTTGTATCTCCAATCAATCGAACCTGAAAATCAGGCAAGCGAACAGCTGCTAGATAATCAACAAACTCAGGATGCAACTTGTTGAAATCGAGTGTACCAAGATAGCCCGCTCGCAGCGGTTCTCGATCATCAATAATAGGTTCAGGTAACCAGTCCAAAGCAGCACCACTGGAAACCACAGCCAAACGCGCCTTGATATCAGCGGATAGTTTCTGAACTTCTTCTGCGCGCCATGAACACACTGAAGTAAAAATAAAGCGATGGGCATTTTCCAGAAGTCGAATTGGAATTCGAGGACTGTATAAACCCGACACATGGCACCAAACCAACAAACGATGCGCCGGTAGAGATGCTGTACAAAGAATTTTGAACAATAAAGGATGATTCCACCACTCAACTTGTAGAATATCAGAATCACTAACTTGCCGATGCAGTTCCTCAAGCGATGGACAAATAGTAACCTGACCACCGTGTGCTTGGATCTCATGCAAAAATTGCGTTTTTTGCGGCGGCTCAAGACAGATAAAACTATGCTTGATCTCTGACGCATTTCCACAATGGGCTTGAGTCAGACTAGAAAGCGCCCGACCAACACCACCGCCAAAATGTGGAGTAAGATGCAGTACTTTCACTGAGCTTAGAGAAAATCAAATCGTTTTAACAGATCCGCACAATAAGCATCAATGTTATCAGGCATACCGTGCGTCAACTGACCACAGTCAGAACACATAGAGCGCTCGCTGCGTCGCCCCTCCAAATGCAGGCGCCTCAATGAATTCAGCTGCACGCCATTCCAAATCGAACGTAAGGAGTCTTTGCGAACATCGCCGACGATGAGCTTGCGCGACCAATCAAGGAAGCATGCGCTGACTTTACCATCGACATTGACCGAGAAAGAATAAAAAATATAAGGACAGGTTTCGGTCGGCTGAACAAGCTGCTGATAGATGCCCTGAGTGATCGTAGCACCCGTGCGTGCCTCCACATCAAACTCCGGCCAGCAAGGTGCAAAGTTTTCGATAAAAATGCGATCGCAATAATCACCAAAAATATCGTAGAACTGCTGATGCTGCGAAGGCTCGATTAGCTCAGAAGGAATCTTGATAACGATTTCACACTGGCTTTTATTGCGATAAAGCCAGCGTATATTGTCTACGAGGCGACTGAAATCAATATCGAAGCCCGTAAAACGCCGATACTGCTCATCATTCAAGCCATTGATCGAGATATTGATTCTATCGAGACCTGCTGCAATGATAGGCCTGATGCGCTCGGGTGTTAAAAGTGAAGCATTAGTGGTGGTATCGACTAGGCGCACATGACGGCTGGCTTTCGCATAAGACACCATTTCGGCAAAATGCTTGTTGAGCAGAGGTTCACCGTCTTTATACAATCGCAAGACCTTGATTTGAGATGGAAACTCAGTCAAGTCGTCAATCAATTTGCGATAAAGAGTCAAGGGCATCAGCCCCTGAAAGCGACCAGTCTCACCAATAAGCTCGCGATCCCCAGTCGGGCAGAATGGACAACAAAAATTACATGCTGTCGCTGGATCGACAAAAACCACGAAAGGGGTTTCCAGCGGAATCACGTCATGTAGAGGGGTGCGTTGATCGAGATCGATTCGTGGTTTGATCGCAGCCTTCATGTCAAGTCCCACTTTGGAAAAGCAGCTTAGTTACTAGACCTGTGCCCAATTAAACTCAGCCCATTTAAAAACAATGGCTTGCAGTGCAAAAACCGGCTTCAACGCTTATTTGGGCACGGGTCTACTATTACTACTTTGTCACTTTAATTTCGGGTCTCAAAATCATTTGATAGCTTCTGTTTTGTCATATCGCTCAATGTCACGGCATCGTTGTTTATGTCGAGCCTCTAGCTGTTGAATACGCTTATCGACGGCGGCTGGCTCATTGAGCAGCATGGCAATAATCATGAGCCGAATGTCGCGAGAGCTTAGTAATGGATAATCCTGCTTGTACAGGATACGCTCTTTAACAAGAAACGCGAGTGCCAGCATCACAAGCGCCATGTGACGATGCCAAGCATCCCACTTTCTAACTTGATAATCCGACATGCCCAGTTCATTTTTGGCTTCCTGAAACGCACGCTCGACCCAATACCGCTGAGCCTGCATGTAAGCTAATCGTTCCAAAGATGTTTTGGCATAATCGACATTGCTCAATGAATATTTAAGCTTCGAACTGTTCGGGCGTTGAGTAATGACCAACACTCGTTCGGTCGCGCGCTCCGATTCGCCATCCCAGATCCAAACACGTCTGGTATGAATCGACAGGGTGAGTGGTCCTTTCGTTCCATCGCGAAGTGTGACGGTTGGCCATGTATAGGAGGCTAATTCCTTGGCATAGACATCCACCCGCATCGGTTCAACATCCGCGCGCCGTTTTGTCGGTTTAGCTCCACGTTTAGACGTGGGTTCTGGAACGCTCAAAACCGGCTCACTGAGATAAATATTTTGATTGCTGTGAATGTCCAGCAAGAACGTTAACTGCATGTTATCTAAGGCGTTACCCAGCTCAAACCCATGACCGTACAAGCCATCGCCGCCGACCCAGCTCAATGGCACACCGGCTTCGAGATCGGCTTTGATCATTTCGATCGCCAATTGCGGCTTTGTTTTGAACAGGCGCTGATCTTCTGGAATTCCAGCGTCGTTGCAGCGTTTTGGATTCGTCGTCCACTCTTTTGGAAGAAAGAGTCGCTCATTGATCAAAGTACTATGAGAGTTCCAGACCAAACTGGCATATACGCCCACTTGGCAATTCTTAACCTTGCCGATCACGCCAGCATACTGACGCGCCACACCAACTGAATGCTTTCCTTTCTTGAGATGCGCTGATTCATCGATAATATAGCCAACATCACGGAGTCTGTACGTATCTTGACTGGCATATAGGTCAGACGTTTTACGGGCGATGGTATCAATGAGTCTTTGAGCGGACCATGTTGAGTGCGTAATAAAATTCTGAATACGCTGGTAGCCGTTCCCAGAGAGGTCGAGTTCTTCGTTCAGGCGTTCCATGTTGCGTTTGCCCGCTTCTGTCTTGAAAAGACCCTGAATATAAGCTTGGCCTAACTCAAGAGCATTTGATGTTTCGGTTTGAAAACAATCGTAATATTCATCAATGTGAAATGACAGCTTAGTAGCCAATTCTTTGAGCGCGTGAGCTTGTTTGGGAGCGGCTGGCTTGACAAGCATATTTTGCACATATCGTATTAAAATGTTTGTATGGCAAAATATAGCAAAATCAATCGCTTAAGAAAATCTGACAAAGTAGTACTATAAAAAATCAGCTAATCTAACCTTGAATCAGATAATTAATAAGACGACTTGCACTGCCCCAGAACGCCATCGGTTCATAGTCAGGGTAGGGGTAACACCCAAAGGTTGGAATAATATTCCAGTCATACTCGACGATCCAGTGTTCGACTAAACTCCGCACCGAAACTGGCTGACCCGAACAAAGATTCAGTACACCTGCACCACCTGACTGCAAGGCGAGCTGAACCATCAAATCAGCGGCTTGCGAGACTGGCAAATAGTCACGCAACTGCTCGCCCCCCGACATTGGAAAGCGTGCATCGCCTCGGTTAGCCGCCGCACTGATTTGTGCATAGAGCGATCCCGGTGCCTGACCTTCCCCCCACAGATAAAACAGTCTAGCCCACGTCAGGCTGGTGGAGGTTTCAGCCATAATATACTCTAATTGACGGCGCAGGGCATCCTTGGAAAAACCATAAGTTGTACATGGGTTTGTTGGGGCCTGCTCTGAAAGTTCCCCGCTTTGCAGACCATACTCAAAGCAGGTGCCAGCCACCACAAGCTTCGGTAGCCCGGCTTCGATCAGGCCTTTCAGGAAGCGGTACTGGCGTGGCAGTTCCTGCTCGAAGTGATGGTGTGAACGGTAGTTAGGCAGGCCGTCCCAGGCCAAGTGAATCAGCACCTCCGGGGAACCCAGTCGCTCGAAAGCATCCAGCGGCGGATTGGCAATGTCCAGGGACACGAAGCGACAACCGCTGACCGTCGCAGACCGGGTACGCGCTGTGGCAACAGCATCGATGCCCGCATCGAGCAAGCACTTGATGACATGGCGTCCAAGAAAACCGGTTGCACCTGTGACGGCGATGTGGGACTTCATGACCGCCACAGATCTAATTAGGATGAAAATCCGGGTTCAAGATTTCGCTTTCCAAATAAGGACAATTGTTTGGAAAGCTGTTTTCATCCAATCCAGTTTCTTTAGCCGCCAAAAGGATTGCATCGCCATAAGCATCTTCGATGAAGTCGGCAATGCGTGCCTGCAAGCTGGGATTTTCTCGCAACAACCGTTGCAATCGGCGACGTTGCTCTTTCAGTGTCAACTGCCAACTGCGACCACGAAAAGACGGCTGATACTGCCATTTCAGTAAGTGAGCCAGCAACACAGCCAGTCGATTGATCAGCTCTCTTCGCTCTCTTGCGCCCATGCTTTCGATTTCTTCGATCAAACCATCGATATCGACTTCAGACCAATTCCTCGTTTTGAGTAAATCGGCCTGTTGTTGAGTCCAGGCATGGAAATCGACATCATGAAGCTTTGTATTTTCAATATGCATAATTGAGCATCTATGGTTCATCATCAGCGATCGTGTTGCCGGTCCTGTTCATTTCCAGTTGAAGTCCCTCGAATGAGGCGCCAATCAACGCATGCACGCGGTCGCGAGGGGAGAGCGCCGTGATCGCCAGGGGCCAAGCAATTGCGAGTCGGGGATCCTCGGGATGCAGTCCAGCTTCGCTCGCAGGAGCATACTCAGCTGTATTCAGATAGAACAGTTCAGCGTCATCGCTCAGCGCCTGGAAGCCATGTGCACAGCCCTCGGGAATCCCCAGCATCCGCCCATCACCAGCACTGAGCCGCTCGCCATGCCACTGGAGAAAAGTCGGCGAACCGGCACGCAGATCGACCGCGACATCGAAGATCTCGCCGCGCAGACAGGTGACGATCTTGATCTCGGCGTGCGGCGGTCGCTGGTAGTGCAATCCACGCGCAGCCCCACGTCGGTGGGTCAGACTGCGGTTGATCTGCACGATCGGCTTACCGCCCGTCAGCGATTCCAGTTCACGCGCACAGAACAGCCGCTCGAACCAGCCGCGCTCATCGACGATCGGCCTGCGCTCGACGACGACGACACCGTCGAGCGCGGTCGGCTGAAAACAAAAACGCTCTTTCACTCGTAATTAGGGGTGAGGCCAAGGTCAAATCATAGATTGATAATCGCGGATCTGCTCGCGGGTGACAACCTGCATATCGGCTCCCGCGCGCCAAGCTCGATGCCAGTCGAGCGTGCGCTCCAGGGCCTGACTCAGGCTCCAGCGCGGACGCCAGCCGAGCCGGGTGCGCGCCTGGGTGCTGTCGAGATCGAGGCGCACCGATTCGCGCGGTCCCGGATCGGGATCGGATTGCCAACGTCCCTGAGTGCGTTCGCACAGCCGGCGCACGACCTGTTCCACCGGCCAGACGTCGCCCGGATCCGGGCCGAAGTTCCAGGCCGTCGCCATCCCGACCTCTTGGGCCTGAAGGCGCTCGGCCAGACTCAGATAGCCGGCGAGCGGTTCGAGCACATGCTGCCAGGGCCGGATCGACCGGGGCGCGCGCAGGCGCACCGCCTCACCGGCATCGAGCGCGCGCAGCACATCCGGGATCAGCCGATCCCGCGCCCAGTCGCCGCCGCCGATGACGTTGCCGGCGCGCACACTGGCGATCTGGATACCGTCCGCAGCGAGAAAGGCGCTCCGATACGCCTGTGTCACCAGTTCGGCAGCCGCCTTGCTGCTGGAGTAAGGGTCATGGCCGCCGAGCCGATCGTTTTCGCGATAGGGCCAGACCCATTCGCGATTGTCATAGCATTTGTCGGTCGTTACCACGACCACGGCCCGCACGCTCGGACACCGGCGCACGGCCTCCAGCAGATGCACGGTCCCCATGACATTGACGGCATAGGTCGCAACCGGATCGGCATAGCCCGCGCGCACCAGCGGTTGCGCGGCGAGATGGAAGACGATCTCGGGTGCGGCGTCCAGGATGGCTCGATTTAGAGCCGCCGGATCGCGCACGTCGCCGATGACATGCCCCGACAGACACTCGGCCAGACGCGCGACGGTGAACAGATTGGGCGTAGTCGGCGGTTCGAGCGCATAGCCGTGGACCTCGGTCCCAAGCTCGGCCAGCCGGAGCGCCAGCCAGCCGCCCTTGAAGCCGGTGTGTCCGGTGATGAAGACGCGACGCCGTCGCCAAAACTCAGGCTTCATGTCCAGCACTTCCAGGGCGCCCGGCCCGAGGCCCACAGGGATTCGAGATGGTTCTTGTCGCGTAACGTATCCATCGGCTGCCAGAACCCCTGGTGCTCAAACGCCATGAGCTGTCCTTGAGCACTGAGCTTGGGCAGCGTGTCGACCTCCCAACTGGTCCGGTCATCGGCGATGAGTTCGATACAGCGCGGCGAGAGCACGAAGAAACCGCCGTTGATCAGCCCATCCCCGCCAAGCGGCTTTTCGATGAAACCGGTGACGGTCGACCCCGCTCGCTCGATGGCGCCATACCGCCCAGGCGCGGGCACGGCAGTGACGGTCGCCCAGCGTCCATGTTCACGATGGAAGGTGATGAGCGCCCGGATGTCGACATCGCTCAGCCCGTCGCCATAGGTGAAGCAGAACGCCTCCTGATCGCGCAGATAGGCCGCGACCCGTTTCAGACGCCCGCCGGTCTGGGTCTCGGCGCCGGTGTCGACCAGCGTCACTCGCCAGGGTTCGGCCTGATGCTGGTGGACTTCGAGTCGGTTGTTCGCCAGATCGATGGTGACGTCCGACATGTGCAGGAAGTAATTGGCGAAGTATTCCTTGATGATGTAGCCCTTGTAGCCGCAGCAGACGACGAAGTCGGTCACGCCGTGATGGGCATAGAGCTTCATGATGTGCCACAGGATCGGCATCCCGCCGATCTCGATCATGGGCTTGGGCCGCAGATGCGATTCCTCGACGATGCGGGTGCCCAGCCCGCCGGCGAGGATGACGGCTTTCATGGGTGAAGCGCTCGGCATGGATCAGAGTGTATGTAGGGATTCATCGTCATCTCAAACCCAGTGCATCGCGGATGGCCGCGATCAGTTGGCGGGCGTCACAGGCACACGGCCTCATGGGCGATTCGGCGGTTTCAATGCGCTCACGGTGCCTTTGCGCCGCTTCGGGACCGAATCTTCGATCGAGCAGACGCAGCAGCGTTCTAGCTTCGCCCTGCTGCACACCCTGCTGCAACCCCTTCTCGATCCCCGCTTGTTCAACAGTCGTCACATACGGCATACGGCGTTGCTCCTCGTAGGCATAGAGTTCTTGACGTGCAGTCACGGATCGACGCTCGATCCGGAGGAGGAAAGATCAGGCCTCTCAGCCTGATCGAGGTATGTGATGAGACCGCCGGACCGCCCATGAGGCGTCGCCCGGCGGCGTGCGTACAGGTTTCAGGCGGCCGCCGACCGGACTTGGCGGAGCAGCTCGCCTGGGGCGAGTACGGGCAGCGTGGCCTCGTCGAAGTCGGGCGCGTTGAGCGAGACCACATGATCGAGCCCGTTGACGCGGGCGCACTCATGGAGCAGCGCATCGTCGAAATAGCGCCAGCCCAGTCCCATGGCCGCGTCGATCACCTCGGCGTCGACCGGAGCGATCTCGAGCATGGCGCGCAATTCGTTCAGTTTGGCGTTCGCGCCCAGATGACCGTGGGTGCGCGTAAGGTGATCGTGGAGCGATTCGATCGTCGAGGCACAGACATAGCCGGTGATATGGCCATTGGCCGCCAGCGTCAGGGCGGCTGAGGATTCGGGCGCGGGGTGCTCGTCGTTGGTCAGGGCATCGATCAGCACACTGACGTCGAACAGAGTCTTGGGCTGTGGTTGCATGGTGACACTCCATTTTGTATCGATGATCCGCGCGGACCTTCGACAGGGTTCCGTGAGTGCTCCGAACGGACTGCGCGCCTCCAGCGCCCGTCCGGCTCGCTCGTGCCGAGAGACACCCGGCGCGTCCGAATCGCCGGGGTGGTTGAAGCGGGTCTATCGACTATCCCGAACAGGGGATTCGCCCGAGTGAGCGAAGGTCGGCGACCGAAGGGGGCCGGATGCTCGCACGCGCGCCCCCCGGATTCCATGTCTGTGTATGGCATCCGGAGGACTGCAAGGCCCGGAGGTCGGTTCCTGGATGCGGCTGAGCATCGTCCTGGTGATCCCTGCTCGTCGTCATCGAATGGTCGTATTCTAAACTGTGATCGGGTTCACACAAACCACTTTTGACCACCCGCGTTTCCGTGCGCGTGCAATGCCGTTCCCAACAGTTCAAATGATTGATCTTCAAGTCGAATGCGAGCATCGACCGGCGGTCCGATCGGCCGCCGGATCGCATGGCGTCATGAGTCGCCGCCGCTCGCCGGATCGATGAGCCTGGGCGTCACCTTCCAGATGTGCTCGGCGTATTCGCGGATCGCGCGATCCGAGGAGAAGCGCCCGATGCGCGCCACATTGAGGATCGACATTCGCGTCCAACGCTCCGTGTCCTTATAGGTCTCGCTCACCATCTTCTGGCAGTCCAGATAGTCGCGATAGTCGGCGAGCACCATGAAGGGGTCGTGATTGACGAGATTGTCGGTCAGCGGGCGGAAGAGCTGGGTGTCGCCGTGCGAGAAGAGGCCCGAGTTGATCAGATCGATGTCGGACTTGAGTTCAGGATCGTTCTGGTAGAGCTCCCAGGGCCGATAGCCCGTCATCTGGCGTTGCAGCGCCTCCGCCGCCGTCATCCCGAACAGGAAGAAGTTCTCGGCGCCGACCGCTTCGCGGATCTCGACATTGGCCCCGTCGAGCGTGCCGATGGTCAACGCCCCGTTCATCGAGAATTTCATGTTGCCCGTGCCCGAGGCCTCCTTGCCGGCGAGCGAGATCTGCTCGGAGAGATCGGCCGCCGGATAGAGCCGCTGGCCGTTCTTGACGTTGAAGTCGGGCAGGAAGGCCACGCGGATCCAGCCGTTGACCTGGGGGTCGTTGTTGACGACCGCGCCGACGGCATTGATGAGCTTGATCATGAGCTTGGCCATGAAATAGCCGGGGGCCGCCTTGCCGCCGAAGATGAAGGCGCGCGGCACCAGATCCTGCGGCTGGCCCTGCTTGAGGCGCTGATAGCAGCGGATGATATGCAACACCTTGAGATGCTGGCGCTTGTATTCGTGGAAGCGCTTGGCCTGGACGTCGAACAGCGACTCGGGGTCGAGCCGGACGCCGGAGGCCTGCTGCATCCAGGCGGCCAGATCCTGCTTGGCGGCGTGCTTGACCGCGCGCCACGCCTCTTGAAAGCCGGCGTCATCGACATGGGCCTCCAGCTCACGCAGCCGCTCCAGGTCGCGAATCCAGTCTTCGTGACCACAGGTTCGGGTGATGAGCTTCGACAGACGCGGATTGGCGACCACCATGAACCGACGCGGCGTGACCCCATTGGTGACATTGTGGAAACGCTCGGGCCAGAGTTCGGCGAAGTCCTTGAACAGCGTGGCCTTGACCAGCTCGGAATGCAGCTCGGCCACGCCATTGACCGCCCGACTGCCCACCACCGCCAGATTGGCCATGCGCACCCGCCGTTCGCCGCCCTCGGCGATCAGCGACATGCGCCAGACCCGCGCCTCGTCGCCGAGGAAACGCATCCGCACCTCGTCGAGAAAGCGGCGGTTGATCTCGTAGACGATCTCCAGATGACGCGGCAGCAGGCGCTCGAACAGGCTCACCGACCAGGTTTCCAGTGCCTCGGGCAGCAGGGTGTGGTTGGTGTAGCAGAAGGTGCGATGGGTGATGTCCCAGGCCTGCTCCCAGCTCATGACGTGCTCGTCGAGCAGCAGTCGCATCAGCTCGGCCACCGCGAGCGCCGGATGGGTGTCGTTGAGCTGGGCGACGAACTTGTCGGCGAAGGTCTCCAGCGGGCCGACCGTGTTCAGATGCAGCCGGACCATGTCCTGCATCGAGCAGGAGACGAAGAAGTATTGCTGCTTGAGCCGCAGTTCCTTGCCGGCCTCCGGCTCGTCGTTGGGATAGAGCACCTTGGAGATGGTCTCGGCCTGGATATTGGCATAGACCGCGCCGTAATAGTCGCCGGTGTTGAACGCCTGGAAGTCGAACGAAGCCGGAGCCTCGGCCTTCCACAGCCGCAGCAGGTTGGCGTTCGCGGTGCCGTAGCCCAGGATCGGGGTGTCATAGGCCATGCCGTTGATCACGAGCGACGGCTGCCAGCGCTGACGGCTGCGGCCCTTGTCGTCCCGATAGGATTCGGTGTAGCCGCCGTAGCCGACCGAAAAACGTATCTTGGGGCGTGGGATCTCCCAGGGATTGCCGTTGCGCAGCCAGTTGTCGGTCTTCTCGACCTGCCAGCCGTCCTCGATGGCCTGATCGAAGATGCCGAACTCGTAGCGGATGCCGTAGCCGATGGCCGGGATCTGGCAGGTCGAGAGCGATTCCATGAAGCAGGCGGCCAAGCGGCCCAGGCCGCCGTTGCCCAGGCCCGGTTCTTCCTCCTCCTCCAGAATGGCGTCGAGATCCAGCCCCAGTTCCTCGCCGACCTCGCGCGCCGCCTCGGTGATGCCGAGATTGACCAGATTGCCGGCCAGATGCGGACCGAGCAGATATTCGGCCGAGAGATAGCAGACGGTGCGCGCATGACTGGTCTTGAAGACCTGCGCCGACTCCACCCAGCGCTTGAGCAACCGATCGCGCGTCGTGAAGGCGGCGGCCATGTAGAGATCGTGCGGCGTGGCCACCTCGCGGAAACGTCCCTGGATATAGAAGAGGTTGTCGAGAAAGTCCTGCTTCAGCGCAGCCTTGGACATGCCTGTGCGGGTGTGTTCGCGCTCGCTGTCCAATGACTCCGTGGGATTCGGCGTGCTCATGGTGTCCTCTCGTCGGTCTTGGGCGGGGGAGTTCGCCGCGAACTCTAAAACGCCCGGATTCGGGCGTCCACCATGAAACCGTGACCGGCGAGACCGGCCTAACCGAAGGTCAGGACGAAACGGCTGCCATGCGGCTTGGCGGCGGTATGGATCAAGCGAATGCCATTGGATTCGGCCAGCTCGCGCGCGATGTAGAGTCCGAGTCCGGTGCCCTGGCTCTTGGTGGTGAAGAAGGGGTTGAAGATGTCGCGCGCGGTCGCCGGATCGATCCCCGGTCCCGCGTCCCGGACCTCCAGACAGATCCCGTCCGGCTCGTCGCGTCGACTCAGCCGCAGTTGGATGCGTGCGGGTTCGTCGGGTCTGTGTCCGTGGACGAGTGCGTTCTCGCACAGGTTGGCCAGGATCTGATGCAGATGACGCGGATCGGTCTCGACGTCGAGCGGACGCGACTCGATCCGCACCTGGAGTCTGGCGTCGTCGAGTCCATGCTGTTCGCGGAAGTCATCGGCGAAGGACTGGGTCCAGGCCGCCAGCTCGATCGGGCGCGGCTCGATCTGATTGCCGCGCGAGAGCTGGAGCACGCTGCGCACCGTCTCCTCGATGCGCGCGCTGTTGCGCTGGACGATGTCGAGCAGATGCCGGTCCTCATCCGACAGGGTCGGGCCTTCAGAGAGGAGCTGACCGGCGTGACTGATGGCGCTCAGCGGATTGCGGATGTTGTGCGCGATGCTGGCCGTCAGGGTGCCGAGCGAGGCGAGCTTGATCTGCTGGGCCTCGCGCTCGGCCTCCTGGCTGTCGCACAGATAGACGACGGCCCCGGTGACACGATCGCCGCCCAGTCGTTTGAGCGAGACCCGAATCTCGCGGTCGGCGATGGCCAGACGCCCCTCGCGCGGTTGGTCGGCGCGGACCTGACCGGCGAGCCAGTGGTTGAGTTCGGCGGAGAGTTCATGGAGCGCGGTGCCGGGCCTGACGCGCCGCACGCCGAGCAGTTTCAGCGCGGCGGCATTGATCAGTCTCAGCCGTCGCTCGCAATCGGCGACCAGGATGCCGGTGCCGATGCTCTGGATGATGAATTCGTTGAGTTGCGAGAGGTCGTCGATGTCGACCTGACGCCTCGCGGCCAATGCCTCGGCCGAGCGCACCCGCCGGTAGAGCACATGGGCCAGCAGGGCGACGGTGAAGAAGAGCAGCCCCAGCAGGCCGGCCTGGGTGAAGGAGATCGCCCGACTGCCGCCGAGCATGGCGCTGTAGATCTGCTCGCTGATGACGGCCAGCGAGGCCAAGGCGGCGAACAGCAGCGACAGCCGTCCCTCCAGCATGAGCGCGCCGGCGGCCACCGCGACGGCGAGCAGGATGCCCAGTCCGCTGGTGACGCCGCCGGCGGTGTGCATGAGCGCGGTGTAGACGAGAATGTCGGTGAAGATGGCGAGCTGGACCTGACTGATCCGCGACGGGCGGCGTAGCGAGAGTCCCAGACCGCTGAGCAGCACCAGCACCGCATAGACCACCAGCACGTTCCAGGCGAGCTGGTTGTCGGAGCGGGCGAGCGCCGGATCGCTGGCAGCGGGCGAAAAGGCCAGCACCAGACCGACGACCATCAGCAGCCGGAAGAGAAAGAGCCAGCGCAGAGCGCTCCAGCTCGGATAGGCGGATTCGGTTCCGGGTTGGGCATCCATCGGGGTTGGGTGGGCCAAGGGCGCGCGATCGAGAAAGACCAGACCCGCCAGACGCGACGGGCATTCGATTGTATTATGCGCCGACCCAGCCGTTTCGCCGATCGCCTCCGGGGATCGCGCGCCTCATTCACGGTCGAGCCGAATGAACCTACACGAATTTCAAGCCAAACAGTTGTTGCGGGAGCGCGGACTCGCGGTCCCGGATGGAGTCCTGGTCGAGCGTCCCGAGGCGGTGCGCGAGGCCTGCACCCAGCTCGGCGGTACGCGCTGGGCGGTCAAGGCCCAGATCCACAGTGGCGGTCGCGGCAAGGCTGGGGGCGTGGTGCTGGTCGACAGTCCCGAGCAGGCCGAGTGCGAGACGCGCCGTCTGCTCGGCTCGCGGCTCGTCACGCTCCAGAGCGGGCCGGACGGGCTGCCGGTCGGCTCGGTCCTGATCGAGCGCCCGACGACGATCGAGCGCGAACTCTATCTGAGCCTGCTGGTCGATCGTGCCAGCGAGCGGTTGCTGTTCGTCGCCTCGGCGGCCGGCGGCATGGACATCGAGACGGTGGCGGCCGAGACGCCCGAGCGAATCCTCAGGGTTCAGATGCATCCGGTGGTCGGCTTCCAGCCTTACAAGGCGCGTCGGCTCGGCTTCGGGCTGGGCCTGGACGAGGCCCAGATCCAGGCGCTCGGCACGCTGATGGATGGACTCTATCGGCTCTTCGTCGACACGGACGCCAGTCTGATCGAGATCAATCCGCTGGTCGTCACCGACACCGGCGAGCTGCTGGCGCTCGATGCCAAGATCACGCTCGACGACAACGCGCTCATGCGTCATCCGGCACTCGCCGCGCTGCGCGACCCGAGTCAGGAAGACCCGCGCGAGGCGGCGGCGCGGGCGCACGATCTCAACTACATCAGTCTCGACGGCAACATCGGCTGTATGGTCAATGGGGCCGGGCTGGCGATGGCGACCATGGATCTGATCAAGCTCCAGGGCGGACGGCCGGCCAACTTCCTTGATGTCGGCGGCGGGGCGACGGCGGCGCGCGTGGCCGAGGCGTTCAAGCTGATTCTCTCCGACCCCAAGGTCGCCTCCATCCTGGTCAACATCTTCGGCGGCATCGTGCGCTGCGACCTGATCGCCGAGGGCATCATCCAGGCGGTGCGCGAGGTCGGGGTCTCGGTGCCGATCGTGGTGCGCCTGGAAGGCACCAATGCGCCCCAGGGGCTGCAACTGCTCGCCGACAGCGGTCTGGCGCTGGAGACGGCCAGCGAACTCGACGCGGCCGCGACGCTGGCGGTCGAAGCCGCGCGGCGTGGCAGCGGCGCATCATCGAACATCGTGCAAGGGGAGGGCCGCGCATGAGCATCCTGGTCGACGCCAAGACGCGCGTCATCTGTCAGGGCTTCACCGGCAAGCAGGGGACGTTCCACAGCGAGCAGGCCATCGCCTATGGCACCAACCTGGTCGGCGGCGTGACGCCCGGCAAGGGCGGACAGCGCCATCTCGACCGGCCGGTGTTCGATACCGTGAGCGATGCGGTGCGCGAAACGGGCGCGGATGCCAGCATGATCTATGTGCCGGCGCGCTTTGCCGCCGATGCCATCCTGGAAGCGGCCGATGCCGGAATCCGGGTCATCGTCTGCATCACCGAGGGTATTCCGGTGCTCGACATGCTGCGGGTCAAGGCGGCGCTCGCCGGGACGGAAGCGGTGCTGATCGGTCCTAACTGTCCGGGTGTCATCACTCCGGGCGCATGCAAGATCGGCATCATGCCGGGCCACATCCACCAGTCGGGGCGGGTCGGCATCGTCTCGCGCTCGGGCACCCTGACCTATGAGGCGGTCTATCAGACCACCCAGGCCGGTCTGGGCCAGAGCACCTGTGTCGGCATCGGCGGCGATCCGATCCATGGATTGGATTTCATCGACTGTCTGCGCCTGTTCGAGCGCGATCCCCAGACCGAGGGCATCATCCTGGTCGGCGAGATCGGCGGCGAGGCCGAGGAGGCGGCCGCCGAGGTCATCCGGACCGAGATCAGCAAGCCGGTGGTGGCCTATATCGCCGGTGTCACGGCGCCGGCGGGCAAGCGCATGGGACATGCGGGCGCCATCGTCACCGGCGGCGCGGGCACGGCCGAGGGCAAGTATGCGGCGCTGGAGGCGGCCGGCGTGCTGACCGTGCGCTCACCGGCCCAGATGGGCGCACGTCTGGCCGAGAGGCTGAGAGCCAGTCCCGGACGGTGATATCCTAGGCCGAAGCTCCTCGATCTCAACCCTGTAACAGCTCCCCCGGAATTGCATCGACTATGATTTCGCTCCTGGACTATGGCGCGGGCAACGTCCGCAGTCTGCGCAACGCCATTCACGCCCTCGGCTTCGAACTCACCGAGATCGAGCGCCCCGAGGACATCCTCAAGGCCGAGCGCCTGATCTTTCCGGGCGTCGGGGCCTTCGGGGCGGCCATGGAGCGGTTGCACCGTCTGGGCTATGTCGAACCGCTCAAGGAATATCTGGCCGCCGACCGACCCTTCCTGGCCATCTGTGTCGGACTCCAGACCCTGTTCGAAGGCAGCGAGGAATCGCCGGGCGTGCCAGGTCTGGGCGTCATCCCCGGCCAGATCCGTCGCTTCGCCGGGCAGGGGCTGTCGGTGCCGCACATGGGCTGGAACTCGGTGCGGTTGGAGCGGCCCTCGTCGCTGTTCGCCCAGTACGCGGATGAGAAGTTCTATTTCGTCCACTCCTACCACGCCGTGCCGAGCGCGGAGAACGCCGACTGGCAGCTCGCCATCACCGACTATGGTCAGCCGTTCCTGAGTGCGGTGCAGCGCGGCGCCGTGGCCGCCGTCCAGTTCCATCCGGAGAAGAGCGGGGCGGCGGGGCTGGCGCTGCTGCGCCATTTCCTCGCCGCAGACGAAGCGGCCGGTTCCTCGATCGCGGTTCCTCGTGCAGCCGACGAACAGACGCGCTTCGCCAAGCGCATCGTCGCCTGTCTCGACGTGCGCGCCAACGATCAGGGCGATCTGGTCGTCACCAAGGGCGATCAATACGACGTGCGCGAGAAGTCCGGCGACCGCGACGTGCGCAACCTGGGCAAGCCGGTCGAACTGGCCGCGCGCTATTTCGACGAGGGCGCCGACGAAGTCACCTTCCTCAACATCACGGCCTTTCGCGACTTTCCGCTCGCCGATCAGCCGATGCTGGAAGTCTTGAAACTCGCCTCGGAGCGCGTCTTCGTGCCTCTGACCATCGGCGGCGGCATCCGCGCCTTCACCGATGCCGACGGGCGTCATTACTCGGCGCTCGACGTGGCGCACGCCTATTTCCGCTCTGGCGCCGACAAGGTCTCGATCGGCTCGGACGCGGTCGCGGCGGTGGAAGACTATCTGGCGCGCGGCGGCGTGAAAGACGGCTCGACGGCCATCGAGCAGATCGCCGCCGTCTACGGCAATCAGGCGGTGGTCATCTCCATCGATCCGCGCCGGGTCTATGTCGACTCGCCCGAAGCCACCCGTCACGCCGTCGTGGAGACGGCCACGCCCGGACCCAACGGCGAGCGCTACTGCTGGTTCCAGTGCACCGTCAAGGGCGGACGCGAGGGACGCGACGTCGACGTGGTCGAGCTGGCGCGCGCCTGCGAGGCTCTGGGCGCCGGCGAGATCCTGCTCAATTCCATCGACCGCGACGGCACGGGCGCCGGCTTCGATCTGGAGCTGATCGGTCAGGTCCGTGCCGCCGTCGGCATTCCGGTCATCGCCTCCAGCGGCGCCGGCTGTGTCGAGCACTTCGCCGAGGTCTTCGCCGCCACCGGCGTCGAGGCGGCGCTCGCCGCCGGCATCTTCCACCGCCGCGAAGTGCCGATCCAGGCGGTCAAGTCCTATCTGCGCGATCAGGGGATCGAGATTCGGAGTTGATGGACATGGTGAAACCGGTCGGATGGTTGGTCGTGATCGTACTGACAGGGCTGATGCTGACCGGCTGTGTCCCCGGCGCGCGGCCCGACGACACCGCGACGCCGCCGGATCGGGAGACGCTGCTGACGACCATCGCCTCCTGTCATCTGCTGCGCGTGGGTCAGACCAACGACGTGGCGGCCACGGACGCGACCGTCATCATTGCCGCTGATAAATACCACCTATCGATCACCGCCATCGTCGAGCGCGCCAATCGCATGGTCAAGGACTACGAGCAGCGTCCGTCCGATCTGATCGCGCGCGCCATGGAGTCCTGCGACCGGCTGGCCGAGTTGACCGGCACCTCGCCCGCCCTGGTGCGTTTCGAGTCCGACGGCACCCTGCGCACCGCCTGGCTGCGCATCGATGGCGTGGAGATCACGCCTGGGTTCGCCCAGCGCACCATCACCGAGCTGCGTCTGCGCAAGGCGATCGGGCTGGTCATCAACAGCCCAGGCGGCTCGGTCGACGAGGCGCGCAAGCTCGGGCGTTACCTGCGCGCCAACGGCCTGCGTACCGCCGTCGACGACTATTGCGCCTCGGCCTGTATCGATGTGCTGGCCGGCGGGGTCGAGCGTTACGCCACCCAGAACGCGCGTATCGGCGTCCATCAGAGCAAGGTTCCGCAGCGCTACAGCAGTCATGAGGGTGGGCAGCTCTATGTGGCCGATGCCTTCCTCTATCTGCGCGAGATGGGCGTCGACGCCGATGTCGCCATCGCCGCCGCGACCGTGCCCAACAACCGTGTCCTCATCATTTCGCTCTCCGAAGCCCTGGATGCCCGGCTCATCACCGGCATCGTGGAGGGATTCGAGCAATAGCCTGATGAAAAACACCATACCGGACGCCGTCGCTGTCAATTCCCCGGAGATTGCAGACACGTTCTTTGAAGAGTTCTGGGCGTTTGTCACGCCAGTCCTTGAGTGCCTGAATGGGGGCGATGTGGCCAAGGGCTTTCTGCGGAATGTGTTGGTTGTAGACCTGAACAGAGCGCTCGCCGGTCGGAGTCCAGGTCACAGAGAGCGACATGGATCAGTGCGATAGCCGCTCCCGATCACCGCTTGCGCGCTCGATATGGCGGATCGCGGCCAGGATGTCGCGGTCATTGGGATGCCGCTCGAGCGCCGCTCGCAGTGCGGCGATGGCCTCGGCGGATTGTCCGGCGCGCTCCAGCGCCAGAGCCTGAACATAGGCGTAGCGCGCGTTCTCGGGCGCCAGCCGGACGGCCTGTCCAAGCGATTCGACCGCCGCCGGGAGCTGCCCCTGGCGGACTCGTAGCAACCCGAGCGCGTGATGGAGACTGGCCGCGTCCGGCAGGCGCTCCAGCCCCTGCTGGAGTACGACCTCGCCGTCGGTGTCCCGCCCCAGCGCACGGTAGAGATCGGCGAGATTGACATAAGCGGGCGCAAAGTTCGGATCGAGCCGCAGCGCGGTGCGATACGCCTGTTCTGCGGCCTCTGGCTGTCCCAGGGCGCTATCGAGCAAACCGAGGTTGAGATGCGACTCGGGGCGCTCGGCGTTGGCGAGCTGGGTCGCGCGATACTCATCCAGCCCCTGCGCCAAGCGCGCCCGCACATCCTCGGTCAGCTCGACACCGGCCAGGGGCGCCAGGATCCGCGCCGCCTCGACGCGCACCGCCAGCACGGCATCCTCCAGCCGCGGCCACGCCAGTTCCATCCGGGTGCCTGGGTCGGTCTGATCCAGAACGCCCAGGGCCGCCGCGCGCACCAGGTCGTCCGGATCTTTCAGCAACGGGTGGAGACGCTCCAACCGTGCGGCATCCAGCGGACCGTTCAGCAGACTCAGCGCCGTCGCGCGGGCGATGTTCGGTTGATCGGCATCCGTCGCTAAGGTCAGAAGTCGGGCGTCGGCATCAGGCGCGCCGGTGCGTCCGGCCTGGAGGGCCTCGCCGAAATGCGGGCGCCGGCTGATGGCGGCGCCGTACCAGTCCAGGGTCGTCTGCTCGGCCCAGTCGACCGTTCGGTCGGCATGACAGCCGTTGCAGACGTTGGGTGTGCCGATCTTGCGTGTCAGATCCGGGCGGGGAATGCGCAGGCTGTGATCGGCGCGCGCGTCGACCACCATGTAGAGCGTCTGCGGCATGTGGCAGGCGATACAGGAGGCGCCCTCGGAGCCAACGGGATGATGGTGATGGCGCTCCGTGTCGTAACGCTCCGGCTGATGGCACTGAGCGCAGACCCGGTCGCCGGGGGCCTTGAGGGTCAGACTGTGCGGGTCGTGACAGTCGGTGCAGGTCACGCCGTGCTGGTACATCCGGCTTTGGAGGAAGGAGCCGTATTCGTAGACCTCGCCCTGGATCTGGCCGTCGGCGTGATAGAGGCCGGTGTCGAGTAGGGCGAGTCGATGGCTGTCGCCGAGCGGTGCGTCCGGTGTTACGCCCTCGCGGAGCAAGCCCCGTCGTGAGTGACAGCGAGCGCAGACGTTGAGTTCGCGATGCGTCTCGCGCGCGGGCGAGCGTCTGGGACGGCCAGTCGCGTCATCCTGGAGCCAGACCGCGCCTTTTTGCTCGTCGAGCGCGACCGTCAGCCCCTTGTCTCGGTCCCAGGCCGGCGTGCCGTCGCCCCGATCCGAGCGCACCTGTGCGACATGGCGCGCGCCCGGCCCGTGACAGGCTTCGCAGGCGACATTGATCTCAGACCAGGTGGTCCGGAAGCTGTCGGTGGCCAGGTCATAGCCCTTGCGCAGATTGGTCGAATGGCACTCGGCGCACTGATAGTTCCAGTTCTGCTCGCGGCCGGTCCAGTGCAGTGGATGGGTCGCGTCGAGGCGTTCGTCCGGATAGAGCTGGAACCAGCGCTGACCGCCGTCCTCACGGTCGCGGCTGTCCCAGGCGATCCCCAGACTCTGGAGCCGCCCGCCGGGGAATTCGATCAGATACTGCTGGAGCGGTCGCCGACCGAAGGTATAGCGGATCGGATAGGTCTCGGGCGCGCCGCCCGGACCTTCCGTTTCGACCCAGTAGCGTCCGTCCCGGCGGAAGAAGCGCGAGGTCAGGCCATGCGCGGTGAAGGCGGCGTCGTTGAAGTCGCCCAGGACGGTTTGCTCACCGGCCTCGGCCATCGCCTGATCGTGATAGGAGCCACTCCAGCGCGCAGCTTCTTGGGAATGGCACTCGGCGCAGACCTGAGCGCCGACATAGGCGGGTTCGGCCGAATCAGCGACAGCGGACGGACTGGCTGCGCGGTCTCCGTCCGCCGCCTGGACCGGCATCCACGCCAGCCATGACGCCAGCCCCAACGCCAGTACCAGCGTCATTACTGCTGGTTTTCCTTCAACCGTCGCGAACCCTCGATCAGCGGATGCCAGCCGAAGACCAGCGAGAGATTGAAGCTGTCCATCTGCATGTCGCCGGGGTTGCTGTCGTTGAGCGTGGACTTGTAGCCGAAGGTGAGTTGCAAGTTCTCTTTGATGCTGTAGCCGAGGGTGAAGCCAAGGCCGAAGGTGTCGTTTGCATCCCCCTTCACACCGTCGATGGTCGCCGCGCCGCCGTTGAGCCAGACCGCGTCGAGCGAGCCCCAGAGATGCTCGGTGAAGTCGCGTGTCAGGTGGGCGTCGAGCTGGAACATGGGCTCGGTCTCCAGGGTCTGCCCGACATAATCGCTGTTCTCGCCAAACAGCCAGACCGACGGCAGCAGCTCCAGCGTGGTGCGCCGACCCGGCACCCAGGCGCCGAGCTGCCAGGTCATCGGCAGCGCCACGCGCCCGTACCAGCGATTCATGCCGATGTTCAGCGTCTGGTCGTTGTCGTACTCGCCGATCGGCAGGGCCAGATCGGCGAGCAGGTGGAGCGCGAAGCCCGGCTCGTAGCGCATCGCGTCGGGGATATCCTTCTGCGCCGACGGGCCGATGAGGTTGATGGCGAACTCGAGCGTCGGATCGCCGAAGCCGCTGGCCGATTGATTGAAGGTACGCCCGTTCAGGCTGACATCGCCCGAGATCCGCCCCATCGGCAGGAAGATGGCGGCCAGCGCCGAGCGGTCGAACAGCGAGAAGGTGTGGCCATAGCCGACCATCGCCAGGGTGGCGTCGAAGTCCGCGCCCGGCGTGACGGTATGGGCCGGATCGAAGGGGTTGGTGTTGCCGTTGATCGACTCGACGATCAGCGGCACGGCCGTGGAGCCGGACAGGGTGTCGAGATAGAAGCGCGCCGGGGTCTGCGCCTGGACGGCGAGCGGGCCGAGCGCGCTCAGGGCAAGCAGTGCGGCGGCCGGCAGGCGCGCCCCGCCGGCGCGCGTCATCGAATCTGTGTCCTCGTGCATGAAGGCTCTCTCTAGTCTGTCGTTAGGGGAGAAAAGCTCAAAGCTTAGGGCTTGGGATCGGCCAGCAGATCCTCGGGCGCCACGAACTGGCGCTTGTAGATCAGCGGCGGATAGCCGGCATCGTCCGGGACGCGCATCGGCAGGGTGTCGTCCAGGGTCTCGAACATGGAGCGGTCGGGCAGAATCACGTTGTGCCGGCGCACATAGTCGTCCCAGAGCGCCAGCAGCGCCTTGAGCTTGTCGGCACGCTTGGCGGCGAGATCATGCCGCTCGGCGGGGTCGTTGGCCAGATCGAAGAGTTCCCAGTCGCCGGTGCCGAAGGGCTTGTGCTGCCAGCGCAGCTTCCAGTCGCCCTGACGCAGGGCGTGGTTGCCGAAATTCTCCCAGGCCAGGGTGTCGCGTGCGGTGCGCGGCGACTCAGCGCGTCCACTCAGCACCGGCAGCCAGGATTTGCCGATGAGCGGCGGCAAGTCGCGGCCGTTGAGCTGTTTGGGATAGCGAGCGCCGGCCACCTCCAGCAGCGTCGGCATGATGTCGGCCACATGCATGAGTCCGTGATTGATGCTCCCCGCCGGTCGCTCGACCACCGGGCCGCTGACGATGAGGGCGTTGCGAATACCGCCTTCCGCGGCCCAGCCCTTGTATTGGCTGAAGGGGGTCATGGAGACCTGCGCCCACATCGGGCCATAGCCGACATAGGAGCCGGGGTCGCCCCAGGCGTTGGGATGGGTCTGCGACCATTTGATGGCGGCGAACAGGAAGTCGCGCGCCCCCGGATTGCCCGCGATCATCTGGAACAGATCGGTCCCCTCGGCGCCGTTGTCGCCGAAGACGATGAAGATCGTGTTGTCGTATTCGCCGATCTTTTTCAGATGGTCGATGAGCCGACCGACATGAAAGTCCAGGTTTTCCACCATGCCGGCATAGAGTTCCATCTTCTTGCCGGACAGCGCCCGAGCCGCCGGGGCGAGCGTGATGGGATCGGGGATGAACCACATGCGCTCGGCGAGCTGGGTGCCTGCGGGCATGATGCCAAGGTCGATCTGACGCTTGAGCCGCGCCTGCCGCACCGCATCCCAGCCCTGGTCGTACTCGCCCACATGGCGCTTGCGCCACTCCTTGGGCAGATGGAAGGGATCGTGAGGCGCCTGATGGGCGACATAGGCGAAGAATGGCTTGCCGTCGGCCCGGTTGGCATCGATGAAGCCGATCAGCTTGTCGGTGTAAGTCTTGGTGGCGTAGTAGTCCTTGGGCAGCTTGGTGAGATAACGCCCGTCCTCGGTGAAGACCGACTTGGGCGCGGCGCCGGTGATGTTCGTCATGTCCCAGTAACTGCCGCCGCCGTCGAGCAGCGAGAAGTCGCGCTCGAAGCCGCGCGCGGCCGGGATCTGATCCGGCTGTTTGCCCAGATGCCACTTGCCGACCATGTAGGTGTGATAACCGACGTCGCGCAGCAACTGCGGCAGCGTGGCCACGCGATCATTGAGATAGCCCTCGTAACCCGGCACACCGCGCTGGTTGGGCGCGGTCCACTCGTCCATGTTACCCAGACCGTTCTGATGGGTATCCACGCCGCTCAACAGCGTCGAGCGGGTGGGCGAGCAGGTCGCGTTCGTATAGAAGTTGGTGAAGCGCACCCCTTCGTTGGCCAGCGCGTCGAGGCTTGGCGTGCGGATCTCGCCGCCGAAGGAACCCATGTCGGAGAAGCCCAGGTCGTCGCCGAGGATGACAACGATGTTCGGGCGGCGCGTCGTGTCCGCCGCCAGGGCGTCGGGCGGGAGGCTCCAGGCGGCCAGGAGTCCGGCGAGCGCGAACAGGCCCAACAACCGGAGCATCGGTTGACGAGACAGGAGCCTTGTGTCCTGTCTTTCGGTGCGGCTTCCGCCGTCAATCAAGTGTTGTCTCACGGCTTGTGCTCCTGTCGTGATCGGGACATCAACAGCATTCTGCATTGTAACGCGCCTCTTCGTCGGTCTATTGCGGGAACAGCAGGGTCAGCTGCACCCGCAGACCCCAGCCCTCGGGGCCGTTCTCCGGGGCCTCGGCCCAATACTTCGCGCCGACCGCGAGCTGAAGGATCTGCGGACCCAGCTTGAACAGTTGTCCGACCTGCGGAATCACCGAGACCGACCATTGGTCGCGTTCCCAGTCGTAGGTGGATTCCGAGACCAGGCCCAGGGTCGTCTGGGTGTGGGTGGTATAGCTCAGAAACGGCTGGAGATAGGTGGCATTGACCGCGTCGCGGTCGTCCGCACCGGCCAGGGACCAGAGATGGTTGGCCAGCAGACCGAACGTCCATGGCCCCGTCTGCTTCAGAACCACGCCGGTCGGCCCGAGACCCCATTGCTCGGTGCCCAGCACCTCTTCGGTCGCTGTCGGCAGCAGCATCACCGGCCCCGCACCCCAGATCCAGCCGCTCGCGGTCGGCGCCTTCGGCGAAAAGAACAGACTGAGGGTGCTGTCGCCAAGGCCCGACTCGTTCAGCGCCTCGACCGGGAAACCGCGTTGCTCGACGAGCGGTACGATGGTGCGCGTGATCAGATTCCAGTCCTCGTTCAACGCGAACGGGATAACCGGCTGGATCACCAGCCGGTCGCTGGTGGCCCCGTCATTGAACCCGCCATAGGTGTCGGTGTTGTATTGCAGCGGCACACTGATCAAGGAGGCGATGGGGTTGGCCAACTGCTTGGCCAGATCCGCCGCCTCATCGGCCTGGACCCAGGTTGGAAGCATCAGCGCGGCGGCGAGCGACACCGGCAGGCACAGCGATCTGTTACATCTCATCGGCATGGTGATGACTCGTCGGTTTGAATCTTTGAATCGCGGATTACCAGAGCGGCCCCAGCATCAGATAGATGGCCTGATCGCGGCCTTCCGTGTTGCCGTAACCGAGAAAGAGCGGCCCCAGCGGGGTGTCCGCCGCCAGGAAGAGGCTGCCGGCCAAACGGGCGTCGGTGAATTCGATCGCATCGCGCCGATCCCAGGTATTGCCCAGTTCCAGTGAGGCGCCGGCATAGACGGGCACCAGCACATCGTTGAGCCGGTAGCGGTACAGGCCGCGCAGCAGTCCCAGATGCTGACCGCTCAGGGCGTTGCGTTCGAGCCCGGACAGTCGCATGAAGCCGCCGAGCTGGAACAGCGCCTCCACCGGCGCATCTTCGTCCAGGGTCGTGGCCAGGGTGACGCCGCCCTGCAGGGCATGTCGGCCCCGGCTCATGACCGCACTGTAGTTGAACAGCACCTGATCGTAGTCGGAACTGGCGCCCAGGCTTTCGCGCGAGCTGGTCAGGGACAAGCTACCCAGTGAGCCGCGGCTGGGGAAATAGTAGTTGTCGTAGGTATCGATGGCGCCGAGCAGGCTGAGCCGGCCCACATCGAAGTCGTAATCGACCAGATCCGGGGCGCCGACAGTGACCTCGGCGTCCCCGACCGCCCGGTCGTACATCAGGTGCAACCGGCCCCAGGTGTCGAAATTGCGTCCGAACCTCAGACGGGCGCCGAGACGACTGGTGTCGTATTCGGCCAACGCTCGGTCCTGATCCTGATCGAACAGGCGGAACAGTCTGGACTCATACCCCAGATCGCCGCCCACGAACCATGTCTGAGCCGGATCCAGCGGATAGTAGACCTCGGTGATGAACTGCTGCTCCTCGCCCAGACTGACGAAGGTGCGCCACTCGCCGGCATTGGCGCCGAAGGGGGTCAGGGTGACGGCGCCGCCGAGGTTGAAATCCGATCCGTCGCCGAAACTGGTATAGAGTTGCAGTCCCGTCTGCAGCGAGCTGGTGCCCCAGGATTTCTCCTGAGCCCGCACCACCACGCCATGCCGCCCGTCGCGCTCCTCCAGCCGATAGCCGATCTTCTCGAAATGGCCCAGGCCATAGGCGCGCGCGATGCCGGCCTCCAGACGATCGACGTCCAGCGGATCGCCCGGCCGCACATCGAACTGGGCCTCGATCACGGCATCGCTGATCGACGAATTGTTCTCGATCTCGACGAACGCCAGACGCTCCACGGGCGCGGCGCCCTGTCTCGGGTTGGGGTGGGCGGCAAGGTAGCGGGCATAGGCGTCCGGCGACACACCCAGGCCCGCCAGCCTGTGCATATGGTCGCGGGCGGCCCGTTCGCCGATGGCGATCGCCTCGGCAGAGCGTTTGAAGTCGCCGCTACCGATCCCGGCCTCATCGAGCGGCGGCACGATCAGCAGATCCCGCTGGGTCAGGGACGCGATCTGGCGTTCCGTGTTGCCACGGGTGAGAAAGCCGGTGAGCTGCTCGACCACGCCGAGCACCGATTTGATGTCTTCGCGGGTGAGCAGCGGGGTGCTGATGTCGACGGCGATGACGATGTCGGCGCCCATCTCGCGCACTACGCTGATCGGCAGGTTGTTGGCCATGCCACCGTCGACCAGGGTCCGTCCGTCGATGTCCACCGCCGCGAAGGCGCCGGGAACCGCCATGCTGGCCCGGACGGCTTGGGCGAGATCGCCGCGCTTGAGCACGACTTCGTGGCCGGTGGCGATATCGGTCGCCACCGCCCGATAAGGGATGCGCAACCGGTCGAAGTCGCGCACCTCGGACACCGGCAGCAGCAGCCGGCGCAGTACCAGGTCGAATTTCTGGCCCTCGACCAGCGCCATCGGCAGCCGCACCTCGCCATCCTTGAGGCCGGGTTTGTGCTTGATCAGATTCAGCTTATCGTCCTGCTTGCGACGAAAGGTCCGTTCGTCGCGCGGGGTGGCGTCGGTGAACACCTCGTCCCAGTCCACTTCCTGCAGGGCTTGGGCGATCTCGTCCGGGGTCATGCCCGAGGCATAGAGGGCGCCGACGATGGAACCCATGCTGGTTCCAGCGATGTAGTCCACCGGAATCTTCAGCTCCTCCAGCACCCTGAGCACGCCGACATGGGCCGCGCCACGCGCGCCGCCGCCACTCAGGGCCAAACCGATCCGTGGGCGCTGGGCGGCGGGGGCGGCGTCGGCGCTCGCCATCAGTCCGGCCGGCGCGCCGACGCCGATCGCGCCGTTACAGAGCCAGCCGGCGACGGCGAGGACGACGACGATCAGGGGCCTTTGGAGCATGAATGGTCTCCGAAGATCAGCGGACGCCGACCCGATTCACGGGGCCGCCCAGGTTGCGTCCGACACCGCCGCTGTAGCCGACCCCGGCCTTGCCGGCGCCCGCTCCGGGCAGCACCCCGACACCTGAGGCGGGTCCGCCCACACCGCCGGCCCCGACACCGGGCGTCACCGCCCGAGCCGTGGTGCGGCGCGCCACGCCTGCATAGCTCACAGGTGTCGCGGGTGCGCCTACGGCGGCTTCAGCCGTGGCCATCAGGCTGAGATGAGTCCCGGAGCCGAGCGACCCATCGAGCAGCCAGCCACCCGTGGCCAGAGCGAGGATGGCCAGTTTTTTCAGTGACTTGCGGGTCATTGGTCGTCTCCAGTGGCAGCGTCCGGGGGCAGCTCGTCGAGATCGATGAGTTCATGAGCTTCGAGCTTCTGCGCGTCTTTGGGCGGGGTGAAGGCAAAGGCATCGGCCGCCGGGGTGACGCCGGTCTTCCAGTCCTTGACCTGTAGCGTGTACTGAGGCGCGCTGTTCAGGGTCTTGCTGGTGATCACAAGCTTGCGCGGGATGGGCCGCTCGCCCACTTCCACCCAGAGCTGCCAGTCGGTGTCGCGGTTGCGGAAGGCCAGATGCTCGCACTCCACGCCGTCGATGATGCCGCGACCAATGTGCTTGGCCTCCAGGATGCCGTCGGTCAGCACCGCATAGGCATTCGTCAGCAGCAGATCGGCGCCCGGCAGGGCGATGCCCTGGCCCGCGCGCAGCGCCTCGATCAGGGCATCGACGCTCTCGGGTCCATCGAACTGGGCATAGACGTTGCGGGATTTGCCGAGCACGCTCACGGTCTGGCCGTCGAAGACCAACTCCACGTCCGCGTAGCCGCCGGTCCGATGGGCGCGCAGCTTATCGGGTCGGCTCAACAGCGCCCCGCCGGAGTTGGTGAACTGGATCTTCTCCAGTTCCGGGGTGATAACCTCGATGGAACTGTCGAAGCTGAACTCAATGCTCGTCTGGCTGCCCACATAGTCCGTCATCGACTTGAGGATGGCCTGGGCGTCCCCTTCGCGGGCCTGGGCGAGTGAACCCGTCCCGATCAGTGAGGCCGCCAGGATCAGGGAGACGGCGCCGAGGCGGGCGCGCCGAGGGGCTGGAACGCTTGGGATGGATGTCGTCATGGCATGAATTTCCCGAGGGTTGGGTCCGAATGAATCAGAACGATCATGGGGCGAGTGGTCTTGTGCAGCGATCCCTCGATCCGGGGACTTATTGAACCTGCACCACCACATACCGGCTACCCGATGGCTGATAGTAGGTGGCCCCGCAGCGATGCAGGGTCGTTCCCTCGATGATGACAGTGGTGCAGCCGGCAGGGAGCGTCGCGCGATACACGGAAGTGGCGTAGATGGTGCGGCGTGTGGTGCGGCGGGCGACACCGGCATAGCTCATCGCCGTTGCGGGCCGACCCACCACGGCCTGCGCCTCCGAAACCAGAAAACCGCCATCGAACCCGATCTCCGCGACCAGACCGCCGAACAGGGCGGCGGAGGCGATGAGACCGGCCTTGAGCCTTGACTTGAACATCCGTCGGCTTCCTCTCTGAAGTGAGTGGTTGGTTGGACGTCGAACCTGAAGCGCGCTGCCGGTGGGCCATGACAAAGATCAATCGCCTTCGGCGCGCCGATTATGTCGAATTGACCGGATGCGTGATTGACATTTCACGACATTTTCGCGCCCCTAGACACGCGCCGGATTCAGGTATCGCGCCGGCATGAGGAGCGCCAGGCGGCGGGGGGGGCCCCGGACCAGCGACGAAAGGCCCGGGTGAAGGCGGTGACATCGGCATAGCCGAGCGTGATTGCCAACTCCTGCATGGGCAGTTGCGTGTCGCGCAACAGTTGGCGGGCGATCCGGTAGCGGGTCTCGTCGAGCAGCACCTTGAAACTCGTGCCCTCGGCGTGCAGCCGACGATTGAGGGTGCGGCTGTGCAGGCCGAAGAGCGCCGCGACCGGCTCCAGACGGAGCTCGCTCGCCGGCGCACCGGCGATTAGGAGTCGACGCAGTACCTGCTGAATGTGCTCATGCAGACCGACGTCGCGGAAGGCCGTCAGTGCCTCGACCTCGCGCAGTCCGTCGGCATAGGCACGCGCGTCCGATCCGGGGAGCTGTCGGCTGAGATCCTCGGCACGGAAACCCACGGCGGCGTATTGGGCCGCGAAATGCAACCGGGTCTGGAAATGGTCGCGATAAGGCGCCTTGTCCGCGGGCGGCGGACGGTGCAGCCAGACGGCGCTGGGTTGCCAGCCCGGACCGGCCAGTGACTTGAGAATGTTGTGGATTATCGCCACCGCGCCGTCATAGATCTGCTCGGTGCCCGGCACGTCCGGCCAATGGATGACATAGCCGAGCATCGCTTGGTCGCCGCGTTCCCAGAGCAGGGGCACGGCCCCGCGGTCGTGCAGATGCAGGTGCAGGATGAAGAACCGCAAGGCGCTGCCCAGATCCGGCGCGGTCTGGGCGATCTCCCCCAGGCCGCCCAGCGCATCCAGCCCTGAGCGCCGCCCGAGCTCCAGGCCCAGATGCGGGCAGCCGGTCGCCCGCGCGCAGTGCTCGAGCAGGCGGCCCAGCACCGGAAAGGGCAGAGTCTTGTCCGGATCGTCGAAGGCGGTCGGGTCGGCGCCGCCCGCGCGGATCACTTCGTCCGGATCGACACCCATGGCCGCGAGCAGTGACGGCAGACGCAACAGCGGCGCCATGCGCACCGCCCCGTCGTCCACCAGAGCCAGGCCGGTCGACCACCGGCGGGGTCTGGGATCACAGAATTCCAAGGGACGCAACAAACAGCCAAAGTGCATCAAAATTCACAATATGTGCCATAGAGACGGATCGATAGTGCTCGATCATGTTTCAATACTCACGATTTACATAATTTGCAATTTTAATAGATCATAATTCCGTAAACTTCCCCCGCTCCACACTGGCGGTCTCCGCGTGCCCTTCATCCAACGAGCACGGGAGCGACCTCCAGACATCCGAATTCCGAGCTGGTAAGCGCCGTCCCCATCCTCGGCGTCGCGCTCCCCTGACTGTCTCTGCCGGATTAGCTGTCTATGGCAACCATCCTAACCGCCGTGGGCTTCATGGCCACGCTGGGTCTGCTGCTCGCCCTGATGTTGGTCATCGCCAACAAACGGCTCTATGTGTT
Source organism: Allochromatium humboldtianum (assembly GCF_013385175.1). Lineage (GTDB taxonomy): Bacteria > Pseudomonadota > Gammaproteobacteria > Chromatiales > Chromatiaceae > Thermochromatium > Thermochromatium humboldtianum. The sequence goes on along the minus strand of NZ_JABZEO010000017.1, from coordinate 30,439 downwards.
CGAAGATCCGCGGATCGATCAGGTCGAGGATCTGCTGCCCAAGGCCAACTGCGGCGCCTGTGGCGAGGCCGGCTGTCGGCCCTTCGCCGAAAAGCTGGTCAAGGGCGAGATCGACCCGGCGCGCTGCACCGTCAACGCCAAGTCGATGAATCAGATCATCGCTGACTTCCTGGGCGTCGAGCTGAGTGCGCGCGAGCGCTGGGTGGCGCGTCTGGCCTGTGACGGCGGCGGCAATGTCGCCTATCTGCGCGCCAACTACAGCGGACTGCCGTCCTGCCGCGCCGCCGCGCTGGTCTCGGGCGGCGGGCGTGGCTGCACCTGGGGCTGTCTGGGCTTCGGCGACTGTGAGGTGGTGTGCGACTTCGACGCCATCTACATGAACCGCCAGGGCATCCCGGTCGTCATCGAAGACAAATGCACCGCCTGCGGCGAGTGCGTCACCGTCTGCCCCAAGGATCTGTTCGAACTGCATCCGGTCAGTCACCGGCTGTGGGTCGCCTGCAAGAACCTGGAGTTCGGCGATCAGGCCGAGCATCACTGCGAAGTCGCCTGCACCGCGTGCGGGCGCTGCGTCCAGGACTCACCCGAGGGCTTGATCCAGCTCCAGGACAACCTCGCGGTGATCGATTATTCCAACAACGCACTGGCCTCCAAGGTCGCGATCGAGCGCTGCCCGACCGGCGCCATCGTCTGGCTGGAGGCCGATGGAACCGTCGTCAAGGGACGCGACGCGCGCAAGGTGCTGCGCAAGGGGACAAAGGGCGCCTTGCCGGCCGTCTGAGGTCGCGCGAGGTGGCGATGGCCCGCGCCCGTAAACCGCCGTCAGAGCGGTCGCGGCCGGGCGACTCGACATCGAATCGGTTGTGAGCCGCTGACCTGCGTCCGACGGCTCCCCTTAGAGAATCAACAACAGAGAAGGCCCATGTTCGGAAAGAAAGACGAAAAGCAGTTCAAGTACCCTGGCACCCGTATGGCGATGGACGGCAACAGTGCTGTCATCATGTGCGAGCGCGAGGCCTCCGATGCCGCTGGTGCCTATCCGATCACGCCTTCCACGCAGATGGGTGAGTATTGGGCCGAGGAAGTGGCCAATGGGCATCTGAACATCTCGGGCAATCCGCTGATCTTCGTCGAGCCCGAGTCCGAGCACGCGGCGGCCGCCGTGACCGCCGGCATGTCGATGACGGGACTGCGCGCTACCAACTTCTCGTCGGCGCAGGGCGTGGCCTTCATGCACGAATCGCTCTATACGGCGGTCGGCAAGCGCCTGCCCTATGTGCTCAACATCGGCTCGCGCGCCATCACCAAGGCCAGTCTCAACGTCCACTGCGCCCACGACGACTATCACTGTATCGACGACACCGGCTTCTTCCAGGTCTTCGGCAAGAACGCCCAGGAAGCGGCTGACCTCAATCTGATCGCGCGCAAGATCGCCGAGCTGACCCTGACGCCGGCCGCCGTCGGTCAGGACGGCTTCCTGACCACGCACCTGATCGAGCCGCTCAACGTGCCCGAGCGCGCGCTGGTCGAGGAGTTCTGCGGTCGTCCCGACGACATCATCGAGTGCCCGACCCCAGCCCAGCGTCTGGTCTATGGCCCGACCCGCCGCCGCGTTCCCCTGGTGTGGGACGTCGACAACCCGGTCAGCTCGGGCACGGTGCAGAACCAGGACGCTTACATGCAGGCCGTCGCCGCACAGCGTCCGTATTTCTTCGATCACATCGGACCGATCGCCGATCAGGTGATGACCGAATACTACGAGCTGACCGGGCGTCGCTATGCGCGCGCCCTGGGCTACCGCTGCGAGGACGCCGAGTACGTGATCGTCGGTCAGGGCAGCATGGTCGTCCAGGCGGAGGCCGTGGCCGACTATCTGCGCGAGACGCGCAAGCTCAAGATCGGCGTCATCAATCTGACCATGTTCCGTCCCTTCCCCGGCGAGCTGATCGGCCGGATGCTGCAGGGCAAGAAGGGCGTGGCGATCCTGGAGCGCACCGACCAGCCGCTGGCCGAGGATCTGCCGATCATGTGCGAAGTGCGCGCGGCGCTGGCCAAGTGCATGGAGAACGGCATGGTCGGCAAGGGCGAGGAGATCCCCTATGCCCCGTACCCGACCTACAAGGCCGGCGACATGCCGCGCCTCTACTCGGGCTGCTATGGTCTGGGTTCGCGCGACCTCCAGCCGGAAGGGCTGATCGCCGCCGTCGAGAACATGATTCCGGGCGGCTCGGGGCGCAAGTTCTTCTATCTCTCGATCGATTTCATGCGCGATGCGGCCGATCCCAAGGACGAGATCCGCATCCAGCAGTTGAAGGATGCCTATCCGCGTATCGGCGAGCTGGCCCTGCGCGGCAGCGAGAACCCGAACCTGTTGCCCAAGGGCGCGGTGACGGTGCGTATGCACTCGGTCGGCGGCTGGGGCGCCGTGACCACCGGCAAGAACCTGGCGATGACGCTCTATGATCTGCTGGGTTACGACATCCGCGCCAATCCCAAGTACGGCTCCGAGAAGAAGGGGCAGCCGACCACCTACTTCCTGTCAGCCGCGCCCGAGCCGATTCGTCTCAACTGCGAATACACCTATGTCGACGTGGTCCTGAGCCCGGACCCGAACGTCTTCACCCACTCCAACCCGCTCGCGGGGCTGCATCGCGGCGGACGCTTCGTCATCCAGTCGAGCCTGGAGAACGCCGAGCAGGTGTGGGCGAGCTTCCCGCCGGCGGCGCGCAAGTTCATCGTCGACAACGAGATCCGCGTCTACTACATCGACGGCTTCAAGATCGCGCGTGAAGAGGCCTCCAACGCCGAGCTGCAATTCCGCATGCAGGGCAACGCCTTCCAGGGCGCCTTCTTCGCCGCTTCGCCTCTGATGGAGCGCGCCGGACTGGATGAGACCGGTCTGTTCGCCGCCATCGAGGAGCAGCTGCGCTCCAAGTTCGGTGCCAAGGGCGAGCGCGTGGTGCAGGACAACCTGCGCATCGTGCGCCGTGGTTTCGACGAGATCGTCGAGATCACCGACAAGCCGCTGGTCGCCGGTCAGCTCATGACCCGCAAGGCGCCGAGCCTGCCGATCATGCTCAAGGCGCTGCCCGAGGGCGATGGCCGCATCGCCGACGTGCATCGTTTCTGGGATCAGACCGGCGCCTTCTACGCCAGCGGCCGCGGCAGCGACAACCTGACCGACCCGCACATGGCCCTGTCGCTGATGCCGGCCTCGACCGGCGTCTATCGCGACATGACCCAGATCCGCTTCGAGTATCCGAAGTTCCTGCCCGAGAACTGTACCGCCTGCGGCAACTGCTTCTCGATCTGTCCGGACAGCGCTATTCCGGGTCTGGTCAACAAGGTGTCCGACGTCTTCGCCACCGCGATCAGCCGTGTCGAGCGCGGGATGCCGACCCAGTATCTGCGCCGCGAGACCCGCAACGTCGAGAAGCGTCTGCGCGAGCTGGTCGAGACCGCCGGTGAGACGGCCGACATGCGCACGCTCATGGATCAGGCTGTGCTCGAAACCCTGGCCGCCTTCAGCGGCGAGCCGGAGCAGAAAGCCATCGCCGAGAAGGAATTCGGTCTGATGATGGAGGCGCTCGGCGACTATCAGTTCGCCATCACCAAGCCCTACTGGACCAATCGCGAGAAGAAGCAGAAGGGCAGCGGCGGTCTGTTCAGCATCACGGTCAACCCCTACACCTGTAAGGGCTGCATGGAGTGTATCGAGGTCTGTAACGACGGCGCCCTGGTCGCTGAGCCGCAGACCACCGAGAGCATCCAGCAGATGCAGAACCGCTGGGCCATGTGGCTGGACCTGCCGACCACCGACCCGGACTTCATCCGCATCGAGGATCTCGACGACAAGGTCGGCGCACTCGAAACCTTGCTGCTCGACAAGAACAACTATCAGTCGATGGTCTCGGGCGACGGCTCCTGCATGGGCTGCGGCGAGAAGACCGCCGTGCATCTGTTCACCGCCACGGTGACGGCGCTGATGCAGTCGCGCGTCAAGAAGCACCTGGCTGAGATCGACGACCTGATCAACCGTCTGGAAACCCACATCCGGCTCAAGCTGGCTTCGGGCATGGATCTGTCCAACTCGGCGGCGATCGCCAAGGCGCTCGACAGCCACAAGGACGCCGATCTGACCCTGTCCGGTCTCTCGGCCGAACTGGTGCATCAGGGCGCCCAGCCGGTCGATCCGGACTGGCTCAAGTGGGTCACGGGTCTGCTGGCCAAGCTGCGTCATCTCAAGGCGCAGTACACCGACAAGCAGCCGCGCGCCAACATGGGCTTCGTCAACGCCACCGGCTGTACCTCGGTCTGGGGCGCGACCTTCCCGTACAACCCCTATCCGTTCCCCTGGTCGAACAACCTGTTCCAGGATTCGCCCTCGGTGGCCCTGGGTCTGTTCGAGGGACACATGCGCAAGATGGGCGAGGGCTTCAAGGCCATTCGTCAGGCGCGCATGGAGCTGGACGGTCAGTTCAAGCTGAACGATCCCGCATGCGAGTTGAGCTATTTCGGCTGGAAGGACTTCAGCGACGAAGAGTGGCTGCTGTGTCCGCCGGTGGTCGCGGTCGGCGGCGACGGCGCCATGTATGACATCGGCTTCCAGAACCTGTCGCGTGCGCTCATGTCCGGCACCCCGGTCAAGATCCTGGTGGTCGACACCCAGAGCTATTCCAACACCGGCGGTCAGTCCTGTACCTCGGGCTTCGTCGGTCAGGTCGCCGACATGGCGCCCTACGGCAAGCAGTGGAAGGGCAAGACCGAGATCCGCAAGGAGATGGGCCTGATCGGCATGGCGCATCGCTCGGCCTTCGTGCTCTCCAGCTCGGCCTCGCACCTGACGCACCTGCTGGAAGGCTACATCGATGGTCTGAACGCGCGCCGTCCGGCCCTGTTCAACATCTACACCTCGTGCCAGCCCGAGCACGGCATCGGCGACGACATGTCCAACAAGCATGGTCGTATGGCCGTGGAGTCGCGCGCCTATCCGCTGTTCCGCTTCGATCCGGACGCCGGCACCAGCCTGGAAGAGTGCTGCTCGATCGAGGGCAACCCGGACATCGACCGCGACTGGATCAGCTGGACGCTCAAGTACACCGACGAGAAGGGCAACCCAGCCGAGATGGAAGTGCCTTTCACCTTCGTCGACTTCGCCATGATCGAGGGTCGTTTCCGCAAGCACTTCCGCAAGGCGCCGCCCGAGACCTGGAACGACACCATGGTTCCGGTGCACGAGTTCCTGGATCTGGCCGAAGACGAGCGCGATGGGCTGCATCCCTACGTCTGGGGCGTGGACGGCAAGAACCGTCTGATGCGCGTCCTGGTCGCTCAGGAACTGATCCATAGCTGTGAGGAACGTCGGTCCTTCTGGACCCAGTTGCGCGGTCTGTGTGGCGAGCTGAACAAGGTCGACGTCGAGTCGGTGCGCCAGCAGGCCAAGGCCGAGATCGCCCAGAAGCTCACCAGCAGTCTGCTGGCACTGGCGGTCGGCGAGGGCGGACTGTCCGGTCTGGCCGGCGCGGCGCCCTCCAACGGCGCGGGTCACAACGGAAATGGCGCGGCGCATCCGGGCGCCAACGGCTCGGGCAACGACAGCGCCGAAGGCTGGGAGCCGGTGTGGGTCGAGACCCCCGAGTGCACCGCCTGCGACGAGTGCGTCACCATCAATCCCAAGATCTTCAAGTACAACGGTGACAAGAAGATCGAGATCGTCGATCCCAAGGGCGGACCCTACAAGGACATCGTCAAGGCAGCCGAGAAGTGTGCCGCCGGCTGCATCCATCCGGGAATGCCCTGGAACCCGGCCGAGGCGGGCGTCGACAAGCTCGTCAAGCGCGCCGAGAAGTACCAGTAGGAGACGGTGATGAGCGCGAACCGCATCGGTTACGACCGATGCGGTTCGCGACGCTCACCCCATCCTACGCGGGGCCGGCGAGACTCCGTGTTCTCTTCGCGTCCTGTGCGTCTTTGCGGTTCCAATTTGAGTGGATCTTGGTATGAAGCATCAAGCAGCGGCACTGGGTTCCAACTGCGCGCCCGACGCCGGGCATTCCAACCTGATACAGCGGATCAGCATGGGTTTCACGCGGCTCCTCCATGGTCACAAGACCTTCGACCATGGCATCTATCCGATCGAGCACAAGGAACTCACGGCCGGCAAGCCGATCCGCCGTCTGCCCTTCGCCGACGAACTGGTCATTCCGTTGCAGCAGCACAAGGGCCGCGCCTCGGTGCCGATCGTCAAGGTCGGTCAAGAGGTGGTGCGCGGCGAGCCGATCGCGGTGGCCGATCATTTCGTCTCGGTGCCCATGCATGCGCCGGCGACCGGCGTGATCCGGGCCATCGGTCTGGCACCGACCGCCGAGGGGCCGAAGACCCAGGCGATCTTCCTCAAGGTCTATCATGCCGCCAGTCAGCAGGTGCTCTACGGCAGCGAGTGCGAACCCGAGCACATGAACGTCAAGGACATCATCCAGGCGGTTCAGGATGCGGGGCTGGTCGGACTCGGCGGCGGCGCCTTCCCGAGTCACGTCAAGATGCAGCCGCCCGCCGGTCGGGTGATCCATACGCTGCTGGTCAACGGCTGCGAGTGCGAGCCGTATCTGACCTGCGACCACCGCATCATGCTGGAGCAGACCGAACATCTGATCCGGGGCATCCGGATCGCGCTGCGGGCCACGCGCGCCGAACGCGCCATCATCGGGGTGGAGGACAACAAGCTCGATGCCGTGAGCCATCTGCGCGCGCGCATTCCCAAGCATCTGCCGATCACGGTCGAGGCGGTCCGGAGCAAGTATCCGCAGGGCGCCGAGAAGATGCTCATCACCGCGCTGCTCGACGCCGAGGTTCCGGCCGGCGGTCTGCCGGCGGATGTCGGCGTGGCGGTGTTCAACGTCGGTACCCTGGCGCAGATGGGCGAGCTGGTGCCGCTGGGACGGGGTCTGATCGAGCGTGTGGTCACGGTCAGCGGGCCGGCAGTCAAGAATCCGGGCAACTTCCTGGTGCCGATCGGCACCCCGGTGCGCTTCCTGCTCGATCAGGTCGGGCTCAAGGGACCGCTGGGGCAGGTGATCCTGGGCGGGCCGATGATGGGCATGGCCGTGTCCTCGCTCGATGTGCCCGTCACCAAGTCGGTCTCGGGCGTGGTGGCGCTGGAGCCGGAAGATCCGGCGCTGGCGCGGCGTCAGGTCTATCCCTGCATCAAGTGCGGCGAGTGTCTGCGCGCCTGTCCGGTCTCGCTCAATCCCTCGATGCTCGGTGAGCTGGCGGTGGCGCGCGAGTATGGCGTCATGGCTGGGCAGTTCAACCTCGATCAATGCTTCGAGTGCGGTTGCTGTGCCTTCGTCTGCCCGTCCAATATTCCGCTGACGCAGTATTTCCGTATCGCCAAGTCGATCAATCGCGATGCGCTGCGGCGGGATGAGACCAAGCAAACCCGGCACTGAGCGGCTTTGAATATCCCCCTCTCCCCAACCCCTCTCCCGCGAGGGGAGAGGGGTTCAGGCGTGCCGGCACCGAGCAACCACTGAATTATTGAAGACTGATGACTAACCATGTCTAGAGGCATCGAAATCCGGACATCGCCCCATCTCAAGCGGGTGGTGACGGTCGACAAGATCATGCGCACCGTGGTGCTGGCACTGCTGCCGATCGCGGCCTTTGCGGTGTGGCAGTTCGGGCTGAGTGTGCTGCTGCTGCTCCTGACCACGACCGGCGTCGCCATCCTGACCGAGTGGGGCTTCGCCCGCGCCGGCGGCCGGGGCAACACGGTCGCGGACTGGTCGGCGGTCATCACCGGCCTGCTGCTGGGGCTGACCCTGCCGCCGGGCTTTCCGCTGTGGATGGCGGCGGTGGCCGCCTTCGTCGGCATTGCGCTCGGCAAGGCGCTGTTCGGCGGTCTGGGCTACAACGTCATGAATCCGGCCCTGGTCGGACGCGCCTTCGTGCAGGCGGCCTTCCCGGTGGCCATCACCACCTGGACGCCGGCTTTCGCGCCGGGCCGTTTCACCGAGGTCATCCCCTCGACCCTGACGCTGCCCTTCATGCAGCCGATCCCGGTCGGCGACTGGATCGCGAGTCTGAACCTGGACGGCTGGAGCGGAGCCACGCCCCTGGCGATCCAGAAGTTCCAGCACATCGAAACGCCGATCATGGATACCTTCAGCGGGATGATCGCCGGTTCGGCGGGCGAGACCTCGGCGATCCTGATCCTGATCTGCGGTCTGTGGCTGGCCTGGCAGCGGATGCTCGACTGGCGCATTCCGGTCAGCGTCATGGCCGGTGCGGTTCTGGTGGCGCTGCCGTTCTGGCTGCTCGATCCGAGTCTCTATCCGAGTCCCTGGTTCGTGCTCTGCTCGGGCGGGCTGATGCTGGGCGCCTGGTTCATGGCCAGCGACATGGTGGCTTCGCCGGTGACGGCCAGCGGCGTGATCCTGTACGGACTCTTCATCGGTGCGCTGACGGTCGTCATCCGGCTATTCGGCGGTCTGGTCGAGGGCATCATGTACGCCATCCTGCTTGCCAATGCGCTCGGGCCGCTGATTTCGAGTTGGACCCAGCCGCGCGTTTACGGCTCCAAATAGAGTAGGGTAGAGATGACGACCGAAGTACAGATTCAACCTCGAGCGGCGACCACGCCGGCCTGGGCCATGCTGCGCACCCTGGGCGGCATCGCGCTGATCTCCGGGCTGCTGGTGGCCCTGGTCTACCAGTTCACCCTGCCGATCATCGCTGAGAATCAGCGTGTCCTGACCGAGAAAGCGGTGTTCCGCGTGCTGCCGGGCGCGGTCGGCAAGCGCGATTTCGTCATCACGCCCGAGGGCGGACTGGCGCCCGCCGAGGCGGGTGCCAGCGGCGATCTCATCTACGGCGCCTATGATGCCGAGGGCCGGTTACTGGGACTGGCCATCACCGGCTCGGGTCCGGGCTATGCCGGTCCGGTCAAGGTGATGTTCGCCTATGACCCGAGCTGCGACTGCATCACCGGCAGCAAGGTGCTCCAGTCCAACGAGACGCCCGGTTTCGGCGACAAGCTCGACTTCGACCCCGACTTCCTCAAGAACTTCGAGGCACTCGACGCGCGTCTGGATGCCGCCGGCACGGCGCTCGCCAATGCCATCGTCACCGTCAAGCACGGCACCAAATCCGAGCCTTGGCAGATCGACGCCATCACAGGCGCGACCATCTCATCCAAGGCGATGGGCCGCGCGGCCAACAGCGCCGCGCAACGCGCCGTGCCGGCCATCGAGCGTGATCTGGCCGTGCTCACGTCGCCACCCTCGCCCTGAACAACCGAGAGAGCCACTGCGAGACTCCGAGTCATGCCTGAATTGCTCAATCCACAAGAAAAACTCACCCCGGACACCTTTTTGCGCGGTCTGTGGCAGGAGAACCCGGTGTTCGTGATGCTGCTCGGCATGTGTCCGGTGCTGGCGGTCACGAGCACGACCCTGAATGCCATTGCGATGGGACTGGCGACCACCTTCGTGCTGGTCTGCTCCAGCCTGCTGATCTCGCTGCTGCGCAACTGGATACCCAAGCAGGTGCGCATCGCCAGCTACATCGTCATCATCGCCACCTTCGTCACCATCGTCGACTATGCCATCCAGGCCATCAGCCTGGAGCTGTACGCGGCGCTCGGCGCCTTCATCCAGCTCATCGTCGTCAACTGTGTGATCCTGGGCCGCGCCGAGGCCTATGCCTCCAAGCAGCGGCTGCACACCACCCTGGTCAACAGTCTGGGCATGGGTGTGGGCTTCACCCTGGCGCTGCTGGCGCTCGGCACGGTGCGCGAGGTGCTGGGCAATGGCACCCTGCTCGGTATTCCACTCTTCGGGCCGGATTTCCAGCCCTGGCTGGTGATGATCCTGCCGCCGGGCGGCTTCTTCGTGCTCGGCGTTTGGCTGTTGCTGTTCAACTGGCTGCGTCAGAGCAAGGTCCGCCGCGCCGCGCAATTCTCGGGAGCACCCGTCGATGCACGCTGAACCTCTGTCGCTGATCTTTCTCAACGCCGCCATCGTCAACAATTTCGTGCTGGCGCTGTTTCTCGGCATCTGTCCCTTCCTCGGCGTCTCGGGCAAGAAAGAGACGGCCTGGAACATGGGGCTGGCCACGATGTTCGTGATGCTGGTCAGCTCGGCCGCCGCCTATGGCATCAACTGGCTGCTGACCCAGCTCGGGCTGGAGTTCCTGCGGCTGATCTGCTACATCGCCGTGATCGCCTCGGCGGTGCAGCTGGTCGAGATGTTCGTCAAGAAGACCAGTCCGGCGCTGTTTCGCTCGCTCGGCATCTTCCTGCCGCTCATCACAACCAACTGCGCCATCCTGGGTCTGGCGCTGTTCCAGACCTCCAAGGAATACGACTTCGTGCAGAGTCTGGTCTATGCGCTGGGCGCGGGTGTCGGCTTCACGCTGGCGCTGATGCTGATGGCCGGTCTGCGCGAAAAGCTGGCGCTGGCCAGGGTGCCGAGCGTCAGTCAGGGCGCGGCCCTGAGCCTGATGCTGGCGGGGCTGCTGTCGCTGGCGTTCATGGGCTTCGCCGGACTGGGAGGCGGGCATGGTTGAGATACTGCTCGCGCCGTTGGTCGTCTTTCTGGCGCTTGCCGGCTGGGTCGGAGTGCAGCAGCTCTATGCACGCTTTCAGGCCCGCTATCCGCAACTTGGCCCCTTCCGCGACTCGGGCGGGGGCTGCTCTTGCACCAAGGGGCACTGCTCCTCTAAAAACGCTTGCTGATTCGCACCGATCCGCTCGGTTCGCGTTTCTCTCGATCACATCAATGCACCCTCTCGCGTCCAGCCAGCGGTCGCCAGAGTGAAGGAGTGACTGGATGAGTCAACAAGACATCAAATACATCGGCCCGACCGCACCGGCGGTCATCAAGGCCAGCCAGCGCATCACGCCCGAGACCACGGATGAGGTGCGCCACATCACGCTCGAGGTGCTCGACCCGGCCTTCCAGTTCGTCGAGGGCCAGAGCATCGGCGTGCTGGTGCCTGGACCGCACGACTTCGGCAACGCGATGCACGTGCGCCGCTACTCGATCGCCAATGCGCGCAACGTCCCTGTCGGCGGCGGGGTGCATCTGGACATCCTGGTGCGTCGCTGTTTCTACCTCGACGAAGTCAGCGGCGAACGCTATGCGGGCGTGGCCTCGAACTATCTGTGCGATGCCAAGCCGGGCGACCAGATCACCATCAGCGGTCCCTATCTCAGCCCCTTCCGCATGCCGCTCGACAACCGCGCCAATCTGCTGATGATCGGCACCGGCACCGGCATTGCGCCCTTCCGCGCCTTCGCTCAGCTCATCTACGAGCGTCGCGGCGACTGGAAAGGGCAGGTGCGGCTCTACTACGGCGGTCACAGCGGTCTGGACCTGATGTACGCCAACGATGAGACCAGCGACCTGACGCACTACTACGACGAGAAGACCTTCCAGGCCTTCCGCGCGCTGGGCACGAAGCCGCTGATGAGTTCCTCGCAGGCGCTGGAACAGGGTTTGACCGAGCACGCTGCCGAGGCCTGGCGTCTGATGCGCGAGCCGAACACTCATGTGTTCCTCTCCGGTCTGAGCAAGGTCACGCAGGCGTTCGATCGGGTCATGGCCAAGCAGGCCGGCTCCGAGGCGGAGTGGAAGCAGCTCAAACAGCGGTTGATCGAGGATGGGCGCTGGTCGGAGCTGATCTACGACTGATCGAGTGTGATGGTAGGTGCGGTCGGATGCTCCGGCGTGGAGTCTCCGCCGCCCGTGATCTTGCGCGATCGCACGCTCGACCGCATGATAGATTGCACGCTCACCTGCCAACCCTGGAGTCCGTCGTGACCACCATTAGCGCCAATGAACTGAAAACGAAGGGCGTTGCCGCGATCGAGGCGGCTTTGGCTGGACAGTCGGAAGCCATTGTCTCGGTGCGTGGCCGAGATCGTTTCGTGGTCATGGATCTGGACCATTACCACTACCTGCGTGAATGCGAGCTGGAAGCGGCGCTTGTTCAGAGTCGAGCGGACTTGGCGGCCGGGCGTTTCACGGAAGGCACGGTCGAGGAACACATGCAGCGTATCGACTCGCTGCCGGACCCAGCGCAATGAGTTTTCGGCTGGTTTTCACTCAGCAGTACGAGCGGCGCGCCGAACGCTTCATCAAACGCCATCCTGAACTACGCCGGCAATACCAGAAAACCCTGGAGTTGCTTGAAGCCAATCCCTTCCATCCCTCGCTGCGCTTGCATCCGCTCAAAGGCCGTCTGGCTGGACTTCACTCGGTTTCGATCAACCTGTCATATCGCATCACGCTTGAGCTGTTGATCGAAGATGATCGAATCGTGCCGGTGAATGTAGGCGACCATGACGCCGTGTATTAAGCAATCAGCCTTTCTCAGCCGTTGTCATCAAAAATGCACGCGCCGTCTCGGCATCGCGCTGGATCTGCGCCCGAAGCGCCTCGAATGACTCGAAACGCTGTTCGTCGCGCAGACGCAGCACCAGTTCGACTTCCAGATGCCGGCCGTAGATCGACTGGTCGAAGTCGAACAGATGCACTTCCAGCCGCGCGCTGGTCCCGTCGACCGTCGGGCGCGTGCCGATGTTGGCCACGCCCGGCCAGGGTTCCGAACCCAGCCCCTTCACCCGCACCGCATAGACTCCGCGTACCGGGCTGACACGCCGGTGCAGCGCGATATTGGCCGTCGGGAAACCGATGGCGCGACCGCGCTTGTCGCCATGCACCACGCGCCCTTCCAGGCAATAAGGTCGGCCGAGCAGATGCCGCGCCTGTTCCAGATCGCCGCGCGCCAGCGCCTCGCGCACCCGCGTGCTGCTGATGCGCTCGGCGCCGTGGGTGATGGTGTGCAGATCCTCGACCGCGAATCCGGCCCCGTTCGCTTCGGCTACGCGCCCCATGTCCCGCAGCAGCGCGAAATCGCCCGTGCGTCCGCGTCCGAACCGGAAGTCGTCGCCGACCAGCAGGAAGCGCACGCCCAGCCCCTCGATCAGTAACCGCTGTACGAACTCCGGCGCCGGCATCGCCGCCAGGCGTGGCCCGAATTCCAGCAGCATCACCCGCTCGATGTCGCTCGCGCGCAGTGCCCCGAGCTTCTCGCGCAACCGCGTCAACCGCGCCGGCGCCGACTCGGGCGCGAACACCTCCATCGGCTGAGGCTCGAAGGTGATCACGGTCGCCGGCAGCCCCAGCTCACGCCCGCGCGCCAGCAACCGCTGGAAGACCGCGCGATGCCCCAGATGCACCCCGTCGAAGTTGCCGATCGTGGCGACACAGCCGCGATCGGCGGGGCGCAGATTGTGCAGACCCCGGATCAGTCTCATTCTTCGGTCTGCGAAGCGAGTGGACGCCCAAAGACCTCCCGGTAGGTGTCGGCATAGGGTTCGAGCGTCTGATAGACATGCTCGGGCACCACGCGCGCCTCGAAGCGCGGAAACTTGCTGCGCACATAGTTCAGGTTGCGCAGCAGCTTCATTTCGATGATGGCGCGCGCGAACTCCAGTCCCTTCGAACCCTTCTTGCGCTGCATGTAGGCGACCAGCTTGCGCACCAGGAACGGCGGCTTCTTGGCCCCCGGCGGCTGGGTCAACCGCGCGATGTAGTGCGGCATGCCGTGCGTGCGGTCGCCGCTCGAGGTCAGCTCGCCGATCTCCAGATCCGGGCGGATCAGCTCGAACAGCTCCTCTCCGATCTCGGTACGCGCCAGCACCCACTGCCAGCCCAGTTCGGCGCCCATGTAGCCGACGGTCAGGTCGCACAGCGTATTCGGATAATCGAAGCAGGACAGACACGACGACGGGAAGATCCCGTGCAGCTTGTCCATCGGGAAGTCGATGTAGTTGACGCGCTCTTTCCGGCCGTTCTCGTGGCGCATCCAGAGACTGAAGTCCTGCATGAACTCGTAGTGCACGATGGTCTGGGGCGAGCGCGAGACCTGGGTCAGGAAATATTCCAGATCGGGATAGGTGACGTTGTCGCTACAGGGGATGCCGATCACATAGAGCTTCTCCAGCCCGAGTTCGGCCTCGACCGCGCGCAGCATGTGCACCTGACAGCTTGTACCTATGAAAGCCAGACGCTTGATGCCCTGTTCGCGCACCTGATCGAGCAGACGCAGATTGGGCGACAGACAGGGCTTGTTGCCGGCGGTGGCCAGGACGTCGGCGGGCGTGCGCGCGAGCACCGGCTCGGACTTGAAACGGGTGCCGGGCGCCGCGCCCGTGGTGATGACGGCCTCGACCTTGCCCTGTTCGAGCAGACGTGCACCGAGCGAGGTGACGATGCCGCTCCACTGGGCGTTCGGATTGGGACGGCGCATCCGGGCGGCATACTGGGTGCGATGGATGCCGAAGCGCCGCTCGTCGTCGGGCCGGCGCGCGCGACCGTGCAGGCGCTGCTCGATCTCGGCGGTCTGGTTGCGCACGAAGATACAGGCCGAGGACATCCGCCCCTTGAGCGCGCTATCGCACAGCCCGCAGTCGCTACAGAGCTTGGGGCGCCCCTTGAGCCGCTCGTCGCTGCTCAGGAGCGAGATGGTGTCGAGTCCCTTGGAGGGGCCGGTGTCCTGTGGGTCGAGCACGGCGTCGTTCATGCGGCGGCCTCGGTGGTGCGCGCGGCGCACGTGCTGGCAGTGGTGGCGGCGAAAATCATCTTATGTCGTCCTCCTTCGGGTGGATCTATGCTCGGGGCGAGCCGAACGGGGCGCTATTGTATGCCATAAGCGCGTCTGACTCGCCGCCGACACATTAAACTTGACCTTGCCTAGCGATGGGCGCTAGGGTCGCGAGTTCGATTTTCGCGCCCGCGCCTGAGCGCGCTCGATTCGGGTGCTCGCGCTCGCCAGACCCTGTACACCCATTTCGACACACTAGAAACACTAGAACTAGGTTCGCCGCGTATGCCCATCCCTTTTCCCTTTTCCGCCGTCGTCGCCCAGGAGGAGATGAAACGCTCCCTGCTGATGGCGGCCATCGATCCCTCCATCGGCGGCGTGCTCGTCTTCGGTGATCGTGGCACGGGTAAGTCCACGGCCATCCGTGGACTGGCCGCCCTGCTGCCGAAGATGCGCGCGGTCGACTGCACCTACAACTGCGACCCCGAGGCCGGTGACGACTATCTGTGCCAGGAGTGCCGCACCAGGAAGGCCGAGAAAGGCAGTCTCAAGAGCCGGCAGGTGCCGGTGCCCGTGGTCGATCTGCCGCTCGGCGCCACCGAAGACCGCGTCATCGGCGCGCTCGATCTGGAACGCGCCCTGACCAAGGGCGAGAAAGCCTTCGAGCCGGGCCTGCTGGCGCGCGCCCATCGCGGCTTCCTGTACATCGATGAGGTCAACCTGCTCGAAGACCATCTGGTCGATTCGCTGCTGGACGTGGCCGCGTCCGGTCAGAATCTGGTCGAGCGCGAGGGGTTGAGCGTGCGCCACCCGGCGCGCTTCGTGCTGGTCGGCTCGGGCAACCCGGAAGAGGGCGAACTGCGCCCGCAGTTGCAGGACCGCTTTGGTCTCTCGGTCGAGGTCAAGACGCCAACCGATCTGCCCACACGCATGAAGGTCGTGCGTCTGCGCGACGAGTTCGAGCGTGATCCCGAAGCCTTCGTCGAGAAGTGGAAGGCCAAGGACGCCAAGGTCAGCCGCCAGATCCAGAAGGCCAAGAAGCTGCTGCCCGAGGTCGAGGTGCCGGATCGGACGCTCGAAGAGACCGCCAAGCTCTGCATCAAGCTCGGCACTGACGGTCTGCGCGGTGAGCTGACCGTGATCCGCTCGGCGCGTGCGCTCGCCGCGCTCCAGGGCGACAAGACCGTCACCGTCGATCACGTCAAGACCATCGCCGTCTCGGCGCTGCGCCATCGTCTGCGCCGCGATCCGCTCGACGAGTCCGGTTCGACCAGCCGTGTCGAGCGCGCGATCAAGGAGCTGTTCGGCGAATGAGCACACCCGGCCCGAATCCCGCTGTCGCGGACGGCGGCAGACCGGCCCCGGCGGGTCCGGGTCCGTCGCCCTGGGATGATGCCGTCCTGGCCGCTGTCCTGATGACGATCGATCCGGTCGGTACCGGCGGCGTGGCGCTGCGTGCGCTGCCCGGTCCGGTGCGCGATCAGTGGCTGTCGATCATGCGCGATCTCCAGCCCGAGGGCACACCGATGCGGCGCATTCCGCTGCATGTGGCCGATGGGCGGCTGCTCGGCGGTCTGGATCTGGCCGCTACGCTCAATGCCGGGCGTCCGGTGGCCGAGAAGGGGCTACTGGTCGAGGCCGACGGCGGCGTCGTCGAGCTGGCGATGGCCGAGCGCATCGCGCCCGGCACGGCCGCGCGGCTCAATATGGCCTTCGACTCGGGCGAGGTCGTCCTGGAACGCGATGGTCTGGCCATGCGCACGCCGTCGCGCTTCGCCGTGGTCGCGCTCGACGAGGGCGTGGGCGAGGACGAGGGGCTGTTGAACGCGCTGCTCGACCGGCTGGCCTTCCATCTGGAACTCAACTACGTTCGCTACGATCAGGCCATCGCCTGTGACTACACGGTCGAGGACGTACTCGCGGCGCGGCCGCGTCTGTCTCAAGTCACGATCACCGACGCCCAGGTCGAGACCCTGTGCAATATCGCGCTGGCGCTCGGCATCCCCTCGCTGCGCGCCTCTATCTTCGCCAGCCGCGTGGCCTGTGCCCATGCGGCGCTCGAAGAACGCACCGAAGTGACCGACGAGGATCTGGCCGTTGCCGGACGTCTGGTGCTCGCTCCGCGTGCGACCCAGCTCCCGCCGATGGAGCCGCCGCCGGACGCCGAACCGCCGCCGCCCGAGCCGGAGGAGCCGAATCAGGACGAGGAACAGTCCAACCAGGAGCCGCAGGAACCCCAGGAGCTTCAGGACAAGATCCTGGAGGCGACGCAGGCCGCGATCCCGGCCGGTCTGCTGGCTCAGCTCCAGATGGGCAAACTGCGCCGCTCGCGCGCGCGTGCTACGGGCAAGGCCGGCGCGGTGCAGAATGCACCTTCGCGTGGACGTCCAGCCGGGGTGTTGCGCGGCGAGCCACGCGCCGGACAGCGGTTGAACGTGATCGAGACCCTGCGTTCCGCCGCGCCCTGGCAGCGCATCCGCCGCGAGGAACGCGCGCGCGCCGGCAAGCCGTCCAACCGGCTCGAAATCCGTCAGGACGACTTCCGCATCACGCGCTTCAAGCACAAGTCCGAGAGCACGACCATCTTCGTGGTCGATGCCTCCGGCTCCTCGGCACTGCACCGTCTGGCCGAGGCCAAGGGTGCGGTCGAACTGCTGCTGGCCGACTGCTATGTGCGGCGCGATCAGGTCGCGCTGGTGGCGTTCCGCGGGCAGGGGGCCGAGGTGCTGCTGCCGCCGACGCGCTCGCTGGTGCGTGCCAAGCGCAGTCTGGCCGGGCTGCCGGGCGGCGGCGGCACGCCGCTGGCCTCGGGCATCGACCTGGGGATGATGCTGGCCGACGGCGTGCAGCGTCGCGGCGGCACGCCGGTGCTGATCGTCATGACCGACGGTCGGGCCAATGTCGCGCGCGACGGTACGGGCGGGCGCACGCGCGCCAACGAGGAAGCGCTGGCCGCCGCGCGTATGGTGCGCTCGCTGGAGATCCCCGCACTGGTGATCGACACCTCGCCGCGTCCGCAGCCGCAGGGGCGTGAACTGGCCAAGGAAATGGGCGCGGTCTATCTGCCGCTGCCGCATGCCGACGCCAACGCGCTCAATCAGGCGGTGCGGGCGACGGCGGGTTGATCGCCGCTTCGCAACGCTTGTCACGCTGGCTGGAATGACGCAGAATGACAGCCGCTCGTCCTCCCCGTCGCGGGGAGGGCGGCTGTCGATACCCGATCATGGGGCTGTAGCTCAGCTGGGAGAGCGCCGCGTTCGCAATGCGGAGGTCAGGGGTTCGATCCCCCTCAGCTCCACCACTCACTCTTGAACGGCTTCGAGCCGGTCTCCGTTCTTGCAGGGCAGGCTCTTCGCCCCTGGAAGCCAAAGGCTGGAAGCTGGATATGTCCAGACCCCTGGCGCTCGTCGTCGACGACGAAGCCGACATCCTCGACCTGATCCGCATCACGCTCGGGCGCATGAATGTGTCGGCTGTCACCGCGCTGACGGTCGCCGAGGCCAAGCGCCAACTGGAGCGCCATCGGCCCGATCTCTGTCTCACCGATCTGAGTCTGCCGGACGGCACCGGACTCGATCTGCTGCACCACATCAACACCCATCACCCCGATCTGCCGGTGGCCATGATCACCGCGCACGGCAACATGGAATCGGCTGTCGCCGCCATGAAGGCCGGCGCCTTCGATTTCGTGGCCAAGCCGGTCGATCTGTCGGCCCTGCGCAACCTTGTCGAATCGGCGCTCAGACTGCGCGGACGGGCTACGCCGACCGAGGAGCGCACCGATTCCGAGCCGCCCCTGCTCGGCGACTCACCGGCCATGCAGCAGATTCGCGCCCTGATCGCCAAGCTCGCCCGCACCCAGGCGCCGGTCTTCATCACCGGCGAGAGCGGCACCGGCAAGGAGCTGGCCGCGCGTTTGATCCATGCTCAGGGGCCGCGTCGCGATGGTCCGTTCGTGCCGGTCAACTGCGGGGCCATCCCGCACGATCTGGTCGAGAGCGAGCTGTTCGGGCACAAGAAGGGCAGCTTCACCGGCGCACTGGCCGACAAGGAGGGGCTGTTCCAGGCGGCGACCGGCGGGACGCTCTTTCTCGACGAGCTGGCCGATCTGCCGCTGCCGGCGCAGGTCAAGCTGTTGCGTGCCATCCAGGAGAAGTGCGTGCGGCCGGTCGGCGCCGCGCGCGAAGTGCCGGTCGATGTGCGGATCATCAGCGCCAGTCATCGCGATCTCGCTCAGGAGGTCGAGAAGGGACGCTTCCGGCAGGATCTCTTCTATCGGATCAATGTCATCGAGCTGCGGCTGCCGGCGCTGCGCGAGCGTCCCGAGGACATCCGTCCGCTGGCCGTCCATATCCTGCGGAAACTCGCCCGGGCGGCGGGTGAGCCGACGGCGGTCGAACCATGGCTCTCCGAGGAGGCTGGCGCGGCACTCATGCGCTATGCCTTCCCCGGCAATGTGCGCGAGCTCGAAAACATCCTGGAACGCGCCGTGGCGCTGTGCGAGGGCGAGCGCATCGAGGTCGGGGATCTCTATCTGCCTGTCAGTGAACGCGCAGGCGCGCTCGAATCCAGTGGGGCGGCGCGGGTGGCGCTCGATCAGGCACACCTGAGTCAGGCGACCGCCCGCGCGCTCGGTATGACTCCGCTGGCGTTCAGATATCGTTTGGCCCGGCTCGGGATCGATCGAGGTGAGGCGGTCTGAGTTCGGGTTAGGCCGCTAACGGCGCCCGAGTGGGACTGAGCAACGCGCAATACGTCTAAATTTATGGATATCAACGACTTGGTTGCGATCAGTCCATGGCTGTCGCGTTCAGGGCATTCAGGAGCGTTTGACGCTCGATGTCGTCGAGGGCGGTCTTGAGGGCGGTGTGGTTCTGGGCGTGCAGGAGTTCCTGGCCGGCGGGGCTGTGCAGGAAGGCGTGCAGGGCTTGGGCGAGCGGGTGGCCTTTGCGGGCGGCTGTGTCGATCCAGTGGAGGCCGGTTTCGAGGCGGCATTCGACGCCTTCGCCGGACAGGTAAGCGCGTGCGAGCCAGCACATGGCGTCAGGGTAGAAGGCGTTGGCGGCGCTTTGGAACCAGGGGATGGCGTCGGCAGGGCGGTCGGCGGTGAGGAGGATGAGGCCGAGGTCGCATTGGGCGGCGGGGTCGCCACGGTCGGCGTCGACGATGATGGAGTGGTGTTCGGGGGCGATGGTGAGGTGTGAGAGCGGGAGGATGTCTTGCAGGCGGACGCGGGTCTTGTCTCCCGGCTCGGTGGGGCCGGCGGCGGTCAGGCGGCCGCTGTCGATGTAGCGCCAGAGGGTGCGTTTGGTCAGGCCGGTGAGGGCGACGGCGGTGTTGAGGCTGATCAGGTGCATCGGTGCGGCAATGGATTGGGGCTGTAGTTTAACTTGACATCCTCCCCGCCCTGAAGGACGGGGATTCCGACGGTGCTCAATCCGACATCGAGCCGGATTGAAACGTGGGCGCCCGGCGCTTCGATCGTCCCGGACGCCGACGCCGACATGTTGCGAACCTGCAAGTCCTCAATGCACACCATCGCGTGGCTTTGGCTGATCGTGGTCGTTTTTGTACTGTACTGAGTCACACGGGACGCAATAATCAGCTATTCCCGCCCCTCAATGCCCGCAACGGCGGATGGATCAGCAACGGATAGGTCGCCAGCGTCCCCGCCAGCCCGATCGCCAGCCCCGACCCCAGGACGCCAACCGCCCAGAGTCCGGGGTTGAACCCGAACTCCAACTCGAAGATCTGCTCAGCCAGCAACCAGCCGGTGGCCTCAGCGAAGACCGACGCCAGCAGCCCCGCCAGCAGGCCCGCCGCCGTGAACTCGACCGCGAGACTGCTCAGGAGCGTGCGCCGTCCGGCCCCCAGCGTGCGCAGGATGCCATGCTCGCTGCGACGCTGCTCCAGACTGGCCTGAATACCGGCATACATCACCAGCAGCCCCGCCCCCAGCGTGAACAGGAAGACGTACTCGACCGCCAGCACGCCCCGGTCGATGACCTGACGCACCTGCCCCAGAATCGCCTCGACATCGAGCGTGGTCACGCTCGGAAAGCGCCGCGCCAGTTCGGCGATCACCGCCTCGCGCTCGGCCGGCAGATGGAAGCTGGTGATGAAGGTCGCCGCCTCGTTCCGGAGCAGGGCGGGGGAGGCGACGACGAAGAAGTTGACGTTGAAGCTGTCCCAGCGTACCTCGCGCAGACTGGTGACTGGGCCGCTGACTTCGTGTCCCGAGACCCAGAAGGTCAGTTCGTCGCCCAGCGCGATCCCGAGCGTCTCGGCTATGCCGCTCTCGACCGAGAACTGAGGCGCGGCCTCGGCGCCCTGGCTCCACCAGCGCCCGGCGACGATCCGATTGTCCGGCTGCGGCTCGGTGCCGTAGCTGAGATTGAACTCGCGGCTGGCAAGCCGCTCGGCGCGCGGGTTGTCGTAGTCCGACGGCTCGACCGCGTGCTCGCCGATCCGGGTCAGTCGTCCGCTGATCATCGGATGGAGTTCAGGTGTCGCGATCCCGGCCTCGTTCAGAAACGTGCGTAACGGCTCGACCTCGTGCGGCTGGATGTTGATGAGGAAGTAATTGGGCGCGCCCTCGGGCACGGTCTCGCGCCAGGATTCGAGCAGATCCACCCGCACCACGGCGAGCAGCAGCAGCGCCAGGATGCCGATACCGAAGCCGGCGATCTGGAGCACGGCCGCGCCCGGACGCCGGGTCAGGGCCGCTAGACCGAGCCGCCAGACCCCGCGCGCGCGTCCGGCGAGCCGTCCAGCCAGACGCACTAGCAGCAACACAACGCCGATCAGCGCCAGCAGGGTCGCCAGCACCCCGCCCAGGAGCTTCAGCCCGAGCTCCAGATCCTGGGCCTGCCACAGGATCAGGAGCGCCAGCGCCAGCCCGGCCGCGCCCAGGGCGAGCGCCGCCGAGACGCGCGGCGTGCCCAGATCGCGCCGGATCGCACGCAGCGGCGGCACCCGCGCCAGTTGGATCAGCGGCGGCACGGCAAAGCCGAGCAGCGTGATCAGCCCCGTCGCCAGCCCGACCAGGACGGGCGCGGGCGAGGCCGGCGGCAGATCGGTCCCCAGCCAGTCGGCCAGTGCCGCCAGCAGCCCCGCCTGTCCCAGCCAGCCGAGCAGACAGCCGATCAGACTGGCGCCCAGCCCGAACAGCACCAGACGCCCGATCAGCACCCGCATCAGCAGATGGCGCGGCGCGCCCAGACAGCGCATCACGGCCACGGCATCGGTCTGGCGCTCGACCAGACGCTGACTGGCGAGCGCGATCGCCGCGCCGGCCACCAGCAGCGTGACCAGGGTCGCCAGATGCAGGAAGCGCGAGGCGCGCTCCACCGCCGAGCCGAATTCGGGCCGCGCCTCCAGTGCATCGGTCAGGGTGACGTTGGCCGCGAGCCGACTGCCGGCCCAGTCGCGATAGGCGTCGATCGCCGTCGCCGCGCCCGCGATCAGCAGCCGGTGGGTGACACGGCTCGCCGGGCCGATGAGTCCGGTCGCGTCCAGGTCGGCCCGGTTCATCAGCACGCGCGGGGCGATGTTGAAGAAGCTACGGCCCTGATCCGGCTCGTCGGTCAGGATGGCGCCGATGCGCAGACGCGACTCGCCCACGCCCAGGCTGTCGCCGATCCGGAGATCCAGGAGTCGCAGGAGTCTGGATTCGACCCAGACCTCACCGGCAGGCGGACCCGATTCGACTGGACGGTCAGGGGCGTCCAGTGCCTCGCCGATGCGCAGTCGGCCGCGTAGCGGATAGTCTGGATCGACCGCCTTCATCAGCACCAGTTGCGGTCGCTCGCCCATGACCACGCTGCGGAATTCCAGCGTGCGCGCGGTTCGGAGACCCCGTGCCTGGGCTGCGTCGGCGAACCGGACGTCGAGCGGCCGGGAAGATTCGAGCGCCAGATCGGCGGCGATCAGCGCGCTACCCTGGCGCTCCAGGGTCGCCTCGACCCGATCGGTGAAGAAACCGACGGCGGTGATGGCTGCGACCGTCAGCACCAGCGCCGCCGACAGCAGATAGAGTTCGCCGCTGCGCCAGTCCTGGCGTAACAACCGCAGTGTCAGGCACCAGGCGTTCATGCCAGCGGCTCCAGTCGCCCGTCGTGCATCCGCAGACGCCGGTCGCAGCGTTCGGCCAGACGCGGATCATGGGTCACGAGGACCAGGGCCGCGCCCGTGCCCGTCTCCTGGCGCAAGTCGAGCAACAGGTCGATGATGTGCTCGCCCGTGGTCTGATCGAGATTGCCGGTCGGCTCGTCGGCGAAGAGCACGGCGGGGCGGGGCGCATAGGCGCGCGCAATGGCCACGCGCTGCTGCTCGCCGCCCGAGAGCTGGCGCGGATAGTGTCCGGCGCGTGCGCTCAGCCCCACGCGATTGAGCGCCTCGTCGGCGCGGCGCGCGGCGTCCGGGGTGCCGGTCAGCTCCAGCGGCAGCAGCACGTTCTCGCGCGCGGTGAGTGTGGGCAGGAGCTGGAAATTCTGGAACACGAAGCCGACCTGGCCGGCACGCAGTTCGGCGCGTCCGTCCTCGTCGAGACGATCGACCCGGCGACCGCACAGCCAGACCTCACCGTCGGTCGGGTCGTCGAGTCCGGCCAGGAGTCCGAGCAGGGTCGACTTGCCCGAGCCGGAGGCACCGAGGATGGCAACCGCCTCGCCGGCGTAGATCTCCAGATTCAGTCCGGCGAGGATGGTCAAGCCGCCGGCCGGGCCGGTAACATGCTTCCCCAATCCAATGGCTTGCGAGACGGCCGAGGCCGCTTGATCCGACATGAGACATCGACTCCTGATTCTGATTGCGACGCTGTGTCTGCCGCTTGGAACGGCATTGGCCGAGGCGCCCGTGGTGCTGGTGCTGGGCGACAGTCTGAGCGCCGGGTATGGCATCGACACCGAACGCGGCTGGGTGGCGCGGCTCGCCGAACGCATCGAGCGTACCGGCTGGCCGCATCGGGTGGTCAATGCCAGTGTGTCCGGCGAGACCACGGTCGGTGGGCTGACGCGCCTGCCGGCGCTGCTCGAACGCCATCGTCCGGCCGTGCTCGTCATCCAGCTCGGTGCCAACGATGGACTGCGCGGCTGGGACTTCGCCGTGATGCGCGAGAATCTCACGCGGCTCGTCATCCAGGGGCGTGAAGCAGGCGCGCGCGTATTGCTCATTGGGGTACGACTGCCGCCCAACTATGGTGCGTCCTACACAGACGGCTTTCAAGCCGTGTTTATGGAGGTCGCCGCCGAGCAGGGCGTGCCCCTGGTGCCGACCCTGCTCAAGGGCGTGGCCGAGGACTGGAGTCTGATGCAGGCCGATGGGCTTCATCCGACCGCCGAGGCGCAGGAGCGACTTCTCGACAATGTCTGGCCGACGCTGCAACCCTTGTTGGCGGACTGACTGGCTGCAATGTCAATGCGCCCCAGGCCGGCGCATGGTATCAAGGCCGGGTGCGATTCGAGCCTTCCGGTCGGATCGCGATCGAACTGGAATTCAACCTTTCTGGACTGGAGTCACTGACATCATGCAACGCGTCACTATCGTCGGTTCCGGTTTCGCCGCGCTGACGGCCGTCATCGAATTGCGCAAGCGCGCCCCTGAAATCGAGATCACGCTCGTCAGCCGCCGACCCGAGTTCGTCTACTATCCAGGGCTGATCTGGGTGCCCAGCGGTCTGCGCACGGGCGACGATCTGGTCATCGACCTGCGCCCTTTCTTCGAGCGCATGAAGATCCGGCATCTGGCCGGCGAGGCGACCGGACTCAAGAACGGCGGGCGTCTGCTGGAGACCACGCACGGCACGGTCGAGAACGACGGTCTCATCATCGCCAGCGGCGGGCGCTTCATCAAGAAGCTCCCCGGCATCGAGCACGCCATCGTCCCCTGTGAGGGCGTGGCCGCCGCCAAGGAGATCCGCGACCGGGTGCGGGCCATGGATGGCGGTCACATCGCCATGGGCTTCGCCGGCAATCCCAACGAACCCAGCTCGATGCGCGGCGGCCCGATCTTCGAGTTCCTGTTCGGGATGGACAATCAGCTCAGGCGCGAAGGACGGCGCGACAAATTCACCCTGCATTTCTTCACGCCCGCCGAGCGCCCCGGCAACCGGCTCGGACCCAAGGCGGTCGACGGTCTGCTCGCCGAGATGGCGCGTCGCGGCATCCAGACCCATCTGGGCCACAAGCTCAAGGGCTTCAGCGACAGCCAGATCACGACCGAGGCCGAAACCTTCGACGCCGATCTCATCCTCTTCATGCCGGGTCTGACGGGCAACGCCTGGTTCGACGACACCGACCTGCCGCGCTCGCCGGGCGGCTTGCTCCAGGCCGATGCCCAGTGCCGGGCGCCGGGCTTCGAGCGGGTCTATGTCGCGGGCGACTCGGGCAGCTTCCCCGGTCCCGACTGGATGCCCAAGCAGGGCCACATGGCCGATCTGCAAGCCCGCGCGGCAGCGCGCAATCTGCTCGCCGAGTTCGCCGGTCGGGAGCCGAAGGAGACTTTCCGCGTCGAGCTGCTCTGTATCGTCGACACCAACGACAGCGGCATGCTGGTCGCGCGCACCGAGACGTTCAATCTGGTCCTGCCCTCGATGCGGCTGTTCCACTGGCTCAAACGGTTTTTCGAGTGGCTGTATCTGCGCCGTTATCGCTAATCGAATCAATGGGTTGATCTTTATTTCGCAGTAGAATGGTGCGAAATATCCACGGACTAAAAGCGGTATTCGTTGAAGCTGCTGGAAAGGTGACTATCTTGGCAACCGTAGGCCGATGGACGAGACGACAGGGCGCTGGAGCCGAGGTCGAGTCGTCCACAGCCTCTTTCGATCAAACATCGACTCAAAGGTGATCAAGATGAGCGAAGAAGCCCTGCGTACCCAAGACCGTCGCGCCTTCTGGTATATCGTCGCCATTTGCCTGCTGCCCCTGGTGCCCTACGCCATTCGGGGCTGAAGAGACCCCGAGCGTCCTGTAATCGATCAAGCATTGACTCGAAAGGTGAACAAGATGAGCGAAGAAGCACTGCGCACTCAAGACCGTCGGGCCTTCTGGTACATCGTCGCCATTTGCCTGCTGCCCCTGGTGCCCTACGCCATTCGGGGCTGATGTCCGCCAGTCGCCATTGATCCGACACTGAAACGAACGACGGGGCCTGATGGCCCCGTCGTTCGTTTCAGCTTCCTTCTCGCCGTTAAGGCAGCGGATCCAGCTCAGCGCCTTCCTTCTTGACCGGCAACAGATCATCGCGGCTCAAGCCGAGCCAGATCACGCTGGCCGTGGCGATATAGATGGTCGAGTAGGTACCGACCAGGACGCCGATGATGAGCGCCAGTGCGAACCCATTGATGGTCTCGCCGCCCAGCACATAGAGCGCCACCAGCACCAGGAGCGTGGTGCCCGAGGTGACGATGGTGCGCGAGAGCGTCTCGTTGATCGCACTGTTGATGATCCCGATCACCGTGCCCTTGCGCACCCGGCGGAAGCTCTCGCGGACGCGGTCGAAGATGACGATGGTGTCGTTGAGCGAGTAACCGATCACAGCCAACACCGCCGCCAGCACCGTCAGATCGAAGGGGATCTGGAACAGCGAGAAAATGCCGACGGTGAAGAGCACGTCATGCATGGTCGCGACCACGGCGCCGACCGCGAAGCGCCATTCGAAGCGCAGCGCGACATAGATGAGGATGCCGATCAGCGCGAACAGCACCGCCAGTCCGCCCTGTTCGCGCAGTTCCTCGCCCACCTGGGGTCCGACGAACTCGACGCGGCGCAGCTCGACCTGCCCCTGAGCGGCCTGACTGAGTGCCTTGAAGACGCGATCGCTCAGTTTGGCACTGTCTTCTTCCACGCCATCCTGCGGCGCCAGACGCACCAGGATGTCGGTGCGCGAACCGAAATACTGGATGGTGGCCCCGCCGTGGCCCTGGGTCTCCAGGACGGCGCGCACGTCGCTCAGCTCGGTGGGTTGGGCATAGCCCAGCTCGATCACGGTGCCGCCGGTGAAGTCCAGCCCGAAGTCGAAGCCCCGGAAGACGATCGACAGCAGACAGACGAGCAGGACGACGCCCGAGAGCCAGGCGGCCGGCTTGCGCTGGCGCATGAAGTCGATATCGAAGTCGTTGATGGTGCGTTTTTGGGTCATGGCGCGCGCTTCCTCAGATGGCCAGCTTGTTCAGTCGTCGACCGCCATAGATCAGATTGATCAGGGCGCGCGAGCCGAGGATGGCGGTGAACATGGAGGTGATGATGCCGATGAACAGCGTCACCGCAAAGCCCTTGATCGGGCCTGTGCCGAAGCTGAACAGCACCACGGCGGCGATCAGCGTGGTCACGTTGGCATCGACGATGGTCGAGAACGCCTTGTCGAAGCCGGCGTGGATGCTGGCCTGGGGCGAGTTGCCGTTGCGGATCTCCTCGCGGATACGCTCGTAGATGAGCACATTGGCGTCCACGGCCATACCGATGGTGAGCACGATGCCGGCGATGCCGGGTAGTGTGAGGGTCGCCTGGAGCATGGAGAGCACGGCGACGGTCATGACCAGGTTGATCACCAGGGCCAGATTGGCCACCAGACCGAACACCCGGTAATAGACGGCCATGAACAGCAGCACCAGTCCCATGCCGAGCATGACCGAGGCCAGACCCTGGTCGATATTGTCCTGACCCAGGCTGGGGCCGATGGTGCGTTCCTCGACGATCTCGATCGGAGCGGCGAGCGCGCCCGAGCGCAGCAGGAGCGCTGTGTCGTGGGCCTCGGCGCTGCTGTCCAGGCCGGTGGTCTGGAAGCGCCGGCCGAACGGCTCGCGGATGGTGGCGACGCTGATGACTTCCTCGACCTTGCGCGTGGTCTTGACCGGCTCGCCGTCGACCAGCTTGGTCGTGGTGCGGTTCTCGATGAAGACCACGGCCATCGGCTTGCCGACGTTCTCGGTGGTGACGTCGCGCATGCGCCGCGCGCCCTGACCGTCGAGATTGACGAACACCGCCGGACTGCCGCTCTGGCTGTCGAAGCCGGCCGAGGCGTCGGTGATCTGGTCGCCGGTGACGATCACGCGGCGCTTGAGCAGGATCGGGGCGCCGTTGCGCTCGTAGTAGAGCTTGCTGCCCACGGGCGGACGTCCGGCAACGGCGTCGGCGACACTGCCCTCGGTGTCGACCAGGCGGTATTCGAGCGTGGCGGTGGCGCCGAGGATTTCCTTCAGACGACCCGGATCCTGAGCGCCCGGCAGCTCGACGACGATGCGCCGCTCGCCCTGACGAGCGATGCTCGGCTCGGCCACGCCGAGCGCGTTGACGCGATTGCGCAGGGTGGTGATGTTCTGCTGGAGCGCGAAGTCCTTGATCTTCTGCTGCTCGGTCTCGGGCAGGCCGGCGCGCAGCACGAAGGCGCCGGATTCCTCGCTCGCCTGGATGTCGAGTTCGCGGAACTCGCGCTTGAGTTTCTTTTCGCCAGCGTCGCGAGTCGCCGCATCCTCGAAACGGATCAGGATGTTGGCGCCGTCGCGGGTCAGGGTCAGATAGCGGATCTTGTCCTCGCGCAGCAGGGTGCGCAGATCGCCGCTGTAGCGCTCGACGGCCTGTTCGAGCGCGGTCTCCATGTCGACGTCGATGACGACGTGGATACCGCCGCGCAGATCCAGACCGAGCGACATCTGATTGAGACCCAGCCAGCGCATCCAGCCGGGCAGGTCGGCCGACTGGGTGAGCGCGGTGCGGTAGCGTTCGGACAGGGTGCGCTCGATGGCCTCCTGAGCGCGCAACTGTTCGCCGGGCGTGTCGAAACGGGCGAGCAGCTTGCCGCCTTCCAGGGACTCGATGCCCTTGAGCGGCACCTTGGCGTTCTCGAGCGCGGCCTTGATCTCGCCGGGACTGGCCTCGCTGATCTCATGACCGCGCGCAGCCGTGATCTCGATCGATGGATCCTGGGAATAGAGGTTCGGCCAGGCCAGCAGCAGGCCGGCCAGGATGACGCCCAGGATGAGTAGATTCTTCCACAAGGGGTATCGGTTCATTGGGGCTCCAGCATTGGAGGATGGCGGTTCGCCGCGCGTGGGCGGGAGCGGTCTGGAGGGATCGCCAGACGGCGATCCGCTCCGGATCAGGAAGGCGGGGTCAGAGTTCCTGCAGCGTGCCCTTCGGCAGCACGGATTCCACGGCGGTGCGGCGGATCTTGACCTTCATGCCGTCGGCGACTTCGACCAGGGCGAAGTTCTCGCCGATGTCGGCGATGCGTCCGGCCATGCCGCCCATGGTGATGATCTCGTCGCCCTTGGTCAGGGCCTCGACCATCTTGCGGTGTTCCTTCTGGCGTTTGGCCTGGGGGCGGATCAGCAGGAAGTAGAAGACGACGGCGAACAGGACCAGCGGCAGCAGGGCCATGAAGGGATCGCCGGCCGGTGCGACGGCCTCGCCCTGGGCCAGGGCGTCGGGGATGAAGAAGCTCATGGATCGGTTCCTTGGTTCAAATGTCAGGTGGATCGCGTGCTCGACGCTGATCCGAAGTGGGCGCCACGGGGCGCGAACGGGCCGTCGCGTCCGGGTCGCGAGACGGCCCACGAAAACAGCGGGGGATTATCGCACAGCGAGAGGGTTGGAGTCCGCTCCCTGATCGGTTCATCGGTTCGGTGCATTCTGCCGAGCGGTAACCGTTGATGGGCGCTGGCGAAGGCTTCAAGCAGGCGCTTGGGCGGGGGGCGGGGACGTAGAGGGCGTGGGCGGCGGAATAGACGGCTTCGGTGTCCGGGGTGCGCGGGCGGCGTGGGGGCGCTGGGTGTGGCGGCAGCGGTGCGCTGCATCTCTTCGCCGTTGTCGAGTCCTGCCGCGCACACGAACCTGCGCTGTGGCCGCCGACGGCGCGCCGCTTCGATCGATCCTTCCAGATTTCAGCGTCAGGTCCGGCTCACCGAGGGGGGCGGCGGGGCGTTGTTGTTGTTCGTTAAGACTTCGTTCGTTTAGGGGCCAGGGTGGACCCACCGCGTGGTCGTGGCTGGACCCACTCTGGGTTCAAGGTGGACCCATGCTGGTGTCGATCTCATCCGGCAAGCGGTGTGGATCAGCAGCCGCAGCGCGGCTGGACTCTGCGCCGAGCAGGACTTTGAAGACGCCGTTGATCCGGGGGCGATGGGGCGGTTCATGGGCGAGAGTCCAGTCAGGCGACGGGCTGACGATGCACGCGTGGGAATGCTGTTGAACCGTTCTGGCGGTGTAGATGGGGGCGGCGAATACTTTTTCGTCGATCGAATGAGAAAAATGCAAACTGAGTCCGGAAACAGCAAGATATTTGAGCTATGTTTAACACGGCTGAAAACATCGGCACTGTCAGTGTCTCCCCCCGGCAAAAACCCGTCCATCGGACATAGCATTCACACCGTCCGTGAGGTCTGGAGCCGCCCTCGGTTGCCGATGCCGGAGACGCGCGGGATGAGACACAGACCCCGTCCCGCCTCAAGCAAGAACAAAACCCTTTGTCCACGCCCCTGATACCAGACACCCCCTAACCGAACAGGATGATGTGATGCTGCACCAAAGACATTGTCGGAAGCCATCGGGTTTCACGCTGATCGAGCTGATGATTACGGTTGCGACTATTGGGATTTTGGCGGCGATTGCGTATCCGAGTTATAGAGAATATATGTTCAAGTCGCGTCGGGCGGATGCTCATGCGGCATTAATGAACATTGAAATGGAACAGCAGAAACGTCGGGCATCTGGGCTTGGGTATGTAACGACGACGACGGCTTGGAGCGCTCTTGGATTTCCGACCACTTCTACGGATGGGTATTACAGTCTAACGCTGGCATCAGTAACTGGCGGCGGCTATACGGCAACCG
>NZ_JABZEO010000016.1 GCF_013385175.1 Allochromatium humboldtianum | reverse complement strand
TTGGTCTGGTCAACGTCGGAGCTTGCTTTCACAAGCTCCCGCCTTCAGGCGGGGGTCGTTGACGATCGATCCTTCAAGCCTTGGCCAGAGCGACGTCGGTCGGAACGGTCGCCGTCTGGCGGACGGTACGATAACGCCGGTCGGTCGCGGCCAGCGTGCCGCCGATGGCCATCAGGATGCAGCCGAGCCAGATCCAGCGCACATAGGGTTTGTGATAGAGGCGCAAGGCCCAGTCGCCCTGGACGCCGACCGGCTCGCCGAGCGAGATATAGATGTCGCGCAGCAGACCGGCGTCGATCGCCGCCTCGGTCATGGGCATGCCGCCTGAGACATATTTGCGCTTCTCGGGATAGAGCCGGGCGATCTCGCGCTCACCGCGATAGACGACGAAGTCGCCCCGGAACGCCTGATAGTTGGGGCCAGGGACGGCGGTCACGCCATTGAACTGGAAGCGGTAGCCCGAGGCTTCGTGACTGGCGCCGGGCGACATGCGCACGTCGGTCTCTTCGCCGTGGATCGAGACCATGGTCACGCCGACGATGAAGACCGCCAGTCCCATGTGCGCCAGCCACATGCCGTAATAGCCGCGACTGTTGCCGGTGAGATCGGCCTTGAGTCCGCGCAGTCCGCCTTTGTGCTTGAGCCGGTCGAACAGACTGAGCAGATGGGAGGCCGTCAGCCACACCGCCATGCCGACACCGAACCCGGTCGCCATCGCCTCGGCGGACATACCCGGCATCGAGACGGTGAGGAAGGCCGCGATCCCGAGCGCCAGCGCAATCCAGAGCGCGCGCACCAGACGCCAGGCTTCGTCATGTTTCCAGTGCACATGCGGCCCGATGGCCGTGGCCAGGATCAGCAGCGGCGACAGGGCGACGAACATCTTGTTGAACCAGGGGAAGCCGACCGAGATCTTGCCCCAGCCAGCCGCCTCGTAGATCAGCGGGGCCAGGGTGCCGAACAGCACCAGCACCGCCAGCGTGGTCAGCAGCAGGTTGTTGATGAGCAGGAAGGTCTCGCGCGAGAGCAGATCGAAGCGCCCGCCGCCGGAGATCGTCGGCGCGCGCCAGGCATAGAGCGCGAGCGAGCCGCCGATGACCACGCACAGGAACAGCAGGATGAAGCTGCCGCGCGTCGGATCGGTGGCGAAGGCATGGACCGAGGTCAGCACGCCCGAACGCACCAGGAAGGTGCCGAGCAAGGAGAGCGAGAAGGTCGAGATCGCCAGCAGCACCGTCCAGTTCTTGAAGGCGGCGCGCTTCTCGGTCACGGCCAGCGAGTGCATCAGCGCCGTGCCGACCAGCCAGGGCATGAAGGAGGCGTTCTCGACCGGATCCCAGAACCACCAGCCGCCCCAGCCGAGTTCGTAGTAGGCCCACCAGGAGCCGAGCGCGATGCCGATGGTCAGGAATACCCAGGCGACCGTGGTCCAGGGCCGCGACCAGCGCGCCCAGGCCGCGTCGAGCTTGCCGCCGATCAGCGCGGCGATGGCAAACGCAAAGGCGACCGAGAAGCCGACATAGCCCATGTAGAGCATGGGCGGATGGATGGCCAGACCCGGATCCTGCAACAGCGGATTGAGGTCACGGCCTTCGAGCGGCGCCGGGAAGATCCGATCGAACGGATTGGACGTCAGCAGCGTGAACAGCAGGAAGCCGATCGCGATCATCGCCTGCACCGAGATGACGCGCGCGATCATCGGCAGCGGCAGGTTGCGGCTGAACTGCGCGACCGCCGCGCCCCAGCCGGCGAGCATCAGGATCCACAGCAGCAGCGAGCCTTCGTGCGCGCCCCAGATGGCCGAGATCTTGTAGAGCGTCGGCATCAGGGTGTTGGAATTGGACGCGACATAGAGGACCGAGAAGTCGTCGCCCAGGAAGGCGATCAGCAGACAGAGAAAGGCAATGCCGATGAAGGTGAGCTGACCCCAGGCCAGCGGACGCGCCATCGCCATCCAGGCGCGGTTGCCGGTGAAGCTGCCGATCAGGGGCACACTGGCCTGGACCAGCGTCAGCATCAGCGCCAGCAGCAGGGCGAAATGACCGAGTTCAGGCACCATCAGTTGGCCGCTCCACTGTTGGCTGGGCTTGGGTTGGCGGCGGCGTTGGCCACGCCCTCGGCATGGGCGGTCTGGAGCGTGCTGGCGACCTCGGGCGGCATGTATTCCTCGTCATGCTTGGCCAGCACTTCCTCGGCCTGGAACACGCCGTCCGGGCGCAGCCGGCCCTTGGCGACCACCCCCGAGCCTTCCTTGAACAGATCGGGCAGGATGCCCTCATAAGCGACCTTGACGGTCGCGGCGTTGTCGGTCACGTCGAAATTGACCGTCAGGCCCTCGCCCTGGCGCTGCAACGAACCTTCGGTGACGAGTCCGCCGAGCCGGAAGACGTGATCGGCCGGCGCTTCCTTGGCGATGACCTGCGAAGGGCTGAAGAAATAGGAGAGATTGCTCTTGAGCGCGGTGATGGCCAGGGTCGAGGCCGCGCCGATCCCCAGGATCGCCAGACCGACGAAGACCAGTCGTTTCTGTCGTGCTTTCATATCGGGCATTTCACTCCGGACGCGAGGATTGGGACAGTCGGGCCAATCGACCCAATCGCGCCAAAATGGTTCGATGCTGGAGACGCAGTTGCAGCACTTCGGCCACCAAGACCAGCACCACCATGCCGTAGGCGCCCCAGACGAAGAAGGCGTAACCGCCCTGAGAAAAAAAGTCGCTCATCGTGAATGCTCCCGGTTCAGCAGTTCCTGGACCCAGCTCGCTTCGGCCTCACGCGTGAGGATGATCGAGCGCAATCGCATGAAGCTGGTCGCAAACGAATACATCCAGAACGCCAGCGTCATGGTCAGCATCGAAAACAGGATGTTGCTCTCGATCTTGCCCAGCCCCGAACGCTGGTG
Source organism: Allochromatium humboldtianum (assembly GCF_013385175.1). Lineage (GTDB taxonomy): Bacteria > Pseudomonadota > Gammaproteobacteria > Chromatiales > Chromatiaceae > Thermochromatium > Thermochromatium humboldtianum. The sequence continues at coordinate 72,284 of NZ_JABZEO010000016.1, read as the reverse complement.
CAGGGCCGCGCACTGAGTCGGGTCGGGGCAGTTGATCGACCAGTAGATGACCGGCACCATGACCAGCCCGACGAGTGCCAGCAGCGCCGAGGCGCGATCGGCGCGACGGGTGTCGTCGATGGCCGAATGCAGTGCCATGTAGCCGATATAGAGGAAGAACAGCACCAGCTCCGAGGTCAGGCGCGGATCCCAGTCCCAGTAGGTGCCCCAGCTCGGGCGGCCCCAGAAGGCGCCGGTCCAGAGCGCGAGGAAGGTGAAGACCGCGCCGGTCGGCGCCACCGCGTTGGCCATCATGAACGACAGCCGGGTGTTGAACACCAGCCCGATCGCCGCCCAGAACACCAGCACGATATAGAGCCACATCGACATCCAGGCCGCCGGGACATGGATGAAGATGATGCGGTAGTACTCCTTCTGCGGATTGCTGCCGCCGAGCTGATCAGCCGTCTGGAAGAAGCCCCAGTAGAGACCGATCACCAGCAGCACGCCGGTCAGGATCCAGAAGGGGCGGGTGAGACGGCCCGCGAGCGGATAGAAGGTCGCGGGCGAGGCGAATTTGAACCAGTTCAGGGTCATGTGTAATCACTCGAGCGAAATCTTGAGTGCCGCCGCCGAGGCCAGCGGGGCGAGCGTCAGGGCCGCCAGCAGAAAGGCGCCCAGGAGCGAAAGATACGGCATGGTATCTGACAGATCGATGACACTGACCTCGATCGCGCCAGATCCATAGACCAGTACCGGAATATAGAGGGGCAGAATCAGCAGCGAGAGCAGGATGCCGCCGCCGCGCAGCCCGAGCGTGAGCGCCGCGCCGATGGCGCCGATCAGGCTCAGGATCGGCGTGCCGAGCAGGAGCGACAGCATCATGATCCCGATCTGTGCATCCGACAGATGGTACTGCATCCCGACCAGCGGGGCGATCAGCACCAGCGGCAACCCGGTCAGCAGCCAGTGCGCGCCGACCTTGGCCAGCACCAGGAGCGACAGCGGCTGGGCGGTCAGGAGCATCTGCTCCAGCGTCCCATCTTCGTAGTCCGCCGCGAACAGCCGTTCCAGGGCCAGCATCGAGGCCAGCAGCGCCGCGACCCAGACCACGCCCGGCCCCAGGATCTGCAACACCTGACGCTCGGTGCCGACGCCGAGCGGAAACAGACTGACCACGATCATGAAGAAAAACAGCGTCGTCAGCACATCGGTCCGCCGCCGCATGGCCAGCAGCAGATCGCGCTTGAGGACGCACCAGAATACAGCCCACATGATCGTGTCAGTCTCCCAGATCCAGACGGGCGACCTGGCCCGAGGTCAGCGGCACCTCCTGGTGCGTGGTCAGGACCGCCAGCCCGCCGCCGGCCACATGGTCGGCGATCAGCCCCTGGAGCAGGGCCACGGCCTCGACGTCGAGCGCCGTAAACGGCTCGTCCAGCACCCAGAGCTTGGCGCGACTGAGGATGAGCCGGGCCAGGGCCACGCGCTTCTTCTGGCCCTGCGAGAGCATCCGCGTCGGCAGATCCTCGAAGCCGCGCAAGCCGATGCGCGCAAGCGCCTGCCAGACGTCATCGATCCCGACCGGATCGCCGTCGAGCCGCGCCGCGATCGACAGATTCTCGATCCCGGTCAGATCGGACTTGATGCCGTTGAGATGACCGAAATAGAGCAGTTCGCGCCGATAGTCCTCGGCCAGAGCGCGGATCGACTCACCGCGCCAGCGCACCTCGCCCGCGTCCGGGGTGAAGAGTCCGCACAGCGTGCGCAACAGCGTGGTCTTGCCGCTGCCGTTGCGGCCGCGCACATGGAGCAGGGTTCCAGGTTCCAGCGCCAGATCCAGCCCGCTGAACAGCCGCCGGTCACCGCGCCGGCATTCGAGTCCGATGACCTCAAGCATGGCGGGCCTTGTCGTCGCTCCGGCCCGGTCGGCCCGGCTGGGACTCCGGGTGCTGGATCACCCAGCAGTTGTGGATGCGCGGATTGCGGGCGAAGTCGCGCGGCAAAGTCTGGGCGCTGATGTCGCTGACCTCGAAAGGCGCCAGCCCCTCCAGATCGATGTGGAATCGGCGCAGATTGTTCGAGAAGATCAGCCGCCCGCCGGGTTCGAGCAGACGCATGGTCGCCTGGATGATATCGACATGGTCGCGCTGGATATCGAGCGTGCCGTGCATCCGTTTGGAGGTCGAGAAGCTCGGCGGGTCGAGAAAGATCAGATCGAAACGGCGCTGTCCGGCCATGGAGTCGATCCAGCGCAGACAATCGGCCTGGATCAGCTGATGATTCGGCCCCCGGATGCCGTTGAGTTCCAGATTGCGCCCGGCCCATTCCAGATAGGTGCGCGACAGGTCGACCGTGGTGGTCGAGACCGCGCCGCCCTTGGCCGCGTGCACGGTGGCCGTGCCCGTGTAGGCGAAGAGGTTGAGGAAGCGCTTGCCGTCAGACAGCGAGCCGATCAGCCGCCGCACGTCGCGATGGTCGAGAAACAGTCCGGTGTCCAGATAATCCTCGAAGTTGACCAGGAACCTGAGACCGTACTCCGAGACCTCGTGGAAACGCCCGGTCTCGGCCAGCCGCTCGTACTGGGCGCGGCCCTTCTGCTGCCGGCGCACCTTGAGGAACACCTGCTCGCCCCGCACCTCCAGCACCTCGGGGATCAGCCCCAGCGCCTCGCGCAGTCGCCGGCGCGCTTGCTTGGGATCGACGCTCGGCGGTGCGGCATATTCCTGGACATGCACCCAGCGCCGTTCGCCCTCGTAGAGATCGATGGCCAGGGCGTATTCGGGCAGATCGGCGTCATAGATGCGCAGACAGTCGATGCCCTCCTTTTGGCGCCATTTGCGCAACGCCTTGATGTTTTTCAACAGCCGGTTGGCGAGCATGGTCGCGCCCGGACTGCGCTCTTCGGGCGGCAGGGGACGCGGCAGATGGCTGACGAAATAACGCGGTTCGATCTGGAAGCTCAACAGCCGGCATTCGATCGGGCCGTTGTAGAGACTGTGCATCTTGGTCGCGCGCAGACCCAGACTCTTGCCCAGTTCGGGACTGGAGGTGAAGACCGCCGCGCGCCAGCCGACGAAGCGCTCCTTGAGCACCGAGCCGAGCCGCGCATAGAGCTGAGTCAGATCCTCGTCGGCGCCGAGCCGCTCGCCATAGGGCGGATTGACGATCACCAGTCCTTCGTCGTCCTCGCGACCGGGCCAGCAGTCGGCCAGCTCGCGGCGCTCGAAATGAGCCAGTCCGGCGAGTCCGGCTCGCTCCAGATGATGCAGCGAGGTGCGGATGGCGTTGGGGTTGACGTCATAGCCGCGCAGCGAGCCGAGCCGCTTGAGTCCGGCGGTGCGGCGCAGACGCGCCTCGGCCAGCAGACGCTGCCAGGCCGGTTCGTCGTGCTGGGTCCAGCCGTGGAAGCCGAAGCGCTCGCGCAGGAGTCCAGGCGCGATGTCGGCGGCGATCAGCGCGCCCTCGATGACGAGCGTGCCCGAACCGCACATGGGATCGAGCAGCGCGCCGCCCTCGGCCGCGATCTCGGGCCAGCCGGCGCGCAGCAGGAGTGCGGCGGCCAGATTCTCCTTGAGCGGCGCGGCCGAACCGGCGTCGCGATAGCCGCGCTGATGCAGCGACTCGCCCGAGAGATCCAGACTGAAGGACAGGCTGTCTCGGTTTCCGTAGAGATGAATGCGCAGATCCGGATAGTCGGGATCGACGCTCGGACGCCGTCCGTAGAGCTGGTTGAAGCGATCGGCGATGGCGTCCTTGACCTGGAGGATGGCGAAGTGCGGATTGGTGACGCCCTGGAGCTGGCCGTCGAACTGGATGGCGAAGGTGCGATCCGGTGTCAGATGGTCTTCCCAGGGGATCTCCAGCGCGCTGTCGTGGATCTCATCCGGACCGCCCAGCGACACCTGCGCCAGCGGCAGGAGAATGCGGTTGGCGATCCGCGACCAGAGGCAGGCACGATAGCCGTCCTCGATCCGGCCCGAGAAACGCGCCCCGCCGCGCGTCTCGGCGGCCCCCGCCATCCCGAGTCGGGTCAGCTCCTCGGCCAGCAGACTACCGAGGTGCTTGGGGGCGGAGGCAAAGAAAATATGATCAGACATGCGCGGGGCGGGACTCCGGGGGAGGTGGCTGAACCAGGCTGTCGGGTGCGTATTGGACGGGATTTCCCGCCGCCCGGTCTTTAAATTTTGTTCATCTACCGCGACGGGCGTGCGGCGTCTCAGTCTTTCTTCAGCAGATCACCGAGACCGGCGAAGGGGTTGAAGGTGGCCGCCGAACCGCCGTCGGCGCTCGCTTTGGCCGGCTTGCCGGTGCCGCGCGCGAGTGCGGCCAGATGTTCTTCGTACTTCTGGTGCTCGTTGTCGTGACAGTAGATGCACAACAACTCCCAGTTGCTCCCGTCGGGCGGGTTGTTGTCGTGATCCATGTCCTTGTGGTGCACCGTCAGCTCGCGCAGATTCTCGCGCGTGAAAGTGCGGGCGCAGCGTCCGCAGACCCAGGGATAGAGCTTCAGCGCCTGATCGCGATAGCCGGCGGCGCGTTCCTCGCTCGCCTTGCGCGCGCTGGCGACCACCTGATCGAGCTTGGCGGTGTCGATGGGCTTGCCGGTCTTGCCATGGCGGGGAGGGTTGTGCGTGGCCATGTGTCGATGTCGTCTCAGGGGGGAGATGGTGCGCGAGGGGGGACTCGAACCCCCACGGAGTGCTCCACTGGAACCTAAATCCAGCGCGTCTACCAATTCCGCCACCCGCGCGATCCGGGCATTTTAGCCTGATTTCGGGAAAATCGGTATGGATGGTTGATTGGCGCGGTCGTCGCTGATGAACGCCGGGCGCATCCCTGAAAAACACGCCCGGACGCTCCCGGCGACACTCAGGGCTGGACGCTGGTCAACCCGACGCTCAGCCAGTCCTGCATCCCGCCGCGATACCATTTGAGTTTGTGCAGCGGATAGCCGATGCCGACCAGGGTCTTGATGTTGGCTGTCGACTGCGGGCACCAGATGCCGTTGCAGAAGAGTACCAGCGTCTTGGCCTTGCTGAAGTCCAGGGCGCCGCTGGCCGGATCGCGGATGACGTTGAAGTCGTCACGCAGGGTCTGCTCGAAGGTATCGGCCTCGCGCGGCGTCTCGAAGGTGCCGGCGTTGTCGCGGCTGATCCGGTTCCAGGGGATGTTCACCGAGCCGGGGATGGTCCCGCGCATGACCCAGTCCGGGGTACGCGAGTCGACCAGCAGGATGTCCTTGTCGCCCTGCGACATCCGGTGCAGATAGTTCAGTACTTCCAGCTCACCGATGGTCTCGACGCCCTCGACTACGGTCATGGGCTGAACGCAGAAGGGCGGACAGCCGCGATCGGTCTTCTGGAAGGCATCGGGCAGGGTGGCATTGAGATCGTGTCCGCGCTGGATGGTGACAGTCTGACCATTGTGCTGGACCTGGACGCTCTCGAGCGTCGGCGTGATCTTGTTGTCGGCGGCGAGCGCGAGGGCCGGGACGCCGAAGCAGAGTACAAAGGCCGTGAGACGCAAGGATCGGGGGCTGGACATACTGCGAGTCTCCTGAACGGTGTGTTGGATGGTCGCCGATGATCGCTCGGCGCTATCGAGACCGATCGAGCACATAGGCGGGGAAGTCCGCGTTCTGTTCGCCGAGCGCCTGATCGTAACCCAATTCGCCCTGGCGTTTGGCCTGATCGGCCAGCTCGATGGCGTCCGGATAGCGTCCGGCCTCGGCGAGTTCTCTGGCCCGCGCGATCATGGCGGCCGTGTCGCGCCACTCCCCGCCGACCGAATCGGCACGCTGGCGGGCCGCCTCGGCGGCTTCGATGCCGGCAAGCGCCTGGGCTCGGTCCGGCGTTTCAGACCAGGCGGCGCCCAGCGGCAGGAGTGCCGCCAACACACCGGCAGCCAGACCGTATCCGTCTCCGCGTTTCGTCGTGATCATTTGCGCGCTCCCGGACCGTTGAGTTCGAGTCCATTGTTCATATAGGTGAGGAAATACTCGAGATTGCGGTATTCCTCGCCCTGCGGCTCGAACGCCTTGGCGCGCACCTGTTCGTTGCAGCCGGCGAAGCGGCGATGCAGCGTGCCCATCTCGCCCCAGTCGGAGCGGTAGACCGGCCAGTGTGTGGTGTGTCCATAGGCCGGACTGAGCGTCTCGGTGCGCAGCCTGGCGCCCGATGTGGCGAGATGGCAGTGGCCGCAGGCGAAGTTGAGCTGGCCGCGGCGGGCGAAATAGAAACGCTTGCCCTGCTCGTAGGCGGCCAGTGCGCGCGGATCGTCCTCCGGGATCTCGACCTGGGTGATCTGACCGCGCGACTCGAAGGCGATGTAGGCGAGCAGATCGGCGATCGGACCCTTCTTATACTTTAAGGGCGTCTCGCCGTGCGCCGTTCGGCATGCGTTGAGCGCGAGCGGAAGCGTCATCACTAGGCCGCGTTCGCGGTCCCAGTGCGGATATCGGCCCATGATGGCGGGTCCGTCGGGAAAACAGTCGGCATAGCCCTGGCCATCGGCGAATGGGGTGTTCCACAGTGTTTCGCCCTGGCTGATGGCATTCTCGTAGGGCGGAAACTCCTCGATCGCCTCCCAGTTCTCGCGCGTGACAGGGTCGATGGCGTAGGTGCCGTTCTTGAACTCGTCCTCGGGTACGTTGGGGAAACGCTGTTTGAAATAGGCTTGGAAGGCCGCCTGTTCTTCTTCGGGGGTGGCGGCCGTGACCGGGCCGATCGGCAGGGCGGCGCCGGCCAGGACGAGGGTCGCGAGCAGGAATCCGTGCTTGGTCATGATGACGATGTCCTCCGGTGGCGATCCGTTCAGAGTGACCAGATGTATTCGACGACATCGACGAATTCCTGTCGGGTCAGGATCTCGTGTTTGCCGAACGGCGGCATGACGGCCTCCGGGTTCTTGGCGGTCGCGTCCCAGATCTGAGCGGCCAGATCGCGCTTGGATGGAAAACGTGTCTGCATCGAGACCAGAACAGGTCCGATCGTGCCGGGACTCTCCGCGCCCGCCATCACATGGCAGGCGACGCAGTTGCCCTTGGCACGGTCCGTGGCGACCTCCCGGCCGGCGGCCGCATCGCCGGAGAGCGCGAGGTCGTCGGGGAGGCCCGCCGCCGGCAACGGACCGGAAGACAGGGCCGACAGGCCAAGCAACAGCGCGGTGAGGCGCGATCGGTGTGAGGCGTTCAACGGCATGCGAAATCTCCTCTCGATCATTGACGTTGTCGGCCAGTGAGGTGAGGGTGATCCGCCTCCTGGCCGGCTGGTTGTAATGAGCGGCCTTCCGGGCCAACGGCTCTTGATGGCCGTTTGAATCGCGAGTGCCCGATCCTAGCAAGGCAAGAGGTCGGCACGCGGTGAGGGTGCTGAGGCGCTGAATTGGCCAAACTTGCCGGTCACAATCCGCGTTCAATGTGGTGAGAAGTGATCGATTTCAAGCGTGGCAAAGCACGAACCGGCATCGGACAATGCTTCGCCGCCTTCCGAACAATAACCGATGCCCAGGAGGATGTGTCCCATGTCGCTCTCCAGACGCGAATTCGTTCGACTCATGGCCCTGGCCGGCGCGGCCGGTCTGCTGCCCGTCACCGGCCGCGCCGCCGCCGAGCGCCCGTCCGATCCCTATGAGATCCCGGCCTTCGGTCAGGTGCGCCTGCTGCATATCACCGACACCCATGCCCAGCTCAATCCGATCTATTTCCGCGAGCCGAACGTCAATCTGGGGGTCGGCTCCGCGCTTGGTCGTGCGCCGCATCGCGTCGGTGCGGCACTGCTCGAACGGTTCGGGATCGCGCCGGGCGGGATGGAGGCCCATGCCTTCACCTATCTCGACTTCGCCGACGCAGCCGAGCGGTTCGGCACGGTCGGCGGCTTCGCGCATCTGAAGACGCTCGTCGACCGACTGCGCGCTCAGGCCGGAGAGGGGCGCAGTCTGCTGCTCGACGGCGGCGATACCTGGCAGGGTTCGGGCACGGCCTACTGGACGCGCGGCCGGGACATGGTCGGGGCCTGCAATCGGCTCGGCGTCGACGTCATGACCGGGCACTGGGAGTTCACCTATGGCGATGAGGAGGTGATCCGCAACATCGCCGAGTTCCAGGGCGAATTCGTGGCTCAGAACGTCCGGGTGCGCGAAGAGGCGCTGTTCGACTATCGCTTCGAGGATTTCGCCGGGTTCGACGAAGACTCCGGGCTGGCCTTCAAGCCCTACGCCATCAAGGAGGTCGGCGGGATCAAGGTCGCCGTCATCGGTCAGGCCTTCCCCTATACCCCGATCGCCAATCCGTCGCGCTTCATCCCGGACTGGACCTTCGGCATCGAGGACGGGCGGATGCAGGAGATCGTCGACCGGGTGCGGGAGCAGGAGAAGCCGGGCATCGTGGTGGTGCTGTCTCACAACGGCATGGACGTCGATCTCAAGCTCGCCTCGCGCGTCAGCGGCATCGACGTCATCCTCGGCGGACACACCCACGACGGCGTGCCGACCCCGATCCTGGTCGAGAACCCCGGCGGCAAGACCCTGGTCACCAATGCCGGCTCCAACGGCAAGTTCGTCGGCGTCATGGATCTGGAGGTGAAGGACGGCCGGGTGAGCGACTATCGCTATCGGCTGCTGCCGGTGTTCTCCAACCTGATCGAGCCGGATCGGGCGATGCGCGACTATATCGCCGAGGTGCGCGCGCCCTATGCCGAACGGCTCGGCGAGAAGCTGGCGACCGCCGGCGAGTTGCTCTACCGGCGAGGCAACTTCAACGGCGCCTTCGATCAGGTCATCTGTGACGCCCTGCGCCGGGTGCACGACGCCCAGATCAGTCTCTCGCCCGGTTTTCGCTGGGGCACGACGGTGCTGCCCGGTCAGACGATCACGATGGAGCACGTACTCGACCAGACCTGCATCACCTATCCCGAGACCTACAGGCGCGCGATGAGCGGGGCGGATCTCAAGATGATCCTGGAGGATGTCGCCGACAACCTCTTCAACCCCGATCCCTATGTCCAGCAGGGCGGCGACATGGTGCGCGTGGGCGGACTCGATTACGTCTGCGATCCGACCGCGCCCATGGGCGAGCGCATCCAGGCGATGCAGCTGGCCGACGGCACGCCGATCGAGGCGGGCAAGAGCTATGTGGTGGCCGGCTGGGCCACGGTCGGCAGTCAGGCGCCGGGTGAACCGATCTGGGATACGGTCGCGACCTATCTGCGCGACATCAAAACGGTCAAGCTCGAACGGCTCGACACGCCCCGGCTCAAGAACGTTCGCGCCAACCCCGGCATTGCCGATTACGCCGGCGCCATCACTTGATACTTTTCGGGCATCGGCCGACGGCTGAGTCGACAAGCCCTCCGTCAGTATCCATCACGCGGCGAATATCATGTTTTTCCCTAAACTGCGCAGTATTGCAACGAGCGAAGTCATCACGCTATCGGCCACGGCCACGCTCGCTGAAACGGCCAGGACCATGAAGCGGCACAACATTCGCAGCGTTGTGGTGCCTGTGCCCGATGGCCGTTATTGCCTGGTACTCGCCAGTCATCTGCTCAGCTTTCAGGTCCAGGGGCTGCCGCTCTCGACGCGGCTGGATCAGGTGGATCTGCCCGAGGCCGAGACGCTGGATCCGGACGATTCGGTGCTGGATGGACTCAAAGCCATCCGCAACCGCTCCGAGCATCTCTGTCTGGTCGATCGCGACGGCCGGCTCGCCGGCATCGTCAGCTACAGTGATCTCGCCGCCAGCCTGGACCCCGAGGTATTGGCCGAGGCCCAGAGTCTCGGTGATCTGATCCACGGCATCCAGCCCCTGGTCGTCAGCCAGGATCTCAGCCTCCAGGAGGTGATGCGCGCCATGGATGCCGGGCACTTCACCGCCGCGATTGCCATCGATCAAGGGCGGCCGACCGGCATTCTGACGCAGCGTGATCTGATCCAGTTGATCGATGAGGGCGCCGACCTGAACCGGCCGATGCAGACGCGGATGAGTCATCCGTTGTTGACGCTCGATGAGGGGGCCACGATTTCCGACGCCCTGCGGCTGTGCCGAAGCGAGCGTATCAAGCGCGTGGTGGTGGTCGATACGCTGGGGCGGATTCTGGGGCTGGTCAGCCAGAGGGATCTCGTCAGCCTCTACTACAACAACTGGTTCAATCTGCTCAAGACGCATGTCCTGGAACAACAGGTTCAGATTCTGGCACGTCATGAACTGGAGAAGCAGGAAGTCAAGTTCCGCACCCTGTTCGAGGTGTATCCGGACGCCACCCTGCTGATCGATCCCCGCGATGGGTCGACCCTGGAATTCAATCAGGTGGCCTGTACGCAACTCGGTTATACACCCGAGGAATTCTCGCGTTTGCATATCAGCGATTACGAAGTCCGGGAATCCGCCGAGGAAGTCGCGGCGCATATCCATCAGGTATTGACTCAGGGGCGTGATGAATTCGAAACCCAGCATCGATGCAAGGATGGCCGGATCATCGATGTGAGTGTCGCGGTGTCGCGCCTGGATTTCGATGAGCGTCCGGTGCTGCTGACCGTCGTTCGTGACATTAGTCGCCGCAAACAGGATGAACATCAAAAGCGTCAAACCGAGGAACGACTGCAATTGGCCGCAGAAGCGGCCAATCTCGGGATCTGGGACTATGACATCCAGCTGGATCGCTTGATCTGGGATGAGCGGATGTTCCAGCTCTATGGCCTCGAACCGAGAGAGTTCGGTTATCGATTCCTGGATTGGTCGTCGCTCGTGCTTCCGGATTCGCTACAGCGTGTGGAAGCGGATTTTCGAGACCTGATCCAATTTGGCCGGCCTTTTGATGTCGAGTTTCAAATTCGCCGTGCGATCGATGGAGAAATCCGGACCCTGCGCGGCCTAGCTCGGGTTACCCACGATCATCTGGGGCAAGCGATTCGCGTTGTCGGCGTCAATGAAGACATCACTGATCGCATCGTCGCCAATCGTCGATTGCAGGCCGAAGAGGCCAAGTTCAGAGGGCTGTTCGAGCGCTCTCCGGTCGGGATCGCGATGAATGACTTTCAGACGGGTGAATTTCTGGAGTTTAATCGCGCCATCAATGAACCGGCCGGTTATACCCAAGAAGAGTTCCGGCAACTGAGTTACTGGGATCTCACTCCGGATGAATATTTTCCTGAAGAAGAGAAAGCCTTGGAGTCGGTTAGAAAGACAGGTAGCTACGGTCCTTTTCAAAAGGAATATATTCGCAAGGACGGTTCACGTTATCCTGTGCTGCTCAACGGTTTTTGTACCACGACGCCCGAGGGGCGCGAGGTTATTTGGTCGATTATTCAGGACATTTCGGCGCTCCAGGAGGCGCAGCGTGAAATCCGCAATCACGAGCAGCGCTTGCAACAGTTGGCGGAGCAGAGCCGAACCGTGACCTGGGAAGTGAACGCTCAAGGACTCTATACCTACTTGAGTTCAGTCGCGGAGATCGTTTGGGGCTATACCCCGGTCGAAATCGTTGGTCGGCGTTATTTCTATGATCTCCATCCCGAGCCGGGGCGCGAAGCATTCAAGAGAGCGGCCCTCAGCATAATCTCTCAGCAGGTCAAATTCCAGGGCCATGTCAACCCGATCCTTTGTAAGAATGGTGAGGTGATCTGGGTGTCGACCAATGCCATTCCAATCATCGACGATCAAGGCCGACTGCTCGGCTATCGTGGGAGTGATGTCGACATCACTGAGGCCAAGTATGCAAAGGATGCGCTCGAAGCCGAAAAAGAACGCTTTAGAGGCATCTTTGAGAAGAACGGCAGTGCGGTCGCCGTTTATCAACCAACTGACGATGGTCGGGATTTTATATTCACCGATTACAATCCGGCCGCTGAACGAATCGATCGAACTAGGCGCCAGGATGTGGTTGGTCGATATTTGACGGAGTGTTTTCCCGCCACGATCGAAATGGGGCTGGTGGATGTGTTGCGACGAGTAAACATGACTGGGCAGACCGAATATCTGCCATCGGCGTATTATGAAGATAATTATCTCCAGGCTTGGCGTGAAAACACGGTATTCAAACTCTCATCCGGCGAGGTGGTGGCGGTTTACAACGATCTGACTGAGATCAAGCAGGCTCAGGAGGCTGCCGAGCATGCCAGTCGCGCCAAGAGCCAGTTCCTGGCCAATATGAGCCATGAGATCCGCACGCCCATGAATGCCGTGATCGGCTTGAGCGATCTGCTGCTCGACACACCGCTCGACGCCAAGCAGCGCGACTATCTGGGCAAGATTCGCAATGCATCGCGGCTGCTGCTCGGGATCATCAACGACATCCTGGACTACTCCAAGATCGAGGCCGGTAAACTGGATCTGGCGCTTCAGCCGTTTTGTCTCGATGACCTGCTCGATCAGATGCGCACTCTCTTTGGGAGCGAAGCCGATTCCAGGGGCATCGAGCTGCTGTTCGATCTGGCTGTGGCATCGAGCCGCCGGGTCGAGGGCGATGCCTTGCGACTGGGGCAAGTCCTGATCAATCTGCTCAGCAATGCCGTCAAGTTCACTGAGCAGGGTGGACAGGTGCTGCTCGCGATCCGTCAGCTCGATGCCGGATCCGGCGCGTCGGCGCGCCTGCGCTTCGAAGTGCGTGACACAGGTATCGGGATCACGCCCGAGCAGCAGGAGCGTTTGTTCAAGCCGTTCTCGCAAGCCGACAGTTCCACGACGCGCCGCTATGGCGGAACCGGTCTCGGACTGGTCATCAGTCTGAAACTGGTGGAAAAGATGGGCGGAACCCTGGAGCTGGAGTCGACGCCTGGAGCGGGCAGTCGGTTTTATTTCGATCTGACCCTGCCGCTGTCATCGGATCGAGCCGGTCCGTTACCCACAGCCGAGTTGCCGGCCGACGCTCGGGTGCTGATCGTCGACGATCATGCTACCGCCCGCACCATCCTGCGCGGTCTGCTGGTCAATCATGGCTTCGATGTGGAGGAGGCCGGCAGTGGTCAGGCCGCTATCCGGGCCGTTCAAGCCGCTGAGCAGGCCGGGCGGCCGTTTCAGTTCATTCTCATGGACTGGAAGATGCCGGGAGAGCTCGACGGACTCCAGGCGCTCAAGGAGCTGCATGCACTGCGTCGTCTGGGCGTCCTCAAGGGCGAGACGATTCCGGCGCTGATCGTCAGTGCCTACAATCAACAGGAGGTCGCCGATCATGCCGAGTTCTATAGCGCCTTCCTCAGCAAACCGGTGACGGCCAATGTGCTGCTCGAAGCGATGCGGCAGGCCGTCTCCAAACAGTCGGATCGAGAACCTGTCGCCGCCGCCCGCCACATTCCCTGCTTCAGCGAGCGCACTCTGCTGCTGGTCGAAGACAATGCGCTCAATCGCGAGGTCGCCACGGCCATCCTCGACAAGACCCGGATCAAGATCGTGCTTGCTCACAATGGCCTGGAGGCCCTCGACCGTGTCGAGCAGGCGCCGGTCGATCTGGTGCTGATGGATTTGCAGATGCCGGTCATGGACGGTTTCGAGGCGACCCGGCGCCTCCGCGAACGATATCCTGCTTTGCCGATCATTGCGCTGTCGGCGGCGGTCATGGATGCCGATCGCGAGCAGGCACGACTGGCGGGAGCCAATGATCATCTGGCCAAACCCATCGAAATCCAGGCCATGTTCGAGATGCTGGAGACGTGGCTGACCCCGGATGGCTATCAGGCTGTCGGACCGCCGGCGGTCGAACCATCGCCACGGCCGGAGCTCGTGGAGATCATCGACACGGCGCGAGCACTGCGGGCCTTCGATGGCGATCAGGTGCTCTATCAACGTGCACTCCAGCTCTTCAAGGAGCAGCTCGAAACAGAGTTCGAACCGCTGTTCGGCCCCCTGGATCACATCGAGTACAGCCTGAAACGGCGTCTGCTGCATACGCTCAAGGGGCTGGCGGCTACAGTCGGCGCGCAGACGCTGTCGGCGGCGACGGCCCGTCTCGAAGCCTTCGTCCGGCAGGATGAGCCGATTCCGGAGTCCGAGCAGCACGGCTTCGTGCATGCATTGTGCGAGGTTCGCGACCGGCTCGTCGTGCCGGATCTGCCGTCCGCCATTCCGACCCGTACCGATCCGGTGGAGACGCCCGAGGCGATCGCGCCCATCCTGAGCGAACTGTTAAAATCGCTGTCCACGGGCGAACTGGTCGATGAGATGGTGTTGGCCCGGGTAACGGATTTCATACAGGCTCAGGGTGAGTGCGCCGGCGCCGATGAGTTGCGACGACTCACGCACGCCTTCGAGCATGATCAGGCGGCCGCCCTGTTGCGCTCGCTGGCCGAGCGGACCGGCGTTGAACCCATTGAGGTGTGATGTGTTGGACAAGTCGCAAGCCACCGTGCTGATCGTCGATGATCAGCCGGCCAATATTCATGCCCTAGCCGCGCTACTGAAGAAAGACTACCGGATCCTGACCGCCACGCGCGGTGAAAAAGCCCTGGAACTCGCGGCCCGGACACCGCCGCCGGATCTGATCCTGCTCGATATCGTGATGCCCGACATGGATGGTCATGAAGTCTGCTGCCGGCTCAAGAATGACGAGGCGACCAAGGCGATCCCGATCATCTTCGTCACCGCGCTCGGCGAGGAGCAGGACGAGGAACATGGACTGAATCTCGGCGCGGTCGACTACATCAGCAAACCGTTCAGCCCGGCGATCGTGCGCGCTCGGGTGCGCAATCAGATCCATCTCAAGCTGCGCACCGACCGGCTCGAACAGGTCGCCATGCAGGATGGCCTGACCCAGATCCCCAACCGTCGTCATTTCGATCAGAAGCTCCGGGAGGAATGGGGGCGCTTGACCCGCAACGGGCAGTCATTGTCGCTGCTCATGGTCGATATCGACCAGTTCAAGCCGTACAACGATCACTATGGCCATGGAGCCGGAGACGAGTGTCTGAGGCAGGTCGCGCAAGCCTTGTATCAGGTGCCGCAACGCCCAACGGATCTGGTGGCGCGCTATGGGGGAGAGGAATTCGCGGCCGTGCTGCCCGAGACCGACGAAGCGGGAGCCGGGCATCTCGCCCAGCGTTTGCTCGAAGCCGTGCGAGCACTCGGGATCGAGCATGCCTACTCGGACGTAGCGCCTCATGTCACGATCAGCGTTGGTGTCGCCACGCATTCACCGCGTCAGCCAAAGCGCGACGCCGAGGCCTTGAAGCAGAGCGCCGATCGGGCGTTGTATCAGGCCAAGTCTCAGGGGCGGAATCGCCTTGGGTTCGAATGACCGAGCGGGACGCGCCTGAGGCCGCGTCCCGCTCGCTTCCAGCTACGAGCCAAGCTGAGTCGATCAGACCTGGCTCGATTCAGACCGGATCTCAGTGATCCACCGCACCCTCGGCGCCGATCCCCGTCTCACAGCGGATGCGCTGCGCCTCGAAGGCATGACGCTCGCGCTTGGCCTGTTCGGAGTTGTCGAACAGCGAGACGATCCAGATGAAGAAGAACGCCAGCGGCATCGAGATGATCGCCGGATTGTTGAGCGCAATCAGGCCGACCGACTTGCCGTCGGCGTCGACATGCCCCAGCACATCGCCCCACACCGCCTTCGACAGGATGGTGAGCGCCACGGCGCTGATCAGACCGATCACACCGCCGGCCAGGGCGCCATTGGTGGTCATCTTGCCCCAGAAGATCGAAGTGACCAGCACCGGGAAGTTGGCGCTCGCCGCGATGGCGAAGGCCAGACCCACCATGAAGGCCACGTTCTGGCTCTCGAAGACGATGCCGAGCACGATGGCCAGCAGACCCAGGCTGAAGGTCGCGATCTTGGAGATGCGGATCTCGGTGGTCTCGTTGCTGCGACCACGCGCGATGACGCTGGCGTAGAGGTCGTGCGAGATGGCCGAGGCGCCGGCCAGGGTCAGACCCGCGACCACCGCCAGGATGGTGGCGAAGGCCACGGCCGAGATGAAGCCCAGGAACAGGTTGCCGCCAACAGCCTCGGCCAGACGGATGGCGACCATGTTGGTGCCGCCGTCGATACCCTTGACGAGCTGATCCTTGATCACCGAGCCATCGGCCGCGAGCGCCTCGGGCTTGAAGAACTCCGGATGCTGCGACAGCAGCACGATGGCCGCAAAACCGATGATGAAGGTCAGGATGTAGAAGTAGCCGATGAAGCCGGTGGCATAAAACACCGACTTACGCGCTTCCTTGGCATCCGGCACGGTGAAGAAGCGCATCAGGATGTGCGGCAGACCGGCGGTACCGAACATGAGCGCCAGACCCAGCGAGATGGCGTTGACCGGGTCTGTGACCAGCGAGCCGGGCGACATGATGTCGAGCGCCTTGGGGTGGGTCTCGACGGCCTGACGGAACATCTCCTCGGGCGAGAAGCCGAAGGTCGAGAGCGCGGCCACGGCCATGAAGGTCGCGCCCGAGAGCAGCAGCACCGCCTTGATGATCTGCACCCAGGTCGTCGCGGTCATGCCGCCGAAGATGACATAAACCATCATCAGCGCGCCCACGGCGACCACCGCCATCCAGTAGTCCAGACCGAACAGAAGCTGGATGAGCTTGCCGGCGCCGACCATCTGCGCGATCAGATAGAAGGCGACCACCACCAGCGAGGAGATGGCCGCCATGGTGCGGATCTGGGTCTGACCGAAGCGGTAGGAGCTGACGTCGGCGAAGGTGAACTTGCCGAGGTTACGGATCTGCTCGGCGATCAGGAACATGATCACCGGCCAGCCGACCAGGAAGCCGATGGAGTAGATCAGACCATCGTAGCCGGAGGCGAACACCAGCCCCGAGATACCCAGGAAGGAGGCCGCCGACATATAGTCGCCGGCGATCGCCAGACCGTTCTGAAAGCCCGTGATGCCGCCGCCGGCGGTATAGAAGTCCTTGGCCGAGCGGGTGCGCTTGGCGGCCCAGTAGGTGATGGCGAGCGTTCCGGCCACGAAGACCATGAACATCGCGATGGCCGTGTAGTTGGTCGCCTGACGCTCGACCTCGCCGCTCACGGCGGGTCCGGCCACCAGCGCGAAGGGCGCGAGCAGGGCGAGCAGCACGCCCCAGAGATAATAGCGCTTCATTACTGCAGATCCTCCCGGATGGCCTTGGTCAGGGCATCGAAGCGACTGTTGGCCTTGGCGACATAGATCCCGGTCAGGACGAAGGCGCTGACGATGATGGCCACGCCGACCGGCATCCCGATGGTGGTCACGGCCCCGTCGGCGATCGGCGTGCCGAGCAGCGAGGGCGCGAAGGCGATGATCAGGATGAAGCCGTAGTAGATCACCAGCATGATGACCGTCAGGTTCCAGGCGAAGCATTTACGGGAGCAGACGAGCTCCTGATAACGCGGATGCGCCTTGATGGCGTCGACCGAGTCTTGTTGCATGGGTCTTCCTTCGAGTGTTGTGTGAGGTCGAGAGACAAACGACGGTGATGAACTTCGCTGAAGAGCGAGGAAACCGTCGACTGTATGGACGCGCGCTGCTATATGACCCCGCATCATGGCGATACGAGTGTCTCTCGTGGATGTCTTGAGGATTTGGGCGATGCGCGCGGTATAGAGCGGCGGGATTCTGGTATTGACTGACGTCGAGAGTCAATCGGAATAAGATTTAATCTATCAATTTCATTTATATGATCGTGCGAGCCGCTGATTGTATCGCACGGCTATTTGCCCGAACAATGCCTTTGGGTTGACAATGCAGAATCGATCAATACCCATGCCCTCGCGGAGACCGACCCATGTCCGACAAAGCCCCCTGGATCACCTTCCGGCCCGAACTCAAGGTGCTCGACTGCACCGTGCGGGACGGTGGGCTGGTGAATGCCCATCAGTTCAGCGACGAGTTCGTGCGGGCTGTCTACCGGGCCTGTGTCGAGGCGGGCATCGACTATATGGAGATCGGCTACAAAAACTCGCCCAAGATCTTCCCCAAGGAGAAGTTCGGCCCCTGGCGTCACTGCGACGAGGCTGACCTCAGGCGCGTGGTCGGCGATCACGACCCCGAGAAGACCGGACTCAAGCTCGCGGCCATGGCCGACGCCGGCAAGAGCGACTGGGAGACTCAGATCGTCCCGGCCGCCGAGAGTCCGCTGTCGATGATCCGCGTGGCCTTCTATGCCCATCAGGTCTCGGAGGCGGTCGACATGATCCGCCATGCCCATGAACTCGGCTACGAGACCACGGCCAACCTGATGGCCGTCTCCAACATCACCGAGGAAGAGATCGACACCGTGCTGGAGTCGATCGCGCCCACGCCGGCGACCACCATGGTCATCGTCGACAGCTTCGGCTATCTCTACCGCGAGCAGATCGACCGGCTCTACAAAAAATACACCTCCGCCCTGGAAGGCACCGGCAAGGAGATCGGCATCCACGCCCACAACAATCTGCAACTGGCCTTCGCCAACACCATCGAGGCCATCATCCTCGGCTGCAACCGGGTCGATGCCACCATGTACGGCTTCGGACGCGGTGCGGGCAACTGTCACACCGAACTGCTGCTCGGCTTCCTGCGCAATCCCAAGTTCGACGTGCGCCCGGTGATCGAGGTGATCCAGAAATACCTGTTCCCCCTGCGCCGGGAACTCGACTGGGGGCCGTCGATCCCCTACAACCTCACCGGCCAGCTCAACCAGCACCCGCGCAGCGCCATCGAGTGGCGCGAGGGGCCGACCCCGGACGACTTCCTGGGCTTCTACGACAAACTGGTGGCGGAGATCTGAACCATGGCCAGTGACGCGATCCTGATCCTGGACGGCCAGGAGTACCGCTTCCCCATCCGCGAGGGCACCGAGGGCGAACGTGCGATCGACATCCAGGATCTGCGCGCGCGCACTGGCCACATCACGCTCGATCCGGGCTACGGCAACACCGGCAGCTGTGAGAGCGCCATCACCTTCATCGACGGCGAGCAGGGCATCCTGCGCTATCGCGGTATCCCCATCGAGCAGTTCGAGCAGGCGCCGAACTTCGTCGAGGTCGCCTGGCTGTTGATCTTCGGGCATCTGCCGAGTGCCGAGGAGTACCGGATCTTCTCCGAGCGGCTCACCGCCTGCGCCAACCTCGACGAGAGCATGAAGCACCACTTCGAGGGCTTCCCGCGCTCGGCGCCGCCCATGGCCATCCTCTCGGCCATGATCAACGCGCTCTCCTGCTTCCATCCCGACTATTTCGAGCTGGAGGACAGGGATCACTTCCAGACCGCCGCCGCCGGACTCATCAGTAAGATCCGCACCATCGCCGCCTATGCCTACCGGCATTCGATCGGGCAGCCCTACATCTATCCCCATCCGGGGCAGCGTTATGTGCCGAACTTCCTGCACATGATGTTCTCGCAGCCCTATGCCGAGTATGTCTGCGATCCGATCGTCAAGGATGCGCTCAACCTGATCCTGATCCTGCACGCCGATCACGAGCAGAACTGCTCGACCTCGACGGTGCGCATGGTCGGCTCCAGTCAGGCCAATCTGTTCGCCTCCTGCGCGGCCGGTGTCTGTGCACTCTGGGGGCCGCTGCACGGCGGGGCCAATGTCGCGGTGCTGGAGATGCTCGAACAGATCCATCGCGGCCACATCAGTCCCGAGGAGTACGTGCGACTGGCCAAGGACAAGGACAGCAAGGTCCGGCTCATGGGCTTCGGGCACCGGGTCTACAAAAACTTCGACCCGCGCGCCAGGATGCTCGCCAACGTTGCCGAGAAGCTGCTGCCGACGCTCGGCGTCCGGGATCCGCTGCTCGACATCGCCCGCCGGCTCGAAGAGATCGCGCTGGAAGACCCCTATTTCGTCGATCGCCAGCTCTATCCCAATGTCGACTTCTACAGCGGCATCATCATGCGCGCCATCGGCATTCCGACCAACATGTTCACCGTCATGTTCGCCATCGGGCGGCTGCCCGGCTGGATCGCGCACTGGTGGGAACAGGCCCAGACCCAGGGCAACAAGATCGCCCGTCCGCGCCAGATCTATGTCGGTCCGGGCGTGACCGATCACGTGCCCAAGGAAGCGCGGGTTTGAACCCTGGGGGCGGACTGATCGAGACGGCGGTCACGACAGACTCCTGACAACAGACAGGATCGACCGGCGTCCATCGGGATCACGCGTGCCGCCCGGTGGGTGAGTTCGATCCTGTCTTCGTAAAGAGGACACAGGTTTGAACAAACAGATCCAGTTCGCCATCGCCGCACTCGTGCTCAGCCTGGGGCTGGCGATCTACGGCATCATCGTCTTCGCCAATGCCGAGAAGGGGCGCGATATCCAGGCGTTGCAGACCCAGATGAACCTCGTGGCCGACAGTCGCGTCGAGGCGATCGAGCACTGGATGCAAGGTCAGTATGCCGTGCTGGAGCGATCGGCACAGCATTCTCCCTTGCATCGAGCGCTGACGGATCTGATGCAGGCAGGTGAGTCGCCGGACGAGACGGTACGTGAGACGCTGCGCGACCTGCTGGCCGTGACGGCCGAACGCATGGGGTTTCTGTCGCGTCAGAGTACCGGCTATCGGCCCAGTCACTTCGAAATGGGGCTCGAAGGCAGTCTGGCGGTGCTCGACCCGCAAGGCCGGCTCCTGGCCGCGACGAACGGCATGCCGCCGATCGAGGGTGCGCTGGCCGAGTTCCTGCAACGAACGCCGCTGACCGAGCGCGGGTTGCTCGATCTGCATCGCGGTGTGCATGATCGGCTGACGCTCGGTTTTCTGGTGCCTGTGTTCGCGGATGCTTCCGGAGACGAGGGTTCTGAGACGGTGATCGCGCGTCTCCTGGCGCTGCGCCCGATCGATGCCGGGGTCTTTGCGATACTCAAACAACCGGGACTCACGGCGCGCACGTCCGAAACCTATGTGATCCGTCGCTCCGGCAATCTGATCGAATATCTCTCGCCGCTGCTCGACGGCAGTGAGCCGCTGACGAAGCGGCTCGCGGTCAACACCAGGGATCTCATCGACGTCGAAGCGCTGGAGCAGCCGGGGCTGTTCCATCAGGGCCGTCATTACGCCTTCACCGAATCCTTTGCCGTCAGTCGGCGCATCCCCGGAACCGACTGGGTGCTGGTGCATCGGATCGGTTCCGCCGAAGCCCTGGCGGCGAGCGATGCGCGGCGCATGACGCTCATCAGCGGACTGGCGGTGCTGGTGGTGCTGATCGGCGCGGCCCTGGTGCTGGTCTGGCTCTATGCCACCTCGCGCCGGGTCGAGGAGGTCGCCGAATGCTATCGGCTGTCCTCGGAGCGTTTCGAGCGTCTGTCGGGGTTCCTCGACATCCTGACCGACAGCCAGCCCAATCCCATCCTGGTCGTCGATGCCGACAACCACATCACCTATGCCAACCGGCGTCTGGCTGAACTCAGCGGCATCGCGCGTGAGGAACTGCTCGGACGTTCACTGACCGGCGTGCTCGGACAGGAGGCGGGCGGGCGCTATGGCGCGATCAACAGGCACGTCCTGGAGAGCGGAACACCCCTGGTCGAGATCGAGCGCCTGAGCGACGAGCAGGGCGGGGAACGGGTGTGGCGCTCGCATCACTGCCCCTTCACGGCCGCAACCGATGCCCAGGAACCGGCCGTGCTCGTCACCATCGAGGATCTGACCGACCTGATGCACGAGCGCGCCCGGCGCGAACGCAACACCCAGCAGCTGCTCGACACCCTCGTCGGTCTGGTCGACGAGCGCGATCCCGATTCGGCGCATCAGTCCAGATACGTCGTCCAGGTCGCGCGCGCCATCGCCGAGGATCTCGGGTTCGACCCGTCGCAGGTCGAGACGACCGAGCAGGCCGCGCGTCTGGTCAACATCGGCAAGATCCGCATCCCGCGTTCACTGCTGGTCAAGGGCGGCAGTCTGACCGATCAGGAGCTGAAGCGGGTGCGCGAGGCGCTCGATGCCGGGCCGGAGCTGCTGCGCGACATCGAGTTCGATGGCCCGGTACTCGAGACCCTGGCGCAGATCAACGAATGGGTCGACGGCAGCGGGCGGCCGGGCGGCCTGAAGGGTGACGAGATCCTGCCCGCCGCTCAGGTGGTCGCGCTCGCCAATGCCTTCGTGGCTCTGATCAGCCCGCGGTCCTTCCGCGACGCCCGGAGTTTCGACGAGGCCGAGGCCATCCTGATGCGCGAGATCGGGCGGCGTTTTGACAAGCGCTTCGTGCTGAGTCTGCTCAATCGTCTGGACAACTGGGGCGGGCGTGAGGAGTGGGCCGGGATGAGTCGGAGGGCCTGACGGCTCGCGCGCCGGTCATCCTGTCGTTGTGCGGTGCATGATGCGGCGGGGCGAGTGGCGGGAGCTGGGGCTTTCCTTTCACCCAAGCGCGAAATCTGTAATGCTAGCGCGTCTCTCGTTCGCTCGGTCTCGGACCCATGATCCATTTCACGCTCAATGGCGAGCCGCAGGCGCTCGCGCTCGATCCGGCCACGCCCCTGCTGTGGGTGTTGCGCGATCATCTCGGACTGATAGGCACCAAGTACGGCTGCGGCGAGGGCGCCTGCGGCGCCTGTGTCGTGCGGCTCGACGGCGAGCCGGTCAAATCCTGCTCCACGCCGCTGTCGGCCGTCGAGGGGCGTTCGGTCCAGACCATCGAGGGGTTGTCGCCCGATGGTCGCCATCCGCTGCAACTGGCCTGGGTGCTGGAAGAGGCGCCGCAGTGCGGCTACTGCCAGTCGGGCCAGATCATGACGGCGGCGGCGTTGCTGGCCCAGCATCCGCGTCCGACCGACGCCCAGATCGACGCCGCCATGTCCGGGGTGCTGTGCCGTTGCGGTAGCTATGCGCGTATCCGTCGCGCCATCCATCGGGCAGCCACGCCAGAGGTCCAGGGTGGCTGATCCGCGTGCAACGACAGGACTCACGCGGCGCGATCTGCTCAAGATCGTCGCCCTGAGCGGCGGCGGGCTGGCGCTCGGCTGGGTCTGGCCGACGCGCGCGGAGACGAGTGAGACATCGGCCGCATCGGCTCCGAGCGAGTTCGAACCCAATGCCTGGATCAGCCTGCATGCCGATGGCCGCATCCAGTTGCGGCTGGCGCGCGCGGAGATGGGGCAGGGGGTCATGACCGCATTGACCATGCTGCTGGCCGAGGAACTGGAGGCGGGACTCGATCAGATCCGGATCGAGCCGGCGCCCGTCGCTCCGGTCTATACCAATCATCTGCTGGGCGAGCAGGCGACCGGCGGCGGAACATCCACCCGCGACGGCTGGGAGACGCTGCGCGAGGCCGGCGCCCTGACGCGGATGCTCATGATCGCGGCCGCCGCCCGGACCTGGGGCGTGCCCGAATCCGAATGTCGCGCGCATCGGGCCCGGGTCCGCCATGCCGACGGGGAGCGCAGTCTCGGCTATGGCGAACTGGCGGCCACGGCGGCGAGTCTGCCGGTCCCGACCTCGGTCGTGCTCAAGGACAAGTCCGACTGGACCCTGATCGGAACCAGTCAGCGCCGGCTCGACACGCCGCTCAAGGTCCGTGGCGCGGCGCGCTTCGGACTCGACGTGCGGCTGCCGGGGATGCTCCATGCCACGATCGCGCGCTGTCCGGTCATCGGCGCTGAGATCAGCGGCTGGAACGCACAGGCCGCGCGCGAAGTGCCGGGCGTGATCGACGTGTTCGCGGTGCGCCATGGCATCGCGGTCGTGGCCGAGACGAGCTGGGCGGCGCTGGCTGGGCATGCGCGGCTGGAGATCGACTGTCGGCCCCGAGTCAATACGGCGGTGGCGACCGAGCGCCTGCGCTCGCGTCTGCACATCGGCCTGAACGGACGCGCGCCCGTGGCGCTCAGGGAGGGCGACGTGAGCCGCGCCCTGGCCGCCGCCGCGCTGGAGATCGAATCGGTCTACGAGGCGCCCTTCCAGGCCCATGCCTGCATGGAGCCGATGAACTGCACCGCCGACGTGCGCCCGGACGGCTGTGACATCCACGTGCCCACCCAGTCGCCTGCGGCCACACAGGAACTGGCTCAGCGTCTCACCGGATTGCCGCCCGAGCGCATCCGGGTGCACACCACCTTTCTCGGCGGCGGTCACGGTCGGCGGCGCGAGCTGGATTTCGTGCATGACGCCGTCGAACTCTCGCACCGGCTCGGGCGGCCGGTGCAGGTCATCTGGACGCGCGCCGACGATCTTCAGCACGACTACTACCGGCCGATGACGCTGCACCGGCTGCGCGGCGGACTCGACGCGACCGGCGAACCCGTGGCCTGGTTCCATCGCGTGGTCGGGCCTTCGGTGCTCGCGCGGCGCGATCCGGGTCGCATTCGCGATGGCATCGATCCGCTCATGATCGATGGCGCGGCGAGTCTGCCCTATGGGTTCGCGCATCGGCGGCTGGAGTACCGTCGCGCCGACACGCCGGTCCCGATCGGGCTGTGGCGCGGCGATGGTCATTCGCACAATGCCTTTGCGACCGAGTGCTTTCTCGACGAGCTGGCGCGCGCGGGCGGGCGCGATCCACTGGCGTTGCGCCGGAGTCTGCTGGCCGATAGCCCCGCCCATCTGGCGCTGCTCGACCGGCTCGCCGAGCATTGGGCCGCGCCCGTACCCGATGGATTGGGGCGAGGTCTGGCGCTGGTCGAGGCCGCCGGCAGCCGCTTGGCCCTGCTGGCCGAGGTCGCGGTCGAGGAGGGGCGGGTACGCGCGCGGCGCTTCGTCGCCGTGCTGGACTGTGGGCAGGTGGTCAACCCGGATGCCGTGCGGGCGCAGATCGAGAGCGGGATCGTCTTCGGGCTGACCGCGACCCTCAAGGGCGCCATCACCTTCAGCGATGGCCGGGTCGAGCAGACCGGCTTCGGCGACTATCCGCTGTTGCGCTTCGACGAGATGCCCGAGGTCGAGTCGATCCTGATCGACAGCGACGCCCCGCCCGGCGGGGTCAGCCCCATCGCCACGCCGGCGGTGGCCCCGGCCGTGGCCAATGCGCTTCTGGCCTTGCTCGGGCGTCCGTTCAGAACGCTGCCGATCCGGCTCTAAACCGCCAGCAATCGCGCCTGCGCCTTCATCTTATTGACGATGGCATAGACGCCGACATGGCGGTTGGGACTCAGATGCTCTTCGAGTTGCAGTCCCTGGAACAGCTCGTCGACATCGAGTGCTTCGATTTCATCCGGCGTCTTGTCGTAGAACAGCCCGACCAGTAGCGCGACCACGCCCTTGATGATGGCTGTGTCGCAGTCGCCCCAGTAGGCCACTCGCCCGGCGTGCTCCGGATGCGGATGGGCGGCCACATGCACCAGACTCATGCACTCGACGACGCGATTGGCGTCGGTCTTGTGCGCGTCCGGCATGGGCGCCAGACGTTCGCCGAGTTCGACCAGATAGTGATAGCGCGACTCCCAGTCGCCCAACAGCTCGAAGTTCTCGACGATCTCGCCGATGTCTGCATTCATGCCCGAAACCACGCGCGACTAGACCCGGAAGGACTCACCGCAACCGCAGTGATCCTTGGCATTGGGATTGTGGAACTCGAAACCCTGGTTGAGCAGGTTGGTCTTGACGAAATCGATCTCCAGTCCGTCGAGCCGGCTCAGGTTCGTCTCGTCGACCACGACCTTGACGCCGTGGCTCTCGAACACCCGGTCGTCGGCGCCGAGTTCATCGGCATAGTCGACCGCATAGGTAAAGCCGCTGCATCCGCTCTTCTTGGTGGCGACGCGCAGACCCAGCCCATGCCCGCGTCGTTGGAGCTGGCTGGCGACGTGTCGGGCCGCCGCTTCGGTCAAGGTTACCGTCATCGTTTTCGCCTCGTTGAAAATCAATGTCATCGATGGGGCTGAATCTGCATCCGGCAGAGAGCCTTTTCAAGGTTGAAGCCTGTCCGGGCAGCGAGTATCGTCCGCGCCATCGACCTCGTTCTCACTGCTCAGGCCCGTCTTGCTCCCCGATTCGCTTGCTCAGTCCTCGCCAACCCCATCCGAGCGTACCATCCAGGTTCCGGTCGCCTTGGGCGTGTTGGATACGGCACTCTGTCTGAATTGGCTCCAGACCTCGACTGATCCGCAGACACCGCTGCCGGACCTGACGACCAGCGCCGAGTTCATGCCGCTGGCGCGTCAGGTGCTGGCCAGCGGCCGGCCTGTTCGCCAAACCCTTGCCCTGGATGAGGCCGCTCGCACACACCGGCTCGACCTGATCCTGACTCCCATGCTCGGCGCAGCGGGCGAGACGACCGGCGTCTTCGTCTGTGCGCTCGATCTCACCGAGACGCTGTGCGTCGAGCAGGCACTGCGCGAGAGCGAGACCCAGTTCCGGCTCATGTTCGATCTGGCGACGGTCGGCATGGCGGTCATCGACCCGAGCACCCGCCGCGTGTTGCGGGTCAACCAGCGTCTGTGCCGCATCCTCGGCTACGAGGCCGGGGAGCTGCTCGGGATGTCGTTCCAGGATCTCACCCATCCGGAGGACCGCTGGCACGACCGGCGGCGTTTCCGGCGCGCGGCGCTGCGACTGGACACCGATTATTTCACCGAGAAACGCTATGTACGCAAGGACGGCACCGTGGTCTGGGCGCTGGTGAACGCGACCTTCATCCGGGATGCGCACGGCGATCCGGTGCGTTCCGTGGCGGCCATCATCGACATCACCGACCGGCGCGAGGCCGAGACCCGTGCGCGTGATCTGGCCGCCGTGGTCGAGTCCTCGTCGGACTTCATCGGTATCGCCGGACTCGACCGGCGCGGACTCTATATCAACCCGGCCGGGCGCTCGCTGGTCGGTCTCGATGCGGAACAGGACATCACCGAGATCCGGATCGAGGATTTCTTCATGCCCGAGGATCTGGAGCAGCTGCGCCAGTCCATCCTGCCGGTGGTGGAGTCCGCCGGGCGCTGGTCTGGGGAGTTCCGCTTCCGCCATTTCGTCACCGGCGAGCCGATCGACGTCTTCTATGACGCGCTGCGCATCGACGATCCCAACACCAGGCGTCCGCTGCACTATGCCACGGTGACGCGCGACATCCGCACCGAGAAGGCCGCCGAGCAGGCGCTGCGCGAGGCCGACCGGCGCAAGGACGAGTTCCTGGCCGTGCTCGGACACGAGCTGCGCAACCCCATGGCGCCGATCCGCCATGCCGTCGAGATTCTGCGCGCGCTCGGCGTCGATGGCGACCCCCGCATCCGCTGGGCGATCGAGGTGCTCGACCGCCAGACCGCGCACATGGGCCGGCTGCTCGACGATCTGCTCGATGTGTCGCGGATCGTGCAGGGGCGCATCGAGCTGGAGCCGGTCGAGCTGCGGGTGCGCGAACTGCTCCAGCAGGCCGCCGATGGGGCGCGCGCGCTCATGGAGGAGCATCGACACCGATTCGTCTGTCGACTGCCGGCGCCCGGTTGGCGTGTCCTGGGCGATCCGGTGCGGTTGTCGCAGATCCTGCTCAACATCCTGGTCAATGCCGCCAACTACACCCCGCCCGGCGGTGAGATCCGCATCGACTCCCGCATCGAGGGCGACTCGGTGCTGATCCAGGTGCGCGACAACGGGCAGGGCATGACGGCCGAACAGCTCGATTCGTTGTTCGGACTCTTCACGCGCGGGCCGCATGCAAGCGATGCCGACAACGGCGGACTGGGGCTGGGACTGGCCATCGCGCGCCGACTCGCCGAGCTGCATGGCGGTCGTCTGGAGGCGCGCAGCGATGGCTTGGGGCGCGGCACCGAACTCTGTCTGCGGCTGCCGGTCCTCACGGACGCACCGCGCATGAATGTGAGCGCGTCTCCGGACGATCCGCCGGCACCGCCGGCAGGCGAGAAACCGCGCGTCCTGGTGGTGGACGACGATCCGGACGTGGTCGATGCTCTGGCGATGCTGCTGGAGATCCTGGGCTATCCGGTCGATGTCGCCCGTTGCGGTCCGGACGCCCTGGATTTGGTGCAGCGTCAGTGTCCACGCGTGGCTCTGCTCGACATCGGCCTACCCGGCATGGACGGGCTGGAGATCGCGCGGCGTCTGCGTGCTGACTATCCCGATCCCAAGCGTTTGAAGCTGGTCGCTTTGACCGGACTCGGCCACGAGCAGGCCCGCGAACGTTCGCTGGCCGCCGGTTTCGATGAGCATCTGGTCAAGCCGCTCGGGCGACAGGCGCTGCTGGCTCTGCTGGAGTCCTTGGGTTGATGAATCGAACAACGGAGCGCATCAATGAAAACAGCGGTCGCGATTCGGCACGTGGCATTCGAAGACCTGGGGGCTTTCGCCGGGGTGCTGACCCAGCGCGGCTGGGCCTTGCGCTATCTGGAGGCCGGCGTCGACCGGCTCGACGACATCGATCCCACTGAGCCGGACCTGCTGGTCGTGCTGGGCGGGCCGATCGGCGCCTACGAAGAGGCGAGCTATCCGTTCATCCGCGACGAGTTAAGCCTGCTGGAAAGACGCTTGCAGGCCGATCGCCCGACGCTTGGGATTTGTCTGGGCGCGCAGATGATGGCGCGGGCGCTCGGGGCGCGTGTCTATCCGGGACCGTGCAAAGAGATCGGCTGGACGCCGCTGCGCCTGTCGCCGGAGGGGCAGGTCTCGCCGCTGGCGCACCTCGATGGCGCCCTGACCTCGATGCTGCACTGGCACGGCGACACCTTCGATCTTCCAAGCAACGCCACGCAACTGGCCTCCACCGATCTGTATCCCAACCAAGCTTTCTCGTGGGGGCGCTCGGCGCTTGCGCTCCAGTGTCACCCGGAAGTCCGCGCCGACCAGCTCGAACGCTGGCTGATCGGTCATGCCAGCGAACTAGCGGCTGCCGGGATCTCGATCCCGGACTTGCGCGCCGAGAGTGCACGTCTGGCGCCGACCCTGGAGCAACAGGGCCGGCGGTTCTTCGACGCCTGGCTCAGTACGATCGAGTCACGCCCATAGCCACTCTGCTCGTCCGGTAGGCAGCGGAACCTGAAGTTGCTAGGCTAGCCGAATGCCACCGGCTGGAAGCGGCGACATCGACAACAACGCCGGAACAGCAGCGTCTGGCGTTATCTGAACGCGCGGGCGCAAAACGTAAAGCAGCGGATGAACACAACGCATGACCTCGGACCGACTCCTAGCTTCGACCGACCGCGAAGAGGCCTTGTCGCGCGCTTATGTGCAAGCCGTAGCCGCCGATGCCGGCTATGTGGTGGCCAGCCTGGACTTCGACCGCGACGGCATCGATTACGTCATCAAGGCCGGTGGACGGATGCGTCCTTCGCTGGGTATCCAACTCAAGGCCACCACCCAGCTTGGCGAACCGCACGAGGGACACTACCGCTACGCTCTCAAACGCCGGAACTACGACCTGCTACGCGAGCCGACTCAGACCCCACGGGTGCTCGTCGTGCTCGCTCTGCCACAGGACGAAGCCGAGTGGCTGACGGTCACTGACGAGGAATTGGTTCTGCGCCGCTGCGCCTATTGGGTCTCGTTGACCAATCTTCCGGAAACCGACAACCGCACATCCGTGACGGTCTCATTGCCCGCCCATCAGCGCTTCGATGTCGATGCGTTGCGCGATTTGATGGAGCAATCGAGACGAGGAACGATCCGATGAAGATCCAGATCCGTGATGTTCAAGCCCTGCGCGCCATCACGCCCGCTGCGCTTGCGGCCTATGTGCGCGGCGAGGGTTGGGAGCGTCTCGAACCCTATGGTCAACATGCCGATGTCTATGCCCATCCACATCAGCCCGAGTTGATCATCCCACGCACCCAGGCGATCGCCGACTATGCCTCCGTCGTCGCGGAACTGATCGCGATTCTGACCGAGGCCACCGAACGGGATGCGCTCACACTCTATCGAGATCTGCTCGGCGCTGATCACGACGTGATCCGAGTCCGTGCCGTTGGGAATACTGAAGATGGCTCAGTGAGCCTAGCCACAGGTGAGGGGCTGGTGACACAGACTCGCGAGATGCTGCTGGCCGCCGCTTGTGCCGTCTCCAATCCGCGCGCCCTGTATCGCGCCGGCGCCAATCGCGAGGCCAACGAGTACGTCCAGCGGGTTCGCCTGGGGCAGACCGAGCACGGCAGCTTCGTAGTCAAGCTCCTGGCTCCTGTGCCGCCACTGTTGCAGGCGTCGCTCGATCCGGCTTGGCTCCCCTTCGACGACGAGCCTTATGAGCGCAAGGTGACGCGGCGCCTGATGGAAGCGCTGACGGCCTGTAACCAAGCCGCCGAGCAAGCCACGACAGCGGGCATGGACGCCTTCGAGCGGGCCGTCGGCGTCGGAGTCAGCGCCAATCTGTGCGAGGCGGTCGCCAAGCTCATCCAATACGCCGATCGTCTGGAGGTCGGCGTCACCTGGGCGCGCACCCGCCCCGGCGCCACGCCCCATCAGCGCGTGCGCTTCTCAACGAGTACGGGTGCGATTCTGAGCGAAGCGGCGCGAAATTTTCGCGAACGGCACTCGCGCCCTGACATGGAGCTGTTCGGAACCGTCTACCAGCTCCAGCGCGACCACAAGGAGGCCGAGGGCCGGGTGACGCTTCGGGCCGTGATCGACGGCAAGATTCAGTCCGTCCAAACGACCCTCGACGAGGCCGGCTACAGTCAAGCCGTTCAGGCCCATGATCAACAACTGCCGGTGCTGATCCGTGGTGATCTGGAACGCAGCGGGCAGCGTTGGCGGCTCACCAGTGCGGAGCTGGTCAGCGTCGGCCTGGGGGAGGACGAGGACATCGCATCCGACTGATGTACGCCATCAATGCCGATGCTCGGCCACCCGCATACTGGAGGCCGAGGCCATGTCGAGCAGCCCGCGCATCAGCACCGCACGCTCGGTCGTCGGCAGGGTTTCGATCAACGCCTGCTTGTCCTCGGGACTGAGCGGCAAGTGGGCGCACAGCAGATTGGTCAGCTCCTGATCGGCCAGTTTCTCGATGTCGTCCCAGGGGATCTCGACGCCATGCAATTGGCAATAGGTCTTGAGCGAGCCGAGAAAACCGGGGCGATCCGGGATGCGCTGCTCATCGCCATGATAGTCGGCGGCGAAACGCTCCCAGTCGACCCGCGCGCGCCGATAGCCGTTGTGCTCCTCGATCTCGCGCGTCACCTGGAAACGGCACACCCCGGTCAGCACCAGGATGATGCGCCCGTCCGGCGTCTCGCTGTAGGAGGTGATGCGTCCGGCACAACCGACGCGATGGATCTCGGGCACATCATCCATCAGGGTTTCGCTGGTCGGCTGGATCATGCCGATCAGATGATTCGAGGCCAGCGCATCGGCGACCAGGCTCAGATAACGCGGCTCGAAGATATTGAGCGGCAGTTGCACGCCCGGCATCACCACGGCCCCGGCCAGCGGAAACAGCGGCAGGGCAGGCGGCAGGTCGGAGAACTTGGGGAAGAACGGGGTACGAGTCATCAATGAAGGCTCCAGTCGAACCGCGCGATGAATCCTGAATTCCGGTGGAGGTGAAAATACCCTTTTTCACGCTGGACCTGTCCTGAAATGGGGCATCGCCCCCGAATCACCAGTCTCCCACTGTCGCGAACCTGGAAATCCCCGCGTCCGACCGCACCTTCCCGACCGACGGCCCCACGCGGGCGCCATCCATCGATCACGAGGGAACCCATGTCGGATACATCAGCCACTCAGGACCGGATCGACGCCGCGCGCGCGGCACTCGCCGAGCAGTACCCCAGGGTGCGCCGTTTCTCGGAACGACTCTGCGAGCCGCTGGAGATCGAGGACTACGGCTTGCAGACCGCCGTCGAGGCCAGTCCGCCCAAATGGCATCTGGCTCATGTCTCCTGGTTCTACGAGACCTTTCTGCTGCGCCCCTTCCTGCCGGGCTATCAGGTCTTCCATCCGCGCTTCGAGTATCTGTTCAACAGCTATTACGAGCAGACCGGCACCGGCTTCTGGCCGCGTCACGAACGCGGTCTGCTCGCACGCCCGACGGTGGCTGAGGTCTATGACTACCGGCGGCATGTCGATGCGGCCATGGCACGTCTGATCGCCGAGTGTCCGGCCGCCGACTGGTCGACCGTCGAGCAGCGTCTGCGCATCGGACTCAACCACGAACAGCAGCATCAGGAACTGCTCGTCACCGACATCAAGCGCCACTTCGCCCACAACCCGCTGCGTCCGGCCTATCGCGCCGATCTGCCCACCACGACGCCGAGCAGGCCTGCGCCGCTCCAGTGGCTCGACTTCGAGGGCGGTCTGATCGAGGTCGGCGCCACGGGCGAGGATTTCCACTACGACAATGAAGCGCCGCGTCATCGCGTCTTCGTCGCCCCCTTCACGCTCGCCGACCGGGCCGTGACCAACGGCGAATTCCTGGAATTCATCCAGGACGGCGGCTACCGGAACACCGGACTCTGGCTCTCGGACGGCTGGGCGGCGGTCAAGCAGCAGGGCTGGCGCGCGCCGCTCTACTGGGAGGAACGCGACGGCGAGTGGTGGCTGATGACGCTCTCCGGCATGCGTCCGCTCGACCCGGCCGAACCGGTCTGCCATGTCAGCTATTACGAGGCCGACGCCTATGCCACCTGGGCCGGCAAGCGGCTGCCGACCGAGTGCGAGTGGGAGCACGCCGCGCAGGGGCAGCCGATCGCCGGCAACTTCGTCGACGACGGCGTGCTGCATCCGCGTCCGGCTCGACCGGGCGCCGGACTCAAGCAGCTCTTCGGCGACGTCTGGGAGTGGACCGGCTCGGCCTATCTGCCCTATCCCGGCTATCGTGCCGCACCGGGCGCGCTCGGCGAGTACAACGGCAAATTCATGTGCAACCAGATGGTGCTGCGCGGCGGCTCCTGCGCGACCTCGCGCGATCACGTCCGTCCGACCTATCGCAACTTCTTCTATCCTCACGAACGCTGGCAGTTCATGGGCTTCCGGCTGGCGGAGGTGGCAGCATGAGACTGGACACGGCAGCATTAAAGGCTTCACCGATGACACAGGGACATACCGGACAGCGCGAGCGCGCCGAGTCGCGCATCCGCTTCTTCGACTTCCATCCGACCACGGCCGACGTGCGCGCCGAGGTGCTGGACGGTTTGAGCCGGCCGCGCAAGCGGCTGCCGCCCAAGCTGTTCTACGATCAGCACGGCTCGCAGCTGTTCGACGCCATCACCGAGCTGCCCGAGTATTACCCGACCCGCACCGAGATCCAAATCCTGCGCGAGCATGGCGCGGCCATGGCCGACCGGCTCGGGCGCGGCTCGGT
Source organism: Allochromatium humboldtianum (assembly GCF_013385175.1). Classification (GTDB taxonomy): domain Bacteria; phylum Pseudomonadota; class Gammaproteobacteria; order Chromatiales; family Chromatiaceae; genus Thermochromatium; species Thermochromatium humboldtianum. Next base: position 39,239 of record NZ_JABZEO010000016.1, on the reverse strand, counting down.
ACTCATCGAGCTGGGCAGCGGCAGCAGTCTCAAGATCCAAACCCTGCTCGCCGCGCTCCAGCCCAGGGTCTACATCCCGGTCGACATCTCCAAGGCCCATCTGCTCGAATCGGCCCAGGCGCTCGCCGAGCGCTTCCCGGAGCTGTCGATCCGCGCCGCCTGCGCCGATTATTCCGGCCCCTTCGAGCTGCCGCTGGAATCGGACTGGCGCGATCTGGCCGCTTTCTTCCCCGGATCGAGCATCGGCAACTTCGATCCGGACGAGGCGCGCGCCTTCCTCAAACGGGTGGCGCGCGTGCTGGGTCCGGGCGGACGCCTGCTGATCGGGGTGGATCTCAAGAAGGAGCGCGCGGTGCTGGACGCCGCCTACAACGACGCCCAGGGCGTGACGGCAGCCTTCAACCTCAATCTGCTCACCCGGCTCAACCGCGAGCTGGGCGCCGATTTCGAGGTCGATGCCTTCCGCCATCGCGCCTTCTTCAACGAGGAAGCCGGCCGCATCGAGATGCATCTGGTCAGTCGAGGCAATCAGCGTGTGCGCGTGGCCGGGCAGGTGTTCGACTTCCGGCTCGGTGAGACCATCCATACCGAGAACTCCTACAAATACGGCATCGAGGACTTCCAGCGGCTGGCGCGCTCGGCGGGCTTCGTCTCCGAGCAGGTGTGGACCGACGCCGATGATCTGTTCAGCGTCCACTGTCTGATCGTGGAGGAGGCCTGATCTCCGTCGCATGGCATGCGACGGCCTGGCGTTCGCCCGCGCTTTGGAGGCGATGGCCGTTTTCATCGTTTCAAGCGGACCTGATACCATCGCGTCTTCGATGGTTTTCCAACGGCCACTGGTGTGGGAGCGAGCGCCATGTCACTGATCCAACCCTTCGCCGGTCTGCGTCCGGCGCCCGGTCGTGCGGCCGAGGTCGCCGCGCCGCCCTATGACGTGCTGAACACCGCCGAGGCGCGGCGTCTGGTCGAGGGGCGACCCTGGAGCTTTCTGCACATCTCGCGCGCCGAGGTCGATCTGCCCGAGGACACGGACCCCTATGCGTCCGAGGTCTATGCCAAGGCCCATGAGAACCTGGAGCGGATGCTGGCCGAAGGCGTGCTGGTCCGCGATCCTGAGCCGTATTACTACGTCTATCGGCTGATCCGGGGCGAGCATGTCCAGACCGGGCTGGTGGTCTCGGCCTCGATTGCCGACTATGACGCCGGGCGCATCAAGAAACACGAGTTCACCCGCCCGTCCAAGGAAGACGACCGCGTGCGCCAGATCCAGGCGCTCGACGCCCAGACCGGGCCGGTGCTGCTGGCCTATCGCGCCACGCCCGAGATCGACCGGACGCTCGCCGCCGTGGCGGCCGATCAGCCGCCCGAGGTCGACATCACCGCCGCCGATGGTGTGCGTCATCAGCTCTGGCCAGTCGTCGGGCGCGATGTGATCGAGTATCTGACTCAGGCTTTCGAGCGGCTCGACAGTCTCTACATCGCCGACGGACATCATCGCTCGGCGGCGGCTTCGCGCGTCGCGGCCTCGCGACGGTGCGGGGATCAGGATAGAGAGGCCGCCGAGGCGCATCAGGGCTTCCTCGCCGTCGTCTTCCCGCACGATCAGATGCGTATCCTCGATTACAACCGACTGGTGCGCGATCTCAACGGTCTGGACGCCGGGGCTTTCCTGGAACGGGTCGCGGACTGCTTCACCGTCGAGCCGTCCGGCACGCCGGTCTCACCCGAGCGCCCGGGCGTCTTCGGGATGTATCTCCAGGGTGTCTGGTATCGGCTGACGCTCTCCGATGCCATCCCGCCCGCCGCCGATCCGGTCGCGGCCCTGGACGTGAGCCGGTTGCAGGAGCATCTGCTCGGCCCGATCCTCGGCATCCAGGATCCGCGCCGCGACGAGCGCATCGACTTCGTCGGCGGCATCCGGGGACTGGCCGGCCTGACCGCGCGCGTCGACTCGGGCGAGATGGCTGTGGCCTTCGCCCTGCATCCGACCCGCCTGGAAGAGTTGATGGCCGTGGCCGACCGGGGCGACGTCATGCCGCCCAAGTCCACCTGGTTCGAACCCAAGCTCGCCGATGGGCTGGTCAGCCTGGTTCTCTAGGGCTCGTCCCAAGGAGCTGTCCAGAGGCCGCCGCTGACGGACGACCGCTGATTGCTGGAGACTGCACGCACTTCTCATGGTCAAACCACTCTACAACCTCCCCGAGCCGCACACCGACGACGCGGAGGCGATCCGGCACTGGCTCGACAGTCTGGAGACTCAGTATCCGGTCGACGAGCGCGCCTGTCTCGCCCGTGCCTGCGAGGTGCTGGCGCACTGCCGGGGCGAGCCGCGCCCCGATACCGGCGAGACCCCGATCCGCCACGGACTCTCCACCGCCGACATCCTGGCGCGCCTGCGCATGGATCACGAGACCCTGGTCGCGGCCCTGCTCAAGGGCTGTCTGGACTGGAGCGGCGGCGAGCTGACCGAGGCGGCACGGCTGGAGGACTTCGGCCCCGGCATCGCGCGCATGGTCGACGACCTGACGCGCATCGATCAGCTCGCCAACGTCGAGGCCGTGATCGCCGCCAAGGACCAGCCCCAGCACGAGGAGAACCTGCGCCGTCTGCTGCTCGGCATCGCCGAGGACGTGCGCGTGGTGCTGGTGGTGCTGGCCGAGCGGGTGCATCTGATGCGCGCGATCAAGGATCTGGAACCCGAGCGGCGCACCAAGATCGCGCGCGACACCCAGCGCGTCTATGCCCCGCTGGCCAACCGGCTCGGCATCTGGCAGATCAAATGGGAGCTGGAAGACCTGTCGCTGCGCTATCTCCAGCCCGAGGAATACCGGCGCATCGCCAGACTGCTGGCCGAGCGGCGCGAGGAGCGCGAGCACTATATCGCCGAGGTCATGGCGACTCTGCGCGAGAAGTTCGACGAGCTGGGCATCGGCGCCGAGATCACCGGCCGTCCCAAACACATCTACAGCATCTGGAAGAAGATGCAGCGCAAGAACGTCGACATCGCCGACATCTTCGACCTGCGCGCCGTGCGCATCCTGGTCGACTCGGTGGCCGACTGCTATGCCGCGCTCGGCGTGGTGCATGGGCTCTGGCGCCATATCCCCAAGGAGTTCGACGACTACATCGCCACCCCCAAGGGCAACTTCTATCAGTCGCTGCACACAGCGGTCGAGGGGCCGGAGGCCAAGGCGCTGGAGGTGCAGATCCGCACCCACGCCATGCACCAGCACGCTGAGTTCGGCGTGGCGGCGCACTGGGCCTACAAGGAGGCCAAGGGCCATGATGCCGAGTTCCAGCGCCGTGTGGTCTGGATGCGCCAGTGGTTGGAGACCAAGAACGAGGATGAGGCTGCCGGCGAGCGTCTGGAGCGCTTCAAGGCCGAGTTCGAGCCGGCGCACATCTATGTGCTCACGCCCCAGTCCAAGGTGGTCGAGCTGCCCAAGGGCGCCACACCGCTCGACTTCGCCTATGCCATCCATTCCGAGATCGGCAACCGCTGCCGGGGCGCCAAGGTCAATGACCGCATCGTCCCGCTCAATCACACACTCCACAGCGGCGACACGGTCGAGATCCTGACCCAGAAGAACACTGCCCCGAGCCGTGACTGGCTCAGTCCGCATCACGGCTATCTGACCACGGCGCGCGCGCGCAACCGGGTGCGCCAGTGGTTCAAGCAGCAGGACTTCGACAAACATCTGCACGAGGGACGCGGGCTGCTGGAGCGCGAGCTGGCGCGGCTCGGCATCGCGGACAAACCGCATCTCGACGAGATCGCGCTGCGCTTCAACTTCAAGCGCGGCGACGACGTGCTCGCCGCCATCGGACGCGGTGATCTGGCCGTCGGTCAGGTGGCGCGTCAGGTCGGCGAACCCAAGGCCGAGGAAGCCAAGGAACGCGAGCGCGAACCCGAGATCAAGCCGCGTCCGCCGCGCCATCACAAGCCGGGGGCGGGCAGCGATGTCGTGATCGAGGGCGTCGACGATCTCATGACCCACATGGCGCCCTGCTGCAAGCCGGTGCCCGATGATCCCATCATCGGCTTCGTCACCCGTGGGCGCGGCGTGACCATCCATCGGCGCGACTGCGGCAACATCCGCCATCTGGGCGCCGAGGAGCGCGAGCGTCTGATCGAGGCGCATTGGGCCGACCGCTCGGGGCCGAGTCACTATCCGGTCGATCTGCTGGTGGTGGCCGCCGATCGCAAGGGGTTGCTGCGCGACGTCAGTTCGATCTTCGCCGATGCCGACGTCGATGTGATCGGGGTCGAGACCCATTCGGAGAAGAGCACGGACACGGCCTCGATGCGCTTCACCATCGAGGTCGAGGACAATGCCCATCTCTCTCGTCTGATGACCAAGCTCCAGCAGCTCCCCGAGGTCCATCAGGTCCGCCGCTTCCATTGATTCCAGGCGGCGAGCCGCTGCTCGCCGTCCGCGTCACGCCTTCGATGTGTGACGCGGTTCGCGTTTCTCGAGACTCCCAGTCTGTCGCTCCGCGTATCCGTGGAGCCCGTCACGGTTTCACCTCGACCGAACTGATTAACTGACGACCGAGCCGACGGCCAGTCCCAAGCCGGCCACTCGGCGAACGTCCTCCAGTCAGTCGTCAGGTGAAGTCATCGTGAGCGCCCAGGCCTCTTGCAGTTCAGAAACGCGGTCGAATGGCCGGAATCGATTCGAGGTCGCGGCGGGGCTGCGTTATCTTGGTCTGGCGGCGGTCCTCGCGCAGTCGGGCACGGCCCTGGCCGGTCACGTCGATCTAGCCTGGGAGCCGGTCGAGGATGCACGGGTCGCCGTCTACGAGGTCCATTACGGACTCGCCGCTGGCGTCTACACCAACAGTCGGCAAACGACCGCCGCCAGCCTGACCATCGACCAGCTCGATGAAGGGCAGACCTATTATTTCGCGGCGCGCGCCTGTGATCAGGCCAAATCCCAGTGCAGTGACTACTCGAACGAAGTGTCCGCGACCATTGCGCCCGGTTCGGATACCTCGATCCAGATCCCGACTGCCGAGCCGACCCAAGACACTTCGGGTAAGGGCACGGATGCCGGCGGTCGTGGTGACGCCGAGGGATCGACGGATGGATCGAACCTGAGCGAATCATCCGGCTTCCCGATCGAGGTCGGTGATCTGAGCCTCGATCAGGAATGGCAGTGGGTAGCCTTCCAGCGCCCCTTCGTCGATCCGATCGTCATCGTCAAGTCGATGAGCGCCGACGAGGCCCAGGCCGCCGTCATCCGCGTGCGCGACGTCGGCCCCGAGGGATTCTGGGTGCGGGTCCAGGAATGGGGCTCGCTGGACGGCTGGCATGGTCCCGAGACGACCAGCTACATCGCCCTGGAGCGCGGTTCCTATGAACTGCCGGGCGGCGTTTGGGTCGAGGCCGGGTCATTGAACAGCGAAGCCACCGGCACGTTCGATTTTCAGCCCTTCGGCGAGCGCTTCGGCGAGGCGCCGGTCGTCTTCGCGGCGGTCACGAGCTTCAACGAGTCCGACGCGGTCAACGCGCGCATCCGCGATGTGACGGCCAATGGTTTCTTCGTCGGAATGCGCGAGCAGGAGGCCAATGCCCAGGTCCACGCGGCCGAGCGCATCGACTATATCGCCTGGCAGGCGTCGTCCGGAACGGTCGCGGGTCTGCGCTTCGAGGTCGGACGCACGGGCAAGGCCGTTTCGCACGCACGCTACAAGCTGGCCGCCAAGACCGATTTCTGGCAAGCTCCCGTCTTCGTCGGCGATCTCCAGACGACGCTGGATGGCGATACCAACAGTCTGCGCTGGCGCTCGACCGGCCTGAGTGCCCGCGAGATCTGGGTCCAGGAAGAGCAGTCGCGTGACAAGGAGACCGCCCATGCCAAGGAAGTTCTGGGATACATCTTCGCCGACGTCGAATCCTGATCGTCACGGCGCCTGGTCAGGCCGTTCGCAAGCCATCCAAACCAGGCACCGATCCTCCTGTCGGCTCAGACCCCGTGCCCATCGACCCAGCGCTGATCGAATTCGCCTCCCGTTTCAGGATCGCCCCACCCATCGGCTCCATCTCGCCGCTGGGGCGGGGGTTGATCAACGACACCTATCGACTGGAGTCGGGGGGGCGTGACTATGTGCTCCAGCGCATCAACGGCCATGTCTTTCCCGAGCCGGAGCGGATCATGGCCAATCTGTCGCGATTGGCACGCCATCCCGATCGGCCCGAGTCGCTCGGGTTGCGCGTGCCGGTCCTGATCCAGGCCCATGATGGGGCGAGCTTCGTGCGCGATGACGCGGGCGCCGTCTGGCGTCTGATGGAATTCATCCCCGACACCTGTAATCTGTCACGGCTTCAGGATGAGACTCAGGCGTGCGAGGTCGGTCGGGTGCTCGGGCGCTTCCATCGCTGGACGGCGGTGCTGCCGAGCGCCGACTTCGCCGTCACGCTGCCGGGCTATCACGACACGCCGAGCTATCTCGAACGTCTGAGAGCGTTGTTCGATCCGTCCGTCGCCACGCCGAGTGGCTCCGTGCGCCCCGGCCCTGATCCGACGGCGTCCGAGATCACCGCACTCCAGAGCTTCATCGAGGCGCGGTCGGATCTGGCCGAAGCCCTGGATCGTGCCGTGCAGTCCGGTCGGATCGCGCCGCGTCTCACCCACGGCGATCCCAAGCTCGACAACATCCTCTTCGACCGCGACGGGCGACGCGCGCTGGCGCTGATCGATCTGGACACCGTGCAGCCGGGGCTGATCCAGCACGATCTGGGCGACTGTCTGCGTTCCTGCTGCAATGCCCTCGGCGAGGGCGAGACCGATCCCTCGAAGGTTCGGTTCGATCTTGCGCTCGCCGAAGCGATCCTCACCGGCTATGCCGAGGCGACGCGCGGTTGGCTGGGCGAGGACGATATCGACTGTCTGTTCGACGGCATCCGGGTGATGCCCTTCGAACTGGGTCTGCGCTTTCTCACCGATCACCTCCAGGGCGACCGTTATTTCAAGGTCGACCGGCCGGGACGCAATCTGGTCAAGGCGCGCATCCAGTTCGCCCTGGTCGCCGATATCGAGCGCCGGGAGCCGGCGATCCGGGCTGCGATCGAGGCCGCGTTTCACCCGGTCTCCGGCCGGCCATCCGCTACTGGACCGCTTCGAGGATCGGCGTGAGATCCTTGCCGTTGACCTTGAGATCCCCGGTGCTGTCGCCTGTCACTTCGAAGCGGTGCAGCGTCGAACCGTCGGCCTGCGGCTCTTCGTTGCCCATCAGCTTGATCAGGGCCGCCGTGGCGTTCAGGTCGCGCTGTTCGTCGGGCGACAGGGTCTCGCCGATCCGCGCGATCAGGGTATCGAAGTCGCGCACCCGGATTTCGAGATCCAGCCGGATGAGACCTGGAGCGTCCGGCGCGGCGGTCTGCTCGGCGTTGGCCACGCCCGTGATCCGGACCCCGGTTCCAGGCATGTCGACGTTGATCGTCTCGATGTCGAGCCGGGCGGCCTGTTGCGCCAGCAGCCCGATGATCTGAGCCGGATCGGGTTCGCCCTGGAGCAGGACCGGCGCCAGGGTGCTGGGCGCCAGTCCCGACAGCACCAGACCCAGATCGACCTTGCCCGGAACGAGCTCGGGTGGCAGGTCGGGAATGGGGCCGATACCGGCGTGGTCGTAGCGCAGCGTCAGTTGGGGCCTCGGGCCGGCGGCCTCACTCAGGGTCAGTGCGAAGTGCATGGCATCGACATTCGCCGGTGGCGCATCGGGTGTGGCGATGTGCAGGGCATCGATCGCGAAGCCCAGCTCCGCGCCCGCGACCGGCTGTCCGAGCGCCTGCGCGAGACTGGCCTCGGCGGGTGGCTGACCTAGCGCCTGTGCCAGAGCGACATCCAGGATCGCGGCGAGCGCGAGCCGGTCGATGGCGAGATCGAAGCTCAGGGCGTCGATCCTGTTGTCCTGCCCGTCCTCTTTCATCGTCAGACCGCGCAACCCATAGCCGGTCCGCAGATTCCACGATCGACCGGCCTCGTCGGCCGGCCCGCCCTGGGCCGAGACGCTGAATTCAGCGATCCGGTAGTTGATGTCCTCACTGGGGAGATCGGCGGCGAAATCGGTCATGACGACTGAGGTCTCGACCTGGCCGCTCGCCTGGAGCAAGCGCTCGATCGTCCGGCGCAGCGTCTCGATGTCCGGCGTCTCCGTGCCGGACTCGATCATTTCGAGCAGTGATCCATAGCCGGCGGTGAGTGCGGCCAGATCCAGGTCGCGATAGTCGACGTTGAAGCGCAGACCGCCGAGCTGCACAGTGTCGGCTCCCGAGCGGCTCTGGGCACGCAGATCGGCCAGTTCCAGGGACTGCGACGTGGTTGTGCGCACAGCTTCAGGCGCCGATTCCGGGGTGATTGCCAGACGCAGCGTGCCCAATGTCATCAGCCCCAGGTCGGTGTCATCGCTGCCCAGACTATCCGGTCCCAGCGGGAGGCCCAGGGCTTCATGGATGGGCTGGAGTCGGGCCTGACCGTCGACGCGAATCTGGACATCTTCGAGGGCGAAATCCAGGCGCGTTGGCATGGCATCGGGCGCCGGCCAGTCCAATTCCAGACGATGTCCGGCGGTTCGGAGTGTACCGATCTCGTTGCCGTCACTGTTGCGCAGCGTCAGGGTCTCGGGCCAGTCGATCGCGACCTGCCAGCTGTCCGGAACGGCCCCAGGGGTCAGGTCGACACTCAGCCAGTTCACATCGAGCGCCGCCGATTCATTGGAGACGGGGAGTCCATCGTCGATGCGCAGGAAGGGCAGGGCCAAGCGCAACCCGCCATCCGCCTGTTGGCTGATCAGCGGTGCGCCGCCGATTCGCACGTCATCGTCCAGCGACGCCAGACTGGACTCGAAGCGGGCGATCAGGTCGCGCGCTGCCGGCGAGTATTCGGGAGCGGGGCGCGGCTGACCATTGGCGTCGAGCGTCACGACCCACAGACCACGGGCGTCGGTGTCCTCCGATTGCGTGTGGCCGACGGCGATCAGACCATCGGGCCGGACATGCAGATCGCTGAAGCGATCCGGGGCCGCGCGGCCATAGCGTTTGGTCCAGAGCACGTCGCCCGTGCTCGACAGGCGGGCGAGCCAGGCATCCTGTCCCTGGGTCATACCCGCGAGCCACAACGCGCCTTCGGCGTCGCGCGTCAGGCGCGCCAGGGTTTCGATGCCGTCCTGCTCGCCGACTGCCGGACTCAGACGCTGGGTCTCCAGCGGCTCGCCGTTGGACGAAAGCCGGCGCAGCCAGAGCGGGTCGCTGGTGCCCTCGGCGCTACGAGCCGCCAGCACGATTCCGCCGTCGTCCAGACCGGCCAGGACGGGGGCGCCACGCGCCGCGAGATCGGCATAGGTCCGTTCCCAGGTCAGATGTCCCGTCGGGTCGAGACCGGCTACCCAGGGTGCACCGGACGTGCCGGCTGACTCGCCGGCGATCGACCAGCCGCTGTTGGTGAGGATGACTGATCGCACGCCGCTGGTCGCAGGCAGATCGAGACGCCATCCCGGCTGACCATCGGCGGCGATGAGCGCAACGAAGCCCTTGAATTGCTGATCGGCGCCGATGTTCTCGCCGGCCATGAGCGCATTGCCGGCGGCATCGGTGGCCAGTGCCAGCGGCACCTCGACGGCGGCGTTTTCCGACCTGCCCAGAACCTGTGTCCAGCGCGGTTCGCCTTGAGCGTCCAGGGCGATCAGGAACCCTGCCTGCTTCTCATTGAGTGAGCCGCCGATCAGAACGCCGTCGTCGCCCAGCGCAGTCACGGCCATGATGTGGAGATCGAAGGAGCCGCCGAGCGCGCGCGACCACAGCAGGTCATGATCGGCGTCGAAGCGGGCGGCCCAGACCTCCCGTCCTCCCGCCCCCTGGACGCTGCCGGCCACGACATAGCCGGCATCGGGCATGGCGGCGATGCCGGACGCTTCCAGCGCCTCCAGCGACAGACCGTGATCCGGGCGGCGATGGTCGAAGACACGCATACCAGGGCCATCGTTCATCCAGATCCGGTCGGCGGGGACGGTGGCGGTCGTTTCGGCGATCGGGGTTGCGGGTGCGATTGGCTCCTGATCCTGAGTGGTAACGATGGGGCCGGCCTGACTCGGGCGTTCCTCGGCCGCGAGCGTCTGGCGTTGACCGGACGCCGCTTGCAGCACGGCGCGTCCATCGCCGCGAATCCAGTCGTGCGCGTCGAGTTCGACCGTGGCACCTGGGGCCAACGGTGTCCATTCCAGATACTCGCGGTCTTCGAGCAGGGTCAGCAGCGCCTGCAACTGTTGCGGGTCCGCTTTCAGCGTCCCGGCTTCGGCCTGGGCGATGAAGTCGCGGATCTCGTTCGCACCCGCGCCCAGTGCATCGACACCCAGTCCGCGCAGTTCGAGCACCAGTTTCCTGAGCGGCTCCGGCAGACGCCCGAATCCGATCAGGGCGCGTACCGTGACTCGATCCTCGGCGTCGAGCTGCTGCAACTCAGCCGGTCCAGTCGCCTGTTCGACACGGCCCTCGACCTCCATGACCTCGAAGGTCTCGCGGGCCGAGACGCCGCTCTGAGCCAGGAGCAAAAGCAGTCCGGCGGACAGCCAACGCCAGTCGTTGTGTCTTCGATCGCGCATCGTCTTGTCCTCTAGGGTTGGTGTAAAGCGATGGTGCATGTGAGGTGAATCAGGGATTCACGCCACCAGACGCCGGTAGGGTCTCGACGCGCGTGAAGCCGCGTCCGTCTGATTGTGCGTTCTGCGCCCAGGATGCCGGATCGGAGTCGATGACCGTGTAGACACCGGCCGGCAACCGGATCATCGGACGTGCCGTCCAGTACGCATTGGGCACGCCGCCCTGACCCGGACTGCCCTCGGTCTGCCAGGGGCCGTATTGGCGGCCCTGGGCGTCGCGTAGGGCGATGGTGCCGGGTGTCGCGCCACGGGCCGAGTTCCAGTGGTAGTTCTGGATCATGGCCAGGATGCGCGGCTCCTCCAGCTCGAAGGTCGTGGTCGAGGTCGGACCGTTGCCGACGCCGTAGATGTTGCCGTTGTCGAAGGAGACGACCGGCTCGGCCGGGATCCTGGTCTCAGTAGACGAGACAGCGGACGTGGTTGCGGTCTGCGTGCCGGATGGCGGTGACGTTGCAGCCGCCTGCCCGTCCAGCCGGACGGCGCGCAGCGCCGATTCGTCCTTGCCCACGCCATATTCGGCACGAATCCGCAGCCCCGTCACGTTCGTCAGCACCTCGGCCAGCGAGCGCGCCCCGCCGCCGAGCTTCCAGCCATCGCCGCTGAGCGGGATCCGATAGGTACGCCAGTTGCCGCTGTGATCGGGTTCGATATCGAATCTGGCCGTGCCGTGCGGACTCTCGATGACGACGTCGCCATCGGCTCCGTACTCGTCCGGACTGGCGTAGGAGCGGCCGCCGCTGCTCTTCTTGTCGAAGCTCAGCCGGCTGAATCCGGACCAGTCGCCGAGCAGTGAGGCCGGAGCCCTGTAATAGCTGGTGACGCCGTCCGATGGCGGACTGGTGCTGATCTCACCGGCCGTCGATTCGACGACATCGGAGTCGACGCTCCAACCCGACATGGTCCCGCTGTTGTCGGTGGGTTTGGCCGGACCTGATGTCGGCCCGGACTCGGGCTTGGATTCAGGATCGGGCGTCGTGTCATCGCTGCAGGGCGTCTCGCCGGCCAGACGCTTTCCCGACCAATCGTATGTCCTGGGTGCGCCGCCCTGGGTGAAGGTTCCCTGCACGACATCGGCACTCAGCGTGCCGCGATAGACCTGAGTCACGGCGCCGAGTGGGCGGGTGAAGTTCAGGACGCCGTCTGCCACCGAAACGGACGCCAGGGCTTCCCAGCCGCGTTCGATGCGCAGTCGCGTACAGTTCGCTCCCAGTTCGAGCCGCCCCGGCCAGCCATTGGCGACGACTTCCCAGACGCCGGTCGCCGTGGCTGTCTTGACGCCCTTCTCGCCGGTGGACTTGGACGCTTGTTTCAGCCGCTCCTGGAGTACGACGAGCGGGGGATACTCGGGGAATGCCTTCGCGCGCGTGTCGAGCCGTGAACGCGCAGCGTCCAGTTTGCCCTGCCCGATCAGTTGCTCGATGGCGGCGAGGTCGCGATCGAGGCCGGCTTTGGCCTTCTCGACACTGGCGACATACTGCTTGGTCGGCGCATAGGCGGGATCGAGTGCGAGCGCCTGCTTGGCGAGCGACAGCGCCTCGTCCAGACGTCCGCGCCCGGCCTGTTCGCGGGCCTGCGCGAGTGTTTCCTCGATCGCCTTGGCCGTCTTCCGACCGGAGTCCACGGCGGCCTGCGAGACGCTGACACTGAGCTGACCGGCGCCGCTGCCCAGCTCGGCGCCGTCGGCGTTCTTCACGGTCACGCTGAGACTGTAGCTGCCTGTGCTGGAGCAGGTGACGCCGGTGTCGCGAGCACTCGGGGAATGAATCGAGCAGCCGGACGGCTCGATCCGCCACTGGTAGCGCGGATTGTCGATAGACGGGTTGAGCGTGGCGGAGAACTCGACCCGCTGGTGTTCGGCGACCTGACGTTCGGCGGCGACCAGGCCGACTCCCGGCTTCCAGACCATGGGCGCCGGACCGGCGATCCTGGGTCCGCTGACGCTGACCTGGATGCGTCGTGCGGTGAGGGTGAGAGAGGCGCTGTCGAGTTCCTCGCCGCTGTCCTTCGATTTGGCATGCACGGTGATGGTGACGGGCTTGTCGTTCTTGGGCTTGTACGACCAGGCGCGGCTGTTGGGCGTATTGGGGTGGACACCTGGGTTGCTGGCCTCGCCGCTGTATTCCCACCAGAAGCTGACCAGATCGTCGCTCATCTTCGGCGTTTCCTCGACGGTGAGTACCACCGTCTCGCCGATCAGCGGGCTGGTCTTGTCGGCCTTGAGGCTGAGTTGCGGGCTGATCACGTCGATCAGGATCTGTTCGGACTCGCCCACTGTGACCTTGGTCTCGCCGACCTGCTTGAGCACCGTGACCCAGACCGGCGTGCGTCCGGTCTGACGGAACAGCGCCGTGTTGCGCGATTGCGCGCCGCCGCTGGTCTCGTAGCTCGGATTCTTCGGATCACCGCCATACTGGACGTCGGGGTTCGGCTCCCAGTAATAGGTGAAGCGACCGCCGGCCGGCTGATCGCCCGAGAACACCTCGGCGAGCAGCCCCGCCTTGTCGCCGACCGGGATGGTGTTTTCGGCCGGACGCTCCTTGGTCAGCTTGACGCTGAGCGCGGTACATTGCACCGGCAGCGAGTCGGAGGCCGTATCGCCGTCCTGATCCGTGACCGTGACATTGGCCGTGCAGGGTCGGCATGACTGGGTGAAGGGCACCTTGGCTCGGTCTTTTGCGGCGTCTTCGGCACAGCCGCTCCAGCTCCAGCTGTAGCCGCCCGAGCCTTCCGAGGTCTTGGCGGTCAGGTCGACGATGTCGCCGAAATCGGCCGGGTTCTTGGACGCCTCGATCTGGACGGTCAGGGGTTTCTTGTATTTGCGGTTCTCGCCTTTGCGCAACGCATCGGCCTTGGCCGGGTCATAGGCGCCCTTACCCCAGGAGCCTTCCCAACAGCCCTTGGCGCAGTCGCTCGGCCCGGCGAAGAAATGCCGGCGGGTGCAGCCGAAGGCTCCGGCGCCGCCGAAGCAGGGCCCGGAACTCTCGCATTCGGGAATGGATTTGCCCTCGGGGTCGTACCAGACGCCGATGTGTCCCGCCCAGCCGCTGGAGCAGCGACAGAGGCAGTTGAAATAGCGGTGGCGCAGCTCCTCTTCGGTCGGTGGTGGAGTGCAGGACTGTTCGAGGCTTGGTTTCTGGCGCTCCTCGCAGCCGGCCGGCTCGCGGGCTGTGACCGTTCGCGTCTGGGTCTTGGTGGCGCGGTTGCAGTCGCTCCAGGCGCTATATGCGTAGGAGCAAGCCGGTTTTTGCTCGGTAGTTCCGGTGGGCTTGGGGTCATCGGTTTTGTCGGCATCCTCCACGATTCGAGCAATCAACGGGGGTGCCCAAATCGTCTCGACGCCCGTGGAACTCCCGGCGACCTTCCAACGCGCGACCAACTCGATGGCCCTGGAGCCAGGGCGGTCGGCGTTCAGCACGAACTGTTTTCCCTGACCTGACTCAACCCCATCGATCAACCAGATGAACTCGGCGTCAGCCGGGATATCGATCGCCGCCGCGCGAAGCACATAGGATCGTCCTGATGCACCACTCGAACTCAGATCTTCGGGGGCATCGATCGTCAATCCAGGTTTCTTCGCCGTCTGAAGGATGTCGACCACGAGTTTGGCCGAGACCTTGCCTTCGCGAATGACTCGATCCGATTTGCTCCATGCGACATCGATGCTCAGCGTTTTTCGGCCTGCTGCGTCGAAGGCATACAAGAGCCGCTCGCCACGACCGATCTCATGCCCATCCTCACGCCAGACATAGGTAGCTCCCGCTGGGGGCAGATGCTGGGAGGCAAGGCCAAAGACATAGAGTTCGTCCGTGGTTGCGCGTCCTTCGACGATCGCCGGTGGCGGCAGGATCGACAGCTCGGGTTCCCGGATGCGATAGCGTTCCTCGAATCGAGTGATGAGATCCTCGATGGTCGATCTCAGTCGCTCGGTTCGACCGAAGGCCTCGCGATGCTTGAGATGCGCCAGGGTACTCTTACCGAATTCGAGCACTTTGTTGACGCGGGTCTGGATATGGGAGGCACCCTGCATCGTGGCGGAGGCGTTGTGATAGTCGATCAGCGCCACCGTGATCTGCTCGAGCGTCTGCCGATCGAAGTCATCGTCCAGATTCGCCAGCCAGTCGTTGACGCCGTTACGCTTGGTCCAGAGTAGACGTTTCTCGTAGCCGGCTAGGTCTTCCGTAAGTCGCTCGAGTGTCCTGGCCGCGAGTGCATGATCGAATTCCGGATCGCCGGTCAGGGGAGGGGCGCCGGTCAATGGACGCGGCGAGAGGCGGCTGTCGGCGCTCGTCACGATCAGGCTTTCGATGATCCGGCGTATCTCCTGGACCGCCGAATAGCCCGTGTGATAGCGCTGCAAGGTTTCCATGGCCTTGATACGCTGCTCCTGGTTGGAGATGACCAGGGTGCGCATGACCAGATTATAGGTTCCCTCGTAATTCAGCCATGACAAGCCCAACTCGTGGATATCCAAGGCATGCAACAGTGCTTCGACCTGCTCCAACAGCGCAAGCGCGGCCGCATCTCCCCCCGCGAGCGCCATCTCGGCACGATGGCGTCTCTCAAGACTCTCCTTGATGGCGGCGCAAAGGGTTTGTTCGGTCTTGGACCAGGTCTGTGAACGTAACTCGAACAGCTTGCGAAATGCCTGTTGAGCCGCAGGTTCGAGCGCGCTCAATCCAGGCCAGGACGTATCCGCCGTCAGCGGAACCTCGATGCCGAGTCCTTCGGCAAAGTCGTCGATGAGCTGCGTCACGGCGGCAACCTCAGCGCGGGCTTGTTGCACGCTGGCATTGTCGGCCATGAAGCTGGCCGAACCTCCATAGATCGTACTTTCGAGGGCTTGCACGAAGGCATGCTTGCCGAAGGCATTCAGTCCGCTGAGCACTTCCTGGCTCAGATTGCGCTCCTTGGCCAGATCCAGAGCGCGTGTGAAGAGTCCCTCGACCCAGTGTTCCCCACCGGGTTGCAGCGTCTCATGGACGAAGCGGCAGACGGCATCCGGTCCATCGTGGAAGTCTTTCAATCCGAGTAAGTGACCATCGTCCTTGTCGAAATCGGCGCTGACATAGAGCACCATGAATTGATGATCGAAGACGGTGGATGTCGTCAACTCGATGACCGATCCGCCGATGGCCTGTACCACCTGAGGCAAAGCGGCCTTGGGACAGAGCAGGATGATGAGTGATTTGGCCAGTGCCGTTGGATCGCGTTCGACGAGTCCGGTATAGGCATAGCTGGCGATCAGGCCGTAATAGGTCTTGGAGGCCAGGGTCCGCCCCAGGGCAATGGCCAGATCGGCATCGGATTTGGCCTTGCGAATCTGTGTGACGACGTCGAGCCACATCGCCAGCGATTGGGCGCGATTCTGAATTTTCTGATCGACTGCCGACAGATCTCGATAAAGATCGGCGATGAAGCGCGAACTCTCCGTAGGTCGGGTGGTGAGTGCCTCGATTTCGGCACCGAAGACCTTGATGAGTCGTTGACCGAGTTCGGTCTGGCTCAGGAACCCCTCCAGCTTGACAACCTCCTGCTTGGAGACACGTTCGCGCTCCGCGCGTCTGAGTTGCTCGAACTGTTTGAGTTGTTCCAGAACCCTTGACTGAACACTCGGATCGAGTCCCGCGATCTGCGCCTGACGGAGTGCCGGTGGCAGATCATGGATGTGCAGGGCCAGAACGAAACTCGCTTGTCGGGCCTTGGTTCCCTCGGGCAAGCCGACGAGCATGTGATTGAGGGTGCGCAGATAGGCCAGTTTCGCCTGCCGCGCAAGATCCTGCATGCCCTCGACATTCGAGGTCTGACTGCCCGCCAGATGGGTGTTCAGGGCATTGACGCGCTTGATGTATTTGTTGCGTTCGTATTCGAGTTGCCGGATTTGGGCATCGATCCTCGCCCGTTGCTCGGGATCGGCACTGGCGCGTTCACGCCTCAATGCATCGATGCGTGCCTGTTTGCGCGTAGCCTGATCGACCATTTCGTTTACATAGTGGCCGCCATCCAGGAGATCGATCTCGGCCCCTGGGGTACGCATCTGGGCTTCGACGCGCGCGGCCTCGATACGCTTGTAGGTATCGGCCTGCTTGTTCTCGAAATGAGTGCCGATACGCGCGAATTCCTCGGGTGTGGTCGCATCATGGGCCACCATGAAATCGGTACTGGTGTCATAACGCTGTGAGGGCGGCTTGATTTCACCCCGGCCCAACCGTCGAATCTGCTCATTGGTCGCGATCCGATAAGCACGCTCGATGGCCTGGATGTCCTCGAGTGTGACCGGCTTACCATCCGTGCGCGACACGAGAAAGTCCGTGTCCGATCCTGTTCGCCATGCGCCTGCGTCGGACGCTACCTTCTGGACATCGAGCTTGTAGACTCCAAGTCGCTCGATCGCCTGTCGGGCAATCAAAAGATTCTGGCTCTGATGCCAAAACATCAGATTCTGATACTGCGGGTCGGTGAGGCGTCCCATCCCCCGCAGGAGGTGTATCTCATTGATGTGCTTGAGTACGAGCGCCTGATCGCGCGGGGTCGTACTCAAAAGAGGATTTTGGGCGGCTCGTAGGATTTCATCGTGCGTCTCATCGCCAAACGCGGGTGCCAAGGTCGTTAACACCAACACGAGGCAGAGCATCCATCGGACAGCGGGTCTCCAAGCGGTTTGGATTCTTCCGGGTATGTCGGTTCGTTCGAGATTCCTAGCGCTCATGGATGGCTCCAATGGCCCTCGGGACCAGTCGTGACAGATCATTTAGCGTGGCTGTGTCGACGGCGAGATCGGGTGCGATCCCGACACCGGAACAGTGTTCACCGCTCGGCAGGCGCACCGCCCGGTTGGTGAAGCGCAGCACCGATCCGTCGGACAGACGCACGTCGGTTTGCGAGTCGCACTTGCCGTAGGTCGTTTGGCCGACGAGCCGGGCGCGTCCATGGTCGCGCAGGATGCCGGCCAGGATCTCGGCGGCACTGGCCGTGCCCGGACCGATCAGCAGGATCAACGGCTGCTCCAGATCCGTACCCGCTGGCGCGCGGATCGTCTTCGTCACCCCGCCGCGCGCCGCCAGGGTCGCCAGTTGCGCGCCCTCGGGCAGAAAGAGCGCGGCGATATCCAACGCCTCGAACAGATCGCCGCCGGTCGCGTCGCGCAGATCCAGGATGATGGGGTCTTGCTCGGATTGGCCGGCACCGGTGTTCTCGATGAAGTCGACCGTGGCCAGCAGGGCGGGGCGGGTGAGTCCAGCGACGAACTCACGCACGCGCAGGATGCGATGCGCGCCCGGCTGCACCAGTTCGACATCCAGCGGGCGGAACGACCGGCGCTCGATCGTCAGCCGCCGTGCGCCGCCGGCCGCGTCCTCGATGCCGACCACGACCCGCGTCCCCGCCGGCCCGCGGAGCCGCTGGGCGATCTCATCCAGGCTCAAGCCCGCGATGGACCGACCATCGATCGTCCGCAGTCGCGCGCGATCGGTCAGACCGGCCGTCGCCGCCGCGCCCCCCTGGAACGGCAGCAGCCAGAGATCGTCGCCGCTCGGCAGGAGTTCGGCGCCGATGCCGCTCATGGCGTCGCGGCCCTGATTCGGCGAGCGATAGAGCGCACGCGGAAAATAGCGCGCCGCCGGGTCGATGGCCTGCAACCCGATAGCAAGATTCGCCGCGTCCAGGTCGCGCAAGCGCGACTCTGCCGGCGCTGTCAGCGCCTGCTCGCGCAACACCTGGCGGATCTCGTCGAGCGGAACCCCGGCGCCTCCGGCCGTGAGCGCGAACGCGCAGGCGGTCAGAAACGCCAGTGTGCGGACTCCGCGCGTCCGGCGCCTTGTCACCGGGCCAGATCCAGCGACATCTGGTTGAGCAGGTCGTACTCGCTTTGCAGCGAGGCGCGCTGCTGTTCGAGCTGAGCACGCTTCAGATCAGCTTCGGTGTCTCCGAGGCCGCTGCCCTCCAACGCATCCAGATCCGATTGCAGCCGTGCCGACTGGCTCTGGATCTGCGGAACCCGCGTGCGCAGTGTCCGGACCCGCTGATCGTTGCGGTTCGCGGATACCGAGAGGCTGTCGACCCGCTGATTCAGGGCGGCGATATCGCGGTTCATCCGGCGCACGCGCGCACGCTCGGCGGCGACCTTCTGCTTGCGCTGGGCCTTGGTGTACTCGAGATCGGCGCGCTCGGTCTCCAGCTCGCCCTGAACCTGACGGAGAACCGCCAGACGATCCTCGCGTTCCTGGATGCGTGCGTCATAGGCGCCCGTGCTCAGACCCTTGATGCCGCCCGCCAGTCCGCCTTCGCGCGGATCAGTGGACACCGAGGCGCAGCCGCTGAGCCAGAGAGCGAAGAGTACGATCGACCATGCAATGGGCGACTTCATACCGACAACCTCGGATCGATCTGGGCCAACTGGGTGTTGTTGCTGCGCAGCGTATCGATGTTGCCTTGCAGGGTCTTGACCTCGCGTTCGAGCTTGCGGATATAGGGATCGTTCGCCGGGCGTGTCTTGCGCTCCTCGGCCAGGATCTGCGACTGGACCTTCTGCTCCTGGACCAGGGTCTGTTCGAGCTTCTTGCTGCCGGCGATCTTCTCATTCAGGGCATTGCGCTTACTGACCAGCGTCTGCTTCTTGATCGCTCCGGACTTGTATTGGGCCTGCAAGCGCTTGGATTCACGATCGAGACTGGCGATCTCGCGGCGCAGTTTGTTGTTGTAGGCGAGCGTGGTGCGGTTGAACTCGGCCACGCGGGCGATCTGCGCATTCAGGAAGTCCTCGGTATTGGCATAGGCCTTCTTGCGCTTGGCGATCTCGTTGCCGACGACGAAGCCGGCGCCACCGCCGATCACGGCTCCGATGGCTGCGCCCTGTTCCTTGTCGATGGCATAGCCGATGAGGGCGCCGATCACGGCGCCGGCCGCCGCGCCCTCGGCCTGGGTGCGCTGTTGATCGTCCTGGATATTGGCGCACCCCGTGACCAATCCGGAGGCTAGGAGCAAGGGCAGAGTGGGGTTCGATCTTGGCGTCGATTTTGACATGGTCGATGTCCTCGGTTGGCTCTGTGTCGGGTTTTCAGTTGTCCTTGAAGTCCTTGAAACGTGCACGGAATTCCTCCAGCCAGCGTTCGGGTTCGGCCCGGCGCTGTTCGGCGAATTCCTCGACATGGACGGCGAGCAGTTCCATCACCGCGCGTTCGCGCACCGGCAGCTCGCCTTCACCCAGGGTCTTGAAGGCCTGAGCGATGTAGTCCGGCTCGTACTCGCCGAGCTTGGCGATCTTGTCGCGATAGCCCTGCAACTGTTCGCGCGCGGCGGTCTCGATCTCCCGGATCGAGCGTTCGACGGCCTCGACCTGATCCTGATAGCGGGTCGAGAGTTCGGCGAGCTTTTGAGCCGATTCCAGGGTGGCGGCCAGACGCTCCAGACGCGAGAGATAGACGCTGAGATTGACGCCGTTGCGCGCCGCGTCCTGGGCGAGACTGCGGGCGCTCTCGCGCTGGGCCAGTTCGAGTCGGTCGCGCGCCCGGTCCATGTAGACCTGGACCGTTTGCAGCGGCTCGCGCAGTGCGGGGTTGTCGGCCATCAGGCGCTCGATGATGGGATCGACGGTGCCGAGCTGCACACTGGCCTGGGCGACCAGGTTGTCGAGTGTGCGCCCGACCGGCATGGCGCGGCGCGTCTCGTTACGGTAGGCGAGATATTCATCCTCCAGCGCCTTGCGCTGCGCGGTCGTCAGAACCACGTTCGAGCCGATCGCCAGACGTGCGCCCGTATTGTAGGAGCGCCGTTCCTCGATCCGGCCCTCGTCGGGTTTCCAGGCATAGACGTCGAGTTCGGCGCGCAGTGAACTGCGCAGATCGGCGGGCGGTGTCGAGACGCTCCCGCCGCGTACCGCTACGCCGCCCGGCTTGCCCTGCCAGATCTCGGGACGAAAGACGCCCGTGGTCATCTCCTGGGCGTTGCCGATGAGATCGTAGAGGCCCAGCCCATTGGGTTGGCGCAGACCGATCGGGCGCAACTGATGCTTGGCATTGCCCAGATGCCAGGCGTACTCGTCGAGACGGGCGGCATCGAAGGGCAGTCGATCGTCGAAGACGCCGGCTTCAAGGGCCGGTTGGCCGCCGCGCGTGGCGTATTCCAGTTCTTCTTCGGTCGGCAGACGGATGAAGCCGGGGACATCGGCGTATGTCGGCAGCTTGGTGGTGCGCTCGGGATGCGCGGGGTCGAACAGCCACTGATTGAGCGTGCGGATGAAGTCCTGGATGTCCTGATGGCTGACCGAGGCCAGGGGACGCATCAGGGCCTCGCGCTTGGCGCGTCCGTCCAGGGTCGGGATCTTCTGATCCTCGGGATCGGCGCTGACCGCAAGCAGACGCTCCAGACCCATGACGGCGATGTATTGACCGCGCGTCAGCTCGTATTTGGCCAGCAGGATCTCCCAGCCGGTGCCGTCGGCGTTTGGAAAAGAACCGCTGATCTGGGTGCGTTGCAGTCCCTCGAAGATCCCGCCTGTGGCATCGCCGATCTGGATGACGCGCTGCTGATCGCCCCAGAAACCTGGGCCGGGCACCGTGAGTCGTCGGAAGACGAGTTGGGATTCGTTGGGCAGGTCGATGACGACATCGCCCTCGGCCGGCTTGGGGTTGTCGGGCGTGCGCGGCGGCGGTTCGGCGAGCACAGCAACGGCGCTCAGGCACAGGCAGAGCCATAGCCCGAGCCGTCCGAAGAGCGGACGCAAACCCTGGATCGAGCGGCGTTCAATCGGCACGGACGACCTCCGACGGATCGATGTTGGTGGAGCGCCAGGCCGCGACCAGCGCGGCCAGACAGGCCAGCAGCAGTGTGGTCAGGACGATGGGCGCGATCAGTGAGGCGGGCAGGGCGCAGAAGCGCTCGTCCGGCGCCAGCTCGTTGGCGAAGCTGCGATTGATGACGGTGGCGAGCGCGCCATAGGCGCCGAAGCTGACCGCCAGACTCAGGGCCGCGATCATGAGCCCCTCGACGATCGGGAAGAAGGCCACATGCGCGCGCGACAGCCCGAGCAGCCGGATGATGCCGAGTTCGGCGCGCAGGCGATCGACGGCGGCATAGAGACTGGCGACTAGCACTGCCGTTCCGCCGCACAGCCCGAGCAAGGCGATCAGCCAGAACAGGCGCGTCGCTCCGCCGTCGAGCGCCTGGATGCGTTCGATGGCCTCGATCGCGGCGTCGACCTCCAGACCCTGTTCGCGCAGACGCCGATAGAGTCGCGGCACGTCGTCGAGACTGGCGGCATAGAGCCGGAATCCCCGATAGCCGGCGCGCTGCATCTCGAAGCGTCCGCTCGACGCGACATAGGCCACGGCCCGATCCTGAGCCGTGCGCAGGATGCCGAGCAATTCGATCGGCGCCAGCGGCTCGGACACGGGACTCGGCCCCAGGGATCGCAGGACGAAGGACAGCTCCGTGCGTCCCGGACTCGTGACTACGATGCCGTCATCCGCACCCTGACGGGTGTCGGCGTCTGGGTTGGAGTCCAAGCCCATGTCCGAGCCGACGCCCGAGTCCGCATTTGCCTCTGCGTCTGTCGGCCAAAGCACGGACGTCAGTTCCTCGGCCCGCTCACGGCGTGCCTGGAAGCCGCCCCAGGGCACGGGCGGCAGATCGAGCCGCGCGGCCTGTGCAGCGTCCACTGAAAGCCCGGCCGGACGCCACGGCCGACCATCGGCGCCGATGAGTTCGAGGTCGCGGACATAGGGCAGCAGCAGCGGCTCGCGACCGCGCAGCTTGGTCTGAATGGCGCGGATGTTGGACTGGGTGATCGGCGTGTTGGGCGTGCTCAGGTCGTAGGCATGGAGCCGTTGCGGAATCGGCAGGCCCAGCAACGCCTCGGCCTGATCGCGCGTGATTTCCCCGATACGCGCAAACCCGGTCTGGATGATGGCTCCGGTGCGCACGATCGGCGACAGCGGTTCGTCGAGCAGCAGCACCACGCCGTCGAAACTGGGATAGGGGTCGGGCGTATCGCCGGGCCAGCCGCGCCGCGCGGCGGCATAGCCTTCCTTGTAGGACTCGACGTCGAGCACGAACGCCAGTGGCGCATAGATCCGGGTCAGGGTGCCGGCGCCGATCGGCAGGACACCGACCACCTTCAACTCAGCCTGGACGTTCTCGGAGCGCCCGCCACGGGTGCGGCTGACCCGGACGCCGAGCCGGTCGCCGACCGCCACACCACTGAGACGCGCCGCCTCGGCGGTGAGAACCACCTCGTTTTCGCCCGGCACAGGCGCGCCGTTTTCGAGCAGGAAGGGATCGCCGGCCGCCGTCGGAATCAGATCGAACAGACTCGTCGTCTCATCGGCCCGCACCACCTGCACCACCGAAGAGAGCGGCAGGATGGTCGGCGTCAGAAAGGCCACGCCCGGCCAGGCCGCGACCTGCGCGAACCAGTCCTCGGAATAGGGCTGGGTCTGGGTCGGACGCAGTTCGCGATAGACCGGGTCTTCGACCAGCCGCTCGCGCAGGGTCTCGATGGTGCCGTGCTTGAGTCCGAGCAGCACCAGGAGCGGTGCGATGACGGCGGTCAGCGCGATGACCAGACAGAGCGTGAGAATCCAGTCGTGACGCAGATGCGCCGCTGCCAGGGCCGGCACCAGGCGTGCATGCCCTGAGCGATGTGTCTTCATGCGATGACTCGCTTCGCGTCATCCAGGGCGCGGCAGGTCGAGCGCGTCTCGGACTCCGAGAGGCGTTCGAGATCGAAGGTATAAGCCCGGTCAACATGCTCGGCCAGCAGATCCAGATCGTGCGTGACGACCACCACGGCCAGATGCTGCTGGCACGCCAGCGCGTTCATGTCGGCCAGGACGGCGCGTGCGCGCGGCTTGTCGAGCGCGGCCGTGGGTTCGTCGGCGAGCAGCAGACGCGGACCATGGGCGATGGCTCGCAGAATCGCGACCCGCTGGCGCTGTCCGATCGAGAGCGCATGCGGTTTGCGGTCCAGACACTCGGCCACGCCGAGCCGCTTGGCCAGGGTCTCCAGTTCGCGATCCGCGAGGCTGACGCCCTTGATGCGACAGGGCAGACGGATGTTCTCGCGCACGCTCAGAAACGAGAGCAACCCGCCCGTTTGCGGGATATAGCCGAGCGCCTCGCGCCGCAGCGCCGCCAGCGCGCCTTCGTCACCCCGCGCCCAGAGCGCCGCCAGATCCTGTCCGGCACCCTCCCCGGCGAGGTGCAGCCGGAACTGCACCGCCGAGGTGGGCGCGAGGATGAGCGCGATCAGATCCAGCAGCGTGCTCTTGCCGCACCCGCTCTCGCCGATCAGGGCGACCACCTCGCCGGTGTCGACCCGCAACTCGGGTACCCGCAGCTCGAACCCGCTGTCGGCCTGGCCGCGCCGCTTGACGATCGACTCCATTCTGACCATCGGTGCCTGTCCGTCGCGCATGGTCAGCGACCGCTCAGGGCAGATAGTCGATGTGCAGCGGATAGACCATGTCGCTGTCGGCATCCGTATCGTTGAGCCTGAACCAGGCGTCGACCTGATCGTTGATGGCGCGATACTGTTCGAGCTTGGCCAGGATGCTCCATTCCAACTGAGCGCGCTGCTCGGCGGTCATGCTCGCGAACATCTCGTCGGTCAGGGCCAGCACGTCACTGCGATAGGGCAGGGACTGGATGAAGGCCGGCAGCAGTCCGGTATCGGCCAGACGCTGGGCCTGTGCCAGATCGTCCGGACGCTTCATCGCCTGTCCCGAGACGCTTTGCAGCGATTCGAGGAACTGCGCCTGTGTCACCTCGGCGCGCATCAGCGCCTGCATCACGCTGTCGAGCGCCTGGGCGAGCGAACTCAACTGCTCGCGCGTGACCAGCACCCGGACTTCCAGCGCGCGGTCGGCCGGATTGATCAGGTCACGGTCGAGCGACCAGGCGACGATGTCCTTGGGCGGGTTGGCCGACTGGCCGATGTACTCGATTAAGGCCGCCTGCCAGATGCCTGAGACCGAATCCAGGACTTCGGGTGCCTCTGTGGGGGAGGTGCCCGGCACGGTCGGGGGCGTCGCGGCCCCAGGAGACATCGGCGCGGCCGGCGCCTTGGCCGCCAGTGTGCGTTCGAGTTCGGTATTGATGCTGGTGGTCACGCGGTCGACCAGCTGGCGATAGGCGTCATCCTGAGACGTATCGACCTGTTCCAGCGCCTGTTGCGACGGGTTGCCACGGATGCGCG
The DNA here is from genome assembly GCF_013385175.1 of Allochromatium humboldtianum. Classification (GTDB taxonomy): domain Bacteria; phylum Pseudomonadota; class Gammaproteobacteria; order Chromatiales; family Chromatiaceae; genus Thermochromatium; species Thermochromatium humboldtianum. Next base: position 14,392 of record NZ_JABZEO010000016.1, on the reverse strand, counting down.
CCAGGGTGCCGAACTGCTGCAGGGCACGCGGAAAATCCTCGGCTGCCTTGGGATTCTGGAGATGGATCGCCAGCAGATGGACGTTGGCATCGTCGTATTCGCGCCGCAGATCGGTCTCGTCCTTGCGTGTGGAGTTGTGCGCATCCCCCTTGAGGTGCGAGCTGGCGTCACCGATCAGGATGACGAACTTGATCGACTTCTCGCGCCAGGGGGACTGACGCAGAGCGGCATCCACACCGGCGAAAACATCCTCGTCGTACCCCAGACTGCCGACGCGCGTCGCCTTGGCGTCGGTGTCCAGGATCTCGGCCAGACGCTCGGCCGTGACCAGGGTCGGCGTGTGATTGCGGGTGAGATAGTCGAGTTCGGGCACGGCTTCGAGCGAATCACGATAGGTCACGAGACCGAAGCGGAAGCGATCCTGGGTGCGTTCGCTGAAATTGCGCGCCATCTTGGCCACCGCGTCGCGGGTCATGTCGATGAAGGGTTGCATACTGCGCGTGGTGTCGATGACGAAGACGATGTCGACGGCGATGTCCTCGATGCCCTGATCGGCGGTGTCGCGTCCGGTCTGGGCCTGCTCGCGATACTCGGGCGTTTGCAGCGTATCGGCGCCGCGCGCGCCCGGAACGGCCGAGGCCAGTTGCAGCAGACGGACATCGTCGCCATCGATCTGGGTCTGCGACCATTGCAGGATCGGCAGCATGTAGAAGTTGGTCGTGATGTCGACGAAGCGCTTCGGCTCCAGACTGATGACGGCCTCGGGTGTGCCGCCGCGATCGATCTCGTCGTAGAGCGCCTGAGCGCTGGCGGCCATGTCCATGTCGTCGACGATGGCTTGCAGCGTCTCGCGATCCTTGAACATGAGCACCGGATGACGCCCCTCGATCGGATCACCCGGATGGGTGAAGGAGACCAGCAGCGCCTGACGCCACTCGAAGACGTCCTTGGCCTGCATCCAGCCGTCGGCCTGGGTGCGTGTCCGGCCGACGCGATACCAGCCGCGCGGTTCGGCGCCCTCGCGCAGATCGATGTCACGGCGCTCGAAGGCGTAGAGCGGGCGGAAGGCCGGCGGATTGGCCTGGACGATCGCGCCTCCATCGGCGACCGGCTCCTGGTAGATATTCGAGAAGGGACGCGGCAGCACCCGGAGCGTCAGTTGGGTCGCGGTCTCGATACAGGGTGAATCGCCCGGACAGGAGAGGCCGTCGTCGATCGGCTGTGCGGGTGGTGTCGAGGGCGTATCCGTGGTCTGGGTCTGATGTCCGGAGTCGCCTTCCAGTTCGGACAGATCGGCCAGCGCCGCCGGCATCCATAGGAGCCAGCTTGCCGCCAGGAGGCCGGCGAAAGCGAATGTTTGTGCGAAGGATCTTTCTCTGTGTTCTGTCTTCCAAGGCATGATGTGTCCCCAAGCTTGTTCACGAACCGAGAAGCCAGTCAGATTATAGTCAGGGTTCCGGATTTCGGAGACGAATTCAGTGCCGAGAATGAAGTTGGCAGTTTTTGTCCTTTATGGATTCGAATGCGACAGAATGATGTGGAATTTGGCGATATGCAGATAGATCCTCTGCATCGAGTCATATTCACGGGGCCGGAGTCGAGCGGCAAGAGCACGCTCGCCGAGCAGTTGGCGGCCCATTTCTCCGTCCCGCTCGTGCCCGAGTTTGCGCGCGCCTGGATTCTGGAGAAGCTGGCACGCACCGGCGGGAACTGTGTTCTGGAAGATGTCCTGGTGATCGCCTACGGCCAGCAGGCAGCCGAGGATCAGGCCGCTGCCGGTCTGGCGGAGGATGGATTCCTGATCTGCGATACCGATGTGTTGACCATCCGCATCTGGTCGGAGTGCTTCTTCGGTGCCGTGCCGTCCGAACTCGACGCTATGCTGACCGAGTGTCGTCCAAGGCGCCGGCGGGATCTCTATCTGTTGACCGACATCGACGTGCCCTGGGTGGCGGATGGCGTGCGCGATCGGTCCGGGGACCGCTGTGGTCAGATGGCGTTGTTCCGCGCACGGTTGGCGGAGGCGGGCTATCGTGTCGTGCTCGTCTCGGGCGACCGGGAGACGCGCCGACGCCGTGCGATCGATGCGATCGAGCGTTGGCGGGCTGGAACCGGCGAGTGCCGAGAGTGAGTTTTGGGATGACCAGCCGTCCCGGCATCCATGCCAAATCCTGGGCCGGACTTCAACCAAAGAACCAATAACAGACGCCGATCGCGGCCATTACCCCAGCAACGTCCGCCGCCAGCGCACAGCCCACGGCATGTCGTGCCCGCTGGATGCCGACCGCACCGAAATAGACCGCAAGCACATAGAAGGTAGTCTCGGTGCTGCCCTGGATGGTGGCCGCCAGAAGGGCCGGAAAGCTGTCGACACCGTGCGTCTGCATGGTCTCGATCAACATAGCACGCGCACCACTGCCCGAGAAGGGCTTGATCAGCGCCGTCGGCATGGCCTCAACGAAGCGGTCGTCCCAACCGATCCAGGCGACCAGTGCGCGCAGTCCATCCAGCCCGAGATCCAGCGCCCCCGAGGCGCGCAGCACCCCCACCGCGCACAGCATGGCCACCAGATAGGGCAGGAGATCGCGCGCCACGCCGAAGCCCTCGCGCGCGCCCTCGACGAAGGACTCATAGACCGGAACGCGGCGCCAGGCGCCGACGAGCAGGAACAGCAGGATCAGGCCGAACAGGATCAGATTGCCGAGCAGCGAGGACAGTGCGGCCAGCGCACTCGCCGACAGACTCGCCAGCACCGCCATGAAGCCGCCGAGCACCAGTGCGCCGCCGCCGAGCCAGGCCAGCAGCACCGGATCGTGCAGCCGCAGACGCTGCATGAAGGCCACGGTCAACAGGCCGGTCAGGGTCGAGGCGCTGGTGGCGAGCAGGATCGGCAGGAACACCAGGGTCGGATCGTCCGCTCCCTGCTGCACCCGGTACATGAAGATCGACACCGGCAGCAGTGTGAGCGAGGAGGCGTTGAGCACCAGAAACAGAATCTGGGCATTGCTTGCGGCGCGCGGTTCGGGATTGAGTTCCTGGAGCGCGCGCATCGCCTTGAGGCCGATGGGCGTGGCGGCGTTGTCCAGCCCCAGGGTGTTGGCCGTGTAGTTGAGCGTGATGAGTCCGAGCGCCGGATGCCCGCTCGGCACCTCGGGCATGAGCCGCCGAAACAGCGGCGCCAGTCCGCGCGCCAGCCACTCGACCAGTCCGGCCCGTTCGGCGATGCGCAGGAAACCCAGCCACAGGGTGAGCGTGCCGAAGAGCACCACCATGATCTCGACCGAGAGTCGGGCCATGTCGAACAGGCTCGTGACCACGGCGGCGAAGACCGCTCGATCGCCGTCGATCAGCCAGCGTCCGAAGGCACTCAGGCCGGCGACGACGAAGAAAACGAGCCAGAGTGCATTGAGCATCGCGCCTGTGCCTGCGGATCAGGGATCACGGGCCACTCGGAAGCCGAGCATGTTGAGCTTGGTGTCGGGCGCGAAGCGCGCGCGCACGAAGGCGCGCATCGAGTCGGCGGGTTTGTTGAAGGCGCCGCCGCGCGCGACGCGGTTGGAACAGTCGCCGGCGAGCAATGCGCGCCCGTCGTCCGGAGCGCTCTGGTAACGTGCCCGATAGCAATCGGCGACCCATTCCATGGCGTTGCCGGCCGTCTCATAGAGACCGAAGGGATTGGCTGGGAAGCTCATCACGGGCGCCGTGGAGCGGTTGTCCCACTGGCTGCCGCAATCGAAACAGACGGTACGGTTGGAGCCGGCGTTCTGCCCCCACCAGAAGGGCGTGGTGGTTCCGGCGCGTGCGGCGAACTCCCATTCGGACTCGCTGGGCAACCGATAACGGCGCCCGGTCTGTTGTGCCAGCCAGACCGCATAGTCGCGCGCTTCCTCCCAGCTGACGCCGACCACGGGGCGCGTGCCGCGTCCCCAGCCCTGATCGCTGGGCGGCTCGCGGCCGGTTGCGCGGGCAAAGCGGTCGTACTCCAAAAAAGTGACTTCATGAGCCGCGATCATGAAAGGGCCGACCCTGACCGAACGCGCTGGACTGTAGTCCTCGCCGCCGAGACTGTTGTGGCCCATCCGGAAACTGCCGCCGGCGAGTACGACCATCGCCGGTCCGGGCGTGCCGTCGCGCAGTCGGTCCTGATGGATGCGCGGCGGCTGGCCGGCCTCGGCGGGCGGTTCGGATGACTCGGGTTCGGGGTCTGAGACGAGGGATTCGTTGGGGACCGGCGGCTCGACCTGGGTGGCCACTGCCTCAATCCCCTGTTGCGGCCGAGGAGCGCCGGCACGTTCACTCATCAGATAGAGGTTGGCGACCGCCGAGACCGAGAGCAGCACGACCAGCAGGCCCGTGGTCGGAACCAGCCAACGCGGCGTCTTGCCGCGCACGATCACCGGCGCGGACGGAGTAGGCGTCATCTCGCGCTGGTCGGCGGTGCGACTGGCCTCCAGCAGCTCCTGACGTAAGCGCTCGATCTCGGTGTGGGCCTCGCGGATCGACTGATCCTTGCGGTCGATCTCCTTCTTGAGTCCTTCCAGTGCCAGGTGCTTGTCCTCGAGTGCGTCCTCCAACCGCCGGCATTCCTCGGTGATGTGATCGAGAGCCTGCTCCTTGGCGTCTAGGGACTGCTGTATCAGCAGCATTTCCTGTTGGAGTGCAAGTCGTTCGGTCGCCGTTGCGACCTGGCTGCTGGGCGCTAAGTCGTGCTCGCCCAGTCGGGCACTGAGCCGTTTGACCTCCTCTTCCGCCTCCTGGCGCAGCTGCTCCAGGGTTTTGCGCAGCAGTTCGGACTCTGCGTCGGAATAGATTTGCGAGTCGGATTGCTCGGCCATCGGTATGTTTCGGTCTCGATCGTCGTGGGGACGGTGATGTCGGCGATTGTCCGACTTTGGCGGCCTGGATGCCAGACCAAACCGATCTCGGGGTCGCGCGCCTTTCGTGTATGCTTGGTCGAGCGTATCCATCGCCCGGCGAAACGTCCGGGCTCAGCGTGGTTCTAAAAGGTCGGTTTCAGGGCGATACTTATCGCCGAATCACAGATCGTTCCATTCAGGAGAACGCCCTCTATGTCCTTGCCCTTCAAGGAGCATCCGCTACGCCATCAGCTCGTCACCGAGCTCCATGCACGCACCTATATGCCGCTACGCGCACCGGCGCGGCTCTCGCACATCGCCGCCGTCTGCGGTGAACGCGGTAGCGGTCGCACCGTGCGCCATCTGCAAGAGCTGCTCGAACACTATGGCGTGCCGCGCCCGGAGCGTATCGAGCAATATTATCTGGTCCGTCTCGGCGACATCCGGCTGCTCTGGGAGCGCCACACCGAGTTCGTCAGCTATACCTTCAGTCTGCCCGGCCCCTTCACGCACCCCTTTGTCAATCCGGTCATCACCCAACTGCCGGCGGACTGGCTGGCTGGGATACCGGGCGAGGTCGTCGCCGCCGTCTCGCTAGCGCTCGAACCGGCCGACAAGCCCGAGTATTCGCTCGATGAGCTGAGCGCATTGTTCGGCGGCCATCCGGTGATCGGCTCCGAGGTGGTCGGCGGTCTGGCGCGCGCCTATTCGGATCTGCGCATCCACGAGGACGGTTTCTCGCGCATCCTGCTGCGCGACCAGGGGTTGTCGCCGAATCAGGCCGGGCGTCTGGCCAAACGCATCCTGGAGGTCAGTTCCTACCGCGCCATGGCGCTGCTCGGACTGCCGCCGGCACGTGAGGCCAACGCCTGTCTGAGCGATGCCGAGCGGCGTCTCGTGGCGGTTTCCTCGCGCATGGCCTGTCAGGATGATCGCAGTCAGGAGGTGCCCGAGAGCGAACTACTGGCCGAGCTGACCGATCTGGCTGCCGAGATCGAGGCGGTGGCCGCACGCACCAGCTATCGCTTCGAGGCTTCGCGCGCTTATTACAGCGTGGTCATGCAGCGTCTGGATCAACTGCGTCAGCGGCGTATCGAGGGGTTGCAGACGCTCACCGAGTTCCTCGAAGCGCGTCTGACGCCGGCGATCGCGACCTGTGATTCGACCGCCAAGCGCCAGCAGGGACTGGCCGAACGCGCGGCGCGTCTGACCAGTCTGCTGCGGGCGCGTGTCGAGGTCGAGCTACAGAAGCAGAATCGCGGCCTGCTCGAATCGATGAACAAGCGTGCCAAGCTGCAATTGCGGCTCCAGGAGACGGTCGAGGGGTTGTCGGTGATCGCCATCGGCTATTACGGCGTCGGCCTGCTGGCCTATCTGTTCAAGGCGCTGGAGGCCCATGGTCTGCCGCTCGCCTTCGATGCCACCTATGCCACGGGGCTGGCCGCGCCTCTGGTGGTGCTGATCGCCTGGCTCGGCATCCGGCGCATGAAGGCGCGTCTGCTCAAGTCCGAGCATGTGAAGGTTTAGATGTTGCGCCCCGTGTGATCTCTGAACGGCCTGTTCGGCATCGGACGAATCGGCCGTCTCCGAGTCTCCGAGTCTCCGGGTCACTTGGGGGTGAGGTCGGCGATCCGGGCGCACCCCCTCTATTGACTTCGTTCAGGCCGCCGTCACGGGAATCCCCGCGATCCGCCCACGCCACTCAGCCGGTCCGGTCTGGTGCACCGACTCGCCCCGGCTGTCGACCGCGACCGTCACCGGCATGTCCTCGACTGCGAATTCGCGGATCGCCTCCATCCCGAGATCCTCGAAGGCGACCAGTCGCGAGGACTTGATGGACTTGGAGACCAGATAGGCCGCGCCGCCGACCGCCATCAGATAGACCGCGCCATGCTGCTTGATCGACTCGATCGCCGCCGGTCCGCGCTCGGCCTTGCCGATCATGCCGATCAGCCCGGTCTGGGCGAGCATGACCTCGGTGAACTTGTCCATGCGTGTGGCGGTGGTCGGTCCGGCCGGTCCCACGACCTCGTCGCGTACCGGATCGACCGGGCCGACGTAATAGATGAAGCGATCGGTGAGATCCACGCCTTCCGGCAGGGACTCGCCGCGCGCCAAGAGATCGGCGATGCGCTTGTGGGCTGCGTCGCGCCCGGTGAGCAGCCGGCCCGAGAGCAGCAGCCGCTCGCCCGGACGCCAGCTCGCGATCTCATCGCGCGTGAGTCCGTCGAGATTCACCCGCCGCGCCGCGCTGTCGGGCGCCCAGGTGATCGCCGGCCAATCCTCCAGACGTGGCGGCTCCAGTTGCACAGGGCCTGAGCCATCGAGGACGAAGTCCAGATGCCGGGTCGCGGCACAGTTGGGGATCATGGCCACCGGCAGCGAGGCGGCATGGGTGGGATAGGTGAGGATCTTGACGTCCAGCACCGTGGTCAGTCCGCCGAGTCCCTGAGCGCCGATACCGAGCGCGTTGACCTTCTCGAACAGCTCCAGACGCAGTTCCTCGACCGGATCGGCGGGGCCACGTGCCTGGAGTTCATGGATGTCGATGTGTCCGAGCAGGGATTCCTTGGCCAGCAGCATCGCCTTCTCGGCCGATCCGCCGATGCCGATGCCGAGCATTCCGGGCGGACACCAGCCGGCGCCCATGGTCGGCACGGTCTTCAGCACCCAGTCGACCAGACTGTCGCTCGGGTTGAGGATGGCGAACTTGGCCTTGTTCTCCGAACCGCCGCCCTTGGCCGCGAGCCGTACCTCGACCCGATCGCCGGGTACCAGTTCGACATGCACCACGGCCGGGGTGTTGTCGCCGGTGTTCGTGCGCGCACCGATCGGCGGGGACACGATCGAGGCGCGCAGCACATTGTCCGGGTTCAGGTAGGCACGGCGCACGCCTGCGTCGACCAGTGCCTGGAGGCTCTGCCGGGTGTCCCAGCGCACGTCCATGCCGACCTTGAGGAAGACCACCACCGAGCCGGTATCCTGACAGATCGGTCGATGCCCCTCGGCGCACAGCCGCGAGTTGTAGAGGATCTGGGCCATGGCATCGCGCGCGGCGGGCGACTGCTCGGCCTCATAGGCGGCGCCCAGCGCCTGGATGTAGTCGCGCGGGTGATAGTAGGAGATGAACTGGAGTGCGTCGGCGATGCTCTGGATGAAATCGGATTCGCGGATGATGGTCATAAAAGGTCTTCACTCAATTCGATGCCGTCAGGCGGTTCCGGATGGTGACTCGGTGCCGGCGAGACACCGGCGAGGAATCGCCGACAGCGGAAGAAACATGGGTACGGGCTCAGGGCGACCGAGCAAGGCCCCTTCCAGCACGGCAAACGGCTCGAAGCCATAGCGGCGGTAGAATGCCTGCGCCTCGGGCTTGGCGTCGACCACGACACCCACGCAGCCGATCTCCTCGGCCGTGCGACAGGCGAGGTCCAGCGCGAAACGCAGCAGCGCTTTGCCGATGCCGCTTCCCTGGGCCGACTCGGCCACTGCCAGCCGAGCGACACGGAGCACCGGCAACGGATAGCGCGGCAGCTGACGACGACGGGCCTCCGGAAGGGCATCGATCACGATCTCGGATGGTGCAACCGTGACGAAGCCAAGGATGACATCCCCAGCGACGGCCACATAGGTGACGCCAAGGTGATGACGAAACTGATTCTGACCCGCGAAGCGTAGGAAGAACCGATCCAGATCCGGATTGCCGCTACTGAATCCGCGCCGATCGTCACTCGGCTCCAGTCGCCGGATCCGAAGGCTCATGCGCCCTCGCGCGGAGCATCCATGGGATCGCTGAACAGGGCCTGCATGGCCTGATTCGGGGGTTCGTCGGACGCCAACCGCTCCAGTACTCCGGCCCCGGACTCGGCAGTGAGAACGAGCCGCGGCGGGATCAGCGCATCGTCCGGGAGCTCGCTGACAACCTGGAGATGATGCAAGAGCGCCTGCTCGATCACGAAGCCCTTCTTCAACCCGCGCGCTCGAACATAGCGTTCGAGACGGTCGCGCGTTTCAGGGGAGATATTGGCTGAGATTTGGGTCATGACAGACAGACCGGGATTTCTACGAAAGCGTAGAAAAGTCTAGCACATCTTGGGAACTCGGGAAGTCATGGCTCAGCTTCGCATTGATGTTCGGGAGCCACAAATAACGTTCGGCAGCCGATGGCTGGATCAAGCAAGAACGTGCCGGTTTCGATCTGAATTGGCCGAAAGCTTGACAACGTGAGTACAAATCCATGTGAGTCGAGGGGCCTTACCAGGGCGGCCCCAGCATCAGATAAATGGCCTGATCGCGGCCTTCCGTGTTGCCGTAACTGAGAAAGAGCGGCCCCAGCGGGGTGTCCGCTGCCAGGAAGAGGCTGCCGGCCAAACGGGCGTCGGTGAATTCGACCTCGTCACGCCGGTTCCAGGTATTGCCCAGTTCCAGCGAGGCGCCGGCATAGACGGGTACCAGCACATCGTTGAGCCGGTAGCGGTACAGACCGCGCAGCAGGCCCAGATGCTGGCCGCTCAGGGCGTTGCGTTCGAGTCCGGACAGACGCATGAAGCCGCCGAGCTGGAACAGCGCCTCCACCGGGGCATCCTCGTCCAGGGTTGTGGCCAGGGTGACGCCGCCCTGCAGGGCATGTCGGCCCCGGCTCATGACCGCGCTGTAGTTGAACAGCACCTGATCGTAGTCGGAACTGGCGCCCAGGCTTTCACGCGAGCTGATCAGTGACAGACTGCCCAGTGAGCCGCGACTGGGGAAATAGTAGTTGTCGTAGGTATCGATGGCGCCGAGCAGGCTGAGTCGACCCACATCGAAGTCGTAGTCCACCAGATCCGGGGCGCCGACAGTGACCTCGGCGTCCCCGACCGCCCGGTCGTACATCAGCTGCAACCGGCCCCAGGTGTCGAGATTGCGTCCGAACCTCAGACGGGCGCCGAGACGGCTGGTGTCGTATTCGGCCAGCGCCCGGTCCTCATCCTGGTCGAACAGACGGAACAGTCTGGACTCATATCCCAGATCACCGCCCACGAACCATGTCTGGGCCGGATCCAGCGGATAGTAGACCTCGGTGATGAACTGCTGCTCCTCGCCCAGACTGACGAAGGTGCGCCACTCGCCGGCGTTGGCGCCGAAGGGGGTCAGGGTGACGGCGCCGCCGAGATTGAAATCCGACCCATCGCCGAAGCTGGTATAGAGTTGCAGTCCCGCTTGCAGCGAACTGGTGCCCCAGGATTTCTCCTGAGCCCGCACCACCACGCCATGCCGCCCGTCGCGCTCCTCCAGCCGATAGCCGATCTTCTCGAAATGGCCCAGACCATAGGCGCGCGCGATGCCGGCTTCCAGACGATCGACGTCCAGCGGATCGCCCGGACGCACATCGAACTGGGCCTCGATCACGGCATCGCTGATCGACGAATTGTTTTCGATCTCGACGAACGCCAGACGCTCCACGGGCGCGGCCCCCTGCCTCGGGTTGGGGTGGGCGGCGAGATAGCGGGCATAGGCGTCCGGCGACACGCCCAGCGCCGCCAGCGTGTGTGTGTGGTCGCGGGCGGCCCGTTCGCCGATAGCGATCGCCTCGGCGGATCGCTTGAAATCACCGCTGCTGATCCCGGCCTCATCGAGCGGCGGCACGATCAGCAGATCCCGCCGGGTCAGGGATTCGATCTGGCGTTCCGTGTTGTTGCGAGTGAGAAACCCCGTGAGCTGCTCGACCACGCCGAGGACCGATTTGATGTCTTCGCGGGTGAGTAGCGGCGTGCTGATGTCGACGGCGATGACGATGTCGGCGCCCATCTCGCGCACCACACTGATCGGCAGGTTGTTGGCCATGCCGCCGTCGACCAGGGTCCGTCCGTCGATGTCCACTGCCGCGAAGGCGCCGGGAACCGCCATGCTGGCCCGGACCGCCTGGGCCAGATCGCCGTGCCTGAGCACGACTTCGCGCCCGGTGGCGATATCGGTCGCCACGGCGCGATAAGGGATGCGTAGCCGGTCGAAGTCGCGCACCTCCGACACCGGCAGCAGCAGTCGGCGCAGCACCAGATCGAATTTCTGCCCCTCGACCAGCGCCATCGGCAACCGCACCTGGCCATCCTTGAGGCCGGGTTTGTGCTGGATCAGATTCAGCTTGTCGTCCTGCTTGCGACGAAAGGTCCGTTCGTCGCGCGGGGTGGCGTCAGTGAAGACCTCGTCCCAGTCCACCTCCTGCAGGGCCTGGGCGATCTCGTCCGGGGTCATGCCCGAGGCATAGAGGGCGCCGACGATGGAGCCCATGCTGGTTCCGGCGATGTAGTCCACCGGGATCTTCAGCGCCTCCAGCACCCTGAGCACGCCGACATGGGCCGCGCCGCGCGCGCCGCCGCCGCTCAAAGCCAGACCGATCCGTGGGCGCTGGGCGGCTTCGGCGCTCGCCATCAGTCCGTCCGGCGCGCCGACGCCGATCGCGCCGTTACAGAGCCAGCCGGCGACGGCCAGGACGGCGAGGACCAGGTGCTTTTGGAGCATGCGCCTTCTTTGATATCAGCGGACGCCGACCCGATTCACGGGGCCGCCCAGGTTGCGCCCGACACCGCCGCTGTAGCCGACCCCGGCCTTGCCGGCACCCGCTCCGGGCAGCACCCCGACGCCCGAGGCCGGTCCGCCCAAGCCGCCGGCCCCGACACCGGGCGTCACCGCCCGAGCCGTGGTGCGTCGCGCCACGCCCGCATAGCTCACGGGTGTCGCGGGTGCGCCGACGACGGCTTCAGTCGTAGCGATCAGACTGAGGTGAGTCCCGGAGCCGATCGCCCCATCGAGCAGCCAGCCTCCCGTGGCCAGAGCGAGGATGGCGATTTTTTTCAGTGGCTTGCGGGTCATTGGTCGTCTCCAGTGGCGGCATCCGGGGGCAGCTCGTCGAGATCGACCAGTTCATGGGCTTCGAGCTTCTGCGCGTCTTTGGGCGGGGTGAAGGTAAAGGCGTCGGCCGCCGGCGTGACGCCGGTCTTCCAGCTCTTGACCTGTAGCGTGTATTGAGGCGCGCTGTTCAGGGTCTTGCTGGTGATCACAAGCTTGCGCGGGATGGGCCGCTCGCCCACTTCCACCCAGAGCTGCCAGTCGGTATCGCGGTTGCGGAAGGCCAGATGCTCGCATTCCACGCCGTCGATGATCCCGCGACCGATGTGCTTGGCCTCCAGGATGCCATCGGTCAGCACCTCATAGGCATTCGTCAGCAGCAGATCGGCGCCCGGCAGGGCGATGCCGTGGCCGGCCCGCAGGGCTTCGATCAGGGCATCGACACTCTCGGGTCCATCGAGCTGGGCATAGACGTTGCGCGACTTGCCGAGCACGTTCAGGGTCTTGCCGTCGAAGACCAGTTCCACATCGGCATAGCCGCCGGTCCGGTGGGCGCGCAGCTTGTCGGGTCGGCTCAACAACGCTCCGCCGGAGTTGGTGAACTGGATCTTCTCCAGTTGCGGGGTGATGACCTCGATGGAACTGTCGAAGCTGAACTCGAGGCTCGTCTGGCTACCCACATAGTCCGTCATCGACTTGAGGATGGCTTGGGCATCCCCTTCGCGGGCCTGGGCGAGTGAACCCGTCCCGATCAGTGAGGCGGCCAGAATCAGGGAGACGGCGCCGAGGCGGGCACGCCGTGGGGCTGGAACGCTTGGAGTGGTTGTCGTCATGGAGTCGATTTCCCGAGGCTGGGGTTCGAGTGAATCGGAACGATGATGGGGAGAGCGGTCTTGTGAAGCGATCTCTCAATCCGGGAATTCATTGAACCTGCACCACCACATATCGGCCGCCTGAGGGCTGATAGTAAGTTGCCCCGCATCGATGCAGGGTCGTCCCCTCGATGATGACGGTGGTGCAGCCGGCGGGGAGCGTCGCCCGATAGACGGATGTCGCGTAGATCGTTCGGCGTGTGGTGCGGCGGGCGACACCGGCGTAGCTCATCGGTGTCATGGGCCGTCCGATCACGGCCTGCGCCTGCGGAACCAGAAAACCGCCATCGAACCCGACCTCAGCGACTAGGCCGCCGAACAGGGCGGCGGAAGCGATGAGGCTCGCCTTGACTCTTGACTTGAACATCCCGCGGCTTCCTCTCTGAGTGAGTGGCTGGTTGGGCGTCGAACCTGAGGCGCTGCCGTTTGGCCATGACAAAGATCAATCGCCCTCGGCGCGGCGATTATGTCGAATTACCCGGACGCCTGATTGACATTTCACGACATTTTGCGTCCCTGTGAGCGTGTCGGATCAGGCGTCGCGTCGGCGAGAGGAACGCCAGGCGGCGGGAGAGGCCCCGGACCAGCGATGAAAGGCCCGGGTGAACGCGGTGACATCGGCATAGCCGAGCGTGATCGCCAGTTCCTGCATGGGCAGTTGCGTATCACGCAACAGTTGGCAGGCGATCCGATAGCGGGTCTCATCGAGCAGCGCCTTGAAGTTCGTACCCTCGGCGTGCAGCCGGCGATTGAGAGTGCGTCCATGCAGACCGAAGAGCGCCGCGACCGGTTGCAGACGCAGTTCGCTCGCCGGGGCGCCGGCGATCAGAAGTCGGCGCAGTACCCGCTGAATGCGCTCATGCAGACCGCCGTCGCGCAAGGCCTCCAGTGCCTCGACCTCGCGCAGTCCGCCGGCATAGGCACGCGCGTCCGATCCGGGGAGCGGTCGGCTCAGATCCTTGGCACGGAAACCCACGGCGGCGTATTGGGCCGCGAAATGCAGCCGGGTCTGGAAATGGTTGCGGTAGGGTGTCCTGTCCTCGGGCAGAGGACAGTGCAGCCAGACGGCGTCGGGTTGCCAGCCCGGTCCGGTCAGTGACTTGAGGATGTTGTGGATGATCGCCACAGCGGCGTCGTAGATCTGCTCGGTGCCCGCAACATCCGGCCAATGGATGACATAGCCGAGCATCGCCTGATCGCCGCGTTCCCAGAGCAGGGGCACGGCCCCGCGGTCGTGCAGATGCAGGTGCAGGATGAAGAACCTCAAGGCGCTGCCCAGATCCGGTGCGGTCTGGGCGATCTCCCCCAGGGTGCCCAGGGCGTCCAGCCCCGAGTGCCGCCCGAGTTCCAGCCCCAGATGCAGGCAGCCGGTCGCCCGTGCGCAGTGGTCGAGCAGGCGGCCCATCACCGGAAAGGGCAGAGTCTTGTCCGGATCGTCGAAGGCGGCCGGGTCGGCGCCGCCCGCGCGAATCACTTCGTCCGGGTCGACACCCAGGGCCGCGAGCAGTGACGGCAAATGCAACAGCGGCGCCATGCGGATCGCTCCGTCGTCCACCAGGGGCCAACGCCCGCTTTGAGCCGCCGCCGAGTTGCAAAGCCGCGAGGGTACCCGCCGGCTCCGCTGGCGGGCGGCTCGCTCGAGCGTGTGGTTGGGCATCATCCTGAAACGCTTGCGTTCGGCATCGGGCCGAAAAAGATCCGCTGAACCTTGTCCTTTCCTATCACGCGAACGAGTTCACGCATGGTGCAGTACATCAAGATCAATGCCAGGAGAAAGATCTGAATAGCCCAAAAATGTGGCCACACGATCTCGGAGAGCAGCTTCTCGTTGGCAGCGCC
>NZ_JABZEO010000015.1 GCF_013385175.1 Allochromatium humboldtianum | reverse complement strand
GGAACCGATCCATCGAGGACTTTCTGCAACGCCAACCGGCGCTCCTGCACCGGATCCAGGCCCAAGCCAAAGCGCCGCTCCAGGATGCCGCCGCCGTCAATGCCACGCGCTGGGCGCTGTTGAACGCGCTCAAGACCACGGGCCTCGCGGTCGAGACCGGCTCGGGCGGGCGCACCAAGTTCAATCGCACGCGCCTGGACATCCCCAAGACCCATGCCCTCGATGCCGCCTGTGTCGGCGCCGTCGATCAGGTGCGCGACTGGAACCGCCCGGTCCTGGCCATCCGCGCCACCGGACGCGGGGCCTACAGCCGCACGCGCACGTTCAACAACGGCTTTCCGCGTGGCTATCTCATTCGTGAAAAGCGCATCCACGGCTTCCAGACCGGCGATTGGGTGCGCGCCGAGGTGCCCAAAGGCAAGAAGGCTGGCGTGCATGTCGGGCGCGTGGCGGTGCGCCTAACGGGATCGTTCAACATCCAGACCCCGGACGGAACCGTTCAGGGGATTTCCTACCGCCATTGCCGCCTCCTGCAACGCGCCGACGGCTATGGCTATTCATTCCAACTTAAACCAGAAACGGAGGCAGCGAGACGGGCGGCCTAACCGCGCTGCGCGCGGTGCGCTATGCCTCCCCGCCAGTCAAGGACGGGGTTTCTCGCGCAAGACTGATGAAGACATTCAAGGTGCTAGGCGGCGGTTGCCGCAACTGCGAGGTCACGGCCCGCGCGATCGAACAGGCCGCCAAGGAGGCCGGGGTCGAGATCCGGCTCGAAAAGGTCACGGACATGGCCGAGATCCTGGGACATGGCGTGATGTCGACGCCCGGTGTGGTGCTGGACGGGCAGGTGATCCATTCGGGCGGTGTGCCGGCCCCGGATCAGGTCCGCGCCTGGATGCAGGGCTGACTCAGTCGGATGGAGTGAACGGCCAGGAAGCGCGGCCAGAGCTTCGGCCAAGTGCGCAATGCCTATACCTATATCCGTGCCGTCGATGCGCGTGGCGTCGAGATGCTGCGTTTCGATCTCTCCGGCGGCGCGGGTTACGAAGATCGGCGCTCGATGCTGTTCGCCGAGCTGGTACGCGAGGCGGGCGGCTGGCGCTTCAGGGCGATCGGCGATACATCGGAGTCCGACACCCTGGTCGAGTGGCTCAAACGTTACGTCTGAATCCAGAACCCGGTCCGAGGAGGCCAAGATGAGCGTCAGACGACTCCCGGTCTATATCCTGCTCGATACCTCCGGCTCCATGCGCGGCGAGCCGATCCATTCGGTGAACGTGGGGCTACAGGCGATGTTGAGCGCCCTGCGCCAGGATCCCTATGCGCTCGAGAGCGTGCATCTGTCCATCATCACCTTTGACGTCGAGGCGCGCGAGTATCTGCCGCTGACGCCTCTGGATCAGGTCCAGCTTGGCGAGATCCAGGTGCCGTCCTCGGGTGCGACCTTTCTGGGCGCGGCGCTGGAGTTGCTGATCCGGCATGTCGATCGCGATGTCAGGAAGAGCACTGACGAGGCCAAGGGCGACTGGCGTCCGCTACTCTTCGTCATGACCGACGGCAGCCCGTCGGATCTGCACAATTATCGTCAGGCCATCCCTGAGATCCACAGGCGTCATTTCGGCTCCATCGTCGCCTGCGCCGCTGGTCCCAAGGCCAAGGACGAGGCGTTGCGCGAGCTGACCGATCGGGTGGTGCGGCTCGATACCCTGGATGCGGCGGCCTTCTCGGGGTTCTTCAAATGGGTCTCGGCCAGTGTCGCGGTCGGGTCGAGCAGCGCGGGACTGGAAGGGCCGGTGACGCTGCCCCCGCCGCCGGCCGAGGTGCAGCTCGTGTTGTAGCCATCGTTCATCGAGAGACGCCGACCGGATCAGGAGTGCAATCATCATGCGCCGCTTACCCGTGTTCTTCCTGCTGGACTGTTCGGAATCCATGGTCGGGGACAATCTCCGCAAGATGGAGGAGGGGCTTCAGGCGGTCGTGCAGTCGCTGCGCGCCGATCCGCATGCGTTGGAAACGGTGCACATCTCGGTCATCGCTTTCGCCGGATTCGCCAAGACCATCGTACCGCTGGTCGAGCTGTTCTCGTTCTATCCGCCCCGGCTGCCGCTGGGTGGCGGGACCAGTCTGGGGGCGGCGCTCGATGCGCTCATGGGCGAGATCGACCGCTCGGTGGTCAAGACCACGCCCGAGCGCAAGGGTGACTGGCGGCCGATCGCCTATCTGTTCACCGATGGGCATCCGACCGATGATCCGGGGCCGGCGATCGAGCGCTGGCGGGCGCGCTATGCCCAGTCGGCGACCCTGATCGCGGTCGGCATGGGCGGGGATGCGGATTTTTCGGCGCTGAAGCGACTGACCGATCAGGTGATCCGTTTCGAGGAGGTGCGCTCGGGCGACTACAAGAAGTTTGTCGACTGGGTGAGTGCTTCGGTGCTGGCGCGCAGCAAGAGTCTCGGCGAGGCGCTCGACCAGACCATCGAGCTGTCGCTCGACAAGCGTGTGCTCAGTCTGGTGAAGGATCCGCCGCCGCCGACAGGCGCCGATGAATCCTGTGTGACCCTGGTCGGACGCTGCCAGAGGACGCGCAAGCCCTACATCATGAAGTACGAACGCGAGCGCCAGAACCTGGGTACCAGCGAGTTCCGGTTCGAGGTCGCCCTGTATCGGCTCGCCGGCTGCTATCCGCTCGACGAGTCCTATTTCGACTGGACCGATCCGCGTACCGGTGATCTCAAGGTCAATACGTCCGAGCTCATGGGCGCGCCCGGTTGTCCGCATTGCGGTAATGCGACGGCTTTTGCCATGTGCGGCTGCGGCAAGCTGCTGTGCATCGACGGGCCGGGTCAGGCGATCTGTCCCTGGTGCGAGCAGCCCGTGAACTTCGCGGCGGGCCGTGCCGCCGATGACGGCGGTTTCGATGTCGGGCGCGGTCAGGGGTAATTCAGTCCGATGACTGAGCCGCGCCGAAAGCCGACGCCCGAGGAGCGAGTCGCCTTTGGCCCCAATGTCGAGACTCTGGTGAAGAGCCTGATGGGGAAAGGCGGTGACCCGCCATTTTTCGTCCCGGTCGAAGCTCCCTTGGAAGAAATCGAAGCCTTTCTGCACTCGGAAGCCGTGTTCGAAGCCACCTTTGCTTATGTCACCGACCTGATCCATATCTGGCACAAGCAAAAACGCGGCAAGCCGCTGCGCCCCTTGGTGCGGGGACGAAAAAGCGAAGAGGCCAAGCCCTTGACCATGCCTGACTTGTCGCCTGAACCACGTTCGCCGATCGACCCGGAGTCCGAGCCGATGCCCGAAACAATCCAGGACACCGAACCCAGGACGCTTCAAGCGGCTCCGTCGGCGCGAATGTTCGAACCCCGCGCCTCCTTCTCGCTGCCCAACGCCAAGGTCGGCATCGAATACGCCGCCAGGATCGAGGCACGGAACGCTGATGGTCAGTCACCAATCATCCAGGACGTCAAGCTCCCGGAAGGACTCGGACTGCGCTTCGACCCCGAGAGCGGCGAACTGCGCGGTACGCCGCTGAAGGCCGGAGATCATCGTCTGCCACTGCGCTGGAGTCAGGGACCGGGCGCCAGCTATTCGGGTGAGTGTCTGTTGATCGTCAATCCAGATCCCCGGAGTCTGTGGAAGGTCGTCGAACCGCCCGAAGAGGCGCCCTATCCGAAACCGCATACCGACCATCGTCTGCTACAGGCCGAGGATACCTGCCTGATCGCGGCCAGCCGTCGCGGACGCTCGCACGAACACGCCGGCAGTTTCCGCGACGACGACTACCTCATCGAACTGGACGCCGAGAACGGCTGGAGTCTGCTGATCGTGGCCGATGGCGCCGGCAGCGCCCAATTCTCGCGCGAGGGCTCCAGACTGGCCGTCACCACCGCCGGCGCGCATCTGCTGTCCAACCTGACCGGCGAGCAGGGCGCACATCTGAGCGCCATCCTGGCCAGCTGGGACGCCGAGCCCGAAGCCAGCGCCAAGACCCTGGGCACCGCGTTCCATTATCTCTTCCACGAGGCCGCGAACCTCGCCATCCAGTCGATCGAGCAGGAGGCCGCGACGCGCAACGCCCAGCCCCGCGACTATGCCACCACCCTGCTGGCCGCCGTCGTCAAGCGCCAGGGCAATTCAACCTTCATCGCCAGCTTCTGGATGGGCGATGGCGCCATCGCCGCCTATGGTCCACGCGGCCGGGTGCGGCTGATGGGCACGCCCGACGGCGGTGAGTTCGCCGGACAGACCCGCTTTCTCGACCGTGCCGCACTCGCCGATCAGGGCTTCGCCAAGCGCATCGGCCTGGGCTATTTCCAGGATCTGACCGCCGTGCTGCTCATGACCGACGGCGTCTCCGACCCACGCTTCGAGACCGACAACGGCCTGTCCGATCCCAGCCGCTGGGACGCCCTCTGGGACGAACTCGCCCCCATCCTGGAGTCAGCCGACCCCGACCGAGCACTGACCGACTGGCTGGGCTTCTTCTCACCGGGCAACCACGACGATCGCACCCTCGCCCTGTACTGGGCGAAGACGAAGGAGGACTGAGCATGGCCAGTGTCATCCGCTGCCGCACGCTCGATGGCCAACCGCTGGAGTTCGTCGACGACGTCATCGGCTCGGGCGCGATGAAAGAGGTCTATTTCGCTCCCGACCGCTCCTATGTGGTCGCCTTCTACAGGTCGCCCCAGGACACCGCCGCGCGCGAACGGCTCGGCATGATCACCGGCAAGTATCGCGAGAGCATCTTCGAGCAGACCGGCGGCGACTACTGGCGCAACCTCTTCTGCTGGCCGACCGCGATGCTGGAGCACGAGGGCCGTCTCGGGCTGGTCGCGCCCGCCTATCCGCGTCATTTCTTCTTCGAGCACGGCTCCAGGAACGGCGACGTCCTCAAGATCCGCGGCCGCGAGAAGGAAGGCAAATGGTTCGCCGCCGCCAATCTGCGCAACCGCTTCATGGACCCGCGCGAACTGGGCGACTGGCTCGGCCATCTCCGGGCCTGTCTGCTGCTGGCGCGCGCCGTGCGTCGGTTGCACATGGCCGGACTGGCGCACTCGGATCTGTCCTACAAGAACGTCCTGATCGACCCTTCGCGCGGCCTGTCCTGCGTCATCGACGTCGACGGGCTGGTAGTGCCGGGCAAGTATCCGCCCGACGTGGTCGGCACGCCGGATTTCATCGCCCCGGAAGTGGTCATGACCAGCCATCTGCCCAAGGACGATCCGGCGCGCCATCTGCCCCGACGCGAGACCGACCTGCACGCCCTGGCGGTGCTGATCTACATGTATCTGCTCTACCGCCATCCATTGCGCGGCGGCAAGGTCCACGACCTCGACGACGAACAGCGCGACGAGACGCTGTCGATGGGTGAACGCGCGCTCTTCGTCGAACACCCGCACGATCCGCGCAACCGCATCCGGCTCGCCGACGTCAAGCCGACCGAGTTGCCCTGGGCCGACACCGAGGCGCGACCCTATCGGCTCACCGGCCCCTATCTGGCACGGCTGTTCGAGCAGGCGTTCATCGACGGGCTGCACGATCCGGCGCGCCGGCCCTCGGCCAACGACTGGGAGACGGCGCTGGTCAAGACGGTCGATCTGGTGCAGCCCTGCCGCAATCCCGACTGCGAGCAGCAGTGGTATGTGTTCGACAACACCACGCGCCCGGCCTGTCCCTTCTGCGGTACACCCTTTCACGGCAAGCTGCCGATCCTCAACCTCTATTCATCGCGCAAGGAAGGCCAGTTCCGACCGGACGACCATCGACTCATGGTCTGGACCGGTCAGTCGCTGTTTCACTGGCACGCCAACAATCTGATCGCCCCCAACGAAAAGCTCACTGAGGACCAGAAACGGCGCATCGGCTATTTCGTCCTGCACGAAGGACGCTGGTGGCTGGTCAACGAGGGCCTGCCGGATCTGCTCGACGTCTCGACCCGGACGGCGGTTCCGATCGGCGGCCGGCTGGAACTGCGGGACGGTCAGCAGATCCTGCTGGCCAAAGGGGAAGGCGGACGGCTGGTCGTGGTGCAGATGGTCGAGGCGTGAGAAACTGCCCCTATCGTCAACGCCTTTCCTCTGCCCTTAGCCTGTGACCACTTTGCATCCGGCCGCCCGATTCTTCCTCTATCTGCTCGTCTGCCTGATGCTGGCGGCGACGCTCACGCCGGCGCTGATGGCCACAGGCTGGATCGCGATCGAGCCGCATCGGGTCATGGGGCGGCTGGCCCAGCTGCTGATCCTGATCGGATTCTGGCCGTTTCTGCGCTGGCAGGGACTCGCCCAGCGTGAGGCGCTCGGCTACGGGCCGAGCTGGCCTGTACTGAGGCGCGCGATCATCGGCGGCTGGGTGCTGGGCGTGTTGATCCTCGTGGCGCTGGTGCTCGCCCTGCTCGAACTG
Source organism: Allochromatium humboldtianum (assembly GCF_013385175.1). Lineage (GTDB taxonomy): Bacteria > Pseudomonadota > Gammaproteobacteria > Chromatiales > Chromatiaceae > Thermochromatium > Thermochromatium humboldtianum. The sequence goes on along the minus strand of NZ_JABZEO010000015.1, from coordinate 80,604 downwards.
GAGATCCGTCTACCCGATCCCAGCCCGGATTCCTGGTCGCGGACGGCGCTGCGTGGCGTTCAGGCGCTGATCGGCGGTCTGTTGATCGGCGTTCTGGAGGAGACCTTCTTCCGTGGCGCCCTCTATTCGGCGATCCGCCGACACAGCGGCGTCCGCTCGGCGATGATCTGGAGCGCCGCGCTCTATGCCGTGCTGCATTTCATGAAACCGGGCGCGTTGCCTGAGTCGGCGGCCTTCGACGGGCTGGGTGCATTCCAGATGTTCATCCATGTCTTCATCGACCTCTTCCAGTGGAAGCATCTGGATTCACTGGCGGCGCTGTTCATGGTCGGGCTGTTGCTGGCCCTGGTGCGCGAGCGTACCGGGCACATCGGCTGGTGTATCGGGCTGCATGCCGGCTGGGTGCTGGTGATCCAGGTCAACCGCCGTCTGACCGACGGCAACGACGACTCGCCGCTGTCGTTCCTGGTCGGCGACTATGATGGAACCATCGGCTGGCTCGCCGCGCTCTGGATCGGGCTGTTGATGGCGCTCTATTGGGCCGGTTCAGCCGGGCTTCGAGCCTGGCGCGCAAGATCGGGCTAGTGGCCGGCGTGCCGCCCGTCATACGCGGCGTGATGGCCAGATCTAGCCGGCGCTGAGTCTCTCGCGTAGCCAGCCGCGCACATCCCGGAGATGACGGCGACTGACGACCGGTCTGTCGTCACAATCGGTCAGAAGTGCGCGTGTCGAGCCGTCGGGTTGCTTTTCGAGTCCGACCAGACGCGAGCGCGCGACCAGGGCATTGCGGTGGATGCGTAGCAGCAAGTCTGGAAACTCATGCTCGAAGGCGCACAATGAACTGTCGACGAGCAGGACACCGTTCAGATGATGGACACACACATATTTCTGATCCGCTCGAAGATAGATGACGTCCGTGAGCGAGACCCGTTGATGCCGGCCGCGATAGTAGGCCCGGATCTCCAGGTCGCGTGCGCACATGCCTGGGGGACGTCGGTTCCGATCCTCCATCGAGTCGTCCGGCCCGCGCGTGGAGGCCGACCAACAGGGTTCTGCTCTGTGTCTATCGCCTGCCGCATCTAGCGTCTTCATCCCATCCTCCCGACCTCGAAATCCATGGCTCCGAGCACGTGCTTCGGTCGAAGTCTAAGCCCTTTGCAGGTCTTCGGACTGTGAAATACTGCCGATTTTCGAGATTTCGTTCCGCCGAGGGCGTCTGAGCCACCGACGGCGCGCACGAGCACGAATCGGGTGCGGAAGAAGCTGAAGGGGCGAGAATCGAAGGGGGGTGAGTGACGCGCGGCGCGGCCGCCGGCTACAGATAGCGTCGCCAGTGCTCGGGACGCTCGTCGCGACAGCCGTGCTCAATCAGCTCATAGCGCTTGGCGAAGAGCTTCTGGGTCGAGTTGAGTTCGTCGAGTTCGAGACCGCTGTTGGCGCGCAGGGTCTCCTCGGTGTAGTGGTGCAGGGCGCGACGCAGACGGTTGAAGAGGCTGGTGTCGAGATGCAGACCCAGCTCGCACAGGGCCTCCTCGATCTCGATCAGGGTGGTCTTGAGGACGTCGTAGCTGACGCGCAGCAAAAACGGAGAGGTCGGCTCGGCATGGAGGATGCCGTCCACCTCGATCAGGAACAGCGCCGCCGTTCGCGCTTGATGCGGATTCGGATGAATCCGATGAAACGCGATCTCGCGATGCTTGATGCGCTCGTCGTCGTCGATGTCCATAGTGTCTTTATGCTAATACGGCACCCGAAATAATCAAGCGGTTTAAACTCTTAGCTTGGAAGATCTATATCCTCTGGGTGAATGATGAAAGAAACCAATATTACACCGGGACTCTGGCTGCGCAGCCTGCTGTTTTTCATCCTCTACAACCTGATGGGTATCGTGCACAGTCTGGTGAGTCTGGCGCTGGCGCCGTTCCAGACGCGCGAGCAGCGCCATCGCTTCGTCAATCACTGGACGCGCGCGACCATGTGGCTGTTGCGCCGGCTCAACGGCGTCGAGATCGAGGTCGAAGGACGCGAGAACCTGCCGCACGATGAGCCCGTGGTCATCATGGCCAATCATCAGAGCGAGTGGGAGACCTTCTATCTGCAACTGCTGATCTCGCCGCAGGCCACGGTGCTCAAGCGCGAACTGCTGTGGGTGCCGTTCTTCGGCTGGGCGCTGGCGCTGCTCGAACCCATCGCCATCGATCGCGGCAAGCCGGTCAATGCGCTCAAAACTCTGTTGCGCGTGGGCAAGCAGCGGCTCGATCAGGGGGTGAGCGTGGTCATCTATCCGGAAGGGACGCGCCAGCCGCCGGGTCGGGTCGGACGTTTCAATGCCGGTGGCGCGCGCCTGGCCTGTCAGGCCGGGCGGCGCGTGCTGCCCGTGGCCCACAACGCGGGAGACTGCTGGCCGGCGCGCTCGCTGTTGCGTAAGCCGGGCCGCATCCGGCTGGTGATCGGTGAACCGATGGGCTGTGAGTCCGGCGTCGATGAACTCAACGCACGGGTCGAGCAGTGGATTCGCGAGACGGCGACCGCGCTCATGGCAGAGTCCGCGCGTGCCGGGTCGGAGCGTGACTCTCAGCGATAGCCCAGCGTGACGCGATCCAGTCCGGCCAGATCCCGGTGCGTCTCGATCGCGAGCAGTCCGGCATTCGCGAGGATGTGGCGTACCGGCGCTCCCTGATCGAAGCCGTGCTCGACGGCGAGCAGTCCGCCGGGGCGCAGACAGCGTCCGGCGTCGGCGGCGATGGCACGGATGGCGTCCAGACCGTCGCCGCCGGGGGTGAGCGCCGAACGCGGCTCGAAGCGCGGATCGCCCCGGTCGAGATGAGGATCCTGTCCGGCGACATAAGGCGGGTTGCTGAGGATGGCGTCCAGACTGTCGGACGCCAGTGCCTTGAGCCAGTCCATCCGCAGACAGCCGATCCGCTCCAGACCCAGGAGACGGAAATTGTCGCGGGCGACCGCCAGCGCCGGGGCCGAGCGGTCGGTGGCGATCAGCGACCAGCCGGGCCGTTCGCTCGCCACAGCCGCCGCGATGGCGCCGCTGCCGGTGCCGAGGTCCGCCACCCGCAACGGGCGCCGGGCGTCGAGGCGATCGAGTGCGATCTCGACCAGGAGTTCTGTTTCGGGGCGGGGGATGAGGGTATCGGGCGTGACCTGAAGTTCGAGCGTCCAGAAGCCCTGGCGACCACGAATGTAGGCGATCGGCTCACCGGCGAGCCGTCGCGCGAGCAGGGCCGCGAAGCGTTCGGCGCCGGCGGGATCGAGTACGCGCTCGGGCCAGGCGAGCAGCGAGGTGCGTGTCCAGCCCGTCGCCTCGGCGAGCAGCAACTCGGCCTCCAGTCGGGCGCTCGATTCCGGCAGGGCTTCGAGCGCCGAGGCGGCACGATGCAGGATGTCGTCGGTACGGCTCATCGTGGGCAAGGGGCTTGCGCCCGAGCGGGCGCTGAAGGCAAGAAAAAAGGCTTAGAGGAAATCCTCTAAGCCTTGTATGTTTGGTAGCGGGGGCAGGATTTGAACCTACGACCTTCGGGTTATGAGCCCGACGAGCTGCCTGACTGCTCCACCCCGCAACTGAGGCGCTCATAATAGCCATCTGGTCGGCGGGATGCAACCCCTGATTCGCATATTTTTGTATGAATTTGCTTCGAGGCATTGATCGACACCGTGAATCACACCCAAACATCCGGGCTCGCCCCGAGCATTCTCTGGTTCAGACGCGATCTGCGCCTGGACGACAATCCGGCACTCGCCGCCGCGTCGAGCGGTGGGGCGCCGGTCATTCCGGTCTATATCCATGCCCCTGAGGAAGAAGCCCCCTGGGAGCCGGGCGCCGCGAGCCGCTGGTGGCTGCACTGGAGTCTGGTCGCGCTCGACGCGTCGCTGCGTGCGCGTGGCAACCGGCTCCGGATACTGCGCGGCCCGAGTCTCGAAGCGCTGCATCGTCTCGCCGCCGAGACCGGCGCGCGGGCGATCCATTGGAATCGCCTCTATGACCCGGCCACACGCGCGCGCGACACGCGGATCAAGCAGACACTGCGCGCCGAGGGTCTGTGCTGTGAGAGTCACAAGGCGGCCCTGCTCTTCGAACCCTGGGAGATCCTCAATGGGAGCGGTCAACCCTATCGCGTCTTCAGTGCCTTCTGGCGTGCCTGTGGCCGTTCGCTGCACATCGAGCCACCCTGTCCGGCCCCGGAGGTCATTCCAGACCGGCCTGAGTCTGGCGAGACGCTTACGCTCGATGCCCTGGATCTTCTTCCGCGTATCGCTTGGGATCAGGGGCTGCACGCAACCTGGACACCGGGCGAGACGGCGGCCCTGGAACGCGCCCGCGCCTTCGTCGACGCGCGTCTGAGCGACTATGGCGGGATGCGCGATCGTCCCGACCGGCCGGGCAACTCGCGTCTGTCGCCCCATCTGCACTTCGGCGAGATCGGTCCCCGACGCCTGCTGAGCCTGATCGTCGCGGCGTTCGGCGACCCGACCCGAGGCGCGGCCGAACCCTATGTCCGCGAACTGGGCTGGCGCGAGTTCGCCCATCATCTGCTGCATCACTTTCCGGAGACGCCGACCGAACCCCTGGATGGGCGTTTCGGCGCCTTTCCCTGGGCCGAGGAGGATGTGGAGGGAGCCTTGCGTGCCTGGCAGCGGGGCCGCACCGGCATCCCGCTGGTCGATGCCGGGATGCGCGAGCTGTGGCACACCGGCTGGATGCACAATCGCGTGCGGATGGTGGTCGCCTCGCTGCTGACCAAGAACCTGCTGGTTCCCTGGCAGGCCGGTGCGCGCTGGTTCTGGGACACCCTGGTCGACGCCGATCTGGCGGGCAATACGCTCGGCTGGCAGTGGACGGCCGGTTGCGGGGCCGATGCCGCCCCCTATTTCCGGATCTTCAATCCCGTGCTCCAGGGGCAGCGTTTCGACCCGGACGGGGTCTATGTGCGCCGCTGGTGCCCGGAACTGGCGCGTCTGCCGGACAAGTATCTCCAGCAGCCCTGGACCGCGCCCCAGGCCGTCCTGACGGCCGCCGGCGTTCGGCTCGGCGTCGACTATCCGCGCCCCATCATCGATCTGGCCCAGTCACGCGCGCGGGCGCTGGCGGCCTGGGAACGGATCAAATGACGGCGCGCGCCGGTGCGGGCATCAATGGTATTGCTCGGTGGTGTAGTGCCCCGGCGCCTGCCGCCGGTGCCGCACCAGTCCGCGCGCCTCCAGGATGACCTTGGCGTCCTTGATCATGGCCGAGTTGCCGCAGAGCATCACATGGCTGGTCGTCGGGTCGATGGTCAGACCGACGTGGCGCTCCAGTTCGCCGCTGGTGAGCAGATCCGTGATGCGGCCGGGCAGGGCCGTCGGCCAGGGTTCGCGACTGACGGCCGCCACGCGCGTGAAGCGTCCGGGATAACGGCCGGCGATCTCGTCGAGCGTCTCACTGTAGGCCAGATCCGCGCCCTGACGCACGCCATGGACCAGGATCACCCGCTCGAACAGCCGCCAGGGATCGGGCGAGCGCAGGATCGAGAGATAGACACCGAGTCCGGTGCCCGTGGCCAGCATCCACAGATCACGCGCCGGCTGGACGCTTTCCAGCGTGAAGATTCCGCTCGCGGTCGCCGTCAGCCAGACCCGGTCGCCCGGATTCAGCGCCGAGAGCGGCGGTGTCAGCGGTCCCTGTGGCACCTCGTTGAAGAAGATCTCGATCGGTTGCTCGCCGGGGGCGTTGACCAGCGAGTAGGGACGCCCCACGCGCTCGCCCTCGATGTCGAGCGCGACCTTGATGTACTGGCCCGCCACGAAGTCCGTGATGGGCGCCTCGAATTGCAGACTGTAGAGTCCCTCGGTCCAGCGATGCTTGCCGACGACCCGTGCCTCGACCCAATCTTTCATCGTACTGCCTCGAATCTGTTCCGTATCGATTGAAGATGTGTGCGGATGGCTGAGATCCGCTCTCACACCATGATCGGTACGATCGGCGCCATTGCAATCCCGGCGCAATGCTCTACTTCTGTGAGTCAGACGAACCGTGATTGGAGTCATCAATGAAACCCTCCCTGCTGTTACTGGGTCTGGCGGCCATGAGCACCACGGCCGCCGCCGAGACCAAGACCTGCTCGTCCCTGCTCGATCTCGAGGTCCGGCGTCTGGCCGGCGAGGAGGTCGTCAATCTCTGCGACGCCTATCAGGGGCAGGTGATCCTGGTGGTCAACACCGCCAGCAAATGCGGCTTCACCCCCCAGTATGAGGGTCTGGAGAAGCTCTATCGAACCTATAAGGATCGCGGCCTCGTGGTCCTGGGCTTTCCGTCCAACGACTTCGCCAACCAGGAACCGGGCAGCGAACAGGAGATCCGGAAATTCTGTCGCATGACCTACTCGGTCGAGTTCCCGATGTTCGAGAAGGTCAGCGTCAAGAAGGGACAGGCCGCGCCACTGTTCGAGCGGCTGGCAGCCGCCGGCGCGCCCTATCCCAAGTGGAACTTCTACAAGTATCTGATCGACCGCAACGGCAATCTCGTCGATCACTACATCAGCACCACCAAACCCGACAGCGGCAAGGTCATCAAGGCCATCGAGCGTTTGCTGTGAGTGCCAGCGTCAGCTAGGGATCAGACGGCTCGATCGGGAGTGCCGGCGCCTGGAGCGGCGGGCGCCCGGCACGCCGACGTAGCCAGTTGAAGGCGGCCATGACTCTGGCATTGCCGGCGAGTCGGCGTTCGAGTCTGAACTTGCCCGGAAAATCGCTGAGCACCAGCCCGACCAGGATCGTCAGCAGTCCCTGACCGGGCAGCACCAGCATGAGGAGACCGCCCAGCACCAGCAGCCAGCCCAAGACATTTTTCAGAATCCTGAGCATCAGATAGATCAGCGGATGAAAGCGCCGCAGACGACTCTGATGGCGTCTGGAATCGACGAAATAATCCTCGGGCATGGCCGCCACCAGCACGGGCAGCGCTAGAATGGAGCCGATGAACGTCAAGATGGAGGCGCCCGCCAACAGCAGCGTCAGCGCCTGATGGGATTCGATCCAGCTCAGGAGTGTATCGAGCATGGCCTGGATCTAGCGTTGCCGATGATTCAAGGTGAACCTTCCGCATGCAGCTCAGCCGCCTGGAGCGTATTCTCCAGCAGGCTGGCGATGGTCATGGGACCGACCCCGCCCGGCACCGGCGTGATCCAGGACGCGCGCTCGGCACAGGTCGCGAAATCCACGTCGCCGACGAGCTTGCCCTCGGCGGTGCGATTGATCCCGACATCGATCACGATGGCGCCTTCCTTGATCCAGTCGCCCGGCACGAACCCAGGCCGCCCGACGGCCGCGACCAGGATGTCGGCTCCTCGGACCTTCTCGGCCAGATCCCGGGTCCGGCTGTGGCAGATCGTGACCGTGCAGCGCGCCGCGAGCAGTTCCAGCGCCATGGGCCGACCGACGATGTTGGACTGACCGATGATGACCGCATCCAGTCCTTCCAGCTTCTGGCCGGTGCGCGCTAGCATTGTCATCACGCCCTTGGGCGTACAGGGACGCAGCAGCGGCATGCGCAGCACCAGACGCCCGACGTTGTAGGGATGGAAACCGTCGACGTCCTTGGTCGGCGCGATGCGCTCGGTGACGGCCGTCTCGTCGAGCTGTTCGGGCAGCGGCAGTTGGACCAGGATGCCGTCGATGGCCGGGTCGGCGTTGAGCCGGTCGATCAGCGCCATCAACTCGGCCTGGGACGTGTGCTCCGGCAGCTCGTGCAGTTCCGAATGGAACCCGACCTCGGCGCAGGCACGGCGCTTGTTGCGGACATAGACCTGGGAGGCCGGGTTCTGGCCCACCAGGACCACGGCCAGGCCGGGCGCCCGGCCACGGTCGGCCAGCATCGCGGCGGCGCGCTGTTGGATGGTTTGCTGAATATCGGCGGCGATGGCTTTGCCATCGAGTAGGGCGGCGTTCATGTGGTCGACGTGAATCCTGTTGAAAGATGGCCAAACGGCGAGGGATGCATCATGATAGCGGCTCGCCGTCGACTGTAAACGCTCTCGCTCGCGGCGGGCGTTCGTGAAACGCAATGGTTGACAGCCGCCGGATCGATGACTATCATGCCGCTTCTTCGGTTCCGGGATGCCTTGAGACGCTCCGGATACGCATCCGAAGCCGGGGTATAGCGCAGTCTGGTAGCGCGCCTGCTTTGGGAGCAGGATGTCGGGGGTTCGAATCCCTCTACCCCGACCACATGCCTTCCAAAGCAAAAGGATAGCGTGGAATGCGTGACCGAACCGCACCCCAAAGCGCTCGTAGCTCAGCTGGATAGAGCAACGGCCTTCTAAGCCGTGGGTCGCAGGTTCGAGTCCTGCCGGGCGCGCCAATCGCGAATCCGGGGATGCCAAAGCGGCATCAAATGCGATATAATTCGACACGGACAAGTTAAGCAGTTTCAATGGTGGATGTAGCTCAGTTGGTAGAGCGCAGGATTGTGATTCCTGTGGTCGTGGGTTCGATCCCCATCGTCCACCCCAAACATTGCAAGTCAAAGGGCTGTTAGCTCAGCTGGTAGAGCAGTGGACTCTTAATCCATCGGTCCGGGGTTCGAATCCCTGACAGCCCACCAATACAAAACAAAGGCTTACAGGTTAATGACTTGTAAGCCTTTGTTTTTTGTGTCGTCGATTCTTCGGCTCAGACATCGAGCGGTTACGCGGGTAGGTAGCACCTTTGCGTCTGTCCTCGAAGCTCCTGTTGGCCTCGATCCTCTTCATCGCCTCGGCCGGCGGCGCCCGGCTGTGGCTGGACGCCTGGATCGAGGCCACGCCACTGCCTGACCTGGAGTTCGCGACCTCGCCCCAGATCCTCGACCGCGAGGGACGACTGTTACGCGCCTTCGCCGTGGCCGACGGGCGCTGGCGCCTGCCGGTCGCGCTCGACGCGGTCGATCCGCGTTATCTGGACCGGCTCCTGGCCATCGAGGATCGGCGCTTTCGCGACCATGCCGGGGTCGACCCACTGGCGCTGGCGCGCGCCGCCTGGCAGTGGCTCAGTTCAGGCCGCATCGTCTCCGGCGGCTCGACGATCACCATGCAACTGGCACGCCTGCTCGATGGGCGCTCGACCCGCGACCTCGCCGGCAAACTGCATCAGATGCGTCTGGCCCTGGCCCTGGAACGACGGCTGGACAAGGACACCATCCTCTCCGCCTACCTCGATCTGACGCCCTATGGCGGCAACATCGAGGGTCTGCGTTCCGGTGCGCTGGCCTGGCTGGGCCGCGAGCCGTACCGATTGACGGCAGCGGAATCCGCGCTCCTGATCGCGCTGCCCCAGGCGCCCGAGTCGCGTCGTCCCGACCGCGACCCTGAGACCCTACGCCGTGCCCGCGACGCCATCCTCCAGCGTCTCCACGCCGCCGGTCGCATCGACGCGATCGAGCTGGCCGGCGCCTTGCGCGAGCCGGTGCCGAGCGTGCGCCGTCCCTTTCCGATGCTCGCCGCCCATCTGGCCTGGCGTCTGCATCGCGCCCATCCCGAACGCCGTGTCCAGCGCCTGACCCTCGACGCCCGCTTGCAGGAACGCCTGGAAACCCTGGCCACCGAGCGCGCCCGCGCCCTGGGCGAGCGCGTCTCGCTCGCCATCCTGGTCGCCGATCACGCCACGGGCGAGATCCGGGCCTCGGTCGGCTCGCCCGATCCGCTCGACGAGGCGCGCCGTGGTCATATCGACATGACCCGCGCCATCCGCTCGCCCGGATCGACGCTCAAGCCGCTGATCTATGGTCTGGCTTTCGAGGACGGCATCGCCCATCCCGAAAGCCTGATCGAGGACCGTCCGACCGGCTTCGACGGCTATGTCCCGACCAACTTCGATCGCACATTCCAGGGTACGGTCTCGGTGCGCCGTGCCCTGCAAGCCTCGCTGAACATCCCGGCGGTCAAACTGCTGGACGCCGTGGGACCGGCGCGTCTGGCGGCCCGTCTGCGCCGCGCCGGGGTCGAGCCGGCCTTGCCGGAGCTCTCGGCGCCCGGTCTGGCCATCGGTCTGGGCGGGGTCGGGGTGACGCTCACCGATCTGGTCCGGCTCTATGCCGCGATCGCGCGCGGCGGCTCGCCGGTCGTGCTGCGCGAGTCACTGGAGCGCGACAGTCCGGGCGGTGCATCAGCGCCGCGTCCGGTGCGTCCGGTGCTGGACGAACGCGCTGCCTGGCTGGTCGGCTCCATCCTCGCCGGGGCGCCGGCCCCGGATCGCGCCACGGCCGACCGGATCGCCTTCAAGACCGGCACCTCCTACGGTTATCGCGACGCCTGGGCCATCGGGTTCGACGGACGCTGGGTGGCGGGTGTCTGGACCGGCCGGGCCGATGGCGCGCCCGTGCCGGGACTGGCCGGGATCGAGGCCGCCGCGCCCGTGCTCATCGACGTCTTCGCCCAGCTCGGCCCGCGCACGCCGCTGCCGGCGCCGCCGCCCGGCGTGCGCTCCATGAGTCACGCCCAACTGCCCGAGATCCTGAGGCATGTGCCGGCGGCACGGCGCGCGATGGCTTCGACCTCGGCGCTGGAGATCGCCTATCCGCCGCCGGGGGCGCGGATCGAGCTGGGGTTCGGCGCCTCCTCGACCGAATCGCTGGCGCTCAGAGTCCGAGGCGGCACACCGCCCTTCACCTGGTTCGCCGACGGCGGACCCATTGCCCGCGAACCCTTTGCCAGAACCACGCGCTGGACGCCGACGGGTCCGGGCTATGTGACGCTGGTCGTCGTCGACGGACGCGGCGAATCGGCGCGGGTGCGGGTCAGGCTCGATTGACCGCGTCCATCTTTCGTCTCGGCGACTCGATACACTGCATAAAAATTCTAGACTTGACAGTCTTTTGTCAAATCTCGACCCTGCTGGAATCTGGAGTCTGAAAGACCCGACGAACGGTCTTTGCACCGGGCCGAAAACGTATACACTAAGACACGAATCGAGCCATCGACTGTCAAGGATCCTGTATGACGCGCCCTTCGAGACACTGCCTCACTCCGGTTCGATTCCTGCTCGCAAGCCTCTCACTGTCGCTGACCAGTCTGGTCGCGATCGCCGCCGATTCCACGACGCGCGAGCGCGAGGATCTCCTGGCCCTGCTGGCGGGCGAGACCGCACTGGCCACCAAGAGCGGGATGAACGCCGACTTCGTCCCCGGCATGGCCACCATCCTCGACGGCGAGGATCTGCTGATGCGCGGCGCGCGCACGGTCTGGGAGTCGCTGGCCCTGGTGCCCGGCCTGAGCCTGGGGCTGGAGATGACCGGCGAGCGTCAGGTACTCAGCCGCGGTGTGGGCCACGGCTATGCCTCGGGCAACATCAAGATCCTGCTCGACGGCGTCTCCATGAACTCCTCGCTGCTGGCGACCGCCAACAGCGTGCTCAACATCCCGATCGAACAGGTCGAGCGCATCGAGGTCATCCGCGGCCCCGGCTCCTCGGTGCACGGCGAATACGCCTATGCCGGCGTCATCGACATCATCACCCGCAAGCGCGCGCGCCAACTCAGGCTCCAGGCCGACGAGCAGGGCGGTTCGGGGCTGGGTGGTCTCTGGTACTGGACCGATGCCGAGCGCGATCTGACGCTGTCGATGAATCTCGCCGGCATCGAGGATGCGGATTCCGGCGTGTTCGTGCGCGAAGATGCGCTGGCCACGCTCGGCGAGTCCCATCTCTCCAACGCCCCCGGTCATTCCAATGAGGCGCAGCGCTACAAGGGAGCCTTCACCAATCTCCAGTGGCGTGCGCTCTTCCTTGATCTCAAGCTGATCGAGAACAGCTATGGCGACTACTTCGGCATCAATCACTTCCTGCCGCCCGCCGATCACAATCTGGCCTCGCGTCATCACACGGTCTCGGCCCAGGCCGGCTTCGACCCGCGTCTGTCCGACACGCTCAGTGCCAAGCTACGGCTGGAATTCCTGCGTCAGGAGCGCGATCGCAGCCGGCTCTATGTCTTTCCGGCCAGCTATCTGGCCGACGAGCCGATCTTCATGAGCCAGGACTATCAGGAGACCCGCCATCGCGGTTCGGCGGATCTGTTCTGGCGTCCCAACGCGGACCATACGGCCCTGTTCGGTCTGGAACTCAGCCGCATCACCATCGATCAGGCCAAGTGGGAGTGGACCAATCTTCCCTTCGAGATCTCCTCGAACTGGATGGACACCGACCACGACCGGACCATCGTCGGCCTGATCGTGCAGGACGAGTACCGTGCGACCGATCGGCTCACCCTCACCGGCACCCTGCGCTATGACGACTACAGCGACGCCGGCTCGATGCTCAGTCCGCGCGCGGCGGCCGTGTGGCGCATCGACGACGCCAACGTCCTCAAGGCGCAGTATGCGCGCGCCTTCCGACCGCCGACCTTCTACGAGCTGGAATACGCCGCCCAAACGACGCTGGAGGCGAGCGAGATCGACACCCTCGAACTCGGCTACATCCTGACCCGACCGCGCTGGGAGGCGCGCGCGACCCTCTTTCACTCGGATCTGACCGACCCGATCCTGTTCTCCGAGACTGGGGACGAGGGCTATGTCAATACCGAGGACGTGCGGCTACGCGGCGTGGAGCTGGAATACATCCATCGTTTCGGCTCCAGGGTCAAGATCGACGCCAATCTGTCCTATGTCGACGCCGTGCGGCCCGACAGCGACACGGTCCTGCCGGGCGGGGCGCGCTGGCTGGGCAATCTGGCGCTGCTGTGGCAGCCCTACGAGCGCTGGATGGCCGCCTTCCAGTTGAACTATGTCGGCAAACGCAGTCGCGTCGATTATGAGTCGCGCGGAGATCTGGGCGACTACTGGCAGCTCGACCTCACGCTCAACTATCGGGCGCCGGTCAAGGGGCTGTCGATGCACGCGGGTGTGAAGAATCTGGCCGACTCGGACATCTATTATCCCGACATCCTCACCAGTTTCGGCGGCGTGGAGCTCATCTACCCGGACGGTTATCCACGACCGGGACGCCGCTGGTGGGTGTCGCTGAGCTACGCCTTCTGACCCGGCGCACCATCCATGTCATCCATGGGCATCCGATCGGCGTTCCTGGGGTTGCTGCTGGCGCTCGTCCCCTGGTTCATCCTGCACAGCGCGGCCAGCGAGAGCCAGACGCTCTGGCGTGAGGACGATCAGCGCGTGCGCGTGGGACTCAAGCTGTTTCCGGCCTGTCTCGGCGCACTCGAATCGCTCGACAGCCTGCTGACGCCCGCCGGATCGCTGCGGGTGCTGGTGGTGTATGCGGAAAACAGCACCGTGGCACGTCAGGCGGCCGCGAGCTTCGAGTCCGTCTCCAGGATTCGCGACTATCCGCTGGAGGTTCGGATCCTCTCGGCCACCGAACTCGATGCCTATTCCGGGGGGCGTCCGGCGGGTATCTTCGTCGCCGGCGTCGAACTGGATCCTCGTCGATTCCGGAACTGGTCCGAGCGTCATCGCACGCTGGTCTTCTCACCGTTCGCCGGCGCCGTCGAGGGCGGGGCCGTCGCCGGGATCCACGTGGCCGATCGCGTCCTGCCCTTCATCGACCCGGCGCGTGCGCAGCGGGCCGGACTGCGTTTCAAGTCCTTCTTTCTCGATGTGGCGCGCATCCATGAAGGCGGATGATTCGAGATTCATGGCCCTGATGCGCCGGCTGTCGCCCCGGCTGGAGGGCTATCTGGCCCTGATCTTCGGTCTGCTCGGGCTGATACTGACGCTCCTGGTCGCGCTCCACTGGTTCCTGGTGCTGGAGCCGACACTGCGCGCTGAGGCCGAGAGCCGCGCGACCGTGCTGGCCCAGTCCCAGATCCAGGGGGTCGAGCGGCTGATCGACGGCGCCCAACCGCCCGAGCAGATTCGACGCGAACTGATCGCGGCCCTGGGTTCCATCCTGCTGTTCAAGGATGAAAAGACGGGCGAACCCTTCATCCATCGGGTCAGTCTGCTGTTCGACTATGATCTGCTGCGGGTTCCGCCCGGCAGTCTGGATCTGGACCTCGGCGGCGCCGTCTGCGACGGTTGCTTCATCGCGCGCATCCCGCTCTACCATCCGCGCGATCGTCTGCTGATCGGGGTGGCGACCTGTTATTCGAGTCCCAGATTCCTGCGCAATCTGACCGGAGACCTCGGAACGACCCTGGTGTGGGTGGCAGGCTTCATCCTGTTGTCGATCGCTTATGCCTGGTTCCAGACCCGACGTTTCCTGCGTCGTCTGCGCGAGAGCGAGAACAATCTGCGCGCCGTCTTCGAGGCCGCGCCCTTCCCGATGCTGCTCCAGGCCGATGACGAGCCGGGCGCGCGCCGGGCCAATCAGGCGGCCAGGGTCTATCTGGATTTGCGTGAGGAGGCGAGCGGTATGCTCGATGGCGAGACTTGGCGCGCACTGCTCGGGGCAGGGCTGCCGGATCGGGCGGGGGAATGGCGTGAAACCCAACTGAAAGCGGCCGGTGAGAAGGCGCGCTGGGCCTTGGTGTCAGCGGTGCCCATGACCTTCTCGGGCATGGCCAGTCGGCTCATCGGTCTGGCGGACGTCTCGGAGCTGAAGGCGGTCCAGGAGGAACTGCGCGCGGCCTCCTTCACCGATGCCCTGACCGGACTCTACAACCGGCGCTATCTCTACCAGCGTTTGGCTCATGAGATGGATCTGGCCAATCGCTACCGCCATGCGCTCTCGCTCATTCTGTTCGATCTGGATTTCTTCAAGCGCATCAACGACACCTTCGGGCATGGCGTGGGCGATGAGGTGCTGGTGGAGGTCGGTCGCGTGCTCAAGACCTGCACCCGCGAGGTCGACGTGGCCGGGCGGCATGGCGGCGAGGAGTTCCTGGTCATCCTGCCGCATGCCGATCTGGCCGAAGCCGGCGAGGTCGCCGAGCGCATCCGTACTTCGGTGGCACAGATCGAGTTCGCGGCGGCGGGCGTCGAAGTCACCATCAGCGGCGGCGTGGCTCAGTATCAGGGCGAGCATCTCGACGCCTTCGTCGACATCGCCGACCGCTGGCTCTACATGGCCAAGGAGGCCGGGCGCAACCGGGTTCTGTCCGCGCCCGCCGGCGTTCTCGGCGAGGGGCTGGGCTTCTAAACCACCCTAATCAGGGGACGGATCAGCCCTTCATCGACGAGAAGAACTCGTCGTTGGTCTTGGTCGCCTTGAGCTTGTCGTGCAGGAATTCCATCGCCGCCAGCTCATCCATCGGGTGCAGGATCTTGCGCAATATCCACATCTTTTGCAGTTCCGCCTGACCCATCAGCAGTTCCTCGCGCCGGGTGCCGGAGCGGTTGATGTTGATCGCGGGGAAGATGCGCTTCTCGGCGATACGGCGATCCATGTGGATCTCCATGTTGCCGGTGCCCTTGAACTCCTCGTAGATCACGTCGTCCATGCGCGAGCCGGTGTCGACCAGGGCCGTGGCCAGGATCGTCAGCGAGCCGCCTTCCTCGACGTTGCGCGCGGCGCCGAAGAAGCGCTTGGGCCGTTGCAGGGCGTTGGCATCCACACCGCCGGTGAGCACCTTGCCGGAGGAGGGCACGACCGTGTTGTAGGCGCGCGCCAGACGGGTGATGGAGTCGAGCAGGATGACCACGTCGCGCTTGTGCTCGACCAGTCGCTTGGCCTTCTCGATCACCATCTCGGCGACCTGGACGTGACGGGTGGCCGGCTCGTCGAAGGTCGAGGAGATGACCTCGCCGCGCACCGAGCGCGCCATTTCGGTCACTTCCTCCGGACGCTCGTCGATCAGGAGCACGATCAGATAGCAGTCGGGATGGTTGTGGCCAATGGATTGCGCGATGTTCTGCAGCATCATGGTCTTACCGGCCTTGGGCGGCGAGACGATCAGCCCGCGCTGCCCCTTGCCGATGGGCGCGACCAGATCGATGGTACGGGCCGTGATGTCCTCGGTGCTGCCGTTGCCGATCTCCAGCGTCAGGCGCTGCTGGGCGAAGAGCGGCGTGAAGTTCTCGAACAGGATCTTCGACTTGGCGTTCTCGGGGCGGTCGAAGTTGATGTCGTTGACCTTGAGCAGCGCGAAATAGCGCTCGCCGTCCTTGGGCGGACGGATCTTGCCCGAGATGGTGTCGCCGGTGCGCAGCGCGAAGCGCCGGATCTGGCTCGGCGAGACATAGATGTCGTCCGGCCCGGCCAGATAGGAGGCGTCGGCCGAACGCAGGAAACCGAACCCATCCGAGAGGATCTCCAGCACGCCGTCGCCGTAGATGTCCTCGCCCTTCTTGGCCTGAGCCTTGAGGATGGCGAAGATCAGATCCTGCTTGCGCGAGCGGCCGACGCCTTCGATGTCCATGGATTGCGCCAGGGCCACCAGGTTGGGCACCGGCATCTTCTTGAGTTCAGTTAGATTCATCACGGTTGTGTTCGTCAGGACGGATGTCTGGGTTGGCGGCCGCGTCTCGCCGTGGAGGCGATGGCGATGAGGCGTGCGGCGGGCCGGGTGGAGATGAGGGCGTCCGGATGGACGCCCCGCGTGGATTCGGTCGTGGGTGAGTGTCCTCGACGGCGCGGCGGACCGCGCCTGGGGTCTCGAGCGCGCGGCTCAGAGATTGCTGTCGATGAAGGCCGTCAACTGGGACTTGGAGACGGCGCCGACCTTGGTGGCCTCGACTTCGCCGCCGCGGAAGAGCATCAGGGTCGGGATGCCGCGAATGCCATAGCGGGGCGGGGTGTTGGGGTTCTCGTCGATGTTGAGCTTGGCGATCTTGACGCGCCCGGCGTATTCGTCGGCGATCTCGTCGAGCACGGGAGCGATCATCTTGCAGGGTCCGCACCAGTCGGCCCAGTAGTCGACCAACACCGGATCGGGGGATTTCAGAACCTCTTCTTCGAAAGAGTCATCGGTCACATGGACGATGCTATCGCTCACTGAAGTCGTCTCCCATTGTATTTATATTGACGTGGATGGATTGGCGAAGGGCGTGAAGGCTCGCCGGAGCGGCGTCGCGCGTGGATTCGGAACGAGGAGCGGGCCTGTGAATTGGCGTTGGTATCGGCCCTTGAGTAAGATGCTATTTGATCCAAAGCGAAGGTAATTTGCAAGCCTTGCCGTCCGCGAGGCTTCGAAACCGCTCAGCAGGCCAACCCGGACGTTCACCGATAGCTTCATGACCGACACACATCTGACCTCGACCCGCTTCGACAGTCTCGCGCTCGATCCCCGGATCCTCGCCGGTCTCGCCGAGGCCGGCTTCACCCATTGCACGCCCATCCAGGCCGAAACCCTGCCGATCGCCCTCCAGGGCCAGGACATCGCCGGACAGGCCCAGACCGGCACCGGCAAGACGGCGGCCTTCCTGGTGGCGCTGATGCAGCGTCTGTTGCATGAGCCGCCTGAGACCGTGCCCGAATCGGCGGCGGTCTCTGAGACGACGCCCGTCTCGGCGGACGACGCGCCGGAGACCGGATCGCTCGAACCTGCAGCCGCGCTCGAAGCCGAGTCTGCGCCTGAGCCGTTGCCCGCGCCGACCGCTCCCGCCAGACGTCGCCGTGGTCCACGGGCGCTGGTGCTGGCGCCGACGCGTGAGCTGGCGGTGCAGATCCACAAGGACACCCTGTCGCTGGCCAAGCACACGGGCCTGCGCTCGACCGTGGTCTACGGCGGCACCGGCTATCAGCAGCAGCGCGACGAACTGGCGCGCGGGGTCGACATCCTGATCGGCACGCCGGGACGCCTGATCGACTACTACAAGCAGCATGTCTTCGACCTCAAGCGCATCGAGGTGGTGGTGCTCGACGAGGCCGATCGCATGTTCGATCTCGGTTTCATCAAGGACATCCGCTATCTGTTCCGTCAGATGCCGCCGGTGGAGCAGCGCCTCGGGATGCTGTTCTCGGCGACGCTCTCCTATCGGGTCACGGAGCTGGCCTATGAGCACATGAACCATCCGCGCTTGGTCAAGATCGAGACCGAGCAGGTCACGGCCGACCGGGTGCGTCAGGTCTGCTACATGACCGCCAACGAAGAAAAGATCCCGCTGCTGCTGGGGCTGATTCGCGGCTGGCCGGACGGGCGCATCATCGTCTTCGTCAACACCAAGCGCGAGGCCGACCGCGTCTGGGGCTATCTCCAGGGCAACGGCATCGACACCGCCGTGCTCTCGGGCGACGTGCCCCAGCCCAAGCGGCTGAAGCTGTTGCGTGACTTCACCAATGGCACCCTGCCGGTGCTGGTCGGCACGGATGTCGCCGCGCGCGGTCTGCACATCCCGGACGTGACCCATGTGGTCAACTACGACCTGCCCGAAGACCCCGAGGACTATGTGCACCGCATCGGACGCACCGCACGCGCCGGGGCGGCGGGGGACGCGGTCAGCTTCGTCTGCGAGACCTATGCCTTTTGTCTGCTCGACATCGAGCAGTACATCGGGGCCAAGGTGCCGGTCGAACCCGTCGATCCGGCGCGGCTGGCCGAGGTCGATCCGCGCAGCCGCATCCGGCCGGATCGCGCCGACCGCGAGGAACGGCGCGATGGACGCGGCGGGCGTGGCGGACGCGAGCGCGGCGAGGGGCGTGGTGTGCATGGTCGCTCGTCGGAGCGCGACGGGGCGAGCGGGCGTGATCGGCGTCCGGGGCGCGAGCGTCCGGAACGTCGATCCGAGGTATCGACCGGCGCGGACGAGACGGCGGTCAGCCGCGAGCCGTTCGAGTCGAACGCCGTCATCGAGACCGTGGCGGTGAGTCCTGAGACGCCCGCTGTTGCTCCAGCCGCCCGGTCCGAGCCGGTCGCGCCGGCCTCGACCGACGCACCGTCCAGCGCACCTGCGCCGCGTCAGGATCGTCCGGTCTCGAACACGCCGACCCGTCTCAGAACGCTCGACGAGAGCTTCCTCGACCAGCTCGTCGACGAGTGGCCGGAGCGCACCGGGCCGGAGCTGGAGATCCCGGACATGCCGATCATCCGCCGGATCAAGCGTGCGCGCGGTCAGCTCGAACCGGCGGCTCTGACCAGTCCGCCGGTCAAGCCGCGCGAGCCGGTCGAGAAGTCATCGGCCAAGGTCCGGCCTGCTGAGGCGCCGCGTCCGGCGGGTGCGAACGCGGAGCTTGCCAGCGAGGCGCCGCCCGCCAAGACCGATGCGGAATCCGCCGAAGCCAAATCCGGCAAGCGGCGCCGGCGTCGGCGCAAGCCGACAGGGGAGGGGCGTTCCGTCCAGACCGAAACCGAGACGGTTTCGGATCAGGCGCCCGAGACCGTGGACTGAACCGAGGCCGCGAGTCCGGGCAACAGCGCCGAGAAGTCGCTGATCGCGGGAAACTCGTCGGTTTGGCGCGGCGGCTGTTTGGAATCGGGCGCGAGTACGGCCAGCAGTTGGCGCAAGCCGTGCGCACGCGCCGCGCGCAGGACATCCAGGTTGTCGTCGACGAAGAGCGTGCGCTCGGTGTCGAATGGCTCGATCGCCTGGAATGCGGGCCAGAACTCGGGCGACTCCTTGGCGACCCCGAGATCGTGCGCCGAGATCACGCGCTCCAGATGACCGGCGAGCGGCGTGCGTTCGAGCTTGAGCGCGAGTGTCTTCTGATGGGCATTGGTGACGAGGACGCGCCGCTTGCCGAGCGCGGCCAGGGCTTCCAGGAAGTCCATCACATGCGGATGGACGGCGATCAGGTGTTCGACCTCGCGCTTGAGCAGCACGATGTCCAGACCCAGTTCGCGGCTCCAGTGATCGACGCAGTACCAGTCGAGCGTGCCCGCGATGTCGCGATAGCGGGCGTGCAGCTCGGCGCGGGCGGCCTCGAACGACAGGCCGCGCGCCTCGCCATAGCGGCGCGGGACGTGTTCGAGCCAGAAGTGATTGTCGAAATGCAGATCGAGCAGGGTGCCGTCCATGTCGAGGAAGACTGTGTCGATCCGGGTCCAGTCGATGGGTTCATTGGTCGTGGGCATACGGCATCGGGCTCGAAAGGCGTCAAGTTGCCGCAGATTGTAGACAGGTTTTTTGAAAAATCGGGACGCTTTTCGTGCCAATCCTTGCCCCAGACATCGAGCCGGCCGTCGAAACCTTCATCGCCCGCTGGAGCAGCGGCGCCAGCCACGGCGGCAACGAGCGGGCCAATCTCCAGATGTTCATCCTGGAACTCTGCGCGCTGCTCGATCTGCCGCCGCCTGATCCCGCCGGGTCCGAGCATAGCGACAACGCCTATGTGTTCGAGCGCAAGCTGATCGAGCGTTTCGCCGATGGCGGTCAGACCACGCGCGCGGTCGACTGTTATCGGCGCGGTTGCTTCATCCTCGAAGGCAAGGACACCGGCAAGCGGACCGGCAGCGGCGGCTGGGATACGGCCATCGTCAAGGCGCGTCAGCAGTCGGAGAACTACATCCGCTGTTTGCCGCCCGATGAGGGGCGTCCGCCGTTCATCGTCATCGTCGATGTCGGGCGCGCGTTCACGCTCTATGCCGAGTTCAGCCGTTCGGGCGGGCACTATGTGGCCTTTCCGGATGCGTGTCACGTCCCCGGAGATTGCGCGCAAATGCTCAGGAAGACAATGTGCCGGGTAGATCCCACCCCAACCATCACAGCCACAGAATCTCATACCCGCTACTCCGCCCACCCTGCCCGGTAGGCCGCAAGCAATCCTTCTCGACCAGATCGGCCAGTTCGCGATAGGCGGTCGCGCGGCTGGTCTTGGTCAGGCCCATGTACTTGCGGGTGTTCATGCCGCCCGCAAATCCGTCCGGGCCGGCATCCAGCAGACGATTGAGCACCTTGCGCTGACGCTCGTTGAGCACCGTGGCCTGATGCCGCAACCAGAAACGCGCCTTGGCCAGCGTATTGGCCACCGTCTGCTCCGCCGCCGTCGCGGCCGCCTCGACCTGAGCCAGAAACCACGCAAGCCACTCAGTGACGTCCAGCCCGCCGCACTGGGTGCACTCCAGGATGGCGTAGTAGCCGGCCCGTTCGCGCTGGATCTGCGCCGAGAGACTGAACAGACGCATCGGCGGCCCCTCGTCCTGGGCAAGCGCCATGTCGGTGATGGCGCGGGCCAGCCGACCGTTGCCGTCCTCGAAGGGATGCAGAGTGATGAACCAGAGGTGCGCCAGCCCGGCGCGCACCAGCCCATCCAAATCATCCGGAGTCGCATTGAACCAGTCGAGAAAGCCACCGAGCCGGGTCTCCAGCCCGTCACGGGGCGGCGCGATGAAATGGACCCGCTCTCGGCCGATGGCCCCGGAGACTACCTGCATCGGTTCATCGCCGCGCAGTGTTCCGACGCGGATGGCGTGCAAACCCGAATACCCGGTCGGAAACAGCGCCGCCTGCCAGCCGAACAGACGCTCGACGCTCAGGGGAACATCGTGACGCTGCACGGCATCCAGCAGCACATCGATCAGCCCATCGACGGCACGCGGCGGCACCGGCAGACCGGCGGTCGGCAGTCCCAGATGGCGGGCCACGGACGAACGCACCGCCTCCAGATCGAGCTGTTCACCTTCGATGGCGCTGGTGGTCAGGCCGTCCTCGACCAGAATGGCGGCCACGGCCTCCAGCGTCAGGTCGGCATCAAGCCACCGCGCCGCGCCGAGCACCTTGCCCTGGGCCAGTCGGGCGCGGGCGAGACAAGGCGCGATCCGGACCGCGTCCCAGCGAAACTCAGGCCAGTCGGGTGATTCCCAGATCCAGGTGTGAGGCATTTGGAGAGCCTAATCGCTTCAATATATGAAGCGATTATGGTGCGCAATCGCTTCACGGACAACGGATCGCTATCATGCTTCATCGAACGATCGCCTGATCGACCTCAGCGTCGTCGACGATCGAGGCGGCGCAAGGCCGCTTGTGGCAAGTGGTGATGCCGTTATGGCTGGAACAGCAGAAGCAGGTGATGCACCAATATGGCCTGGACGATTGAGCTTTCGGCCCTGGCTCGAAAGAACCTCATTTCAGTGCTGATCGTGTTCAGCTCGGCGGCGCCGGCGTTCGATCGACCCGACGACCTGGATCCGGAGGGCGGCACGGCAATGCAGCGTGTCAGCGAGACGGCGGCGTATCCGGACTGGTTCCTGTCGGATCGGCTCGACATCCGCGCCGACCTCGAAGCCGCCATCGCCGCCGGCAAGCGCGGACTCATGGTCTATTTCGGCCAGGAGCACTGCGTCCATTGCGAGCGATTCATGCGCGTGAACCTCGCCGATCCGGATCTCGTCGCCTATCTCCGCCGTCATTTCGACCTGGTGTCCGTTGACATCCATGGCCGTGCCGAGATCAGGACGTTGGACGGCGAGCGACTCGACGAACACACCTGGGCGCGACGCGAGCAGACCGATTTCACACCCTCGATCCTGTTCTACGACGCCGAGGGTCGGCTGGCGCTCAGACTGCGCGGCTATTATCCGATCTATCCGTTCCGGGCGGCGCTCGAATACGTCGCCGACGGTCACTATCAGCGCGAGTCCTTCGACGACTATCTGGCGCGCGGCGACGAGCGTCTGGTCTTCGACAGCGAGGATCTCAACGACCAGCCCTTCTTCAGCCCGCCGCCCCATGCGCTCGACCGGCGCATCCCGTCCACGCGCCCGCTGGCCGTCTTCTTCGAGCGCGGTGACTGTCACCCCTGCGACGTGCTCCACGGTCGGGTGCTACGCCTGCCCGAGACTCAGCGGCGCTTCGAAGCACTCGACGCCGTCCAGCTCGACCGGCGTTCCGACACGCCCGTCATTACGCCCAAGGGTGAACGCACCACGGCCCGCGCCTGGGCCGACGCACTCGAAATCCGGCACGCCCCGGCTGTCCTCTTCTTCGACGAACAGGGCCGCGAGCTGGAGCGGCTCGATTCAGTCCTCGACTTCCAGCGTCTGGATCAGGTGCTCGACGACATCCTCGCTCAGGACGAACGCGACCAGGACCGCCGCAGCGCAACATCCTCGCACCGCCCCTGAACGACGTGCGACCCCGATGTCACGGACTCGTCGCCCCTCGTCGGGGAGAATCTGGTATTTTGGCGCAATGCAGCATTTCAGCGGCCATGCCAGAGGCGCGGCCGAACCCTTTCCCGTCAGAGTGAGATCATGCAAAGCATCTATATCGCCGGCGCCGGCGCCGGTAGCGGCAAGTCGGTCGTCGTCCTGGGCTTCATGGAGATGTTGTCGGCGGTGGGCCGCCGGGTCGGCTTCTTCCGCCCCTTCGCGCCCCAGGGCGCCGAGCTGGACAATCTCACGGCCCTGATCGCCTCGCGCTATGCGTTGCCCTTTCCGCCCGAGATGCTCTACGGCTGCACCGTGGAGACGGCCCGCCAGTTCATCGGCAGCGGGCGCTATGACGAGCTGCTCAAGCTCATCATGAACAAATTCAAGATGCTCGAAGAGCAGTGCGATCTGGTCGTCTGCGCCGGCACCGACTACAACGGACTCATCCCCTCGCTGGAATTCGGCTTCAACGTCGATCTGGCCAACAACTTCGGCTGTAGTCTGGTGGCCGTGGTCAAGGGCTTCGGACGTACCCCGCAGGAAGCCTGGGACGCCCTGCACATCACCCACGAGCTGATGCGCGAGCGCGGCGGCGACTTCCTGGCCACCGTGGTCAATGGCGTGGCGCCGGAGGATCTGGATACGGTGCGCGGCCGGGTCCAGCATCTGCTCACCGAGACTGAGACCGTCTATGTGCTCCCGGAGCAGCAGGCGCTCGGCATGCCGACCGTGGGCGAGATCCGGCAGGCGCTCGGCGCCGAGTGTCTCTACGGCGAGGGCGACGCCCTGCATCAGGTCGTCACCAACTACAAGATCGCCGCCATGGAGATCCCGGATTTCCTGCGCTATGTCGAGGACGGCTGTCTCATCATCACGCCCGGCGACCGCTCCGACATCATCCTGGCCAGTCTGGCCGCCGATGCCTCATCGGCCTTTCCGCGCGTGGCCGGGCTGCTGCTCACCGGCGGTCTGCGCCCGGCCGACAAGGTCCGCGATCTGATCGAGGGTCTGCGCCGCACCAAGGTCGCCATCCTCCAGGTGCCGACCGACACCTTCACCACAGCCATGCAGGTGAGCCGGATCGAGTCGAGCCTGCTGCCGGGCGATGATCGCAAGATCGCCGCCGCGCTCGGCGTGTTCGAGGCCCATGTCGATCTCGAAGAGTTGCGCACCCGCGCGGCCGTACATCACTCCGAGCGCGTCACGCCGCTGATGTTCGAGTACGAGCTGATCCGTCGCGCCAAGTCCAGGCGTCAGCGTATCGTGCTGCCCGAGGGCGGGGACGAACGCATCCTGCGTGCCGCCGAGATCCTCAGCCTGCGTCAGGTCGCCGACCTGACCCTGCTCGGCAATCCCGAGCGCATCCAGCGCCGTGCCGCTGAGCTGGGTCTGGATCTCGACGCCATCCGCATCATCGATCCGGTCGAGTCGCCCGATCGCATCCGCTATGCCCAGACCTATTACGAGCTGCGCAAGCACAAGGGCATCTCGGAGCAGATGGCTTACGATGTCCTCCAGGACGTCAGCTACTTCGGCACCCTCATGGTCTACCACGGCGATGCCGACGGCATGGTCTCGGGGGCGACCCACACCACCCAGCACACCATCCGGCCCTCGTTCGAGACGGTCAAGACCAAGCCGGGCGTCAAGCTCGTCTCCAGCGTGTTCTTCATGTGCCTGCCCGATCGGGTGCTGGTCTATGGCGACTGTGCCGTCAATCCCAATCCGGATTCGGAGGAACTGGCCGACATCGCCATCAGCTCGGCACAGACGGCGACGGCCTTCGGCATCGAGCCGCGCATCGCCATGCTGTCGTATTCGAGCGGCAGCTCGGGCAAGGGCGAGGACGTCGACCGGGTGCGCGAGGCGGTGCGTCTGGTGCGCGAGCGCCGCCCCGATCTCAAGGTCGAGGGACCGATCCAGTACGACGCGGCCGTCGACATCGAGGTCGGGCGCTCCAAGATGCCCGACAGCGAGGTCGCGGGTCATGCCACGGTGCTGATCTTCCCGGACCTCAACACCGGCAACAACACCTACAAGGCGGTGCAGCGCAGCGCCGGCGCCGTGGCCATCGGTCCGGTGCTCCAGGGGCTGAACAAGCCGGTCAACGATCTCAGTCGCGGCTGTACCGTGACCGACATCGTCAACACCGTGGCTATCACCGCCATCCAGGCGCAGGATGAGTCCAAGGCGACCATCGTCACCAACGAGGAGATCGCTCGATGAAGGTTCTGGTACTCAACTCGGGCAGTTCCTCGATCAAATATCAGCTCTTCCGGGTCGAGGACTGGCAGGCGCCGGCCTCGGGTCTGGTCGCGCGCATCGGAGAGCCGGAGGGCGAGATCAAACTCAACTGGCTCGACGCTGACGAAGCCTCGCATTCCAGTCAGGAGTCGCTGCCGATCGCGAGCCATGCGCAGGGCATCGACCACATCATCCGCTCACTGCGCGACAGCGGCGTGCTGACCGATGTCGCCGAACTCGCGGCCATCGGTCATCGCGTGGTCCATGGCGGGGTGCGCTTCAAGCAGCCGGCGTTGATCGACGACTCTGTGATCGAGGCCATCCGCGAGGTCGTCCCGCTCGCTCCGCTGCACAACCCCGGTCATCTGGCCGGCATCGAGGCGGCGCGCGCGCACTTTCCGGGCGTGCCCGCCGTGGCGGTCTTCGATACGGCCTTCCATCAGACCATGCCGCCTTCGGCCTATCGCTACGCCATCCCCGAGGCGCTCTATACCGAGCATCGCATCCGCCGCTACGGTTTCCACGGCACCTCGCATCACTATGTCGCCAAGCGGGCCGCCGAACTGCTCGGCAAACCGCTCGATCAGTGCAATCTGATCACCCTGCATTTGGGCAATGGCGCGAGCGCCACGGCGATCCGCGCCGGGCAGTGCGTCGACACCTCCATGGGCCTGACCCCGCTCGAAGGGCTGGTCATGGGCACGCGCAGCGGCGACATCGATCCGGCGGTCGTCATCTACCTGTGCAAGCATCTGGGGCTGGACGCCGACGGACTCGACCGGCTGTTCAACCGGCAGAGCGGTCTGCTGGGGCTGTGCGGAGTCAACGACATGCGCGAGATCGACCAACTGGCCGCCGCCGGCGACGAGCGCGCCGAGCTGGCCATCGCCATCACGACGCATCGGCTCAAGAAATACATCGGCGCCTATTACGCTGAACTCGGTCGGGTCGATGCCGTCGTCTTCACCGGCGGCATCGGCGAGAACGCCGCCGAGATCCGCCGTCGTGCCTGCGAGGGTCTGGAACGGCTGGGCATCCGACTCGATAGCGAGCTCAACGAGGCGCGCGCCCTGCGTGGCGAGCGCTGCATCAGCGCGCCCGAGAGCGAAGTCCAGGTACTGGTCGTCCCGACCAACGAGGAACTGGAGATCGCTCAGCAGGCACTGCGGACGGTCGCGGATGCCGGCGGATGATCGCTTCCCGGATGCGCCGTGCTGGGATCATCTTCGCCGGTAAGCGATAATCGCCGGATCAAACCCTACAGGAGACGACGATGTCCGAACCCAGTCCCCCTCAGTCCGGTAGTCAGTCCTTCTGGAAGCTGATCGCCTTTGCCTTGATGTTCGCACTGGTCGGCGTCTACATCCTCTACGACTGGTACGACGATCGACTCAAGGCGCAGATCGCCGAGAAGGACTCCCTGGTCGTGCAATTGAGCGACCGGGTCAAGGAGACCGAAGCGCGCCGTCTGGCCGCCGAGGAGGGCTGGAACGCCAGCCGCGCCGAGATCGAAGCGCTCAAGGAGCGGTTCCAGACCGAAAAGCGTGATCTGAACGACCAGATCCACATGCTCGAAGAGATCAAGGTCGGTCTGGGACAGGACATGGAGGGCATCAAGGCCGCCCATGCCGCCGTGCTGGCCGATGAGCGTCAAAAGACCGCTCAGGCCGTGGCCGAGCAGCAGCGTCTGGCGGCGGCGCGCGATGAGGTCCAGGCCCGACTGGAAGCCGAGCGCGAGAAGGTGCAGGCCCTGAAGGCTGACCTGGGGCGTGTCAACGACGCCATCGCCGAGTCTGCGACCAGTCATCAGCAGCGTATCGCCGAGCTGGAGCGCCATCTCAATGAGCGCGTGTCCCTGGCGCGCACGACGCCGGCGGATGCCGAACTGCTCAGGACCGTCCAGGAGCTGGGTCTGCTGGGTACGCCGGAGGGTCGCACCGCTGAGGCGCAGGCGCTCGCCGACGATCTGGCCAAGGCCAGGGCGGAGTTCGAGACGCTCTACAAGGAACACGAGGCGACGCGGGCGCGTCTGGCCGAGTCGCAGACCGAGCTGCAGAAGGTGCGCATGGATCTCGAATTGAGCCACCGCGAGGCCGCTCAGTCCGAACAGGCGCGTGAAGCACTGGCCAGGGTCGCGGCGCTCGAAGCCGAACTCGATGCCGAGCGCGAGGCGCGCGCCGCACTGGAGCAGCAGCAGGCGAATGCCCTGGCCGCGCATGAGGCGGCGCTGACCGAGCTGCAAACGGCGCTGGAACAAGCACGCGCCGAAGCCGGCGACGAGGCTCAGGAAGCCGAGAAGCTCGCCGCCGCCGAGGCACGTATCCGGGAGTTGGAAGCCGATCTGGAGGCGGCGCGCGCTGAAGTCGAGGATTCGCGAGCGAGCCTGAACGAGGCGCTGGAGCAGGCACGTGCTCGTCTGGCCGAATTGCAGCAGGCCGCCGAGGCGGCGGCTCAGGACGAGAATGAGGCGCTGACCGAGGCGCAGGCACGCATTGCCTCGCTCGAAGCCGAACTGGAGCAGGTGCGCACGGCCGATCAGTCCGAATCCGAGGCGCTGACCGAAGCACGCGCGCGCATCGAGTCGCTCACGGCTGAGCTGGAACAGGCGCGCGCCCAGGACGGGGCCGATGAGACCCTGAATGAAGCGCGCGCCCGGATCCAAGCGCTCGAAACCGAACTGGAGACGGCGCGTCAGTCGCTTCAGTCCGAGACGCCCTCAGCCGATCAGAGCCAAGCCGCCGCCGAGCTGGCCCGTCTGCGAGCACTGCACACCAGCTTCGCCCAGCTCAACGGCGCCTTCACCGAGCGCGGACTGCTCCTGAGTCTGGCCGAGTCCGAGTTGAGCTTCCCCACCGGCCAGGCGACCCTGCCGGCGGGCGAACTGGCGAGTCTGGATCGTATCGCGGCGCTGCTGAAGGCCCATCCCGAGCTGACCGCGCGCATCGAGGGCCATACCGACAGCCTCGGCAGCGCGGCGCTCAATCAGAGCTTGTCGCTCCAGCGCGCCGAGGCCGTGCGTCAGGCGCTCGTCGAGCGTGGCGTGGACGAGGGGCGTCTGAGCGCCGAGGGACTTGGGCCGGAGCGCCCGATCGCCGACAATGCGACCGCCGAGGGGCGCGGCAAGAACCGTCGCGTCGAGGTCTATATTCTCGATCGTGACTGATGCCGACGACGCGGATTCGAGCTAGAATCCGCGCGGCTCCGCCTCCCGTCTCTCCGTTACCGGCGGCTCGTTGCTCAGGCACGAGCCGCCGGCGCTTGCGCTCCCGGACCGAGTGCGACGGATTCACCGGCATCACAGGCACTTTTGGCGTTCAATCACACCCCATCGAGAACAACATGACGCTCGCTCGACTGTTCGGAATCCTGGTTCTTGGATCGACGTTGGTTTCTGGCACGCCACTGTGGGCGGACGACAGCCCCGGTCTGGTCGAGCCCGCACCGAGCGAGGGCGCTCCGGGCGCCTTCACCTTCGCGGCCGTGGTCCGGCGTGCTCAGGAACTGGCCGCCGCCGACTATCAGCCCGACCGTCCGGCGCTCCCGGACTATCTCGCCGATCTGGATTACGACCAATATCGCGATATCCGTTTCGACCGCGACGAGAGTCTTTGGAAGGCCGAGGGACTGCCGTTCCAGATGCAGTTCTTTCCGCGCGGCTTCCTGTTCAAGGACCGGGTGACGGTCAATGTCGTCGCGGATGGCGTCTCGCAGGTCGTGCCTTTCCGGCACGATCTCTTCGACTATGGTAGGAACCAGGTTCCCGATGAGATGCCGGCGGATCTCGGTTTCGCCGGATTGCGTCTGCTCTATCCGATCAACAGGGACGACGTGTTCGATGAGGTCGTGGTCTTTCTCGGGGCGAGTTATTTCCGTGGCGTCTCCAAGGGGCTGAACTACGGCATCACGACGCGCGGACTGGCGATCGACACCGGGCTGCCGACCCAGGAAGAGTTCCCGATCTTCCGTGAGTTCTGGGTGTTCAAGCCCACGTCCGACGCGGTCGACATCACAGTGTTCGCACTGCTCGACAGCGAGAGCGTCACCGGAGCCTACAGCTTCGTGATCCGTCCGGGCATCGAGACGGTGATGGACGTCAAGGCTCGGCTGTTCGTGCGCCGGTCGGTCGAGAAGCTCGGGATCGCGCCCCTGACCAGCATGTTCTTCCATGGCGAGAACACCGACCGCTTCCTCGACGACTTCCGCCCCGAGGTCCACGACTCCGACGGTCTGTTGGTCGTGAACGGCACCGGCGAGCGCATCTGGCGTCCGCTGACCAATCCGCGTGGTCTGCGCGTGAGCGGTTTCGTCGCCGAGAATCCCAGATCCTTCGGACTCTTCCAGCGCGATCGCGATTTCCGCAATTACGAAGACCTGGAGGCGCACTATCAGAACCGCCCGAGCGCGCTTGTCGAGCCGATCGGCGACTGGGGCCGGGGCATGGTCGAGCTGGTCGAGATCCCGAGTGACGCCGAGCGTTACGACAACATCGTCGCCTACTGGATGCCCGAGCGTAAGCCGGAGCCGGGCGAGGAACTGAAGCTCGAATACCGTCTGCGCTTCGCTCAGGATCCCGAAGCGGGCTTGCTGGGCGGACGGGCGATCTCGACCCGCGTCGGCGCGGCCGGAACCGACATCCCGGATTCGAGCCAACGTAAGTTCGTGATCGACTTCGCCGGTGAGTCGCTTGCTCAGCGGCCGCCCGAGAGCGGACTGGAGGGCGAGACCGAGACCGAGATCGAGGCCGTTGTCACCAGCACCTCGGGTGAGCTGTCCAAGCCGATCGTGCAGTGGAACCCGCACACCCAGGGCTGGCGCCTGTTCTTCGAGCTGAAGCCGGACGGCCGCGAACCGGCGGATCTGCGCGCCTTCCTGCGACAGGGCAATGACGTGCTCAGCGAGACCTGGAGCTACAGATGGGTTCAGGAGTGAGTGACCGACTCGATGTCCTCGACGAGCCGGCTCCGGCGGCCTGGTCCACAACCGAAGATCGCGCCCCGGTCGAGCAGCGGGTACGGCTCTATCTGAACGCTCTGGGCGTGCAGGATTCGCAGGAGACCGAGGTGCTCGTGCGCCGCGTGATCGAGCGGGTCGAGTTTCGGGCCACGCTCGGTCAGCTGGGCGAGCCGCTGGAGGTCGCGATCGAGGAGACGCATCGTCTGCTCGATCGCTGGCTGGTCGCCGAACTGGGTCTGGAGTCGGATCCCGACCAGATCTCGGCGGCCCGTGCTGCCGTGCTCGGCGGTCATGTGCCGGGCTGGACACGGCGCTGGGCCGGTCTGAGCGAGGATTCCCTGACTGAATCCATCCGGGCTGTGCGCTTCCAGGCGGTTCCTGAGCATGCGCCCCTGACCATGGAACCCAATCCCATTCGGCTCTGCTGTCATCGTCTGGTGCGACGTCTGGCGGCCAGGGTCTTGCGTTGGCTGGGGATTCGCGGTCGGCACCATGCCTCCGCAGAGGTGCAGGCATGAAACGTCTCTCGACCATCGCGACGCGGCATCTGCCGCGTCCGCTCTATTTCACGCTGGTTCTGCTCACGACCGTCTTCTGCCTGTCGCTGCTGTCGTCGGCGATCCAGGACGGCGGGCTCTCGACGCTCGAGCTGGTGCTGCTGATCCTCTATACCATCCTGATGCTGTGGATCAGCGCCTCGTTCTGGACGGCGGCCATCGGTTTTCTGGTGCTGGCGTTCCAGGATCGCGGAGGCGAGGGCGCGGAGTCGGCGTCCGAGCCAACCGCGTCCGCCGAGACCGGCGCTTTCAAGACCGCCCTGGTGATGCCGGTGTACAACGAAGACCCGGAGCGTGTCTTCGCCGGGCTGCGCGCCATGTTCGACTCGCTGGTCGCGACCGGACACTCGGACGGGTTCGAGTTCTTCGTCCTGAGCGACACGCGCGAGCCGGACATCTGGCTCCAGGAAGAACAGCACTGGCGGCGCTGGACGGAGGAACTCGGCGATCGGGTGCCGCTCTTCTACCGTAATCGGGTCGAGAACACCGCGCGCAAGAGCGGCAATCTGGCCGACTTCTGCCGCGACTGGGGCGGACGTTATCGCTACATGATCGTGCTCGACGCCGACAGCATCATGAGCGGCGAGACCCTGGTCGAGATGGTGCGCCGCATGGAGGCCGATCGACGACTCGCCCTGATCCAGGTGCCGCCGGTGCCGGTCAACCGCTCGTCCTTCTTCGCGCGGATGCTCCAATTCGCCGGCAGTCTCTATGGACGGCTGTTCGTCGCCGGGCTGGCCTTCTGGCAGCGCGACACGGCCAATTTCTGGGGCCACAACGCCATCATCCGGGTGCGGCCCTTCGCCGATCACTGCGGTCTGCCCAAGCTGCCGGGACGCGAGCCCTTCGGCGGCGACATCCTCAGTCACGACTTCGTCGAGGCGGCGTTGCTGGCGCGCGCGGGCTGGAAGGTGCGGCTGGCGCCCGATCTCGGCGGCAGTTACGAGGAGATCCCGCCGACCCTGATCGACTATGCCAAACGCGACCGGCGCTGGTGTCAGGGCAATCTGCAACATGCGCGCCTGATCCTGGCGCAGGGCTTCAAGCCGCTGAGCCGGCTGCATTTCGCCATGGGCGTCATGTCCTATGCCGCCTCGCCGCTGTGGCTGCTGTTTCTGATCGCGACCGGGGTCGAGGCCTATTTCAAGAGTCTGCAACAGCCGGAATATTTCTTCGGCTACAACGTCATGCCGATCTGGCCCGAGTCCTATGTGGTCGAGATGACCACGGTGCTGTGGGTGACGCTCGTTCTGCTGTTCCTGCCCAAGATCCTGGCGCTGGTCCTGCTGGCGCTCGATCGCGACGAGGCGCGGCGCTTCGGCGGTCTGCTCAAGGCGAGTCTGAGCGTGCTGATCGAGAGTCTGCTGTCGGTGCTGCTCGCGCCGGTGCTGATGCTGTTCCAGAGCAAGTTCGTGGCGGCGATCCTGCTGCGTACCAGCGTCGGCTGGCCGGCCCAGCAGCGCGGGGACCATCAGACCGGCGTGCTGGAGGCGCTGGGCGCGCATGGCGTCCATACGCTGATCGCGTTCGCGGTCGGCTATGTCGCCTATGTGCATGTGCCGGATTTCTTCTGGTGGTTCACGCCGGTGCTCGCGGGACTGGTGCTCTCGGTTCCGGTCTCCATCCTCACCAGCCGCACTTCGCTGGGTCTGCGTTTGAAAGAGGCCGGACTGTTTCTGACGCCGGCTGAGACCGAAGAGCCGCCGGTGCTGCGTCGACTGGAAGAGCGGCTGACCGAGCCGTCGCCCCCGATCGAGGCGCCGGTGGGAGAACGGGCGTTCTGGACGCGGGCGATGATGAATCCCGGCGTCTATGCCTTGCACGATGCCCTGCTGCACGATGAGCCGCAGACGCGACGGCGGCGGCACATTCTGGAAGGTCTGGCGCTACAGCTCCAGGACGAGGGCGAGGACTCGCTCAGTCTGCGCGAGAAGCGGGCGCTGCTGTCGCATCGCGATGGGCTGCATCTGCTGCACACCCGGCTGTGGGCGGCGCCGACGCTGGAAGCGCCGCCGCCCCCTGCGAACGGATGACCTCGCGATAGAAGCGCGCGCTGGCCTTGGGCCGGCGCGTCCGGTCGCCGGGATCGACCTGATAGAGACCGAAGCGCTTGGAATAGCCCTCGGCCCACTCGAAGTTGTCGAGCAGCGACCAGACGCAGTAGCCGCGCAGGTCGACGCCCTGTTCCAGCGCTGTCGCGGCAGCTTGGATGTGGGTGCGCAGATAGGCGACGCGTCTGGGGTCTTCGACCAGCCCGTCGCGCGGCGGCGGGTCGTCGAAGGCGGCGCCGTTCTCGGTGATGTAGAGCGGCGGATTGGCGTAGCGGTCGCGCAGCCACAGCAGGGTTTCCGTCAGCCCTTCGGGATAGACCTCCCAATCCATGGCCGTCAGCTCAGCATCCGTCGGCGTGATGCGGATCGCGTTGAGCGGCGGCGCCTCGGGCGCGGCCCGGACCAGACCGCGCGAATAGTAGTTGACCCCGATGAAATCGCCCGGACAGCGGATCTTCGCCAGGGACTCGGCCGAGAACTCCGGCCAGGCCGGCCCGAAGATGTCGGCCAGTTCCTCGGGATAGCGTCCGAACATGAGCGCATCCAGGAACCAGCGGTTGATGAAGGCGTCGCGCCGCCGGCTCGCCTCCAGATCCGCCGGGGATGACGAGGCCGGATGCTGGGGTTCGAGATTGACCGCCGGACCGATCCGGTGCCGGCCCAGCGTCCGATAGGCGGCGACGGCTTCGGCATGAGCCAGCAGCAGATGATGCGCCACGCGCGGCGGCTCGAACAGATCGCGATGGCCGGGCGCGAGTTGACCGTCCAGATAGCCGGGCGCCGTGACCACCCAGGGTTCGTTGATCGTGATCCAGAAGGGCACGCGGTCGCCCAGTGCCCGGAACACGGTCTCGGCATAGTCGGCGAACCAGCGCGGACTGTCCGGATTGAGCCAGCCGCCGCGCTCGTGCAGCGCCACCGGCAGATCCCAGTGATAGAGCGTGGCCATCGGCCGGATGCCGTGCTCCAGCAGGGCATCGACCAAGCGTTCGTAGAAATCCAGTCCCCGACGATTGATCGCGCCCCGTCCCTCGGGCAGCACCCGTCCCCAGGCCAGGCTGAAGCGGTAGGCGTTCAGCCCCAGCTCAGCCATGAGCGCCACGTCGTCCCGCCAGCGATGATAGTGATCGCAGGCCAGATCGCCGGTATCGTTTCCGGCCACCCGTCCCGGCGTGTGCGCGAAACGATGCCAGATACTGGGTCCGGCGCCATCGGCGAGCGGGAAGCCCTCAATCTGATAGGCGGAGGTCGCCGCACCCCAGAGAAAGTCGTTCGGAAAGGGCGCGGTCATGCTCAGTCCTCCGCGCGGCCCGAGTCCGAGCCTGAACCCTTCTCCCAGTCGGTGCGTCGGCGACCTGGGGTGGCTGGAGGCGAGAGGCGGTCGTGATCGTCATCGGATGTCGGCGGACGCAGACACCAGGCGCCGTCGGCCGCGATTTCGAGCAGCCGGTCATAGAAATGCGGGTCGTCCTCCGCATCCCCCAGCGTGAGATAGGTGATGCCCCGCTGACGCAACAGATTGAGCAGCTCGCCGACCGGACATTCGCTCAGACTGCGGCTGGGATGATCGAGGAAGACGAAACGCGGCTCGGCGAGCAGCATGCGGGCGAAACTCAGACGCTGCTGCTCACCGAGCGACAGCAGATCGCTCCAGTTGCGCTCGATGTCCAGACCGCCGACCTTGTGCAGGGTCGGGGTCAGATGCAGTGATTCGAGGCTGGCCAGGATCTTCCAGTCCGGCAGCCAGCGCTCCTGACAGGGACGCAGCAGCACCTCGCGCAGAGTGCCGGGCGGCATATAGGGGCGCTCGGGCAGGAAGAAGATCACATCATGTCCCGGATGCAGGATGCGGCCCTCGCCATGCGCCCACAAGGCCGCCGTGGCGCGAAACAGCGCCTTCTCGGCCGCCTCGCCGGTCGAGCGCACCAGCAGGTTCACGCCCGCCGGAAGCGACAGGCTCAGATCCCGGATCAGCACCCGCCCGTCACGCGGTGAAAGCAACGTCAGATGCTCGAAGGCCACGCTGCCGCAGTCGGCGCAGAACTCCACCTGCGGCGCCGGCTCGCGGCGTTCCTGGCCCATGGCATCGCGCAGTGCATTGAGCCGCGCGACCACGGCCGTGTAGTTCGAGATCGACTGGAACTGAGTGACGATCAGCGAGAAGGCGCCGAGCAGATGCCCGAAGGCGACCGCCGACTGAGTGATGACGCCGAATTGGGCCTCGCCCTGGATGAACAGCGGCGCAACCAGCAGCGCCGGGATGATCTGGATCAGATAGTTGTAGCCGGTGGTGAAGAAGCCGAGATTACGGTTGACCTCGATGATGCGCTGGAAGTTGGCCGTCAACTGGTTCAGGCGATCGCGCAGCCGCGCTTTGAGCCGCTCCTCGCGCCGCAGCAGGGCCACGGATTCGGCGTTCTCGCGTACATGGACCAGACGCGCGCGAAAGTTGGCCTCGCGGTCGAGCTGGTCGTAGTTGAGCTTGACCAGTGGCTTGCCGAGATAGATGGTCAGCAGCGAACCGAGGATGGAATAGGCGACCGCGACCACGAACAGCATTGGACTGATGGTCCAGAGCACGCCGGAAAAGGCGACCACCGTGAAGCTCGCATTGAGGAACATCAGGGTGAAGGAGAGGGTGGTTGCGGTGAGGGCGCGGATGTCCTCGGAGATGCGCTGATCGGGATTGGGCAGCTCGCCGGTGGCATGCAGCCGGAAATAGGTCCGCTCGTCGAGATAGCGGTCGATGGCGCGCTCGGTGAGCCACTTGCGCCACAGCAGCCCCAGGCGTTCTTCGGTGTAGCGGTAGACGACGGCGACCACGGTCGAGACGCCCATGACGAAGATGAACAGCAGGGCGTAATGGACGAATCCGCCCATGTCCTGGTTCTCGATCGCGGTCATGAAGTCGCGGTTGACGTAGCTGTTGACGACGTTCAGGCCATTGATCGCGAACAGGAACAGGATGAGCAGCACGAACAGCCACTTGGCCTTGCCGCCGACCTCGGAGGCGCCGAGCTGTTGCAGCATACGCACGAAGCGGTTCCAGATGGCCGGTGTGATCGGCACCTTGAGGGCGTTCAGGAGAGACCAGGGGAAGCGCATCGGGGCGGTCGGTCTTTGGCGTCGAGGTTGAGGTGGGGAAGTCTTTGGCCGGGTCGATACGCGCATCGGATGACTTTGGGCCGCGCGCAGTATAGCCTAGCGCTGGTATTGCCGAGAGGCATTCTGCCGCCCCCCGGAGTGCGGTTCGGGCGGTCTTCCGGCTCGTGCCCTATCGCCGAGGAGCGACTGCATGCATATCCTGGATCTGGACGATTTCAGCGATCTCTCCGCCTGGTCCGGCGTCGTTTCCGGGCAGGCGCGTCTCGATCTGGCCGCCGACGCCGGGCCGGAAGGCGAGGGCGAGGGCGAGGGCGAGGCCATGCGGCTCGACTTCGACTTCGGCGAGGGCGGCGGCTTCGTGGTGGCGCGCCGGACGGTGCGTCTGACATTGCCGGACAGCTTCGCCATCCGGTTGCGGGTGCGCGCCGAGGCCCCGGCCAATGCCTTCGAGTTCAAACTGGTCGACCCGAGCGGCGAGAACGTCTGGCGCTTTCGCGACGAGTCCTTCGACTTCGGCTCGGACTGGCGTGAGTTGCGGATCGCTAGCCGTGCGATCGCCTTCGGCTGGGGACCGGCCGGCGGCGGTGCACCGACGGAGGTCGGAGCCATCGAGATCGCCATCACCGCCGGGCCGGGCGGGCACGGACGTCTCTGGATCGCCGATCTGCGGATCGAGGATCGCACACCCTCTCAACCGCCCGCGATCCGCGCCTCCAGCGAACAGCCGGGGCAGGGTGCGGACTGCATCCTGGATGGACGATCCGACACGGCCTGGCGTCCCGCGCAACGGCCGGCCTGGGTCGAGCTGGATTGCCATGAGCCGCGCGATTACAGCGCCCTGATCCTGCATTGGGACTCGCCCGAGCCGCGCGCCTTCGAGATCCTGGCGAGCGACGACGGTGAACACTGGACTCGTCTTCATGCCGCATCCGGCGCACGCGGCCAACGCAACATGGTCTATCTGCCCGATGGGTGCTCGCGTTTCCTGCGGCTCGGTCTGACGGGCGGGGAGGGCGATCCGGTTCCGGGTCTGGTCGGCTTCGATCTGAAGCCCGAGACCTTCGCCCGCTCCATCGACGACTTCGTCCACCGTCTGGCCGAGCAGGCGCCGCGCGGCCGCTATCCGCGCTGGCTCTATCGCGAGCAGACCTACTGGACGCCGATCGACATCCCGGACGGCACGGTTCCGGCGCTGTTCAACGAAGAGGGACTGATCGAGGTCTGGCGTGCCGGTCCGGTGATCGAGCCGCTGCTGACCGTCCAGGGCGAGCGTCTGACCTGGGCCGACTGCACGGTCGAGCCGTCGCTGCTCCAGCCGCCGCTGCCGATTCCGCGCTCGACCTGGAGTACGGACGGGCTGAGCTTCGAGACGCTCGCCTTTGCCCACGGAGCGCCGGGGCGGGCCTGGCTCTTCATCCGCTATCGGCTGGAGAACCTGGGCGAGATTCCACTGAACGCGACGCTCCAGACCGCGATCCGCCCCGTGCAGGTTTCGCCGCCCTGGCAGGGCTACAGGGACATTGGCGGTGTGGCGCGGATCGAACGGATCGCCTGGGAGCAGGGCGATGTGCGGATCGATGGTCGGCTGGCCCTGGTGCCGCTCTCGACGCCAAACGGTTTCGGGGCCATGGCCTTCGATGCGGATGCGATCGACGAACCCGTTGCGCCCGGCGTCCCGCTCAAGACCACTGTGGTCGAGGACGGACTCGGGCTGGCCTCGGCGGCCTTGCGCTTCGATCTGGACGTCGCGCCGGGCGCTCATCGGGAGATCTGGCTCGCCGCTCCGCTCGGTGAGCACGAGGATGCCCATCCACGCGAGCTGGCCGGTGCGGCCGGTGCGGTCGAGTCGCATCTGAAGGCGACGCTCGATCAGTGGTCGAGCCGACTCGGGGCCGTCGAACTGCACCTGCCGGAGATCGCGCGCGACTATTGGCACGGCTGCCAGGGGGCGCTCGCCCATATCCTGATCAATCGCGACGGTCCCGCGCTCCAGCCCGGACCCCGTCGCTATACGCGCTCCTGGATGCGCGACGGCGCGACTATGGCGGCGGCGCTTCTGCGCTTCGGACTCGGGCGCGAAGTCGTCGACTTCATCGACTGGTATGCCGGGTTCCAGGCCGAGGACGGCAATGTGCCCTGTTGTGTCGATCGTCAGGGCGTCGACTGGCTGCCCGAGCACGACAGCCATGGTCAGTTCATCTTCGCCGTCGCCGATGCTTGGCGTTTCGGGGCGGATCGGGCGCGTCTGGAGGCGCTGTGGCCGGCGGTGTGTCGGGCGGTCGGCTATCTGGAACGTCTGCGCGCCGAGCGTCTCACGCCGCACTATCAGGAGCCCGAGCGCCGCGCCTGTCTGGGGCTGCTGCCGGAGTCGGTGAGTCATGAGGGCTATCTGGCCCATCCGGTCCATTCCTATTGGGACGACTTCTGGGCGCTACGCGGGTTCAAGGACGCCGCCGAGCTGGCCGAGGCGCTGGGCGACGGCGAGCGCGCCGCGCACTTCGCCCGTCTGCGCGATGAGTTCAGCGCGGCGCTCTATGTCTCCCTGGACCGCGTCATGGAGGAGCGCGGTATCGACTTTCTGCCCGGATCGGTCGAATGGGCCGACTACGACCCCACGGCGACCGCCAATGCTCTGACCCTGATCGACGAGAGCCATCGGCTGCCGGCAGCGGCCATGCAGCGCACTTTCGATCAGTTCATGCAGCACTTCCGCGCCGTCCATGGACCCGACCCCGTGCCTTGGATCAACTACACCGCCTATGAGATCCGCATCGCGGGCGCGCTGCTCCGGCTCGGGCGGCGCGATGAGGTGCACGAGCTGCTGAGGTGCTATCTCAACGAGCGCCGGCCGGCGGCCTGGAATCAGTGGCCCGAGATCACCTGGCGCGATCCCAGGTCGCCGGGGCATCAGGGCGATCTGCCGCATGCCTGGATCGGGGCCGAATACTGTCTGGTGTTCCGCGATCTCTTCGTCCATGAGCGCGAGGCGGATCGCTCGCTGGTGATCGCTGCCGGTCTCCCGGCCGAGTGGCCGGCGGCGGGCGAGATCCGGGCGCGTCGTCTGCCGACGGCTTACGGCCTGCTCGATCTGGACATCGCGCGTTTCGACGGCGGCGCGCTGCGGATGCGTGTCGGCGGCGAGCTGCGGCTTCCGCCGGGCGGTCTGTGGGTGGCGCCGCCGTTGCCGGGGCCGTTGACGAGCGTCGAGATCGACGGCGAGCCGAGCCGTGATTTCAATGCGACCGAGGCGCATGTCATGACGCTTCCGGCCGAGATCACGTTGATCGGTTGAGAAACGTTTGAAAATTTGCACCAGGAATATCGAAGATGATCGAAGACCAACTGCTAAAACGCATCGCGATCAACCCCGCGATTTTCAACGGCAAGCCTATCATTCGCGGACGACGCTTGGCCGTCGAGCACGTCCTCGGCATGCTTGCAGCCGGCGATGATTTCGACTCCCTGCTGGAGGGCTACCCCTGGCTGGAGCGCGAAGACATCCTGGCCTGTCTGGCGTATGCCCATCGCCTTGTTGAGCATGAGCGGGTGGAGCCTTTGATCGTCAGTAAAGCCGCGTCAACTACCCCGGCCTGAAGGCCGGAGCTTGAAAGAGCTGGGTTGACCAGGGCAAGCGGTGCAAATCCGCTCCGTGTATCACGGGTCGTTAAGACTCACCGGCGGATGCTTCCTCAGTCCGCCGCTCTGAAAGGCCCGGATCACGCTGACGAAAGGCAAAGCGTCGAAGGTTCGGGTCGCCGCCGTGAGGCGGGAGCCGGTGATACACATGCCCGAGGGGAGCGAGCCGCGAGGCTCCGTCACTAGGCCCGTAAGGGCAGGTTTTTTGGAACAGCACCATGGCTGTATTCGTTCTCGACAGGCAGAAACATCCGCTGATGCCATGCACGGAGAAACGCGCGCGGCTGTTACTGGAGCGCGGACGCGCGGTGGTCGTGCGTCTGGCTCCCTTTACCATTCGCCTGAAAGATCGCGTGGGCGAGACGCGGCAGCCGCTGCGGTTGAAGCTCGATCCCGGCAGTCGTGTTACCGGCCTGGCCCTGGTGCGCGAATCTGCAACCCGCGATCCTGAACCGGGCGCGGTCGAGCGCCTTGAGCATGGGCTGTGGTTTGGGGAACTGGAACATCGCGGTCAGGCGATTCGTGAGGCGCTGGAGCAACGGCGTCATTGCCGGCGCGCCCGGCGCGCTCGCAAGACCCGCTACCGGGAACCGCGTTTTTTGAATCGAACCCGCCGCGACGGTTGGCTACCACCGTCGTTACAGCATCGGATCGGGACCACCGTCAACTGGGTGGAGCGGTTGCAGCGGCTCGCCCCGATCACCGCCCTCAGCCAGGAATTGGTGCGTTTCGATACCCAAGCCATGCAAAATCCCGAGATCAGCGGGGTCGAATACCAACAGGGCGAACTGGCCGGTTACGAGGTGCGTGAGTACCTGCTGGAGAAATGGAACCGCACCTGTGCCTATTGCGGCGCGACGCACGTGCCGCTGGAGATCGAGCACATCGTGCCGCGCGCCAAAGGCGGCTCGGATCGGGTCTCGAACCTGACGCTCGCCTGCCGGCCCTGCAACGAACACAAGGGAAACCGGCTGATCGAGGCGTTTCTCAAGGGCCGGCCGGTGCTCCTGAAACAGATCCAGGCGCAGGCCCAAGCGCCGCTCCAGGACGCCGCCGCCGTTAATGCCACGCGCTGGGCGCTGTTGAACGCGCTCAAGACCACGGGCCTCGCGGTCGAGACCGGCTCGGGCGGACGGACCAAGTTCAATCGCACGCGCCTGGGCATCCCCAAGACCCATGCCCTTGATGCCGCCTGCGTCGGCGCCGTCGATCAGCTACGGGACTGGAACCGCCCAGTCCTGGCCATCCGTGCCACAGGGCGCGGGGCCTACCGCCGCACGCGCACGTTCAACAACGGCTTCCCGCGTGCCTATCTCATGCGCCACAAGCGCGTCAACGGCTTCCAGACCGGCGATTGGGTGCGCGCCGAGGTACCGAAGGGCAAGAAGGCCGGCGTACATGTCGGGCGCGTGGCCATCCGGCGCACCGGATCGTTCAACGTCCAGACGCCCGGCGGCACGGTCGCAGGCATTTCACATCGCTATTGCCGTCTGCTGCAACGCGCCGACGGCTATGGCTACACCATTCACACCAAACCTGTAACGGAGGACGCGAGACGGGCCGCCTAACCGCGCTACGCGCGGTGCGCTCTCCCTCCCCGCCAGTCAAGGACGGGGTTTCTCGCGCAAGACTGATGAAACTGTTACTGGACACCTGTGTTTGGGGCGGCGCGGCCAAAATTCTGTCTGAAGCCGGGCACGACGTGCGTTGGATGGGCGAGATGGAACCCGATCCCGGTGATGAGACCGTCCTCCGCAGCGCCTACGAGGAAGGTCGAATCCTGATCACGCTCGATAAAGACTTCGGCGAGCTGGCCATCGTCTACGGCAGACCCCACAGCGGAATCCTGCGTCTGGTCAATCTGCCGGGTCGCCGGCAGGGATCTTATTGTTTGACCGTGCTGGAACGCTTTGCTTCGGAATTGAGCCAGGGAGCGATTCTTACGGTCACGGCCGATCGAGTTCGCATTCGCCCCGCCGATTGAGTGGGCAACACACAGGCCGGCGTCGAAGAGCGACGGATACTGAAATCCACGAGGACATCGACATGCCACAGTTCTTCGATCCGCACGGCCCAGAGTCGAGTCTGCATCGGCTGACCAAGGGTCCGCTCGAAGTCCTGCTCTCGGATTCGGGCGCCGGTCAACTGCGCTGGAACGGGCTGGCGCTCACGCGCCGGCACGCCGATCCGGTCGAGGACGACCTCGGGAGCCTGCTCTATGTGCGGGATCTGGATTCAGGTGCGATCTGGTCGTTGGGCTATCAGCCGACGCGGGTCGAGCCGCAGGTCTATCGCGTCGGCTGTCAGGATGCGTGTTTCCGGCTCGAACGCGAGGATCAGGGTATCGCATTGCGGCTCGATCTGAGCCTGGACGCGGCCAAGGATCTGGAACGACGTCGCCTGCGACTGACCAATGTCTCTGATCGGGCGCGCCGGATCGAGCTGACCAGTTATCTGGAAGTGGCGCTCTTTCCAGACGAGGCCGACGCGGCGCATCCGGCGTTCGCCAAGCTCTTCGTCCAGACCGAGCGGGATGCGTCTACGGGGGCGCTGCTCGCCCGCCGTCGTCCGCGCGGTCAGGGTGAGTCCTGGCCCTGGATGATCCATGCGCTGCTCGGCGCCGAGGCCGTGCAATGGGAGACCGATCGCGCCCGTTTCATCGGACGCGGCAGGAGTCGGGCGCGTCCGGCGGCGCTGTTCGGTTCGGACTCGGACGCCGGTTCGCTGTCCGGCAGTCTGGGTAACGTGCTCGATCCGATCCTCTCTCTGCGCGCGGTGGTGGAACTGGAGCCCGGGGCCGATACCGAGCTGACCTGGGTCACGGGCGCGGCGCCCGACCGTGCGGCGGCGCTGGCGCTTCTGGATGGCGAGTCGTTGAAGGCGTCCGTATCGTCTGTAGCCGACGACGAGACGCCGGCCGGTCGCGAGGCAGACACCGAACCACTCGAATCGACTCAGGATCTACGCTTCTTCAACGGCTATGGCGGCTTCTCCGCTGACGGTCGTCAATACGAAATCCGGCTGCCGTATCAGGGAGCCGCCGGCCATCGCCGCCCGCCCCAACCCTGGATCAACGTCATCGCCAATCCGGATTTCGGCTGTCTGGTGAGCGAGTCCGGCGCCGGTTACACCTGGTCCCGTAACAGTCAGGCCAACCGGCTCACGCCCTGGTCCAACGATCCGGTCAGCGATCCGCACGGCGAGGCGCTCTATGTGCGTGACGAGGCGACGGGTGAATCCTGGTCGCCGCTGCCCGGACCGCGTCCGGCGCCTGCGGACTACCGGGTGACGCATGGACTGGGCTTCACGCGCTTTTCGCTCCGATACGATGGGCTGGAACAGGAAGCGACGCTCTTCGTGCCGCGTCACGATCCGGTGCGCATCCTCAGACTGCGTCTGACCAATTCAGGAACCAGCACGCGGCATCTGTCGCTGCTCGGCTATCAGCGTCTGGTCATGGGGCAGCAACCATCGTCGAGCAGCGCCATCGTCACGGCGATCGAGCCGGAAGCTGGGCTGTTGCGCGCGATCGATCCGAACGCGGGCGACTTCGCCGGCGGCATCGTCTTCGCCAACGCGATCGTCTCGGGGGCCACGGTCAGCGAGCGCGATTTCACTACCGATCGTCTGTCGGTCATCGGGCGTCATCGCGATCTCGCCGACCCCGTGGCCCTTGAGCCGGGACGTCGGTTCGACGGACGCCAGGGTGTTGTGCCCGATCCCTGTTTCGCGCAACGACTCCGGGTGAGTCTGGAGCCGGGCGCGACCCTGGTCTGCGACTGGCTGCTGGGCGAGGTGATGAGCGAGACGCAGCTGAGCGACCTGCTGCAACGCTATGCCGAGCCGTCCGCCATCGGCGCGGCCTTCGATGACGCCGTCGCCTTCTGGGACGATCTGGTCTCGCGCGTCCAGGTCGAGACGCCCGAGCCGGCCATCGATCTCATGCTCAACGGCTGGCTGCTCTATCAGAACCTCGGCTGCCGGATCTGGGCGCGTTCGGCCTTCTATCAGTCCGGCGGGGCTTACGGCTATCGCGACCAGCTCCAGGACGCCGCCGCGCTTGCCGCCATCCGTCCGGACATCACGCGCGCGCAGATCCTGCTGCACGCCGCACATCAGTTCGTCGAGGGTGATGTGCTGCACTGGTGGCATCC
The DNA here is from genome assembly GCF_013385175.1 of Allochromatium humboldtianum. Lineage (GTDB taxonomy): Bacteria > Pseudomonadota > Gammaproteobacteria > Chromatiales > Chromatiaceae > Thermochromatium > Thermochromatium humboldtianum. The sequence continues at coordinate 37,028 of NZ_JABZEO010000015.1, read as the reverse complement.
GGCGCCGCTCGAACGCGGACTGCGCACCCGCTTCTCCGATGATCTGCTCTGGCTGCCGTTCGTCACCGCGCACTATGTCCGGGTGACGGGCGATGTCGGCGTATTGGACGAGCTTCAGCCCTATCTGACCGCGCCCGAACTGGCGCCGGGGCAGGATGAGAACTATCTGGCGCCCGAGTTCAGCGGTGAATCGGGCGATCTCTACGACCATGGCTGCCGCGCCATCGACCGCTCGCTGACGCACGGCGCACACGGCCTGCCGCTCATGGGCACAGGCGACTGGAACGATGGCATGAACCGCGTCGGGCGCGAGGGACGCGGCGAGAGCGTCTGGATGGGGTTCTTCCTGTACCGGGTGCTGAGCGACTTCCTGCCGCTGTGCGAGCGGCGCGGCGATCAGGCGCGCATCGACCGCTATCGCACCTGTCAGGCCGAACTGGAACGCGCCCTGGAGACCAGCGGCTGGGATGGCGACTGGTACCGTCGCGCCTACTACGACGACGGCACGCCGCTCGGCTCGGCGGCGGATCAGGAATGCCGCATCGACGCCCTGGCGCAGTCCTGGGCGGCGCTCTCAGGCGCGGCGCCGCGCGCCCGCGCCGAGCAGGCGCTGAATGCACTGGAACGCCATCTGGCCAGCGAGCCGGGCCGGCTGATCCGGCTGCTGACGCCGCCCTTCGTCGACACCCCGCGCGATCCGGGTTACATCAAGGGCTATGTCGCCGGTGTGCGCGAGAACGGCGGCCAGTACACCCATGCCGCCTGCTGGGCGGTCGCGGCCATGGCCGAACTGGGACGGCGCGAACAGGCCGCCTCCTGGCTGGCACGGCTCAGTCCGGTCAGCCACACCCAGACCTCCAGTGACGTCCAACGCTACCGGCTCGAACCCTATGTGGTCGCCGCCGACGTCTATGGCGAGCCGCCGCACGTCGGGCGCGGCGGCTGGAGCTGGTATACGGGTTCCGCCGGCTGGTGGTATCGGGTCGCGCTCGAATCCGTCCTGGGTCTGCGCGTCGAGAACGAACGCGAACTCATCATCCGCCCCTGCATCCCGGCGAGCTGGCCGGGCTTTCGTCTGCGCTACCGTCTGCCCGACGGCGTGACCGAATGCGAGATCCAGGTGGATAATGGCGACGGCGGCGGTTCTGTCATCACGGCCACGCTCGACGGCGCACACCAGACCATTCAGGCGGGCGCGGCGCGTGTCGTGCTGCCAGCCGGTCCCGGCCGCCATTCCATCCGGGTGAGGCTCGGCGTCTCGCCCGCTTCCGTTCCGACTCGATAAGGATCGACCATGTCTCTGACTGCCACACTCGCGCGCCCAATGATCGCCGCTGTCTTCCTGGGCGCACTGGTCCCAACCGCCGCCTTGTGCGCCGACGACATCGAACCCCTGAGCGTCGCGGTCATCAAGGCCACGACCGGACTGTGCAAACGCGGCGAGACCTGCCACAAGGACCGCGCCGGTTCCTGGACGCCGAAGAAAGCCATCGCCATCCTCGCCGTCTCGGTCGCCGAGCAGGCCGACATCGATCTCTATACCGACATCGAGGTGAGCACCCGACCCGAGATGTATCAGTGCGCCGGGGACGACTCCAAAGGCTGCATCTTCCGCGCGAAATATGCCGGACCCGGACTGTTCGACTATGGCTCGACCTCGGGCAGCACCTACGTCGGCTCCAACATCACCAACACCACCATCACCTTCCCGTCCGGCTATGGTCTCATGGTCCCGGCCGGCGAGCCGATCTACGTCCATCTCGACGTGCGCAACGGCAGTCTCATCGATCTCCAGGTCGATCAGGACGCCTGGATCTACTACGTCGAGGCCGACTGAGCAGCGTGGCGTGCGTCCATGCGGCGATTCCGCATGGCTTCTCGCTGAGTGCAGGGCGCGTCAAACATGCGTGGGCATGAAGCCCGATCCGGGCCGATCCGGCAGATCGATCCGGCCGGCGCAGGGGCGGGGCGCTTGGCCCAGGTCGGCAGCGAGCCAGTCGGCCGTGGCCAGTCCCTGCGCAATGGGACTGGCGATGGCCGCAGCCAGTTGCGCCGTGGGCCAGAGTCCGGCGGCGCTCTCGACCAGACTCGTGACGACGACTTCGATGCTCGCGTCCTGGGCGCGGCGTGCAAGCGCCAGCGTGCGGTGCAGACCGCCGAGCGCCGCCGGTTTGAGCACCAGGCGTCGTACACCGAGTTGTGAGGGATCGACCGCCGCAAAGCGGGTCGGCAGTGATTCATCCAGCGCCAGAGGGAAGGGGGCGAGGGCTTGCAGTTCGTCCAACCGCTCAGGCGTCGGCTCGGCCAGTGGTTCCTCGATCGACTCGATCGGCAGCCGGAGCTTGACCAAACGCTCGATGAGCCAGCGTGCCTGATCGAAGCTCCAGGCGCCATTGGCGTCCAGGCGTAGTCTGACATCTGTATCAGTGGATGAAGGCCGGGCCAGTTCTACCAGCGATTCCAGCTCGGACATTGGCGTATCGACGCCAACCTTGAGCTTGAGCACGCGAAAGCCCTGTGCCTGACTGGCGGCGAGGGCCTTGCCGGGCACCGTACCGAGCGTGCCGAGCATGGCATTGACGGCGAGGCGATCGACGGCCTCAGGCGCGAGCCACCGGCGCATGCTCAGATTCAAGCGTTGGCTGGCAAGATCGGCCAGAGCGCAGTCCAGGGCGAAGCGCGCGGCTGGATGCGCATCCGTAGCGTTCTCCGCATCCAGAGCAGACAGTCGTATCTCGATCTCCTGTCCGCGCAGACCTGAGAAGAGCCGTTCGAGCGCCGCGCCGGCGGCCTCTTGGGCCTCGGTGCCCGCCGCCGGCAACGGGGCGCAATCGCCGTAGCCGGTCAGACCATCCGCCTCGACCCAGACCAACCAGCCGCGCCGCCGTGCGAACCCGCCGCGCGCACTGCCCCAGGCTTGGCGTAACGGCAGATCATAGGGCCGGAATCCGGCGCGCTCGATCACGCTGTGCCGGGCAGCAGCAGGCTCAGGATCAGCAGACCGACCAGCAGTGCCTGGTACTGAGCGGTGCGTGCCAGTTGCTCGTTGAGCGCCGGACCCATGGCGCCGCGCCACAGCCGCCGGATCAGAAGGGCCGCCAACGGCAGGGCGGCGAGCAGGGGCCAGGAGACGTGCAGCGGATCGAGCAACATCAGCAGCGGGACGGGTATGAGCAGCAGCAGCGCATAGAGCACCCTGGCCCGCTCGCGTCCGAGCACGCGGCAGAGCGTGCGCCGCCCGGCCGCCGTGTCGGTTTCGAGATCGCGATAGTTGTTGATCAGCAATACGGCCGAGGCCAGACAGCCGAGCGCCGCCCCGGCGACCAGCGTCGAGCCGTCGAGCGTCAGGGTTTGCAGATAGTAGGTGCCGCCCACGGCGGCCACGCCGAAGAAGAGCAGCGCATAGACCTCACCGAAGGGGCCATAGGCGATCGGGCGCGGGCCACTGGTATAGGCATAGCCGGCCGCCAACGAGGCCAGCCCGACCAGCAGGATCGGCCAGCCGCCGCGCACCAGCAGCGCCAGTCCAAGCACGAAGGCGAGTGCGAACATGCCATGCGCGGCGTTCTTGACCTGACGCGCGGTCAGCCAGCCTTGCGCCGTGGCGCGCGGCGGACCGAGCCGTTCGTCCGTATCCGTGCCGCGCTCGAAGTCGGCGGCGTCGTTGTGCAGATTGGTGCCGATCTGGATCGCCACCGCCGCCAGCAGGGTGGCGAGCGCGGTCCAGACGGCCAGCGCGCCGGTCGCGGCGACGGCCAGCGCGAGTCCGGCGATCACCGGCGACAGCGTCAGTGGCAGCGTCTTGGGGCGCGCGGCCAGCAGCCAGCGCGCCAATGGGGATGGAGTCGATTGCTCGGGCATGGAGTCAGGGCGTGATGCTTGCAGAATTGTCGTCCGTGCCGCTCAAGGTCGGCGCGGAAAGCGGCCGAAGTCGGGCGCGCGCTTTTCGAGGAAGGCGTTGCGTCCTTCCTGACCTTCCTCGGTGGTGTAGAAGAGCGCCGTGGCATTGCCGGCCAGTTCCTGGATGCCGGCCAGACCGTCGGTGTCGGCGTTGAAGGCGGACTTGAGCACGCGCAGTGCGGTCGGCGACAGGCGGTTCATCTGGCGGCACCAATCGACCGTCACCGCTTCCAGCTCGGCGAGCGGCACGACCGTGTTGACCAGCCCCATGTCGAGCGCCTCCTGGGCGTCGTACTGACGGCACAGGAACCAGATCTCCTTGGCCTTCTTCAGGCCCACGGTACGCGCCATGAGACCGGCGCCGAAACCGGCGTCGAAGCTGCCCACGCGCGGTCCGGTCTGGCCGAAGCGCGCGTTGTCGGCGGCGATGGTCAGGTCGCAGATCAGATGCAACACATGGCCGCCGCCGATCGCGTAGCCCGCCACCATGGCCACCACCGGCTTGGGCAGGGTACGGATCTGGCGTTGCAGCTCCAGCACGTTCAGATGCTCGACGCCGGCCTCGTCCTTGTAGCCTTCGTGACCGCGGATGCGCTGATCGCCGCCCGAACAGAAGGCCAGTTCGCCCGCGCCTGTGAAGATGATGACGCCGATCTCGGGGTCCATGTGGGCGCGGTGGAAGGCGTCGATCAGTTCGCGCACCGTCTGCGGGCGGAAGGCGTTGCGCACCTCGGGCCGGTTGATGGTGATCTTGGCGATGTGCTCGGCCTGATGGTAGAGGATGTCCTGATAGCGGGCGTCTGCGGGCGCCTCCCAGTGGATGGGACGCGAGTCGGTCTCGGGTCGATTCGCGGTTGGTTGCATGGTCTCTGACGCCACCTGGGATGCCTCGCTGTGCATGGAAACTGGGGGCGTCATTTTAGCCGCAAATGGTCCGGGATCGGTGGTGAGTTGACTCAAATGGATGCTGATATAGAGTGACGATATACATCGTCAGTCCGGAATCGTCCCATGCGTCAAACCGCCTCACCTGACCTGCGCATCCCCTACGGCGTGGCCGACTTCGTCAAGCTGCGCCGCGGTCATGAATACTATGTGGACAAGACCCGTTATCTGCCGCTGCTGGAGGAGGCCGGGCGCTTTCTGTTCCTGATCCGCCCGCGCCGTTTCGGCAAGAGTCTGCTGCAATCCATGATGGAGTGCTACTACGATGCCGAATGGGCCAAGTCCTTCGATGAACTCTTCGCTGAGACCTGGGTCCAGTCCCATCCGACCCCGGAGCGCGGTCAATACCTGAGCCTGCGTTTCGATTTCTCGATGGTGCGCGCCGAGCCGGAGCATCTGGAATCCTCGTTCGAGACCCATTGTCGTAATCAGATCGACGGCCTGTTCCTGCGCCATGCCGAGCACCTGCCGGAGGGGATGGCGGCGCGGGTGCGCGAGCAGCCGACCGTGGCGGCGGCACTGGAGCGGCTGCTGATGGAACTCGGTCATCTGGGCCGGTCGCTCTATCTGTTCATCGACGAATACGACAACTTCGCCAACAACCTGCTGGCGCATTTCGGCCAGGACGCCTATCGGGAGCTGACGCACGGCAGCGGATTCTTCCGTAATGTCTTCGCGATGCTCAAGGGGGCGGCTGGACAGAGCGGCGGCGGTCTGGCACGGCTGTTCATCACCGGAGTCTCGCCGCTGACGCTGGACGATGTGACCAGCGGTTTCAACATCGGTCGCAATATCAGCCTGGATCCGCGTTTCAATGGCTTGCTCGGCTTCAACCACGCCGAGTTAGAGACCCTGTTCGCCGCCTTCGGACAGACACTGGAACCCCATCGAGCCCTGATCGACGCCTGGTACAACCACTACCATTTCCATCCGGCGCGTCATGAGTCGATCGTCAACAGCGACATGGCACTCTATTACCTGCAATCGCTGGTCGACCTGGGTACACCGCCGGACGAGCTGATCGACCACAATGTGCGCATCGACTATGGCAAGCTGCGTCATCTGGTGCAGATCGACCGTCGGCTCAACGGCAACTTCAGCCATCTGCGGGCGATCATCGAGCGCGGTGAGCAGGTCGGGCAGGTGCAGACCAGCTTCCCGGCCGAGGCGCTGCATCAGCCCGAGAACTTCGTCTCGCTGCTCTATTATCTGGGGTTGCTGACCTTCGCCGGCGAGCAGCGCGGACTGCCGTTACTGCATATCCCCAACCAGACCGTGCACCAACTCATGTATGGCTATCTGCGCGAAGCCTACAGTGAGGCTGGAGTGTTCAAACCGACGACCTGGGAGATCGCCGACCGACTCAGCCGTATGGCCTACAACGGCGACTGGGAGCCGTTCTTCGACTATCTGGCCGAGCGCATCGCCGAGCAGGCCAGCGTGCGCGACTATCTGCAGGGCGAGAAGATGATCCAGGGCTTTCTGCTCGCCTGGCTCAATCTCACGCCGTACTTCCGGGTCTGGAGCGAGCAGGAACAGGGCGGCGGCTTCGTCGATCTCTATCTGGCGCCCTTCTATTTCCGCTATCCGGACATGCGCCATGCCTATCTGATCGAGCTGAAATACGTCAAGCGTTCCGAAGACACGCCTGAGCGGCGCAACGAGCTGCTGGAGGCGGCGCGCACGCAGTTACGCCGCTATGCCGGGGATGCACGGGTGCGCGAACATCTGGGGCCGGCCCATCTGCACGCCCTGGTGCTGCTCTACAGCGGCTGGGAGCTGGTGCAGCGCGAGGCGCTCGACCTGTCGGCGGATGCGCCGGATGTCGCCTGAATCCGGAGTCCGGCCTCAGGTGTCGTCGCCGAGCCGACTGACCGTCTGCCAAAAATCACGATGGATCCGTCGGCTCAGATCGGCGTCGATGACGACCTCGATCAGTCCGCCGGGGCGCGAACTCTGGATGGCCTCGCTCAGGGCCTGTTGGAATCCGGCGCCATCGGACACCTGACGATGAATCAACCCGAAGGTTTGGGCCAGCGCCCCCAGATCGACCGCGACCGGCGTGCGCCAGAGCGTCTCGAAGCCGGGCAGTCCGTGCTGGGGCAGATAGTCGAAGATACGCCCGCCGCCGTTGTTGATGACGATACAGGGCCGCTGGAGCGTGCGCAGTGCCGTCAGGCCGCTGAGATCGTGCAGGAAGGACAGATCGCCAAGCAGCGCCGTGGTCGGCACGCCGCCGGCGTTGAGTCCGGCGAGCGTCGAGGTCTGGCCGTCGATGCCGCTGGCGCCGCGATTGCCGAAGAGACGGAGCGGCTGGGCACGCCGGCCCGACCAGGTGTCGAGCTGGCGGATCGGCATGGAGTTGGCGCACAGCAACCCTTCGCCTTCGGGCAGCCGTGCAATGAGATCGCGGATCAGATGCCCCTCGCACCAGGGCGCCTGGTCGAGATACTCGGTGGCGAAACGCTCCAGACGGCGCTCGGCCTGGAACCAGCCGGCGAGCCAATCAGGGTCCGATGTGCCGAGTTCCAGATCCGCGTCTGCAAGCCAAGCGCAGAACACGGCCGGATCGGCATCGATCTTGAGCCGAACGTCATGATTCGGATCACTCCAGCCGCGTCCGGCATCGACCAGGATGGTCGGAACCTCCGCCATCCAGCCGAGCAGCGTCTTGGAGACCGGCGCACGTCCGAAGCGCAGCACCCAATCCGGCTTGAGTGCAGCGGCGGTCGCCGGATGACGGAGCAGACTGTCGTAACGGGTGAGGCGATGGTCCGAGACGGAACCTGAGCCGAAACCGAAACGCAAACCTGAAAGCGGATCGCACAGCACAGGCACGCCAAGCCGCGCCGCCAACTGCCAAAGCGCCTCCGCGCCGTCTGCCGTCCAGTCGCCCGGCCCGCAGCAGATCAGGCCGCGCCCGGAGCATTGGGACGTCAAGCCGACTGTCAGCGGCCGGCTACCAGCCTCCAGCGTCCGGTTCCCCGCAAGACCAAGCCGGTGGCTGGAGGCTGGAGGCTGAACGGCTGTTTGAACCTGTGTGGCTTCAGCCCGGCAATCCACCCCCGGCACCAGCGGTTCGCGAAACGGCAGATTCAGATGCACCGGTCCCGGCCAGTCGCTCAGACTCTCAGCCGCCGCGCGCCGCCCCAGTGCCCGCATCAACTTGCCCGCGCCGGGCGAATCCTCGGGCGTGCCCGGATCATGGAAGGCGCGCACATGCACCCCGAAGAAGCGCGTCTGATCGATGGTCTGGTTCGCCCCCCAGCCACGCAGTTCGGGCGGACGATCGGCCGAGAGCAGCACCAGCGGAATCCCGGACTCAGAGGCTTCGAGGACCGCCGGGAACCAGTGGGCGAGCGCGCTCCCCGAGGTGCAGACCAGCCCCACCGGACGCCCCGAGGCCCGCGCCACACCCAGCGCGAAAAAGGCCGCGCTACGCTCGTCGAGGATCGGCGTGACGGTCAGCGCCGGTTGACGCTGGGCTGCCAGCACCAGCGGCGTGGAGCGCGATCCGGGCGAGAGCACCAGATGACGCATTCCACCTTCGACCAGCCCATCGAACAGGGCCAGCGCCCAGCGCAGATTCACGCAGCCCTGATCCGTCATGCGAACTGCAACGCCGTCGACATGGCCGCGAGCTTGTGCTCGGTCTCCTGCCATTCGCTCGCCGGATCCGAGCCGGCGACGATCCCGGCCCCCGCATAGAGATCGGCCGTGCGGTCAAGGATGTGCGCACAGCGCAGCAGCACCCACAGTTCCCCGGTCAGATCCGGCTCGACGATTCCGGCCGCGCCCGTGTACCAGCCGCGTTCGAGCGGCTCGTTGACATCGAGCCAGTCGCGCGCCTCGCGGCGTGGCTGGCCATTGGTCGCTGGCGTCGGATGCAGCCGCTCGGCCAGCTCGAACACATCGACGCCGGGATGCAACTCACCGCGCAGGCGTGTCCAGAGATGCTGGGCATTGTTGAGCTGGAGGATGCTCGGCCCCTCGGCCGGCTCCAGACGTCGGCAGCACTGATCGAGCGCCTCGCGCACCGCCGCGACCACCACCTGATGCTCGCGCAGATTCTTCTCGCAGCTCTGGAGACCGAGCGTGATGGCGGCATCGCGCTCACTGTCCTCGGCGCGGCAGGCGGTACCGGCCAGCGCATCGGCCTCGACCCGGTCGCGACGCTGGGTGAACAGCCGTTCGGGCGTGGCGGCGACGAAGCTGGCGGCATGGCGCCGGATGTTGATCACCTGACAGGACGGGAACAGATAGCTCAGCGCCGCGTTGAGCCGGTCGAGATCGAAGCGCCGGTGTCCCTGGAGCCGCTGCCGACGACAGACGACGACCTTTTCGAGCCGCTCCCGATCGATCTCGTCGAGCGCGTTCAGCACCAGCGTGCGCCAGTCGTCGCGATCCGGCGTGCTGCCCAGGGCTTCGAGATGTGCCGGGGTGAGCGGATCGAGCGCCGGACGCCCGAGTAGCGGCACCAGACGGTCGAGCCAGGCGTCCCAGCGCGTCAGCAAGTCATCGCGCACGGCGGGACGCTGCGTCGTCAGCACCAGCGCCGCTTGACCGCCATGCGAGATCAGCGCCAGTTCCGGCAGCCACAGGAGCGCGTTGGGCAGATCGTCGCGCGTGGCGGATGTCTCCGGCGTGGCCGCGAAGCCCAGCATCCCGAACCCGCTGAAACCGGTCTCGTCCGGATCGCACTGCACCCAGTCGGCGCGCAGTCCCTGAGCGATGCGTCGCAGTTCGCTCAGGCGCTCGGGACCGTGCGCCTGCCACTCGCCGGCGATGCCATAGCCCGCGCGCAGGTCGCCGCGATGGTTGTGCGCGAAATGAAAGCGCGGTCCGTCGAGATCGGGCGCGCCGGCCGGCGGATGCGGCAGTTCGAGGATCAGCGAGACGGGGCCGGTACCCTCGGCGAGCGGCAGCAGAGCGAGGGTCTCGCGCAGTCGGGCCTTGAGCTGATCGAGGACTTGGAGCGATTGCAGCATGAGTCGAGTCGTGGCGGGGCAGGGGAATGGAACGAACCCTCTAGGACGCGCGGACACCCGCCGGGGTTCCCGCGCGTTCGGGGTCGAGACAGGACGCGCTACATCATGCAGCGCGGTGCGCTCCTAGCCGAGCGAGTCCCAGAACCGCTCGATGGCCGCGATGGTCTCGGCGGGCTTCTCCCACTGCGGCATCCCGTTGGTCGGCGTCAGGCGCTCGGCGCGCCAGTTGAACTGACGACCGAGGAAGTCCGGCAGCTCCTGAAAATCGATGTTGGGATCCTTGTCGTAGAGTGCCAGTACCGGCTGGGTCACGCGGGGGTAGAGGCTGTCGCAGGCGCGCGGCGTGAAGAGCTGCCCGGAGAGGAAATAGAGCGGAGCGATCTTGGCGCCCGGCTGATGCGTGGTGGCGTAGGCATAGTCGATCAGCTCGGGCGGGGTCGAGCCGGCGAAGACCTGATTGTAGAAATACTTGATGCTGGAGCGCGTGGTCAGCAGGCCATAGAGCCCGTCGCTGAGTCCGGGGATGCTCAGGAATCGATGGGCACGCTCGGCGGCGGCGCCGGTCGGCAGTCCGCGGGTGTTGAAACCTGTGGGCGAGAGCAGCGCCAGCGAGTTCACGCGCTCCGGCGCATCCGCCGCCGCAATGGCGGCAAACTCACAGCCGAGCGAGTAGGCGATCAGATCGGCCGGTTCCCGGACCACCTCGACCAGGAACTCGCCGATGACCTTGGCATAGAGTTCGGGCGAATAGCGTCGTTTGGCGCGCTCGGAGTGTCCGAAGCCGGGCAGATCGAGCGCATAGACCGGACGGCCGGCGCGGAAGTGCTCGAAGAGCGGCTTCATCTCCATCGCGCTGGGCGCGGCGTTGATGCTGTGGATCAGCACCAGCGGCCGACCGCCGGCGCTGGTGTCGGCGTAGTAATGGACACGTCCGCCGGCGCTGGTCTGGAGATCGTGGCGCGGGGCGTCGACGGCGGCGGGCAGCGGCCGGCCGCGCGTCGCGTGCTTGTCTGGAGGGTTGATCGCGGAGTCCATCGGCTCAATACCTTTGCTCAATCAATCGCGAGATCGCTCGGGGTGGGCGGCATCCACGGGCGAACCGTCCGAACCCTGCCGGCGCATCGAGCTGGAGTGGTCGAAACGGTCGCGCGTCACTGTCAAATGAGTTGGACGATGCCTTGTCAATCGAAGTTTACAGCGGTCTGGGTCGCTTGTCTGGTGCTGGTCGGATGTTTCGGCGGTGTCATGCATGAGGCCCCGGGTCATGTCGCCGCGTCGCGAGCGAGCCGGCTGCAGGCGGACGTGACGCCAGGCGTGCGAATCGAATGGGGTCGGGCCGAGTCGGCGACCGGCTGCACCCTGGACTATGCCTGGTATCGTCCGGCCTCGGCCACGCCGGGCGAGCTGGTGGTTCTGGCACACGGCTTTCTGCGCGACAAGGCTCGGCTCGCCGGCTTGGCGCGTGCGTTGGCCGAGACCGGGATCTCGGTGGTGACGGTCGATTTCTGCAATACCCGACCCTGGCGCGGCAATCATGCGCGCAACGGTTTCGACCTGATCGCGGTCGCCGATCGGCTGGAGGCGCGGCGTCTGGTCTATGCCGGCTTCTCGGCTGGCGGACTGGCGGCGCTGGTGGCGGCGCGCAACGATCCGCGCACGCTCGGCGTGCTGACCCTGGATCTGGTCGATGCGCGGGAGCTGGGGCGTCTCATGGTGAGGGAGTTCGATCGGCCGGTCATCGGGCTGTTCGGTGAACCGGCCTCCTGCAATGCCGACAACAATGGTCTGGCCACGCTGGCGGCGGCGCGACAGGCGCGCATCGAGCGCATCGCCGGGGCCAGTCACTGCGACTTCGAAGCCCCGACCGACTGGCTCTGCCGCGCGCTCTGCGAGCCGGATCGCGAGGGCGCGGAACAGCGCCGCGCCGAGATCCTGGCGCGCTCGGTGACGGCGGTGCGTTCATTGCTGGTCGAGTGAACCTGGATGACCGCCGAGCGGATGGTCAGCGCTCAGGGCGTCTGAAACCGCTGCTGACGATGCCGGGCCTGGGCCGAGGTGAACTCGGTCGCGTCGACCTGGCCATCGCCGTTGCGGTCGATCTCACCGAACTCGGGCGCATTGGCCAAACCGCGCATGGCATAGCCCTGTTGCGAGCGCTCGGCGATGCGTTGCGCGCGGGCCTGGTAGAACTCGGCTTCGGTCAGGACGCCATTGCCGTCCAGATCGAACTCGGTGAATGCGGGAGCCTGCCAGCCCATGCCGCGTCCCATGCCGCCACCTGGACCCCAGCCGCCGCCCGGCGGTTGTGCCTCGACGAGCGGGACGAGACAGAGGCCAAGCGTGAAGGCGCCCAGCCAACGAACGAGATTGGATCGACTGTTCATATCAACCTCCAGGGTCCGGGCCGACAGGCGGCGTTTGTTGGATAGAACGTTCCGGATCTGAGACAAGTATCGATCCAAAGGCCCGTGGAAGGTTGCAGCAACGGTGGAATCAATGGTCATAGATCCGGCGCGCGTCCAGCCCCACGCGACGGGCCGGACGCACCCCGATCAGGCCGACAGCCGCCGATACTTCAACCGATGCGGCTGATCGGCCTCAGTACCGAGCCGGCGATGACGATCGGCCTCGTAGTCGGCATAGTTGCCCTCGAACCAGACCACCTCCGAGTCGCCTTCGAAGGCGAGGATGTGGGTCGCGACACGATCGAGGAACCAGCGATCGTGGCTGATGACCACCGCGCAGCCGGGAAATACCAGCAACGCCTCTTCCAGCGCCCGCAGCGTCTCGACGTCCAGATCGTTGGTCGGTTCGTCCAGGAGCAGCAGATTGCCGCCGCGCTTGAGCACCTTGGCCAGATGCACCCGGTTGCGCTCACCGCCCGACAGATCGCCGATGCGCTTCTGCTGGTCCGTGCCCTTGAAGTTGAAGCGTCCGCAATAGGCGCGCGAGGGCATCTCGTAGCGGCCGACCGTGATGATGTCCGACCCGCCCGAGATCTCCTCCCAGATGGTGTTGTTGTCGTCGAGCGCGTCGCGGCTCTGGTCGACATAGGCGATCTCGACCGTCTCGCCGATGCGTAACTCACCCGCATCCGGCTGTTCGCGTCCGGTCAGCAGCCGGAACAGCGTGGTCTTGCCCGCGCCGTTGGGACCGATGATGCCGACGATGCCGCCCTTGGGCAGGTTGAACGACAGATTCTCGTAGAGCAGATTGTCGCCATAGGCCTTCTTCAGGCCCACCGCCTCGATGACCAGATCGCCGAGACGCGGACCCGGCGGGATATAGATCTCGTTGGTCTCGTTGCGGGCCTGGAATTCCTGCGATTGCAGCTCGTCGAAGCGTGCCAGACGCGCCTTGCTCTTGGCCTGACGGCCCTTGGGATTGGTGCGCACCCACTCCAATTCCTGCTTCATGGCCTTGATGCGCGCCTGCTCCTGCTTCTGCTCCAGCTCCAGACGCTGTTCCTTCTGATCCAGCCAGGACGAATAATTGCCTTCCCAAGGAATGCCGTGACCGCGGTCGAGCTCCAGGATCCAGCCGGCGACGTTGTCGAGGAAGTAGCGGTCGTGGGTGACGGCGACCACGGTGCCCGGATACTCGTGCAGGAAGCGCTCCAGCCAGGCCACAGATTCGGCGTCGAGATGGTTGGTCGGTTCGTCCAGGAGCAGCATGTCGGGCTTCGACAGCAGTAGCCGGCACAGGGCCACGCGCCGCCGCTCGCCACCCGAGAGCTTGGTGACATCCGCGTCCCAGGGCGGCAGACGCAGCGCTTCGGCAGCAACTTCGAGCGTGCGGTCCAGATTGTGCCCGTCGGTGGCCTCGATCAGATTCTCGAGTTCGGCCTGCTCTTTGGCGAGCGCGTCGAAGTCGGCGTCCGGCTCGGCATAGGCGGCATAGACGGCATCGAGTCGCTCCAGCGCGACCTTGATGTGACCGAGCGCCTCCTCGACATTACCGCGCACGTCCTTGCTCGGATCGAGCTGCGGCTCCTGGGGCAGATAACCGACCTTGATGCCGGGCTGCGGGCGCGCCTCGCCCTCGATCTCGGTGTCGATCCCGGCCATGATGCGCAGGAGCGAGGACTTGCCCGAACCGTTGAGACCCAGCACGCCGATCTTGGCGCCGGGGAAGAACGACAGTGAGATGTCGCGCAGAATGACACGTTTGGGCGGCACGACCTTGCCGACCCGGTTCATCGTGTAGATATATTGAGCCATGGATTCCGTATGAATGTGGTAAACGGCGAAGAGAGAACCCTATTATGCCCCAGATCCTGACCAACTCGACTCTGGACGACCTCAGCCCCGTCCATGACCTGGACAAGGATCAGCGCGCCCGCCTGGCCTCAAGCGGTCAGATCGCCGCCGTGCCGGCCGGCAAACGGATCACGGCCGTCCAGGAGCATCCCTGGATGCTGTATCTGCTCTCGGGACAGGTCTGTCTCGTTCGGGGCGAGACCAAGGAACTGATCCAGGCCGGCAGTCGCCGTGCCCTGCAGCCGATCTTCTCTGAGCACAACCTGCTCGATCAGGCGGTGTTCACGGCCGACTCCGAGCTGTTGCGCCTCGATCGTCAGCTCTACGACAGTCTGAACAACCCGAGGCGTCCGGCCGTGCCCGGCTCGCTCGACGAGCTGGATCTGAGCGATGCCGAGGGCGCCCTGCTCGGCAAGCTCTATCATGCCTGCAAAGAGGACAAGCTGGCCCTGCCCACGCTGCCCAAGGTCGCCCGCGCGATCCAGGACGCGATGAAGGATCCCAACATCACCTCGGCGCGTCTGGCGCGCATCGTCCAGGTCGATCTGGCCGTCACCGGCGGGCTGATCCGGTTGGCCAACAGCGTCGTCTATCGCGGCGTGAAGACCATTCCGGACGTGCGCAACGCCATCATCCGGCTCGGCATGGAGATCACGCGCTCGGCGGTCATGAGTCTGTCGATGCAGCAGTTGTTTCGCACCAAGTCGCCGATCATGAAACACCGTATGAAGGCGGCCTGGAACCGCAGTGTGCATATCTCGGCCCTGAGCTATGTGATCGCGCGCCATTGTCCGAAATTCAATCCCGAACACGCGATGCTGGCCGGGCTGGTGCACGATGTGGGCGTGATCCCGATCCTCGACTATGTCAGCCGCAACGAGATCCAGGTCGGCGAGGACGAACTGGAGGCCGCCATCATCAAGCTGCACCGCCTGGTCGGCGAGCTGGTGGTCGGTTACTGGGGGCTGGGGCCTGAGATCACCGAGATCGTGCGCTATTCGGGCGACTGGTATCGCGACGACAAGGATGCGCCGGACTATGGCGACATCGTGCGGGTCGCGCGGCTCTATCGGCTCAATCAGTCCGAGTCGCGCGGTCCGTTGCCGCGCTACGACGAGGTGCCGGCTTACTACAAGCTCGGGCTGGGCTTCCCGGCCAACGACGGCACGGTCGACGTGATCGCCGAGGCCGGGGAGGAACTGTCGGCCGTCATGGCCATGCTCAAGGGCGACAAGGAGTCCTGAGCCGGACGCGCTTTCAGGGAATGACGAGGGTCATGCCGGGCGTCAGCCGGTCCGGGGCGTCGAGCAGAGATCGGTTGGCCTCGAAGATCGCGCGCCACTGATCGGCGCGGCCATAGAAACGCAGACTTATCGCGGCCAGATTGTCGCCAGGACGGACCTGATAGAGCGTCCTGTTGGCTGTGCCCTGTCGCTGCAACTCCTCGGCGAGCCGGCTCCGGGCCGACTCGCAGTCGCTCAGCCGCTGCTCCAGCTCGGCGTGGGCGGCGCGCAGGGCTTCGAGTGCCTGCATGTTCTCGGCGAGCCGGCGCTCGGCCTCCATTCGCGCCTGATCGGCACTCTTGCGCGCCAGCGCCGATTCACGCAGCTTGCCCTCCATGCCCTGGATGCGATGCTGGAGTTCCTCCAGAGCGTGCGGGGGCGTTTCGGGTGCGGCCTCGGTCCCAGCCTCTTCCGTCGGCTGTGAACTCGGCGTCTCTGCCTCGGGCTTGGGGCCGGCGTCTTCCGTCGCCGTTACGGGTTCAGGCTCGGGCATGGGCGCCGGCTCAACGGCCGGCGCCGACCCGATCGGCCCCCCGACCAGAGCGATCAGGAGTATCCAGCGTCCCGGACTCCGCTTCAAGATGGATTCGCGTCCAGATGATCGAGTCGGCATCCGGGAGGCTCCTCGCTCCAAGTCGATGACACAGGCGTTCCGGTCGGGGGCTTCAGGCGCCGGGCTTCACTCAGCCGATCGACGGCAATCCGGCGAGCGCCATGGCGACCTCGTTCTCGGCATAGTCCAGATCCTGGAGCTTGCCGCCCAGATAGTCGGTATAGGCCTGCATGTCGAAGTTGCCGTGACCGCTGAGGTTGAACAGGATGGTCTTGGCCTCGCCGGTCTCGCGGCACTTCTCGGCCTCATGGATGGCCGCGCGCACCGCGTGGTTGGCCTCGGGCGCCGGGATGATGCCCTCGGCCTTGGCGAACTGGAGACCGGCCGCGAAGCATTCGAGCTGGTTGTAGGAGCGCGGATTGATCAGACCGAGTTCGGCCAGATGGCTGACCTGCGGGGCCATGCCGTGATAGCGCAGACCGCCGGCGTGGAAGCCGGGCGGAACGAAGCTCGATCCCAGCGTGAACATCTTGCACAGCGGGGTGAGATGCGCCGTGTCGCCGAAGTCGTAGGCGAAGCGTCCCTTGGTGAGCGTCGGGCAGGCCGATGGCTCGACTGCGATGCACTCGACCTGACGCCCGCCGCGCAGCTGCTCGCCGAGGAAGGGGAAGGCGATGCCGGCGAAGTTGCTGCCGCCGCCGGTGCAGCCGATGACCATGTCCGGATAGGCATCGGCCATCTCCAGTTGCTTCATGGCCTCCAGACCGATCACGGTCTGGTGCAGGAGCACATGGTTGAGCACGCTGCCGAGGGCGTACTTGGTGTCCTCTCGCTGGGCGGCCAGCTCCACTGCCTCGCTGATGGCGATGCCCAGACTGCCGGTGCTGTCCGGATGCTCGGCGAGCACGGCGCGGCCGGACTCGGTGGTGTTACTGGGGCTGGCGATGCACTGGGCGCCGAAGGCCTCCATGAAGGCGCGCCGATAGGGCTTCTGGTTGTAGCTGACCTTGACCATGTAGACCAGGATCTCGATCCCGAACATGGAGCCGGCGAGCGAGAGCGACGAACCCCACTGCCCGGCGCCGGTCTCGGTGGTGATGCGCTTGACACCCTCGACCTTGTTGTAGAACGCCTGAGCGATGGCCGAGTTGGCCTTGTGACTGCCGGCGGGGCTGACGCCCTCGTATTTGTAGAAGATCTTGGCCGGAGTCTTGAGCGCCTGCTCCAGACGGCGCGCACGATAGAGCGGAGAGGGGCGCCACTGACGCCAGACCTCGCGTACCGGCTCCGGGATCTCGATCTCGCGCTCGGTGCTCATCTCCTGCTCGATGACGCCGCGCGGGAAGATGACTTCCAACTCCTCGGGAGAGATCGGCTGCTGGGTGCCCGGATGCAGCACCGGATCGAGCGGCTTGGGCAGATCGGCGTTGATGTTGTACCAGAAGCGGGGCAGGTGCTGCTCGTCGAGCAGATATTTGACGGTGTCGTTCATGCGATCGGGTCGTCTCAGATGAGTTGCGATGACGGCCGGCGGTCAACAGGGCCGCCGGTCAGGGTCGACGATGGCCAGTCTGCCAGGGGCTAGCCTTGTCCGGCGCGCTCCAGCAACCAGTGCGTGAGCAGCGCCACCGGGCGTCCGGTGCCACCTTTCTCCTTGCCGGTTAACCAGGTGATGCCGGCGATGTCCAGATGCGCCCACCGATACTTCTTGGTGAAGCGCGAGAGGAAGCAGGCGGCGGTGATGGCCCCGCCGTCGCGTCCGCCGACGTTGGCCATGTCGGCGAAATTGCTGTCGAGCTGGCTCTGATACTCCTCCCACAGCGGCATCCGCCAGGCGCGGTCGCCCGCCGCCTCGCCGGCGGCCAGGAGTTCGGCGGCGAGCCGGTCGTCGGTGGTGAAGAGTCCGGCCGGGTGCTTGCCGAGCGCGACCACGCAGGCGCCGGTCAGGGTCGCCAGATCGACGACGATCTCGGGGTCGAAGCGCTCGCAGTAGGTCAGGGCATCGCAGAGGATGAGCCGGCCCTCGGCGTCGGTGTTGAGGATCTCGATGGTCTGGCCCGAGAGACTGGTGACGATGTCGCCCGGCTTGTTGGCCGCGCCGTCGGGCAGGTTCTCGGAGGCCGGCACCACGCCGATCAGATGGATGGGCAGCTCCAGCTCGCAGGCGGCGCGCAGGGCGCCGATGACCGCCGCGCCGCCGGCCATGTCGTACTTCATCTCGTCCATTTCGGCGGCGGGCTTGAGCGAGATGCCGCCGGCATCGAAGGTCAGGCCCTTGCCGACCAGCACCAGAGGTTTGGTCTCTTTGGGCGCGCCGCGATAGTGCATGACGATCAGCTTGGCCGGCTGGCGGCTGCCGCGCGAGACCGAGAGCAGGGCGCCCATGCCCAGTTCGGCCATCTGGTCTTCTTCGAGCACCTCGACTTCGAGCCTGGGATACTGGTTGCCGAGTGCGCGCGCCTGCTCGGCCAGATAGCTCGGAGTGCAGACGTTGCCGGGCAGGTTGCCGAGTTCGCGCGCCAGCCGGATGCCCTCGGCCATCGCCTGGCCATGACGCGCGGCGCGCTCGGCCTGGGCAGTCTCGGACTTTTTGCCGATCCAGAGGTTCAGACGCTTGAGCGGCGTCTTGGGCGCGCGCTTGTCGTCCCTGGTGTGGCTGTAGCGATAGACTTTGTCCTCGACCGTCACCACGGCATCGCGCACGCTGGTATAGAGATCGAGCGTATTCGGCAGCGTCTCCGGGAGGGCCAGGGTCGCCTCGCCGGCGCCGCTCTGTTGCAGCAGGGTGGTGGCCGCCGCCAGCGCCTTGCGATAATTGGCGCGGGTGAATTCCTTCTTCTTGCCCAGCCCGATCAGGAGCACGCGCTCGGCGGTCACGCCGGGCAGGTCGTAGAGCATCAGCGTCTGACCGGCCTCGCCCTCGATGTCGCCCTTCTTGAGCAGCCGGCTCAGATGACCGTCACTGGCCTCGTCGATCCGCTCGGCCGGCCCTGAGAGCTTGCGTTTCTCGAAGATCCCGAGTACCAGACAGGGGGTCTTGTGGGTGGCGAGAGCGCCGGTCTTGATCTTGAACTCCATCATCGGCTCCTGAGGATCGGTCGAGGCGAAAGCCCGAAGTTTACAGAAAATAGCCAAGTCGCGCCGGTCGTGGTATGCAATGCCGCCCGAAACAATCAACCTGGACAGGATTTCATGCGGATTCTGGATCGTTATCTGGCCTGGGCGGTGATGAGCGGCACGCTGCTGACGCTCGCCGGACTGCTGCCGCTGATGGGCGTCTTCATCCTGTCGGACGAACTCGACGCCATCGGCACCGAGCGCTACGGTCTGGCCGAAGCCATGCTGTTCACGCTCCTGAGCCTGCCGCGCTATCTCTATCAGCTCTTCCCGATCGCGACTCTGATCGGCGCGCTCATCGGCCTGGGCACACTGGCCAGCCGCTCGGAGCTGGTCGCCATGCGCGCGGCTGGGATCTCGGTCGGGCGTCTGGTGCGTGCGGCCCTGCTCGGCGGGCTGGTGCTGGCGACCGTCGCTGTGGTGCTCGGCGAGCTGGTCGCGCCCATCGCCGAACAGCGTGCCGTCGAACTGCGGCGTCTGGCACTCTCGGGCGAGGCGGCGCAACTGACGCCCTATGGCTTCTGGGCCATCGACGATGGCGCCTATGTCAACATCCGCGAGATCCGTTCCGGGACCAGTCTGCGTGACATCGACATCTACCGGGTGGATGCCGCCAAGGGCACCCTGGAAGCGAGTCACGCCGAGGGCGCGCGCTACGAGAACGGGCGCTGGGTGCTGGATGGGATCGCCCTCAGCCGTGTCGATGGCGAAGGCGTGCAGGTCGAGCGCGTCGAGCACGCCGAGTGGGATTCGATGCTCGATCCGGGGCTGCTCAAGGTGGTGGTGGCCGACCCGCGCGCCCTGCCGGTGTGGGGACTCTACAAATACATCCGCTTCATGTCCGTCAACAAGCAGGACGCCAGCGCCTACGAGATCGCCTTCTGGGGCAAGGTGCTGCATCCGGTGCTGACGCTGTCGATGATCCTGATCGCCATTCCGATGCTGCTCGGTTCCTCGCGCAGCACCGGGATGGGCCGGCGGATGCTGGCCGGCATCCTGGTCGGTCTGGTCTACTATCTGGTCAGCCGCACCTTCGCCTATCTGGCGCTCCTGTTCGGTATGAACGCCTTCCTGGCCGCCATCGCCCCGCCCGTGCTCTTCATCGGCGCGGCCATGCTCCTGCTCAGGCGGGTGGGCTGACGTAGGGCACGTCGTGCGTCCCCTACGGCACGCGAACTCAGGCGCTCTTCGGCAGCAGCACGACGCGGGTATTGGACCGGCTGTCGTGCCAGGCCAGACCCTGACGGTTGAACAGGCTCCACCACAGTCCCAGGCCTGCCGGGATCAGGCTCAGGATCGACCAGACGAAGCGCTTGACGGCGGCGTTGACACCGACCGCCTCGCCATCCTGCGCGATGACCTGGAGGCGCCACGCCTTCATGCCCAGCGTCTGGCCGCCGTGGGTCCAGAAATAGACATAGAAGGCGCCGATCACGCCGAGCAGATAGAGTCGCATCAGGGTCAGGGGTACGAAGCTCTCATAGATCGGATGGCCGTTGATCACTTCGTAGGGAATGACGACGATGGCGTTGGCGACCATCAGCACCGCCAGCAGCAGCAGCGCGTCGTAGAAGAGCGCGCCGATACGGCGCAGGACGGAGGGTTTCTGGGCTTTCGAGAGGTCGAATGACATGGTCTTCAGTGTGGGTCCACAGGGGTTGAATGAATTGGCCTCGGGCGAGGCCGCCAGGGCTGATCGAACCGCGCCCGGAATGCGACTGACGAACGCCACCGCCGATGCGGTCCAAAGATGAGTATTAAACCATTTCTCTTCAGGCTTTTGCGACGGGTACCCATGCCCTGGATCGCGATCGTCGTCGGTCTGGCCACGGGAATCGCGGTCTGGACCGTGCTCGATCAGATCCAGACGCGTCAGGTCGACAAGATCTTCGGTCAGGAACTCCAGGTCCAGCTCGATCTGCGCGCGCGAGAGAGTCTGATCCGCTTCGACCGCTATCTCTCCAGCTATGCGGCCACCACGCGCCTGCTGGCCAACTACCGCAAGCTGTCGGAATATCTCGAACCCCTGTTCTGGTCCGACGACGAGGCGATCGAACCTGTCGTCTACAAGGACTTCCGTCCGCAGTGGCTGCCGGACTTCTTCGAGCGCGACGCGCTCACGCCGCCCAGTCATGTCCTGCTGACCGATGCGTACGGCCGGGTGCGTGAGGTCTTCCAGGCCGGATCGCAAGCCGTGCCGACCGAGATCGCCGACCAGGCGCCGACCCAGTGGCTCGATCGCCACGACGTCCGCACCGTCATCGATCGTCTCGACGAGCGGCTCTATCTGATCACCAGCGATGCGGCCGAGGACGCAGGCGGCTATCACATGGGCTATCTGGTGGTGCTGGTCCCGGTCGACGCGACCTTCATGGTCGCCTCGCAACGGGGCATCGATATCGAGCGCGCCGCCGTCGCCCTGGTCGACAGTGACGAGCAGCGCATCCTGGCCAGTCTCGATCCGCGCGTCATCGGCCTCGACTCGACCCTGAGCGACTGGAGCGAGACCCATGTCATCACCTCGCAGTCGCTGCCCGAATACGAGGGTTCGGACTCGAACCTGCTGTTCGCCACCTTCGTGCCCCAGTCGCGGGTCGAGAAGATGTCGCGTCACGTGCGCATCTTCGAGCGCCGCCAGCGTTTCTATGCCGCCGCCGTGTTCGTGATCGTGTTCACGGGGCTGATCTATCTGGTCTCCTCGCGCCTGAACAGGGTGCTCAAGCGCATGACCCGCTTCTCGCAGCGCGCGCTCGGCATTCCCGAACCGGGTTTCCAGCGAGGCGGCAATCAACTGGTGCTGCTGGAGGACTGGATCCAGCACTTCACCCAGCTGGTGCTCAGGGCGCGCGAAGAGATGAGCCGGCGCCATCAGGCGGCGATGCGCGAGAGCGAGGCGCTCAAGGCGGCCATGATGGAGGCCTCGCTCGACGCCATCGTCACCCTGGACCACAGCGGGCGGGTGATCGAATACAATCCGTCCGCCGAACGGTTGTTCGGGGTCGGGCGGCCCTTTGCGCTCGGCGCGGTCTTCGTCGAGCGCTTCCTGCCCGATGTCGCCCGACCGGCGTTCAAGCGGCTGCTCGATCGCTCGCGCCATCGTCATCGCGAACCGCTCGGGCGGGGTGAGTTGATCGCCCTGAATGCCGACGGCGGCGAGATCCCGGTCGAGATCTCGATCGCGCCCATCGAGCGGGTCGGCGAGCGTTTCTTCACCCTCTACATCCACGATATCAGCAGCCGCAAGCAGGCCGAGCAGGAGATCAAGAGTCTGGCCCGCTTCGCCAGCGAGAGTCCGCATCCGATCCTGCGCGTCAATGCCGCCGGGCTGATCGTCTATGCCAACAACGCCAGCCGTCCGCTGTTGCGCGCCTGGAACGCCGATCCGGGCGAGCCGCTGCCCGAGGACTGGGGCACGGCGGTCGCCGCTGCCCTGGAGACCGCCCAGCCGCTGGAACGCGAACTGGAGGCCGGCGGGCAGGTCTATTCACTGCTGCTGGCGCCGATCCGCGATCTCGGTTATGTCAACCTCTATGCGCGCGACATCACCGCCGTGCGCCGCGCCGAGCAGGAGTCGCGTCAGCATCAGGCCGAACTGGTCCATGTCTGCCGGCTGAGCACCATGGGTGAGGTGGCCACCGGCATGGCGCATGAGCTCAACCAGCCGCTCTCGGCCATCGTCAACTATGCCAATGGTTGTGTGCGGCGGTTGCAGGGCGGCCAGGGACAGCCCGAGGAACTGGTCGGAGCCATGACCCAGATCACCGCCCAGGCCAAGCGCGCCAGCGAGATCATCAAGCGTCTGCGCGCCCTGGTCGGTAAGCAGCCGCCGGCACGCGCCGAGGTCGATCTCAACCATCTGGTGCGCGAGGTCTGCTCCTTCCTGGAGTTCGAGACCAGCCGGGTCGGGGTGGCGATCGAGCTGGAGCTGAGTGGCGAGGCGATCCCGGTCTGTGTCGATCTGGTTCAGGTCGAACAGGTGCTGCTCAATCTGGTCGGCAACGCGCTCGATGCGCTAGAGGAACGGCCTGAGTCGGAGCGTCGGCTCCGGATTCGCACCGAGTTGGAAGACGACTGGGCGCATGTCGAGGTCGCCGACAGCGGACCTGGGATCGACCCCGAGCACCTGAAGCGTCTCTTCGATCCCTTCGTCACCACCAAGGAGGGCGGCATGGGAATGGGGCTGGCCATCAGCCAGACCATCGTCGAGAATCACGAGGGACGTATCTGGGCCGAGTCCGTGCTGGGGCAGGGCTCGACCTTTCATCTGCGCCTGCCGCTCGCGCCGCCCGTCCGGGACGACGCGGGCACGCGGGCAGACGTGCTGGAACCCATCGATTGAACATGACTGCCGAAGCCAACGCCACTGTATTCATCGTCGACGACGACCAGGCCATGCGCACCTCGCTGCAATGGCTGATCGAGTCGACCGGGATGTCGGTCAAGACCTATGACTCGGCCGATGCCTTCCTGGCCGACTACTACCCGGGCCGCGCCGGCTGCCTGCTGCTGGACGTGCGCATGCCGGGCATGAGCGGTCTGGAGCTGCAAGCCTATCTGGCGCGCGAGGGGTTCCGGATCCCGGTCATCCTCATCACCGGGCATGGCGACGTGGCCATGGCGGTGCGCGCCATGAAGGCCGGGGCCATGGACTTCATCGAAAAGCCGTTTCATGACGAGGATCTGTTGCGCAGCCTCCGCAACGCGCTCGACCATGATCAGAAGACGCGCGCCAATCGCCTGGCGCGGGCCGACATCGCCAGACGTCTGGCCGAGCTGACGCCGCGCGAGCACGAGGTCATGGCCATGGTCACGGACGGCAAGTCGAACAAGGAGATCGCCGCCGCGCTCGGGGTGAGCGCCAAGACGGTCGAGGCGCATCGGGCGCGGGTGATGGAGAAGATGCGCGCCGAGTCGCTGGCCGAACTGGTGCGCATGGCGCTGATCGCCGCGCCGGAGGCGTTGGTCTGAGTGCCGGGCCGGCGCGCGATCCGCTAAGGCAGTTCATACGAGAGCTGCACCCACAGGGTGCGCTCGTCCACCAGCGGGTAGTCCTCGTCGTAGGTCAGTGCCGGCGCGGGCGATCGGACCGTCTCGCCCAGCAGATTGGTCACCCCGAGGCGCAGATCCAGTCCCTGGGCGCCGACGTTGAACCAGCTGAGCGTGAGCGTCACATTGTCGTAGCCGGCCAGATCGCTCCGGGAATCATCGCTCTCGCGCGCGCGGTCGCCGACATGATTCCAGCGTCCGGCCAGCAACACGTCGGGCGCCAGATAATAGAACAGGCTCAGGTTGCCCAGCCAGTTCGCGGCCCCCGGAATCGGCCCGCCGGTCTCGTAATTCAGGGTGTCGGCGTAGCTCAGGTTGGCTTGCAGCTTGAACCGGCGTCCAAAGGCTTGTTGCCACTCGAGCTCGACGCCTTGCGTGCGCGCTTCGCCGAGGTTCACCCAGCTGCTTCCGCTCGCGGTGATCAGGTCGTACAGCCTGGAGTAGTAGGCCGAAGCGCGCCCGACCGTGTCGGCACGCCGGAAGATGTAGGCGAGTTCCGCGGTGCGGGTGGTTTCCGGATCGCGAGCCGTCTCGATCACGGGCAGAAAACTCTGGATATGGCGCTGGAGCAGGGAGGGCGGGAAAAAGGCGCTCGCGACTTGCGCCTTGAGCACATGCTGATCCGTTACGCGCCAGACGGCGGCCAGACGGGGGGAGACATTGTCGCCCACGTCGCTATAGGCGTCGTAGCGCACGCCCAGGGTCAGGTCGAGGTCGGGGCGGGCAGACCATTGATCCTGGAACATGACACTCCGCATGGTGCGCGACGCATCCGGGTCGATGAAACCGAGTTCGCCGGAGTAACGGCGCATGAACGGCAGCGGTTCCAGGGTGAGCAGGTCCAGATTGAAGGCCCACCAGGCATCGAGCATTTTGTTTTCGGCGACACTGACTTCGAAGCGCATCCGGTGATCCGTCCAACCCTCCCAATCGAGCGCGGCCTCCAGTTGGATCCGGTTTGAGTGGGTATAGAGTTTTTGGCGCGAATCCTCCGGCATGATGGCGCCGATGCCCAGGGCCGGCAAACCGGCCGGCCCCAGTCGCTGATCGGACTCCATCCAACCCTCATGCCAATGCATCTTCAGTTCGGCACGCGATCGAGCGCTCAACGGGAATGCATAGCCGGCCTGAACGACCGACTTGGTCATTGTGCTTCCTTCGTCTCCCCATTGCATGGGACCGGGCAAGATATCGATCGCGCCAAAGAAGGGGTCTTTTCGCGTCGTCTGATATTGGGCCAGCAAGGAAAAGTCACCCGCGTTGAAGCGCAGTTGGCCGAAGCGATAGCCCTGGCTGTCATCGACGGCGCCGGGGGCGTTGGAGAAGTCGCCGAGACCGAGCGGATACAGACTGTCGGGTCCGGCCTCGATGCCCAGGCCGCGGCTGTCCCAACCGGCCAGATTCATCGTCAGCGACAGGTTGCGCTCGGGGTCTTCGAGCGAATACACGCCTCCCACCTGCGTGGTATTGGCGTCACCATAGCGCACATGCGCGCGGCGGGCCCGTTGCAGCGTGACGATGTTCACGACGCCCGAGAAGGCGAATTCGCCGTAGAGCGCCGAACCTGGACCGCGGATCACCTCGATCCGCTCCACCTGTTCGACCGGCATCTCATCGAAGATGAGCACGGCGCCGTCACTGGTGTTCATCGACACTGAGTCGATCAGAACCTTGACGGTGCCGTTGCTGTTTCCCTGTCCTCTGATCGACAGCGTCATCTCCCCGGTCCCGTTTCGCTCGACCAGGACGCCGGGGATCAGCGTCAGGGCATCCGCCACCGTGCGCACGCCCAGCGCGAGCATCTCGGCGCGCTCCAGCACGGTCATGATGCCGGGGACATAGTCGACATTGATACGGTTTTTGGTAGCCAGCTCCGTGGCCTCATCCAGGACGGCCAGTAGCTCGGCCTGTTGTCGATCGGATTGGGCGTCTTCCTGAGGCGTGAGGGGGGCGTCGGCGGCCCTTAGGTCGGCGCCGGTCGCAACACCAGCGCAGAACGCGCTGACGGCGAGTGAGCGTCGCCAGCGGCCGAGCGTGTCGATACTGAAGGGGATCGAAACCATAGCAACCTACGCTCTAAGACGTTCCAGACAGTTGAGCCTCAAGGCCCAAGCGGACTCGGTCAATCTTAGCATTTCCCGCATATCGACAATCGCTGCGCGTAAAAACGCTTCGTCCCCGCGAGCGCGGGGAACGGTCGGGATCGCGATACTTCGACGGGGCTTTCGACGGTTCATCCCCGCGAGTGCGGGGAACGGGCAGACTCACTAATCCGTTCCTACCCACTGGCCGGTTCATCCCCGCGAGCGCGGGGAACGGAGAAACACCATGGCATTCCACGGCTCGCGCGGCGGTTCATCCCCGCGAGCGCGGGGAACGGAGAAACACCATGGCATTCCACGGCTCGCGCGGCGGTTCATCCCCGCGAGCGCGGGGAACGGGCTGAATGGTTGAATGGTTGAATGGTTGAATGGTTGAATGGTCATTATAGGTTCATCCCCGCGAGCGCGGGGAACGGGCGATACTCGTCAGCCTTGCCAGTGCGGTAGGCGGTTCATCCCCGCGAGCGCGGGGAACGGGTGTCGGCTTGGGGGCCGGGATCGGCGGGTTTCGGTTCATCCCCGCGAGCGCGGGGAACGGAGGAACTGAACCACAGAGGAGACGAACAGCCCCGGTTCATCCCCGCGAGCGCGGGGAACGGCCGCGGTTGGTAGTCAAGTCAAAGTCGCTAAGCGGTTCATCCCCGCGAGCGCGGGGAACGGCGATCGGCGTGTTTAACTGGTGCGTCCGTCATCGGTTCATCCCCGCGAGCGCGGGGAACGGGGCATCTGGAGGCGCCGGAGCTGGATCTCCAGGGGTTCATCCCCGCGAGCGCGGGGAACGGAACGCCAAGACCCTGCTGGCTGATTCGGATGCCGGTTCATCCCCGCGAGCGCGGGGAACGGGCTCAGCGCAGAATACAGGCGGCGGATGGAGTCGGTTCATCCCCGCGAGCGCGGGGAACGGCCGTCGGTGGCGTCCGGGTCATAGGGCACGGCCGGTTCATCCCCGCGAGCGCGGGGAACGGGGCATCTGGAGGCGCCGGAGCTGGATCTCCAGGGGTTCATCCCCGCGAGCGCGGGGAACGGCTGACCAGCTTGTCCGCCGCATCCTGCACCGGCGGTTCATCCCCGCGAGCGCGGGGAACGGAAGACGAGATCAATATTCTCATCTGCGAATTGCGGTTCATCCCCGCGAGCGCGGGGAACGGGCACCTCAGACCGAGATGGAGCGCCTGTCGCGCGGTTCATCCCCGCGAGCGCGGGGAACGGCACCGCTTGGGTGAGATGCGGAAGCGCCCGGACGGTTCATCCCCGCGAGCGCGGGGAACGGAGATCCTGGATGTAGGCCTCGGCCATCAGGCCCGGTTCATCCCCGCGAGCGCGGGGAACGGCGCCGCGATGCACCACATCACCGACCGCGTGACGGTTCATCCCCGCGAGCGCGGGGAACGGGAGTTCGGCGTTTCGCAAGACAGCGAAATTGACGGTTCATCCCCGCGAGCGCGGGGAACGGTCCAGGGTCGAGACGCCGATCTCCATGCGGATCGGTTCATCCCCGCGAGCGCGGGGAACGGTCATGGACGAGCAGTGCCAGGGCGAGTGAGTCCGGTTCATCCCCGCGAGCGCGGGGAACGGGGGCCGTCAGTGCGCTGGCTGATCGACAACGGCGGTTCATCCCCGCGAGCGCGGGGAACGGCCGGGCGGATCAATCGCGCGTCCGAGCGCTACCGGTTCATCCCCGCGAGCGCGGGGAACGGCGCGGCCTGTTCGGTGACGACGAAACAGTCCGCGGTTCATCCCCGCGAGCGCGGGGAACGGTACCGGCGGCCCTGGATCCGGGTTCCTACGTGCGGTTCATCCCCGCGAGCGCGGGGAACGGGCGGCGCGCAGCAGCAGGTCGTCGAGGCTGAACGGTTCATCCCCGCGAGCGCGGGGAACGGGCGTCAGTCAAGCACGATGCGCGCTGCGCGCGCGGTTCATCCCCGCGAGCGCGGGGAACGGCTCGGTTCTGGGGCCATCGTTCCGTTAAGCGCCGGTTCATCCCCGCGAGCGCGGGGAACGGCACATGCGCCGCGAGACGGTAAGACGAACCACCGGTTCATCCCCGCGAGCGCGGGGAACGGGACAGCGCCGTCGTCCAGTCACGCGCGGCCAGCGGTTCATCCCCGCGAGCGCGGGGAACGGACGGCGTCGGCGTTGAGTGAGACGCCGATGGCCGGTTCATCCCCGCGAGCGCGGGGAACGGTCTCCTGGCTCCACGATTCCGGTTGGGTGGATCGGTTCATCCCCGCGAGCGCGGGGAACGGTAGGTGTACCGGGCGTGCCGCCATTTCCATGCCGGTTCATCCCCGCGAGCGCGGGGAACGGGTCGCGCAGTTCCTCGCGCAGCTCCTGGACGGCGGTTCATCCCCGCGAGCGCGGGGAACGGGTTGGCCCGCCACGCGCGGCCTGCCTCAGTCTTCGGTTCATCCCCGCGAGCGCGGGGAACGGGATGCGCTACAGTCGCTCACTCCGAAACAGTGCGGTTCATCCCCGCGAGCGCGGGGAACGGCAACCGCTATCGTCCTGAAGACCTGCGCGCGTCGGTTCATCCCCGCGAGCGCGGGGAACGGACAAATTTTTTCGCCACCATAGCTGGGAGAAAAGGTTCATCCCCGCGAGCGCGGGGAACGGCAACGGGTGTTTCCAGACCGACCGCGGACCATCGGTTCATCCCCGCGAGCGCGGGGAACGGTGCGACCGTTGGAGAGCCAGCGCTGCACCGTGCGGTTCATCCCCGCGAGCGCGGGGAACGGGACTCGACCTCGCGCAACGCCACGGCCAGTGTCGGTTCATCCCCGCGAGCGCGGGGAACGGGCTTGAGCAGCACGGCGCCAGCGGATCGGCTGCGGTTCATCCCCGCGAGCGCGGGGAACGGCCGTGAGCCAAGGAGCCTGAACCCATGCAACGCGGTTCATCCCCGCGAGCGCGGGGAACGGGTCGTGTTGCACCGCGTCTGCGAATAGGTGGTCGGTTCATCCCCGCGAGCGCGGGGAACGGGACCCGACGGACGCCATCGAGCGCGTCGGCGGCGGTTCATCCCCGCGAGCGCGGGGAACGGATTTGACGCTCGAAGTGGATGGCATACAGCCGCGGTTCATCCCCGCGAGCGCGGGGAACGGCCAGGCAGGTCGACGTGCTGCTGATCGAGGATCGGTTCATCCCCGCGAGCGCGGGGAACGGAAGATGGCTGGGTTCGCGCAGACCCCAGTCGACGGTTCATCCCCGCGAGCGCGGGGAACGGTGTGGCTTGCATCGCTCAGCCCTCCATGCCGTCGGTTCATCCCCGCGAGCGCGGGGAACGGATGCTCGGAACAGCGGCCGCAAACTGGATGGGCGGTTCATCCCCGCGAGCGCGGGGAACGGACTTCCCATACTTGCCTGATCTAGAACAAGAAATCAGACGCTGAGAAATCTACCAGCAAAATGCCCCATTTCAAAGGGGCGTGATTTCGATTGTTAAAGAGCTTTATCCGGCTCATCGAGCGGCTTGAAACTGACCAACCGCAAACCATCGAAATCGACTGGAACACGCCGGTTCCTGCCGACGGTGAGAAAATCGTAGCCCGACTCCGTGTTGGTGTTCCAAGCCATGACTGCATTGCCATCTTCGACGCCCTCCAGCACTTGATTCCAGATGAACTCACGCAGCCGCTTTGAGGGGCTGCCGATATAGACCCCGGCGCGGATCTCCAGCAGCCAGACCGCGAGCCGTCCGCGCAAACGCGGCGGAACGTTCTCAGTGACGATGACCAGCATCGCCCAAAGGCTTCCCGTCGTCGATGGCCGGTGCGACCGCCTCGGGGGCCGGCTTGGGCGGTTCGATCTCACCGGCCGACAGAACCTCCTCGATCATCGGAATGATTTTGCCCAGGAGCTTGCTCTCGCGGAACACATCTCGGCAAGCCAGTCGAACCAGACGTTCGGCTTGCGATTGCGGCGGATTCCTGGCCGCGATCTGGAACGCAACCGGCACCACGGTCTCGAATTTGACGATATCGGCGATGTCGTAAACGAACGATTGCGGCTTGCCGGTGTGTATGAATCCGACCGCCGGGGCATAGCCGGCCGCCAAAATCGCCGCCTCGGTGATGCCATACAGGCAGGCTGTAGCCGCCGACAGACAGGTGTTGGGAACATCACTGGTGTCCCATTCGCTGGGGTCATAGCGCCGACCGCGCCACTGGACGCCATAACGCTTGGCGAGGTTTTCGTAAGTCTTCTTGACCCGCGCCCCTTCGATTCCGCGCAACTGCTCGACACTGCGCCGCTCGGGCGGTTTCTCCCCAAAGCGCAGTTCGTACATTTTGCGCACGACCTTGAGTCGAGCCTGATCGTCGAGGGCGAGTTTGGCCTGATACAACAGCCGATCAGACCGCGCACCACCCGGCTGACCGGACGCATAGAGCCGCACGCCCGCCTCACCGACCCAGACCAGCAGGGTGCCGACCCGCGCCGCGAGTGCCGCCGCCCGGTGCGAGACCCGCGTACCCGGCTCCAGCATGATGCAGGCGATGCTGCCAATCGGAATGTGGGTGCGCACGCCGGTCTTGTCGATCACGACGAAGGCCCCATCGAGCACGTCGATTTCTCCATACTCGATGAAGACCATCGAAATGCGTTCCTTCATGGCGATGGGCTTGAGTGGTGGAAGCATGGCACTCGGTCGTGTCGGCACATATTGCGTTATTGAGTGGCTCGACGGTGGAGGGGGTCAGGCCGCGATCTCGATGTAGTCGACCTGACTGGTCGGCGTTGGTACCGGCAAGCCATCTTCTCGCAGACCTTCCAGATGAAACTCGATCGCTTCCCGAATCTCCCGCTCGGCCTCCTCCAGGGTGCGCCCAGTGGCGACGCAACCTGGCAGGTCGGGGACATAAGCCGAGTAGTTATGCTCGACTCGCTCGATCACGATGGCGTAACGCATGGTCGCGGTCCTCATTTGTAATGCTGCTCACCGTACCTGGAGCCAAGTCGTCGCTCGACTTGCCCGGTCATGAGGTAGCACGACGCACCAGCAGCAGACCGCAGCCGAATGCCTTAGCGGGACCAAGACCGTTTTCCAGTAGCGCGACCAGCGCATTCGGATCAAGGACAGTCAAGAGACCCTCGAAAGTAGCACACAGGATCTTTCCACCTCGGTTGGCCTTACGGAAGTAGAGCGGCGGATGCGGCGTGACAGCAACAGCCTCGACTTCGGCGACATCCTTGAGCCGCTGTATCAGCCAAGACCTTTGGGTTTCCTCAGTGATCAGCGGAACACGGCAGGTATCGCGTGTCTTCCGTGGCTTGGTATCTGTCTGTCGATCCTTGATGGTCTTGATCGGATTGGCCGTCAGGATGAAGGCGAGCCGTTGGCCTTGCGAGGGTTGCGGGTTGATCTCGCGGCTACCGATCAGGTTCAGGGTGGCCTCAGGTTGGGGCCTGCATCTGGATTGAATCAGAACCTGGGCCGGTCGGCCGGGCCGATGGTCCTCCACCCGGAACAGGAATCCCCGACGCGGCTGATCCGGCGTTCGGCGTGATTCCGCCGCTTCGCCGGGAAAGAGTCGCCAGATAGCGCGGTGCATGTCATAGGGGTTGCGTGACTCGGACCAAGGAATCTCAGCGCGGCTCAGGATCATGAAGATTCCTCCCCGCGATGCAGATGGATACGGCGAGTCGCAAATTGGCGATGGCGACCGTAACGGGGAACGTCGCGAATCCAGGTGGGTTGATCCGAGACGAGTTCGTCTTCGCTGTAGATGAGTCCGCTATGGGGCGGGAACTGCGCTAATGCCGCTTTCGCATCATCGGCTTCGATGCAATCCGGACGTTCGAGCAGGGGGCGGCCCAGAGGACAGGAGCGTCGCCCCAGAACGGGCGTGAAGCGCGGTCGCCGCAGAGATTCGGCGATCCGCGCCAGACTGAAACTTGCGTCTGGTCTGGAGCCGATAGCCACGGTGAAGGCGGCATCGAATAGATATTCCCTGTGCGACTGGATCGGGAATTTATTCGTCGATCCATCGACCTTCCGAGCATCGAGCACAGTGTGATAGTCAGACAGCTTGGTATGGCGCTTGGGCATCAGGCGATCGACGCCGGGACGCGGAGCGCCCGTATCGAGGCGGACTGTGAATGCGACGCTCTCGGCGAGCGCATCGAGACTCTGGGTGTCGGATCGGTCCAGCCCGAGACAGGCGCCCAAGAGTCCAAGCAGACCGCTACGGGTTGGAAACGGGTTGCTGGGACGATAGTCCTCGAAGGTGTGTGTGCCCCAAGCCTGCATGGGGCCATCGAGTCGAAGGATCAGGTAGCTCGGCATATGGGTACGCCTCACGCCCGACCATCGTTGGCAAGCCACTGTTCGAGGTCTGCGATCGAGATCAGAGCCTCTTGATCACTCAGCTTGATTCCTCCCCGGAGCGCAAAGGCGCGCGCTTGTTCGTCGAGTCCGTAGGCGCTGTTGACCCGTGACCAATAGTCGGCGAGCGCGGTGATGGATGGCTTGAGAAAACCTCCTGTCTTGCGCTCACGTTCGATGGGCTCCTCGAAGGCGTTGGCGAGTGAGACGGGCTGATCGGCAAGGCTGACGATCACGAAGTCAGCCAAGTTGTGCGCCGCGAATGACTGCTGCTTGGCGGAAGGCACCACGGTGGCTAGCAGACGCAAGACATGGCGGGCAATATCCAGTGCACGCGCGCGCGACTCCGTCGTTTGCTCGGCATGGATATCGGCCAGCAAGCCAAGGTTGACCTGAAGCTGACGCAGATTGAGGCTGGCATAGCGGTAGAAGACACCCGCCGAGAATTGCTGGGTATTCAGGTGTCCGGCGCCGGTTTCGCCGGCATCCTGGGTCAGATCGTCGACAGCGGTGAACCAGTCGATGTCCTGAGGCTCCACCGTGTGGGTCGTGATGGCATGAGCAACAGCAAGCGCTCCATCGACCGGATAGATGAGGTCGGAATTGGCCATGCGTCCGGAGAGCGCGACATCCAGGTCGACGCGGGTGCGTTGCTCGCGTTCCAGACGCTGGATCTCGGCCTTCATGTACTCGATACGGCCTTTCTCTGGTTTGCCGGCGGCTTCGAGCAGGATCTGTTTGATTCCCTCGATTTCAGCCTGGCTGAATGGAATGATCTGGGTCTCGATATGACCGCTTTTCTTGTCGCGTTCATACTTGCCGATCTCGTCGACCTTGGTCTTACCCTCGAAGATAGCCGCCGCATACAGCGCGCACTTCTCAATGGCTTTGGCCTGTTCGGGTGAGTCGGCCGATGCGCTCAAGTCGTCGACTATTTTATCGAGCAGTCGGCGCGTGCGCTGTGATTTGCTGAAGTGCTTTGCGTAATAGTCGCTGTATCTGATGGAGCGCTTGAGCGATTGGCTGGAAATGCGTACCCGCGTCTTGCCGCCGAAGATGGCGGTTTTCTGCATGTTCATGTCGTCCCGGTTGAGGCAGGACGGACTGTGTGAAATGAGGACGTGGAAATTGACGAAATTCCTGGTGTTCATTCATTTGTCTCCCTGGTCGATCTTGTGGAGGGCGATGTAGTAGCCTTCGACGAGGCGGCGTTTGCTGGATCCTGTCTTTTTACTGCCCCAGTACCAAAGGAGCGGAGCCAGATCCAGCCAGCCGACGGCCGGATGCAGTTGTATCACGAGCCGTCTCAAGGCAATGAGATCGTCCGGCGGATTGGCACGGGCAATCTGCATGATCCGCTCTTCGGAAATGCTGTTGGTGCATAGAGTCATGAAGCCGGTGTTGCTGTTGAGCGCTGGGCACCAGGGCAGAAAAAACGCGAGCAGTGTTTCCTGATTCGAAGGTCTGCTTCCTGGAAACAGATGGTAGAGTCCAGGCAGATCCCTCAGGTCGTCCGGCTCGGCGGCTCGGCGCAATCCGGCCTTCGCTCCGTTGGGTAGCCGTTCGAAGCGAGCATGGTATTCGGCGAAATCCGGCGCTTCGGTGCTCATTGGCTCTCCTTGAGTTTCTTGAGATCAGCATTCAGGCTGCGGCGCGCCCAAGCGATGATTGGGATCAGCTCAGGTTTCATTGTGTAAGGTTCGGTCATAGCATCGAAGATATCGCGGCAGTCAGCAGCAAGCGCATCGATATAAGCCGCGCGATTCTCTTTCCATTGCATGAACGTAGTCGGCCTGGACAAAGTTTCAATGATTTTGCCTTCGGTCCGAGAATAGAAGATTCGTTCTCCGACGTCCTGTATAGGAGATCCAATTCCTGGAAGCATTTTTTTCTTATGCCCTTTGGACGCGAAAGAGAGCTTGTCCTTTAGACTCTCTTTGGCTTTTATGCCCAGCGCTACCAAATCTTTTAGTCGACTGCCGTCTTCTTCGCTCCAGCCCGCTGCCAGGGAAAGCATCTCATGACGGCGCTCTGTGACCGATGCTTTTTTATTGCGGTAGCCGCCTATGATTAAAGTAAGCGGCTGGGGCTTTTCGAGTGCTGTTACTGCCATTGATTTAGCCTGCGCGACCGGAGTCGCCGGCCGGCTGCCTTCTCCTTTCGGGCCATCGATGCGCAGAACCATCTCCGTGAGGCGTGTCCAGGCTGGAGCCTCTGTGGTGAAGGAGGCAAATTTCATCTCCAGCGCCCCCTTCTTGAGGATCGACTGAAGTACGCCATGCGGATGCGGCCAAGTACCTTCAAGCGTGAAGTTGAATTTCTCCTTCCGAAAGCCTGTGTAGAGCGGGCCAGCCTCGATGCCGAGCAGGTCGCAAGGTCCGGATTCGCGGCTACCAAGCAGCTCGACATGGGCTGGCTGCCAGAACAGTCCGCGAGCGAGTCCGATTTGGTGAGCATGGATCGTCTCTTTTGCCCGAATCGGTTCGATCCAAGTCGGCAGATCCTGACTCAGGTCGTGCTGCCAATCCGGGAAATCCGTGCGGATGAACTCCGGGGTCAGCACATTGCGCCAGATCCGTTCGCGCAGATTGCGGCCATCGACGAGTGTCGTGATAGGAGCGATACCACGCAGACTGCCCTTGAAACCGCCGCCGAAGCTGGGGCAATTGGTCGCTTGATGGAAGAGCGCGATGGCGGCAACCGGCGCTGAAAGCACCGAGACCTCACCAGGCGCGTTGAAAAAGGCATGATTGGTCCCTTCCGGCAGGCCGATCAGGAGTTTTTGGATGGGCGTGACGTCCTTGGCAACGACTCCGCGTGTTTGCATGAAAGGCTGCGTCGGGTGATCCAGGTCGAACCATTCCAGGCAGGGCGAAATGCCCTCGGTGAATTCGTCTGGCGTGAGCGGTGTGTCGATACGTTCCAGCAGGACGTCATCATCTGGGGGCAGGAACACGATCTGCGTCATGCAGATCAGGAGTTGCAGACAGGCCAACTCCAGGTCGTCTCGGGGAAGGCTGATCTGCCAGTCTTCGTCTTCGCAGAGCAGTTCCTTATAGGTGAGCAGCCGAAACGTGCCACTTCCGCCTTGGGCTCGCACCGGAATCCAGGGTGTCTTCAACAGATCCATAATCCTCATCCTGAACACGACTGGCGCTGCAATTGGTGCAGACACCTTGGTTTTTCTAGAGTCGAAGCAGGAACAGTGTTGCTATAAAGAACAGAAAAATCAGCAACATCAGCCTCGCAATCAGTTTGAGTGCGACTATCCCATCCGGGCCCAGTTTGCCGAGTTCGACCACCAGCTCTTTCAAGGCTTTGATCGTCTCAAGCATTCTATATGCCACCAAATCGAGTACGAATGTGGCTGAGTATAGCTGGCGCGCTTCAACTTGCAAGAGTTAAAGTGTAAATCTCATCGTGTGCTATTCTTTGGCAGAATTCCCGGCTTAGCTTGGGATGACCCAAGTTACAGTGTCCTGTGACATCGAAATTGGGTTCGTTCCCCGCGTTAGCGGGGTGCCTCCGTCGGCGGGTCCATGAGGCCCGCCGTTTCTGCTTTGGCCAAGCCAAGCTCAGTCGTGTAGCAGACTCCTCCATCAAGGCTGCTCCAGCGTTGTTGGCCGTCGTCATGCATCTTGAGCCGAATGCGGCCATCCTCATCACGGACGTGGCCCGCGAGCTGCTTGTCACCCCAACTGTGCGGTGCGGGAACCGTGTTCAACATGAGCGTTTCAGCTTTGGTGTATTCGTCCATCTGGTCAGGATCTTCGCCGTCCAGCAGGCGACCATCCTCTCGAATCAGCAGAACGGACAAGCTCATTTCGCCATCTCGCGTGAGCGAGGTCAGGCGCTCTTCGTCGTCGCGAAATTTGCTCAGGTTCATGGTCGTGAGACGATGCGCTTTCTTTTCTGCCGCGCTCTGGTCGTCCCGCCACGCCAGATGTTTGCCATAGACGGACTCAGGCTCATCGTCCCAGGGAGCTTCTCCATAGACAGGCTCGATCCATTCCCGATAGGCCGCTGGAAAATGGATCTGCTTGTGTCGGGCCAGCAGGAACTCGGTTCGCCACAACAGGCGCGCATCGCCGTAGATCAGTTCATGCAGACCGTAATCGTCCGTTTCGACCGACAGGACGGTGCAGGCGGGAACCCGGAAATCATCAAGGCGTTTGCGTGAGTGTCTGTGCAAGCGTCCGAGCCGCTGGAAGAGGAGGTCGACCGGGCAGAGCTGGGTGATGAGCCAATCGAAGTCCAGATCGAGGCTCTGCTCGATGACTTGGGTCGCGACCAGGATGCGCCCTTGGGTCCGTTCGGCTTCACGTCCGTAGTGCTCGATCACCCGCTGCTCGATGCGCTGTCGGTCCCGGAGCCTGAAGCGGGCATGGAAGAGATCGACGGGCACCTGGGCATTCTTGTGGAGCTGAATCCAGAGCTGCTGAGCATCGTCGACCGTGTTCATCACGATGCCAACCAGAGCGCCGGATTCTGCGGCGTCGATGATGCGCTGGAT